>NZ_AYYY01000052.1 GCF_001436295.1 Paucilactobacillus vaccinostercus DSM 20634 | reverse complement strand
GAATATGTTACGAAATCACGCTCTGGCTATGAGTATTTCTGATGTTGGTTGGCGAACGTTTTTAGGCATGTTGGCTTATAAAGCCGACCTGTACGGTCAAAAATTTATCACCGTTAATCCGAGAAACACTACCCAGACATGTCATGATTGCGGGTTTGTTATGGGCACTGGAACAACTAACAAACTTACGCTAGCCGATCGTGATTGGGTATGTCCGCAATGTGAAAC
>NZ_AYYY01000051.1 GCF_001436295.1 Paucilactobacillus vaccinostercus DSM 20634 | reverse complement strand
AGGAAGTAAATTCCTGTTATTATATTAGCGACCAAACCAAATAATAAAGGAGATTACTTCCATGTACAAAAATTATAACACAGCTCAAACTTGCATCGCATTAAACTTAGATTTTAATATTCCCAATAATCATATTGTGAAACTGATTGATATGTTTGTTAATACAATCCCTCATAATATTATTGAAACTTCCGTCGCGACCACCGGTCGCCCTGCTTACCATCCGGCAATGTTAATGAAAATGCTCCTCTTCGCATATTCTAGAAGAGTATTTTCCGGTCGTCGAATCGTTGAAATGAATGCTGAAAATATTCCCATGAAATGGTTAAGCCAAGATACCACAATCTCTTACAAAACAATCAATAACTTTCGTTCCAGTAAAGAAGTTTCTGACCTTATTAAGCTCGCTTTTATCTACTTTACTAAGCTGCTAGCTGACAATGGTATGAT
>NZ_AYYY01000050.1 GCF_001436295.1 Paucilactobacillus vaccinostercus DSM 20634 | reverse complement strand
CGAAAACGATCTGAGATTATCAGTACTGATCTTCCGACGGAAGATGAAGTCCATGAGCCAATGATAAAACTGTGTCCACATGGGCATGACCTCCAACGAGTTGGTAAACATTATGTACGACAAGAAGTTCGCGTGATTCCAGGACGACTATATGTTGCCAACATATATGAGGCAACTTACAAATATCATCAATGTGACCAACAAGATGCGATTAGCCATCTCTACCAAGGAAATGCGCCAAGGGCGTTAATACTTCACAGCATGGCATCGGCTTCTTTAGTGTCTGAAATTGCTTATCACAAATATGTCC
>NZ_AYYY01000049.1 GCF_001436295.1 Paucilactobacillus vaccinostercus DSM 20634 | reverse complement strand
ACCACGTTCAGCTGGAGTATAAGCATGGCAGTAATAGGTCTTAATACCATATTGTGATTCAAGTGATACTAGCCCACTAAACTCAGTGCCACGGTCCAAAGTAAAGCTGTGCACCGGACCATTAAAAGTGGTTAGGAACTTAGTTAGTGCTGCATTAACAGTCGCTGTCGTCCGATCTTTTAACCGGTATGCCCAAAGGAACCGTGATTTGCGATCGATTAAA
>NZ_AYYY01000048.1 GCF_001436295.1 Paucilactobacillus vaccinostercus DSM 20634 | reverse complement strand
TTAGGACGCCTGCCTGTCACGCAGGAGATCACGAGTTCGAGTCTCGTACGGACCGTTATGGCTCGGTAGCTCAGTTGGTAGAGCAACGGATTGAAGCTCCGTGTGTCGGCGGTTCGATTCCGTCCCGCGCCATTAGCAATAACCATTAATATGCGGGTGTAGTTCAGTGGTAAAACCACAGCCTTCCAAGCTGTTGTCGCGAGTTCGATTCTCGTCACCCGCTTTAATGGGCCTATAGCTCAGCTGGTTAGAGCGCACGCCTGATAAGCGTGAGGTCGATGGT
>NZ_AYYY01000047.1 GCF_001436295.1 Paucilactobacillus vaccinostercus DSM 20634 | reverse complement strand
GTCTACACACCAAACAAGCAACGTGCAACGGTTGAAATCGTTGATCAAAACGGTAAGAAGCTCGACACGATTAATGTAGAAGGTGTCAGTGACGGAGCGGTTGATCACAGCACAATCGCAACGGCAATCCAAGGGGTAATTAACCAAGGATACAACCTGACAAGCGATGGCACCGTAGGCGCAACGTATGATCACGATGACGACGCGGATCAAACCTTCAAGGTAGTGATGACTCAACTTGGCGAGAACAAAGTGCCATACACGACGATTCCAACTGATCCAGAAGGTAACCCAATCCCAGGTAC
>NZ_AYYY01000046.1 GCF_001436295.1 Paucilactobacillus vaccinostercus DSM 20634 | reverse complement strand
GCCTTGTGGGCGTGGCCCTTCGACTTCGCATTGTTTTGACCGTAGTAGGCGTTAGCCCCATGCTTACGGTAGTAGTGCTTGTCCAACAGGTATTGTGGGACATGGTTATCTGAGTAAGGGTTCAGCATCAAAGTGTGATAGTTCATTTCTGCAACGACTTCCAGCACCTTAGCGTTATGAACGGCATCGGCGGCGTCCTTACCCCATGTGAAGGGTCCGTGTTGGCTAACCAATACGGCTGGAACGGCATCTGGATCAATTCCGCGTTCTTTGAAAGTCCGCACAATAACTTCACCAGTGTTTAATTCGTATTCGCCTTCGATTTCATCCTTTGTTAAGGCATCGGCAGCTGGTACATCACCATAGAAGGTGTCGGCATGGGTAGTCCCAAAGGCCTGAACATCCTTCTTAGCTTGGGCAAACGAAACGGCCCAAGGTGAGTGGGTATGCACAACCCCACCAATGTTCGGGAAGTGATTGTAAAGGTACATGTGCGTTGGGGTATCACTAGAAGGATTCATGTCACCTTCGACAACTTCACCCTTCAAGTTAACGACAACCATATCTTCTGGACGTAACTTGTCATAATCGACACCAGAAGGCTTGATGACAAATAGACCCTTTTCGCGGTCAATTTGTGAGACGTTCCCCCAAGTAAAGGTCACGAGGTCAAGCTTTGGCAGCATCATGTTAGCTTCATAAACTTTTTGCTTTAAATCTTCAAGCAT
>NZ_AYYY01000006.1 GCF_001436295.1 Paucilactobacillus vaccinostercus DSM 20634 | reverse complement strand
CTCATCATATTTGATAAAGTGATTCTATCGCACTGAAGTGCGTAATTATAGCCGGTTTGTTATTGGGTGCTTACTCTCCTTATCTTAACACGCCAAACAATTTTCGCGGACAAAAAAATGGCTTCCCCCAGTTAGGGAGAAAGCCATTTTCAATTCAACCTCTATTTATCGCCGAGCTCCTTGTAATCAAAGAAATCAAACGTAGCTGGTTGTTCGTATCCAGCATAATCGACAGCGGCTAAACCAACGAATGCTCCGGTAAAGAAGCCCCCGTAATTCTGTAATACGTAATCATCTGACAAGATTGCGGCATCTAACGTTACCGGTACTGCATGCCATGTCTCACCATCAAACGAATATTCATACGTATAATCTAGTTTCCGTACCTTAGTTCGGAACCAAACATATTCAGTACCATCTGGAATTTGAATTGCGTCATCCTTCAAGAATGAAGTGTAATTATTGTTGTCATTTTGAGCAACTTCAATTACGTGACCCTTCTTTTCATCCCAGGTAATAAAGATCCATGACCAGTGTTTATCATTATAGAAGTTAGCTAGGCCGGCCATTTGTTGATAGGTAAATGGATCAAACTTAACTTTAGTTGTTGCGTCAAAGTTAAACGCTTGCCATCTTTGAGCTAAGAATGAAACATCGAAAGTACTTGCCAATGAATTGCGACCAACCAGCTTCAACTGGCCATCCCCATACGATCCCGTTTCACTTGTGAATGGTACTCGTAAAGTATTCCAATCGTAGTCAAGCTTTTCTTGATCAAATTCATCATGACGCGAATGATCCAATGGAGCATCAGTTTCAATAGCATCCTTAGGAGCATCGACCTCAACTTGACCACCATGACCGCCAACTACTCGTGGCCAACCTTCGTCATCCCACTCAACCTTTTGGATTGATGTTTCACGACCAAGGGTACACCAGCCAAGAGGATCATGAGATGATTCGTTTTTGTGGTTTAATGGCCGCCCCATCAATGAAGCATAGTACCATTCACCACCTGGCGTACTTGCTAATGCACCATGCCCCTGTTTTTGAATGTATGAATCAGGTGTATCAAAGTTAGTGATAAACGGTCCATCTGGTTCAGTCTCAAATGAATGAGCATCCAACGTCTTAGAACGGGATACGACTTCTTCGTGGGTCCAAACAGTCCCACCTTGAGCTGCAAAGAGGTAGTAACTACCATTAATCTTATACAGATGTGGTCCTTCAACCAACTTAACCTCAGTGCCATCATAAATTGTCCGAGCCGTTTCAGGCTTCAGCTTCATTGTGCTGGTATCAAATTCAGTTAGTGTAATTCCATCAAATGGGTGGTGATACTCACGGTGATCCCAAGTTTGTTGGACAAGGTACTTGCGTCCGTCATCATCGTGGAATAATGATGCATCGAAGCCAACACCGTTAACTTTAATCGGATCACTCCAAGGCCCGCGAATGTCAGTTGCCGTGGTCAGATAATTGGTCATATCTTTGAAGGCACCTTCAGTAATCTTAACATCGGTGTAAATCAACCAGAATTTACCATCGGCGTACGATAGATCTGGTGCCCAGATCCCACCAGATGAAGGATTACCCTTCATATCAAGCAGTGTCGTGGTTGATAGTGGTGATGGCAACAAGTTCCAATGGACTAAGTCTTTTGATTCATGTAAACGAACTCCTGGGAACCATTCGAACGTCGAATTAGCAATATAGTAGGTATCGCCAACCCGAATGAAACTTGGATCAGCATTAAAGCCTGGTAAAACGGGATTAGTAATCTTCATTGTGCATGTCCTTTCTTTCTTGAAATAATTTTGATAATGGAAATCATGTGTCACATCATTTCCAAATAAGTGTTACAAACCGTGTTACATAGGAACCAAACTTTGCCCACTTAGGTTCTTTAAGCTTTGCTCCTCTTACACACGATTAATTTTATAATTCTCCTTCAGCCTTACGATCTTTAATTTCAAGGTTAATCTTATCAACGTCTTTATCACTCAATGGGTAACGACTCATAATCCAAATAGCAACAACGGCTAAGATAATTGGTAACCAGATCATTGACCAAGTAATCCCTTGAAGTGCACTAGCACTTTGGGTTGCTTTAGTACCATCAAACTTGAAGAAGGCGTTAATATAGCCGGGAATAATCCCACCTAAAGCTAAACCAATCTTGAAGAATAGTCCCATGATGGCGTTGATAAGTGCGGCAACCCGCTTCTTAGACTTCCATTCACCATAAGAAACAACTTCTGGAACCAATGCCCACATGTAACCAGTAGCGGCGGTAATGCCCCATTGTTGTAGGAAACGGCCAACATAACCAAGAACCGGACTGTTTTTGAATGATGAGAATGACCATACCCACAAAATCAGTGATCCAACAATAAACAACACGAGGAAACTATAGAAGAATTGTTTCTTACCAATCCGTTTACGAACGATTGGCCAGAGGAATACTAAGAAGATCCCTGGAATCGAACCAATCAAACCAATTGATGCCATCCATTCTGGGTGACCAACGTTGTATTGCATGTAAAATGGCCATACAGTATTACCAAAGAACATAAATGTGAAACCAATTAAGAAGAACATTCCCAAAACTTGAAGTGGTTTGTTTCTCTTAATTTCACCAAACAAATCACTGTATTTAACTTTACTGGTTTCTTCCTTAGTAGGTAAAACACGTTCCTTAATACCAAAGAAGGTTACCATCAAGAGAATAAATCCGATGATCATGTAAATTGACATAACTAAGAAATATGCGCCCCCAGCATGCGGTGAAGCATAGTTCCCAAGGTTCATGTGAATTCCAAAGAATCCAATATCCTTAGAAACCTTGTCTGGAGAAGCTAACTGAACAAATAATGGTAAGAAAGTGTAAACTAACAGGTTACCAATGTTGGCTTCAGTCATCCGAACAGTTGTCAATGTGGAAACTTCGTTGTTATCACGGGTTAATGACGCGTTCAACGCACCATATGGGATATTAACGAATGAATAAATCATAGCTGTTAACAGGTATGCTACAAAAGCATAGGGAATACTTCCACGAACAGATGCGATTGGGAAAAATAGCATTGCACAGAAGAACGTTAATGGAATCCCAAAGTACATTAAGTAAGGACGATATTTACCTAGTTTAGGATTACGTTTATCAACAAACGCTCCTACCCAAGGATCCCAGAAAACATTAACCCACCGAACAACTAAGAAAATTGTTGCCCCAGCAGCGGCTGAAATTCCGTACACAGTAGTTAAATAAAATAAGAGCATTGAACCAATCGTACCAAAAATTAAGTTTTGGGCTAAATCCCCGGCACCGTAACTAATTCGTTCACGCCAAGATAATTTCGCAAATTCATCATTTGCTTCGGTTTTTGGATTTGACGCCATAATTACAAACCTTCCTTTCAATGTCAACAAAGTGATGCTGATAAAAGTAATAAATCCTGACAGCGCTATCAAAACAGTTGTTAGTTTTGTTAGTTTTTAAAACCAACTAACGAGCAAAAAGTACTCTGCAGGATTTACTTTTCGCCTAACTCGTGTTGATGACTTAATTGTATTCGCTTACAGCGATTCGGTCTAGAGCTATTCCTAACGACATTTTGTCAAATTGTGAACTGCATGTGAACTTTATCTCTAATTAAAAAGGATTCAGCCTTTGCTGAATCCTGAGATGTCTATTCAAAAAATCCGCTGTCCTTAATTGCACGAACCTCCCGTTTATGAAGGACCTGTTGTTGATACTTACTAGGTGTTAAATTCGACCATTTTTTAAATTGCTTACTGAAATTAGACAGGCTGTTAAAACCCGTCATGTAGGCAACTTCCTCAATCGAATAATCCGGAATTCCAAGCAGCATTTTGGCCTTACTATACTTTTGTTCCTCAATGAAGTGTAGCGGCGTACTCCCATATACCTTCCGAAAAACGCGGTGTCCATACCCTGTACTGATGTTTAAAGACTGACAAATTGTCCCCACGTTTAATGATTCGGGCTCTTCATTTTCAATCCCGTTTTCAATCATTGCAGCCATTGAGCGTGCGACCTGTGCCTCCCTTTCAGTGTACTTTGACGTACTCTTGCTACTAAATTCGGGGAGACTGTGAATGATCTGAATTAAAAAATTATAGAATGTAATTTCAATTTTTAAATCCCGTTCTTCCCGGCTTAAGTCGCTCTTATTCGTGTATGTGAGCATTTCCTGCATCGTCGTCACAGCTACTTTTGCTAACTCATTATCCGCATGAATCGCAATATTCGCAATGTCACGAATAATTTCAGCTCTTAATTTCAAACTTTCGATATTGAAATGAATGCAGCAATAGGTCATGCTCTCTCGCTTACTAGCATTAAAATTAACGTGTAAAGTTCCAGGAGAAATAATAATGATATCCCCTGGCCCATACGTAACCGGTGTTTGATTCTTAATCTGTGTCGTTTGATGACCGTCGATCACGCACATCAATTCAAATGCTTGATGTTTTTGCTCAAAGAAAGTCCATCCGCCGGCCACCGTTCGCAGGTGACCACCAAACATATGCAAACTAGATTCAATTACCGGAAACGGTGTAAATTTAGCCATACCTGCATCCCCCAAACTTTGCGAAAACTTCCACACTACCTAAATTGTATTCGTTTTCAACTCATCAGTCTAGCAGTTATTGTATCTGGAATTTGTCAAATCATGAACTTCTTTTGATTTTTCGCAACGATGATCGAACTCTCACACCTGGTTTACTTATGATCTGCTCAGCGTATAATAACTAGTGTTTTTAATAAAAGTTCGGAGTGAATTAACATGTCTCAATTATCAAACGCACCACAATGGAAGAAGAATATGTATGCACTCTGGTTCGGAAACTTTGCAACCGGCGCCGGAGCAAGCATGAGCCTTCCCTTTTTACCTCTGTTTATCAGTACAATGGACAATTTTCCAAAGTGGGAGCTCACATTGTACGCCGGCATCGCATTTTCAGTTACATTTCTGAGCCAGGCAATTGTATCTCCACTCTGGGGAAAGCTGGCGGATCGAACTGGTAGAAAGCCGATGCTCTTACGTGCGGCGGCGGCCATGACCATCACCGCTACACTAACCGGCCTATCTCCTAATGTCTGGGTTCTAATTTTGCTACGCTTAATTCAAGGAGCGTTCTCCGGATATATTAACAACGCATACGCATTGGTTGCAAGCGAAGTACCTCAGGAACAAAGTGGTCGCGTCATGGGAACCCTGACAACAGGCAACGTCGGTGGGCAACTCATCGGTCCCATCATTGGCGGCGCCATTGCCGGTATCTTTGGTTATCGAATTCCTTTTTTCCTGTTTGGCGCATTTATGTTACTCGCGACCTTAATTACATTATTCGGCGTTAAGGAAAATTTTGTGCCACTACCTAAAGATGACCATCATCAGACAGAAAGTGCCTTTGCCGGAATTAAGCAGATTCATGTCGTATGGGCCATGATTATTTCATCGATGCTAATCCAAGCGGCTACCAACTCTATCAATCCCATCATCAGTTTATTTGTTAAAGAGCTGATGCACAATCAAGGTAACATTGCCTTTGCCAGCGGCGTGGTGGCCGCAATGCCGGGAATCGCAACTTTACTCTCAGCACCACGTTTGGGATCGTTAGGAGATCATATTGGCCCGCAAAAGGTCCTAATTGGCGGATTATTACTTTCAGGTTTAGCCTTTACACCCATGTTCTTTACGACTACTGTCCTGATGCTCGGGATCCTTCGCTTTTTCGTTGGTATCGCCGATGCCGCATTGTTGCCCGTTACGCAAACCGTTATGACACTCGATACGCCCACCAGTGCAATCAGTCGTATTTTTAGTTACAATCAGTCATTCCAAGCTATTGGCTCTGTTATTGGTCCCATGCTGGCCTCAGGAGTTGCCGGAATTTTAGATTATCGTTATGTATTCTTGATGACGACCCTCCTTGTTATCATCAACCTGCTTGTCGTTCTGTGGGCCTATCGTAAGGATGGCATTAAACTAACAAGGGCCAAGTGAAAATTAAACGCCTGTGCAATTTGCACAGGCGTTTTTTTACTCAAACAAGACCCTAATTCCGTATACTAAGTTATAAATGTATAGCACAACATCAATTACTGCAATCACTCCTAGCAATAACAACGATACTGCACTCGTGCTAAACACATCATTCGTTGTAACTCCCGTTACACCAATTACAATTAACGCTCCAACCGTTAGTATTACCGGCCATAAATGCAGAAAAAATGCTCGCCGTGCATGATATTGGACTGACGATGCTGATTGGCTCAAAATCCAGATAATCAACGGTACCAGTAATGGTGCAAACGTAATTGACAGATATGATAATGCCTTAATAATCTTACTATTACTCACAGTAGTCTCCTAATAAATTCGGTTGTAGTAATTCAACATTCTCCGACCATTCTCCGGAATAATGGTCAGCTTCGTAACACTACCATTATCTGGTTCAGGGATCGCAAATGGATCTTGAACATGCATAGCGGCAACCACAAAACTGCGAATAGTGAACCCGTGTGTAACCACGATAATCTTTTGATCTGGAAAGCGTCGAAAAATATCAACCATAAAATCGCTAACCCGTTTCTCTACATCCGTAAAGCGTTCACCGGCCGCAACCTTCGCGTACTCTGGCACCACATCTCCAGTATCCGCACAAAAAAGTGTCGGATACTCAGCCTGGAGGTCAACTTTCTTTCGTCCATCCCACTGTCCATACGAAATTTCTAGTAGTCGTGAATCCTCGCTAACCGTTAAATCAGCGGCCTGATTCAAGATCTGCGCTGTCTGTTGCGTTCTTACAAGTGGACTGGTGATAAGCTGATCTGCAAAGCGAATATCAAAATGTTGCTGCAGCTGCTGAATTTGTTGGCGACCGTGATCGTTCAAATACGCAATGGCGGTATTGGTTGTTCCTTGATTAATCCCCATCACATTCCCAGTCGTTTGTCCGTGACGAATTAAATATAGTTCTGTCATGCATAAACTCCTAACATTTTTTTCTATCATATCATATTTTATTGTCCTGATAGTTAAAATCTAACCCACTTACCCTCGTTTTAGAGTCGCGAGACGAAAATTTATGATCCCAGTCTTTAAAGCGTTATACTGACACTAAATTAAGTTCACGCTATTGGAGGCTTTTAAAATGAAACTTACTATTTCGACAAGTGCTCAAAGTATTATTTCACCTAAATTACGTCCAGATACCCTTATTCTCCTTAACTACGACGATGGTGTTGGTCCGTACTCACCACACGGGTTAGAAGCACTTCAAATTTCATTTAAGCTCGTGCTGATTTCCAAAGGAATGCCAATGGACGATTATGATCTTTCAATGCCGTCTGACCTCGGCCCAATTCACGTCAAGGGATACTCAGCCCGTTTCTTTGGATCGAATCTCAAAATTGATTTTAACGCTCGCTATCATCTACTATCTCTATCTGACGACGGTGAAGTTCTCGAAGACAACTTACAAATCGAAGATCGTCAGATAAGTTCTTAATTATTGTGGTATTTATTCTACATTTAATCAATTTTAAGCAGACACTTAATCTTTAACAGACACTTGATAATAGTTAGTCTATAAAATGTGAAATCTATTAGAAGTTGATAAGGAAGCTCCCATATTAATTCCATTCCTAGGTTACCAGTATTATGATTGTGATAGAGATATGCTCATGGTTGCACATACTAAAGACTGGAGGTCACTACCATGAAAATTGCAATTGCAGGTGCCGGTGCGTTAGGCAGCCGATTTGGCTTTGTACTTCAACAGGCCGGAAATGATGTTACGCTTATTGACGGTTGGCCAGCACATGTTGCAGCTATTAAAGAACACGGCTTAAAAGTAACCCTTGATAAGGATACCTATACAACTCAAATTCCAGTCATGTTCCCAAAAGAAGTTACACAAAACATGGCGATGGATTTAATCATCGTCTTCACGAAATCTATGCAACTGGATCAAATGCTTCAGGATATCAAACCAATTATTAAAGACCATACTAAAATTCTTTGTCTCCTCAATGGTATCGGCCATGAAGACATCATTGAAAAATATGTCCCCAAGAAAAACATCTTCCTTGGGAATACAATGTGGACGGCAAGCCTTGTTGGCCCCGGTCATACCCAATCATTCGGTAGTGGGAGCGTTTCGCTACAAAATTTGGTTGCGGGAAATGAGTCAGACGCTGAAATTTTAGCTGCTTGCTTGTCCGAAGCGGGATTGAACGCGCAGTATACAGATAACATTCACTATTCGATTTACCGAAAAGCTTGTGTTAATGGTACGATGAACGGCCTTTGTACATTGCTTGAAGTAAATATGACCACATTTGGTAAGACGACTCCCGCACATCAACTAGTAACTACCATTGTTAACGAATTCGCGGCGGTTGCTCGTCACGAAAACATTGAACTAGATGTTGCCGAAATTGTGTCACACGTTGAAAATTGCTATGATCCAAACACAATCGGTCATCATTACCCATCGATGTATCAAGATCTAATCAAAAACCATCGGACAACAGAAATTGACTATATTAACGGTGCTATTTCACGGAAAGGTCAGAAATATGGCGTTCCAACGCCCTACTGCGACTTTTTAACGGCCCTGATCCATTGCAAGGAAGACATTATTCAGGACAATGAAGCTGTTACAAACTAATATTCCATGTATGTAAAAAGGACTGATTCGTATTGAATCAGCCCTTTTACTTTACTTAATCAGTCCAATTGTTTGTAGTAATAAATAAACATTTAATCCAATCAATACAATTGTCGCAATCCACGAAAGAATCTTCAGTAAACTACCATTCGCAAACTGCCCCATAATTTTCTTGCTACTCGTGAAAATAACTAATGGAATAATCGCAAATGGTAACGCAATGCTCAAGAACACCTGTGAAAATGTAAGTAGATTTTCAATTTTACCTTCGTCACCATGATAATAAATCGCAAAAATTAATACTGGCGTTACAGATAACAACCGGGTAATCAACCGTTGGACCCAAAGTGGTACCTTGAGGCGAACAAACCCTTCCATAACAATTTGTCCGGAAAGCGTGCCAGTAATCGTGGAACTCTGACCGGAAGCAAGCAATGCAATTGCAAATAACATACTCAACATTGGACTAGCAATTGCACCAACAATTTGGCTATCACTTAGTGCATGAAACAGGTCCGCAAAACGTCCAAGTGAACTGTCAGTCCCATAAAACAGTGCTGCTCCCAAAATCAATAGCAAACTATTCACCACAAAAGCCACTGTTAATTGAATACTGGAGTCTAAAGTTGTAAATTTAATCGCCTTAGCAACGTTTTTGGCGTTGGATCGGTCGATTTCACGCGTTTGTGAAATCGAAGATCCTAAGTATAGATCATGCGGCATTACGGTCGCCCCAACAATCCCGAGTGATAAGTACAACATTGAATGGTTTGTGATAATACTTCCGGTTGGGACATAACCCTTTAAAATCCCTGACATACTTGGTTGTGACAAAATGACTTCATACGCAAAAACCAACACGATTACAGCAACTAAAGTCGCCACAATTGCTTCAATTTTGCGGAATCCCATCTTCATAAGCAATAGTAGTAACAAGACATCCGCTGCAGTGATCAAAATCCCAATTAACAGCGGAATCTTGAACAGTAATTGTAACGCAATCCCTGAACCAATAATTTCAGCCACGTCGGTTGCCATAATAGCCAACTCAGCAACCATCCATAGTCCTAGCCTCACGGGCTTATTAGTTCTTTCCCCCGTAATTTGAGCTAGATCTTTCCCCGTCACAATGCCGAGCTTCGATGACATTGCTTGAAGCATCATCGCAATCAACGATGAAATTAAGATAACCGCCAGCAACCGATACTTAAACTGCGCACCACCGGCAATCGAAGTTACCCAGTTACCTGGATCCATATACCCAACCGCAATTAAGATGCCCGGCCCGGTATAAGCCAGCAGGGTCTTCCAAAAACCGGCATTTTGCGGCACTCGAATGCTACCATTAATCTCATCTAGACTTTTGCTGTCGGTATCAATTGTATGCACTAAGCCATTGTTGTGTTCATTATTTTTCATCTGAAAAGCCTCTTTTCTATTGAGTTAGAAATTCGGTGAATCAGTAGATTTAAACTTGGATGAACTAATTCATGTAACTTTAAACCCGTTTACTTTTTTTAATTAAACATGTTTAAAGTTATATCAATTACGCTGTTCCTGTTTTTTAACCAAATTAAAAAACGATCGCAAACCCTCCCTCAAGTTAGTTACTACTTATCCAAAACCTAGACTAATATATCATGTTTTTGAGAAAAAAAAACTTTTTTACCTTTATTAACCGTTTTCAGATCAAAAAAAATGCGGAATATTAAAAATTCCGCACAAATTTCTCATTTATTCGATAAGCGCTGGTTTGTAGCATCCTTCAGTAATTTGTATAACGTTGCCGCTACTGGGACACCAAGCAACATCCCCAAAATACCACTGATACCACTACCAATCGTAATTGCAGCTAACACCCATATTCCTGGTAGCCCAATTGACGTACCAACGACCTTGGGATAAATTAAATTTCCTTCAATCTGCTGTAGTACTAAAATAAAGACAATGAACAGCACCGCTTTGAACGGTGAATCCACGACAATCAATAAGAATCCGACCCCCGCCCCAATCCAGGCTCCAAAGATGGGAATCAAAGCCATCATCCCCACGAATGCACCAATCGAGACTGCATATGGGAATCTAAAAATCAACATTCCAACGATACAAAGTGTTCCCAGAACGAATGCTTCAGTAATCTGGCCGATAATAAAGCTCGAGAAACACTGGTTAATTGTTGCCAAATAATACTTTAGCTTCCGCATCACACGGTCACTCAAAAACGCATGACCCACCCGTTTAATATTTGTTCCGAGTTTTTCTTTACTAATTAGAATATAAATTGCAAACGTGACCGCTAACACAAAGTTAACAACCCCACTGGTTACTTTGCTAAAGATTGTAATCGTCGATCCGAGCACACCACTGATACCGGTTGTAAAATATTTCATTACTTTAGACTGGATGCTCGTCCAATCAATCTGTGTCGTGCTAATCTTTTTTTGAATTAATGGGAATTGGTCCGTGCTTTGAATCCACGCTGCCAATCGCGTGACAACTTTGGGTACCGATTCAAAAAATTCACTCAAGGCATTCGCAAATTGAGGCAATACCAATCTTAATACACCAAACAAAACCAACAGAACCAGTACAAAAGTCAGCAAAATCGACACAGGACGGCGAGTTACACGCACAATTTTAAGCCGCGATTTAGGAAAATACCACTGTTCCAATCGTGAGCACAACAAGTTCAGAACGTAGGCTAACGCTGCTCCGAGTATGATTGGAAATACAACGCCCATACTTTTTGTAATTAACTTTAGGGCTGACTGTGGATAAATCAACGTTGCAACAATGACCAATACTAAACAGCCATAACCAATTACTTGTTTTTTACTTAGTTTCAAATTCGAAACCTCCATCATTTCGTTGCCAATATCATACCAAATTTAATGTTTCGTTGATATACGCACAATTACTTTTTGTTGCGTTGGCTCTGCCAAGAACTGCAGATTTTGAAAAAGCAATAAAATCCAGCCAAAAACTGCAAAAAAAGATAACATTTCAAATCCCGTTAATGACAAGTAATCGATCGGTTTAAATGCCAAGCTGACAGCTACCAGAATAATTCCCATGACGTAAGAAAACACTTGAAATTCTCGTGAAATCTGTGGCAGCATCCACTTAATCCCAATAATCATCGCTAACACTAGGTAAGCCAAGCTACTTGCAATTTGATCGTGAATAAAGTGGAACCGCTGATTATTCGTAAAAATACCAATTGACCCCAGGCACACGGCGGTTAACGTCAATAATCCACGTAAAATTAAAAGTCGCCAGCTTCGATAATTAGGCCCTAGCGACACAAATAGGTAATCTACTAAAACAATCATAATTAGTGCTGAAATAATCAGCGTCAAATTAAATTGCCAAGCATTATGGGCTAAGTCCGTGCCCAAAAAGCTCAGGTTATATTCCCACCAGTGTCGATTACCATTGGTCACCATCGAAATAATAACACCACTAATAATCACAATTGTAAAAACGGTGGTTAGTGCAAATGGCGAAATAATTCCTGCCGCTTGAATCATCATGTAATTAATGAAAAAGCAAAAAATCAACACAAATAATGACGATGTAACGGGATCAAATGAGATATCCGGAAAAATGAGTTCAAATACCCAAAAGATCCCCAGTAAACTCAGTGCGAGAATTAACCCGACAGCTAGAATAATGGTCGGAAAATTACGCCAATATATATTTTTGAGCGTTCGATTGTCAGATTTTTGCCGTGCCTTGATAAAAAAAGCGCTAAATAGCACCATTCCCAATACCACGCCGAAAATAATAATGGCACTAGAAATCGAATACCCCCCACTCAACGGTACTTGTCGTTGGTCTTTCACGCAAAAATAAAGTAAAAAAATAATCCCACTTAATAGTGCCACGCCCAGTGACCATAAAAATTCCCGTCGAGACCGATGATCGCTATCATTTGTTGTTTGCAAAATTAACCGTTTGTTTTTCACAACGGCTTCCAATTCCTCACCGTCTTGAATATTTAACTCATCCACTAAATTTACAGGCAAGGTGACACTAAGCTCTTTTTGATTTGCCACTGTCCAATAATCCCCCTAAAATCTTCTGTTAGCATTAATTATACCTAATTTATTAATGACATTAAGCTTCAAATTTAACTTTTAAGATTTGTTTCACTTCTTTCCCTACTGCCACATGTTACAATAAAAGGTGACTATCAACTTATAAATAGAACGTAAGGATTTTTTACGATGACTCATTTAATCAACAAGTTAAAAACTAACATCTACCTACAATATCTGTGTTGCTTTGCAATTACAAGCATTTTCATTTTCGCTATTATCCCACTAACGGGTTCAACATTAATCTGGAATTCAGATGGCATCACGCAGCATTATCCAGCATTGGTTTACTGGCGCCGAATGCTACGGCACCTCATCATCAACCATCAGTGGTGGGCACAGTGGAATTGGAACATGGGGCTTGGTCAAGATACCATCCAAACTTTATCATACTATGTCATGGGCGATATTTTCACCTATCCAGCTATTTTTTTCCGCGAATCTTCGATGGTAGCTTATTATTCCGTAATGGTGGTTGTGCGCCTTTTCCTTGCTGGCGGTGCATTCATTTTTTGTATCAATCATATCGGCCATCGAACCAAAAACTGGATTATATTGACCGCCACGTTCGTTTACTTATTTTCGGGATATAGCGCGTACGTTGCTTTTGCACACCCATTCTTTCTTAATCCACTCATTATTACGCCGTTACTAGTTTGTGCTCTTCATCGCGCATTAGCAACCCGTAAAATGGGAACACTTACGATTATGACGGCCTGGACACTATTTAACAATTTCTACCTTGGCGCCATTACCGGATTAGGCCTGGCACTTTATTGGTTGATTTTGATGATTACAAAACGAAAATGGCGGCAATGGCGGCTCAACATCCACTTGGTCTTGAGCGTTCTTGGTGGCGTTTTCATCAGTTCCCTGCTTTTTATTCCTTCCCTTTACCAATTATCAGTAGCCACCCGTTCATCTAGCCAGTTAGCAAATGGCATGACTTGGTATCCGCTCTCCTATTACCTCACACTACCCGGCCTTGCTGTCAGCAACTACGCCCGCCCCTATTGGGTAACCGGTGGGATTTTAGTGATCGGTATCATGGCTTCGGTTTGGACGTTACGGCGCTTTCGACGTTATTTAACGCTCAATTTAGTTCTGAGTCTAGGTGGTATTATTCTCATTTCACCCATTTTGGCGGCCTTAATGAATGGTGGCTCTTCACCTTCTAACCGTTGGACTTTCCTTTTGATGCTCCCGATTGCGATCGCCGTCATGCATATGCTAGAGCACGTTACAGAGCTTGTTCGTGCAGATTTTATCTGGTTTACGATCATTGCCTTCGCGATTTTACTCAGCCTTTTTGCAGGTAATAAATTTAAATTCACCTTCGATCTTGGGAGCGTAATGGTTCTCTATTTTACAATAGTTTCGATTCTCCTGATGTTCAATATGCCCGCACACAAACAACTGCCACCAAAAATTCTGGCGATTACATTACTATGTTTAACGGGTCTCAACGGTGTGATTATGATGCGCGATCGTCACACTAATCAGTTCTCTGATAAATCTTCAACGTTGATTTCAAGCCGCACTGCCCACCAGCTCACTCAAACACAGCAGGCCTATGCTCAAACCGGCAGTGATCATGACCAACGCTCTTTAATTGATGGCCAACTACGGTCATATACGGATAAATCACCAGCGGATAACCTTCCAATCTTAGCCAGAACGCATAATATTAACAGTTATTGGTCGCTACAAAATGCTGCCGTTAATTCATTTAATCAAGCACTAGAAAATAACACGAGTAATCCCAACGATACCACCAACACCGTTGACAATCGAGCACTCCTATTACGCTTTCTGGGTGTTAATCGGCTATTTCTCAATAGCGATGATTTATTAGTGCCTGCCGGTTATGAAGCGACGGGAACCGCCGTAAATAACCAACAAGAATATACGGCTAATTCGACGATGCCTCTGATCTATCAGGCCTCCGGAGTAATGTCAACCAAACAATTCAAACAACTTTCGGCCTCTCAAAAAGAGGCTGCATTGTTGACCAATATCGTCACAAATCACCTTCACGCCAATCCTGCAACTAAACTAATCAAACAGGTCCAACAACTTAAAACGGCCGTCTTACCAACCAATGCCAATCAATTTTCGGTGGTCCAACACATTAAGGTGCATACTCCAACAACTGATTTAACACCTACAATTGTGACATGGAATCCTGATAAGTCCATTAAAGGTTACGAACTACATGCCCAACTGACAAATATTACCTACCGCGCTGGTACTTTTAAGCAGCGGCATAAAGATGCTCTTGATTATTACATTGCATCTCATAATCAAGATATTATGATGGCAGGCCAAGAAACTGATTTAAGATATAATCCACAACTGTACAATTTGAACTGGCTACGCAAAAATGCAATGAGTTACTCGGCGTCAACTGGCGAATTTAATATCGGGGTTAACTACAACGGCATCTCCAACGAATTCGAACAAACCGGTAGTAACGATTTATCTTTTTACACACCACGTTCTTCGACCACCCTCAATTTGGGAACAATTGTCTCAACTAACGAGGATAGTAATTCTCTCACGCTCACTTTGCCAGCGACCGGATCGACATCATTTGATCTCTCATTATGGGCGGTTCCGACCGGCAAGAGTGTGGATCAGGCAATCAGTAAAAATACTGCTGCTCAAAACATTAAATTAGGTAAAAATAGCGTTACTGCCACCTACACCGCCCACCACAAAACAATACTAGCCACCACAATTCCGTATTCAAAGGGATGGCATTTAGTAGGCGATCATCATACGCTGCCAAAAATCAATACCGGCTTCATTGGCATTCCTGTTAGTCGCGGTCACCACACGATTCACCTTGTTTATCAATCCCCATTTCTAACGATTTCTATTCTAGTATCAGGCATTGGCCTACTGCTATTTTTACTAATCCTGATTGTCCAGCGTTACTATCGTCACTAATGGCTCATACATCCCCTATACAAAAAGAGAATGCACGGGGTTAGCTTTTATTGTCAAAACGTGATTTAATAGGTATAATAAATTGGTTACTTAATGAAAGGAAGATCGCTTGTGGCATCAAATGATATTATTGAACAAACTCGGCAAGTTCTGAAGGATCATCATCTTCGGATTACAGCGCAACGGCATATCATTTTAGCCTACCTGGCAAGCCATCATAATCATCCATCAGTCGAAATGATCCGAGAAGGGCTGAATAAGGAATTACCTAATCTAGGCCCTGCTACCATCTACAATACGTTGAACACGTTTGTCGACCACGGAATCGTAATTGAACTTCAAAACGGTGATGGCAGTACGCATTACGATTACTTTGAGCATCACCACTACCATGCAATTTGTACTAATTGTGGGAAAATTACTGATATTTCCTACGATGGCTTTCATGACGTTGAACAAGAATTGGAAGCCAAAGCTGCAGAACAATCCGGATACATGGTTTCAGGTAACCACGTTGAAGTCTACGGGATCTGTCCAGAGTGTCAAATCAAACTGAGAATTAAACATTCCTAAAACTAATGGGATGGTCGCCAATTCGCGATCACCCCATTTTCATTGCTATTTTAATAATTTGCGACTAGTGAGACGTGCAAGTTGCTCATTATCGGTCCCACATAGTATTCATTCTCACGTAAATACTGAACAATCTGTTTCTCAGAGGCCTGCCCCTCATACTTAATCACTAAATCTAACGCTTCTTTTTTGGAAATTTGCTCCGGATGGCGTGCGAGTACGAAACCATCCACATCTTCTAATAATGATAGCGCATGTTCCTTATTATACGCACGAATAACATAGTGATTTTGCCGTGTATCTTCAATGACATAAAAATAATGTTTCGGCGTGGCACTATAATCAATATTCGTGGGTGTCTCATGACAGGCTAATAACTCGCCAACCATGTCAAATTCTTTCTTATCCTTTAAATACTCCTGACAAGCTGTGCATGTGTCCCTGTGTTCTCCAGGGTTATGTGTACCAACTGTCAAATGATCGTGTAGTAAAACATTATTGGAGATTCGTGCGAGCAAAATCCCCCGATATTTTTTAAGCTTAGTCCGTCGTTCATTTTTTTCAACACTTTGTAACATTAACCCCATCCCCCTCAAAATTCGATGATCGTATTTGGTCCGTCAATCTCTTTGCGTTAATATCTACTTGTAATATAATGTAAGGGGATTAATTATTCCATTTTTCTACTAAATTTATTTTTAAAATCTCACTTTTTATCACTTGAATCATTATTTTTTAAGATTTTTTCTTTCTACGTCTCGTTGTACTATACTTTTATCCGTATATAGCCTATATTGAATCTACACCTTAGTATGACCAACGCTCATTAGGAGGTTTTCAAACTTGTACTGTTTTTTCAAGCAACCTCAACTGAATATTTATAACAATGCGCTCACCAGTACTGAACTGATGGTCTTTAAAAAGACGAATAATCAATATCAACACTGTCAAATTGTTAATCAACTTAATTTGCTCAACCTGATTCGATCACTCGACCCAGAATTCCAAACTAAGCTCCCATCAGTTGCGATTAATTGCACGCAATCCCAGTTTACCAACGTTGTTATCTCTGATGCTTTAATTAACTTGCAACATCAAATATACCCACGTAACTTACGAATTGAGATTACACTAGGTAAATCGCTTAAACAAATAAATTTACTGATTGCACAGGCAGAAAATTATCGTCAACATGGCATTCAAGTTAGTCTAGATGCTGTTGACCAAATTACCAATTTCGACGTTGTCGCACCTTTTATTTTACAAACCCGTGAAATCAAGTTTGGTCTGAACGGTCGAAACACGGACCGGCAATTATTGCAATTTTGGCAAACTGCTGCCCGCCGTAATCGTAAACGATTTATTGTTTATAATGTTGAAACAGATGACGATATTGATTTATTGGATGATCTGGATATTGCACTTCGCCAAGGTAATTACTATAGCGAAGCTGACAAACTGATCACGGAGCAGTCCGCCTAGTCACTATCAGATAAAAACACGCCATAATTTTAGGAATCTAATCCTAGTATTATGACGTGTTTTTTTAACAAACCTAATTCTGATTTGCTTTTGCCACTGCTGCTTGACCAAGCAAGTTTAAATAGTTAAATGGGCGATCGAATTGTGGTTGGAAAAGCATATCCACAAACGCCAAAAAATCAATCGTATTTTCATTTTGAATACATACAGAAATTAAATTAGCGGATTGAGAGACATCGTGGCGACTCATTAATTGTGCACCCAGAATTTTACGGGTCTTCTTGTCCCATACCAATGTCATTAAGACAGGTGTCGTTGATGGCATAAATTCTGGCCGATAATTATCTTCAATAGTCACACTATCAGCATCAAAGCCTTCACTGAGTGCATGCTCAAGTGTCATACCAGATGACACTAACGTCTGATCATATAGTTTCAATCCTGATGAAGACTGAGTTCCCATATACTTCACAGTTGGTTCAAAAATATTGATTCCTACCAATGTTCCTTGCCGCACCGCATTAGTTGCCAATGGTATATACGCATCCTTATGAGTCGGATTATAGTGAACTGCCACCGCGTCTCCGGCACCAAAAATGTCTGGATTCGAAGTCTGCATATAGTCATTTGTTTTGATCGAGCCGTCTCGATTCATTGCGACTAGCCCCTTGAACAGATCAGTATTTGGTCGGAATCCAATACATAGAATCGCCATTTCAGCATCATAATCACCATTACTCGTGTGCACTGTTACACCGTCGTCAGTATCTTCAAATGAAGTTACCGTCCGATCAAGCGCCAGCTTAACACCTTGGTCAGCAAAGTCAGTTGCAAGTCGATCTGTATATTCATGATCAAAATATTTGCTCAACATTCTAGGCAATCCATCAATTAGTGTCACATCATGACCCTTTTTGTTATAGGCTTCAACCAGTTCAACCCCAATATAGCCACCGCCAATCACAACAATGCGTTGTGCCTTTTTTGCGTGTTCAAATAACTTCTTAGCATGATCATAATTCTTGCAGAGGTAAACATGTTTTCCGTCAATCCCCTCAATCGGTGGTATTACAGGCCACGACCCCGTCGTTACAATTAACTTATCATATGAATCAGACTTCGATTCTCCAGTGACCAAGTCGGTAACTTTTATTTGTTTATTAACAGCATCGATTTCAGTCACATCATGTTGCATGCACACACGAGCACCCAATTTTGTTAAAGCATCCGGACTCGAATAAAATAGTCCTTGCGGATCTTTAACCTCACCTCCTAGATAAAGCGCTATTCCACATGATAAAAACGATACATTATCGTTTCGCTCGTAAATCGTAACTTCAGTTTCAGGATGGGCTGAAAGAATCTGATTTGCAGCCGCCGTGCCTGCATGGGTACAACCAACAATAACAACTTTCATAATGGTCACTCTCTTTCTAAAAGGCTTGTGTAATCGTTTACAATCTCATTGTAACGCAAATTCATTCAAAGAAAAAGAGTTATCACTAATTAACTAAAAAAGAGCATAGATCAGATCACCATGCCACTGCATAAAAAAGGAGTGCTGATGATTGGTATCACCGCACTCTTTAATCATATATCAAGTGATTAATCTTTTTAATTTAAATAGCTAAAAACCTGTTGCCCTGCTTGCCGGCCAAAAATGACCGTTTCAGCAATTGAATTACCACCAATTCGATTGTTTCCATGTAAGCCACCAGCCACTTCACCCGCTGCAAACAGCCCGGCGATGATCTGCCCATCGGTATTGATGACCTGCGTTTTTTCATTAATTTTAATACCACCCATGGTGTAATGAATCGCCGGCGCAATATGGATTGCATAAAACGGCCCTTGGTCAATGGCCCGATCCATTCCAGTCTTGCGGCCATACACCTGGTCAACGTGCTGCGAAACAGCCTGATTCCAATCGGCCACAGTTTTGACCAACTCATCTGTTGTTATATCAGCTAATCCTGCAAGTTCTTCAAGTGAGGTAGCCGTTTTCACTAATCCAATATGATCATAAAATTCAACCGCTTTGACCCGGTCCCGAATTGCACGGTCAAAAATCAGGTAGGCTCCCGTTCCATTTAAACCATCAATGGCCGCCGTTACATTTTTACGCGTATCTAACTCATTTACGAACCGTTGGCCTGCCTGGTTAACCAAAATTGCCCCTTCACCACGAACAGCTTCACCAATTAGGAAGGCATGATCAGTATCTTGCTGAACGGTGGGGTGAACCTGAACCTGATCCATATCCACCAAATCAGCGCCTACAGCCTGCGCAAGCTGTAATCCATCACCAGTTGCTCCCGGCTGATTCGTAGTGTTGTACCCGCCTAAATCTGGCCGGTACTTGGTAATAATTTCTTGACTAGCACCAAATCCACCGGTCGCAAGGATAACTGCAGAAGCATGTAATTCAACAGTTTTCTGGCTGGTGGTTGCTTGAATGCCGATCACTTTGCCGTCATCGTCCGTCAAGATTTGATCAACTTTGACACCTGTAAATAACGGAATTTGGTTTTTCGCCACCTGCTTCAACAACTCGGTTACTAAAAAGCCACCAATTGGGGCCATTGAACTTGGTCGGTGAGTTCTCATTGTCGACATACCGCCAGTAATTGTTAAATCATCAAGGACGATATTGTGTGCCGCAAGCCAGTCAATCGCTAAAGCACCGTGTTGCGTGAAGTAACGCAGCATCGCCGGATTATTGCGTTTACCGCCACCATCATACGTCTCTTGGTAGAAGTCATCCATGCTATCAACAATCTGGTGCTGAAGCTGTACACTCGTTTCAGCCGCATTCATTCCTGATGATGCTCGCGTCGTGTTACCCCCGATTTTGGGCATCTTTTCAAGAATCACTGGTGACAATCCGAGTTCATATGCTTGAATCGCACTGGTCAATCCAGTACCACCAGATCCAATAATAATGACATCGTATTTCGTTTCTAATTGCTCCAACGGCGTTGACTCAAACACAAATTTTTCACCCATTTTAATTTTCCTCCCCAATATTGGTCATCTTTAACGGATCAACCCACTCATCAAATTGTGATTCCGTGACTAATCCTGAATCTAATGCTGCTTGCTTCAGCGACCAGCCCTTCTTTTGGGCCTGTTGCGCGATTGTCGCACTATTATGATAACCAATGTGGGGCGACAAGGCCGTTACCGTCATCAATGACTGGTCAACCAAGGCAGTCATCCGCTCCTGATTAACACTGAGACCAGCAATCATTTTATCAGCAAAGCTGATCATTGTTTCGGTTAATAAATCCGTTGATTCTAAAAACGAACTAATGATCACCGGTTTATAAACATTCATCTCAAAATTTCCCTGACTTGCCGCTAAAGAAATCGTCACATCATTGCCGATCACCCTAGTTGCTGCCATCGTGATGGCTTCTGCTTGCGTTGGATTAACCTTTCCCGGCATGATTGAAGAGCCTGGTTCATTAGCAGGAATATTTAATTCATCATATCCTGCACGCGGACCACTAGCGAGAAAACGAACATCATTGGCCACCTTTAATAGGTCACTGGCTAGTGTTTTCAATGCACCATGAACAGCGTTGAGTCCCGAATGATTGGCAAGCCCCGCAAACTTATTTGTCTCCGCCGTGAATGGTACACCATACAACTGGCTCACCTGTTGAGCAATTTGTTCTTTAAACCCTGGAATTGCATTTAAACCAGTTCCGACGGCAGTCCCCCCGATCGCAAGGCGATACAAGGTAGGCTGTAACTGGTTAATATAATCGCGATCATCCACCAGGGCACTCTTCCAACCACTAACCTCTTGGCCAAAGGTTAACGGTGTTGCATCCTGCAAATGGGTCCGTCCAATTTTGACAACTTGCCAAAATTCTTTTTGTTTGGCATCCAGTAGCTGTATTAAATGTTCTAAAGAATCTTGAAGCCGTTGCAGGGCTTCAATCGCCGTAATATTCATCGCAGTTGGAAAAATATCGTTTGAACTTTGACCACAATTAACATCATCATTGGGTAAGACTTCCACCGTCGGGACGACTTGCATGGCAACATGACTAATCACCTCATTGACATTCATGTTGGTTTGCGTACCAGAACCTGTTTGGTAGACCACGAGCGGAAAATGCTGCTGCAACTCGTCATCATCTTGTGCTAATAGTCGATCTACTGCTGTAATAATGGCATTGGCTTTTTCCTGAGCTAAATTATTAAGCGCTAAGTTGGCTTGCGCGGCTGCTTTCTTAAGTTGCAATAATGACTTAATCAGTGCCAAAGGCATTGGTGAGCCAGCTTTAAAATTGGTCAAACTCCGTTGTGTCTGGGGTCCCCATAATGCATTTACAGGAATTTTAACGGGGCCCAAAGTATCTTCTTCAATACGGTAATTATCCATCACGACGCCTCTTTATTGTTTTTTACTATCTTAGTTTAATCGGTCATGACATTCAATAAAAAATTATAGCCGACTAATAACCTCTTCCACATTTTTGATGGTTACCGAGATTGTTCCATCCGGATTATTGACAAATTCGATCAAATTGGGATCCTGATAGACATCCAAAGGAATGGTCATTTCAATGCCGTTAGATAGCTTTAGTTTCTGTTTGCCGTACTTCTTGATTGCAATTTCCTGAACTTCCTTCGTGACCGGAATTTTTGAGTCTGGTAGCTTCTCATGAATGGCACTTTCAAATTCCGCTTTTGCTGAGATGTTATCACTGAAAACGGTCTGTGCGACCTGTTGGGTGTCAATTTCACCATCACTAGCAATCGTTTCATGAATGGCATCTTTAACGTTATTGACGACATCAAACTTGGGAATGTCAAAACTCTTAGCTACTTTTTCTGCCACTTTTTTGACAGTCTTAACATTATCGTCTAGCGAAGCGACTGGCTCACTTTCAATTACTCGATTTGAAAGATATTCCATTTTTTCGCCTGAAAAAGTATATTTTTTTTCAATCAGTTCATAGGTATTGTCCGAAATTTTAACCGTAAATCCTTCATCTGGGCGTTGGGTCTTCCCTGCCAAAATCGATTGATGAATAATTAAGTCGTTGGCGATTTTTCCGTCTGCATCCCCTACTAGATGGGTAAACGCTTCATGGTAATTAACCTTTAAAAAGGCCACATACATCTCCGTATCCTTTTCAAATAACACCACAAATGCATCTGCGCCTGGTGCGTCTTCACTTTGAACATAGGTTTCATACCAATGTCTCACAATCTTACTGCTCGTATCCGTGAAGTTGTCGGTTACCTGTGCTACTAATTGCGCCATTGTCGAATCTTGCTTTAACGTCCCAGTCTTCGTTTGCGCCGAAGAAATTTTTTGAATTTTTTTGCTTAAGTATTCGCGAATATTGATATTATTAAGATCCAGTCCAACCTGCGAGTAGATTGGATCGCCAAAGTTACGGTCGATAACATGTTCAATCGCCTGTTTTAAATAAATGTCCATCATGTTCATCCTGCCTTTTAATTTATCACGTTCTATCTTACCACGGCGACTGAACCAAAACATACTGTGGAATTGATTTTCCGGCCGTCAAACGTTACCATTAGTCGTTGATACAAATTATTTTGGGAGGATTTTTTCATGGGAAACACAAAATTAAGTGGCCTGTTTTTACTCTGGCTAGGAGCAGCAATTTCCATTGCAGAAATTGTTACAGGTACTTTACTGGCACCGTTAGGGTGGACAATGGGCATCACGGCTATCATCCTCGGTCATCTAATCGGCTGTGTCTTATTTCTATTTCCAGCAGGTTATATCTCAGCACGTCAATCCAAAAGTGCAATCGAAGTAACGGACACCGCCTTTGGTCACTGGGGTGTGACGTTATTTTCACTTCTAAATGCGATTCAACTACTCGGTTGGACCGCAGTAATGATCGTAAATGCTCAAATCGCAATGAACGCCATTAGTCAGCGGCTGTTTCACTTTCACTCCCCCGTCGTGATGGCCGTAATTGTGGCTGCCCTCATTGTTCTTTGGCTCGTCCTTGATCATAATTGGTTATTCCGCGTCAACAACTTAATTGTCATTCTCCTAGCAATTGGTGCAGTCATCTTAATTTTTACTGTCATGACGAGTACCTACCACGCTCACGCCACAACACTTTCACCATTAGGTTTTGGTGCGGCAGTCGAGCTAAACGTCACTATGGCGCTGTCATGGCTCCCTCTGATTGGGGACTATACGCAAAAAACGCAAGCACCCGTGAAGGCCAGCTTTGTAAGCATCAGCGGTTACTTTATCGGAAGCTGTGTCATGTTTCTAATCGGACTATCCAGCGTTTTAATGACTAAGAGCACTGATTTTACAACCGTTCTCGCACATTCCAGCCTCGGTCTGGTAGCGCTGCTAATTATCGTTTTTTCAACGGTCACAACTACCTTCATGGATGCCTATTCTGCAGCCACGAATATTGCAAATATTACTCAGGTTCATCGGATCAAGCTTCTTGGCGTCATCATTACCATTATCGGTTTGATCATCGCCTTAATGGTTTCACTCTCGGCATACCAAAGCTTTCTTTACACAATTGGAGCAGTCTTCACACCTCTATTTAGCATTGTTTTCACAACTTATTTCATCTTGCCCCATCGATTACCCATTATCGTCAATTTTGGGTGGTGGTTAATCGGTATTTTCCTTTATAATCACATTCAACAGTTCAATTTCTGGTGCGGACCAACAGTCATTACCCTCCTGAGCCTGATTATTGGACTAGTCCTCAGTTACGGTCTCTACCGTCAGCTGAAAAAATAACGTTGTGCAAAAAAAGCATCCCGCTGGATGCTTTTTATTTTTGTGTTGCAATATCATACGTCGTTTTCCCATCTTTAACGGTAAACATTGCCTGATCATCATGATCGGGTTGTTGAATACTAATTGAGTACCCACTGCCGATAGCCTTTTTTAGTTGAGTGGACGTTTTAGTCAAGTTCTTGGTAAAGGATGACCAGCCCGCCTCCGAGGCTTTGCTTGGGTTCTTAGCAATGTAATTCAAAGCCTTCACAGTATTATCATCTGTGGGTAAGATTTTATATGTCTTTGTGTCGCTATCAAACGTGACACCACCAATGCTTTGATAATTTTTCTTCATCTGGGATAGTACATTTTGCTCCATTGTCGTTTGTGACTGTTGACTGGTTTGACCAGTAAGACCACCTTGCCCAGGTTGAGAAAATGAGGATGACGAAACTGAACTAGCCGTTGTTTGGCTGGTGGAAACAGATGAGGTCGCCTTATCGTTGCTACTTTGATGCCAAAAAGGTAAGTTCCAAGCAGCATATCCGGTCACTAGGACACTGACAACAATCATAATTGTCGGCCAGACCCAAGTTCCGTACTGTTGCCATGAATTCATTAAATAAAAAATGCTCAGAATTAAAACAATTATTGCGATAATCAATAGGAAAACCATTTTTATAACTCCTCCTGAATTAATTGCTAAATTACGTTTGTATCACTCCCCTATATCCGTTACAATTAAAACATTAACGACAAGGAGTGTCATGATGAAAAGAATTTATCTTGCAGGACCATTTTTTAGCGACGAACAAATTGAACGTATCAGTAAGGTTGAAAAAGCGTTAACCACAAATCCAACCGCCGGATTTGTATTCAGCCCTCGGTTATCTGATGAAAACGACGATACTGAAAATGCAGGTTCACCGGAATGGGCTAAAGCTATTTTCACTAAGGATGTTGCTGAAGTTGATAAATGTGATGTAGTCGTTGCAATTGCCGACTTTGAACACGCCAACCTTGATAGTGGAACCGCATTTGAACTGGGTTACGCTTACCATTCTAATAAGCCCATTATTTTATTGCAAGAACTTGATGAACAACTTAATTTGATGGTCAGTCAATCAGCCCACTACTACACAACTTCGATTGATGAACTGGCAACATACAATTTCGAACAATTACCAGCTAACGAATACACTGGTAAAGCTTTTTAAAAAAGAGTTTCCAACACTAAGCAATTATCGTGTTGGAAACTCTTTTTTGTCTAAATTACTAGTATTTAAGCAATGATAAGATATCGTAATCCTTCAACTTATCGCGACCTTTTAAATCTGTTAATTCAATAATAAATGCTGTTCCGACAACAATTCCGCCAAGTGCTTCTACCATTTCAATGGTAGCCGAAATAGTCCCACCAGTCGCAAGTAAATCGTCCGTCACCAGCACACGTTGTCCAGGTTTAATGGCTGCCCGTTGTAATTGCAGTTCGGCAGTGCCGTATTCCAAACTATACGAAGCACTAATCGTTTCATTGGGTAGCTTTCCTTTTTTACGCGCCGGTGCAAATCCAACGCCTAATTCATAAGCCACTGGGCAACCAACAATAAAGCCACGGGCTTCAGGGCCAACGATCATTTCAACATTTCTTTCACGCGCATAACTAACAATCTGATTAGTTGCTTCGGTGTAAGCAGCTCCGTCAGCCATTAGTGGCGAAATATCACGAAACACAATCCCCTTTTCTGGATAGTCGGGAATGCTTGCAATATACTGTTTTAAATCTAACGCCATGTCTAAATTCTCCTTTAATCACTAGCAACGCACTGAAGTACCCAATGTTTAAGGTCCTTAGAATTGCTATACACTAATGCTTTTTCAGTTTCGATTAATTGTTGTCGTTTTTGATAAAGATCTGCTGATGTCAACTCAACCGATGGCGGATTAACAACGCCATTGAGAACACCATCTTCTATTTTAACAAATCCGACCTCGAAAAACAGCTGTATCATAAAAATCAATTTATTTCGATCGATTTTTAAAAAGCCACTTAGTGTCCCCAATTGTCGGTGAACATCCACATTTTGGTGAGTTTGAACAAATTTATAAAGCATCCCAAATTCCTGCCGCGTCGGCATTCCCATCAAATACGCGTCATCTTTTTGATAAGCAAATACGCGAACGGCCGTTGGTGTACCGCCAACTTTAAATACCGCCTTTAATGCATCCAGTGATGGTGGACAATCAACCAGTGTAACCGTCTGCTGCTGCAGCATAGCACTGTTAATCGACGCCGCAAGGATTAAGGTTGCGTTCACCTGTGGTTGTAGTTGATCAATTACCTGTTGATCAAAGCAAATATAAACATCATTTCCTTGAAATAATGGTGCAGATAAATTATTTGTTCGTTCATCAATCACAGCAATTCCATTCGTCTTCAGGTCTTTAATCATCAGCTGAATGCTACGATTGCCTCGCCATTCGTTTTCATCAAGTGTCCCAACGATTTCGACTTGATCAACTGCCGCCTGCAGTTCGGGTGCAAGCTCTCCCTTACCAAAAGCAATTGCCGCCAACTTGGTATCTTCATCCCCAATTGCTAATTTTAAATGATCGTTATTTTTCCCAATTTGTTTCACATCGCTAATGAGCTGATTTTGAAATAAAAACTGAGGCCGCGGATTACCAGTACCAAACGGCGCCAACTGCTCTAGCTCATTAAACAGGGTTAAATTAGCATCAACTGCACTCAACTGTCCGGCAATTAACATTGGCGCCTTCGCTAACGTTGCTAGTTGTTGTGCCTGCTGCGTCACTTGTAACTGTTCCACTAACTGCGCAACATTAGCAACTGGAACCGTCAACCCGATCGCCATTTGATGACCACCAAATGCTTGTGTGAGATCTCTCAGACCATCAACAGCTTGAAATAGATCAAATCCGTCAATACTGCGTCCAGATCCCTTTGCCAGACCAGTTTCATCGTCAATATTCATCACAATGGTAGGTTTTCCAAGCTGTTCAACCACACGACTAGCAACAATCCCCAGTACACCTTGATGCCAATCATGACCACTCAATACTAAAACATTTCGTTCCTGATTCTCAGCGGTTTGTGCCTGCTGTAGAGCTTCATCACTAATATCACTAACCAGCTTCTGCCGATCTTGATTTTTAGTATCCACCATTTTGGCTAAGTCAACTGCTGCTTCATCGTCCAGCGTCGTTAACAGTTCAACACCAGGATTAGCGTCGCCCATCCGTCCGAGGGCATTTAATCGAGGGGCAATGCCAAAACCAATATTAGTTTCATTGATCGTTTGTTCATTAATTCCGGCCAGCTTAACTAGTTCATGAATTCCTGGACGCATTCCAGTCCGTAATTGCTGAATCCCATAGGTAATTAAAATCCGATTTTCATCCGTTACAGAAACTAAATCGGCCACTTCACCAATGGCTACCAAATCTAACAATTCAGTTGGAAATTCTTCTAACAATGCCCACGCAACTTTGAACGCGACCCCAACACCTGAAAGATCCCCAAACGGATATTTACTTCCTGGAAATCGTGGATGAACAATCGCGTACGCCGTCGGTAACTCCTGCGGCAATTCATGATGGTCCGTCACCACAACGTCCACATTTCGCTGTTGAGCCGCAGCAATTGCTTCATTGCCTGAGACACCGTTATCGACGGTCACAATCAATTGCGTGCCATTATCAATCAACCGATTAAATGCCTGCACGTTAGGGCCATAACCATCGGTAAAACGATTCGGAACATAATAATCTACATCAGCACCAACTGTCAACAACGTTTCATACATGAGTGAGGTACTGGTAATTCCATCTGCGTCGTAGTCCCCGTACACCGTTATTTTCTGCCCCTGCTCAATTGCAGACTGAATCCGTTCAACAGCCCTTTGCATATCATGCATTAAGAACGGATCATAACAATTTTTAATTTGAGGATGCAAAAACTGGTCAATTGCTTCCGCCGTTTGATAGCCCCGATTCACCAATATCTTAGCCGTTATTGGCGACAACTTAAGTTCTTTTGCCAGTTGATCCTGGGTGGCTTGATCTATCGAGTCAGCCAATTGCCACTGAAATTTTGCATCCATCAGTCTCATTCCACCATTCTAAAAAATATGTATCAATAACGATTCACAACGTGAACCACTATTTTTTTAACGCAAAAAAATGCTTAATTACCCAATCACCTAGCCCTGGGAAGAGTTGATACCCAATAGCAACGGCTGAAAAATAGCGCGGAATATTAATCTCACGCGTACTATATCCCACATGATTCCAAATTCTCTGCGCAATTACCGCCGGATGCAGCATAAACGCACTCGGAAGATGCGATAGATAGGTTCCCTTAGGATCCGCTTGATCAAAGAAATTAGTCTCTACTGGCCCCGGATTAACCGTTAAGACCTGGATACCATAGTCCGCTAATTCCATTCTTAAAACATTGCTAAAGTTGATAACAGCTGCCTTAGTCGCAGAATAGACACTACTATTAGGTGTTGGAATCTTGCCGGCGACCGATCCTAAATTGACAATGGCACCGTAACCTTGATTCATCATCTGCTTAGCCACGCACCGGCTCAAATACATCAAGGCCAGAACGTTCACCTTAACCATTGCTTCCATCGTCTGGCGCGGTTCATCATATATGGCCTGCATATCACCAAAGCCAGCCGAATTAACCAATACGTCGATGCTCCCGACCTCATGACTAACCGTCTTCAAAACTGAATCAATTTGATCCGGATCACTGACATCTAGCTGATATGCAAACGATGGCCGACCAGATAAAATTAAACAGTGCTTGGCCACCATGTTCAAACGGTCCAGATTACGAGCACACAAAACAACAATTGCGCCTCTTTTAGCCGCTTCATACGCCGTTGCTTCACCAATGCCACTGGAACCACCAGTGATCAATACAATTTTGTTTTTTAGCGATCTCAGTGCTTTTAGTCGTTTTTGCAAGTTAACCATCCTTTCAATCAACCCTTAAACGGAACATCAATTACATCTAAATCATTGACAACTCGTGTAGCTGAGAAGACATCTCTTACCTGATAAGCAAGTTCATACGCGGCCCTCCCCGTGTAACGAGCTGAGATGTGCGTCAACAGTAGTCGACCCACATTTGCCGTTTTCGCGATTTGAGCTGCCTGAGCGCTCGTCGAGTGGTAATAATTGCGTGCCATGCGTCCTTCACCCTTTGCAAAGGTACTCTCATGAACCAACACGTCCGCATTGTGTGCCAATTTGATACTATTTCCATTCTTACGTGTATCGCCAAGAATAGCCACAATACGGCCCTTCTGTGGCATTCCAATAAAGTCATGTCCATCCAGTATTGTGCCATCCTCAAGAGTCACTGTTTTCCCTGCTTTTAGTTGACCGTAGACTGGTCCAGACGGAATATTCATTTCTTTAAGCTTCTCAACTTTTAGCTCCCCAGGATGATCATGTTCAACAATCCGGTAGCCAAAACACTCAATTTTGTGATCTAATTTTTCACAACTCACCGTAAAGGTTTTATCTTTGAAAATTACACCACCATCAGTCAATTCAACAAACTTTAGCGGGTAACTAAGCTTCGTTTCACTCACTCTCAAGCTTACCTTTACAAAGTCCTCAATTCCACGTGGACCATAAATGGTTAGCGGCTCGTTTCCACCCTGAAAAGAACGTGAACTTAGTAATCCTGGTAAGCCAAATATATGATCACCATGAAGGTGGGTAATAAAAATTTTTTCAATTTTTCGTGGACGGATTGTCGTTCTCAATATTTGATGTTGCGTAGCTTCCCCAACGTCAAACAACCAAATTGCGTTTCTCTCTTCTAACAGTTTCAACGCAATACTGGTCACATTTCTTTGCTTGCTTGGTGAACCAGCACCAGTTCCTAAAAATTCAATTTGCATATTATCAAAGTTCCTTACTTACAATCAATTGTTTCCGCCCCTGCATCGGGCATATAATTAACTCAACACAAAACAGGGGCGGAGGGATTTTTATAATGATACTAACCGATTTCAACCTATCAACGGGGACACTGAACGGTAATTTAACGCTGTGGGCAACAGATCGCCATGCGGTCATTTCAATTACTCAACTGACCTATCACAACACCGAATTAATCGTTTCACATCAAGACGCTCACGAAATTTTAACGCTTGATCAATTTCGCGCTCGCATTGCTGCCCTGGACGGTCAAACTAAATTTTTTTTAAACAGCGCCACATATCCACTGTTCGGATATCGACTTGATGGCAACCGGCTCATTCTTGGCTAATCTGCTATTCAACAAACTCAAACGTAAACTTCTGAATTTGAACGGTATCCCCACTTTGGGCACCGGCCGCACGTAGCGCATCATCAACACCCATTGAGCGCATCTGCCGGGCAAACCGCATCAAGCTTTCATCATGTTGCAGGTCTGTCATTTCGAATAAACGTTCCAGCTTGTTGCCACTCAAAACCCAGAGGCCATCATCTTCATGGTGAATCTCAAACGGTTTTTCTTCAGTAGCTTCAAACGTATAGGTTGTTTCTTCGTCCTGTGCTCGTTCACTTGTAAATGCTGGTGTTTCATCAAGCAGGTTTGCTGCTTGCTGCATAAGCTCCGTAACACCTCGATGAGTAATTGCCGAAATTGGAAAAATAATGGGTTGTTGTGCTAATGAATCATCTTCTGCAAGTTGCTGTTTGAACACGGCCAAATTCTCATCTGCATTCGGTAAATCCATTTTTGCTGCAACAACGATTTGTGGACGATCAAGTAATTCCGGATCATAGCTAGCTAACTCATGATTAATCGCCCGGAATCGGTCAATCGCCTGATCCTGATCATCACTACTCATATCAACCAGATGTAGTAAGACACGCGTCCGTTCAATATGACGTAAGAATTGGAGCCCCAATCCAACACCATTTGACGCGCCTTCAATTAATCCTGGCATATCGGCCATCGCAAAATCGCGACCATCATCCAAGCGAACCATCCCCAAGTTTGGAACCAACGTTGTAAATTCATATTCCGCAATTTTGGGTTTAGCGCCCGTCACAACTGACAAAAGGGTTGATTTTCCGACTGATGGGAAACCGACCAGTCCAACATCTGCTAACATCTTCAATTCTAATTCTAAATCACGATCTTCGCCCGGCTCACCATTTTCAGCAATTTCTGGCGCAGGATTTTTTGCATTTGCAAATCGCATATTACCACGACCACCACGACCACCATGGGCCACAATAAGCTCATCACCTTGATTGACCAAATCACCCATTACTTGACCAGTGGCTAAATCTTTAACCGTTGTTCCTTGAGGTACTGAAATAACGGTGTCTGTCGCACCGCGACCCGTCATCTGCTTAATCATACCTTTGCCACCATTGTCAGCTTTAAAAATTCGGTGATACCGAAAATCCATCAATGTTCGCAGGCCTTCATCTACTTTTAAGATGATATCGCCACCACGGCCACCATCACCGCCTGCTGGGCCACCGTTCGGAACAAACTTTTCGCGACGAAATGCCACCATTCCATCGCCGCCCTTACCTGCACGTACTTGAATTTTTATTTGATCTACAAACATGTCATTTCTCCGTTTTTCTGTGTCATAGACATCAATTATAGTTGAACTTTGCCGGTTCGTCAAAGTTAATCATGACTACTACCCTTTGCAACTTCTGCATTTTTCTGCAGTGAAACTTTAATTAATTGTGCCGTGGGCTTAGCAATTCCCAGCTCATGAATATCATCAACCGATGCCTGTGCAATTTTAGTAATCGATCCAAACTCTTTTAACAGCTTATTGCGTGTTTTGGGGCCCACTCCCGCAATTTCATCTAACCTGGAACTAAGAGAATGTTTAGTATGCACCTGGCGATGAAAAGTAATCGCAAACCGATGAACTTCATCTTGAATTCGTTGAACTAGGTAGAATCCCTGACTCTTTGGATCTAAATTAATGTGTGCATCATCTGGACCAAACAACAAATCCGCTGTCTTATGATGATCATTTTTAACCATTCCCACGACCGGGATTGTTAGTCCCAGTTCATCTTCTAAAACTTCCTTAACCGCATTCATTTGAATAACACCGCCATCCATAAAAATCATATCTGGCATTTCTTTGTGTTCCTTTAACAACCGGGTATACCGACGACGAATCACTTCTTGCGTACTTGCCGTTTCATCCGCATGATCAACCGTTGTTAGCTTATATTTCCGATACAGTTTTTTATTAGGCTGTCCATCAACAAAAACCACCATTGCAGAAACAAGGTCGGCTCCTTGAATATGCGAATGATCAAAGGCCTCAATTTTTCGACCAGCTGGCAGGCCTAACGCATCCGTCAGTTCCTTCATGGCGCCGGTAGTTTTTCGTTCATCTAGCTCCAATAATCGAAACTTTTCTTCCAACACCAATCGAGCATTTTTCTCCGCCATAGCCAACAAATTCTTTTTTTCACCGCGCTGCGGCGTTCGTACTGGAATTCCCAAAATTTCACTAATTTCTTGGGTCGGCAATCCAGCAGGAACTAAAATTTCGCGTGGTAAAACGTTATTCTTGCGATTATAAAACTGCATGATAAAACTCGTCATTTCTTCTGTCGCATCATCAACAACTGGGAAAAGACGTTTCTCACGTTTCATTAACCGAGCCTGTCGAATAAAGAATACCTGAATTGAAAGCCAGCCCTTATCCATATAAAAGTTAAATAGATCTCTAGGCGTTTTATCATTAAAAATGATTTTTTGCTTCTCGACCGTTACTTCAATATAATGCAGTTGATCTCGCAACTCAGCCGCTCGCTCGTACTGCATGTCAGTTGCGGCCTGTTGCATCTCATCAGTTAATCTTTTCTTAATGGTTCCGGTATTGCCATTCAAAAACGACTTAATTCTTGTAATCTGATGCTGGTATTTTTCCTCGGGAACTTCTTGAAAACAAGCACCTAAACACTGCCCCATATGATAGTACAAACATGGGCGTCCCTGAAATCCATTGCACCGCCGTAAAGGAAACACTTTTTGAATAAAATGCAGTGTTTCTTCGGCAGCATATACGTTCGGATAAGGACCAAAGTAGTAGGCGCCATCTTTTTTTATATCTCCCGTAATAACAATTTGGGGATCCCGTTCATTCGTAATTTTGATGTACGGATAGCCAGTCCCCTTTTTTAGCTTAATATTATAATAGGGTTGATGCTTTTGAATCAACGTAATTTCAAGCAAAAATGATTCCTTATTTGTTGACGTCACAATTGTTTCAAAGTCAGCAATCTCACTGACTAACCGCGCTGTTTTTCCTTCATGACTACTTTTAAAATATGACCGCACCCGGTTACGCAGATTCTTGGCCTTTCCCACGTAAATAATCTGACTATTGATGTCCTTCATTAGATAACATCCGGGTAACGGTGGTAGCAAAGTAAGTTTATGTTCAATATGTTCACTTGCCAATGCTAGCCCTCCTGTCCTCTTGACTGCATATTATTATATGGCATCGCCTGAATGAAAGCAAAAAAGCGGCCTACCGTTAGACGGTAAACCACTTCAAAAATTAGGCTTCCAGAATTTTTTCTAAGAAGTCTTTAGCACGGTCAGTCTGAGGATGGCTGAAGAACGTCTCTGGATCAGCAGACTCCTGAATATAGCCATCAGCCATAAACCAGATCTTATCAGCCACACTCTTAGCAAATCCCATTTCATGAGTAACAACGACCATTGTCATGCCATCATTAGCTAAATCTTGCATAACCTTCAATACTTCGCCAACCATTTCCGGATCTAACGCACTGGTTGGTTCATCAAAAAGCATCACTTCTGGATTCATGGCTAGTGCCCGCGCAATTGCCACCCGTTGTTGTTGACCACCCGAAAGACTGGTTGGATAAACATCTGCCTTTTCCAGCAAGCCAACCTTGTCCAAAAGATCTTGGGCCGTTTTAGTAGCTTCCTCGTCCGAAATCGACTTCACTTTTTTAGGCGCGAGCTTTAAGTTCTCGATCACGGTCATGTTCGGGAATAAATTGAAGTTCTGGAATACCATCCCCATCTTTTCACGAAGACCATTGATCTTTTTCTCGTTAAGAGTTGTCAAGTCCGTTCCTTCAAACAATACCTGACCCTTGGTAGGTTTCTCAAGAAGGTTCAAACAACGTAGAAAGGTTGATTTACCGGCCCCTGAAGGTCCAATCACACAAATCACTTCACCCTGTTTCACATCTTCGGTGATATCTTTTAAAACGACCGTATCATCATACTTTTTTTGTAATCCTTTAATTTCAATTACGGCTTGTTCTGCCATTTATGTTCCTCCTTGTTACTTTACGTATCTCACTGTTTTAATCTCATGGCCTATTATACTGATACATGTTTGTTTATGCAAGAGTTTTTCGATTTTTACCCAATTTATGCATTATTTAAGCTTTAAAGCGCGCAATAAATGAATAGTTTTACAAAACTAGCGAATCATGCTAGCATAGTAGCAACCTAGATTAGTTCGAAAGGAATGATTTTTAATGGGACTTGTTGTTAATCGTGATCTGAAACTCGAGCAAATGTTCAATGCATTCGCCGTTGATCCAAAGAAAAAGGCGCCAAAGAAACCCGATGATAAGAAAGATAAAACGGTAGAAGAAAAAAGTACTACCGATAATAAATCTGAAAACTAAAAAATAAACCTAGCTCGGTCACTTCAAACCGTCCTAGGTTTATTTTTTTAGTTCTGATATCCATGTGGGTACCGTTTGTTCAAGATTTCAATATTGGTTTTGGCCACATCATCAAAGGAGATATCCGCCCATTGAGCAACTTGGGACAAATACCATAAGACATCGCCCATTTCATGTTCCAACTGCTCCTTGCTTAGCTTTTGGCCCCGAAACGTATAATTTTTAACAATATCGACAACTTGTCCCGCTTCTGATGCCAATCCCAAAGCACAATTAGTTAAAACTTGTTCGTTTCCATACAGCGTTCTTTTTGCAGCTGCTTGATATTCATTAAAGTCCATAATTACTGTGCTCCTCCAATTTGCTTTTCAATCCATTGCCAAACTGCGTCCTTACCGAGTTTTGTCTGTGCTGAAAATAAAATGAGTTGTGTTGCGGCATTTAATCCCAGCGTCTTTCTAATTAGACTTTCTTCACGATTGCGAACACCCGGTTTAATTTTATCAATCTTCGTTGCAACAACTAACGTTGGAATATGATAATACTGAAGCCAATTATACATAGAGACATCATCTTCCGTGGGTGCGTGCCGGCCGTCGATCAGCTGAATAACCCCTCGTAACTGCTTGCGCTGGGTGAGATAAGTTTCAATCATCACACCAAACTTCTCTCGTTCTTTTTTAGAGACCTTGGCATAGCCATAGCCGGGAACATCCACGAAATAAAGCTGATGCTCAACTTCATAAAAATTCAACGTACGTGTTTTTCCAGGTTGACTGGAAGTGCGTGCATAACTTTTTCGATTAATCAGAACATTTGTAAGCGATGATTTACCAACATTCGATCGACCGACCAATCCAATCTCTGGATATCCAGTTACGGGATACTGTTTTGGATCAACCGCACTCATTACTAATTCAACTTCTTGTACTTCCATATAATCCTCCGTTGCACGTTATCTTCAACAAAAGAGACCCACATGCTCACGGGTCTCTTGATTGATTAAACTAGGATGCTTTTTGATCTTTTAAAATATATTCAGGTTCTGTGTGTTTTATGACACTTGACTGGTCAATAACAACCTTAGCCACATCCTCACGGCTTGGCAAATCAAACATTACGTCTCTCATCACATCTTCAATGATTGATCGTAGTCCACGAGCACCCGTATTACGTTCAATGGCTAGATGAGCCATTGCCGTTAACGCCCCGTCGGTAAATTCCAACTGAGCATCATCTAAAGTGATCAATTTTTGGTACTGTTTAACCAGCGCATTTTTCGGTTCGGTTAAAATACGGACCAAATCACCTTCATCAAGCTTTTGCAACGCCGTTAAAATTGGTAAACGACCAATAAATTCAGGAATTAGGCCAAACGAAAGTAAATCTTCTGGTACGACGTGTTGTAGCACGTTCTTTTCCGTAACTTGATCGATTTCACGCGAATTAGTCCCGAAGCCAATCGTTTTGTCTCCTAGACGATCTTTAACAATCGTCTCGATACCGTCGAATGCACCACCAACAATAAATAAAATATTCTTGGTGTTGATCTGAATAAATTCTTGTTGTGGATGTTTGCGACCACCCTGAGGCGGCACGTTAGCAATCGTTCCTTCAAGAATTTTCAAAAGTGCCTGTTGCACCCCTTCACCAGAAACATCTCGTGTGATTGACACATTTTCGCTTTTTTTAGCGATCTTATCAATTTCATCAATGTAGATAATGCCCTTTTCAGCACGTTCAACATCGTAATCGGCGGCTTGTAGCAATTTGAGAATGATGTTCTCCACATCTTCTCCAACGTACCCAGCTTCCGTTAACGTCGTTGCATCAGCAATTGCAAACGGAACATTTAAAATTTTAGCAAGTGACTGTGCAAGGTATGTTTTCCCTGAACCCGTTGGCCCAATTAGGCTAATATTACTTTTCTGTAGTTCGGTATCATCCTTACTGGCACTCGCCATCGCATTAACCCGCTTGTAGTGGTTGTAGACGGCAACTGATAACGTCTTTTTCGCATCATCCTGACCGATCACATAATCGTCCAGCTTCGATACAATGTCTGCAGGAGTTGGCACATCTAATAGTGATTGAGCCGCGTCCTCAGCAATTTCCTCATCAATAATTTCCTTGCAAAGATCGATGCATTCATTACAAATATACACACCAGGTCCAGCAACAATTTTTTTCACCTGATCTTGTGATTTGCCACAAAAAGAACAGTTAACCGATTCCATTCCGTTGGTATCTTCAAACATCTATTGTGACCTCCTATACAGTTATGACGCCATCATAACAGAATATTTCTCTAAATACGAATAATTGAATTATTATGTTTTTAGAGTTAAAAAAATGTCCAATCACTAGGATTGAACATTTTTTCGAAAACCAAGTGTCTTATTCTTCGTCTTCTTTAGCTTTGCTCTTCTTAGCTGTTTTTTCTTGTTTAGCTGAATCGCGCACAAGATCAACGGCCTTACGAACAGCGATGTCATGTGACAACATGTCAGTTGATAATGCTTTAGAAACATCTTCTTCCTTCATGCCATATTGTTGAGCCAAATCTTTGATTTCAGCATCAATATCGTCTTGTGATGGTTCAATCTTTTCAGCTTCCACAATTGCTTCAAGAACCAAGCTCGTTTTAACTCGATTTTCAGCATCAGCAGCAAATTGCTTTTGCAAATCTTCTTGCTTAGTACCTGTGATTTGGAAGTACATTTCTGGGCTGATTCCTTGTTGTTGCATGTTCGCAAGATATTGTTGCATTTGACGATTAGTATCGTCATCCAACATTGCTTGTGGGATTTCCTTGATTTCGGCATTGTCAACAGCTTGTGAAATGGCTGCTTCTTCAATTGCTTCCTTCGCTTCGTGTTCCTTGCGTTCCTTCAATTGATCCTTAGTCTTAGCCTTTAATTCTTCAAGTGAATCAACGTCTTCGTCAACATCCTTGGCAAATTCGTCATCAAGTGCTGGCAATTCCTTAGTCTTAACTTCATGAAGCTTAACAGCAAAGACTGCTTCCTTACCAGCTAATTCCTTAGCCTGATAATCTTCTGGGAATGTAACTTTAACATCAACATCCTCATCCGCCTTGTGACCAACTAATTGGTCTTCAAAGCCAGGGATGAATGAGTTTGAACCCAATTCAAGTGAGTAGTTATCTGCGCTACCGCCATCAAACTTTTCACCGTCTACAGTACCTACATAGTCGATAACAACTGTGTCACCTTCGGCAGCAGCTTTACCTTCTTTAAGTACTAATTCGGCTTGTTGCTGACGCTTGTTTTCAAGTTCAGCATCAACTTCCTTAACAAGTACCCGTGTACTTTGCTTTGGAACAGTTAAGCCTTCATAGTCACCTAATTTAACATCTGGCTTAACGGTAACAATCGCCTTTAATACCCATGGTTGATCCTTTTCCATGCTATCAACGTCTAATTGTGGTTGATCAACAGGTTCGATTCCGGCTTCTTTAATCGCTGCCTCATAAGCTTCTGGTAAAACGATATTTAAAGCATCTTGATATAAAGCTTCTTCACCGTACATACGGTTAAAGATTTGCCGTGGAATATGACCCTTACGGAAACCAGGGACAGATAGTGTCTTCTTGGTCTTATCGAAAGCTTGATCAATTCCTTTTTTAATAGTGTCGACATCAATATCAAATGTCAAAGTTCCTTTGTTGGTATCGCTGTCGCGTTCCCATTTTGCTGACATTGTATTTCCTCCATAACGATTACATATATTTAAAATGTTGCTTGTGCATACTTAATCAGTTTAACGTAAGCCGCAGTAATTGTAAACATTTTGCATCAACTAATTTAAATACTTCCCTTGTTAAATCAATAATCAGATGACCTAGGACAGACCATAGCATTTTCTACTTTTAACTACAACAAAAAAGCCTGATAGGAAACCCTACCAAGCTTAATTATCAAACTAAAATAAATTAGTCATCAATTTCTGAAACCACACCGGCACCAACCGTGTGACCACCTTCACGAACAGTGAACTTAAGACCCTTTTCAATGGCAACAGGGTTGATCAGTTCAACAGTAAATGTAACGTTGTCACCAGGCATAACCATTTCAACGCCTTCTGGCAATTCGATAACACCAGTAACGTCAGTAGTATGGAAGTAGAATTGTGGACGATAGTTTGAGAAGAATGGCGTATGACGGCCACCTTCTTCTTTTGTTAAGATATAAACTTCACCCTTGAACTTCTTGTGAGTTTGAATTGAACCTGGAGCAGCCAAAACTTGTCCACGTTCGATTTGGTCACGGCCGATACCACGAAGTAAGGCACCAACGTTGTCACCAGCTTCACCAAGATCAAGTGTCTTACGGAACATTTCAAGACCTGTAACAGTAGTCTTCAAAACTTCTTCCTTAAGACCAACAATTTCAACTTCGTCGCCGACCTTAACTTGTCCACGATCGATACGTCCTGAAGCAACAGTACCACGACCAGTGATCGTAAATACGTCTTCAACAGGCATCAAGAATGGCTTGTCAGTGTCACGTTGTGGAGTTGGAATGTATTCGTCAACAACATCCATCAAGTGAAGGATAACCTTTTCTTGTTCTTCGTCGCCTTCAAGAGCCTTGAGAGCTGAACCACGAACAACTGGAATATCATCACCAGGGAAATCGTATTCTGAAAGTAATTCACGAACTTCCATTTCAACAAGATCAACCAATTCGTCATCGTCAACTAAGTCAGTCTTGTTCAAGAAGACAACGATATAGTCAACACCAACTTGGCGAGCAAGCAAAATGTGTTCACGAGTTTGTGGCATAGGACCATCAGTTGCGGCAACAACCAAGATAGCACCATCCATTTGTGCAGCACCAGTGATCATGTTCTTAACGTAATCAGCATGTCCTGGGGCGTCAATATGTGCATAGTGACGCTTTTCTGTTTCGTATTCAACGTGGGCAGTGTTGATAGTGATACCACGTTCTTTTTCTTCTGGCGCAGCATCGATATCTGCATAATCTTCAGCCTTTGCCAAACCTTTAGCTGCTAATACCTTAGTAATAGCTGCAGTTAAAGTAGTTTTCCCATGGTCAACGTGGCCAATAGTACCAATGTTTACATGGGGCTTTGTACGTTCATAATGTTCTTTTTCTGCCATTGAATGAAACCCTCCTGTTATTTTGCAAGAATTATGTCAGCCTTCAGGCAGCCGACTGACACACCTTTAAATATATTATACTACTTCCCCTTGATAAAGCAAAGCCTATCACCTATCAAAAGGCGCTTCAAGAAGAATCCTAAACTATTATATATACTGCCCCTTCATTTGTAAACCATTATTTCTCAAGAATTTAAAAAAGGTTTTCAAAGGAAATTTTCAATACTTCTAATATGCTTTGATGAGTGCTTCAATCAGTGCCTCAATGACACTATGCCAGTGCGCCATCCCTGAATCTAGGCCTTTCAAATCCGTTTTACCTTGAAATTGAGCAATTTCTAAATCGACCCAACCGTCCGCATCTGTCACCACTTGTTCAATGAATGGATAGCACATCATCATTTGCATTCCAATTTCCTGACCAATAGTCGCATAGGCTACGGGATCGACATTTTCTAATCGCTCTTTCAATGCTTGGATCAGCTGCTGATAACTTGGTATTTGATCAATAGGGACCAATTGAGCGCCATCAATTTCATGCTCTTTTTCATCAATCCAGTACGTTTTAATTCGATCGGTAATTTTTAACTTTTGTAAATTCTGTAGAATACTCGATCGAATTAATGGATTGGTAAACGGATCCCTTAATAGAAATTTTGCCCCAACCATGTAATCCGCGAGTGGCAGCTGACCCGCTCGGGCCAGTCGCTCCCTTTGTTGAGGAAATGGTTGGTCTCCCAGATGATAAAATTGGCGTAAATTAGCCTTACGAGTCGCAACTAGCGTCTGGGCAGTAGTCGTTTCGAATTCATTAATTCCCTGAATCGCCACTGCTTGCCAATTCGCATTTGCCGTTGCTAGTGCGAATTGACGTGCCTCAATAAGGTGCTGACTTTTCAGCAGCACATTGACCATTAATTTAAATAAGTCCGCCGATAATAAAAACGTTTCTTGTTTTTCAACTGCAAATTCGTACGCCATTTTAAATTGATTATCCATATAGAGTGCTTCTACCAATAAATGATTAATTTCATTATCATTTCGCTGTTCGTACAATTTTTCTAATTGCTCGCTTGCCCGGTTCCACTCCTGCTGAGCAAGCAACTGCTTAATACGTTTCATTTGCTCAACCTGACTTTGATTTAAATGATCTTCCAAAATTTCACCTCCAGATCAACAAAGAGCGTCGCGCCGTTGAATGATCAACGAGCACCACACTCTTAACTAATTACTTACTTTCTTTAGTTGTCTTTTTCTTTTTATTATTTTTTCGTGCGTGCTGATTAACTTCCATAATCACTGGCAAGATTACCGGATGGCGTTTTGTTTGATCGAATAAAAAGCGATTTAACTTGTCGCGAACATCCTGTTTCAAGTGTCCCCAGTCAAATTCCTTATTATCAAGGTTATCTTGGACTGTTTCTTCAACCAGTTTGGCACTTTGATTCATTAATTCACGATTCGTCTTAACAAATACAAATCCACGGGACGTGATTTTCGGGCGGGCAACGATCTTCTTCTTACGACGATCGATAGTCACAACAACCACAAAGATCCCATCCTCAGCGAGCACTCTGCGATCACGAAGAACGATATTCCCGATATCGCCAACACCAATCCCGTCAATCATCGTATCGCCGACATCGACACGATCACCAATTCTCATCTCGTGTCCGTTAAAAGTAACTAAATCACCTTTTGTAGTAATAAAAATGTGATCCTTCGCGATACCCACTTCTTGCGCCAGTTGCGCATGCCGATTCAGCAAACGATACTCTCCTTGAACCGGAATAAAGTACTGTGGCTTCATAAAGTTAAGCATCAGTTGAAGATCATTCTGGCTGGCATGACCTGAGGGCTGTAAGTCATCCGAAATAGCTTTTACTTCAGCACCCGCACGATAGATCATATCGCGTGTCTTCTGTACTGCAGTTTCCATTGCGTATGATGGTGTTGTTGTTATGAAAACTAAGTCATCATCACCGAGTTGGACATTTTTATCTCCCCCGGTCGCCATTCGCTGTAATGATTTAATGGGTTCACCCATCTTACCAGTCTCTAAGATGACGACTTGTTTTGGATCCAACTGTTGCGCATCTGTCATACTGATCAGTAACTCATCATCGTCAAGAACGAGTTTTCCGAGTGACATGGCTGTTTTAACAATTTTTTCCAAATCATGGCCAGATAAAACAACTTTTCGGCCCACCTGTGCAGCCGCGTCAAAAATTTGTTGAATCCGCATAATATTGGAAGCCACACTGGCAACGATAATTCGATGATCCGTATACTTAAAGGTCTCTAAAATATAGGCAGCAATATCTTTCTCACGTTCACTTTGACCACCGTTAGCGGCACCGGCAGAATCACTCAGTAAGGCTAACACGCCTTGAGTGCCAATTTCTGCCAACCGTGCCAAGTCAGTCTGGTAACCCTTGGTGGCCGTTTGATCAAATTTAAAGTCACCTGTATAAACAATGTTCCCAGATTTAGTTGATAAAACAATTCCCATTGACTCAGGAATTGAGTGGGTTGTTTTGAAAAATGAAACCGTCACATCATCAAAGTCAATTTCTGTCTCAGCATCAACAACGTGAAAATCATCATATTTTTTGTTCTGGCTGTTAGAACTTACTCCCAATTTAGCCAGCGCAATTGTCATTTCAGAGCCAAATACCGGGACCTTAAATTCATCAAGAAAATAAGGTAATGCTCCAATCGCATCTGCGTGTCCATGGGTTAAAAACACTCCTACAACTCGGTCGGCATTTTCGCGTAAGTAATTCCAATCAGGAATTACAACGTCAATACCTAATAATTCATTTTCAGGGTATTTTAGGCCGCAGTCTAGAATGAAAATTTGGTTATCAATCTCAACTGCATACATATTTTTCCCGTTTTCTCGAACCCCACCAAACGGGATAATGTTAATATTACTCATTACGTCACCTTGAATCTTTCTATTGATTATATGTCTAATATCTCAAATAATTTTGCTTGTTCATCTTGATCAAGGGGTAATATTGGTAACCGGCAACCACCGACAGCATAGCCAAGATGGTTCAATGCTGCCTTCACTGGTGATGGTGATGGATACATGAAAAGTGCATTCATCTTAGGTGTTAAGTCACGTTGAATTGCTGCTGCAGCTTGCCAATTGCCAGCTTCAACATCGGCGTACATTTCACTCATTTGTGCGCCAAACACGTGACTCGCAACGGAAATAACACCAGCACCGCCAATTTCCTTGGTAGCAAGCGCTAGGTTATCTTCACCAGAATAAACCAAAAAGCCTGATGCACAGTGTTCCACTAGCGCCCCTAAATCATCAATATCCGTACATTGCTTGATGCCAATGATATTCGTCACATGACTAAGCTCAATTGCCGTCTCTACGGCCATCGTAACTCCTGTCCGTCCTGGAATATTATAGATGATAATAGGTAATGTACTCTCAGCCGCAACCGCCTTAAAATGCGCTAACATGCCCTTTTGATTGGGTTTGTTATAGTAGGGTACAACAACCAAAGCGGCATCAATACCATCGATCACACTGATTTCTTTTGTAAAATCAATTGTATCTTGCGTACTATTAGATCCAGTTCCAACAATCATTGGAACGCGATGGTCAATGATCTTCGCACTTTTTTGATACAACTCGATCTTTTCATCGTGCGTTAACGTCGGCGTTTCACCCGTCGTCCCACCAACAACAAATCCCTTTGATCCAGTTTCGATCAAATGATTAATCAGTTTTTCTAGCCGGTCGTAATCCACCCGATCACTATCATCAAATGGTGTTACAATCGCGGTCATTAAATCTGCATTTTCGAATGTCATTCATCTTACCCCTTTAACTCATTCATTTAATATTAATCCGATTAGACATTGTCATTATCTTACTACAAATTAGCGGTATTGTGAATTACGATTAATCGCACACGGCACTCTACCAGCTTTTTCGCCAACTTCTATGTAAAAAAATAAGATCGGACACATAACGTGACCCGACCTTAAATCGATATATTAACGACGCAAACCTAATTTTTGGATTAAGTCACGGTAGCTCGCAACATCAGTCTTACGTAAGTAAGCCAATAAATTACGACGGTGACCAATCTTCTTCATCAAACCGCGTTGTGAATGAAAATCTTTCTTGTGAACACGGAGATGTTCATTCAATTCGTTAATATCAGCTGTCAAAACAGCAACTTGAACCTCAGTTGAACCTGTATCGCCATCATGGCGTGCAAATTCTTTGATGATTTCGTTTTTACGTTCTTTAGAAATTGCCATAAGTAATTTCCCACCTTTCAAATTTTTGCGCCTAGTTCTAAGTAAAACGTCGGTGAGGATCGTTAAACTGAGAAGAGGCCGATCGACATGTGAATCGATCTCTAATAATATACATGACATCTACTTAAAAAGCAAGTTGAATCCGGCCGTTTGATATTTTTTGCGATCTTCTCCTGGATTCTGTTGCATTCAGTGCGATTTGTATTGTATAATGGCTGATGTTGAAAATTTCAGGTCAGATGTGATCATTAATTTGTGGAGGTGAAACCATGCCAATCATCAAATCAGCTATTGAACGTGTTCGTGTTAACGAAAAAGCACAAACACGTAACGCTTCACAACTCAGTGCAATGCGTACTACTGTTAAGAAGTTCGAGCAAGGCAAGACTGCAGGTGCAGAAAACCTTGAAGAATTATTCAATAATGCTATTTCTGCCATCGATCGTGCACACTCAAAAGGCTTGATCAAGGCTAACAAGGCTGCTCGTGACAAGTCACGTTTAGCTGCACGTTATGCTAAATAATAAATAGTATTTTTAAAAGGACTGCGATTTCTATCGCAGTCCTTTTTTATTACGCTCGTCTCCTTGACTGATGCTGAGTTGCCTGAACATACTGCAGCATAAACAGTTCAAATAACAATTGCGGATCCCGTGAAGACGTCTTCAATCCCTTTTCAATTTTAACCAATCCTAAATAGGCTTGCTCCAAGTCTGCTAATTTAAACGCTCTCACCGTCTGTAAGGCTAACTTAACTCGATACGGGTGAACTTTCAATGTTCCAGCCAAACTTCCTTGACTAAGACCACGATCTTTAAGTACCTTCACCTGAATTAACAGCCTAAACTGGCTAACCAAGACCGCATTAATTCTTAGTGGTTGCTCTTCACTGTTGATTAAATCCTGATATCGGTGAAGTGCTAACCGATAATCTCGTTTCAATACCGCGGTAACCAAATCAAATACATTTTGATCAAGCGACTGTACAACCAGCCCTTGAACAGCCGATAATTCAATCTGTTTTCCTTGATAACTATACAACTCCAGTTTCCGGACGGCCTGAACCATCAGTGAATAATCCGCATTAGTGCGTTGAATTAATTCATCAAGTGCATCAGAGGTAATTTGATAGCCCTCTACATCCAATTGGCGTTTGATTGCTTGTCGCGCTTCACGTTCGCTTAGCGGGGCTGCACTGATCTCAGTGGCCACTTTTTTTAGACGCTTCACAACTTTCTTGCGGCTATCTAGCTTTTCATAAGGTGCGTTGATCACTAAAATTGTGCTCTGTTCAGGGTGCTCAAAATAGGCAACTAATCCATCAATATCATGGTCAATTTTTCTATTTTTAGTGTCTCCCGTCAGAAAATAAGGTTTATTAATAATAACTAGTCTCTGATCACCAAAAAAAGGAGCCGATGTGGCGTCATCGAGCGCTGTTGCCAACGGTGTCACTTCCATATCGTAGTTACCAATGTTCATAACTTTTTGATCATCAGGAATAAGCTGATTGAACGCCTCAAGTGCCTGCTGTCTTAACACAGCCTGTTCGCCTAAAACTAGATATACCGAATCAGCCGGTTGCTTTGTTAACTGTTGCTGTAGGGCGGTAACATCCACTTGAGTTCATCTCCTTTAAGTTTAGTATCCCAAGCATGTCGAGTGTTGTTCCAATACCGATATCGAATCATGCCATATTGTTGCGTAGAAATCGCCTGAATCCTTTGTTGTTTTAACGTGTTCATCGTTTCGTTGTTTGGATGACCATAGCGATTCATCCGTCCTGCGGATATAATCGCTAATCGCGGCTGGATTCCCTTAATAAAAGCAGGATCCGAGGCCGTCTTACTTCCATGATGCCCTAATTTCAAGACGTCGGTTTTCAATTCCGGGTAGCGAGCCAATATTTCTTTCTCACCGTTACGGTCCAAATCACCCATAAACATAAATCTCAAACCGCCAAAAATACCTGTTAAAACCATTGAATCCTCATTAGCGCCCTTCCCCGATGTGAACGGATGCACAACTCTTAGGGGAAGCGCCGGCAAGTGATCATTTGCCACAACGGGGATCAGTCGGCTATGTTGCTTTCGTGCTAATGGTAATACTTTAGTCTTAAAGTTACGCTGTCTTTCCATTCCCTTTGGAAACGAAATCTGACGCACATGGATCGCAGCCAAAATATCTTTAGTATATCCAATATGGTCTGTATCTTGATGACTTAAACATAGATTATCGATTTGACTGATTCCCTGACTTTTTAGATAGTTAATACTGACACGTTTCGCACGGCTATTTGTCGTTGTTGACTGCGCCCACTGTGGTTTGGGGAAGTTTAACTGACCACCAGTGTCGATCATGGTCACGCTCCGATTAAACGGCTCTCGAATCAAGAAACTATCACCCTGACCAATATCGAAAAAGACAACTTCTCCGTATAGTGGAAAATGAATCCAGCCAAACGTAAAAACATATATCAACACTAATACTCCCCAGGCACGTCGCCGATGCGGAAATACATATACCAATAACGTTACAGAAAACAAGATCGCAATTGCAGCAACCGGTGGCTTTCCAAAATGAATCATCCCCGGGAGTGCACCAATAAAATCAATCAACTGCTGCATAAACATCAAAAAGACATTTACCATTTGACCAACCATTGGCATTGCCCAGTACGTGAAACAACATCCAATCACTAACGGAAAAATAACCGCTGAAAAAAGCGGAATCATCAAGTAACTGGCGAGCAAGCTTAATACATGCCATTCATAAATATAATATAAAATTGACGGTAAGCCAATTAAATTCATCAGTACTGCGCCAGTCAGTGGTTTACCTGGGGGCAAGAAATGAAGCATTAAGGCTAATAAATAACTTAATTGGCCACCAAGTGTTAAGAGTAGTAACGGTTGATAAATCAGACCACCAGCTAGGCTTAAACTCCAAATATCGATTTTTGAAAGATGAAACCGCTCGCTCTGACAAATTAGTGTAATTTCAGCCATCAGTGTTGCTCGCATTAGCCCTGTCGAACCACCACCGATAATCAAATAAACCGGGAGCACTCCAATTAAAAGACGATTTACCGTCTCCTTTTCAATCCACAGATAGACCAAGGCCGTTCGAATCATACTGACAACTAAAAAAACGTGCATTCCGGAAATACTAAATAAATGAATCAGGCCAAGTTGTGTCACACCGGTCATCGTATCAGAAAAATCATTTAACACATTACCAATGATAAGACTATGACAATAGAGCCTCAGTACATGCGGCATCGTATCAAAATAGGTCATCAATTCAAATCTCAGCTCATGACACCAGTCAAACCATCGATTAATTCCAGAACTAGGAGCTGGTCGCGCAGTGACGACCTTTTCTACTGTCATCTGATTATAAACTTGATGAATTCGCGCATACTGTTGTGCATTAAACTGGTTATCATTTGTGGCAATTGAAATTGGTTCTAACGTCCCTTTTAATTGCCACGTTGCCGTTTTATTCACATGCAATAGTTGCTGTTGCATCGCTAATGATTTAATTCGACCGTATACCTGAACTTGTTGATGTCCAGCCACAGTCCTTGCCAACATCTGAAACTGATCACCATTTACCTTCAATTGATCTGGATAGACACGAACGGTCAGCTCCGTTTCCTGAGGGCCATTCAGCGTTGCACGATCAACACGTTGCTGATAATTAACACAAAACAATACAAAAACACCCACAGCAATGATAGTCACAACGGTCACTGTTGTTCTTCTTAATCTCCAAAGTCGCATCACCAACCAACCGACGCCAAGTAACAAAAACCATTGGTGGGCAAAAAATATTCCGGTCGTTAGCGCCATCGCTAACGCGGGATAAAGATAAAATCGATAAATAAGATTACGCTAGATATTGATCTAGCCGCGTCTCTTTCAATGTATCTTGATCAATGCTAATTTGATTGAGTTTGATATTTTTAAGTTTGATAAGTTTCATTGCATACTCATCATTATGATAGTTACGAAGGTAATTAATCTGCTTGATTCCCGCCTGCAATAACATTTTAGTGCACTGGAGACATGGAAAATCAGTCACATATATGCTGGCTCCGTCAGTTGAAACACCAAACTTAGCACACTGTAAAATTGCATTCATTTCAGCATGGATTGTCCGGACACAGTGCCCATCTTCTAAATAACAATCCGAATCAATACAGTGCTCGTCTCCTGATACAGAACCATTGTAGCCGCCAGCAATAATTCGTTTATCCCGAACAATCGTGGCACCAACAGATAGCCGTTTGCAAGTACTTCTCGAAGCGAGTAGCACCGCCTGAATCATGAAATAATGGTCCCAATCAATTCTTTTCGTCAAAACAATCACCTTCCCTTTACTGTGTTCTAGTATAACAAACTCAACTCAAATCTAAACCGCTAATTGATCTTTGATTTTTGCGACCGATGCATCCCCAAATCCGGAAACATTTTTTAAATCCTCAACCGTTTTAAACTGTCCATGTTCCTGCCGGTATTGCAAAATTAAATCTGCCTTCTTATCACCAACTCCCGTAATCTTCATCAAATCATCCTTACTTGCAGAATTGATATTAATGATTGGTGCTGCCGAGCTTTCACTTCCCGTCATCTCGGTTCCACCGGCTTCACCGGCCATCGGTGTTGTAACTTCTCCCGTAACTGGCACATACACTACTTGTTGATCCGCTACCTGTTTAGCCATGTTAACATGGTTCATATCTGCATTAGCTGCCACCCCACCAGCCTTAGTGATCGCATCTTGCACGCGTAAGCCACTTTTCACTGAGTAAACACCTGGATGGTTAACCGCACCTTTCACGTCCACATACACCATTTTGTTGCTCACTATCGCCGACTTCCGCGATCGCTGCTGGGTCTCCGACTGTGCATCAACAAAATCAACGCTCCTATGAGTTGTCGCATTCTTTGCTGTAAGATACCATCCTCCAATTAAGCATATCAGCACACCCAAACCAACCAAGCAGTAGCGCCGGTAGTCTTGCCAAAAATTTTTAAATTGCTCCAATTGCTGATCCCCCCTTCAATGTTAAAGTACGCAAAAAGAGTGTTGATTTATTTAAAAATCAACACTCTTTTTTAGTGGTTCTCCAAATACCGAACGGCATCATTAAATGTCTTAACTGGAACAACCTTCATATTTGGTGCATATTTTTTGGCAGTTTGCTTGGCTAATTGATAGTTAGTCTTGTGCTGTTCTTCATACTTCAACAGCTCTTTAGTTGGTTTAACATATGGTGCAAAGAAAATTTTAGCACCAGCCTTCTTTGCAGCAATGACCTTTTTATCAATCCCACCAATTTCACCAACACTGCCATCAGGGTTAATCGTTCCCGTACCTGCGATTTTACGTCCCTGACGGAGGTTTTGGTTAGTTAACTGTTGATAGATCTGCAAACTGAACATAAGCCCGCCAGACGGGCCCCCTAATTCACCCGGATTCACCTTAACGGGAATTTTGGTTGTTACCTTGACGTTATCCGTCAAGATAATACCAATTCCGGCCTTTTTAGTTGATAATCTAACTAAGGGATGCGTGCTAACATGTTGCTTACCATTATGCAAATATGTCACTTCAACTGGTGTACCAATCTTTTGATGACTTAAATACTTCTGATAGCCAGCGGATGTATCAAAATGCCGACCATTCACTTTGGTAACTGTATCGCCGACCTTGATACTCTTTTTAAACTTAGAATTTGACTGAACTTCCAACACATAAATCCCTAGGTATTTCTTCGTAAACTGTTGACCGGCAGCTTTATATGCTGTCGCAATCGCCTCATTGATTGCGCTTTGCATATAAAATCCCTGCACTTTATCATACGTTGCGTCACTCTGACCGCCGGTAACTTCAGAAGCACTTTCAATTGTATCATGTGGATCAGCCAACGCCCATAAATAAGTAATTGGCCGAGCACGTTGCAAATAAACTGACGTAATCATATAACTACCCGAACGCTTATCTGGGTGATTTTTAATCGTAACATACGATTTTAGACCATCCGCCTCTCCGGGACTCTCAATATATGAATTCAGTGGCCAAAAAATTAGCCACAGTAGAAAAAGCGCTGCAACAGTAAACAGTCCGATAATACCGTACTTTTTACGATTACTCTTCTTCAAACTAGTTTCCTCTTAACTTTTCCGACAACTGTTCATTGATATTTCCGGGTAAATATGCCGAAATATCGCCACCAAAACGAGCAACTTCCTTTAACAAGCTACTCGATAAATGCTGGTAGTTGGGGTTAGCCATCATAAAAATAGTTTCAATTTCATCATCCAAATGCTGATTCATTGCAGCAATATCGCGCTCATACTGAAAATCATTAAAGTTTCGTAGGCCGCGAAGTAGGTAATCAGCACCAATTTTATTCATCAAGCTAACCGTTAATTCATCGGCTGTGATTACTGAAACGTTGTCCAAGTCCGCTTGTGCGACAGCTTCCTTGATCTGTGCAACTCGCTCCTCAACCGTAAATATTGGTTCCTTGCTTGTGTTAATCATGACTGCCACTGCCAAGCGATCAAACAACAGGCTTCCACGACGAATTAAATCTAAGTGTCCCAACGTTAGTGGATCAAAACTACCAGGAAAAATTGCAACTTTCATCTTAATCATTTCCTTTCACAAAACGATAAATAGTTAGTACCGTAATACCATAGTCCTGCCGGCGTACCAGTTCAAATGAGTCCAAATCATCTGGCAACTGTGCATTTTGGTCAGTTTCAGCCACAATCATAGCACCGTCATTTAACAGGTCCAATGCTACCATTTTTTCAATGTCTTCGGTGATCTTTTGTTGCGCATACGGTGGATCAAGAAAGACCATGTCAAATTTCACATCACGCTTGTGCAATAACTCAAGGGCTTTTTTAGCCTCCTGTTTATACACTTCAAACTGTTCCGCATGCTTAGTAACCGCAATGTTTTCCTTAATCGTCTTAATTGCTTGGTAATGATGATCAATCAACACTGCTTGCTCGATTCCCCGCGATACGGCTTCAATACTTAGTCCCCCGCTACCAGCAAAAAGGTCCAAACTTTTACCACCATCGAAATAGGGTCCAATGATATTAAACAATGATTCTTTAACTTTATCCGTGGTTGGTCGGGTACCATTTCCCGGTACCGCCTTTAACCTTCGGCCTCGAAAATCTCCTGATACTACCCGCATGCGCTATTCATCCTCTTCAGTTTCATGTTTATATATTCCAGCGGCCTTTAAATCTGACATATCTGGGTCAATTTCGGGCCAGTGAGAATAACTCACATGTTTAACAAATTTAAGTTCATTTACTTTTTTTAGTGTTTGCTCAACTGTTTCTTCGTCCGTATATAAAATTACATAACGCATTTTTTTGGAAACATATTCCACTCGTCCATAGTGCCGCAGTTGCCGCACCGAACGTAAATTATTAACATATACCACCAAGGAACGACGTGGTTTTATCGTAAATGTCACATTACCATCTCACTTACATTTAATGTCTTTGGTTATTGTACCAAATTTTGAAAGGGGCCGCACCCACAACTAAGTGAGACGGTCCCTTTCAATGTCATTAAATGACTAAATATTTGTAATTTCGATCAATAAATCGTTCGAATCAACGGCATCGCCATCTTCAACATACACTTTCGCAACCGTTCCATCAATTGGTGCTTGTATCGTTGTCTCCATCTTCATCGCTTCGGTCACAATGATCGGTGTTCCTTTTTTAACTTCGTCACCCTTTTGAACAAGCACTCGCAGAACTGAGCCACTCATCGTCGCACCAATTTCACCCGGCTTGGTTGGTTCAGCCTTCCGCTTCTTAACAACAGTATTATGCACGCTTAAATCAGCAACCCTAACTTCCCGTGCATGACCATTAATATCAAAGTAAAGCGTCCGTTGACCTTCATCATCTGGATCCCCAATTTCATTGAGTGAGACAATTTCCGTTTCCCCAATAGCCAATTCAATATCGACACGCTCCCCAATTCTCATACCTTGGAAGAACGTTGGTGTATCAAGAACCGTCACGGCCCCGTATTGTTTCTGGCGATCAACGTAATCCAAAAAGACCTTTGGATATAGAACATAGCTAATGACCTCTTCAAAGGTTACACTATGCCCAACTTTTTGTTCCAATTCAGCTTGAACTGCTTTGAAATCAATTGGTTGTGCTAAGCTCCCAGGGCGTACCGTCAATGCGTCTGCACCCTTCAAAACAATTTTTTGCAATTGCTTTGGGAAACCACCAGCAGGTTGACCTAAATCACCCTTAAAGAAACTGACCACTGAATCAGGGAAATCAAGACTCTCACCCTTGCTCATGACATCCTCAGGTGTCAATTCATGTTGCACCATGAACAAGGCCATGTCGCCAACCACCTTGGAAGATGGGGTAACCTTGATAATATCACCAAACATTTGGTTAACCTGGCGATAAGTCTTTTTAACCTCTTCAAATCGATCACCAAGCCGTAAAGCATTCGCTTGTTGTTGTAAGTTAGAATATTGCCCACCAGGCATTTCGGTTTGATAAATATCAGTTTGTGGTCCAACCATTTTATTAGAAAACTGCTGATAATATGGTCGAACTGACTTCCAGTACCGATCAATCGCCTCAACGTTCTTTATATCAACTTCCGGCTGCCGTTCAGTTTCTTGTAGGGCATAATATAAACTCCCCATACTTGGTTGTGACGTTGTTCCCGACATCGAACTAGAAGCAACATCGACAATATCCACACCCGCTTTTGCAGCCTGTGAATACGTATAAATTCCGTTCCCAGTTGTATCATGCGTGTGTAAATGGATTGGCACATCAATCTCGTCCTTAAGCGTCGAAATCAACCGATATGCGGCTTCCGGCTTCAATAGTCCCGCCATATCCTTAATCGCAATAATATGTGCACCTGCCGCTTGCAGTTCCTTGGCCAAATCAACATAATATTTCAAATTATATTTTGACTTATCGGGATCTAAAATATCACCCGTATAACACATTGTCGCTTCAGCAACTTTATTATTATCACGCACATACTGAATGCTTTTTTCCATTTGTTCGATCCAATTCAAACTATCAAAGATTCGAAAAACATCCATTCCGTCCTGGGCCGATTGATCAATAAACGCCTTCAGAGCATTATCAGGATAGTTTTGATAACCTACGGCGTTGGACCCCCGAAACAGCATCTGTGTGAGCGTTCGTGGAATCATTTGGCGAATTTTCTTCAAGCGTTCCCACGGATCTTCACCTAAGAAGCGGTAGGCTACATCAAATGTAGCACCACCCCACATTTCGTATGAGAAAAGTTCTGGTAATGCACGCTGTAACTTAGGTGCAATTTCAACCATGTCTTTCGTTCTCATACGTGTTGCAAACAGGCTTTGATGGGCGTCACGCATTGTGGTATCCGTCAGTAATAGGGCGCGATGATCTTTAATCCACTGGACCATTGCATCCGGTCCTTTAGCATCTAACACATCTTTTGCGGTTACAATTTTCGCGTCAATTGGTGCAAATGTTTCATCGTATTTAAATTCAGGATAATATTTCTTTTCCCGGCTAACACCCGGAAACCCGTTAACAGTCGTATTGGCAATGTAATGGAGCAGTTGATTGCGCTGGTCTGTTTCATGTTTGAAATTGAATAACTCTGGAGTTTGATCGATAAATGTCGTACTTGCTTCACCGGAGGCAAATACTGGATGAGAAATGACGTTTTTCATAAATTCAAGGTTAGTGTGAACTCCTCGAATCGTAAACTCATCTAACACCCGTAACATCTTGTCACAGGCTTCATGGAAGGTATCCGCAACTACAATCGCCTTTACTAAGAGTGAATCAAAATACGGCGTAATAATTGAACCTGTGTAGGCGTTCCCACCATCAAGACGAACCCCGTTACCACCTGGTGAGATGTAAGTTGAAATCTTACCAGTATCGGGCATGAAATTATTAGTAGCATCTTCCGTGGTCACACGGGCTTGGATCGCAGCACCATGGTAAACAAGTTTATCCTGCGTTGGTAAATTGATCTCCTTGTGCAGATCATACCCTTCCGCAATCAGAATTTGTGCTTGAACAATATCAAATCCCGTAATCATTTCAGTAATGGTATGTTCAACTTGAACCCGTGGGTTAACTTCGATGAAGTAAAATTGATCGCCTTCCACCAGGAACTCGACCGTAGCAGCATTAAGGTAGTTAACATGCTTCATAAATTTAACAGCTGCATTGCAAATTCGTTGACGCAATTCAAGTGGTAACGCAACTGCTGGTGCAATCTCAATTACCTTTTGATTACGACGTTGAACCGAACAATCTCGTTCAAATAAATGCATCACGTTTCCATGACTATCGGCAAGAATTTGAACTTCGATATGTTTAGGACTCGAAAGATACTTTTCCAAATAAATCTCGCTGTCCCCAAATGACTGTGTTGCCTCACTTTGGGCGGTTTGATAGGCGTCCACCAATTCTTCTTCATGATGCACTATTCTCATCCCACGGCCACCGCCACCCATGGCAGCTTTCACAAAAATCGGATAACCAATTTGGCCTGCAAACTTCTTCGCCTCTTCGATCGTCTCAACCGGTTCCTTGGTCCCTGGAATTGTTGGAACATTTGCAGCATCCGCTGCTCGCTTAGCCGCTATTTTGTCCCCAAACATTTCCAAGTGTTCAACTTTAGGACCGATAAATGTGATATTTTCCTCAGCACATCGTTTCGCAAATTGTGCATTTTCTGATAAAAATCCATAACCAGGATGGATCGCATCAACCTGATGGTCCTTTGCAATTCGAATAATATCTTCAATATCCAGATAGGCTGCAATTGGTTTCTTCCCTTCGCCAACCAAATACGCTTCATCTGCTTTAAAGCGGTGCTCGGAATATTCATCTTCTTTGGCATAAATTGCAATTGCCGTCATTTTCAATTCATGAATCGCACGAAAAATTCGCGTGGCAATTTCGCCACGATTTGCTACCATAATTCTCTGCATTCCCTAATACGCCTCCATCTGAATTAAATACCCTCTAATACCCGGGATCTAGTGTGAACCGCACTCACGTTAAGCACACACCCTAATCCCATACATAAAACAAGCATACTAGACCCACCATAGCTAATAAACGGGAACGTTACTCCTGTTATTGGTAAAATCCCCGTTACGCCACCAACGTTAAACAGTGTTTCAATAGAAATAAAGGTGGCCACGCCATAGCACAATAATGATGAGTACGCGTCATCTGCCCTAACCCCAAGCCAGATTGTCCGCGCAACGATAATTGCAAGAAGTACCAAGATCACTACAACTGCAACCAATCCCAGTTCCTCGCCAATCACTGCCATGATAAAGTCCGTATTTGGTTCCGGTAAATAGCCCATCTTTTGGATACTATTTCCGAGACCCACACCAAAAATTCCACCGTTACTTAATGCATAGTACGAGTTAACCAGCTGACTCCCGGCACCCTGTGCAGTTCCAAATGGATTAATAAATGCAATAATTCGTTGTATTTTATACCCCTTAATTGCACCACTTGCAGCTAACTTACTTAGAATCGGCATTAGAACGGCAACGAAGAAAAAGAATAACCCAAAAATAGTTGTGACACCCTTTTTCCATGAAATACCACTTGCCAGCATCATAATTAAAATGATCGCACTATTAATCACAGCCCCACCTAAATCAGGCTGAATCACAATCAATACCACTAAGGCTGCTGATAAAAGTAATGGACTAATCGCAGCACCCCAAAAATGGTTAGACATCTCATGTTCCTTATGCGAAAACATTCGTGCAAGGTATAGGATCAACACAATTTTACAGACTTCCGCCGGTTGAATATTCATAAAGCCAAGATTAATCCATCCTTGAGCACCATTAATTGCCTGACCAAATACCTTAACATAAACCAGTGCTAACAACGTTATCATTGTCATCCCAAAAATAACCTTACTGTTTTGAAAGATCTGCAAGTTCACCGCGGTCATAAACCAGACAACAAACAACCCTAAAACAACATAGATCGTTTGCTTAACCAGATACGCCGTTGGTGAACCGCCATTTTGATTGGCAATATCCGCACTCGCGGAGTAAACCATCACGATACCGACCAAACACAAAATTAAATAAGGCACTACTATGTAGTAGTCTAAGTAACGGAACTTCCTACTTATTTTTCTTAACATTTTTTTTGATCACCCAACACACTCTTTTCGTAATTTGATCGAAATCAAATTTGATTGAAACAATTATATCATACAAAAATTTATGGTCTATCCTTTTTGTTAAAAAATAATGAGGATTAGTCTACCAAAAAAAGCTTGAGACCGGCATTTGTCTCAAGCTTTTTTGATTTTCATAAATTAAATTATAAGAATAGTAATTTATACAGATAAACTGCTGCAATTCCACCAGCAATGGGTGCCACAACAGGCACCCAAGAGTAATCCCAATGACTATCTCCCTTAGTTTTAAGTGGATAGAGTGCATGCACCAAACGTGGTCCCAAATCCCGAGCAGGATTCAAGGCCGGGCCTGTGGCCCCACCCATGGAAATAACCAACGTCATCACCAATAATCCAATGGTAAAGTTTGCCAGTCCAATGTTCGATTGAAACGCCATATTATGTGTCATCCCTAGCGCTCCGAAAATCAAAATGAATGTTCCAACAAATTCGTTGATAAATCCATCTCGATACGAATGCGCGGCATCAATCGTTGAAAATGTTCCTAAAATCGATTCTGTGTTAGTCGATAGATCGTAGTAAGGACGATAACTCCAAACCACGATTAGTTGCCCAATCACTGCACCGATCATTTGTGCTGCTAAGTACGGTAGCACTTCATTCCAAGGAAACATCCCATTAACTGCCAATGCAATCGTTAAAGCCGGATTAATATGGTTACCCGAAATATTGGCAAACATCATCGCGGGAATCATCACCCCGCAACCATAACCAATTCCGATCAGAATCCAACCACCGTGAAATCCTTTGGTACCTTTTAATTCCACGTCAGCAACTGCACCATTACCTAAAACTACAAGGAAAGCCGTTCCAATCATCTCGGCCATCACCCGCGTGAACAAACTGTAAGTCATCTCTTACTCCCCAGTAACAAAATATTTAATTGATTGCTAGTTCTTATTTAATTTTCCCGAAAACTAGCGAAAGTTCGAACTTATTTTCGTGAAGCAATTTTGCGCTTTTTGGCTTCTTTTTCCCGTGAGTTAGAGTCCAAAATTTGCTTGCGTAAACGAACACTTTCAGGCGTAACTTCACACAATTCATCTTCGTTTAAGAATTCCAACGATTCTTCAAGTGATAGATGAGTTGGCGTCTTAATCCGGGCCATATCATCTGAACCGGCCGCACGCACGTTAGTTAAGTTCTTACCCTTGGTGATGTTAACCGTAATATCATTTTCACGGCTGTTTTCACCAACGATCATACCTTCATAAACATCCGTTCCTGGATCAATTAACAGCGTCCCACGGCTTTCAATTCCCATCATGGCATAGGTAGTTGCCTTACCAGCATTCATTGAAACAAGGGTTCCCTTTTGACGACCTGGGTTCCAGTTCTTAATTACAGGACCATACTGTTCAAATGTGTGGTTCATGATTCCGTAACCACGCGTCATTGACATGAATTCAGTTGAATAACCAATCAAGCCACGTGATGGTGCTAAGAATGTCAAACGCGTCTGACCATTGTCAGTGGATTCCATGTTTTGCATTTCACCCTTACGTTGTGACAAACTATCGATCACACCACCAGTGTATTCATCAGGTGTATCAATTTGCACTTCTTCAAACGGTTCGCTCATCACACCGTCAATATCTCGATAGATAACTTCTGGACGTGAAACAGCTAATTCATAACCTTCACGACGTAATGTTTCAACTAAGATTGACAAGTGAAGTTCCCCACGTCCTGAAACCATCCAAGCACCTGGTTCATCAGTGTCTTCAACACGCAATGAAACATCAGTATGCAATTCTGACTTCAAACGATCTTCCAATTGACGAGCAGTCACGAATTTACCTTCGCGACCAGCAAATGGTGAACTGTTTGTCCGGAATGTCATTTGCAAAGTTGGTTCATCAATCCGCAATAATGGTAATGCATCTGGTTGTGATGGATCAGCAACAGTTTCACCAACGTTGATATCATCCATCCCAGAAACAGCACAGAGATCTCCCGCCTTAGCTTCATCGATTTCCAAGCGCTTCAAGCCAAAGAAACCAAAAAGCTTAGTAACTCGGAAGTTTTTCTTTGAGCCGTCAAGTTTCAAAACACTAACGCTATCTCCGACTTTGATCTTGCCTCGGAAGACACGACCAATGCCGACACGACCAACAAAGTCGTTATAATCGAGCATAGCTACTTGGAATTGAAGTGGTTCGTCCGAATTGTCTACTGGAGCAGGAATTTTATCAACAATTGTGTCAAAAATTGGCTTCATCGTATGTTCTTGCGTATCAACATCTGGATCGTAGCTTGACGTTCCGTTCATAGCAGAAGCATAGACAACTGGGAAATCAAGTTGTTCTTCATCGGCACCCAATTCAATGAACAAATCAAGTACTTCGTCAACAACTTCTTCTGGACGCGCACCTGGGCGATCAACTTTGTTAATCACGACAATTGGTACTAAATGTTGATCCAAAGCCTTTTTCAACACAAAACGAGTTTGTGGCATCGTTCCTTCAAAGGCATCCACAACCAACAATACACCATCAACTAAACGCATGATCCGTTCAACTTCCCCACCGAAATCGGCATGTCCTGGTGTATCCAAAATATTAATCTGCTTATCACCATAGCGAACAGCAGTGTTCTTTGAGAGGATCGTAATCCCACGTTCACGTTCGATGGCGTTTGAATCCAGCGCACGATCCTCAATTTGGGTATGTTCATCTAATGTATCTGATTGTTTTAACATTTCGTTAACTAACGTTGTCTTACCATGGTCAACATGGGCAATGATAGCAATGTTACGAATATCGTCACGTAATTTCAAGATCTTTTCTTCCCTTCAGTTAGTTCAAGTCAGTTTCACACTCGGCAGGAGCAGACTGTTTGCATAAAAAAACTGTGACAAGCGGTCACAGTCAACCAAACTAATTTGCAAGCCTAATAACTTCACCACTTGCTCGTTCTGTCGCTACTAATACAACATTGGATGATAGCATATCAAGCGGGGCACCGTCAATAGTTTTCACTGCTAACCCTAAGACATTTGCCAAAACATTACCTGCAGCAAAGTCCCATGGTTTCAGATATGAAACATATCCGCACAGCTCACCTCGGAGCACACTAGCAAATTCTAATCCAGCACTACCGTACATCCGTGGTCCTCGACTAGTTTGCGCAATTTCTTGCATTTGATGTTGATTATGAATAAGCAGCGGCCCACTGATACCGATTAATGAATCTCCCAACGACTTATTTTGCGGTGCCGCCATTTTTTGTTGATTAATAAAAACACCAAAATCAGGCCCTCCATGATACAACTGGTTATTCATCACATCTAAAATATAACCGAGAACGGGGGCTCCATCGATATAAAGTGCGGCCATCACAGCAAACCGATTCTTTTGCATCACAAAGTTCATCGTTCCGTCGATTGGATCAATAAACCAAACATGACCATGCATATCTTGAATGACATCTCCGAATCCTTCTTCGCCAAGAATTCGAGCCGCAGGATCAATTGATCGAATCGCCTTTACCAGCATTTGCTCATTACTTTTATCAACTGTCGTCACTAAATCTTTGCGACCTGTCTTTTGATCAACCATAAACGGTTGATCCATCTTATTTAAGGTTTCTTGCCGAATCGTTTGCATTAATTTTTGCACTTCAACATCGATTTGCTGAATATCTTTCATTCGCTAAATCCCTCTTATTAAGATTTTTTTCTGCGTCGAACTCTGCGCTGTCTTAATAACATCATAAAGTTCATAACCAGAATCTTGCTTAAACTGTTTTCCCAGTTGCTTCTCCTGAGATTTCGATTGTACAATTGCTTTGAATTCTTGATACTGATCTAGAATCTGTTGTCGATCTGCCCCAGATTCATAAGCATCTTCAACTAGTCCAAACATCTGTGTCACCGTTATAATTTCGGCAGTCGACCAGCTTGGATCTAGTGGGTAACTATAGTTTTGATTACTCATCGTCATCACTCCTAGCGCCATTTTAACACAGACCACACCAAAAAGTCTGACCTTTCAGTACGAAGGATCAGACTTTTTTAGTCATCAATCACTACATGCTAGATGTGTGTTGGATATCCTAGCGCAATATCTGCAGCCTCTTGGATAGGTTCACTCAACGTTGGGTGCGGATGAATCGTCAGTGCCACATCCTCAACATTCATTCCTGCATTAACTGCCAAGGAAAGCTCAGCAATTAAATCGCTCGCTTCTGGACCAGCCACCTGTGCACCAACCAGATTTCCTTCGTCCTTTGTGTAAACCAATCGTACAAAGCCCTCTGGTTCGTCCAGTGAAACGGCTCTTGCATTACCAGCAAATGGGAACTTCGCTGTACTAATTGCAATTCCCTTTTCTTTAGCACTTGCTTGATTGAGTCCAACCGTCGCTAGTTCCGGATCTGTAAAGCAAACCGCTGGTACGCCAACCCAATCGTTAGCTGTATTCTTGCCTGCAATAGCACCCGCAGCCGTTTTAGCTTCAAAGAACGCCTTGTGCGCCAATGCAGGACCAGCGACAATATCACCAATTGCAAAAATGTTCTTAACACTTGTACGTCCCTGCTGGTCAACCTCAACCAACCCACGATCGGTTGTTTTGACACTGGTCATCTCAAGGCCAAAATTATCAGTGTTTGGTCGCCGGCCAACCGAAACTAGGCAGTAATCAGCCTTAATACTCGTTTCTTCACCGTCGGCATCATACGTTACGATCACGCTTTGATCATCTTGCTCCGCTTTCTTAGCCATTGCCTTGGTGATGACATCAACGCCCTTTTTCTTGAGCCCCTTTAATGCTAACGAAACTAGGTCTTTTTCAAAGTTAGGTAAAATTGAAGGCGTTCCTTCTAAGATTGTGACATGCGATCCTAAGTTGGCATACGCACCCGCCAGCTCAGTACCAATATAGCCACCGCCAATAACAACTAATTCGTGCGGAATCTCCGTTAAATCAAGTGCACCGGTAGAATCAACCACTCGACCTTCAAACTTGAAGTTTGGAATTTCAACCGGCCGACTTCCAGTAGCTAAAATCAGGTTGTTAAACTTGATCGTCATGCCACCACCATTATCCATAAACTGCTTAGGTCCAACGGACATGACACGCAATTGACTATCACTGTCTAGAAAGGCTTCACCTTGAATGACTTCTACCTTGTGTTTCTTGAGAAGCATCTTGACACCACCGGTCATTCGGTCAACAACTTTTGTCTTTTTCCATTCCTGTGTTTTGGCAAAGTCAATTGTTGCTGGTTGCGTGGTAATCCCAAAGGTTGACGCATCATTTGCATCTTGAAGTCGGTGTCCAGCGCTAATTAAAGCTTTGGAGGGAACGCATCCCACATTCAAACACACACCGCCTAATTCAGCCTTTTCAATTAGTGTCACTTTTTGGCCTAATTCGGAAGCTCGAATTGCAGCAACGTAGCCACCAGGGCCACCACCGATAATTACTGTGTCTTTTTCTTCAACGTCTGCCATATGCTAATCATCCTTCCATTAATAACAATTCTGGATCATGAAGCAATTCATTCATGTAGTTCAATGCGTTTTGTGCTAACGCACCATCAATCAATCGATGGTCATAGCTCAATGACAATTTCAGCATTTTACCAACAACAATTGCGCCATTTTCATCTACAATTGGTTCCTTCGCAATCTTACCGACACCAAGAATTGCAACTTCCGGTTGATTAATGACTGGTGTAAACCAACCACCGCCAATTGAGCCAACGTTACTAATTGTAATTGAGCCGCCCTTCATAGACTGTGGGCTAAGCTTATTGTCGTATGCCGCCTGTGTATTTTCACTAATTTCCTTAGCAATTTGGAACATACCCTTGGCGTCAGCATTTTTAATATTTGGTACATATAGGCCATGATCCGTGTTGGTGGCAATTCCAATATTGTAGTAGTGCTTGTAAACAACTTCTTGTGTCGTATCGTCGATGGAAGCATTAAATTCAGGGAATTTCTTCAACGTGGCCACTAACGCCTTGACAATGTATGGTAAGAACGTTAAATGTACACCCTGATCGGCAGCTATTTGTTTGTACTTCTTACGATTATCCATTAGAGCACTCACTTCAACATCATCAAATGATGTTACGTGGGGTGCAATATCCTTTGAGGTTCTCATTGATTTAGCAATGATCTTTCTCATTGGCGTCATTTTTTCACGAGTTTCTAATTCCGGTTGGTCTGATTTGTATGGTTTAACTGCCTGACCAGTTGACTTCGTGGTTGCCACCTCAGCCGTTTTTTCAGTCTTAGGTGCTGTTGGCGCCGCCTTGGCCGGTGTAGCACCGTTAAAGTTATCGATATCAGCTTTTAAAATCTGACCATGGTTGCCAGAAGGTGTTACTGTGCTGATATCAATTCCCTTATCACGCGCATACTGACGAACTGATGGCATTGCAAGAACTAATTTATTGGGATCGGAAATGGTAGGTACGCCATCGCCACCTGTCGGTGCTGGTGTCGTACTCTGTGAGTCAGTGCCATCACCAGTAGCTGCTGATGATGTCGATTCATGTACTTTTCCGTCATCGATCTTAACTAACACATCCCCAATTTCAGCGGTCTCACCTTCTTGCTTCACAATCTCGACGATTGTTCCAGCAACCGGTGAAGGCAGTTCTGACACGGACTTATCGTTTTGGATTTCGACCAGTGGATCATCTTCCTTAACCGTATCACCAACTTTGACAAGCCATGATGAAATATCACCTTCCGCCATTCCTTCGCCAAGTTCGGGAAGCTTAAATTCATATGCACCGCCTGACTGAGGAGCCGTCGTAGCAGTTACCGCTGCCGGCGCCGTAGATTCTGGCGCGTCATCTGCTGTATCTGCTGATCCATCATCAATTTCAACTAGGGTGTCTCCAATTTCTACCGTATCCCCTTCCTGAGCAACGATCTTTTTTACCGTTCCTGAAACGGGCGACGGTAGCTCTGAAACTGACTTGTCATTTTGGATTTCAACCAGCGTATCATCCTCATTAACTTTGTCGCCTTCCTTGACCAGCCAAGTTGCTACTTCACCTTCGGCCATACCTTCTCCAAGTTCTGGGAGTTTAAATTTAAATGCCATAAAGCAGACTTCCTTTCGTTCTCCAATTAATTATTAGTAATCCAGGATTTCACGAGCCTTAGCTTCGATTTCATCAACCCCTGGAATCCACACATTTTCTGCCTGTGCAAATGGATAGACCGAATTAGGAGCTGCAACACGACCAATAGGTGCATCTAATGACATAATCGCATGTTCTGAAATTTCTGAAGCAACATGTGCTCCAACACCAGCCATTTTTTGGGCCTCTTGTACCACGACAACTTTGTGCGTCTTTTCAACTGAGGCAAAAATTGTATCTGTATCGATCGGTGATAACGACCGCAAATCAACGACTTCAACCGAAACATTTTCTTTAGCTAATTTATCAGCTACTTTTAACGATTCATTAACTTCAGCACTGTACGCCACAATCGTTAAGTCGGTTCCTTCCCGAACAACTTTAGCCTTGTCTAAAGGTACCGTATACTTTTCATCCGGAATATCGTCTTTCATGGAGCGATATAACTTCAAATTTTCCATGAACAACACGGGATCATTATTTTCAATTGCAGAAATAACTAATCCTTTAGCATCATATGGATTACTTGGTGTTACAACACGCAATCCAGGAATTCCTGTAAAGAAGTTTTCGAGGTTATCCGCATGCATTTCTGCCGTATGCGTTCCTCCACCAAATGGGGTCCGAATTGTAATCGGTAAATTCTTCTGACCACCAAAGCGAAACCGTGTCCGAGCCATTTGTCCGGCAACTGAGTCAATCGCTTCAAACGTAAATCCCATAAATTGAATTTCAGGAATCGGTCGCCAACCAGTTAGCCCTAACCCAATTGATAGGCCCAGAATTCCTGATTCAGCCAGTGGCGTATCAAAAACGCGGTCTTCGCCATACTTGTCTTGAAGTCCCTGTGTTGTTCTGAAAACGCCTCCATTTTTACCGACATCTTCACCGAAGATCAGCGTCTTTGAGTCTTCCCCTAACGCAATATCAAGACCGTCTGTGATCGCTTGAATGTAAGATTTTTTAGTCATGATTACTTCGACTCCTTTGCTTCAAATTCGGTAATTTGTTTTGCAATATCTGGGGTTGGTACTTCAAATGTATTCTTAAGCATATCCGAAACCTTTTCTGGTTCAACGTTGTCTGCTTCTTTGATGGCATCCTTGAATGATGCTTTACATTCTTCTACGTACTTATCTTCAGTCTCTTGATCCCATAGTCCCTTACCGGTTAAATACTTACGCATCCGGATAAGCGGATCATGATCGAACCACGGTTTTTCTTCTTCCTTCGTCCGGTATCTACTTGGATCATCACCGGCACTACTGTGAGCACCAAATCGGTAAGTCAGCGTTTCAATCATCACTGGACCATTACCAGCTACTGCAAACTCCCGGGCTTCCTTAGCAACTTGATAGCAAGCCAGTACATCCATCCCATCAACTTGAATACTTGGAATACCTGAGGCGACCGCCTTTTGTGCCAGTGTCGTTGCCGCTGTTTGCTTGCGACGTGGAACGGAAATCGCAAAGCCATTATTTTGAATAATGAATACTGCCGGTGCTTGGAAGGCCCCTGCAAAGTTCATCCCCTCATAGGTATCCCCTTGTGAAGTACCACCATCACCTGTATATGAGAACGCCACCGCATCCTCACCATTCTTCTTCAGTCCCAAAGCAACTCCAGCCGTTTCAACCATTTGTGCGCCAATAATGATTTGTGGCATTAAGGCCCGTGCTTTGAACTGATTTCCCTTTACATGTCCTCGGGACCATAAGTAACCTTCAGTAACCGTAGCGCCATGCTGAATCAATTGCGGAAGGTCGCGGTATGCCGGCAATAGGAAGTCATTCTCCTTAAATGCAGAAACAGTCCCCATTTCACTTGCCTCTTCACCGTATGTTGGTGCATAAAATCCTAATCGTCCTTGACGAGAAAAATTCATGGTTTGTTCATGAAGCGCTCTTTCCCACACGATCTTCTTCATAAAATCAACAAGTTGATCATCAGAAAAATTTGCCATCAGTTCTGAATCGACAACGTTACCGTCGTTATCCAAAATTTGAACTGGCTTAAAATCACTGCCCAAATCTGCCTTTATTGCAGCAAAATCGACCGCGTTCTTACCTTTGTTGGCCATAATACACACGTTCCTTTCTTTTTATCAGCACTATGTAAGCGCTTTATTTGTCCTCAATTCAAAGTATACACCCCTATTATATAAATGCAACCCGTTTCATACGCAAATAAGCGTATTTTGTATTAGAAGTTAATATCTAATACACAGTTACCTTTTTCACAAAGTCCACTAACTTCTCATTATTCTCATCCGATTCAATTTATGCTAGACTTAAACTAGCAGTTTTTGTGGAATCTAATTTTGGAGATGAACGTATTGATTTTAATGAAAGATATTGTCCGAGACGGCGATCCGGTATTACGAACCCAGGCCCCATTGGTTGATTTTCCACTGTCAGATGAAGACAAACAATTGGCCACTGATATGATGGAATATCTGGAAATTAGTCAGAATCCTGAGCTCTGTGAAAAGTATAAATTACGAGCAGGCGTCGGACTGGCTGCCCCACAAGTGGGCGTTTCAAAGCAGATGGCGGCTGTCCTAGTGCCAGCTGAAGAAGATGATGGGAAACCTGTTTTTAAAGATGTTATTATTAATCCCGTAATTGTCAGTGAATCGGTGCAACCTGGGGCACTAACAGAAGGTGAAGGTTGCTTATCAGTCGATGAAGATGTCCCTGGATATGTTCCACGTCATGATCGCATTACATTGCGCTATCAAGATGTTTCTGGCACACAACATACTATTCGGCTCAAACACTACCCTGCAATCGTTTGCCAGCATGAAATTGATCACCTACATGGGACGCTATTTTACGATCACATTAACAAGGACAACCCATTTAAGGCCCCTGACGATACCGTAATGCTTAGCTAACTCAAAAAGATCGAAACGTCAATTTAGTTAACGTTTCGATCTTTTTTTTATCTTAAAATATGTGAATTAGTAAACAGAGTTATCTTTATTAACTGATTTTTTTCAAGTCGTAAATATATTGGTATGTGGCATCATTGATAATATACGCAACATCAATGTGCAATTGTTGCTCATATACCCACGCATCAGTCACTAAAAATGCTTCTTGTGCCTTAGGTACACGAGAAATCTGATGATCATTTTCATACTGCGCTAATCCTTGATTCAACACTTGATGGACTTGTTTGAGATCAACTTTCTCAACTAAATCGCTATGCAACACGTATTCAAAAGCCATTACACCTTTTCCCCACACATCCGCGACAGTTTGAGACTCGCCAAAATCAATTTCATTTGGTCGCACAATTTGATGAGTGACCAAAGATTTCACAGCTTCTTTCATGGCCTGATCCGTGTTTCTTTGAGCATCATTTCTAACAATTAGTGTAGCATGTTTTGTAATCTCACGTCGAATCACTTCGTATACAAGTACCGCGATAATAATTGCTAAACAAATTATGACAATTAATAGCATTTCATCACCCCATCTCTTTTGCTAAGCATACCATGTTCATAATTTGAAACAAAATAAAATGAGAATTTCATAACATTTACCATCTAAGCTTAGATTGTGATAAGATATAGACTGTAAAGTTTTATGACTATGTATTAAGGAGCCTTTATAATGATTTTTAAAATTTACTATCAAGACACAAAGATTCGTAATCCTAAACGTGAAGATACGCATTCAATGTATCTTGAAGCCGATTCAGAACCAGAGGCCCGGATTCAAGCCGAAGGCAATACGGAATTCAACATTGAATATATCGAAGAATTATCTGATAAGGCCTTGGAATACGAAAAACAAAACCCAGATTTCAAGATTGCAAAGTTTTAAAGTAACCGCTGTCCTAACTGATAATTGCTAGGACAGTTTTTTGTTATGTAAATTTCATTGTATAGTCAAAACATTTGTTTTTTGATGGAGGAAATAACCGTTCGTGCAATTTTCAATTATTTTAAATGAGCTTGCCGGTAGTGGAAATGCGAAAAAAGTCTGGCAGAGGATTGAACCTCAACTTCAAGCTCAGGAAGTCAACTATAATTTAAATAGAACACAATATGCGGGACATGCAGAATTTTTAGCTGGACAAATTATTAAGCATGCTCGTGACCCACGGCAAACGGTTATTTTAGTGATTGGTGGCGACGGAACGCTTCACCAGGTGCTAAATGGTGTTCTCAGCCATTCTGAAACTGGGGACGATCGAATCCCACTTGCCTATATTCCGGCCGGCTCGGGCAACGATTTTGCTCGGGGGCTAAAAATGGCATCTGACCCTGATACAGCACTTCGCCAAGTATTAAATTGCCAACAACCGACCTTAGTCGATGTTGGGACATATAACGAAGCTATTAAGCATGAGACCGGCTTTTTTCTTAACAACATTGGTATTGGCTTTGATGCCGCGGTTGTTAGTCGAACAAATGCATCGGCACACAAAAAGCAGTTCAATAAATATCATCTCGGTTCACTTTCATATGTTGCCTCGGTATTTAGTGTCCTCTACAATCAGGAACCGTTTCAATTAATGGTGCAAATGGGCAAGCATCGTGACCTATATCAAAAGGCCTTTTTGGTCACAACATCAAATCATCCCTACTTTGGTGGCGGCGTTGCAATACTGCCCGACGCCACTGTCCACAGCGGTGAACTCGAACTGATTGTGATCGAACGGAAAAACTGGCTCATGTTGCTCTGGGTTTCGATCTTGCTCGTGTTCAAACGTCATCTCAAGTCCCATTGGGTACACCACTACAAGGCAAAAAAAATCCACGTCACAACAACATCACTGGAGTTTGGACAGATTGATGGGGAAGAAATGGGGAACCGCTTCTACGACCTTTCAATGGGGATACAGCAGTATCCATTCTGGATTGATACAGCTATTAAATAAAAAAATCTCGAATCAGAGTTATCAAACTCCGCTTCGAGATTTTTTAATCTTCAGATGCTTCCATCGCATCCAAAATCATCCGCAATTGACTGCATTCTTCACGCAAATCATTCATTTCTTTTCCATACTGCGGCTCAATTGTAATCGTTCCAGTAACATTTTGCCTAGACGATCGCTTAGCTTCTTTTTGACAAAGCTGTGTCAGTGCACTTTGAGCATCAGCTAATTCCTGCTGAATCTCAAATTTGTTACTCACCTCAAACACTCCCTTTTCAGTAAAGTATTAAAAGCAAATTCAAATTTGCAACATTGAATATAACACCAATCCGGCAGAAAGTTAACCATTTAAGCATTACAATTTGGTTACACACATAAAAAAAGCACACAAAGCCGCGAACCGCGCGAGTTTATGTGCTTTTAAGTACTACTTCAAAGTTCCGGCAAAGCTAGGCATGAAGTAACTACTAATGGTCTGAATTTGAACATTTGAGCCAGTATGTGGTGCCGCAACATACTGATTGTTGCCAATATAAATTGCATCATGATAGGTATTGCCTGGTGTACCCCAGAATAAAATATCTCCAGGCTGAGCAGAGGCTACCGAATGCTTAGAAACATATGCTTCTTGTGCCACCGTATTATGTGGCAACGAAACGCCGTCCGCGTATTTAAAGACGTATTGCACAAGTCCTGAACAATCCATTCCAGAAGTTGTATTACCGCCATAGACATAAGGAATGCCAGCACTTGCTAATTTAACAGCAAGGCTAACGACCGATCCACTCTGCAAGGCAGTATTTGACGAAGCTGTCGTCGAATTTGCTGTCGTTGTGGCTTGTTGGCTAGACTGCGTTGCACTTGACGATGTGGCAGCACTGGTACTCGATGACGATGCAACACTTGATGATGCAGCAGTACTTGAGCTTGTGGTTGCCGATGAAGCAACACTAGCACTTGAAGCCACTTTTTGGGAGCTCGAACTCTGTGCAACAGCACTCGAAGCAACCTGATACGTCGCGTCCACCTGCACTTTGCGCTGAACAGTTGTTGAAGATGATGTCGCACTGCTTGCAGACGCTGACGAAACAGATGATGCACTTACAGAAGAGCTCACAGTCGCTGATGATGCCGTGGTGGTGCTAGTAGCAGTTGTACTCGACACTCCTGATTCATTCACCTTACTGGTTTGTGTCGTGGTAGCAGCACTTTCTGCGGATGAACTCACAGTTGCCGCTACACTCGAAGCACTACTAGTCAATGAAGTTGATTGACCGGCTACACTGGCCGATGAACTCGTAGTTGCCGAAACGGCACTCTTTGCAGTCGCTGACGTTGTACTTGTCTTAGCCGTTGCAGATGCATTCAATGTCAATTTCTGGCCGACAAGCAAGAAATCTTGATTTTGAATACCATTTGCCTTTACCAATTTATCGACCGAAATACCATATTTCGCGGCAATTGCTGAAAGCGTGTCCCCGCTTTGAACGACATAGCTAGATGCTGAAGCAGTTGTCGTGGTCGTTGCTTTCTTTTGTCCTGATAAATTAAGTTGCTGGCCAGAATAAATTAAATCAACCGTTGAGCTTACTTTTTTAATGCTAGTATTTGAAGATTCCAAGTCGGAAATTGAAACACCGTATTTTTGAGCGAGGCTCCACACCGTGTCCCCTTGCTTAACTGTAACAGTTGAAGCGTTTGCCGTTTGCGTTCCAACAGCGAACAATCCCAATGCACCAACCGTTCCCAACAAAACATTCTTGGCATATCGGTTATGGTTACTTCCACTTACTTTATGAGAATTTGACATTCGTTCCACTCCTTACAGAATTACTAAGTTCTTAAATTATTATGAATTTATTTTTAAATTACTGATAATCTGATTAAACATACTGTAAGAATAACATGATCCTTGTAACATGAAAACACTTAACACTTTACATTTTCGAATCATTAATCGCTCATTTAATCTATTTGTATATACCAAAAGGCCGCAACAGCAGCCTTTTCATTTTGCAGTTCTTTATCAATTAGTTAACATTACAAATACGTTACAACAATCATAATTTTGTAAGATGGATTTGTTCATGATCATGGTCAATCTTCATCCACGTTTGGTGAACCGTAATTTTGCTATGTTGTTGGTTTCCAAATTGCTTGTAAAATTGTGCCTTATCAACTGTATCGGTCGCACTAACTTGATGTGCTTTAAGCGCGGTTTTGGAACTGTACGTCGCAACCACCACCCGATTAGGAATGCAGGTAATAGTTTTCCCACTTCTCTTATATGTTCCAGTGTATGTCCGGGTCCAGCATTGGCTAACCGTATTCTCTTCAACTAGTTGGTAGGTGTTATCCCGATTTAATGTCAGCTTAATTTTAACAGCCTGCGCGTCTGGATACTTTTTGGTTCCTTCCCATTTTCCGATGATCGATACCTTTTTGCTATGATGCTGCACAGTTTGTCTTTGACTCGTTACTGGAGTCCTGTTTGCCTGATAACGCACATAGCCGGCGCTCCCCAATGCTACTATCGCAATTAAAATTACCATCGCCAACGTTATGATTTTTGCTTTTCGTTTCATCAAATTCTCCCCTTTATAACACTTAATCATCATAACGCACCATAACCACTGAAAACACTTCACGAGTTCTAATCTCATTTTATTTTAATTTTTTATTTTGATATTCCGAATTAATAACATCCATTCTTCATTTGATGAGCAATGCCTATTTATACTTATCCTTGCTATATACAACTATTATAATTGTTCACCACAATTTACCACATATAATGCTGGTTTCTTTGACCATATGGTCTGGATTTAGCCTTGACATCCAACTCAAATCTCGCTAAGGTAGTGTTATATTAAATTTAGATGAGAAATCAACGACTAGGTCAGTAACCGTTCAATTAGTCTTCAGAGAGTTCTGGTATCCGCTGCGACAGAATAGACATTGAATTGCGAACATCGCCTATGAGTGCACTGTGTCATTAACTTGATACACTGTTGGGGCCACCCATTATCAGGAGATCTTTCGATCATTAAGCCAAGCAGTATTGCACTTGGAAAATAAGGTGGTACCACGCTAACACGTCCTTACTTGGGGCGTGTTTTTTCGTCTATTTTTTCTAACTTCAAAAAAGGAGGATCGTTCTTAACCTTTATTTGACTTGAATACATATTAAACAACTTTGGAGGACTACATATTATGACAAAAACTAATTTAACTCTCGCAACTCCCGAAGAAACACAATTCGCAAACACGCTCTTTCAGGCGTTACAAACGCAAACAAAGCTCGATGAGTCCAAATATCAAACACTGTTACAAGATGATGATGCCGCATACCGAGTTCAATATGCACTTACCCAACTTAAGCAAGAGCCTGTGCGCGGCTATAAGGTTAGTTTAACGAGTAAACAAACACAAGATATGTTTGACTCCGACTCACCACTCTACGGCGCAGAGGTAGACCATCAATGGCTGTCGTCACCAGCACAGCTTCCATTGTCAGATATGATGGAACCACTTGTTGAAGTGGAACTCGTCTTTACGGCCCAAGAAGATTTATCTGCTACCGATTCTGTTGACGAATTACTCAAAAAAACTACGGTTGCTGCAGCACTAGAAGTACCAGACGCGCGTTTCAAAAACTGGTTCCCCGCCTTGTCAAAACATATGGTCATGGCAGATAATGCGGTAGCTGGTCGTGTCGTTTTCGGTAAGGAATTGGCAACAAATACCATGAAAGTGGCTGACCTATCACAAGTCAAGGCAGAATTGACACTCGATGGTCAACCCCTTGTGGCTGGTGATTCTTCGGAGGTTCTTGGAAATCCTTTGAATTCACTCCAATGGCTCGTCAAAAAATTGGAAAGCCAAGGTCAAAAATTAAAAAAAGGGCAACGTGTATCAAGCGGTACGTTTGTATTACCCCCACATCTTACAAAAGGACATTACCTCTGCCATTTTAGCGGTGACTTTGGCGACGTCAGTTTAGACGTTAAATAAACCGGAATAGCAGGCATAAACAATAAAATTTATACCTGCTATTTTTCTACTCATTAATATTTCTTTTAAATATCAGATAAACTAGTTGCTAGTTATCCGGTGATTGATGTAAACTAAGTGCTAAATTATATGGAGAAGGTGATTATATGGTTCAACTGTATTTTCATACTAACGATCCATCAAAACGCAAAGCCGTTAAATGGCTAGCGGAGCACGGTATTGATTTGCATCAACGGAACATTGAAAATGATCCGTTATCTGAAGCTGAAATTATGCATCTATTCTCATTATCACTTGATGGGACAGATGAGTTAATTTCAAAGCGGTCAAAAGATACCAAGGCTCTCAATATGGATCCTGATAAAATGACAATTAAACAGCTCACAAATGCAATCTCAACAACCCCACATATTCTTAAGAATCCGATCATCTTTGATAAACATAAGCTTGTAACCGGATTTGATTTGGAGAAAATTGGAATGTTTGTTCCGAAAAAACTTAGAAAGTTAGAATTATCATCTTTGTTTGCAAAACTCAACCCTGCTAAGGGAAATGGTAATCACATCAAACTTGCATAACTATGTTTTATCGTAGACTAAAAGGCATACCAGCTTACCGAAATGATAAGTTGATACGCCTTTTTTATATTTCATTCATTAATTAGTCGACCGGCACCCATTGATAATGTGCCCGTTCACCACCAACAAGCTTTGGTCGGCTCTTTAAATACGTAACATGGGCTAAGCCAACTTCTTTAATTGATGTTCTGACGGGGATCTGAACAAACTTAACATGCATACCAATCGATGTATCACCAATATCAATACCGCCAGCAGCCACAATATGCTCAACCTCAATTGGATCATCAAACTGTTCGTAGGCAGCCACCTGAGTACCACCACCCGCATTTAGAGCTGGAAATACCGTGACCTCTTCAAAACCGCGCTTTTCAGCCTCTCGTCGTTCTATTAGCAACGAACGGTTAATATGTTCACAACCTTGAACGGCCAGATGTAATCCATACCGTTTCAATAACGGCATAATTGTGCCAATTACCATCCGCCCAACTTCAATAGAAGAATGCTTACCGATGACATGGCCTTGGATTTCACTCGTACTTGATCCCAATACAATTAATGAATCCTTAGGAAACTGCGCATTTTCTAAAAATTCAGTAAGTCCCTGACGTAACTGCCGTTGGCTCTCTTCAAAATCAAATTCTTTCGTATTCTCCACCCTCTAAATTTAAACCTAAATTTTAGCATTTTTATTGTGTGCACTAATAAATAGCGAATCAACGGGTTCGTTGTTATGAATTTTAATAATCGCCTGTCCCAGTAATGGTGCAACTGATAACTGAACCAGTTTTGCACCTTTTTTACTGTCTGGTAAATCAATTGAATTTGTTACAATTGCTTTTTTGATTGGCGCCTCATCAATCTTTTTCATCGCCTCTTTTGAGAAGACCGCATGGGTTGCACAAGCGTAAACTTCTTTGGCACCGAAGTTTTTCAAGGCAACCGCGGACACTGCCATTCGAACTCCGGTATCAATAATATCATCGATCAAAATTGCCGTCTTTCCCTTAACGTTACCAATCACGTATTCAGGTACGGATTCCGTCTGACGTTCAATTTCTTCTGGATTGCGATTATCAATGATCGCAATCGGCGCCTTTAAAATTTCTGCAAATCGACGAGCACGCGAAACGCCGGCATGATCGGGGGCCACAATTACAATATCTTCTGTCAAATGGTGGTCATAAAAATAGTTTGCGAGCAATGGTGCCGCCAGCATGTGGTCAACCGGAATATCAAAGAAGCCTTGTACTTGGTCTGCATGTAAGTCTAATGCAATTAAGCGATCGATTTGGTCCTTTTCAAGCATTGTCGCAATCAGCTTAGCGGTAATTGGTTCCCGTGAACGTGCTTTTCGATCTTGTCTGGCGTACCCATAGTACGGCACGATCACATTAATTGTCTTGGCACTGGCTCTTCTTAATGCATCGATCATAATTAAGAGTTCCATTAAATTTGAATTAACTGGATCTGAGATTGATTGAATGACATAAACCTCACATCCCCGTACGCTTTCGTTAATCGTAATTTGAATCTCTCCATCAGCAAATTGCTTGATCGACGCGTCACTTAACGCTAGCCCAACTTCTTCCGCAACCGCTTGTGCCAGTGGACGATTTGAATTAAGTGAAAAAAGTTTTACACGTGATGCATTTTTGATTCCAGCCATGAATGGCAACCCCCAAATTATATTTTCATTATATTATCGCAACATTTGTCTTGAAGTGCAAGTTGATTAGCTTATGAATCCGCTATGAAGTTTGAAAATCTGCCGGTTTAATTCCGTGCATGCCAATCATTGGATCAATCGTTCCATTCTGAATCAACGCCATCGTTAACTGCGCATCTTCTGGATCAATAATCTTGTCATCATCATTATTATTTTGAGAATCTGAAACCGAATCTTTGGCTTCCTGTAGGTCATTACCAACGGGCATCATTTCTCCACCAAACGTTTCCGTCAGTCGTTGTAATAACGACGTCTGTCGATTAACAGCCTCGTTTTCAATACACGTTGCAAAGGCCCGTGGATCACCTAACAAAATTAACTTATTTTTAGCCCGTGTAATTGCCGTATACAGTAGATTGCGTTGTAGCATTCGACTGAACTGCGGGACCATCGGTAAAATCACCATGTCAAACTGACTTCCTTGTGATTTATGAATTGAAATACAGTAGGCCAATGTCAATCTTTGCCACTCATTACGAGAATAAGTCACTTCATTTTGATCAAATTGAATAACCATCTGATCGGTCTTCGGCCCCGCCTTTTTACCAGTTGCCTTGAGATCAAGCGCCACAATCGTCCCAATGTCACCATTAAAAACATTATTTTCTGGTGAATTCACTAGGTGCAGTACCTTATCTCCAATTCGAAAGTGTTGGCCTCGAAACTCCACTTCTTTGGTTTTCTCACTCTTGATAGGATTAAAAATATTTTGTGAAAGTTCATTAATGCGGTCAATCCCCGCACTCCCTCGATACATGGGAGCTAAAATTTGAACCTGATCCGCACTAAAATCTTTATCCTGTGCCTTAACTACAATCTGGGAAATCACATCGGCCACCTGATCCGCACGACACGGAATAAACGAACGATCCGGATATGACTTAGTCAAATCTTTTGGAACCTGTCCAAGTTTAATCGCGTGTGCCAACGGGATAATCGAAGATTCAGAAGACTGCCGATAAATATGATCTAATTCCAGCTTCGGTAACTGTTCAAACTGAAGCAAATCATGAAAAACCTGTCCCGGCCCCACAGATGGCAGTTGATCCTTATCGCCAACTAACACAACTTGCATGGTACTAGGCACCGACTTGAGTAGTGTTTTAAATAAAAGTGTATCAACCATTGACAGCTCATCGACGATTAACAACGCACCCTCAAGATCCTTGGCATTCATTTCGGTCGGCATTTCACGGCCGTTTAATCCCAAAAGTCGATGAATCGTGCTAGCTGGTAGCCCGGTGGTTTCACTCATCCGCTTAGCAGCTCGACCAGTTGGGGCTGCCAGCAAGATGGGAAATGGTCGGTCCTTATACTCATTAATATCGAGTGAATACTGATGAAGCTTGGCAAAGGTTGCAACAATTCCATTAATAATAGTTGTTTTTCCAGTTCCCGGACCACCAGTCAATAAGAACACTCGCGACATTAGTGCTTTGATAATTGCCTGCTCTTGTGATTGATCATACAAAATATCCAGTTGACCTTCAATTTTATTAATGACTTTAGCAATGGCTTTTTCACCGAGGTCAATTGGTTCATCAGACATTAATCGCTGAAGGTGCTGGGCAATCTGCCACTCCCCACTAAATAATGTACTTGGATAAACTCGATCCTCCTGACCGACAATTTCATTTTTTTTCGCCAGATCAATTAGCTGATCGGCAACCTTTTGCGGTTCAATTTTCACTTGTTGGCTCGATTCTAGTAGTTGGATAGCATTATTAAGGAGGGGCTTGGTGAATGTGTATGTATCCCCACTTTGCATTGTTACCTCATCCAGTGCCTGCAACACACCAGCGGCTAATCGGCGCGGATCATCAGGTGCAATATCCATCTGCATCGCCACCTGATCTGCACGTTTAAAACTAATACCATCAATATCCTGGGCTAACTGATAGGGGTTATCATGAATAACATCTAATGTTTTCTCACGGTACTTTTCAAAAATCGTCGCTGCTAATGAATTACCAAAGCCTAAATCATTCAAACCAATCACAATCTGGTCCATTCCTTGATTATCCGTCAAATTATCAACCAAGGATTGAATAATGGTTGGTCGAAGTTTTAATGGTGCTAAAACACTTGAATCATGAGTGATTTCTGCAATCGCACCAGTTCCCAGCAAATCGACAATTTTTTCGGCTGTTTTTTGACCGACCCCTTTGAACTGGTCACCGGACAAGTAATTGACTAGGCCCTGTCGTGTTGTAGGTTGTGCTTTGTGATAGCCGGTTGACTGGAATTGCTGCCCATACTTTGGATGATCAACAAGTTTTCCCTCGAAACGATATAGACTTTCATCGTCAACATCCCCAAAATTTCCCGTTACAACAATTTCTGGTTCGGTCCACTCTAAATTAGTTTCTTCAACAGAGACCAGCAATACTTTATAGAAATTATCCGAACTTGCAAAAAAAACGGTAATTACTTTACCAACTAAAAAAGACGACTCCACTGGGTCATCAAATAAGTTAATTGAATTATCCACCAAAGTCATCTCCTCAAACTATTTCCCAAAACACCACTACTTATCCTGATGTTGTTTGAGAACCTTCTGAATATCATCGATCCGCTTTTCACTCTTCTCATAATAGTCCGGATCTAACTGCTTGGCTTGGTTCAGATAATCCACATAGGGTTCTCCAAGAACCATTGCCACCAAGCCTCTGTTGAATTGTGTATCTGCGCGACCCGGATGACGTTTTAAAATATCATCGTAAAAATCCGCAGCCTGCGTGAAATTACCGAGTGCTAGTAACGCATCTCCCAAGACTTGATTAATTTCCGGATCCTGCTTCCGCAAATCATGTGCAGTCAGCCCATAAGCAATTGCCCGCTTATAGTCCTTCATCTGCATTAGGCTCTGGGCCATCATCAAATATGCATCTGCCTTCAGCTTATCGTCATTAATCTTGTTATAGTATTTGATTGCTTCTTCATACTTGCCAACTTCATAATAGAGATTTCCCAAGCCATAACTCAACAAATTGACCGCTTTAGTATCCTTGGCAAAAATTCCCAGAGCTTTCATAAACAGCTCTTCAGCCTGTTCGTGGCTGTTCAGCCTTGTCAGAAGTGCCCCTAAATCATAGTAATTTTGCACCTTGTCAGGGTGTGCATCAATTGCCCCCACCAATTTAGCTACTAATTTTTCAGATTGTTCTTTCTGTTCATCACGATTAATTCCATCACGGTTTTCAGTCATTTCTTGTTCCCCCCTCTAAATAGTGTCAGTCGGATCATTTTCAGATCGATTTAAATAGTCAGTCTCATTCCATTGAACTAGTTGGTACCCATCCATCGGTGATTGTGCCTCCAGAATAGTCGTTGATGTGTTGCTGAGTCCGCCTCGATCACGCAGGTGATCCAGCGAAACACCTAACAACCCGTTAATACCGGCATTCATCGCCGCACCGTGTGATACAATAATCACATTTTGATCGCCAGGATGATTGCTGACAATCTCATCAACAGCCTGTTTAAACCGTCTAATGACCTGATCGAAGCTTTCACCGGCAATATTTGACGCGTTGTAACGATCAGGATGGTTACGAAAAGCGTCAAATTCTGTTGGAAATTGTTGAGCAACCTCCTGAAATGCCATGCCTTCCATTTTACCTAAATCAAATTCTGATAAACCGCTCATAAGGGTCAGCTTCAGTTTTTGATTCAACTGGGCACGTAAGTAGTTCGCAGTATCTCGAGCTCGTTTGATGGGACTGGCGTACATCTGTGTAAATGACACCGTCCGTAAATGCTTTCCTAAACGTTTAATCTCATGATAACTTTCTGGAAGGAGAGGTGAATCTCCATGCATTCCTTGGTAACGCGACTCAAGATTCCATTCAGTTTTGCCATGTCTAATAAAGTATAGTTTAGTCATCTATTTCTTCCTTACCTAAAATCAACTGCTCTTATTATCCCAATATCCCCAACATTGTGCAACTCTATTTTACACCATTATCTTCAACACCGATGAATAAAGGATTCTAATTCACAACGAATTAGAATCCCTTATTTCATACTATACATATTGAAGAGCACGTGTCTCATTGTAAGCCTGATCAATAATCGCACTGCCCAAGCACTCAGCACCATCATAGAAAACAACTGCTTGTCCTGGTGTAATTGCTCGCGCAGGATCATCAAACGCCACAACAACGGTTTCATGATCATCACTTAACCGTACGGTAACCCCAACATCCTTCTGCCGATAACGGAACTTAGCGGTGCAATGGAACTCATCGCCATACCGTTGTGCAATATCATCCACCCAGTGAATATCACTCGCGTTAAGATGTGTTGCATACAGATGTTCATTGTGGTAGCCCTGCCCAACGTACAAGACGTTCTTTGACTGGTCTTTGCCAATCACAAACCAAGGCTCGTTACTCGTTCCATTACCACCAATTCCAAGTCCCTTGCGCTGACCAATTGTGTAGTACATCAATCCAGTATGCTCACCCATAACAGTCCCATCAAGGGTGACCATCTTACCGGGCTTAGCTGGTAAATACGTACTCAAAAAGTCCCTGAAATGACCTTTTTCACCAATAAAACAGATTCCAACAGAGTCCTTCTTATTGGCAGTTGCCAATCCAGCTTCCTGAGCAATAGCGCGAACTTCAGGCTTTGTCAGACCAGCTAGTGGGAACATTACCCGATCTAACTGCTCGTGATCTAATTGACTCAAAAAATACGTTTGATCCTTATTTTGATCCACAGCACGCATTAGGTGCATATGACCATTAGCATCTCGTTTCAAGTCAGCATAGTGACCAGTCGCAATATAGTCTGCACCAAGTTGATCCGCATATTCTAGAAACGCTTTAAACTTAATCTCTTTATTACAGATTACGTCGGGATTCGGAGTGCGATCTTTCTTATATTCATCCAAGAAATACGTAAATACGCGGTCCCAGTATTCCTTTTCAAAGTTAACAGAATAATACGGAATCCCTATTTTTGATGCTACTTTTGCAACATCCTTGTAGTCTTCCGTCGCGGTACAAACGCCATTTTCATCAGTGTCGTCCCAATTTTTCATGAACACACCGACGACATCGTATCCTTGCTGCTTTAAAAGCAGTGCAACAACCGATGAATCAACACCGCCGCTCATTCCGACTACTACACGTGTATGACTGTTGTCAGCCATGTCATCACCATCATTTCAAATAGATTCTGGAAAAATCCACGATTGAAGGTCGTAACAATCCAGTATCGGCCATTATATCAAAATTGACCACAACATGCACGCATTAAACCTTCTCAAATACACCACGCTTAACCATTTCATCAAGTATGAAATGATACTGAGTCGTAAATTCATCAGCTCGAGCGTGCTTGAAAATATTAACCGTCGCACTGCCACTCTTATTTACGGTATCCATTTTAAAACTACCCAAATCTTTTTTAAACGTGATTTTAAGTTTTGCGACCGCTTCGAACGGTGACGTGGGGTCCAATGAACCTTCATAGATAAACGTACCATTGGGTTTTAAGTCGAACCCCAAATCTCGAAGCGTATACTTTTTAATTTGCGAACTAATTTGATAAGTATCTGAATCACCAGGTACCTGTACCTTATCTGCAAATGCCATCCTATCGCACCTCACTCTTTTGTTTAAGTCGCGATACAATATCACTTAACGCCTGGACAAACGCGGTAATCTGCTCAGTAGTTGTATACCGACCAAAACTAATTCGAATCGATTCGCTAATCCGTGGACTATCTTCACCAAACATAGCAGTTAAAACATGTGACGGCTCCAAATTACCAGCCGTACATGCAGACCCACCAGAAACTGCGAATCCAGCCAGATCTAAATTAGTTTGTAACACATACGTTGAAATTCCCTTAACCCAAATATTGAACACATGATTCAAGTTTTCTGGGTCCAGTGCCCCATTAATTTCGAACTCAATATGCTGAGCCGTCAGTCCATCAATAATCTGCTGCTTGAATTGGTAGTACTTAGTTTGACGATGCAGTTTTTCGTCATGGGTTAGTACGGAAACTGCCTTCCCAAACGCTGCAATTGCTGGCACATTCTCGGTCCCCGCACGGCGCTTAGTTTCTTGATCGCCACCCTTAACAAAACTTTCGAAATTGACGCCTTCACGCCGATATAAAAAGCCAATCATTTTGGGCCCATTAATTTTGTGTGCAGAAGTGGAGAGTAGATCGATATGATCTGCTTCAACATCAATATCGAGCAGCCCATACGTTTGAACAGCATCGGTGTGCAACCACGCCTGATGATCTTTCAAAATTTCACCAATTTCGTGAATTGGCATCCGGCTACCAACCTCATTATTTCCCATCATAACTGTGACCAAAATAGTATCGGGGCGTAAGGCTGCTTTAAAGTCAGCCAACGAAATATTACCGAATTCATCAACCGGTAGGTACGTCACTTCAAACCCCTTTTGCTCTAAATAATGGAGTGGTTTTAACACCGCCTCATGCTCAATTGCTGTCGTAATAATATGTTTACCTAAGCTTTGTCGTGCCTCTGCAGTCTGCAGAATTGCCGTATTGTCGCTTTCGCTACCGCCGCTAGTAAACACAATTTCGTTATCATTGGCATGAATACTCTGTGCAATTATATGACGTGCTTGGTCAACAACCATTGCGGCTTGCCGACCAAATCCATAGCCGGTTGATGCATTACCAAACACATGGCGCATCTTATCGGTCATCTCATCAATCACTTCATCAGACATGGGCGTTGTCGCCGCATTATCTAAATAAATCTGTTCCACTATCAAAACCCCTATTCAGTTTGAGCCCGAAAGAGCGCCAGTAACATTTGTGCTGAACGCTTTCCGGCATCAATAATAAATTCATCAAAAGAAATTCCTGCGTTTGAATCAGCAGTATCCGACATTGCCCGAACAACAACGTACGGAACATGATGATCAGTAGCAACTTGGCCGACTGCTGCCCCCTCCATTTCGCTAGAAACAGCCTCGGGAAAATGGCTCAGAATTTGTTTCACTGCCGCTTCACTGGCAATAAACTGATCGCCACTCACAATTAATCCGGTCGTCACGTTCAACCCGGTTTCTTGCCCGGCCCGAGCAATTTCTTGCCCCCACTTTTGAGACGCCTCGAAACGAGCGGGTTGTCCCGGAAGTTGACCATATTGGTACCCAAACGCCGTTGCATCAACATCATGGTAGGCCGTCGCAGTTGAGACAACAACATCACCAACGTGTAATCCATCACCAATCCCGCCGGCTGAACCAGAATTAATCACCACATCTGCTTGAAATTCAACGATCAAATGTTCAGTAGTTATTCCCGCCTCAACTTTACCAATGCCAGACTCAACCAAAACAACGTTTTGACCGCTAATTTGACCTTCATAATATTTTTTTCCACCAAGCGTTGTTATCTGCTTATTCTCTAGTGCAGCCGTTAATTCTTTAATTTCTTCTGGCATTGCACAAATTACACCAAACTTCATTCAAAACCATCCTATCTTAATTAACCAACAAAAAACAGAACTAAGTATACGAGTATAATCGCAATTACTAGTCCAATAATAACCAAATTTAATTTATGCTTTAATTTTACTGTTCTCGCATCACTGGGATCCGTGTGACTTCGCGTTTCCGATATCGGCGGAATTTCTTCATCCGGCGCATCAGAAACCACATCCGCATCCGGTTCACTGTCCACTGTCTCTTCAGGACCTTTTCGTCCTCGTTTCGCCTGTTGTCGCCGATAAGCTTGGCGAGACAATGGTTGTTCTTCTTGATCCTCATGATTCATTCAGGTCACCACTCAATACCAATGTTTGCCAATGATAAATCGCCATAATTGTCTTAGCATCGATAATCTTTTGCTCGCGAATCATGGCAAGTGCCTCATCAAGGCTTACCCGTATTACTTGAAGATTCTCATCATCATCTTGTGGTAGTTCGTTCACCACTGCCGTTAGTCCAGTCGCGACATATAACGTCATGAATTCATCACAAAATCCAACTGAGGTATAAAACGAACTGGCTTCAGTCAGATGTGTCGCCTTTAATCGCGTTTCTTCATTCAATTCCCGAATAGCCGCATGCAATGCACTATCATCACGATCATCCAGCTTTCCAGCCGGAATTTCCAACGTCACCTGATCCACCGCTGCTCGCCATTGTTTCATTAGCAACATTTTATTTTGATCATCGATTGCTAAAATGGCCACGGCAGGGGCATGATGCACAATCTCGCGGGTTGTCATTTTACCGTTCGGCAATTTCACGTCAGCAACTTCTAACGTCATAATATGGCCGCTAAAAATCGTTTTTGAAGCAACCTTCTTTTCTTCTAATGTCACCTTTATAAAGATCCTTCCTCATCATCCGTAATCACTTGAACATGAGCTGCCTGTGGGCCACGAACTCCTTGCACAACAACGAGATCAACCTGTTCACCCGGACGTAATTCTTTTCTCCCGGATCCTTCGATACCGCTAAAATGCACAAATACATCAGGTTCATTCGGAACTTCAATAAAGCCAAAGCCCTTTTGTTCATCAAAATTTTTAACTTGTCCGCGCACAGTCTTTTCTCCTTCTACTTCGTCAATGACTGAACAAAGGCTTCGTACGCCGTTTGTTCTCCAGTTTCAACAACTACTGTATTTTCAAATTGATGCTCTAAGGCGTCTGCCAAGCTTAATTCAACCGTTCGTACAAACGTGGCATTACCAATTAGATCAATATAGTCTTCCCCACCAGCAACTTGGTGATGAACTTTAGTCTTGACCATACCGCCCGGATTTTTAACCGTAATTTCAGTATTATTCGTTACTTGATCCGCATGTAACAGCACACTAACTAAACTTGAAGCCGACATTGCTGTACCACAGGCATCAGTATACCCAACTCCACGTTCAAATGTACGCACAAAAATTTCATTTTTACCAAGTACCCGAACAAAGCTAACATTAACTCCATCAGGAAAAATTGGGTTTTGACCATCATTCAAATAACGCCCTAGTTCCCCAAGCTGATCGCTTTCAAGCGTTGCTTGATCAACAAATGCGATCAAATGTGGGTTCGGTACTGCCACTGCAGTAAATTTCAAGTCGCTGTCTAATTCATCAATTGCTTGGTCAACCAGTGTTTCTGCTTCATGGTTAACATGCATTTTTAAATCAGCCGCTTTAAAACTAACTGGCGCAATATGTGCCTGATAAGTCGCAACATCCGGTGCTAAATTAGGCATCTTAGCGACTGGTAAATCGGCCTCCATAGTTTGCACCGCAAACGACTGTGTTTGGTTCTGCTGTGCCAAATAGCGTGCAACGCAACGAAGTCCATTCCCACACATGCTGGCCTCACTACCATCAGCGTTGATAACTCGCATTCGCCCAATTGGGCCTACATGGTCTGCCCGGTCAACCCACAAAAGGCCATCCGCCCCATCCAGTAATCCATTTTTTCGATCACAAATATTAACCGCCAATTGGCGAATTTCTGTTTCCGTTAGTTGTCTCTCTAATGTTTGTGCGTCTAGCATATAAAAATCATTGCCAGAACCGTGTACCTTTAATAATTTCATTTGCTTCACCCTCATCTTGGCAAAAAAATACCAAGTAATTTTCATTACTTGGTATTTTACACCGTTAGTTACTAAAAGTCATTTGTTCAGTACCAACAACCTGTTTAAACGGGTCATCATTTAATCCCTATTTTTCAAGGCCCTCACTGACGGTCTCAGGGAATTCACGCCGGACGATTTCCGCACAACGTGCACATAATTGTGGATAAGCACTGTCCGAACCGACATCGGTCGTCGTCATCCGGCAACGTTGACAAACTTCTCCTTCAGCAGCAGCCACTTTAATCGCAACACCATCGTTGTAATTTTCTGCATCTGCAGGTGTTTCATCCAACGCATGAACGTGAAGGTCAGAAACTTCCAACAACTGACGTGTGTCGCCGTTCAGTCCAGCCAACACCTTTTGATTTTCATCAGACAAGTATAAGTCTAAGCGTGCTTCAAGTGACTTTCCAATTAGTTTTTCATTTCGTGCTTCTTCTAGACTCTTCAAGGCGTGTGTTCGAATTGTCATGAATGCTTCCCAAGTTTGAAGAAGTTCTTTCTCATCATCGTAGTGCTTAACTTCTGGCATTTCTGCCAGTTGAACGAACTCTTCTGGTTCCTTCAAGTACTGCCAAATTTCCTCTGTCGTATGTGGCAAAACTGGCGTTAACAGTTTCGTCATTGACACAAGAACTTGATAGAAAACAGTTTGCATTGATCGACGGGTTTGTGAGTTTTCACCGTCAATATAAACAACATCTTTAGCCACATTCATGTAAAATGCTGACAATTCAGTTGTGATAAAGTTCATCAATTGTTTATAAATATCCAAAAATTCGTAGTTATCAAAGTGTTTCTTCGTTGACTCAATGAATTCATTAAGTTTTACGAGCATAAATTGATCAACCGATTCTAGATCGTCATATTCAAGTGCATCCTTTTGTGGATCAAAATCAGTCGTGTTAGCGAGTAAGAACCGCATTGTATTCCGGAACTTCCGGTAGCTTTCAGAAACCTGTTTAAAGATCTCCATTGATACCCGTACATCGGCAGATGAGTCAACACTCATAACCCACAAACGGATAATTTCAGCACCCATCTGTTTAACAACTTTGTTTGGCTCAATCGTATTGCCAATTGACTTACTCATCTTCTTACCTTCACCATCAAGGGTAAAGCCTTGGGACAAAATTGATTTGTAAGGCGCTTTGCCAGACACCACTACACTGGTAATCAAACTGGAGTTAAACCAACCACGGTACTGATCGGAACCTTCCATGTACATATCTGATGGATAAGTGAGATAATCACGTTCAGCTAAAACACCCTGATGTGATGAACCAGAATCGAACCAAACGTCCATGATATCAGTTTCTTTAGTAAACTTTCCATTTGGTGAGTGTTCACTCGTAAAGCCTTCTGGAAGAAGGTCTTTGGCATCACGATCAAACCAAACGTTGGATCCATATTCACCAAATAGATCGGCAACGTGATTAATCGTTTCTTCCGTCATAATTGGCGTCCCATCTTCACCGTAGAAAATTGGCAACGGCACACCCCAGACACGCTGACGTGAAATTACCCAATCACCACGATCCCGGATCATATTATGAAGACGTGCCTTACCCCAACTTGGGTAGAACTTAACATCATCCAAAGCCCCTAAAATTTCATCACGAATTTTGTCAACTGAGGCAAACCACTGATCGGTTGCCCGGAAAATGATCGGTTTTTTAGTCCGCCAGTCGAATGGATAACTATGTTTGATTGGCATATATTTCAGCAGCAAGCCAGCGTCCTTCAGTTTATCCAAAGAGATCTTATTACCATCTTCATAGAAGACACCTTCAAAATCAGGACCAGCTTCCTTGGTCAGGTATCCTTGATCGTTCACTGGAACAAAAATATCCAGGCCGTACTGCTTCCCAACGTTATAATCATCTTCACCAAAACCAGGCGCTGTATGAACCAGCCCAGTTCCGGCGTCAAGTGTCACAAAGTCGCCCAACATCGTAACTAACTTCCGCTCTGGAAAGAAAGGATGCTGTGCAATAACACGATCTAATTCTCGACCCTTAACGGTCTTTTCAACTTGCACATCTTCCCATTCGAACAACTCCGCACACTTGTTAACCAATTCAGCTGCTAAAACGAACTTCCGATCGTCACCCGAATGTGTGACAACGGCATATTCAAAATCAGCATCGACGGTAATTCCTTCGGATCCAGGAATCGTCCAAGGTGTCGTCGTCCAGACAACCATATAAGTCTTGTCATTTTCAAGGACACCCTTACCATCGACCACTTGTTCTCCGTAGAAAGCTGATGGTGAAGTAACATCCTTGTAATCAACTTCAGCTTCCGCCAGAGCTGATTCAGAAGACCATGACCAGAATACTGGCTTTTTACCACGGTATAAAAGGCCTTTTTGAGCAAAGGCACCAAACACTCGAATTTGAGCAGCTTCGTATTCTTTTTTTAGTGTTAAGTATGGGTTATCCCATTCACCTGCAACGCCCAACCGTTTGAAATCATTACGCTGCTTTTCAACTTGTTCTAGCGCATATTTCCGACATAAATCACGGAATTCTGAGGTGTTCATCTTTTTACGATCATACCCCATTTTAGTAAGTTGTTGCTCAATTGGTAAGCCGTGCGTGTCCCATCCAGGAACGTAGGGTGCACGGAATCCTGACATGGATTTATAACGTACAATAATATCTTTGGTAATTTTGTTAAGTGCATGCCCAATGTGAATATTTCCGTTGGCATATGGAGGCCCATCATGTAGTACAAATGTTGGTTTACCCTCATTTAATTTTTGTCGCTGTTCATAAACTTTATTTTCAGCCCAGATATTCTGCCGTTCAACTTCCTTAACGGGTAAATTACCGCGCATTGGAAACTTGGTTTTGCCAAGATTTAGTGTTTCTTTAACTCGCATAATCTCTGCCTCCTATAATTAATATTGTATGTAGCGCCGTCGGTATGATGAAAAATAAAAAATCCCCGCCCGCAAGGGACGAAGATTTCGTGGTACCACCCAAATTTAGAATTAAAAAATTCTCTTTGTCATTCAATAACGGGGATGACCCGACTTAGTCTAACATAATCGACTAAATATTCGGAGATGATCTATCAGTTTCGTAACTTGGTCAACCTTTCACCACTCGTTGACTCGCTTTCAAGCACGTCTAACCGACTTGCTGTTCTCTTCATTATTTTCATCATATTCAGCTAATTGAGCGCTTGAATTACTTGTCGCTGTCGGGAAAAATCACAACAGTCTCGCCAGCTGCAGCAGCGTCATTCACCGGTTCTTCAACCGTCTGCGTATCCGCTGGCTGCTCAGCAACCTCGCTCGCTGGTTCTGAGTTTACACTTTGATTTCCCTCATTGTCAAGAGTCTTTCCTAAAACCTTTTGGATTTCATCATATGAGCTCACATCTGATTCTTTTAATAAGTCATCCCAATCATCGCTTGTGACAACTCCTAGTTGTGATTCTAACATCACTTGTAGCCGCTGTCTGAAGACACGCGTCTGCTTCTTCAAGTCATTGGTTTCAACCGTTAGCTTACGAGTAGAGTCTGCCGCGTTAGAAATCAACTGATTTGCCTTTTCATTGGCCTCAGACACGATGTCAGTAGCTTGCTTTTGAGCTTCACGTAACGTAATGTCGGCTTCTTTTTGAGCATTGGACTTTACTTTATCAGCAGCTTCTTGAGCAACTAAAATCGATTGGTTCAATGAATCTTTTAACTCAGTAAAATATTTTAATTTTTCTTGATCAGCTTTGACCGATTCCTCAAGATCATGATTTTTTTCGGTCAACATCTGAAAATCTGATAACACTTGATCCAAAAAATCATTTACTTCGTCAACATTGTACCCTCTCATTTTTGTCGAAAACTTTTTATTTTGAATATCTTCTGCCGATAAACTCATCTAAAATTCCTCCATTACTTAGCAGTCACAAGCGATATCGTAACCCTAATTTTATTCTTTTTTGTTAATTGACCTACATACTTCAGTCTAATTCTACCACCATGTCTAACGGAAATTAAATCGTGAATTGCTACCGGATAATCTGGTTTTTCCATTTCCGTCCAATTCAAACGTACTTTTCCATGCTCAATCAGTTCCTTTGCTCGATTTCGGGAGTAGTTAAATGCGGTTGCAATAATCGCATCCAATCTTAACGAACTGACAGTCGTTTCAACATCCCCTGAATCGGACACCTGACTAATCACATCATCAATTGTCATTGGTACTAGTTGTATTTTAACATTCGCAATCTTATCAACCTGCATGCGAATATACACTAGCATTTCAGCCTCGACCATCACCTGCCAACGGGTACCATCGGAGATAATATCACCAAATGTTGCACGTTCAATGCCTTGACTAATCAACGTTCCCAAAATTTGACGATGCTTCAATTCCGCAAACTTCACAGGATATTTAACTTCTAATACCTGAATCTGAAAGTCCTCAATTTGCGGTTCATAATATGATGGATAGATGAGAACCCGCTTCATTTCAGCACCATCAACACCACCTTGCGCCTGCATCGCAACATCATCATTTTGATTGACCAGTGTGGAAGCAATATAGCGCTGTCGCGGATTCAGAAAATGAGTTAAAATCGGCCGATATTGGTCGATTGCTTCACGAATCCAGCCATTAATCGCGTCGATAACTGAGCGTTCATCTGCACGGAAATGCTGTTCTATGTTGCTATCTGCCATTTTTCTGACCCTTTCTCGCTAAACCATCAGTAAATACAGGTATGAAACACCATGCTGTGCCAAATACAATACCATAATTGCAACCAATGGCGAAAAACTAATTCCTCCCAGCGGAGGAATAAAATCAAATAATCGAATGTATGGTACCACCAAGCGGTTTAATAAAAGGCCTAATCGGCTTTGTGAAGCACCAGGAAACCATGAAAGTAACGCCCAAACGACAATCACCATTGCATACAGGTTTAAAAGTTGTTCAACGACATAAAATATAAATCCAATCAAACTGCTACCTCTGCTCTTCTAAAAATTATCTTGATCCTTGGTTAGATTTGCGGATAAATTACCTGAAATTTCGTAATTGTGTGGCGTGCACAAGAAAATTTGATCGCCAACACGTTCAATTGCGCCATCAATTGCAAAAACCGTTCCATTAAGAAAATCAACAACCCGTTTAGCTTCCGCATTATCCATCTGGTTGAAGTTAACAATGATTGCACGATCGTTTAACAACTGTGTTGCAATTTCTTTCACATCGGAATACAGTCGTGGTTCAAAAAGCGAAATTTTGCCATAATCTGTATTTTGACGTCCGCTATTGATTGACACCACTTTTTGATTCCTTCCACTTGTTGGCGTTGTATCGGTCGTTCCGGTATCTTCATAATCCTGTTCATCTTGTTCTTCATCATCAATACCAAAGAAATTATTTAAGCTAAATTTACCAGCCATGATTATTCCTCCTCGCTTGCCTGATTGTAAAATGGGGTCGATTGCCAAATTATCTAACTACTCAGCTAATCGTCCCCACCAACCAATATTTATATTATGAACGACGTTTTTTGAAGAATGGCGGCGTATCTAAGCTATCCTCGTCATCATCAGCCACGTTTTCACTATTATCATTAAAGACACTAAACTCTGGCTTTTCAACCTTATCTAAGTCACTCTTCTTACTATCAGAATTACCTGATGGCGTCGTTTGCACGTCCCAATCACCAAATGGATCGTCACTTGGTTGTTGACGTTGTGCTGGTTTGGCAGCATCCGTATGACGCGCAGATGACTTCTTTTCATGATCAATGCCCGTCGCAATTACAGTCACACGCACCTCATCACCCAAGCTTTCATCAATTGATGTCCCGAAGATAATATTGACATCCGTCGTAGCAGCCTGTGTCACAATATCTGAAGCATCTTGGGCTTCAAACAATGATAAATCTGGTCCACCTGTAATATTCAACAGAACATTATCAGCACCATCAATTGAAACTTCCAATAATGGCGATGAAATTGCCTTCTTCGTTGCTTCTGCTGTCCGGTTTTCACCGGTTGCAGACCCAATTCCCATTAAGGCAGATCCTTGATTAGCCATTACCGTCTTAACATCGGCAAAGTCCAAGTTGACATAGCCAGGTGATGTGATTAGGTCAGAAATTCCTTGAACACCTTGACGAAGTACGTTGTCAGCTTCCTTGAAAGCTTCCATCATTGGTGTTTTTTTATCAACCATTTCCAATAGACGATTGTTGGCAATCACAATCAGTGTATCAACACTGGCCTTCATCTTGGCAACCCCTTCGGCGGCATAACGTCCACGCTTGGGTCCTTCAAAACTAAATGGTCGTGTCACAACCCCGACTGTCAAAGCGCCTTGATCCTTAGCGATTTTTGCGACAGTTGGTGCAGCACCATTCCCAGTACCACCACCCATTCCGGCAGTAACGAATACCATATCGGCACCTTCTAGTGACTGTGCAATCTGTTCTTCGCTTTCTTCAGCAGCTTTTTCCCCAATTTCTGGGTTTGAACCTGCCCCAAGGCCACGGGTAAGCTTGGGTCCTAATTGAATTTTTGTTTCGGCATTTGACGCATCGAGTGCCTGTACATCAGTGTTAGCAACAATAAAATCTACCCCGCTAACATCTTCTGAGATCATCCGGTTGACAGCATTACTACCACCGCCACCAACACCGATTACCTTAATCTTGGCGCCAAATTCTTGGCCCGCTTCCATTGAATAATCCATAATCTAATTCCTCCATCGCTGCTGATTAATCAAAAAAGTTATTAAAGAACTTCTTTACACCTTCAAACCGTTTCTTTTTAGGCTGTGTATGTTCTTCGTGAACGTCTTGCTTCTGATTTTGTGCTGGCTGTTGTTTTTGCTCTTGCTTTTTGGAACGTGTTGTTTGTCGAACTGCTCGACTATCAGCATTCTTTCGCTGACTTGCATTGACACTGGTCGTCTTACTACTTCCTTGACTCGTATATCCGACTGCTTGTTTAACAAGCAGGTCAACATCAGACAGAACACTCTCATACTGAGCAAGTGATAATCCTAAAGTAAACGCCGGATGTCTGATCCCCATTTGATCAGGAACATAGACCTTGGCATTAATCTCAAAGAAATTCTGTGCAAGTTCAGCAATTCCAGGTAATGCCGTTGCTCCACCAGTTAAAATGATTCCTCCTGGTAGTTCCAAAGCCTTAATGGCTTTTAACTGGTCGTTAATCCGACTAAAGATTTGCGTTACCCGCGCCTCAATCACTTCTGAAAGGTACTCTTCATTCACTTCTGTAGGGTCTTCTTTACCGACCTCACTAACAGAAAACGTGGTTGTAGCAGACGCTTGGCTAGCATCTGCATAGCCGTAGTCGCGCTTCAAGCGTTCAGCATTTTGCAGTGACGTGTTCAAAACGACCGAGATATCCTTGGTAATGTACTGACCACCTTCTGGGTCAACATAGGTAAACTTCAACTGATGATCGTGAACGACGCTGGTGGTTGTCTGCCCACCACCCACATCGATCACAATTGTACCAAAATCCTGCTCGCCGTCATTCAAAACTTGCTTGCCAATCGCAAGCGGCGCTACAACCATGTCCTGAACTTGAAGCCCCGCCTTTTGAATTGCCTTTTTGGTGTTGTGCACCACCGTCTTAGGTCCCGTGAATAATGTAGCGTGTAATTCGAGTCGAACCCCCACCATTCCACGAGGATCCTTAATTTGATCAAACCCATCGACAATAAATTCATTTGCCAATAGATCAATCACTTCACGTTCTGGTGGAATATTTTGAATCAATGCCGCCTTAGCAACATCAACCACATCTTGATCCACAATTTCGCGTGACTGATTTTGATCAGCAACCGTCACCATACCTGTGCAACTTTCGACTTTTAAATAGTTGGCTGGTAGTCCGACCACAACATCTTTGATTTTAACATTGGACTTTTCTTCCGCCTGTGTAACTGCTTGCTGAATTGCTTGAGCAGTCTTATCGATATCCACAATGATTCCCTTGTTAAGACCAGCTGAGGGTTGGCTACCAACACCAACCACTTTTAACTGTCCCTTAACTTTTTCACAAACAATCGCTTTAATCGAGGTGGTTCCAATATCTAATCCAACGTAAACTCCTGAATTATCCATTTACGTGGAACCCTCCTATTGTTTTTATTTTAGTTTTATTGTCTTTTAAAATTATATTGAACTATACCGATTTTAACACACATAACCATTGGTCTGAAAGGCTTTACGCACATTTAAATGATCACTTTAATATTTTTTTAGTCAACTATCAAAATCAGCCAATTTTCTCAGTAACTGCGCGAATAAGCACCAACCTCTAAGTTCACGATGCCACTACTACTCATTGAACTAGCAATGCCTGGATAGTAAGCCATTTTTTCCTTCAACTGCGTATATTTAATCAGTACCTCATTGCCGTCATTCATAAACAATCTCAATCGTTGTGGATCGTTTTTCGTTGGTTGAAATTTGACTTCGGAAATGCCATCTTGAATTACCTGAGATAAACCTGCATACTGCTGTGCCGTTTGTACCAATATTTTTTGTGACTTAAACCCAGAATAAACGGCCCCACCATGCACGGGTGATCCCTGCGCATGGTTAATCACATGGCCACTCGACAAAACAGGCAGATACACACCATTTCGATAAACCGATCCAATTAATTGGTTCTCTACAACTGTCAGTTTAATATCCCGAAATCCAGTTACGCTAATCGCAACATTCTTAATCTCCGGATTTTCTTTTCGAGCCGTCTTATTGATCACCTTGGATCGCTGATCAATTTTCCACATAAAGTCATTCGTACTCAGTCCAGTGGCTTTAATAACTTCCCGATCAGTAAGTTGATGATTACCCACAACGTCGATTTTATCCACTTTACTGAATGGTGATATGATAAACAGCATTCCTACAAAAATCGTAGCAAAAAAAAGCAGTAGTAGTATTGCGCGCAATGCAGTTCTTCCATGGCGCTGCTTTTTCAGTTTCGGCAACTTATTGCCAATCGATTCGGACGATTGATGACGATGAACTTGATGTTGCTGCTTGCGTTCTAATTCACGTTTCTCAATTTCCGCCAGGCGTTGTGCGTATCGATGGTGGGAAAAATTGTGATGATCGTCACCCATGTCAGTCCTCCTCCCCTGAGCTAAATCTTAATTTTGTGCATCTCGTAATACTGCGATTAACCGATCCGCGGCATCCGGCATTCCCATCTCCTTGGCATGTTGTGCCATTGCTTGACGTAATGGGGCATCTTGCATCAATTTATCGGCAGCTTGGGCCAATGTTGCGCCAGACAACTGATCTTCTTTAATCATTTCTGCAGCCTGTTGGTCCACCAATGCCTGAGCATTTTTGGTCTGATGATCCGCCGTCACGTATGGGCTCGGAATTAAAATTGATGGAATTCCTAACGCGGTGATTTCTGCAATACTAGTGGCACCAGCACGACCAACAATGACATCTACTTTGGGCATCATGCTTGGCATGTTGCTAATGTACGGCTTAATTACGATATTATGACCAACTTGTGCTTCGCCCAACTGAGTCATCACTTGTTGATAACGTTTTTGTCCCGTGGCAAAAACAACCTGGTACTTTCTATCATTGAATGTTGGAATCGCCTCAACAACACTAGTATTAATTTTAGGTGCACCTTGACTACCACCAAAAATCATCATCGTTGGAATATCATCTGCAAGTCCTAACTCCGTCCACGAAAAATCACTCTTACTATTTGCAACTTGCTGTGCACGCGGATTACCAGTCATCACGACCTTTTCCTCAGGGAATTGTTCCTTAGCTGCTTGAAATGCAATCGCAATTTTTGTCACGTACCGGCTCAAAAACTTATTTGTGATTCCCACAACACTATTTTGTTCGTGAATCACGGTTGGAATTTTCATTTTGGCCGCTGCGTATAGTACCGCACCACTCACGTATCCACCAGTTCCAAGAACCACATCCGGTTTAAATTCCTGAATCATTTTACGGGCATCATGCACACTTTTTAAAAATAGATAAATCGTTTTGAAGTTTTCAAGCGATAATGATCGCTTGAATCCCTGAATTTTAATCGTCTTAAAATCAATTCCTGCCGCTGGAACAATTCGATCTTCCAACCCACGGTGAGTTCCGACATACAAAACTTCAGTATCGGGTTCGATTTGTTTTAATCGTTCAATAAGCGCAAGAGCTGGATAAATATGTCCGCCTGTTCCGCCTCCTGAAACCATCAATCGCATTTACTTTTCCTTCTTTCCGGTTAATTGTTCAACCGCAGCAATAAACTTATCACCACGAATTTCAAAGTTTGGGTATTGATCCCAGCTGGCATTAGCTGGTGATAACAGAATCACGTCTCCTGGCGCGCTTAATTCAAACGCAATTGGCACTGCAGTTTCACAATTTTTTGTATGCTTGATTGTTTTGATACCTGCTAATTGCGCAGCATCTGCCATTTTATCGGCGCTTTCGCCAAAAACAATTATTGCTTTGACGTGATCCCGAAATGCAGGAACTAATTTTTCAAATGTATAACCACGGTCCAACCCACCAGCTAACAATACGACCGGCTGTTTGAAGCCCTTGAGTGCCATTTCTGTTGCTTCAATGTCGGTCGCCTTCGAATCATTATAGTAAATTCGTTGTTGGGCTTCCATCACATACTGCATCCGGTGTCGAACGCCACCAAATGACCGTAAAACATGAATGATATCTTCATTTGAAACGCCCAAAATTTTAGCAACGGCAATTGCAGCCAGGGCGTTTTCAACATTATGATCACCAACTGCTTTAATTTCAGCCGTTGGCATGATCTCTTCATCACGCCAAAAGATTTGATCGTTTTTAACATATGTTCCTTCGTGACTCTTGCCAAGTCGAGAAAATGGAATCATTTGCGCCTTTGTCTGCTGACTGAGGGTCTGCCATTCATCAGTATCCCAATTAATTACAAAATAATCCTCTGCAGTTTGATTGGCAGTAATTTTCATTTTGGCCGCCACATAATTCTCACGTGTTTTGTGATAATCTAAGTGGTTTGAAAAAATATTTGTAATCACTGCAACATGTGGATGCAACTGCTGGGTTCCAACTAACTGGAAGCTCGATAACTCAGCCACGATGGTTGAATGACTGTCAGCGTTTTGAACCACGCCACTAAAAGGAATACCGATATTACCAGCTTTGAAGACCTCATGATGATTATGACGAGCTAAGATATCACGAATCATCGTAGTCGTCGTTGTTTTACCATTACTTCCGGTGACGCCAATCAAAGTTCCATCATAAACACGGCTAGCAATCTCAACCTCTGTCACGATTGGGGTGCCAAGCTCAACAAATTTTGCAACTAGCGGATTGTCATAAAAAATTCCTGGATTTTTGACAACCAGATCAAATCCTTCATCCACTAATGATAAGGGATGTGATCCAGTAATCACACGAACACCAAGTTGTGTTAATGTATCAACCTGTGTTAAATCCTTTGGTGTGTTCTTATCGTTGACAGTGACCTGGGCCCCTAGCTTCACGAGAAGTTGAGCAACTGAAACCCCACTCTTCCCAAGTCCTATCACCAAAATTTTTTTATCATCATAATCGCTAATGCTTTCCATTTCGTTCAATCTCCCTAATTAAAATAATATGATGTAGCCTAAAACAATTAACGCACCAATTAACCCAACGAACCAAAAAACATAATCAACCTTCCATTCGCTCCAACCAGACATTTCAAAGTGGTGATGAATTGGGCTCATCTTAAAGATTCGCTTACCCGTTAGCTTAAATGATGCAACCTGTAACATAACACTGGCCGTTTCCACCACGTAAATAATCCCAATCAAGAGTAATGAAAATGGGTGATTCAACACCAATGATACCGCGGCGAGAGCACCACCTAACGCTAATGACCCCATATCACCCATGAAAATTTTTGCAGGTTTATGGTTGTATGGGAAAAAGCCTAACAGTCCACCAATTACGGCCACGCAGAAAATTGCAACATCATATTGGTGTTGGTAACTGGCAACTATTGCGTAAGCAACAAATGAAATCGTCGCTAAACCAGACACTAACCCATCTAAACCATCCGTCAAGTTAACCGCATTTGAAAAACCTACTTGCCAAAAAATAATAAAAATTGCAAACAACCAACCAATTTGGAAAGTACCAAATCCCATTGGAAAACCTTCGTGCTGATAAATAACCGCAAAGACCATTGCTGCAATTACCTGTGCCAGCGCTTTTTGCCACGGTTTGAACCCTTCATTTTGATGATGGAAAATTTTAATACTATCATCCCACATTCCAATTAACCCATAGGCAATTAGTGAGAATAATAAAGCCCCCATCGTTGGTGTCAAAAGCCCCTGCCAAACTGCGACCCACAGAGCTGAAATAACAGCAGCAATAATGAATAGTGAACCACCCATTGTCGGCGTTCCAGCTTTTTTAGCGTGCCACGTTGGTCCAATTTCTCGAATCTGTTGTCCCTCTTTTTTGGCACGAAAATACTTTATCAGCGATGGCATCAGGGCAAACGTAATGACGAATGCACTCACGATCGTTAAAATTGTTGCAATTATATTCATGGTAATCCTCACTTTTTATTATTTTTGTTTAAACACAACTCTTAATTGTTGATGTTGTTTAATTTGGGTACCCTCTTTGATACTTTGGCTAGTAGCATAACCGCTACCACTCACGGTTAAATCAAGTCCCGTTAATTTTGCATATTGGTTCACATCTGCTTGTGACCAACCATTTAAGTTCGGAATCGTTACGTTGCCACCCGTTATGAGGAAGATTTTACTCTTCGCCAAAACATACGTCCCCGCTTTAACTGATTGCTGCTTCACTTTGCTACCACTTCCGATAACCGTCACGCCCAGTCCCAGCTTGCTAAGTGCTGCCTGAGCAGTCGTCGTTTCTTGACCAACATAATTAACCAGTTTGACTTTACCCGCATTTTTTTGATTAGCTGCCTTAGCACTATCCAACGCCTGTTTCATTACCGGATTAAAGACATCCGCTAAATAAGTTTCTGCCGAGCTAGATGTATTTTGTGGCTTTTTAATGGTGACATACATAATATATTCAGGATTCTTAGCGGGTGCCATCCCCACAAAAGAATACACATAACTGTTGCTTCCCTTTTCATAGCCACTAGAGCCACTAATCTGAGCCGTTCCTGTTTTACCGGCAATCTTGTAACCATCAATCTGATACTTGCTTCCAGTACCATCATCAGCATAAACCACACCCTGCATGTACTTACGAACTTGTTTTGCAGTTTGCGCGCTTATGGGGTTACCCACGACCTTCTTCCCATATGATTTGACAGATTGATTAGTCGATGGATCAACGATTTTTTTGATAAAGTATGGCTTAAGCATTTTACCATTATTTGCCACTGCACTAAAGGCCTGCATCATCTGCATAACATTGACGGTAATTCCTTGACCAAATGCCGTGTTCGCTTGTTCTAACGCACCTGAAAACGGAGACGAGCCACTGACTTCACCGGTGGTTCCAACCACATTTGTTTTTTGTAAGAATCCAAACTTGGTTAAATACTTTTTCCAGGTACTAGCGCCCATTGTTTGTTCCAGGTAGGCCATCCCAACGTTACTAGAACGTTCAAACCCCTCTTTGTAGGTAATATATCCCCAACCAGCCTTGTTCCAATCTGTCACTTGACCATCGCCAACTTTGAAAACCCCGGACTTGTAGACAGCATTAGGATTAAAGTTTCCTGAATCAATGGCCGCGCTGATCGTAAAGACCTTCATTGTTGAACCTGGTTCATACGCATCTTGCGTAAGCGTATTTCGCCAAACTGGGCTCGACGTGGACTTATAATTTGGTCGTTGCGTTGCCGCGACAATTGCACCTGTTTTCGCGTTCATTAAGACCGCGTTAAATGATTCTGGGTGGGAAGCACTTACGGCTGCACTTACACGATCTTCTAATAGGGTCTGCAGTTGCCGGTCGAACGTCGTATAAATATTATCACCATTCTTAGCCTTTTTGGCCGTCTGCTCAGTGTTGGCAATCTGATAGCCAGATGTATCTTGTTTAGCCTTTTTAACACCATTTTGTCCACTAAGTTGTTTGTTGAATACCTGTTCAATTCCCATTTGACCAACAAGTGTGGTATTACCAGATTTTTTGCTTGTTTTTGATTGCGCCAATCCAACAATTTGCGAAGCAAAATCATCGTCTGGATATTCACGGGAAGGAGATGATACAAAATTAATTCCACTCAAATGGTAGGCGGCAATTTTTTGTTTAGTGTTAATTGAAATATTATTTCCCGCACTACCAAATTCAACCTGAAAAGTGTTCGATTTAGTCGGTGTCAAAATTTTTAACGCTTTTTGTTCTGAGATTGGTAAATACTTCGCTAAAATTCGAGCCGTTTTTTTCTTATTGGTGACATACAACGGTTTACCATTCACGGATTTTTGACTATGATCAACCACCGCATACATCGAATACGTTTTGGAATCTTCAGCTACCGCCTTACCTGAAGCATCATAAATCGTGCCCCGCTTTGCCTGAATCACTTGTTTTTGCGTATATAAATGTTCGGTTCTTTCCTTTAAATTAACATTTTTAACATCTTTAAAAATGGCAATATAAGAAAAACGAACAATTAGTAGAGCAAACAACGCAATCGCGATAAAGAATAGCCATTGACCAAATACCTTACGATTTTTTGTTGTTTTTCTACTATTTGTCCGTTTATGATTCTTATTCATTACTTATTAACGTTCCTTATATTTGAATTCGAAATCGTCAAGCCATATTTTTGAGCCACCTGTTCCAAGTGTTGTTGACTTGTTAATTCACCAATCACTTGTTTTGAACTTGTGTTTTGGCTGTTAACTTTCGTAATTTGTGTATTAACATTTTGTAATTTGTGCTGCGCATTTGTGACTGCGATTTTCGTTGATACTAACGAAATCATCATAAATGTTAACATAACACCACACACTGTCACCAGTGCTTTTTCGAACTTCGACCAGCCAACCTTATCCGGCATTGGTACCTGTCTTGGTGCCCGTTCGGGGGTTGATTTCACCTGTGGTTGACTAACTTGTAATTCTTCTAGTGGTATTTGTTTCGCAGCATTAGACGCCATGCTAATCACGTTCCTTTTTCTATTTTTTTATTTAATTTTTTCGATAATTCTCAATTTTGCGCTATGTGCGCGATGATTTTCTTCTAGTTCCGTTTCACTTGCTGTAATTGGCTTGCGGTTTACTAACCGATAGTGAGGCTTCATTTCTTCTGGAATAACTGGTAATCCCGCCGGAACATCTTGCATCTGCGTCCGTTCCCTAAACATGGCTTTCACCAACCGGTCTTCCAATGACTGAAAGGTAATCACACTAATTCGGCCATTAACATTCAATAGTTCGAGTGCTTGTTCCAGAGACGCTTCCAGTGCGCCAAGCTCATCATTAACTGCAATTCGAATCGCCTGAAAACTGCGCTTTGCTGGATGACCACCATGTCGGCGTGCCGCTGCAGGAATCGCATTTTTAACAATTTCAGCTAATTCTACGGTGGTCTCAATCGGTTTTAACGCACGTTGCTTTTCAATGGCACGCGCAATTGGCTTCGCAAATTTTTCTTCACCATAACGGTTCAAAATTTTGACCAGTTGCTGATATGGCCACTCATTAACAACTTGTTTGGCATCTAATGCCTGACTCTGATCCATTCGCATATCGAGCGGTGCATCGTGATTATAGCTAAATCCCCGTTTGGCATCATCAAACTGTGGTGAAGAGACACCTAAGTCATAAACTATGCCATCAATCGATTGAATGTTTAACTGTTCAAGCTGTACCTTTAACTGGCGAAAGTTGCTTTCAACCAACGTTAACTTATTCTGTTCTATCGCCTGTGACAGATGCTGTTGATTATACTTAATCGCCGTTTGGTCCTGATCAAATGCATACAAATGTCCCTGTGGCGACAATTGCTTAAGGATTTCTCCTGTGTGACCACCACCACCAAGTGTTGCATCAACGTAAACGCCTTCCGGCTGAATATTTAATCCGGCCACCGCTTCGTTTAGTAACACTGTAATATGATTAAATTCAGGCATGTGTTTTCCCCCACGGCAGTTTATAATCCAAAGTCCATCTTTTCGGCAATTTCATCGAAGTTTTCTTCAGCTTCATCGGCAAAACTATTCCAGCGATCTTCACTCCAAATTTCAATTCGATCTGACACCCCAACAATGACACACTTCTTTTCAAGTCCGGCATGTTGGCATAGCGTGGCTGGCAAATTAATTCGCCCTTGTTTGTCCAATTCACACTCAGTAGCTGCCGAGTAAAAAAAACGAACAAACGAACGGGCGTCCTTTTTAGTGAGTGGTAACTCTTTGAGTTTTCCCTCTAATACTTGCCACTCACTCATCGGATATCCGAATAGGCAACCGTCCATTCCACGTGTCACAACAAACTGTGTTCCAAGCTCTTCACGGAACTTTGCTGGAATAATTAGACGCTTTTTGGTATCAATTGAATGTGAATATTCTCCCATAAACACGTCTAATCACCCCATTTCGATAACGCTTAAGAAAAGTCTACCACAATCCACCACAATTCACCACAACTTGGTTAAAATATTTATCTGCAAAATAAATAGCAACGTTTACTATGAGCAAACGTTGCTATATCAACTGTTATAAGAATTTTGTACAAGTGGGGACTTATCCCATAAAAGTGTAAAAAATAGAGGCAATGTAGACAATTGTGGCATAAAAAACCGTGATTTTCCAAAAAAAACGCCAGAATCGGTGGTAGATAAGTTCACCACTTACCAAAATTTGCCCAATCACAATCAGCATTCCAATCAACGCCCACAACATCATGGGATATGAAAACCAACGCCACGTTAAATTAATACTACTGTAGTATCCCATTAAAAATGGCCAAACCGTACTATAGCGGAAAAATCGTGGCCACCAACGATGTAAAATCCGTCTCATTAAGGTTATAATTACTGATACTAAAGTAATTATGACGATTTGAAGTATAATTTGTTTCATGACAGATTCACCTTTTTTATAAATTAGTTACGAATCATAAACACGCATTATTATAATGAAACAAATCAGACTATTCAACAGCTTGGACAATAGAAATTAGGAGGTGCTTACTTGATTCAGTTTTTTGCGGTCAACCACCAACACTTGGTCTTGATTAACGAAGAAGATATTTTTGCGAATCCCGATCAGGCACGTTGGATTAACGTCGAGTCTCCTAGTCAAGAGGATATCAATGAATTAATGACCCTTTATCAAATTCCAAAATACTTTTTTACTTCTGTTTTGGACGACCATGAACCTTCCCGGGTAGCCAATCTGTCATCAAATAATGACGAAGCCAGCATGCTATTACTTTCCTATCCGAAACATCAAACAAGCCCCCTTGGCTATCTCAACTACGCAACATATCCAATTAACTTTATCGTCATTCACCACATCATTATTACTATTTCAGATCATCCGGCCCCCTTTATTCAACGGTTTGTTATGCGCCAAGAAGTTTCTAGCCAAATCATTCCGGATCAAAAATGGTTATTAACACAGATGTTATGGTACATTGCCCATGATTATGTGACCTCTTTAAACGACATTAGTCACCAAATGGAAATTTTAGAAAAGCAATTAACTTCGGCAACCCAAAATGAACAGATATACCAGATTATGGCATTACAAAAAACGCTAATTGAATTTGAAAGTGCGCTAACACAAAATCGACCGGTTCTAAAAGCCCTTCGATCCGCCAATTTTTTAGTTTCGGATCACACAAGCAAACTCAATAATGCTGCTATCATTGAAAATGAACAGGCCCTCAGTATGTGCCACATTCAGAGTCAAATCTTGGATCAATATAGTAACATGGTTTCAGCGGTCGTTTCGAATAATTTGAATGCCGTCATGAAAATTTTAACTTCTATCACCCTTATTTTAACCATCCCAACTATTATCGGCGGACTATACGGAATGAATGTCGCGCTGCCCGGTGCTCACCTCGCATCCGCTTTTAGTCTCATTCTTTTCGTCACAATTATTATCAGCGCCGTAACATTAGTGCTGTTAAAGCGGCACAATTACATGTAATGATTGAATTTTAGGCATAGTTTCGTTACACTTATAAAAGTATTTTGAAAGGCGGCATCTGATTTTATGAAAAAAAAGAAGCGTTCAACATTTGAAAAAATTACAATGATCGCTATCTGGCTTATGTTGATTTCCATGATTGGTAGTTTAGTATTTGCAGCCGTATCGGCCCTCATGTATTAACAAAATTGTCCTATAACGTCAAAAAGGATGAATTACGAAGTTTTCACTTCGATAATTCATCCTTTTTTTAATCCTTTTTCTCTTTGAAAACTTGGCGCGGTTTTGATCCTTCTGCTGGTCCGATCAATCCTCGCTGCTCCATTTCATCAATCATTCGAGCCGCTCGATTATACCCAATTCTAAAACGCCTTTGAATCAGAGAAGTCGACGCTTTTTGCTGATCAATCACGAAATCAACTGCTTCTTGATAAAGATCATCTTCATCCTCATGAGTTTCGTCTTGCACCATTTCTTCATCACTCACAACAATATTTTCATCATATTCAGCCGTTTGTTGCTGCTTTATAAAATCAACGACTGATTCCACGTCCTTATCGGAAATAAATGCCCCTTGAACCCGGGTTGGTTTATTTTGATCGATCGGCATGAAGAGCATGTCCCCACGACCAAGCAATTTTTCGGCCCCGTTGGCATCCAAAATTGTTCTTGAATCAATTCCACTAGAGACTGCAAACGCTACTCGTGATGGCACATTAGCTTTGATTAACCCAGTAATAACATCTACGGACGGTCGCTGTGTCGCTAAAATCATATGAATGCCCGCGGCCCGTCCCATTTGAGCAATTCGCACAATGGCATCCTCAACATCATTTGAGACCGTCATCATCAAATCTGCTAATTCATCAACAATAACCAAAATCAACGGTAAATAGGGATTGTTTTCACCCTTATCTTCGTTACTTTTCTTAACCATCTGGTTATAACCATCAATGTTTCTAACCCCAAATCCGGCAAATAGTTCATATCGGCGTTCCATTTCACCAACAACCTTTCCTAACGCCTTCGCGGCCTTCTTAGGCTGTGAAACGACAGGACTCAGTAAATGGGGAATTCCATTATAAACACTTAATTCCACTTTCTTCGGATCAATCATTAAAAATTTCACTTGATGGGGCTTCGCCTTCAGCAAAATGCTGGTAATCATGACATTAATCGCCACTGACTTACCACTCCCAGTTGCACCAGCAACCAGTAAATGAGGCATCTTGGTCAAATCCGCCATCACGACTTGCCCGGTGACTGCGCGGCCTAATGGCACCTCTAAAATTTTATTATTCTTCGGGGCCGACTCAACCATGTCCCGGAATCCAACCGTTGCAATTTGTCGGTTCGGAACTTCAATCCCAATTAAAGATTTCCCCGGAATTGGTGCTTCGATTCGAATATCTTTGGCAGCCAATGCTAATGCCAAATCATCGGCCAAGTGTACAATCTTACTTACTTTAACACCAACCGCCGGCCGTAATTCATACTTAGTCACTGATGGTCCTAAACTGACGTTTTCAATCTGAGCGTCCACCCCAAACGAAGCAAAAGTATCCTGCAAAGTTTGTGTATTTTGATTGATTGCTTTTAATTCTGCACTTTGATCCGTAGCCCCAATCTTAGTTAGTAAGGCACTACTTGGCAGCTGATAGTCCTCATTTTCACTTTCCTGCGCCGGTTTAATCGTTATCTGATCATCGTCATCATCATTGTGACTCGCCTTTGCCTGCGTTTCACTGGCCACCGTAATCTTAGGCTCTAATGGCTTGTCTTTTACAGGCGGCGTGGTATCTGCTGGATCATCAAAGAAGTCTGTCACGTGTTTTGGATTATTATCATCAGCAGAAGCTGTCGCCGGAGACACCTTCTTTGGTTGTCGGACTCGTTTCGGTCGTGGCTGCCTTTCAGGCAATTCATCCTTCAGCGAAGCAAGCCACGTTCCAATGGCTCGCAGCCCCACATCAAGTTTCTTTAAAATCGTGACCATCGGGATATTAAAGAAAATAACAATTCCAACAACGATCAGTAACCATGCAACCATGATCGTCCCTAAGCGTGATAGTAAAAAATATGATAGCTGGTACAAATAAGCACCCAGCATTCCGCCACCGACGGGCATATCAAAACTTCCTTGCATGATATCGGTATTCAAATTGGTCCAGGTTTGAGTGACGAACTCACTATGCCGATTTAGCTGATCAAACATGGCACCATGAAAGAGTAGTAAAACACCCACGTAGCCAATCACAAATCCTAGCATAAAACGCCACTTAAAACGTGGCCAGCGCCCCTTGAGTGCCATTCCCGCACCGTACAACGCAATGACTAATAGCATAACATCATACGTTTCACCAACGATTACCCGAAATAATCCTGCAACTAACGTTCCAATTGCACCGAGGTTAAATAGCCCCAAAACCACCAGTAAGACAACAATGACGCCTCCTAGGTTATTTAGCGCTGAATCATATTTACTTGAGCTCGACTTGCGACTGGTTGACTTCCGCTTTGTAACTGTCTTCGTTTTTGCCCTCCGCGCCATTTTTTTCACCTTACTTTAGTTTATCATTGTCGTATTCGTGAACCCGTTCCAGGTTCGGAAAGCTTTGCTGTCTCAGTACCTCATAAATAACAATTGCTGCACTATTTGATAAGTTCAACGCACGAATTTTCGAATCGTCTTGTGGAATACGAATCGCATTTTCGGGATATCGACGCATGAATGGTTCCGGTAATCCGGTTGTTTCCTTACCAAACAAGAAATAGTAATCACCGGTATTAACCGAATAATCTGGCGTCGTATAATCACGACTCGCAAATTTTGAGACAATAAATAATTTGTTAATATCTGGAATCGTCTTAATAAAGTCTGGTAAATTATCATGATATGTAATTTTTACTTTATCCCAGTAATCTAATCCTGCGCGCTTCATATGCTTATCATCAACAGAAAAGCCTAACGGTTTAATCAAGTGAAGTTCTGTATCCGTTCCCGCACACGTTCTCGCAATATTCCCCGTATTAGCGGGCATTAATGGTTCAAATAATACAATATGATTTGTCACAATAAAACTCCTTTAATTTTGCCAAAATAAAAAAGCAGGGTCTCGGTGTGGGCACGGCGAAACGCTGCTTTAATGAAGTACTCCTTGGTAATTACCAACGACTAATCGATGTCAATTACCAAACGATTTCTACATTAAAATGTACCACTTGTTCATAAATAATGCAAATTTCTTTCGCCGCTTATCCATTTTTAGTTTCTAAAATAGTAACATCTACCGTAATTTTAGTGAGTTGTTTGAGTTGATCACTGGTGAGCTGCCGTGCATCCTTCCCCCAATGGAGCGGTGTCATCAATACCATCTCTTGACGCAAATTAGTCGGTATTTCAAATTGATAGGTGACACGATGCTCAATCACGTTTTCGTAATGCTGTTTAAAGAGGGCAACGACCTTAGAATTATCATAGGTTTGATGATCGCCACTCGGGTATAACATGTCACGTAACTCACCTAAATATCGAGCATTCGGAATGACCTTATAAAGTGAGCCCTTTGGTTTGAGGATTCGTTGAAATTCACCATAGTCTGATGGTGAAAAAATTTCAACTAATGTATCAAATGTTTGATCATTAAACGGGAGCCGTCGGAGATCAGCGATACAAAAGAAAGCATCGGTTGCTAACTGCGTGGCCAAGGTCACTCCCGGTTTTGAAATATCAAACCCAATTGCAACATCGTGTGTTTGGCGCAGATTCAGTAACTGCATCAAGGGCGTCCCTTCCCCCGAACCAACATCCAAAATAGTTTGTGCTGTCACCGGCATTAACGTATTAATTTTTTCAACAATTGGTCGGAAGAGCCCTACCGTTAATAACTTACGGCGGGCAGACAACATCGCAGCATCATACTCCGTTTGCCCACCTTGCTGTAGAAAGTACAGATATCCGTGCTTATTAAAATCAATTTGATGCCCTAGTTCACAGACCAAACTATTGCCAACCACCTTCTCCATTGGCTGATGGCAGACCGGACAACGAAACAATGCCAAATTTTGTTCAACAAATTGACGACTACGTTCGATTTTCTTCATGTTCATCTTCCTTTTCAGTTGTTGATGATGCAGGCGTCGTGTCATACAAACCAGAGTTAGCTCGATACCACTCAAATAAATGCGTAATTAAAACCTTTAACACCGCATATCCTGGAATCCCAAAAATAACGCCCATCACACCGAACATTTTACCTGATGCAAGCAATACGACAATAATCGTTACCGGATGGATCTTGAGATTACTACCCAAAATAAGCGGTGATAGCACCCGTCCTTCAATAGTTTGTTCGATTGCAAACACAATTAAAACTTTAACAAGCATCCACGGGGACATAAAAGACCCAACTAAAATCGCGGGCACCATTGCTAGAAACGATCCCAGATAGGGAATTAAATTTAAAATTCCAGCCATCACACCAATTGTAAGGGCGAATTTAAGTCCAATGAAGTAATACCCCAGCCAAAACATAATGGCGACAAAAAACGCGACTGTCAATTGACCGCGAACATAATTACTAATCTGCGCATTAATCTCACTTAACACCTTTAGAAAGGACGGCTGTAACCGCGATGGCACAAATTTAGCAACGTAATAAGGTAATTTCCGGCCATCTCGAAGTAAATAAAACAAAATAAACGGCATTGTAATTAAGGCCACTACAACGGTCGTCATCGTACCTAATACATTTCCCAATGAATTAACGGTTGTTTTAATATAGTCACTTGAACGTTGTGACAGTTCTTTTGCCGCTAGGTCTGAGAAATGATTGACTTGACCCTGAAACTGTTTTGTTAATGGATGGGCATTCAAACCATTCACAAAGCGGTTAAATTCATCAATATAGTTTGGAAACGCAGCAATTAGATCCCGCAATTGTTGATTAATAATGGGAATCACGCTCCAAATTCCCCATCCTAGTAGAACAATCACAACGATAAAGACACCCGTAATCGTCAAGGTACGATTAACTTTCATTTTTCTTTCTAACCGGTTAACTAATGGATTTAGCAAATAGTAGAACACACCAGCTAAAATGACCGGTAACCCAATAATACTCAAAAACTGCCTAATGGGGACAAACAACCACGAAACTTTGCTTCCCATGTATAAAATTAGTAGTACCAACAAAATAATTAGCAATGCACTCACAATCCGGCTTTGCTTGAGTAAATTCCAAATTGAATTGACCGGTTTCTCGTGTGGTTTCAAATGCCCACCTCCCCTTAATCAGATAACTGTTATCAGTTTAGCATACTTAATATTAGGCTGGTATTCTTAACATTGGATTGTTAAGATTTAGAGAACAGCTCGAAGGGAGTTTTTTTCTTGTCAGAAACATTTCTTATCGGAACTAGTGCTCAACATAATAACGCAGGTATTTATTCCATTCAACTAGACCCATGTCAGGGGATCCTAACTCCGGCGACCCGTATAATTGAATTAGATCAGCCAACCAACTTGGTCCTCTGGAAACAGCAGATATGCTACGCAGCCTACCAAAATGATCATTTTCAAGGAATTGCCACGATCGAATTAACGCCATCCCCCACCATGCCATCGACAACCACTCAACTAACGATCCCAAGTACCCTTGTCATCGATGATAGTCGTAATTTACTTATCAGTGGTCATGACGCCACCGGTTCGGTAACCGTCTTTCACATCGGCGTTTCCGGACAGCTCACACAAACTGACAGTGTTGTTCATCAAGGACTACCTGGACCACTTCAAGAACAAAACATGTCCCATATCAAGGGCTGTAATCTTACTCCCGATAGCCAATTAATCGTTTGTGATTCGGGGATGGATTTAACGGTCATTTATCATATTTCTGATGAAGGAACCCTGCTTGCCAAATCTCGGTATCAGAGCAGTGACGGATTTGGTCCACACACAATTCAATTTCATCCAGATGGGCAAACAGCATATCTTATTGGTGACTTTCAAAATAAGATTGAGGTACTTCGATACGTAGCGGAAACCGCACAATTAGAAAAAATCCAGACGGTTGCTACCGTTCCACCAGAATGGCCCGGGCATAATCGCGTAACGGCCATTCTGGTATCCCAAGATGGTCATTACGTCTACGCAACTAATGCGGGGCATAATACAATAGTCGTATTCAAAATTCTAAGTAATGGCACCCTTGAACCCGTCCAGCAAATTAGTACCCTTGGTGAATTACCACAGGATCTCTCATTCAGCCAGAACGATCATTACCTGATCTGTATTAATCAACTAACTAACGACCTAACTCTTTTTAATCGTTGCGCCAATGACGGTAAATTATCTCTCCAGCAAAGTCACGTTGCTTGCCCTGCAGGCACCTGCATCAGACACTATTAATTCAAAAAATGACCTTTAGATACGTGAGTGCGACCATTAGGTAAAAACCTAATGGTTGTTGTTCATCACCATCTCAAGGTCGTTTTTTATATCAAATAATTTAAAAAAATCCGGGCAATTGAAAAATAGATCATGACTGACGTCAAATCAGAAAGGGTCGAAATAAAAGGGCCACTGGCCACTGCCGGATCGACACCAATCTTATCCATCAAAATGGGGATCAGACTACCGGCTAGGTTAGCAACGATAATTGCCGCAACCATTGAAATACCAATCACCGCACCTAAGACAAAATTATTTTTCCAAATACCAACAATCACCGTAATTACAATTGCAGTCACAACACCAATTAGCAACCCGGTTATAACTTCATTTCGGATCAACTGAATCATCTTACGATCATTTTCGACTGAAATTTTACGCACGGCAACGGCCAGACTTTGCGTACCAGCATTACCAGCAGTCCCTGTAATCAAAGAAATGAAAACTGCTAAAATACTAGCCTCACTCACTAAGCCTTCAAAATGGTTAATCAAAGTTGCCGTTGACATTCCCAAAATTAGCAACGTTATCAACCATGGCAGTCGATGAACGGCCGCCATAATGGGGGATTCTTCTAGATCGTCCACATTAACCCCGGCCAAACCAGAGTAATCTTCAGTTGATTCTTCATCAATAACATCAATAATATCATCAACGGTGATAATCCCTAATAAATGACCGGCCCGATTGACAACTGGCATCGCCAAAAAATTATATTCACGGACAGTTTGCGCAACATCTGCTTGATCATCGTCCACAAACACGCTGTAGACATTAGGATTCATAATTTCACGGACCATTGCCCGTTTATCATTACTCAGTAATTCACGCAACGTGACAACACCGATCAGATTTTCTGCATCATCCTGCACGTACACGTAATAAATAATTTCAGCATCCCGAGCCAAACGCCGAATAACTTGCATTGCCGTTCCAACTGAATCATCAATTGACACGGCCACATACTCGGTAGTCATCAACGCACCGGCCGTTTTATCTTCGTAATTCAGTAATTTACGAACTTCGTTTTTTTCACCGCTCGGTAATAGATTTAAATATGTCGCCAGATCGCTACTCGTTGCATCGCTTAACATGTCAACCGTATTATCTGTATACATTTCCGATAGTACCATCGCACCTTGATGTGGATTCATCTCTTTGAGATACGCAATTGCATTGCCCTCATTGACTTCCAATTCATCAAACATGTCGCCAAGTTCCTTGGCAGATAAATAACGATAAACTTTGCCCCGTTGTTGCTCATCTAATTGAATTAACAGCCGAGCTTGATCATAAAAGTGAAGTTCTAAAAAAACACGCCGAAATTCACCCCGATCATTTTGTGCTAACGTAGCACTGATCTTCTCCACAGGTAACTGGTGTTCAACTTCAATATCCATCATTAATCCCTCAAAACATTAAGAATTCAGTACTTGCTGTATATCATCTGCCAAGGGACATCTAATTTCAATCCACTGTTGCTTGAATGGACTATAAAATTTAATTCGTTCGCAGTGTAGTGCCTGCCGAGCAATCCATTGTGGCCCAGCATACATTTGATCACCAACCAGAGGATGACCTAAATATGCCATATGAACTCGTATTTGATGTGTTCGTCCCGTATGCAAACGAATTTTGACGACCGTTGCTGCTGGCATTCGTTTAACTACCCAATACTCAGTTTCAGACGGCTTCCCATCACGCAACACCTGACGTTTAACGAACGATTCAGGATCTCTTCCTATCGGTGCATCTATTAAACCATGGTCGGCAACCAACCGACCGCTTACAATTGCAACATAGTCCTTTTGAACCATGTGTTTTTTAAGCTGCTTGTCCATTACGCTGTGCGCAAAATGATGCTTAGGAAACACAACAATCCCGCTCGTATCCTTATCTAATCGCGTCGCAATATGGGTGACCTGGTTTGCGTAATGCTGACGTAAATAGTATCCCTTCACCCGATTAACCAAGCTGTCCGCAGTGACAACATGGTGTGCAGGAACTGACGCAACCCCCGCCGGTTTATTAAGCACTAGGTAGTCTTGATCTTCATACAAAATATCGATTGGTTCGTCACAACGATCAACTGTATCACTGCCCTTTTCATCCGGCAATACTAGCGTCACAGTCTGCCCCTTATGCATCATTACCGTTGTAAAAACATGCTCACCATCTAATAAAATATCACCGCCATGATACTTAGCAACTACAATCAGAGCACGACTTACTTCGTTAAAGGCTAAAAAGGTCCGCACACGAATAGGTGCATCTTCTAAATAGGTCCAAGAAAATTTCACTTGACACCACCAATGAAGGCCTCATCAACACGTTGCCAAAAGCTAGTATGTCGATAACGTGCAAATGCAATTTTACTTTTCGAAATTTGATAATGTAACTTCTGAATTCGATGCGGGTTATCCAAATCGTGAGCTTGTAATTGATCACAGCTAACAATTAACCGATCGTCTGTTTTAAGCACCAGATCAACGTATTGATCCTGCCCCACAATTATCGGCGACCCTAATGTGCGGAAAACACGATTGTTTATCGACGCGATCTCACCCAACTGGATGCCAATCAAACTCGGATCCATAACCGCACCACCGATCGACTTATTGTAACCGGTTGAACCGGTCGGCGTTGAAATGCACAGACCATCCCCACGAAAACGTTCAAACAGTTTACCCTTAATGTAGATATCACAAACGAGTGTATTAACTGCTTTTTTAACAGTCGATTCATTAAGCGCAATAAAATGTTTGACTGTTCCGTCAGAATAGGTAATGTCCACGTCCACGAGTGGATAGGTCACTTGCTGACCAGTATCTTTCTTCAAGCTTTCAACTAGCTGATCAACTTCAAAATCACGCCAATCCGTGTAAAACCCCAGGTGCCCCGTATGAATGCCCACAAAACGAATACGATCCAATTGCTGCCAATAATGATGAAAAGCAGACAAAAGTGTCCCGTCTCCACCGACTGTTAAAACAACGTCTGGATGTTCATTGTCGATTGTCAAATGAGCCTGATTTAATTTGGTTGTTAATTCTTTGGTTACCTTAACGGAACCACCAGTTGGATTACTAAAAATTGCAATTCGCATTTGTCTTTCCTCTTAACACATCTTAATGGGGACCATGCTGACCGTTATCATCTTGCTGTTCTTGATCGCTATGTTCCTGACTAGACCACGCATTACTTTTTCCGTACGAAAATAGGTTCTGCGCTTCTTGAATTTCCTCTCGAATTTCTGACATCTCATTATCTAACTTGAACGCAGCCTCTGCAGCCCGCTGCAACCGTGCGCTCAACTCTTCAGGAAATGCCCCTTGATACTTATAGTTCAAGGAATGCTCAATTGTTGCCCAAAAATTCATCGCTAACGTTCTCACTTGAATTTCGGCCAATAATTTTTTCTCTCCTGTTACTAACTGCACAGGATATTCGATTACGATATGATAGGATCGATAACCACTCGGTTTGGCACTCGAAATATAATCGCGTTCCTCCAAAATAGTCATATCACTTCGCTGTCTTAAAAGGTTGACTACTTGATAGATATCTTCCACAAATTGACACATAATTCGAAGACCTGCAATATCTTGCATATCTTGTTCCAACCGGCCATCCTCAATATGCCGACGAACCATCTTCTCTTTAATACTATCAACTGGTTTCACCCTGCCAGTTACAAATTCAATTGGTGCATGTTGATTCAAATCTTGAAATTGTTTACGCATCCCACGTAATTTAATTTTTAATTCATCAACTGCTTGTTGATATGGTAATAAAAAATGTCGCCAATCCTCTACCATTGTGTCGCCTTCCTTCGTCTTCGCATTCTATTTTATCATACCTCATTACTTCTGACTGCCCATAAGCCACCACATTCAGGATTTCCACAAATCGCTTTACATTTCACGCTGAATTTGGCAAAATACAAATGCTAAGTACTGACATACGTTGTCACAGATCTACATAGTTGTAATAAGCATTTAAATTGTATTTTACATAAACTTTGGTAAAGTTAAGTTGCAATTAGTTAAGTAGTCTAGTTTATAAACTAACTGATGATTCGAGGAGGATTTACTGTGCTTGAACTATACTTATTTGTGAACCCATTGGGAACACGCTGCATGCGTTGTGAAAACGATGTACTCAAACTGGAAAATGAAATTGATGGCCATATTGCCTACCAATTCGTTCCCTTGCTAAACATGCAAACAATTGATAACACCCTTGAATCTCATCGATTGAACGCCCATGATCTGCAAACCAGAAATAATGTATCCGATACTATTTTTCAAATTATCATGGACTACAAAGCCGCACTCTTTCAAGGTCGTAAACGTGGTCGATCATTCCTACTGTCACTTCAACAACAGTTAGTTAACCAGAATAGCAACTACACTCAAAACTTGGGCGCGCAGGTCGCTGAAAAAGTTCATCTTGACTTAGAAATGTTCAATGAAGATCGGCGCTCCTCTTTGGCGCTAAAATCGTTTCATGATGACCAAAAAATGGCAAATGAGATGGGCATCGAAGCCCCATCGTCTGCCGTCGTGTTCGACACACGAAACGATGATGACGGAATCTTAATCAATGATTTTGATTATTACACACTACTCGATCTGTATCGTGAACACGGATTGGATACCAAACAGTCAGCTCGCTCGTTTGCAGAATCGCTCATTCAAAGGCACCATCCAAATCTACATGTTCTATAAGTTAACCAAGCAGTCACATTAGTGATTGCTTTTTTTAGTGCACCGACTTAAATAATTTATTTTTTGCTCGTAACTTGTAAACCATTCCGCTCGTCGGCAAAGCGTTACTATTCCCTGATGATACCTTATAATTCGAGCCTCTAACAATCTTCGGGTATATGTCCGACTCAAACTTAATCGTAATTTTTCTTCCTGTTCAGGCGCCAAGCAGGCAAATTGTAGCCACTGCTCTTCAGACTCAGCTACCAACAATTCAAGCCATTCTTGTACGTGCCACTGTTCTCCAATTTGGTAACATTCAAGTTTTAACAGTAATGTGGTACGCCAAATGATGGGAGAAACCTTGAGGGGCAAAACTGTTTTGTTCCATGCGTGACACACGAGTGGAATCTCCACAACACTATGCCCTTGAAGATAACAACGTTGTTGAATTTCTTGAATTTGAGCATCTGCTCTCATAACCTGCTGTTGAAGCGCTCTGGTCTGACTAATTAACTGAACATTGTTTAACCGAGCCTCACTTACATTCCAAGTCAAGTTCTCTAGCGGTTGCCAAACAACAAGCCTGTTATCTGCTGTCGACCAATACAAAATAACCAATTGTCCGTGCACTAATTGCATAAATTGTGCACGTTTGGTCGCCGACAGTTTTTGTTTCAAATACGGTGCACCTAATATCCACCACACCTGAATATGTAATTGTTTGTACCCCTGATTACGCTGCATTAATCGCTCTATTGATAACGGACTACATTGAAACTCTAGCGCAATTTGCGTTCCATTTTCCTTCGATAAAAGAATGTCTGGCCGCTGCTGTATTTCACTCAAATACACTTCATAACGCGGCCTAAGCCCCTTCTTTGCTGTCCAGTGATAAAGTTGCTTTTTTCCAAGTAAATGTTCTTGCGTTTCACCTTCACTACTGGCGCAGTTCGTATTTTTGCGATGCGCAAAATGAGCCATCTTAACTTTCCCTGCCCGAAGGACCACTGGTTCACCACATATTGGGCAAAAAAAGTTCTGTCGTTTCAATTTTTTAGAAGCGACTATTCGTCTGCCGTTGCAAATACCAATTATCATACCCTCACCTCATAATTAAAGTACGATAACTGCAATTATTAGCATCAAAAAAGCCGGTCACTAAGTAACCGACCCGTCACTACTATAGTTGATTAAGCCAATTTCCAAAAATTTTCATTCCGGCCTCATGCCACTGATTAATAATACGTTGAGATGGATCATTAGCATAGAAATAATTCTCAGGTAATTCAATTGATAGCCCCTGCTTTTGATCCCGAAAATATTCATTAGCCAAGGTATTGGTACTGTACTCCGGATGACCAGTAATAAATGTATTTCGATGGTCTTTAGAAACAATAATTTGGGGACCAGTTTTAATATTTTCTGAAATTAATTTCAACTCTGGTTGCGCAACAATGTCTGCTGAGTTAAGCGTTGTATGACGAGAATGTGGTAAATAAAACGTCCCCGTCAATCCATCAACAATGGGATCCTTTTCGAGTGCATGATGCTTAAAAATCCCAAATATTTTTTCTTTTACGTCCTGCTTTTGAATTCCATATTCATAATAAAGCCCTGCCTGAGCTGCCCAACAAATATATAAGGTCTGTTTAACATGTGTCTTGGCCCAATCAATAATGTCAGTAAACTCATTCCAATAGTCTACTTGCTCGAAGTCGATTGTCTCCACTGGTGCTCCGGTAATAATTAAACCATCAAAATACTCATCCGCAATTTCATCTAAAGTGGCATACATTTTTCGTAAGTGCTCCAACACATCCGACTTAAAATGATGTGTTCGAGGATATAAGAACGTGAAACTTAAATTCTTAGAATATCCGGCACTGAGGTTAAGAATTTGGCCCTCGGTTTCAAGTTTATTAGGCATAATGTTCAGCACCAATAAATTTAATGTTTGTTCAGCCTCTGTTCCAGACTGATTTAAAATGTACTGTTTAGCATATTTTTGCTTTAATTCAGTCATTATTCACACCTCCATTATAAATAAAAAGATCTCCATCCCAACAACCACATTCGTGATTATTTGGGACGAAGATCTTCGCGATACCACCCATATTTTTATTGATCTCACAATCAATAACTCATCAAGTACAAAAATACTCGTGCAACATATCGATTGCAAACCGGTTAGTCAGCACCAACGCACCAACTAACAGACTCCAAGATCATCTTCATAACACAATCACCATGTTCCATCTCACCAACAGGGACTCTCTGTACTAGTGATGTGTTACTACTCTTCTTTTCATTGTCATTAAATCTTAACTTGCCTATAATCATATCATCATTTTAAAATTTGTCAAATATCATTTTTTCTCATTTTAAACTGTAACGCAGCGTTATTACTACATTCTTTTTAAAATTAAAAGAACCTTCTGCAAATTTCTCACAGAAGGCTCTCATCTATTTATTAAAATAGTAACGTGTCAGTTCCAAAGCAGACTGCTCCATTACCAACTTGCCGTGTTCATTCAAAACATCAGGACTAATTTCTGTCTTATGTCCGTACTCATACGCAATTGCAAGATCATCCTTAATTGTTTCAGGCGTTGTTGAATCGACAAAGAAAATGACCTCAAGATAGTAGGCTTCTCGATAACGATACAAATTTGTCACCGCATTTTCAAGTTTTAAAACACGTGCGACCTGTACCATACTCTCAAAATCATTGAGTTGAATAACCGTTGTGCTCTTTTCAAGACTTTGGTCATTTAACGCATCGTCAACACCGTCATTTTCAACCGTTGTTTTTCGTTTATCCTCGGCATCTGTCTGTTCTAACTGACGCTTTAAAAATTCTGAAATATCATCTTGATGAATAGCATCCTCATCTTCACTACTTTGTTCATCATCATCAATTCCATTTTTGCTAATGAATAATTCTAACCCATTTCTATTTGGCAACACTTGAAATGTCACAGAATCATTATCTTGGAACTGATGTTCTGTATCCACTTCCTCTAAAATACTGTAAAAGAAGCTTTCTATTTGCTGATGATTGCCTAATAAATCCAATACGGTAATTCCACGCGCACTTAAATCATCATTTCCAATTAAAACACGAATCGTATTTTCATTGATTCTTTCCATTTCCACTATTCAAGCGCCCCCTTTCAATCCACATTTATTGTATATTCTAACTGTTTTTGACAAAAAGTAAAGATTCTTGCTGACAAAAAACACCTGATACACTTAATAGTAGTATCAGGCGTTTCTCTCCTACATCATGTTTGCTTTTCTGCGTGCCTTAGCTAACTCTAACGCACGAACCTCACGGGGCAAGAAACGACGAATTTCATCTTCGTTGTATCCCACTTGAATCCGCTTATCATCAATGATAATTGGTCTTCTCAATAAGCCGGGGTTCTTTTGAATTAAATTGTACAGACTCTTCATAGGAAGATCGTCTAAATCAACGTGAAGTTTTTGAAATGCTTTTGAACGTTTCGAAATAATTTCCTCTGTCCCATTTTCAGTCATTCGAAGGATCATTTTAATTTCATCCATCGTCAAAGGCTCAGAAAAAATATTACGTTCAGTGTAAGGAATATTATGTTCTTGCAACCAAGCACGAGCTTTGCGACAAGATGTGCAACTTGGAGATGTATAAAGTGTAACCATAGTAATTGCCTCCTTGAAACATCATGATAAGTCATGAAGTAATTCCCTTGTGTGATTACATTATACACCAATCAGCCAAAGATTAATAGACTATTATTAATTAAATAAAAATAAAGGTCAAACTTTTTTATATACTATTTTTACAAATAAGTCTAATACATATCATGTTATTCACTATTTCATGCATTATGCATCTATGAGTCAGTTGTTCGCAATTCTTTTAAAAATAATGCTTATAAAAAGATTTTATTTATGAATTTTTCTTGAAGATTTTACTATGATTGCCAATAAGTTATAGAATGATTGATAAGTTAGTCTGTGCACACTGAACCGTTATGTCATCTTTAATGACTTCTCGCGCCTTTTTTTCCAACTCACTGGCTGCCACATTCTGTGGCAGATGTGACATCAATAACCGTTTTACATGGGCTTCATTAACAATCTTGCCGGTTTCTGGAACCGTCAAATGCCACTTACTACCTTTAGGCTCACTCAAAAAGTTTGTATCCGAAATCATCAAATCTGTATCTTGAACAAATTTTACTAATTCAGAAAAATAACGGGTATCTGCTGTAAACACAAAATTTTTACCCGAATTTTTTTCAACTATTCGCATTGCAAATGCATCAACTGGATGTTGAACGGGTAAAAATGTAATCCGAAACGGACCTAAATCTAGTGGTTGGTTAGTTTCATATGGCATTGCCTGAGTTGAATTTGGCCAATTTAACCGCTTAAAATTAACCATATCTAACGTGTGTCCGTAAATGGGAAGAAGTGGTTCCTTTTTGACTCCTGGGTTTAATTGCCAATAATGTTGTAACACCCCTACATCAGCAATATGATCCGCATGATAATGAGATAGAATAACAGCATCTAGTTGTAAGGGATCTAACACCTTCTCTAGTTGAATAAGCGCCCCGCTACCGCAATCTAAGAGCAAATTAAAGTCATCACTCTGAACCAAATATGATGATGTTGCTTGTCCATTATATGGATAGCCACCGTAAAAACCAATAACAGTAATTTTCATTTATTAATCCTCCATTTTGATCTAATTCGATGGTATCATTTTCATTCAAAAGTTAAAACACCTATAATGGAAGTAGAAACCAAAGGAGGTTGGTCAATATGCTAAAAACAATAAGTGCCACTTTCGGGAGCAAAAAAGTATTAGAAACGGTCATTAAACGCCATCCTGAAAGACAGTTTAAACTGTTGCAGTCCAATTCTACTCAACAACAACTTCAATTGTTAGATCTATCTGATAAACCAACAATTTTTCAGTCTTCTGTTGAATACCGTGTGCTTGGACATTGTGGTAGTAACGAATTCAGAGGCCTTTCAAACTTTGAATTTTTTAAACTTGAGTTAGATGATCAAAAAATGCTGCGGTCAGCAGTTAACAACAGTTTATTAAATAATCCACCAAAAAACTTAATCGCGGCCTATCTTTTAGAAAATAAATTTGAATCTAACGAACTTATTATTTTAACCATGTGGCCGACATTAAAAGACTTTAATGATTGGAAGCATGGACCTGATTATAAGTTCTTAGAAAGCTTTAACAGCAGTCAAGACCGGTATTACCAGCGAACTTACCAGCCAGCTTAAGTTTAACAAGTTAATTCTAATAAAAAGAGGAAGTTATGATAAAAGCACTATCATAACTTCCTCTTTTGT
>NZ_AYYY01000045.1 GCF_001436295.1 Paucilactobacillus vaccinostercus DSM 20634 | reverse complement strand
AACTTTTTTCTTGATCATTTTGATCACGGTGTTGTTAACGTCGGTGACAACGATTAGTTACTATACACGGCTTTTCGTATCTCGTCAACTAATTTTAGACTTTTTTTCGTTTTATCATTACAACTCTGGTTTTATAATGCAAATAAATCACTTTTGTCCGCTAATTTAGCTTCCATTATCGTAAATTTCAATACGTGTTTTATCAACTTGTTTATCATCGTTGGCTAAAAATTTACTTTCGTTTACAAAAAAAGAAATTGATTTTCCACGTTTCAGAAAAATCAATCTCTTTAATTTATTATCTATATATCAAAACAAATATTCTATTTATTTCGTCTGCCGACGTTTCAAAACACCCGCCAAGCCAAAGAGTGACATCAGAGTCACTACTCCTAGACTAACTAGTTCGCCGTCTTTAGCATTATCTGTCTGTGGTAGCTTCGTAGTCGCCGCCTTTGCTACTGGCTTCGCAACCGCTGCAGGTGCAACTTGAATTTCCGGTGCAACCTCAGCAATCACGGGTTCGCTAACAGCCGTTGACTGTGCTGCTGGTGTTGCAACAGGTTGTGCGATCGGTTGAGTTGAGACTGCAGTACTCTCTGGTTCAGCCGACGCTGAAGCAACTGGTGTCGTTGACTCTGGCAAGCTATTATTATCGGTATCCGGAACCGTAGCATCATAGTCAACAATGACAGTGCTATTTGGCATATCAATTGTAGCGGTTTGAGCCGGAGTCGTGGCTGTATTCGTAGTGTAGCCCGTAATTTCCGGTGATGTAGTGGCATCAAACCCTGCATGGTCACTTGTCCAGTCCGTATACGTAGTTGTCTTTGTTACATTATCAAGCGTTGCATTACGTGTAAAGGTGACTGTTTGGACGTTTGGATCACTGATTTCTGTACCAGTAGCTGCATCTACATACTTTATAGTCCGAGTAATCGTCTTTGACTCAGTTGTTGTCGTTGTTGCATGCCCATAATAGACAGTCAAAGTCGTGTCCGGCTCTCCTGCTGTCACAGTCTGAGCCAGCGTTATCACATCACTAGCAGTTGTATACCCATCGGCACTCAGGTCTGGTGAGGTCACTGCCGCGAAGGTCGTATCTGTTCCTGTCCAATCAGTATATGTGGTGACATCCGTTACCTGATCAGTAGTAGCTGTCCGGTTAAAGGTGACCGTTTGCACTTTTGCTGGACTGACCACCGCCCCCGTTGCTCGATCTAGATAATTAATCGTTCGGGTAACGGTCTCAGTTTCTGGTGTGACAGTAACGGCATGGTCGTAGAACACGTTAACATCTATGTCCGTGGATTCCGCGGTTGTCAGTGCTGCGGCCACAGTCGGCTCACTTGCCACTAAGTATCCATCTGCACTCAAATCTGGTGATTCAAGTAGGCTCTGTGCTGGTCCAGTCCGTATACGTTGTGTTTCCGGTCACGGCATCCGTTGTTGCTGTCCGTGTATAAGTCACGGTTTGCACTTTAGCGGGACTCACCACTGTATTTGTCGTTTGATCTAAATAATTAACTGTTCGGGTAATGGTTTCGATCTCGGTTGCCGTCTCTTGTGTGGCATTATTATAGTATACATCGACCGTCTGATTAGCCAGATCGGCAGTTGTTGATAATGCGGCTACCGTTGTTTCACTCGCAGCGGTATACCCATCGGCACTTAAAGCGGGCGAATCAATAGCTGCAAAGGTCGTATCCGCACTGGCCCAGTCTGTATAGGTCGTATCTCCCGTCACAGCATCCGTTGTTGCCGTCCGTGTATAAGTCACGGTTTGCGCTTTAGCAGGACTCACAACCGCATTTGTCGCTTGATCCAGATAGTTAATTGTTCGAGTAACTGTCTTAGTTTCGGTTGCAGTAGTTTCAGCATCGTCGTAGTACACAGTAACCGTTTCTGACGGTGTCTCTGCAGTCGTACTTGTTGCCGCCACGGTAGCCGGATCTCCTGTGGTATATCCTTGTGCACTTAAATCAGGAGACTCAACCGCCACAAAAGTGGGCTCTGCACTGGTCCAATCGGAATACGTTACGGTACCATCAACTTGACTGGTTGACTTAATCCGGGTATAAGTTACAGTTTGTGTGATTGAATCTGCCACTGTTTCAGATGTATTTTTGCTGAGATAATTGATAGTTCGGGTAACTGTTTTAGTTTCCGTTTCGGTAATATCTGGTAAATAGGCAACCTCCAAGATGACCGCCGTATATCCAGTCGTCGCATTATAGGCGTATGCATATCCCATCACGTTTGCATACGGTGAAGTCATCGTCAAATACTGATATTTATATGCATCATAGTTAATACTATCAGTCCAGTTATTAACCGAAAACGTTGTAAAGTCGGTCGGGTCTCCTGCAAAATAGCCTAAAAATTCCTTTGTTTCCTTACTTTCATACCAATACTGCATGCTACTCGTCAGTTCACTACCATAAACCGCATCACCCTCCTCATAATTAGGTGATTGCTGTAAATCTGTTGATGTTACTCCATCAGAAGACACCCATGTCGGTGCGCTACTATACTGCGTTGTACTATCTAGCTGGCCGTTGTTAGCCGCCATTTCATTAGCACGAGTCTGCGCCCACGCATTTAAATCATCATTTAAAGCAACTGCACTAATGGCACTATCACTGCTTGCAGCACTACTTCGTACTGCATTAACCTGACTTAATGCTGCTTGTTGTGTATCTTCTGACGTCGTTGTTATGCTACCATCACTGGCAGAAGAAGCGGCCGATGTCGCAGTCGAAGTTTCTTCAGTTGCAGCCACTGCTGCTTGCACAGTTGCTGTACTAGCAACAGTAGCTGGTGTAGCTGTAGTCTGCGCTGAACTAGCAGATGTTGCTGAATCAGTATTATCCAGTGTTGTACTAGTACTACTAGAACTAGTGGCTGCAGAAGCAACCTCTGTTTGTGCGGTACTGGAGGCATCCGTCGCCGCATGCACCACCATACCGCCAAAAGTCATCATAGTTGTTGCAGAAATTGCAGCGATTAACCACTTTTTGCCTGACTTATATAGTTTAAACCGTTTACTCCCATTCATCATCACTATCGTCACTCCCAAATTTTCGTTATAGTGCTAGTCTAGCATGTTTCAATTTAAATTACATGACCTTCAGCAACTATTGCTCAATGTATTGCAACTATTTTTGCATTTTTTAGTCCAAATAAACATGCTTTTGCGGGTTGTATTTATCGGTATCTTTATTAAACCCAATTTAATATGACAACTCCGTGTCATTTACGCGTTAATGGAACACAATAAAAAACCGCTAGTCTTCCGACTAACGGTTATCGTGCATGGCGACGTCCTACCCTC
>NZ_AYYY01000044.1 GCF_001436295.1 Paucilactobacillus vaccinostercus DSM 20634 | reverse complement strand
TGTCAATAGCGGCGATAAAATGTCGTTTTATGGCGGTTTAAAATTGTAGGTTTTTGGCGATTAACCAACACCTTTTAACCGATATGATTTACCGGTGATCTTAACTACATGGACATGATGAACTAATCTGTCCAAGATCGCCGCAGTAACTGTTGGGTTTTGAAAGATCTCCACCCATCCTGATAAATCAGTGTTGCTCGTTATAATTGTTGAATTTTGTTCATAGCGTGCATTAATTAATTGAAAAAGTAAATTGGCTTCATCATGATCAATTGGTAAGTATCCAATTTCATCAATGATAAGTAGTTCATAGCGCGCATATCGGTTGATACTACGATCTAATTCACCTTTTTCATAAGCCACCCTTAGGCGGCTCAGTAATTCGTGGCAGTTAATAAATAATGTTCGCTTTCCTTGCCGACATGCTTCGATTCCAATGCTAATAGCCAAATGGGTTTTACCGACACCAGGGCTACCAATGAATACCAAATTTTCTTGTTTTTCCATAAACGCTAAATCTTGAAATCCGACAACTTCCTGCTTATTAATATTAGGTTGAAAGTTAAAGTCGAATGCTTTAAGCGTTTTTTCTTGCGGAAAACGTGCACGTTTAATTCGCTGCTGAGTCTGCTGTTCTGTTTTCCATCGAAGCTCCGCTTCAGTTAAAGTAAGCATTGCATCAGTAAAAGATAGTTGCTGACCATTAATCTGATCAATATATTCAGGTAAATAAGCATTTATTTTATTCAAACCTAGTACGTCTAGGTTAGTAAGTAATTCTTGAAATTTACTCGTCATTTTTCCCTCATATGGCATCATAATCACTCAGGTGCGCTTCAATGTATTTTTGAATATTTTCTGCACTTTGACCTTTTAGTAGGTCTGCACCAAGAATATTTACTCGATCGTTATCATCATAGTTAAACTGATGCGTTGTAATATCGTGCGCTCGTATCATTTCTCCGTTATAATAAATCTGGATATGCCGCTCATCATTGGTAAGTTCTATGCTAACAGTCTGACCAATGTAGCGCGGATCTACTGAGTACTTACATTTACGAAAGTTAACCATTGATTCTTTGGAGACGATACGGGTAATATCTTCTTCAAAATATGGATCAAGAAGGTCAGCCGGTAGTTCGTGTAGGTACTCTTTTTCTTCGGACTTCCATTTTAAAGTTGGAACTTCATCTGTCGCCTGCGAAACCTCATGATTTAAGTCATAGCACAAGTCGTCGACAATATTAATTAGTTCAACGCTGTCGGTAAATTCGTAGTTATAAACACGCAACCGTTCGGTTGTCCGTGCTAAAGCTTCAACTACGCCCTTAGTTTGTGGTCGAAAAGGTCGACATGCAATTGGATGATATCCAGCATCATTACTAAATTGGCGGAATCGTTCATTAAAAACAGGGTGACCAAAATCTGATTTTTGATGATCGACAACTTGCTTCATATTATCGAACCAAATTTCGGTCGGTATTCCACCAGTGTGTTCGAAGGCATCATCTAAACATTCAAATAAAGTATCCTGACTACGCTCAAAAATTAAGGTGAGATATTTTAACTTTGAATAGGGTAAAACATATAAGAAGATGTTGAATTTAAACGGTTTTCCTTCACTGTTATACAGTGTCATTTCTTCTTTCCAGTCTACTTGAGCCGAAAGCCCAGGTGTGTGTTCCACACGAATGGTAGCCTTTTTGACACGTTGCTTTCGATACTTAGCACAGTAATCTCGCACAATAGAGTATTTACCGATGAACCCTTTCTTTTCAATAAATTTAAAAATCGCCATTGCTGAACAATTCATATCCAACTTGGTTTGAATAATAGCCCGATAGGGATCTAATTTACTTTTCCTTTTTTTCTGTGGTTTTGCTTGAATGTCTTTATTACATTTTATGTCCTTATAAGCTTGCTTAATGGTTCGATAGTCACAGTTGTACTGCCTTGCTAAGGCGGCATAATTTGGTTTGATGTCATCACTCATATATTTTTTAACTCCTTCACGGATATCTTGTCTCACATCGAAGTCCTCCTAATAATTACGATGTGATCCATATTATCAAAAATGCAGGAAAACCGACAATTCTTAATTGCCTTTTTCCTGCATTTTACCGCTGCTATTTACA
>NZ_AYYY01000043.1 GCF_001436295.1 Paucilactobacillus vaccinostercus DSM 20634 | reverse complement strand
TCAAAATTCGAGGTGATGGCTCAATTAATTTTGCCGGTCTGTTATTGGGTGCTTACGTTTGACGTTACACAAAACTTGGATTTCATGTATGTTGTCGTCACATAATCGTTACCGGGGATATCTAAACGGCTAGAGACAAGAACTCGTGGCGTTGAGAAGTGTTGTATTGGTGGCTACTACATCTTGGTAAGTCAAGGTATCCGGGTTACGAAACCAGTAGATATAACTGTTCACAACGGTATCAGCCGTTGAGTGTAGGATGAGTTGCTGGGGACCGGTAGGTGTACCAGCAACCAGCTGATCGCTGAACGTTTCAAATAACATGTTTTTGAGGTCGGTTACCAATTGTGGCTCTGGTGTTTGTAAGCAGAGGTAACGGAATGCTGCAAAATTGACCATTAGGATTTGGTCAAAAGTGGTAAGTAGTCGGTCAGCGTTCATGGTGCCACGCTCCAATGCCGCTTGAACAGCCATTGCTGTATCTTCTTGAAAGTCCTCGAACACATCAACCACGGTATCGTAGTGGGTGTAGAAGGTTTTGCGTGTTACGTGAGCTGTCCGACAAAGAGCAGAGACGCTGATATGTTCGATGCTGGTTGTTTCTAATAAGAGAAACAGGGTAGAACGAAGTGCGTGTTTTGTACGAATGACGCGTGAATTCATTTAATGACACCTTTTTTCGTTTAACTAAACAGTTTGAATGTGAAATGGCTATTTTTCTTATTACAAAGGGATATTCTGGTATACAGTCTAACAAATAAGGAGATGCTCAACAATGTGGTCATTAATTCATGGTTTATTTGGTACGTTTAATGGGACTGGATACACAGCGCATGAGTTCGTTGTGGCACTGAGCCCTAGCTCACCGCATTACGTCCAATCTTTATCGGTGGCAGCACTCACGTTCGCCATCGGTTTTATCGAGTATATTTATAGTTTTGCGTTGGTTCGCCGAGAGGGAAGAGCGCCATACAATCTTTTGATGCATTCGTTTTACTTTGCGATTGATTCCATGGGAATTTTTGTATTTGCACTCGCCGCCCACCAAAATGGCGGGTTTTGGTTGTTTATTGCCGCGTCGGTGGCCGAGGTAGTTTGGACACTGTTTGAAATTTATAATCTTGTGATGTGTATTTACGTTGAACGAGTTGAAATTTGGGGACCGACCGTTTCCGTATCCTCAGCGTGGATCCGTGTTGGTGGGTGGCTTGTAGTGATGATTATGGTGGTGAACTTATTCCGAGTCTTCATGAACGATCCGGTGATGCTGAAATGGTACATCTTTACCAATGTTTTGATGGGGATTATGCCTGGTCTGTATTGGGAAAAGCGGGAAACTCGTATTGGTGCAAGTTGGGGGCTCGCAATTGTAATTGCCATCGGGACGATCAACTCGTTTACACCGTTTAATATGTGGTCAAGTATTAGCCCATACTTCAATATGCACAATAATCCGTGGTTTTATGTTGTCGGCGTGGTATCGATCTTTTTCTCCTTACGGGCCTTCATTGTGTTATCAAGGTTACCGGCTAAACCGCGTCTGATCAACGGTAAGCGTACAATCTGGTAGTGCCCGTTATGGTGGGCTGACAAATTACTAGATTCATTGAACTAACTGGATTTACTGATCTAATAAAATAATTAGCACTAGATACAAATATCACTTCGATTCACACGGAATAGTGAATCGAAGTGATATTTGTTATTGCATACGATTGAATTTCGTCATTCATTTAATAGATATAAAAGTGGCGTCGGAGCTTGTTGGACGCCATTTTTGCTAAAGCGTTATTTTTTTGTGACAAGGATAATGCATATCGCCTAGATTCTCAAATATAGACCTCAGACTTGTCGACCAATCGTAAATTTTCTAAGATTTAACAAATGTCGAATCAAAATTGATCGTAATATTTTTTTCAATATAAAAACCGGAAAAAATTTCCCGAATTGTCAAACCAAGTGCAACACTTTGATCTATTCTAATAAATTGGTATAGCTAATCAGCTAGGTCAGGGACAATGTCCGCCGGACATTTATACCCCAAGCACTTTCTGGGACGGTGATTAAGTGTGTATTGAACTTCCTGAATATCAACTAGTGACGTGCCTTTGAATGATTTTCCCTTTGGAAAGAATTCGCGTAGAAGACCATTGGTGTTTTCATTAGTCCCACGTTCCCAGGGAGAGTATGGATGCGCGAAGTAGATATCAGTTCCGGAAACATCATTTAGCAAAGAGAACTCACTACCATTGTCAAAAGTCACCGTGTTAAAGTACTGTGATCCATAATCATCGATGACTGTTTGAAGAGCCTTTTGACAGGTTTGCGCACGGTAATTAGGCAACTTGACAATGATCTCAAGCCGACTGAAACGTTCTGTGAGCGTCATTAGTGCGGGTTCGGATTCAACACGTTTAGCTTTAACTAGATCACCTTCCCAATGGCCAAATTCAGAACGATTTTCAATAATTGATGGACGAAGTTCAATTGATTGACCCAAGACCTTCTTGTTCGTTCGGTTATGATGACGACCATGATGTTTGATCCTACGACGTAGTTTCATGGGTAAATCTTGATTACGTAACAATAGTCGATTGTCATCAATATATCGATACACCGTCGGTGTTGAAGGACAAATTTGGTCTGGATATTTCTGCTTAAACCAATGAACAAATGTGTCAACACTATAAACCCTAGGCTTTGCTTTAAGGGCTTTAGTGAGCAGACTGGTAAAGAAAGTACACCTCGAAAATAGACCGTGCCAAGTGCTGCAAGAGCGATGTTTACGATAGATAGCCTCTCCAGTTTCGGCAAAGTACGCAGAGTATGTACAGTGTCGCTGTGAGTCTATTTGAACAGCGGTACCACGCTGAATTTCTCTGGAAATGGTACTTGGACTTCGATGAATACACTGCGCAATTTGTCTAATCGACATTCCTTGTTTATGAAGTGCCTCAATTTTTCCTCGTTCATCAAATTGCAGTTGTTGGTAGTGAGTATACGTAGTATTCTTAGATTGGGTCATGAAGATTCCTTTCTTACTTTGTTTAGTCGCTTATAAGAATAGGTCTTCATGGCCTTTTTTGCTAGACCAATTGGTCTAGTTGACTAGTGTTGCACTTCAATTTTAAATCGGGGACCGGAAAAAATTTTCTCTTTCCGGTTTTAAAATACTAATCTTTTTGGTTGTAAGAAGTAAAACGTTCGCCATCTGCATCAACTGTTAAAGTAGAAATGCTACCATTTTCAGGATAATTATTAAGTGTTTCGATGCCCAGATGATCGGCAAACATGCGTAAAGATGTTCCGTGAGTCACAATGAGCACCTTGGCGCCGTTGGGGTAGGCCTGTTGCAATTGGTCGATACCAGCTTGCCATCTATTAATAACTTCGTCATATGTTTCGGCCATATGACTAGGATCTTCTTTTTTCATTAACTCTCGGGCGTATCGGAGACCGCCAGCCTCAATAATGGCTTCTTGCGTATGATAGCCGTAGGGGGTTCCAATTTCATTCCAAATTTGATCTGAATCTAAGCCTTCGTAATAACCGAACAAAACTTCTCGAAATTCAGGCATGGCCCCTACTTTTGAGGGATGTTGTTGTAACTGACTAACCACTAAATCGCGGGTAGCTTCTGCTCGACCAGTGTTTGAGGAATAAGCGCAATCGAATTTGATATCGGCTAGCCGCTTGCCAGCCTTGATTGCATCTTCTTTTCCATCCTCAGTGAGATCTGAATCAACCCAACCTTGCATTCGATTGAACAGGTTAAATAGTGTTTTGCCATGACGAACGAAGTAAATAGTTAGTTCTGACATAAAGTCCTCCTTGAAATTAAGTGCAACGCTGACTACCAACAAACAGTATAGCAAATTTTACAAATAAAATTGTAACTACGCCTCGTGATTTTGCTGTTGCTGATGATATTTATAAATAGCTGAACGCAATTGTAAAATTAAGCGGTCGATAGAAGCCTGCTTGAGATGGCGATCTTTTTTCTTTAAAGCATAGAGTTTAAGTGCCGGTGGTTCTTCTAATAGCTGTAACACGCGGTAGGGCTGCTCAAGATGTGCCATGATTTGAACGCATGACTCAGGAATGATGGTCCAAGCCTTTGGAAAACGTAAGTATCCGGGAACTTGGACGGCACCATCCGCTTGAAGAAGCGGCTTAATGCTATCATCCCAGCACATTAAATGCCAGTTAACATAATCCTCATTCCAGGGGACAAAGAGTTCATCGGATCGAGATAACATCGTTGTGGTTACGAAGTCTGGATAGTCACTGTCCGCTCCAGTAATCAGAAAAAGACGTTCCTCACCAATTTTGCGACTATCTACTTGGTAGCGGCTAATTTTATTGAAGGAGATTCCTAAATCTGCAGTACCATTTTCAATAGAGGTATAGATTTTCTCGGTATTACCAGTGTTAATGGTGTATCGAAGAAGCGGATTATCTTCCATAAAGTCCGGCAAGAGAAGCGATAAAAGTGACGTGTTAATATCGACAGAACTGATCACGGTTAAGTTGTCATAGTTAGCGAGTTCTTTCAAATTGGCAGTTTCTTGGACGAGTTCCATCCATTCGTTTGCAATGGGGACCAAACGACGGCCATATTTAGTCAGGGTAACGTTAGCTTGGCCCTTCACACGATTGATTAGTTTAACTCCCAATTGACTTTCTAGTCGACTGAGTCGGTTACTAACGGCCGCTTGGGTAATATATAACGAATCGGCTGCTTGTGAGATTTGTTTATATTTAACGATCTTTAGAAAAGTTTGTAATAATTCGGGATTCATAAATTCACCTCCCTACGAAACGTTGATTTACCGGCGTTTAAGAGCATGATAAGACGAACGTAGTATTTATAACAACATTTTATATTAAAAAAATATTATATTCAAGCTTGTAATGAAAGCGAATTCATATATAATGTGTTTAGACACAAAAATCAATTTGTCGTTGTTGTTTAGTTGCTATCATTTTATTCATTTATTTTAGGGAGGTACTATATAATGCATGTGACGTTAACAGTATGGCAAGCACTTTTGATTGCCATTTGGGTGGCGCTTGTTGAATCTCGTATTCTGGGGTTTGCGACTTTGACGATGCGCTTTAGTCCATTAATGACAGGGATGATGGTCGGACTTATCATGGGGGATCTTAGACAAGCCATGATTGTAACCGCTGCCATTCAATTAGTTTACATGGGATTCGTTGCACCAGGTGGGGCATTGCCAGCTGAACCAAGTATCGGAACAGCGATTGCCGTACCAGTTGCTATTTTAGGACATATGAGTCCACAAGGAGCCATTGCCATTGCGGTGCCGGTTGCCTTGCTCGGAAGTTACCTGTATCAATTCAGATTCTTCCTCAACACTTTCGCTTTGAAATCGATGGACAAATTTGCTGCCGAGGGTAATGCACGAGGCTTGAAGTTCTCAATTATGGTTATTCCAGCATGTATTTCGTTCTTACTGTTTATCCCATTGATCTTCATCGCCCTATACTTTGGTGCTCCGGTAATTTCATCAGTTGTGGCCAATATCGAACACGGAACGATTATTCATGTTCTTAACAGTGTCGGTGGTGGGTTAGCAGCCTTAGGGATCGCAATTATCATGCAAGTTATTGGTAAGAAGACGTTATTACCATTCTTCTTCTTGGCTTACTTCATGAGTGTGGCCTTTGCAAAACTGGACATCAACATGACTATCTATGCCGTATTTGGTGCCATCTTTGCCATCATCTACGTCATGTTGACATCACGTAACACGGAAAATAATTAAAGGAGGGACTATCGATGAGTGAAACTGCTGATATCCAAGCAACGGCTAATGAAGCCGTGCAAGATAATACGGAACACAGATTGCCACAACCAGACAAAATTACCAATAAGGATTTAATGAAGTCATGGTTCGGCTGGTGGTGGGCTAACGAAGTCCCACATACCTTTGACCGGATGCTGGCACCATCATTTTGTTTTGGTCTGATTCCAACATTACAAAAATTGTATAAGGACCATGATGAATTGGCAAAAGCCTTTCAACGGCATTTACTTTTCTTCAACACTCAAGCAACTTGGGGTGGTGGAACGTTAACTGGGGTGACGATTTCACTTGAAGAAGCGCGTGCTAAAGCGATGGCGAATGGTGAAGAGGCCATCTCTGAAGACATGATTAACAACACTAAGGTTGGTTTGATGGGACCTTTAGCCGGAATTGGTGATTCAATTGATTCTGGGACTGTTCAATATATCTTTATCGCGATCTTCTTACCATTTGCTCAAAAAGGGAACTTCTTAGGTGCCCTGTTACCATTCTTACTGTTCAGTATTGCAACCTTTACTTATGGTTATTACCTGACTAAGATGGGTTACACACTGGGTCGGAATGCAGCTAAGGAAATCATGACTGGTGGCCGGATGGCCGGAATTATTGATGGACTGGGAGTTATGGGTCTCTATATGATGGGGATTCTAGCTGGACAGTATATCAAGGTTCAAAGTTACATTAAGTTCTCAATCAACGGTAAGAAATTCAATATCCAAGAAATCTTGGATACAATCATGCCAGGTATGTTGCCATTGCTTGTTGTGCTAGGTCTCTACTTCTACTTCCAGAAGCAAGGCTTGAAGATTACTCGTGGGTTACTTTACTTGACTGGGATTCTGATTGTTTTGAGTATTTTCTACATCATTTAACTAAACAAATTATGAGGTGGCAAACCAATGAAAAGAGCATTTTTAGTAATTACACATGGTGACATGGGAATTGAAACTGTTAAGAGTTTGGAACTCCTAATGGGACCACAGGAAAACGTTACAGGACTAGGTCTACATCCTGGTGAGTCAGTTGATTCGTTACGCGAACAGACCTACAAGGTTTTAGAAGATAATGCAGCATCATATGATGAAACAATTATTATTGTTGATTTGCTTGGTGGCAGCCCTTCTAACGTGGCACTATCAACGCTTGCTAAGTATCGTGAATTGAAAATTGTGACGGGCTTAAGTTTGCCACTGTTAATTAATTTGCAAAACTTCTCAGAAGCAACTGATGATACTGACAAGTTGATTAACGATTCCATCGAAGTTGCAAAAGATGGTGTTAAATTGATTGATAAAAATTTCTTAAAGCACGATAATTAAACTAGAACTTAAAAAGACTTTTTTGGAGGCACAAACTATGGGGAAAATTAATATTGCACGTATTGACGATCGTTTAATTCATGGACAGGTCATGCAAAAGCTGACGAAGGGTCTCGGGACTAATGCGGTTTACGTCATTGATAATGCAACCGCTGCCGACGACTTTATGAAGGATATTTACGTCAGCACCAATTCTACGGGTGGCCTAAAGATCCGTGTGTACAGCGCTAAAGAAGCGGGTGAACAATGGCAAAAGGATCAATTTGGTAACGATAAGGTTGTCTTGGTCTTCAAGTATATTAAGGAAGCCAAAGAAGCCGTTGAAAATGGCCTTGAACTTGAATCGTTGATGGTGGCAGGGGTATCTAAAAAGCCCAATACAACGGCTGTGATTCCAACTGCATCTGTTAGTGAAGAAGAAGTTGGCATTTTACATGAATTAAAAGACAAGGGTATTGATGTTTATTTCCAAACCTTACCAGATACAAAGCGTGTTGAACTTTAATTCATTGATAAATCAGGTTTGCTGAGAGGGAGATTGCAATCTCCCTTTTAGCATTTAAAAAGGGAGCAACCAGTTATGGAAGATGTTTATGAAGTATATCCTGATAAGGTACGTGTTTATACCACAGGTCTAATTTTTACGGTGTTTGCGATCGCCTTTTTCGCTGTCCTGTTTGCTAAAACTTGGCTGATTTTAAAACTGTTTGCATTACTGTTTGCAGTACTATTTGGCTATCTTGTATTTCGAACAATGAGTAAAGCATTTCAACGGCACCCAGAGTATGTCATTGATCAGCAAGGGATTACAGACAATACGCGTGAGGATGTCATTACCCTTCCATGGTCGGATATTATGAAAATCGAAATGGTTCCCAATAATGCCGTTATGCAAATTGGTATCTTGGCTAAGGATGCTTTGGTGAAAGACAACCAAGGTGAAAACTTGAAGGAAAATATAAAAAATAACGGTAACGTTGCTTTTTATACCGTAATGATTGATGGATTTAATTATCGACAAAAGCAATTTACGGGTATTTTCAAGGAACTTGAGCGCCAAGGGATGGTATATAATCCACAAATTTTAATTAGTGAATATATTGATCCTGAGACTAAGCGTAAAATGGCTGATAAACGTGATGAAATTCGGCGGGCACAACGACGTCAAAGAAAAATGGATGCCCGTCAGCTCGCGGGTAAGCCAGTTCATCGATGGAAATTCTGGTAAATTCGAATCTTTTAAATAGAAGCTATGATTAATGCAATATTAGTCGTAGCTTTTATTTTTTTACGTAAAATTTTGTGGAAGTACATTGAAAATCAGCCCTTGCATGATCCAATAAATTTTAGTATAACTAAATTGTACCTATGTGAAAGCGTTTACTTTGATTTGATCAAGGAGTGGTGGATATGAAGATTAAAGCAGCAGTGATTGATAAAAAAGGTGACCAATTTGCGATTCGTGATGATATTGAATTAGCTGAAATGCAGCCAGATGATATTCAGGTGAAGATGGTTGCGAGTGGAATTTGCCATTCTGATGAGGCATTACGTAAAGGGGATGCCGTCATTGATTATCCAATCATTCTGGGTCATGAAGGGTCTGGGATTGTTGAGAAGGTTGGTTCCCACGTTCAAAATTTTGAACCAGGTGACCACGTGGTTTTATCATTTTATTCCTGTCGTAACTGCGAAAATTGTTTAAAGGGTAAGCCGACGCAATGCTTACATTATGGTGAGAACAATTTATCCGGGGTCCGTCCAGATAAAACTGCACATTTTACCGAAAATGGAGAAAAGGTGGCTGACATGTTTGATCAGTCATCATTTACGACAACAACCGTGGTTCGGGAAAGCAACGCGGTTAAAGTTCCAAAGGAATTAGATTTGCGTAAATTAGGGCCGTTAGGATGCGGTTATGTTACTGGAAGCGGTACGGTATTAAATACATTAAAACCACGTCCGGGACAAACGATTGCAGTATTTGGTACTGGCGCTGTTGGACTGGCCGCAATGATGGCTGGGAAGATTGCCGGTTGTACGAAAGTGATCGCAGTTGATATTGTGGATCATCGTCTAGCTCTTGCTAAAGAGCTGGGTGCGACGAATGCAATTAATAGTAAGGAAGAAGATCCTGTAGAAGCAATTAAGGCGCTGACTAATGGTCATGGTGTGGATTTTGCTGTCGATACTACGGGTGTCACGGGTGTGATGGAGGCTTCGATTAAGGCCTTGGCACAAGGGGGAGTCAGTGCTTGCATTGCCGTTACTCCAAATCACATTGATGTGGATACGTGGAATGATTTATGTGTGGATGATAAGTCTGTCATTGGTGTTAATATGGGAGATTCAATTCCACAAATTGACATTCCACGGTTGATTGAGTTTTATCAGGCCGGTATGTTTGATTTTGATAAAACTGAGAAATTTTACAAATTTGATCAAATTAATGAAGCCAATGCTGATTCCATCAGTGGTAAGACCATTAAGCCAATTCTGGTGATTGATGAAGCGTACCAACCTGGTGAATAACCGTTGACAACCTAAATAGCGACCTCCTCGGTATTGGGGAGGTCGCTATTTACTGCTTACTGAAAAATAAGGGGATTAATTCCAGAATAGTTTAAGTAATATAAGAATAGAACTAACGCATTAACGAGCATGGATAAAAAAATGATCGCATAACGAATCGAGAAGAAACGATAGAAGATCAGTTGATATCTGGTAAATCGAGGACCCTTGTACTGGAAGGTGAAAATAAGTAAAACTAGGGTGATTAAGGTTTGACCAATCAGTCCAATCAGCAAAATACTTGATGTTAAGTTGATCGCCTGAATATGGTAAAGACCGACGGCAATAAAGTCGACAATAATCGCAAGAAAAGGCATTTGATGTAAAACTCCTTAGTTGAATGATAAGGTTATTATACCAACATTATGATTAAACAAACTAGTTACGGCCAGTTAAATTATTTTTAAGGGTAATTCTAAAAAATGCCTTTTCAAACTAATCAAGATAGTGTAAAATAATATTGTTGCTTGCCCGAGTGGCGGAACTGGCAGACGCGCAGCGTTCAGGTCGCTGTATGGGTAACCATGTACAGGTTCGAATCCTGCCTCGGGCATCACAAGTAGCTATTTACCATTAACGAAAAAAGCAGTGAGATTTTTAATCTCGCTGCTTTTTTGCAATCTTTATTATTTTTTTATGCTTTCTTCAAACCAAAATCTGGGATTCCTGCTATACTCGTGTTGTTAACGAGTTATAGAAAATTGGCAACTAGGGACTGATACCACACGAAGCTACGCGCGATATCTGAAGTAGAACAATCTGCAATCTCTGAAACAGGTTCAATTCCTGTTAACTCGATTCCAGCGTTATTCGATAAATTTAATCATTGTTCCATAGCCAGTGACGACTAAAAATTTAGGAGCAACCTGCAGTTGAACGACCTGTGTATTAAACTTGACGTCCGTAATACCGTCGGCACCATTTTCGGCCGCCCGTTGCCGCATTTTTTCCTCGACGTCTGAAAATAGTTGATCCATTGACTCAAAAGCGTCGATTGTTTCAGATGCCAACATTAGGTGACTGGTGGCGTTGACAATTCCTTTGATGGCATGTGATTGGTTGATACTTCCAGTTGTTAAAAACATGATCGTGTTCCTCCGGCATAAGTTTATTTAATCATACCGAGCCCACTCGGAATTAACAAGTTCAAATTCTTGCAAATTCATGGTGTGGACGGGTACCATGACCCCATGTTGGAAGGGAGCACCAAATTTAATGAAAATTGTATTTCATATCGACGATCCAATTAAAGCACCACAACTTAAGGCTAACATTGAAAATGCATTGAATATTTTACCCGAAGTTCAGTTAACTGTTGTCGCCATCGGAGACGGTACCGAGATCTATTCGCAGGAACGATTTCAACAGTTCATGCAGACACATGCCATGGTAGAATTTGAAGCATGTCGTAATTCTCTTCGTACTCGGCAAATTAAAGAACAGTCAATTAAGCCAGCAACCGTGGTTCCTGCCGGAAGCTTACGGTTAGCTGAGCTGCAGCAAAATGGCTATTCATACATTAAATTATAACTAAAAACGGATGACCCTTATTACAGGATCATCCGTTTTTTACGATAGGTTACTTGTTTCGATGCTTTTGATCTTCTTTTTCTTCTGCATCTTGGAAGCCAGATTTAACTGGATAGGTTAATCGAATTGTACTTGGAATGATTACTGGAATGATAAATACCAGGATAACCAAGCCAATGATAACGGCCATTGCGACTTCAATTAACGTTGGAACGCCTGAAGGAATCAGTGCGGCAAAGGTACCGCTCAGGATGATCGCTGCAGAAATGACAACCGTTCCGATAATGCTTGCAGATTTAACCATGCGCTTAGATGGCATCATATTATCTCGCCCAAATTCGCGGTACTTCATCATCAGGAAGATACTGTAATCAACCCCAAGTGCGATTAACATGATGAACGAGAAGAATGGTGTATTCCAAGCCAACATATCCTTTCCCATGACCAGTTTGACGAGCCAATGAGTGATACTTAATGAAGTCATGTAGGCGAGCATTAAGGTGCCAATAATATAAAGTGGTTGAAGAAGGGAACGAGTGACAAAGATCAGCGCCAATGTAATCCCGATCAGCATGATGGCTGCCGTCCGGATAAAGTCTTGGCTAGCGATCGACTTTGTATCAGCAAGGGTTGATGATTGACCACCCATTGCAACAGTCGCATTCTTTAAATCGGTTCCCTTCAAGTTCTTACGGGCTAGGTTGGCAAGTGAACGAGCTTTATTCGTGGCAACCGAATCACTTGGATTAGTATTCAGTACAATGGTAATCTTGGCGGATTTCTTATCTTCAGAGAGGTAGGTCTTAACTGCCGGTTTATAGGATTTGCCGTGAAGAATACTCTTTGGTACGTAGTAGGTATCAGAAGCAGCTGAATTTGATAGTCCTTTCAGGTAACTGCCACCTTCACCAAGACCAGAGTTGACCTTATTAATCCCGGTCGTCATTTGTGGCGATTCTGAAGCCAGTTTGTTGATCCCGGTGTTGATTTGAGTCAAACCAGTCTGGCTGGATCCGAGTGCTGATTGCACTTGTGTTAAGCCATTTGTGAGTTGCTTCAAAGCGGTAGCAGCACCAGGAAGTGCAGTATTAGATGCAGTTGCGAGCTCACTGACTTGTGATTTCAAAGTGGTTAGTTGACTCAGCATTGACTGCAATGAGGAGGCTGAACCACTAACGCTTTGCATGGAGCTAGCCAAACTTTGGTCGGCACTACCGGCAGCTTTGATGTTATTAGCAACAGATGTCAATTTGTTTTCTAGTGTCTGGGACTGTTGTGTCATGGCGGCACTAATTACCTGTGAGAGGATGGCTTGTTGCTGTGCCGTTAAATTAGCACCGTTGCTGTTGGCGGTTGAAATAATTTGTGAAGCAGCACCAGACGTGTCCGTTGAACTTAATCCGCTCAAAGTGTTACCAGCCTGAGTCAGGTTATTACCAATTACTTTAGCCTGTGACCCAACGTTAGTGAGTTCTGAGGTCAGGGCACTTGTATCAACAGAAGTTCCCGAATTTTGAAGTGCGGTGTTTAGCTGTTGGATACCACTATTAATTTGTGGTAAGCCAGATTCCAGCTGTGCAATTTGGCTAGCGTTACTACCTGATAATTGACTATTGAGCTCACTTGTTAGTTGCGAGACGCCGTTTACTAACTGCTGGCTACCAGCAGACAGCTGGTTTAATCCAGTGGTCATTTGTGAACTACCAGTTGATAATTTACCAAGACCAGTCTGAGCCGATTTTAGACCGCTATTAACGGTACCTAGTTGATTGGTGACATAAAGCTTTTTAACCTTAGTACCACCAGGTTGCGTGACCGAAGCCACGGTTTTAACACTTGGATCTTGTTGAAGTTTACGAGTAATTTCATCGATCGCTTTGAGATCTTTTTCGTTATCTAACCGGTGGTTCGATTTGATATAGATGGTTGATGGTTCAGCGGTCCCTTTTGAAAAATGATCTTGAACAACGAGAAAACCTTGTTTAGAGGCAACCGAGTTACTAATTTCATCAGTATCATCATAATTTAGTTTACTGTTAAACATGAAGTAAAACGGCATTAGCAAGATTAAAACGATTGCTAATGAGATGATTGGATGAATGGTCGCGTTACTTGAAAGCCGGTGCCAGAGTTTGCTTTGACCTTCGCCATCGAAATTTTTAGATGGCCAGAACATCTTTTTGCCCATTGTGGCCATGAAAAATGGATTAAGTGTTAGGAGCACGATAAGTAAGACGGCTACCCCAACAGCGACTCCAATGGCAGATTGATAAATAGAGAATTTGGCTAAACCAAGGGCTGAAAAACCAATTAAGACGGAAGAACCTGAATACAAAATGGTTTTTCCAGCTTCTTTTCGGGCGCGTCGAGTTGCTTCCCAATTGGAGAGCCCCCGACTAAGCTCGTCCTTGAATTGATTATATAGGAGGATATTATAGTCGGTCCCGATCCCGAAGAGCACAATTACCATGAATACCTGAGTAAAGTTTGAGAACGGAAAATTAAACTTTTCCACGAGGTTGGTTACGATGCTTAAGGAGGTCAAGAATGATACCCCAACGGACAATAGAGAAACTAGGGGAACGATTGGTGACCGGAAAACTAATACTAAAACGATGAAAATAAAGATGATGGAAATAACTTCTGTTTTCTTGATTCCTTCTTGAATGGCGGCAGAAAAATCATCATTCAGAATATCCGAACCCGTGATGTAGGATTTAACCCCGTGAGCTTTAACTGCAGTAGTTAGTTCATGGTTGATTTTCTTAACTGTGCCGTGCTTTTTGCTGACCATGATTTGCACGAGTTGAGTTGTTTTATCTTTCGAAATCAATTGCGCTTTCGTGGCAGAATTGTCATTAGGGGCTGTAATACTCTTGATGCCATATTTTTGCTTATTATTTTTAAGCTTGTTGACGACATCTTGAACATTTTGCTTGTCCGAGGCACTCATTTTATGGTTACCGTTATTAAAAACGGCGACAACTTGGTATGTATTTCCCTGACCATAGCCCCATTTTTTCTGAATGCTATTTGCAATTTGACTTTGAGAATCCTTAGGTAATGTAATGGTTGCGTGTTCCCGGGTTAACGTGTTGATATTAGGCATCATAAACAATGCAATGACAACGATCGCAATCCACGCAATTAGTGAACCAACGTGATTTTTAACGAATTTTCCCATACTTTCTCTCCTTTAATATGCTTAAATCGATTGGTTTGGTGTAATGATCCGCTTGAGCATTTGACAGTAGCTTTTTTCAACATCGTCTTCGCTTGCTAGATCATAGAAGTTGGAGGTTTCAATGAAAACAAATCCCAGTACGGCACTGATGAGCGTCTGTGACACGGCAAACTGTTCTTCTTGTTTAAGTGTTGAGGAGGCCAGCACCTGATTGAGAAGGTCCACTAATTTTTTAGCTTCGATTGAAAACTGAGAGTTAGTGGGGAACGAATGCAGGTCATAAATAACAAGGGCTAAATTACCTTTACTTAATAGGTAGCGCCGCGCAATCGATGCGAACTGGATCAAGGCGACATTGTCTGAGAGCCCAATGATGCCATCTTTAATTTCCTGACACATCTCCCGAATGAGTCGTGCACCGATTAATGAGACGAGTTCATCGAGATTGGCGATGTAGTTGTACAACGACTGAGTCCGGATGTCGAGTTCTTTGGCCAATCGAGGTAATGTCAATGCCTTAATGCCGTCGGCTTGAATAATTTCGATGGCCTGGTTCACAACTTTGTCGAGATCCAAGTTTCTTCTTTTGGTCATATTTTCACCTCCAAATCTTCATAAAAAATAACAATTGATAATATAACACGACAAACTGTCATTTGTAAACTACAACGTGTAGAATATTTATTTTTATCTGTAGATCAATAAATTATCCTTTTGGATCAAAATTGCGCAATTGAAAGATAAAAAATGCTATGATATTACTGAAAATATCGAAGGGCGTGAGTGGGATCGGAAAAATCAGAATTAACAACATGAGTTTTCATACCTATAACGGAGTATTTGCTGAAGAAAAGAAATTAGGCCAGAAATTAGAAGTCGATGCTGAATTGACGTATCCGATTGAATTAAAAGTGGTCCATGATGATTTAAATGAGACGGTGAGTTATGCGGACGTTTATCAAACTGTGGCCGATTTTATTTTAAATAATAATTATGATTTAATCGAAAGTGTGGCTAATCAGCTGCTACAGCGATTATTAGAAGCATATCCAACGATCGAAGCCATCACGCTCCGAGTTCGAAAGTATAGCGTACCGATTGCTGGAATTTTCGACAATATTGAAATTGAAGTATCAGGGAGTCGGTAAAGATGTCAGTGGCTTATTTGAGTATGGGGTCCAACATTGGTGATCGGGCTGCACAGTTACACCAAGCAGTGGTGTTATTGAAGGCAATGCATGACATTCAGGTGGAGCAGGTGTCGAGTTTATATGAGACTGAGCCGGTGGGTGGCGTCGTTCAAGATGATTTTTTAAATATTGCGGTTAAAGTTGAAACTAGTCTGACACCACGAGCACTACTAGCGCAATTACATCAGATTGAGCAGCAATTACATCGGAAGCGGCTAGTTCATTGGGGACCACGGACGATTGACTTGGATATTATCTTTTTTGATAATCTCCACAGCGATGATCCCGTTGTGACATTGCCTCATCCAGAGGTACAGCATCGTTTATTTGTACTAGTTCCAATTAAAGAGATTTCCCGGGGGGATGCACAGATTCATGCGATCGTTAATCAAATGATTGCAACGACGGATGATAGTAATTGGGTCAGAAAATATAGAAACAGTGGAGAAAAGGCATAAATGGATAAGAAGAGAATTGAGAATGCGGTCAGTGAAATTCTGGCCGGAGTGGGCGACGATCCAACGCGTGAAGGGGTCGTTGAAACACCAGCACGGGTAGCTAAAATGTATGAAGAAATTTTTTCATCAGTTGGTAAGCCCCACTTTGAAGACTACAAGTTATTTCACATTGACGATGACCCAGAGATGGTATTAGTGCAACAGATTCCGTTTTACTCGATGTGTGAGCATCACTTATTACCATTTTTCGGAGTGGCGAATGTGGCCTATGTGCCCCAAGACGGTGTGGTTATTGGTCTAAGCAAGGTACCACGCCTGGTTGACTTTGCGGCAAGAAAACCGGGGATGCAAGAACGAATCACGGTCGATATTTTAAACGAAATGGAACGGATGCTTCATCCAGCCGGTGTGGCTGTTTCACTGAGTGCCCGGCATATGTGTATGGAGATGCGTGGGATTAATAAGTCTAATTTATATACTTACACGTCTAAATTTAGTGGTGCTTTTAAGGAAGATCGGGATTTGAAAAAGGAATTTTTACGGCAAACGGAGAGAAAGTAATTGTTAAGTTATGATGCTTTGATTCAGCAACTCAATACAGCCATGCTCGCGGGAAATAATGATCGCGTGGGACTCCTAAAACGGGTGTTAGCCCGTCTTGGTCATCCGGATCAGGATTTTAAAATTGTTCATATTGCGGGAACTAATGGTAAAGGATCGACTGGAACGTTAGTGGCGCACTTACTGCAAAATCAAGGCTATCGCGTCGGCCACTTTGCGAGCCCCGCTTTAGTTGACCAGCGTGAGCAGATTCAAATCAATGATCAGCTAATTTCACGATCAGTTTTTGTGGCAACCTATGAAAAAATTGTGCCGCAATTACCGCTGGATGTGCAACCAAGCGATCTGACCATTTTTGAGTGGTTTACACTCATTATGATTCAGGCTTTTGCTGATGCGCAGGTTGACTGGGCAGTTATTGAAGCGGGACTGGGCGGCTTGACGGATGCCACCAATGCCATTGAACCGCCATTGTTGACGATTTTTACGCATATTGATTTGGATCATACCAAAATTTTGGGAGATACAATTGCTAAAATTGCAACGAACAAAGCTCAGATCATAAAGCCACGAACAACCGTGTTTATGGCGCCTCATCAGCATGATGAAGCAATTGATATTATTCGACATACTGCGCAAGCACATCATGCGAAGGCATGTGTCGACGATACACAAATTAAAATCCAAATTATTAGTGAACAATTGACGGGATTTGATCTGGTATTGAATTCTCAGTATTTGGTACAGCAGAAAGCTCACTTATCATTAATTGGTGATTTTCAAATTGATAATTTAACAACGGTACTCATGGTTTATGATTGGCTTGTTGAGCGGCACTATGTTGATAATGTGCAGACGCTATTGCAGACGTTGGCAACAACTAAAATTGCCGGACGAATGCAGCAATTATTATCAGAACCGCCGGTGATCATCGATGGTGCACATAATCCTGATAGTACGCAGCAACTCATGCGTAGTTTGGGACATCTGTTTCCAGATCGTAAATGGATTTTTGTCATCGGCTTTTTGAAGGATAAGAACTATGCTGAGATGGTAGAAATGTATCGCAAATTCGGTGCACAGATTTTTATCACAACGCCAGCAAATCCCAAACGAGCACTCAATCAGAATCAATTAAAGCAGTTATTACCGGAAGCACAGATTGTTGCTGATGCTCGTGAGGGACTCCGTCAGGCGTTAATTGCGAGTGATGAAAAATCAGTTGTTGTGATTACAGGTTCATTTTATCTAATCAAGGAGTTGGAGTAACTGGATGAAAACTAAGCGACGATTTGTGATTGCGTCAAACAACCAAGCAAAGACGGCTGAATTAGTCACGTGCTTTGCTTATCTCGGCTACCAAGCAATCTCGTATCAACAATTGATTGGCCGCCATGAATTTCCTAGTGAAGGCACCCAAAGTTATCAAGAAAATGCTCAGGGAAAAGCGAATTTTATTGCGCGGTTGCTTCCGGATGAGTGGATCGTAGCTGATGATTCCGGAATGCTTTTGGCTGCCGATCCTGACGGGTTGGGCGTTCAAACGGCCCGCCAATTGAAGATGTATACAGATACTGAGCATCACCTGAATCAACGTATTTTAGCAATTGTGGCCAATAAAAGTCGTGAAGTCACCATGACAACGACATTGGTGCTGAGAACGCCGATTAAATCGGTGATCGGGCATGGTGAGTTCCATGGCACCATCGCAACTGAAGAACGTGGCCAAAATGGGGCCAGTTTCGATTTGATTCTGGTTCCGGACGGCATGCATCAGACATTAGCTGAATTATCTGATGCTGTAAAATTACCGTTGTTGCATCGTACAAAGGCCATTGCTGATTTGATGACTCACATGGAGGAGACGACCCATGCAAATTAATGAAATTGTAGTTAATGATACAAATAGCTTTGAAAGTCGTGTGTTGCAAGGATTAGTGCAACGACGAGCGCAGCTAATGCTTGAATTCAACCTTGTGACCGATACTCAGCATGCGGCGTTGATTGAGCTATTGGCACAGTTTGATGCTGACTTTGTCGATCAAGAGACGAGTGTTCAGGCCACGATACCATTTGCGGCGTGGGCAACCTTTGCTGACCGGTGTGCAGCAAAATTTGTGAACGATCCAGAATGTGTTCGATCGCTAACCGCGATTACGCGCAAGTATGAAGTTCATTGGCAAACAACGCGGTTTGACTTTAATATCAGTCAAAAGCCGATTATCTATGGTATTTTGAATATTACGCCAGATTCGTTTTACGATGGCGGACGCTTCCAAGATCCAGCTGCCATTGCTGATCAAATCGAGCGCATGATTGCTGCTGGCGTAACCGTTATTGAGGTTGGTGGGCAAACGACTCGACCAGGCGGCTTCGTTGAGGTAACTCCGGTCGAAGAGCTTCGCCGAATTAGTAGCACCGTCACTTTAATTCAGCAACATTACCCACAGGTGGCCGTGGCCGTTGACACCTACAAACTACCAGTTATGCAGGAAATGGTGAGAGCAGGGGTTGATATTATTAATGATGTCAACGCGTTCACTGATGTGCCTGATAAATTAGCATTGTTTGCTAATTCGAAGACCGGATTGCTAACGATGCACAGTAGTCGGGATACTGAATACGATAATTTAACTCGAGAAATGAAACGATTTTTTGAGACTAATTTATCGGCGTTGACGGCAGCTGGCATTGATCGTGAACGAATTGCACTTGATCAAGGCATTGGCTATTCGAAGGTGGCAGATGGTTATCAAGATTACGCCATGATGCGCAATATCGATCAATTTAACTACCTTGGTCGACCGATGATGGTTGCCATTTCTCGTAAGGGATTTGGGGCTAAATTGTTTGGACTAAAAAAAGATGACCGGTTACCGGTCACCTTGATTGCTGAAGCTTACATGTATTTACATGGTGGTCGTATTTTACGCGTTCATGATGTTGAAGAAACGGTTCAGCTGACTAAAATGTTAGATACAATTAACGCTGGCTATTGGCAACGTTAAAAATAATAGTTAAGTGTTAAATTAGCGATGAAGAGCAATGCAGTTGCGGTTCCGAGTGGAACGGTAATGTGTTGCTCTTGTTTTTGTGTAAAACCAGCTTCAATGAAAAATACCCAAACAATTGTCAGGAGTAGTTTGATAATCGCCATGGCAGGGGTAGCCGTCACTAAATAGAAGAAACGAGTGCCAGCGATGATGAGCAGGAGCAAATAAAGTGTGCGACTAATGACTAGCCAGGTTTTTACTTTTTTTTGTGTCTGTGCACTAAATCCCAGACAAGTAGTGAGCATGAGAATCGTACATACGGCCAGATAAATGATAATTAGCATTCAATGCATTCCAATCTAAGTGTTATTAATACCATCATTTTAGCATGCTTCTCATAATGAAAAGGGTTTTTATAAGAAATTATAAGAAATGTTACCTTTTAGCTTGTTTTTTTGCAGGGATGGTCGTAAAATGCAAAGCATTGTGCTTATTTCATAACAAACGAAGGGAGTGCCAAGATGCGAGATCTTACACAGGGAAATCCACTTAAACTAATTCTACGTTTCACTTTGCCACTTTTTATTGGGAACCTCTTTCAACAATTATATAACTTTACTGATGTTTTAATTGTTGGTCAGACATTGGGTGTTAATGCCTTAGCCGCAGTTGGATCGACAGGAAGTCTCAACTTTCTGATTATCGGATTTGCGACCGGATTAACGTCTGGATTTTCTATTGTCACTGCTCAACGATTGGGATCACGCGACTACCGCGGTGTTCGCAAGAGTTTTGCAACAAGTATCGTGATGAGTATAATTGTCACCATTATGTTAACTGCAATTAGTTTAATTTTCCTTGATCCGATCATGCATTTGATGAGCACGCCGACAGATATCTATGTTAATGCCAAAAAATTTATTTCTATTATCTTCATGGGAATTTTTGCATCAATGGCCTTTAACATGCTTTCGAACGAAATCAGAGCATTAGGTGATTCCAAGACCCCCTTATGGTTCCTGATTATTGGAACGGTGGTCAACGTTATTTTGGAACTTTTATTTATCGTAGGATTTCATTGGGGCGTTGCCGGGGCAGGCTGGGCAACGGTTATTTCACAAGTTATTTCCAGTATTTTATGTGTGATCTATATTTCAAAACGAATTCCACTGTTACAGGTTCATGCGGCTGATTTTAAGGGCGTCTTCAAAGAAATTGGCACCCATGCACGAATTGGTCTGCCAATGGCCTTCCAGTCTTCGATTATTGCGGTCGGGAGCATTTTCATGCAGTCGGCTTTAAACGGGCTTGGAACGACCTCAGTGGCGGCTACAACGTCGGCCACTAAGATCGACCAATTAGCGAGCCTACCAATGATGTCATTTGGAATTACAATGGCCACCTTCACGGCGCAAAATATTGGTGCTGGGATGTATGCGCGTATTATTAAGGGCGTACGCCAATCGTTAATGGCTTCAGTGACGTTCAGTATTATTGTTGGCGGATTGATCATCTTATTTGGTCAAAACTTAGTTATGCTGTTTATTGGTAATCAATCGCCAGCAGTTTTAAAACTAACGCAGATTTACTTTAATATCGTTGGTAGTTCGTACTGGATTTTGGCGATCCTATTCATTATTCGTTATACCTTACAGGGCTTGGGCCAAAGTGTGGTACCAACCATTGCTGGAACCGCCGAGTTAGTAATGCGCTCGTTTGCAGCCCTGGTGTTAGCAGCTAACTTTGGGTATGCGGGGGCTTGCTTTGCCAATCCATTGGCTTGGGTGGGGTCTGTCTTAGTATTAACGGGCTCTTATATGGCAGCGATCAAGCATTTGAAGAAGCTGGAACGGATGAAGTCAATTGTTGAAGGCAGTGCTAACAGTGATGAGAAGGAACATATTAGCCAAATTATGAATGGTGAATTACGAGCAGTTTCTGGTCAACGTAAAAAAGTATTTGCATAATACTTAAGTTGATTGCATATTGTGACATTATTTGTTAATATAACATGATTAATTCTATGAGGTGAATTGAATGACTGAATTTGAGATTGGCGACAAAGTTAAATGCAAAAAGTTTGGCTCACTCGAGCATGATTTTGCTGGAGAAGTTGAAAAGGTTTATGAGAATTCTGTTTTGGTAGCAATCAAAGAATTCGATAAGCAGGATTCATTAACAGTGACTGAACTCAATCAACGTGCAATCGTGCGTAAATCAGAAGCTAAAAAAACAGCTTAATATAAATCAAGCAGAAGCATCGTCAGAAACTATGATGATGTTTTTTTGTGGGAATAAATTGGAAAAACTGGCTTATGAATGGGCTTTCGCAGTATACTGAAGGTAGTAATTATCGAGGGAGTTGATCCGTTTTATGGAAAACAATTATGCGCTAGTAAGTAGTAATTATCGTTACGGAATTAACCTAAATCAGATTTTGACTAATCATCTTCAAGAACATGGTCAGGTAAATGACCAAGGAAAACTCATTATAGATCGTCAAACCTTCACCGATGATGTCCAAACTGATTTAACCTTTGCACTTTTTGGAGAACCAGAAAAAGTTAAGGATACCTTGATGAAATTTGCGGAAGATGGATCGTTAGCTAATAGCAGTGTGATTGGCGTAACGAGTCTGAAAACGATGAATTTAAACAGTGATGATAAAACAGACCTTGAAAACATTTTGGACGATCATGAAAATGATATTGCGAGACGGCGGCGGTTGCATCAAATTATTACTCGTGACAGTGATGATCAAGCAGTATACGAAGCTTTAGTATTTAACGAACAGCAGTTTGAACGACCCGTTGATCAGCAGAGCCTAGCGTTGGCAATGACCAAGATTCAAGCGTACATCCAAACCGCTTTGACGCATGGAGATCAGGGAATGATTGATAAGTATCGCCGGGACGCGCAACCATTTTTGAGTGATCTGGATGAGTACACGAAAAAGGATTATCAGAATCAGGCTAAGCGATATAAGGCCATTATTAGTTTAGATGCCGTGGAACGTACGCGATTAAATAGTTTGGAACAAAAATTATATGATCAACATGAATTTCGTTCACAATTATCAAATGAGCGCAATCCACAGGCTTTTGAACTGCTGCACTTTTAAGGGGATGACGCTCATGAAATTTGTGAGCGTTTTTTCGAGAACTATTAGTAATGAAAGACTAGATCAATGAAGAAATGAGATTTGAAAATGACAATGACACCGCAAACCGGTAAATTATTAATGCTTTTCGTGAACCTCGTATTTTTAATCTGGGCGTACCGTATTTTAATGAGCCAGTATAAGGATGAATCACAGTATCAGGGATCAATGGGAATGCTATATAAGTATTTTAGAGAAATGCAAGATGCTGTGAATCGAACAGGTGAAGGCAATCGCCAGTTAATGAAAATGGGTTTGAATTTTATTGGTGTTCCGTTAGCATACACATTATTTTCAAATTGGATTGAGCAGCGGTCATTGACATCAAGCTTGTGGAGTATTTTTGGTAATCTCCTGATTTTGATTCTATTTGGGTTGCTGTTTATTTTTTCGTATCGAATGATTCGATTGAACGAGTTTTATCCGGATCGGTGGGGACAAAAACGAAGCTGGTTCAAAAAGTTGGGACGTAACGCTGGTGAGTTGGTGGCCTCTAAAAACATATTTAGTGACTGGGAGCAAACTGTCGCAACGCTGGCCAACGAGGCAGATGAACATCCTTATGGAGCTAGTCATGACTGGAAGATTAAACAACAGATTCAGCAATTAACGAGTGCTGGTTTGACGCAACGTACGGAAATTGCGCAAGTGATTGATTTGCAACAGCACTTGAGTTCGCCAGTTGAGTATTCTCAAGAGGAACGCATGATGTTAGCGCTGTATTTTAACCAAGTCGATGAAATGATCGACGTGATGGCGGAAATGTATGACGCTAAATCGGATGAGGAAAAGCACCAAGAATATTTATCGAGCAAACACACGCAGCAGGTGACGTTTATTTTAATTGCAGTGTGTGTGTTACTACCATCATTTTTGTAAAACGTGTTATGCTACCGTTGTTAGGAGATTAATAATGGCGAGCAGAGATTAATTTTTTAACAAAAAGAAACCGTTTTAGTTGCTTATTTTTAGTAAGTGATATAAAGTAGACCATGTTAAATGATTGTATTTCTAGAGGAGGACGTTAAAATGTCAAAAATTAATGCAGCAGATGCAATGATTAAGGTATTAGAAGACTGGCATGTCGATCATCTATTTGGATTGCCAGGAGGTTCCTTTGATTCGACCATGAATGCACTTCACAATCGGAAGAGTACGATGAAATATATTCAGGTTCGCCATGAAGAAACAGGGGCCATTGCGGCAGCCGGTGAAGCTAAATTAACTGGTAAAATTGGGGTAACATTTGGATCCGCAGGCCCTGGTGCGGTTCATCTTCTGAATGGTCTTTACGATGCTAAACATGACCATGCGCCAGTGCTAGCCTTGGTAGCACAGGTACCAACGAGTGCTATGAACACTGACTTTTTCCAAGAATTAAATGAAAATCCAATTTTTGCGGATGTTTCAGTTTACAATCGAACGGTAATGACTGCCGAACAATTGCCAGCGGTAGTTGACCAAGCAATTCGACAAGCTTACGAGCATTCAGGCGTGGCAGTTGTTACGATTCCCAAAGACCTTGGTTGGGCAGAAATTGAAGATAACTATGTTTCAACTGCAGATAATTATGTGGTTACTGATAATTATCCCCTTCCAGATCAAACAGCCGTTGATAAGGCGGTTGAAATTTTAACGAACGCTAAACGTCCACTCATTTACTTTGGATTAGGTGCCAAAAAAGCCGCCAAAGAGTTGAAACAACTATCTGATCAGTTGAAAATTCCATTGATGTCATCTGCTCTCGCAAAGGGTGTCATCACCGATGCTGATGAAGCTTACATGGGGAGTGCCGGTCGTGTAGCAACTAAGCCGGGGGTTGATGCAGCAAGTAACGCTGACGCCATTCTATTTGTGGGTAGTAATTTCCCATTTGCCTCGTTTTTCTTTAATCCAGCCGCAAAATTTATCCAAGTGGATGTTAAACCAACTAATATTGGTAAACGGCATCATGTCGATGTTGGTCTTTTGGCAGATGCCAAAACAGCTCTGCAGGCATTTATCGATCGTTCAAGTGCAGTGGAAAGTCGCGCGTATTACGATGCTTTGGTGGCAGACAAGAAGAATTGGTTGGAGTGGCTTAAAAAATTTGTGAACGAGGATCAGACGCCATTGCGGGTGGATACGGTCTTTGAACAAATTAATCAAATTGCCAAAGATGATGCGGTATTCGCACTAGATGTTGGTAATGTCACGATCGATGGTGTTCGTCTTCTTAAAATGAAGCCAACGCAAAAGATTACAACATCGGGCTGGTACGCAACGATGGGATATGCATTGCCAACGGCGATTGCGGCCCAAGCATCTTATCCAGACCGTCAAGTATTTTCAATCAGTGGTGACGGTGGTTTTACGATGGTCATGCACGATATTTTAACGCAAGTTAAGTATCGTCAGCCGATTATTAACGTCGTTTTGACAAATGAATCGCTTGGATTTATTGAGGCAGAACAAGATGATACAGGTCAGCCCCATTCTGGTGTTGACTTAATTGATGCGAACTTCGGTGATGCGGCTACAGCTTTAGGGGCCAAAGGATATGAAGTTAAGACATTGGCTGAATTAAAGGCCGCTTTTAAGGATGCTCAAACCGTGAACGGACCGACTGTCATTGATGTAAAAATTTCAGATGATCGTCCATTACCGGTTGAACAACTTGTATTGGAAGCTGATGGAAATCATACTCAAGCGGATGTTGATGCATTTGTGAAGCAGTATCACGCAGATGGATTGATTCCATTTAGTCAGTTACTTAACCAATTTAATGCGTAATTATTTGAGAAGATGGATACTATTATCCATCTTCTTTTTTTAGGTGATGATATTTCTTGCAATCGCTTTCAATTGGCGGTAATCTCATATTAAGAAGAAAACTTAAGGGCATACGATAATTGGAGGAATGAATATGAAATTACCAATGAAAAAAGTTTGGCATCCAGGAAAGTATGAAGTCGATGTTGAATTGCGGCGACCAACCAAAAAAGAAATTATTATTTCCTGTATTGGCTGGGCGGGAATGATTGCCGCCATAGCGGGTGTTATTGTGCATAAAAAATATTGTCAAAAATAGATAAAACAAAAAGTGCTCCTCACACAGAGCACTTTTTATTTGGGCGTATTCATTGGTGGACGGACACAGATCGTATTACGTCCGCGATGTTTTGATTGGTACAATCGTTCATCCGCGCGACTATAAATGTCCATATAATTACGATCATCTGGTAATACGTGATCCTGACCAAGTGAAATCGTGATATTAAATTTTTGATCCGGTGGCACCGTGAATTTCAACTGGCTCAGTTCATCTCGGACTAGGTTCGCAATTTGGGTGGGGTGTTCAGTTACTCGAGCGGTGTCGAATAAAATAAAACTAAATTCCTCACCGCCAGTTCGGTAGGTCTTAAAGTGGTAGGGAAGCTGTGCCAAAATATCATTTAGACGGGCCGAAACCTGTTCGAGCACTTGATTACCAACGAGATGACCATACTGGTCGTTGATTTGTTTAAAGTGATCAATATCAAATGTATATAAAGAATAATTAAGCGGATCGGTTAGGTGACTGTAGGCGGATAAAAGGTCTTCGTTGAAAACGCGAAAATTATTTAGGTGTGTTAATTTATCGGTTCGCGCTTCACGAAGGAGGACTGCTTGCCGAATGTGCTGTCGTTTAACCAAGTAATGGATCTCCCACAGTAACCAACAGATCAATAACGTGATTATGAGCTCCCATGGCCAACCAACATCGATGCCACGAAGTGAAATAAAATTTGCCCATAAAAATGGAGTCACGAAAAGTAGGCAAAATGGATAGTAAAGTGTTCGGTAAGTGCCAATTGTGATGCCGAATCGCTGGGCCAACCACATCATAATGAGCGTAACGACATAGAACAGGGCTGAATTGGAGACATTTGGTAGCCACCAGTACCAACTTAAGGTTACAACCGATAAGGAATAGAAAAGCGCCTGTTTACGTGATGAGAGTAGGGCGTATAGCACGGTTGCAATTTGAAAATTAATATAGGTCCATCCAAAACCGGTATTATTATGGTTTTGAATGATGCTGAGTTCAGAGGCGGAGTGAAACAAAATCAAAAATGCAATGGTGATGCTGACAAGGTAAGATGTGCGTAACTTTTGATGAATGTTATTGGTAAACTTTGTGTTTTGAAGCCAATTGTAGAGGAGTGCGTAACCTACCAGTAAGAGTAGATTCGTAATAAAAGTAACAATCCTAATTTCCCACAGAAGCATTTAGTTCCTCCCATCTAGTTTTTGAATTCCAAAATTAAGGACTATGTATCAACAGTAAGTAGCATTACTGTACTGTTGGCGATATCAAAATATGACAGGGATGATTGTGATCTGTTCGCTTTATTGCGAGAGTCCCTCGGCAGCTGATGGTTTATCAAAGTAGTAGCCTTGAACGTATGGCGTTGAAAGAGCCTGCGCCATCTTTAAATCTTCGGCGGTTTCAACGCCTTCTAAAATGAATGAAAGTTGATTTTCTTTTGCGATCTGGCGCCAAAATTGAACACGTTCACGCAGTGCAGAATCGCTAGTTGTTTTGCGCAAATTTTGCATCGCAAATTTAAATCCATTAATGTAAGCCATTGATGGTCGAACCATTTCGAAACTATTATCTGAACCAACATCGTCGATCAAAATTTTGATTCCGGCGGCCCGATAGCGGGCACTAATTCGACGAGTCGTTTGGGAGTCGGTCAATGCGGTAATTTCAACCGTCAAATTGGTGGGTCCTTCTGGACTTTCCGAAAATTGGGCCAGTGCTTCGGCGATATCAATATCTTGGAATTGATCAGCAGTAAGGTTGATGTTGAAGTTGTGTAGCTGAGTATGCCGCATAAACTCTTGTAGCAATGCGATTTGCATCCAAGCGGGAATTTCAAATGTGTCGGGGAGTACCCAGCGCTTTTGAAGGCTATCATAGGTTCGGAGCAGCAGCTCATGGTAGTACTTGGGATGACCATCTTGTGTTATATCGTAGATGCCCTGTGAGAAGTAGCAATAATCGGCGAGACTTTTTTCAGATTTGTCGGCACCTGAAATGATTTGAGTATCAAACGTAACGGTATCTCGACCGCTTCGTTTACTTTTAGAAAGCGCATCATCGGCACGTTTATAAATGTCATTAATACTCGTGTCATCACTTTGGAGCGCTGTGCACCCGATTGAAACGGTGACGGCAATATTTCGTTGCTTGTAGGGAAATTCCTGTTTGCGAATTGCTTGCCAACATCCTTTTATAATTGGTAAAACTGATTCAGCGGATTGATTGGGAAAGACAATATTATATTCTTCCCCAGTGGTTAAATAAAGTTGATGTTCAACGTTAGCATTTGTGAGTAATTGTTTCAGTGTTTCACCAACAGCAATCAAAACAGCATTTCCAGCTAAACGACCAAAGCGATCATTAATTTGTTTAAAGTGGTCAAGATCAAGTGTTGCAAAGGTAAGCGTGTCGTTTTGCGCTTGGGTTTTAGTGAAAAGCTGCTGCAGTTCAGCTTGATGATTGGCATAGCCAGTATCATAAGTGCCTTTTTCGTACTCAGCTAATCGCTCTAATTCATGTGTTCGTTTGTCATCACGATACTGACGTAACCAATATCCAAGAACGAAGGCGATCATTAGTGTGTACATTAACACAGCTTCCCATTTAAGCTCGGTCGTCATGACTAGGTGCATTGAGACATGAGGAACCGTAAACCAAAACAAGCTAGCCAGTATTCCAGCAAGTAAAACGCCAACCCACCAGTGCTGCATAATGTACTGATGGTAACGTTTGAGTAGAACTGCCAGTGCAATAAAACCAGCGAGCGCTAGCAATGTTGTGGGGTGCCAAAAATTTGGAGCATGGTGCATGTACCAAATCATTAAGAGGGTTAGTGATTGGAGTGAGACCTCCAACCCATTAAAGCCACCGTAAAGAAGTGGCAAAACTAAAACAAAAAGGGCCCAATTATGGTATAAAAGAGCCGAATCATTTGTGATATAGGCCATGGCGCCAAAATGGATGAAGCACCCTAGACCAACGGATAAGAAGAGCAAAATTAGGCGTCGACCAAATCGGTAGCGGGTACTTGGCCCTTCACGCTCAAATGCGTCTGACCAGATTCGCTGAAAATACTGAATAAAACCGATACTAAAAAAGCTGATAACAGCAATCGGCATCGCGAATAACGGTAAATCTTGCAAAAGTTGATTAGTTGACATAATACTTCCTCGTAAGATAAGTTATGGTGATTTAAATAAACATTATTGAAATACATTGTACCACAAGAAATCTTTGCGTGGCGCGGTTGCCAAAAGATAATCTCCGGATAACGGCGACGTGTGGCAAAAAATACAGACCGCCAAAAAGATGGGCTACTTGGAAGCAGTTCCGGTTTGATAGTTAATGGTCAATCCTGACTGGACATTGGGGACAAACACGTTAAATTCCAATGTGCCATCGGTGGACTTGGCCTCAATGTGGGCACCGCTAGGAATTAAATTATTTCCGTCGTAGAGATCGCTAACTCGGTACCGAACGGTTTTATTTTGATCGAGCGCTTTTCGAACGAGGCTTTCATAATAGTTTTGGCCGGTAGACTGGGTGTTCATTGCTTCATTGGCCCAGGCTGTTTGAGTAGCAATATTTTTCGGATTCGATTCAGAAGCGTCAAAACCATTGATGCCACCAACAAGGGCGTATCCCAAGAGGTGTCCACGATCATACGCGTGACTGTAACTACCGGACAAATTAGTGAGTTGGTGAAAGCCAGCGGGTTTCCAATCCGAAGCACCATTTCCTGTTTCAGAACGGTTTTTATACTGGCGGGTGGTTCGATTGAGGAGTGCGTTGCCGAGCGTGGGACGATTTTGGGCATCTTTTTGATTGGTTGCATAGGGGGCACTGGCAACATTGGCGTTTAAGGTGGTTTGATTATTATTAATGATAAACGCGCCAGCCTGATTAAACTGAATCTTATCACTGCCTCCGAGTTGTGTTTTGATTGAATCGGTTAGTACAGATTTAGCGAGTGCTTCACTCGGTGCTTTTGCAGCAGCACTGGTAGTGGCATGCTGACTGGCAAGATGGGAAATACCTAGAAAGATAAACAAATTACGTAGGTAGTGGCCCTGCGCGTAATATGTTTTACCGTGACTGGTTTTGTATCCGGTCGCATAGGACGCTTGAATTGAGGAAGCCTTGGGTGCATGGTACGTGCTGGTTGTTTTACGCGCAGCAGTGTGCGTGACGCGGGTGCTGTAACTTGTGTGACTCGCCTGAACTGCCGGAACTCCGGCTGGCCCAGCCATAAAAAAGAAAGTGTTAACCAAGAGTACCGCGATTAATTTTGTAAACCATTTATTAGTCATGTGACGTTAAATCCCCTATATCAGAATAATTACTTTTTTATTATACCGAAGTCTGATAATTTGGGCAACGTACGTTCGGTAAACTAAACAACTAGATTTAAATTAAAAAAAGATGAGATTACGTCAAGGTATTGAACCATACGTGTAGATGGTTCAGAATTAATACGTATGTTTCGTGATCATTAATGGAGTGATCGATAACTAAGAACGAGCAAGGAGCTAGTCAATGGGGTTTAATATTTTTGGATTACATTTCAGTATGGGCATGAATTTACATGTTCAGCCAAGCCTGGTCTGGTTCACGCAAGTTATTATTGCAGTTTTCTTTATGGCGGGTTTTTTAGGTTTTTATCAATCGTTATATCAGTATGCGTTCATGCAGAAGCATTCTTATCGCCATCAAGGGATCGCACGATTAAGCCTATTATTGATGTCAGTTGGGACAGCAACATTGCTGCATTTAATGGGCTTCTTTGCGACCAACACGGCGATCTTATTACACAATATGGCTTTGTTCCTATTTATTTTACCGTTTTTAAACGGCGCACTGCACCAGTTAGAAGATGCGGTCAGACTAATTGCGATCATTATTTTTTGGTGCGTTAGCCATTGGGGTGTGTACGGACAGCCACAGTTTTGGATATCATTAATTTTATTGGCAATCGGTATTATAGTGACGCAAAAGTATAATCATCAGATTCGTGATAGTATGTGGAAAAGCTTGACTACGTTTTCTGCCATTGCGGTGGTTTATTGGTTGAGTTTGCCACTCCGTGCAACGGGGTATGAGATGACTATTCTTTTGGTGCATGCAATCGGGATGTTTTTGGCAATGTCTACGGTGGCCTTTTGGTTCTGGCGTCATGAATCGATTGAAGCTGGTCGAAATAAAGAACTAACGCGCATGGTCAACTATGATGAACTGACTAATTCACAGCCTTACGAGGTTTACCAACGTGAAGTTACGAATATGTTTGCGCAAGCTCAAGCTCAGCATGTTGCGTTAACGTTGGTGGCATTTGATATTGATCATTTTAAACAGGTCAATGATCATTATGGTCGCTTGGCTGGTAACGCCGTGTTAAATGCGGCTGCCGATAAGTTGACTGAGATTTTAAAAATGTATGATTTGGACCATCGATTTTATCGAATTGGTGGTGAAGAGTTCAACGCGGTCTTTTTTGAGCAAACACCAAAAGAGGTGGCACCGGTTGTCACAAAATGTTGGGATATCATTCGGAAGACGCGGTTTAAAGCCCAGAAATTTGAGGTGCCAATCACAGTTTCTGTGGGAATCACCAATGTGAAAGCGTCTGATCTAACAATCGATGCAATGTACAAACGGGCAGATGATAATGTCTATCTGAGTAAACATGCTGGTGGTGATACGATTACTATTGATGGTGAAACCATGCATCATGATAATCAGGATTTGAGTTCGACATATGCCTTTTTTGCGCAAGGAATTATGCATCCAGATAGTTCTGGAACAATTCAGTCGTCTTCGCGGTGGTGTAATGAACTTCTTTTGCGCATGTATGATCACGAACATGATCGTTGGATTTTACCAGAGATGTTTGAACTGTCACCGAAAACGCAAATTGAACTGATTAAGAAGGTCCTGGCACAATCTAATACTAAACAGGTTGCGGTCAACCTTACACAAACACAATTTTGTAGTGAACTTGTCGCCAAAACCTTAACTAAATTTCGTAATAGTCCTGATGGCCCTGATGATTTAACGGTTGAAATCGTAGATGTACCGGACATGAAAATCACGCGAAACATCACCGCTATTTATCGGGCTGGCGGGGTGCATATCAACATTGACGATGTTGGTAGTGATAATAGTTATGAATTAGTTCAAAATCTATTGCCGTACGTTGACGGTGTAAAGTTTGCTTTGCAAAACTTACGTAAGAATAACACCGCCGAGGCGTTACAGGAACGGGTAAAATTCTGGGTTGATGTAGCAAAACGTAATAATTTAAATTTTATTCTTGAAGGTGTCGAGACTCTTGAAGAGGTTCAGCTTGCGTACGATCAACTCGGCATTCAGTTTTTCCAAGGGTATTATTTTAATAAACCAAGTTTACCAACCAAATAAAAACATCTTAACTAGGCGTTAGGCTTAGCTAAGATGTTTTTTTTGAACGCTTCAAAGTTATTGGTCATCAATCGAGATAGTTTATCTATGCCTTAAGGGTTCCAACGACTGGAAGTTTGGGGAGAACACTCTTTAAATGTGGTGACTTTAAAATTGCCTGTGAGAGATCTTGTCCAGCAACATTACCGTGATGGTGACCGCCTTCCCAAGGGCCGACGTTGCTCATATCATACACGGTGCCATCGATGGCCACATAGGCAGGATGTCCATTTTGCCCATCAAATTGACTCAGTTCCTCAACTGTAAATTCTTTTGCCATGATCGTTACTCCTTTCAAAGGGAATGTAACTTAACTATATCCGTTATCGATGGTTATCAGCAACGAATTAGCTCATAATAGGGTGCTAATTTAATCTAGGTGCCGCGGGTGAGCTTTCAGGAGAGCCGTGTAGAATCCGATTTCTGAAAAGGTTTCTGCCAGCCGTTGCGCAAAGTACGTGCTATTGGGGGCGTCGGCAATTAATTTTCCGGTGGCATCAAAGTTATCGTTAGCATTCCAGAGAAGGGTGGGTGTTGGTAAGACAATCATCTTGAGCATTTGCAAGACTTGAACAACCGATTGTGCTGCCAGCATCCCACCGTCACTGTACGAAGAATAGGCAATAAGTTGCACAGGTTTATGATCTACTTCGGGACCAATATAGTCGAGTGCATTTTTGAGAGCGCCAGTAATTGAATGATCGTACTCGGGTGTTAAAATAACATAGCCATCTTGGGCTTTAATTTGGGTGAGCCATGCTGATTCAACGTTTGTCAGATCAGTGATTGGTTGAGAAAGTGGCGTTTCGCTGTGTTCATAAAAATCAAGTGGATAATCTGCAAGGCGGATCCAATTGTACTCGTACTCGTCATTGTTGACGAAAGTTGTTTGCAGGTATTTAAAAATATGTTCGCCTAGTGATCCAAGCCGTGCAGATCCTAAAATAATTCCAATTTGAGCTTTTGCCATTTCAAGACTTCCTTTTTATATAAAATTATTATATGACTATTCTTAAAGTATATATTTCGGGAAATTTGAAGTCAATTTTCATGTTTGTAAAAGCATTACTGAAATTTAGTAATTTAATCACGATATTATCATCGGTCTGTGTTAAAGTAGATCACTGTATTGAATTAAGGAAAGTGGTTAATTGATGAAAAAACTATTAGTAGTAATTAGTAGCATCGTGCTTGCCATCACAGGCACTTTTTGGTTGACAGCGACTGGGACGGTTCATGCGGCCAGTAACTGGAAGTTGAAAGTCGTGAACGTGAACCACCATCTTTCGGCGACCTATGTCCCTGATCTAAAAACTGTTGATAATAACCAACAGTTGGATACACGCGTTATTAAAAGTTATGAGCAGCTAACTGCGGCAGCCCAAAAAGCTGGGGCCACGTTGGTTGCTGGCTCCGGGTATCGATCGTATGAGCATCAAAAAGAAGTATTGGCACGTAATATTCAGCAACGTGAGGCCAAGGGGATGACATATGCTCAGGCGAAAAAGGATGCACTGAAGACTGTCAACAGTCCAGGGTCAAGTGAACACCAAACGGGATTAGCGATGGACTTTTTGACGCCCAGTGAAGCTCAAGCAGGCAGTGATGTGACGCAAGCCTTTGCGAAGACGAAGCAGGGAAAGTGGCTGGCTAAAAATTCATGGAAGTACGGTTGGATTTTACGTTATCCGAAGGGGAAAAAGAGTTCCACCCATATTAGCTATGAATCGTGGCATTTCCGCTATGTTGGCAAACGCGCCGCAAGCTATATTTATCATCATCACCTAACATTGGAACAATATGTAGCGCAACAGAAGTAACTTATTGGTGGCATCACAATTGTGGTGCCTTTTTTGATGCCGGTTAAACTGGTAAAGAATAAACAATTCATGAATTATTAATAAATAATTTCTAAATAAAGGACGGTTTGCTTGATTTTAGTAGGCAAACTTCATTAAATAGAGTCGTAGCAAGGGTTAACCACTATTTAATGAAGTAAGGATTATAACAATGACAGAAAAAAAACAAACACGCGTTGCAAGAAATGAAGATAAAAATACAGATAGCCCACGAATGCTATGGCTTAAGCAACAGTTACACTTGAAGAGCGTTGAAAATACTGAGCCCGTTAAGTTTAATCAAAAGACAGTAAACCACTCACGAGTAAAGTCGGCACCAGATAGTGGCGCCAGACGGAGTAAGACAGCAGCACCTAAAAATGAAAGCCGGCGGTTGTTTCAACCATCATCGTCAGTGACACGGAATTCCATGGACCAGCCGACGGCCCCATTGACGAACAAGACTAAGAAGGGCCAGGGCGGTTACCGGCCCCATTTTAAGGCGGCAACTGGTGCAGGTAGACAACATATTAATTGGCGAACATGGTTTCAGATTCGGACCTTTAAAAAGCACCCACTGCCGTTTATTCTGGCAGGCTGTGCCGTCATTGCCGTCTTTGTGATTGGATTGGCACTTAATGCGGATACATCGGTTACTAAAACAACAAGTGCCTCAACCAGTACGGACACAAGCGTATCAAGTACATCTTCATCGAAAAAAAAGCATAAAACGACTAAAAAGAGCCAGCGTAGTTCCCAACAAGCGACGAAGACAACAGAGACAGCCACCAGTCATGCGGCACAAGCCGCTAATTCAGCCACTTCTGGTGTAAGCCACACAACCGCACAGTCATCAAGTACGACTAAAACGGCCGGGACACAGTCAAGTACCACCCAAAATCGGGCAAGTACTGCCTCAAGTAGTCATGCGACATCAACGGCTAGTCATAGTGCGAGTGCCAAAACAGCAAGTAGCACCACCGCTAGCAAGGCTAGTTCATCTTCAACCGCTGATAGCAGTAGTGCGGCCGACCAAGCCAATACTACTTCATCATCGGCTGCAACGAGCGGCAGTGCTAGTTCGTTATCAAATTAGATCGATCAAAACCAATTGTAAAAACTTATTTCGCTAAAAATGAAGAGTAGAGGTGCCCAAATCGAGCTAAATCCCATATAATGGGTTAGCATAGTAGCAGATGACGGAGATAATTTGGGTGCCGCCACACGGTGACGGTGAAGTGAGGTTAGAATTGTGGAAAGTACGTTTTTTATTTTAATTATTTTGATTGCATTAGTCGCGGATGTTATTTTACATCGGCATTTAAAATGGCTCCCATTGCCGTTTTGCTTTATTGTGACTGGAATCTTGCTCTCCTTTTTACCGCAATATCACCACTATATTTTTGATTCTGATTTCTTTTTATTTTTTGTAGTGACACCGCTGCTCTATATCGAATCACAGAGTGCGTCACGTTACTGGATCGGGCGGGGCGCCATTAATATTTTTTCATTGGCAATTGCCCTTGTAGTGGTCACAGTGGTTGCGGTTGGCTTTTCATTGCACGTGTTGTTTCCGATATTACCGTTGTCACTCGCCATTGCGCTGTGCGCAATTGTGACACCGACTGATGCCTCAGCCGTGAGTGCCTTCATGCAGCCAAATCAGAAATTCAAGATTCCCACGATTATTTTACAAAATGAATCGCTGTTTAATGATGCGTCTGGGTTTGTGGCCTTTGATATTGCATTAGCAGCGTTTGCAACGGGAACAATTTCACTATCTCATGCAACTGGAACTTTCTTCGTTGAATTTGTGGGTGGATTAGTTTTGGGGACAGTTATTGGCATGGGATTCCACTGGCTACGCAGTAAAATGATTCGGTGGAACGATGATATTCCATTTATCATGATTTCGTTGGAGCTAATTGTGCCATTTGTCGTATATGTTTGCGCCGAAAAGATCCATGTTTCGGGGATTTTGGCAGTGGTTGCGGCTGGACTAGTACAGGGAATGGAGACCGATAAGTTGCGTCTTGTTTCGAGTCAGGTGCAGTTGGTCCGTAATCATATCTGGGAACTGGTTTCGCAAGTTTTAAACGGCTTTATTTTCATGTTACTGGGAATTTCATTACCAGCAATTATGGCGCGAATTGTGTCTTTGCGGCCGGGATTATTGGTGTTTTTCACATTAATTGGGGTAACTTTGTATGGCTTAAAGTTTTTATTGCGCCTAGTGTGGACCCGCTATTTTGTTTGGATGCATCTTTCCAGTAATCATCGCTGGTTAGATAGTTGTTTGATGGCGGTAAGCGGGGCCAGCGGGACAATTTCGCTTTCCTTAGCATTTTTGTTACCACAGTTTAAACGGTTACCGGGTGGGATTGATCGAAACGCATTGCTCTATATTGCGACGGTGGTCATTTTAATCAGTTTGGCAGTCGCTGCAATTATCGTCCCGAAGATGACGAAGGAAACGGCCGCTGGCAGCGGAAAAGCAGAAATCGATTGGAATGCTAAAATGATTCATCGGGCATTAAAAACGGTGCGAGCTAACCGCCAACATCCGGCGGAAGTTGATATTGTGATTAGTGCGCTAACGCAACAACTGCATCACCACGATGCTAAAAATCAACGACTAGCTAAGAAAACTTTTGATGTGGCCCATGGGGTAGAACGAACGGCTGTAAAAAACTTATTGGATACCGGTGAGATTACGACTGATCAGTATCATATGTATCTTGAATTTATTGAACTGGCTTATAATACGGTGCACAGTAATTTTCTTCAGCGATTATGGTTGCGCCTACGCTTTGGGTCACACACGTTGAAAGTCTATCGTGATTTTCAAACGTGGCAAGATGCACTTTTGACGAGTCCGGTAGTGACTGAGCAATTATATTGGAAAAACCAGTTCGAGGAACATGGCTGGGAAATTAAACAAATCGAATCGGTTGGATTTAAAGCGGCCATCAAGGCGTTGGAAGATTACCAACGAACAACGGGACGCCATCTTAACGGCTTACATCCGGTGATTCGTTTTTATCAAGAACGGCACCGGCGGATGAGTTTGCCAACACCAGATTCGAAGCTGGTTTATCAGCTCTTTTTGCAGGCGTTTCATGCCGAGTATGAATTTGTTCAGCAATTGGTGGCAGATGAAACGGTCAGTGTTAGCAAAGCCAAGACGTTACAACAACAAATTATTTATGATGAAATGGCCTACTTGAATGGTGGGGAAGGGTTCATTAAACGGTAGCTAAAAAGGCGTTGTCAGAGGGTGAAGTTGTCTCTCTGGCGGCGCCTTTTTAGTTACGGAATATCCAACGAGCAATTTGGGGCTCGTGATGGTTAAGCCACTGAAATGCGCGTGTGTGGAGCAGCCAGTGGCGAAAATGTTGAGAAATTTTACCGACACAAATGAGGGCCAAGATCAAGAAGGGAATACCGGGGAGAATTGGCAAAATAATTCCCGCAATACCGCCCGCTAAACTCGTGATGGCTAACAGTCCCCAACAGACTTTAACGATGATGTGAATGTGATCACCCCACTTCTAGCTTTATTGTAAGGGGGTGTCACCAAGATATAAAGTAAAACGCTTTCATATAAACAAAAAGACCCACGCAATGGACCGTTGATCGGTTAATTGCGTAGATCTTTAAAATTACGCTTCGTAGTAGTTTTGTGTGCCAGTTTCAATTAGGTGGCTCGCTGATTCACCAGCGATTCGACCGGAGTTCCAAGCAAAGGCACAACTAATTCCTTCAATTGTTGGGTAAGAGGTGTCGTACATCCCACTAGCATTATTACCAGCGACGAATGCCCCCTTAATCGGGTGTGCATTCGGTTTGAGTGCTTCAAGCTTTTCGTTAGTTTCAATGCCGCCAATGGTCCCAAGGGAGGTGGAGCGTGCTTTGATTGCATAGAATGGTCCCTGTTGAACCGGATAGTTCATGAAAGCACCGGCTTTGTAGAAGTCCTCGTCATGACCACGTTGAACCAAATCATTGTACCGTGCAACGGTCGCGGTGAGCTGCCCGGCGGAAACGTGTAGTTGAGCGCTGAGTTCAGCTAACGTGTTGCCTTTAAAAGCCGCGCCTTTTTCCACGGCCTGTGCCAGATCGGCATCAATTTCTGTAAACGGCCCGACGTGATGAGTAACCTCTTGATGGGCAAGGGTGGTAAATGTGCGCTCAAACGAATGTGTCAGCGGAAGGGCACTGGTTTTAAGCTGATCAATTAAGTGCTGGTCGATCACAAAGTAGTAGTACCCGCCTGCCTGATATGTGGCATTTCCCCAGAGTGCGAAATCGTAAACGATGCCCTCATCAACAAAGCGTTTCCCTGCGGCATTAACCCAAAGTAGCGGTAAATTCGTGAGGGTGAAGATGGTATCGTTATGCCATTTGGGATCGGAATCTGACACAACGGATGCTGCGTGATTTTCGAAGGTCCCGAGTGATTTCGTATCGGCGCCTAAGTCGGCAAGCATCGAAATGCCATCCCCAGTGGCCTTCCGTTCACCCATGCTAAATAAGTTCTTAGCGTCAATGTCTAAGTACTGTTTGACCATCTCGGGATTGCCGATATAGCCACCATCAGCCACAATGACAGCTTGACAGTTGATCAGAGTCTCATGCCCATCGTGTTCAACAACGACGCCGGTAACTTGTTGGCCGTCATATTTTAAGGATTTAGCGGCGGTTTCAGTTTTCAAAATGCCACCGTGATCTAAAAAGTGCTGCATAAGACGTTCGAATCCCGCAAATTTATCGATATACTGGTGGTAAACTCGTGGGCGATCCTGGTGAACTTCTTGCGTATTGTTCACAAGTTCGGTAGCGAGACCATGATCTGCCAGCCAGTCAATTGTATTGGCTGACTTACTTAGGATGGCCTTAGTGAGGGGGGCGTTTGAACGATAATGCGTGTAAGTCATCATTTCCTGATAGGCCTGTGCTAGGGTTAGGGAACTGTTGGAAGCCTGTTGTTGCTGACTATTAACGGCAAAAAGGCCTTGTGCGCCGAACATGCCAGCACCCCCGTAGCGGTTTCCTTTCTCAAGTAAAATGACATTTTTTGAAGCTTCGGCAAGCGTGATGGCGGCCCCAATGCCAGCCGCGCCTGCGCCAATTACAACAACGTCGGTTTTTGTCATGATTTATCCTCCAATATGCAAACTATGATTAGTTTACAGCAAATTTATGAAGATCCTACTTTTTAATTAAAAAAAGCGTAAATTAGTGGTACCGATTACAACGTGACGGTTATCATGATTATCCGGTTAGATGCCGTTACTAAGGCATTTGTTGGTTCTTTTTTTGAAGCAAAATGCTTGATAAAAACTCAATTCGTGTTATATTACTCTATGGAACTGAGCGGGCGCTCAGTTAGATAATTGTTAACTTAGATGGCTAATCAAAAGACTGCGTTAATATGGTGTTAATCGGGTGTATCAGCTGATTAAATTTATATTAATCCAAATGCTTTGAATTAGTTCTGATAGGTTGCCGAATTTCTAAGCCAATAGAAAAGAGGAACTTAAAATGGAAGATAAGGTGTTTGCACAAGGAAAAGGAATCGTTTCAAATGGAACGGCTGCTGACAAAAGTTTAGATGAAATTAATGGTAGTATCGAGGTCCCTAAGAACGCAGGCTTTTGGAAAACGTTGGCGGCCTACAGTGGCCCTGGGATTTTAATTGCTGTTGGTTATATGGATCCGGGTAACTGGATCACGTCGATTGCTGGTGGGGCTCAGTATAAGTATCGCTTGCTGGCAGTTGTTTTAATTTCTAGCCTGATTGCGATGATGCTTCAGTCTATGTCGGCGAAGTTAGGTATCGTGACGGGAAAAGATTTAGCCCAATTGACAAGGGAGCGAACATCTAAGGGTGTCGGTCTAATGCTCTGGGTGGTTACGGAACTTGCTATTATGGCAACCGACATTGCGGAAATCATCGGTTCTGGGATTGCGTTAAAGCTATTATTTAATATTCCACTGATCGTCGGGATTATGATTACTGCGGCTGATGTTTTAATTTTATTGTTACTGATGAAGCTCGGGTTCCGTAAGATTGAAGCCATCGTAGCAACCCTGGTGGCGGTTATTTTACTGGTCTTCGTGTATGAGGTCTTACTTGCACAGCCCAGTATCGGTGGGATTATGCGTGGCTACGTTCCAAGCAGTGATATTTTTACCAACCACTCGATGCTCTATCTTTCTTTGGGAATTATTGGGGCAACTGTGATGCCGCATGATTTGTACCTTGGATCGTCGATTTCACAAACGCGGAAGGTTGATCGAACTGATCGTAAGCAATTAGCACAGGCGGTTCGGTTTTCAACGATTGATTCTAACATGCAGCTATTTATCGCCTTCATCGTAAATAGTTTGCTACTGATCTTAGGTGCAGCACTCTTTTATGGCACTGATAGTTCACTGGGGCGGTTCGTTGATTTGTTTAACGCACTTAGTAACAGTCAGGTTGTTGGGGCAATTGCCAGTCCGATGCTGAGTATGCTCTTTGCCGTCGCCTTACTTTCTTCCGGCCAAAGCTCAACGATTACTGGAACGTTAGCGGGGCAGATCATCATGGAAGGGTTTATCCGCCTGCGAATTCCACTATGGGTTCAACGGCTGGTTACACGGTTGTTCTCAGTTACGCCAGTTTTGGCATTTGCAATTTACTATCACGGAAACGAAGCTAAGATTGAAAACCTACTGACATTTTCTCAAGTTTTTCTCAGTATTGCGTTACCGTTTGCGGTTATTCCGCTGGTAATGTTCACCAGTAATCGTAAGCTGATGGGTGAGTTTGCTAACCGGGCTTGGATTAAGTACTGTGCTTGGGGTTCAGCAATTGTTTTGGTAATCTTAAACGGGTATCTTATTTTACAAACTGTCGGTATTATGTAGTTTAAGTTGGGCCTGAGTGCCCGACTTTTTACGAAGATGGAGATTAAATGATTAAAAACGACCAGCCAAAGGACAAAATTATTGATGTGGCTCGCAAACTATTTGCTAGTCGCGGTTTTGAGGCAACGACGACACGAATGATTAATAAAGCGGCAGGAATTTCGGAAGGCGCACTTTACTACCACTTTCCGCATGGTAAACAGGAAATTTTGGATACAATTGTTCAGCAGGGAATTGAAAGTCGGGTTAGTTTACTAGCGGTATCACTAACAAATTCGACAACTGTCACTGATATCGAAACTCAAATGATGACATTATTTGATCAGCTATGGCAAGCATTCCAAAGTGAAACCAGCTATCAATCGTTCATTATTACAATTCGTGAACGAATGTTGTTGTCTGATGAGCAGTCTCACTGGTTGATTGACGCGATTCAACAAATTCAGGCGCGATTATCTCAAGCCTTTCAAAATGTCGAGAAACTGGCGCTTAATGACAGCCAAGCTGCCGATAACCTTGCGATGATTGTGATGTCGATTTTTCAGAAGGTACTGTATGATGAATTGTTGATCAAAAATCAGCGACGATTGAGTGCCGATGTGCGGGAGCGGGTTCGCCAACAGATTCACTTTTTGCTAGCACCGATTCAAACAACTACAAATTAAAAAACATCCTTCCTCGATTTGATTCGGGGAGGGATGTTTTGATTAGAAAGCGGATAAGAATTAGAAATCGTAGTCGCTGTTATCCATGGCTTCGGCATTACCCATCAGATAGCCAGCACCAACTTGGGAGAAGAAATCGTGGTTCGCCGTTTCGGTTGAAATGCCGTTCATCACGATCGGGTTGATATCTTCAATTTCGGCATGGGGGAAGCGGGATTCAAAGCCCATGTTTTGAAGGGCCTTGTTGGCGTTGTAGTGGACAAATTGTTTCACGTCTTCGGCTAAACCAATTGGCGCGTAAACTTCTTCGGTGAATGCAAATTCGTTTTCAAGGAGATCATCGAGTAAATCATCCATCCATTTTTTGAATGTTTTTTGTTCAGCTTCTGGCAGTTCGTTATAGCCTAGTTGGAACTTGTAGCCGAGGTAGGTGCCATGGACGGATTCGTCACGGATCACCAGCTTGATGACCTCGGAAAGGTTGGCGAGTTTGTTGTTACCGCGGTACCAAAGTGGGGTAAAGAAGTTGGTGTAGTACAAAATTCCTTCGAGAAAGACACTTGCGACCTTCTTTTCAAGGTTGTTTCCTGTTTGGTAAATGTCATTAATCCGTTTGGCTTTGTACTGCATTCGGGGATTATTGTTCATCCAATTGAAGACTTCGTCAACAGTGGCTTGATCGTTCAAAGAGGTCAAAATAGTGCCGTAACTCTTGGCATGAATTGACTCCATCATCAAAAAGTCATTGATGACTGCCGCTTCCTTCCGTGTCCGAACGTCGGGCCGCATGACGTCGACGCCTTCTTCGGATTGGAGTGTGTCCAGCAAGGCTAATCCCCCGACAACTCGGTTGATGACTGACTTTTCGGTGTCAGAAAGTGTCCGCCAGTCGCGTAAATCATTAGAAACCGGCACCCGTGTATCTAACCAGTATTGTGCCGTTGCTTTATCCCATACATATTCGTCAAATTCGTCTTCGATGATGTCCCAGTTAATTGTTTTATAGCTCATTAGTTGAATGCTCCTTAGAAATCGTAGTCGTCATCGGTCATTTCTTCAGTGTCCGATTCGTTGTTTGCTGCCGTCACCTGTTGCAAGAATTGATCTTGATCGATCATCAATTTCTTGAGCTGCGCGACTAGTGGAGATGGCTGAACCTCGTAGCTAGCATCGAAACCAAGTGATGTTAGTGCATGATTGGCACCATAGTAGGCCAAATTGATGGCTTCGGTGGCATCTTCAAGGTTAGCTTCTAGGAAATCTTTTTCGGTTTGCATGAGTTGATCAAACTGGGTGTTAATCCAATGCTGCAGTTCGGCTTGGTCACTTGCCGCGAGGTCTTCAAACCCAAGGTGAAATTTGTAACCGACATAGGCACTAAAGATGGCACTTCCACGAAGAATATTGGCCAACATTTGGTAGGTATTGACGAGAGAATGGGTTTGAAGGGTTGTCCAATATTTACCAAATGAAAGGCCAGTTTCAGTCAAAATAAAAAGGGCTTTTTTTTGTAAAGCTGTGCCATTGGTGCTCGTTTGAGCGAGTTGGTCGATTTCAGCTTGCAGATCAGTATTATTGTCTGCCCAAGTGAAATTTGCGCCACCATTGCCCGGAATCAGGGCCCGGAAAATGGTCGTGTAACTCTTAGCATGGACTGATTTCATGAAGGTAATGGTATTTAATACGGATTCTTCTTGTTGGGTTCGCCGATCATGGCGAATGGCAGGAGTGCCGACCTCTGATTGGTAGACGGCTAACATCGATGCACCTGCCAACATGCGGGTAATGGCCTGTTGTTGAGTGGCTGATAGCTGTTGCCAAGCTGGTTGATCATTCGTGACGGGAATCCGAATGTCCAACCAAAAGTTAGTGGTGAGTTGTTCCCACGTGTATTTATCGAAATTATCTTTAATGTCATCCCAGTTAATTGCTTTGTAGTATAAATAGTCCATCGTTATTTGTTCGTCTCCTTAGTTAGGATTCACAGGTGTACGGGCACCGTGATCCAATAACGTGTTGTCGGTGGGTTAAACGGGCGCTAACCCTGAATACATCCCCTAGATCATGCATGACTCGCATTCATTTGCGGTTTTGATTTCGTCGTCTTCTGTGAATGTTCGGATGTAATAAAGTGACTTGATGCCCTTGGTCCAGGCGTAATTCCGTAACCGGTTAAGGTCCCGGGTCGTCATCTTCAAGTTGTCATTGTCCTTCCATTCGTAAAGGTCGGGTTTCAAAACTGAACGCATGAACAGTGTCAGACTCATGCCTTGATCAATGTGTTTTTGCGCTACGGCATAGGTATCAATGATTTTGCGTTGGTCGATATCATATGCGGGCGTGTAGTAGGGCAAAGTTTCGTTAGACAGGTAGGGTGCCGGGTAGAAGATTGATCCCACTTTATTTTCCTGCCGTTGTTCTACTAATTGTGTGATTGGGTGAAGTGACGCACTCGTTTCATTAACGTACGAAATGGAACCATTCGGTGCCACGGCAAGTCGGTTACGATGGTAAAGACCATCCGCCATGACGTCCTGTTTGAGGACCTCCCAGTCGGCAACAGATGGTAATTTAATGTTTTTGAAAATCTCTGCAACTTTAGTGCTCTTAAATGCAAAGTCGGCGTTCAGGTATTGATCAAAGTAACTACCATCGGCGTATTTTGATTGCTCAAATTTGGCGAAGGTTTCGTGACGTTCGCGTGCAATTTGGTTACTCGTGACGAGTGAATAGTAGTTTAAGGCTAGGAAGTAAGCATCCGTGAATTCAAGGGCTTCTGATGAGCCATATTCAATTTGGTGGCGTGCAAGGGCGGTATGCAGACCCATAGCACCCAATCCGATCGTATGGTAAAGTTCGTTACCATGTTTAACGGTTGGGACTTCCTTGACGTTGGTTGTATCGGTCACGAGGGTGAGCGCGCGAACGGCGACCGCAACCGAGCGACCAAAGTCTGGCGAATCAATCATATTCATAATATTAGTTGATCCGAGGTTACATGAAATATCGGTACCAATGGTCTTATACGATAGATCATCATCAAGTTCTGAGGGTTCCTGGGGCTGGAGAATTTCACTACAGAGATTACTCATAATAATTTTACCGTCGACGGGGTTCGTGCGGTTCGCCGTATCAATGTTCAAGATGTAAGGATACCCAGATTCTTGTTGGAGTTGAGAAATCTTTTGTTCTAGCTTCCGGGCGTTAAAGACCGATTTTTTGATATTCGGGTTGGCAACCATGTTGTCATATTCCTTCGTGATATCAATGTAGGCAAATGGCGTGTGGTATTCGCGTTCGACGTCATAGGGACTAAAAAGATACATCGGTTCGTTAGTCTTGAGCAATTCATAGTATTTATCGGGAACGATCAGCCCGAGGGACAGGGTCTTCACCCGAATTTTTTCATCCGCATTTTCTTTTTTGGTATCCAGAAAATGTAAAATATCGGGATGGAAAACGTTGAGATAGACAACCCCAGCACCGTTACGTTGACCAAGCTGGTTACTGTAACTAAATGAGTCCTCAAGTAACTTCATCACTGGTACAACCCCGGACGAGGCGTTGGCAATTTTTTTGATAGGATCGCCTGAGGCACGGAGATTTGACAGGTTAACACCGACGCCACCGCCAATCCGTGATAGTTGAAGGGCGGAATTAACGCCACGGCCAATGGAGAGCATGGAATCGGCCATATCAATTAGGAAACACGACACCATTTCTCCGCGGCGCTTTTTCCCCGCGTTGAGGAAAGTGGGAGTGGCGGGCTGGTAACGCTGTGAAATTAATTCATCGGCAACGTCATTAGCAAGTTGCTCATCACCGTTTGCAAGGTAAAGGGCATTGAAGACAACACGGTCGATAAAGCCTTCCAAGAATTGTTGTCCGTCGTTGGTTTTCATGGCGTACTGTGTGTAAAATTTGTACGCGCCTAGAAAGCTGTGGAAATGGAAGTGATGGTCTTTCATTCGGTCGAACAAGGACCGCACAAATTCGTGGGAATACTGATTCAAGATATCTGGATCAATGTAATCTTCGTTGACTAAGTAGTTTAATTTGGCATCCAATGAATCAAATTGCTTAGTCTTTGGTTCGACCGTCTCTTCAAAATAGGCCTTGAGGGCTTCTTGATCGTAATATAGCGGAATTTCTCCGTCGACAGGGATGTTTACGAGGTTATTTAAGTAAAAATAGGTGTTTTCCATTTCTGGGGTGCTAGTTGCCATTAGGGACTACTCCTTTGTTGTTTGAGAACTGAATTGATCGCGATAGGTTAAGATGGCATCGGCGATGCGGGGAAAATCGTGTGCTGTGCCACGTAGTTCAAAATCGGTAATGTAGGGAAAACCGAAGCGCTCAGCGTACTGTTTAGCCGTGAGTGCAAACTGCTTATTAAAATTACGATTGCCGCTACCGATAATCCCGTAACAACGGCGGTAATTATCTTCGTGTTCTAGATAATCTCCCAAAATGGTGGTCAAGATTTCGGTGTAGCCGTTATTAACTCCGTTACCGCCTTTAAGAAAGGCCGGTAGGAAGGCAACAAACGGTTGGTCGAGAGTGGTGAATTCGGGGTGTTCTTTAACGTTAATTGAATTAACTTGAATGTGGCGTTCTTCTTCAAAGTATTTTGTCAGTTTGCCAATAAAATATTTGGTATTACCGCTCAAACTGATGTAGAGAATATTTACAGGTTCCGTAGCGAATCATCGTCCTTTGTCTATATATAGTGTGACGCAAATCATTGTAGCACAATATATAGTATTGGAATACCGACTTTCCCAAAATGAATCTATTGAATTGCTAAAATATGAATTAACATTATCATTTGATAATGACGATTAAACGGCTGGTACCGGGGATGACTAAATTACGGTGGTGACCAAAAAAGACAATAAAAAATCGATTTGAAATAATGAGATTTCAAATCGATAATTTTTTAATCAAGTTTTATGAGTTTAGTTGGGTCAATGACGCATCAAAGCGTGCCGGATGACGCTTGCGAATTGAACGCCAGATAAATTAAGCGTGTCGTCGTTAATCAATCAGCCACTTGGCTAACTTCGGTTCGCGCCGTTGAAGCCACTTGGCAAGACGTGTTGTGAGCAGCCACCGATGGAATCGGGGTGATATTTTACGCAGACTATAAACCATTAGAATTAAGAATGGAATGCCAGGGATTATGGGTAGAACAAAACCAACAATTGACCCCAGAAAACCAGTGAGCGTCAATGTTGACCAGAGTAGTTTAGTAAAGAAAATTTGCATAGTGGCCCCCTCATCATTAAGTTGTGTTCAATATACGGAAAATATCAGAAAATAGCAAACAGAATGATTGCTGTTTAGATAGTCTTAAACTTTTGTTAGATGATGATATATATAATTTGAATATAAAAAAACAACTATATCGTAATCGATAGAGTTGTTAGGACATTAATTTTAAACTTTTCATGAGCATTCGATTTTCGCGACCAAAGCGGTCCTGACGGTGGTCGAATAGTTCGTAACCGAGGCGCTCGTATAGGCCAACGTGGCGGGTCACAATGTACGTGGTATCAAATCCTAGCTGCTGGGCGAGTGTTTCGGCTCGACTAACAAGTTGTTCACTGAGTCCTTGACCCCGATAACTGTTGTTGACAAAGACGTATCCAACAAAAGGGCTCTGAACGGCAGGGACAATATCGTGTTCAAGCAGGGCGCAGAAGCCGACCAGTTGGCCATGGTCACTAAAAACGATGACGCGTTCCCAGTCTAAAAAAGCGTGATTGTACATGAGGTATGCTAGGTGACGGCCAGCGGTCCAAGTGACCGATTGGATTTGTTGGGCAAAGGCATCCCAGTGTTGATCGTGTTGTTTCATCACGATGATCTTCATTGATTGGTTTCCTCCGATTCGATTCACGATTCTGCAACTAGTAGTTCGGGGCGACCGGTATAGTAGCCCTGGATTAAATCGACTTGATAGTGATTGGTGACGTATTGGAGTTCTGCGGCAGTTTCTAGACCCTCAACAGCAAACACTTTATCGTGTGCTTTAGCAACACTATACCAGAATTTGAGAAAGTGCTCCACAGTTTGGATGTCCTTAAATGGACGTAAGTTTTGAAAAGCAAACTTGAATTCATCCACGTAAGGATTCATTTCTTGAACTAGCTGGGGGGTGTTGCGCTCAGTTCCCACATCGTCGATGCAAACTAGGAGGCGATCTTGGTGAAACTGTTGTGCTGCCGCAACGAGTTGTTCATGACTGATACTAGCGTCAAAGCGTTCGGTCAGTTCTGTAATCAGATGAATTTGAGTTTGCTGTTGAATCCGAGTCACCATTTCAATAAAGACCGGTTGAACAAATTGACTGGGTTCCAAGTTAAACGACAGAATTTGTGTGGTGGATGGAACTTGAGTGAGTACTTGGCGAAGAAGATTTTCAATTTGACTGGCATGAATTGCGGTGAAACTGACTGGTAGGACCCAGTGATTATCTTGCTTTTCCCGAATAAATAATTCATATCCGACGGGTGAAGCAGATGTGGTACTGAATTTAGGCTGACCGTAAAATGCAAGCGTCAAGTTAAAAATCCCTCCTTGAGAATTAAGTGAAACACCAATTAATATAAGCTGATGTATGTATTACCAAAGAGTGATTCTAAACGCGTTTGGGAGAAGATGCAAGGAATAAGTGCAACTAAAAATTGTGAAAATTATCATGAGCCACGTTTGGGTGGGATGGTAACGCTCACGAAAAAATATTACAGTTTAGTGACTATCATCGAGTGAATTGGGATTGACAGGTTATTTTAGAATTTGATATACTCCTCAACGCGATTTTGAAGGGAGAAAATATGACAACATACCAATTGATGCAACTGAGTCCAGCAACATTGCGCCAAAAAATGCGAGATAGTAATGGTCACGAACGACGTCAAACAACGTGGGCCCTCTTACTGCGGGATATTTGTTTATTATGTTTTGCAATTGTGTATATTGCCGGATTTAGCTATTGTTTTGGGCAACTCAATGGCTACGTGGGACTTGCTAGTTTTTGCATGTTGCTTAGTATTCGATTTGTGAATTATGGGTATCGGGTGACCGATAGTCTGGGGGCGCTGGCGATTGTGCTCTTGTTGATGGGCGGGCTAAGTGTCTGGTTACCGCTACTACCGATTATGTGGCGATTAGTCTTAAATGTATTGGCGTTGCTCATTATTTTACGGCTGACAACGATGAACCCACTGCTGGGCAATGGCGGTGTTTATGCATTTAGTTATATTATTGTAACAAGCATGTCAGTGCATGGTGCCGGCGTTGCACCGCGGGGGTGGGCATTGTTGCTCTCCTTTGTGATATGTGGCGTTGTATTATGGCGTCAGCATCGTAATGACAATCGCCAGGTCCGAGTATGGACGGTTCTGCGGTTTACCGGATGGCACGATGCCGTGTTTCGATGGCAATTTAGGTTAGCAATGGGGATTAGTATTGCGCTTTTCGTAGGCCAGTGGTTGCATCATGGTCGAGCGATGTGGCTGGGATTTGCGGGGATGTCCGCATTACTCCCGCAGCAGGGGCCACTGACCCAACGAGCGATGAAACGGTTATTGGGTGTTGTGCTTGGTTCTGTAGCTTTTGCCGGTTGCGTGGTATTATTACCCAGTCAGCTAATTTTTATTTTGGCACCTGTGACCGGATTTTTACTCGGATTGACTCCTAGTTATTTTTGGGCAAGCGTTTTTAATTGTTTTGGGGCACTCACAATTGCTCAAGGATTATTCGGTACGGTTCCAGCGACAGAACTTCGAATTTTTAATAATGCGGTGGGATTGATTACGGCACTATTAATTGCTGGGCTTCTCGAATTAGTTTGGCAAAAACGACAACATAAACAAGCAACTTCACCGATGTGTGAAGCTGATGATGGGGGCGACCAACTTGGATAAAGTAGCATTTCGGAAACAACAAATTCAAAAAATGACGCAGATGCAGGCACAAACACAGGCAGAGTCCGCGCAACTCACGCAACAGTTGTTTCAAACTAGTGCTTGGCAAAAAGCACGATCGATTGCGACAACGATTAGCAGCCCGATTGAGGTGAATACGCGTCAATTAATTACGCAGGCGCTGAAGGACGGCAAACAAGTCTTGTTGCCGAAGACGATGCCGCACCGGCAGATGGCCTTTTTGCCATTTGATGATCAGTATGATCGACTAGTGGTTAGCAAGTTTGGTATTCCAGAGCCCGCGTATGATGCAGCATTGGTTAATCAAACACCAGATTTAGTGATTGTACCGGCAATCGCGTTTGACTGTCAAACCCGTAATCGGATTGGATTTGGTGCCGGATATTACGACCGCTTTTTAGCGGGATATCACGGCGCAACAGTTGCGCTCGTGCCGACAGTAATGAAGTATGATGCGGCACAGTGGCCGCTAGAAGAACATGATATTAAAATTAATCAGTTAATTTTGTGCCACTAAAAGGTACTTTTAGGGATCATCATGGTTGTGATGATGCCTTTTTCTTTGCTAATAACAGATAAAAACATTTATACTTATAATAAGTAAACAATTAACGAGGTAACCTATTCATTCAAGGGCTCATGACTGGGGGCGGTGAGATGAAAAAACAAATAAGTGTCAAAAAGATCTCCTTCGCGGGAGCGTTGTTATTAGGAATCAATGGCATTATCGGGTCCGGCATTTTTCTATTGCCTGGCCATCTGTTTCAAGAAGCCGGGAGTTACAGTATCCTGGCCATTCTTTTTGCGGGACTTGCCACGTTGATGATTGCATTGAACTATGCCGTGATGGCCTCTAAAATGGATGATGATGGGGGTGCGTGGACGTATGCCTATCGGGCATTTGGATCATTGGCCGGTTTTCAAACGGGCTGGTTTGGCTGGTTTCTGGGCGTGATCACAATTAGTGCGGAAATTGCTGCATTTTTAACGACGTTGGCGGGATTTATGCCTCTCACTAGCCAGTCACTGACCTATAAATTGATTGCTTTAAGTATTATTACCATGATTGGCATTATTAATCTGTTTGGGCCGTCTTTCGTGACCTATTTAGACGACCTGTCGAGTGCACTGAAAGTGGTTATCCTATGTATTTTTATTATTGCTGGAGCGGTCGCATTAAGTCATTTTAAGGTGACATTCGGTCATCACGCGACGACTGGCCATGGCTTTACTGGTGCGTTTGTGACGGCATTCTACATGTTTACGGGTTTTTCATTTTTACCTAATGTTGCTGGGCAAATGAAAAATGCTGCTAAGGCGCTACCGAGGGTGATTATAATTACGATGATTGCCGTTTCCTTAATCTATGTTGCGACGCAGACTGTAACGATTGAGTTTCTTGGAAATTCATTGGCCGGTGAAAAGTTACCAGTCGCTGCTGCTTTTGGTATTATTGGTGGTCAAATGGGGCAGAGTTTAATTTTGAGCGGGATGTTAGTATCAATTTTGGGAGTCGCAATTGCAGTATCATTTGATACCCCCGTGGAATTAGCTTCGATGGCGCGCGAGCACCAATTAATGCCAGATTGGTTGGCACGCCAAAATCGATACGGTGCCCCGTACTGGGCGATTATTTTAACAACCGCGTTAGCTGGTGGGTTGGTAGTGAGTGGTGAATATATCTTTTTAGTGAAATTGATTGTTTTCAGTTCATTTATTCAATACATCGCGACCATTGCATCACTTATTAAATTGAGAAACGACCAAACTCTAGGAGTGGGAATGCGACTACCGGGGGGACTACTCCTCCCCATCGCGTCGTTACTGCTCATTACCTACCTGTTAACGAGTTTTGCCATGGTTACGGTTTTGATTGGCCTCGGATTTGCGGCGGTTGGGCTAGTTATTCATGAAGTCGAACGCGCGATCAAACAAAAAAATAAGTAGAAACACTTGACTTACTTTTTGTAAGTGAATAGAATGGGAACCGTTAAATGAAATTCATTGAACGGGAGGAACCATATTATGACAATTACAAATGGCTATAAGCAAAATGAAAACGAAAAGGAACTCGATATTTTAAACTTACCAGCGTTAGAGCAGGAAGCGCAGAAGATTATTCCAACTGGTGGTTTTGGTTATATTGCGGGCGGTTCGGAAGATGAATGGACGTTGCATGCGAACCGGACAGCATTTCAGCATAAGCAAATTGTGCCTAAGGCGCTCAGTGATATTGAAGATCCACAAACTGACACGCGGGTATTCAACTTAGATTTAAAAACACCAATTATGATGGCACCAGCCGCTGCACAAGGGCTTGCCCATGTAAAAGGTGAAATTGATACCGCAGCCGGTGTGGCTGCTGCAGGTGGGTTGATGGCACAAAGTACGTATTCTTCGACGTCAATTGCGGATACCGCTGAAGCCGGAAATGGGGCCCCACAATTCTTCCAACTTTACATGAGTAAGGATTGGAATTTCAATGAATCACTACTAGATGAAGCCAAGAAGGCCGGTGTCAAGGGAATTATTTTGACTGTTGACGCCACGGTTGATGGCTATCGTGAAGCTGACATTATCAATCATTTTCAATTTCCAATTCCAATGGCTAACCTAACGAAGTTTAGCGAAGGCGATGGTAAAGGAAAGGGAATTGGCGAGATTTACGCGTCAGCCGCTCAAAAAATCGGGCCTAAAGATGTGGCACGAATTATTCAATATACTGACTTACCAGTAATTGTCAAGGGAATTGAATCAGCCGAAGATGCACTATATGCGATTGGCGCTGGTGCTGCTGGAATTTATGTTTCCAACCACGGTGGGCGCCAATTAAATGGTGGTCCAGCTAGTTTTGATGTTTTGACTGACGTTGCGTCGGCGGTCAACCATCGTGTACCGATTATTTTTGATTCTGGCGTTCGTCGTGGATCAGATGTATTCAAAGCCTTAGCAGCTGGTGCCGACTTGGTTGCAATTGGTCGTCCAGCAATTTATGGTTTGGCACTGGGCGGCGCGCAAGGCGTGACCTCTGTCTTCAATCATTTGAATGATGAGTTAAAAATCATCATGCAATTAGCAGGTACTAAAACGATTGAGGATGTTAAGCATGCACCGTTATTAGACATTAAATACTAATTCTTTTTAATGGGGTGTCCATCAAGGGCACTCTTTTTTTGTAAAAGAATAATTGAAAAAGTGAGTAAATCGTGTTAAATTCCAAGAAGATTAATTGATTGAAAACTGTAGTTGAAATCGAGCTGATAACTATGAAAAATGCGACCATAGACGAAAAAAATAAATTAAAAAGATATCGTGGCTTATTGTTAAGTGAATGCGTGGATGTGATTGATGAGCATGAGCATCTCAAAAGTCAGCAACATCAAATTGGTGATTTAAAGGCGACTTGTGGATTGTGCAAGCGCTACATTGAATTACAGAGCACAATTGCTAACGTCGCCGAAATGATTGGTCATATTGAAGTTGCCGAGCAGCGAGTTAGCGCCTCCCAGTCTGCAACGTTAAACTACTTTCAATGCCAGCATTTAGATCGGTCAGTGTATATTGTTCGGACGACTTCTGCTCAAAAAGTGGCTACTATTATTGGTAAAACGTTAGATCCGTCGGAGTGGATTACAATTCAAATTACCGCCAAACGAGCGTTTCGGCTGATCGAATTATTGGATGGTAGCCATGGTACCCAGAAAATTAGTTTTCTTAAAGGTAACCAGAAATTTGAGGGTATTATTTCTTCACTCGAATCCTAGTTACCGGTGTCGGTGGTAGTTGCATGAATGACCCATTAAACTACAAATTAGTACGCTCAATTTAAGAACCATGACGTAAAAACCGAGTTTGAGACGAAACAGGATGTTTCGTTCAAACCCGGTTTTATCTTTTTTTAATAACTGTTCATAGAAAATTCGGAAAAGCACGTATTTCCGACAAAAGATTATTCAAATTATTTTGCCATCATAGAATCTACAGTGTTAAAAGGAAGGTGAAGTGATCTGAATAATCAAATTAGACGCTCTAAACCGATTAAAGCATACCTATATGAAGTTGATTTTATGCGGTTGTTTTTTATATTGGGCGTGATTTTTAACCATACAGTTAATACAGTATTAGCCGCGATGAATGGGCAAGACACTGCCAGTGAAACGTTAAAAAGTATTCGATTAATGTTTCATTACAGTCGTAACGGTTTTTTATTTATGAGTGGTTTGGTGCTGACGCTCAATTATTTTCATCGGCGCGACTGGGGCCGTTTTTATCGGAAACGTTTCAGTGGGAGTTTGTGGCCGTACCTACTATGGAACTTATTCTTTTTAGTCCTATTTACAGAGATTGATGACGGGTTTACAACGATGAACCTTTTTTCAACACAGTACTTAGCTATTATTATCCACGGTAATCGTTTTTATATGTATTACATGTTGTTGGTGATGCAGCTTTATCTTATTTTTCCTGGCATTGTTTGGCTGTTCAAAAGATGGCCCGAGCAGCATCGCCGCATCTTAGGTATTAGCCTTTTTATCCAGCTTACGTTGGATGCGTTAATTAAATATTGGCTGCAAAATTTAGATTTATCTGCTTATCCTTACTGGTTTAAAGCATTTAGCATTAATATTTTTTCATACCAATTCTACTTTATTTCTGGTGCGTTTGTCTGTTTACACTATCAAGCAGTAACGGATTTTATTCATCGACATATTAAGTGGATTGCTTCGCTGGCCTGTTGTTTGTCGGTTGGAACCATTTTTTATATGCATTGGAATATGACCGTTCTTGGTTTGAGCTATGATCGGGCCACATCGCCGCATCAACCTTACATGCAGGTTTTTGATATCCTAATGATTATGACGATCTTTTGGATTGGACAAAGATACGCAACCTGGCGGCAGGCCGGGATGCCAACAGCAATTGAATGGTTGGTAAAAAATGGGGCCAAGATTAGTTTTGGCATGTATTTGAATCAATCGCTGGGACTGCTGGTGCTTAAGCTGATTTTGAAAAATCAGAGCTGGCAAGATTGGCAATATCTATTAATGTTGCCACTCGGCTACATTGGCGTTATTGGCGGTTCCTTTGCAATCGCATGGTTCTGTTATAAGGTGCCACCATTTGGTGTTTTGATTGGTCGACCGCAGTGGCATTTTCGGTGGGCACCGCTTGCGACGAAGAGTGATTGACGATGGTGACGAAATGGCCAATGGTCATGCGTTGATTACCGAAGAGAGAAAATGAGTTTTTGCTAAGAAAAAAGGCAATAAACTCTCCTCAAGTACTCGTTTTCCGGGGTTGAATATTGTATCCTGTTAATATTAATTAGCAGGGATAGAGAAATCTTTGGGGGCCATTTATGGAGTTATTTGGCAATACATTTTTTTGGTTGTTCTTTTTCATGATTGGATTTGTAGCGACCCTGGAACTAATTGAGGACTTAGGTGCAGCATATGCAACTAAGGTAATTCATCGAACGGTTCAAACAGCATGGCTCGTTGTTGGCTATGTGTTGATCATTATTTTATTCGAATGTTGCGGTTGTTCGGGACCACATACACGTGGACGGCCAATGCGTTACGAGATGGGACGCTTATTTATATCAGCACCAAGTTCAAAAATCGGCACGCATTTTTAACGTTGATGGCCTTGGTATTGGTGTCATTTTACCCGTATTGGCATGGTAATTGGTGGGCGTTAACTGCATTCATTGGCACTTTAGGGCTTTTGATACTGATCAATTATTTTCGCGAATGGATTCGAGCTAAGCAGTGGCGCCTTTTTATCGTGACCAGTGGCGTTAGCCTGATTTTCTGGCTGTTCAATATGTACGCTTACCAGTACAAGTTAGCGGAAACATTGTCGATTACTGCGTGCTTTATTGTGGTGATGGAAATTGCCTACTTGTACGATCGGCTGTTAATCTACCGCAAAAAAAGAACGCGAGAACTCTTATATGATACCCAACACGATGCACTGACAGGGGTTCATAGCGTCAAAAAATTTAGTAGTGATTTTACAAGGTATCGGCAACTTTTACTGACCGGTCAATCATCGGCGGTACACTTAGTGATGATTGATATTGATCATTTTAAACAGATCAATGATACTCATGGTCACTTGGTGGGGGATGAAGTGCTCCGAGCATTTGCCCAGCATTGTGATGCCTATTTGGATCAAGCCTTGTTTCCATGCAATTTATATCGAACCGGCGGCGAAGAATTCAGTATCATTGTGACCGACGGCGCCAGTGATGCGCAAGTTAAGGAAATCGTTGAGAATTATTGCCAGGCGTTAAAGAATTTTTCCGTACAATCTGGAAAGCAGCAGATTCAAATTACGATTTCGGCCGGTATCACACAGATTCAGGGCGACGACATTCATAATAACGCGGTTATTGAACGCGCCGATACTCATTTATACGAAGCGAAACGGGCGGGACGAAATCGAGTTTTTGCTGATGAATGAGAAAAAACGCAATTATCCGAATAGGAAAAATTGCGTTTTTTGTATCCGATGCAGCTAGTTCGCGGTTCGATGAGTGACCCGTAGTGCGACTAAACAGCCTAATTCCATTATCAGTGTGAGGATGAAAATACTGCGAAAACCGCAAACACTTGCCAAAACACCGCCTAAAACAGGACCGATGACGTTGCCAAATGCCTGAAAAGACTGACTATAGCTAAATATTTGGCCAAATTCATTTTTATTTGTTAGCTGCGTCATCAGAGTTTGGTAAGCAGGAATGATGGCAGCGTCCGTTAAGCCAAAACAGAATCTCCCGATCACTAACTGGGATGTATTGGTGAGCTATAGCATGGGGATCAGGATGATGGCGGCACCGGCGAGACCCCAATAGATCACACGAATGGCGCCGATTCGATCTACGAGTTTACCAAGTCGTGGTGCAGCTAACAGGGTTGCAAGACCAGGCGCCGCCGTTACCAATCCACTTAAAAGAGCCAAATTGCGAGAATGTGGCGATAGTTGATGTACGAATAGGCTCACGATTGGCTGGATAGTTGTTGAAGCTGCCTGAACTGTGAGAACAATGAAAAAAATCACGAGCAAAAGTGATGAAATTGGTGTTCGTGACCGTTGAAAACTTTTAGTTGGTTGTGGAACAAAGTCTTCTGTCACAAACAAAGCTGTGCTGATAAACACGACGAGCATGCCAACTGCGGCCACGATGAAGGTCGCACGGTAGCCTACTTGGTCCGCAATCAGACCACCAATTAGGGGACCAAGTAGTGTGCCAGTCACACCACCGGTGGCGAGGGTTCCGAGTGCATGGCCCTCGTGTGCGGCGGGTGTCGCATCTGCAATCAGGGCTTGCGCGTTATTGATGTAGCCCGAAAAGGCACCTTGCAAAGCTCGAAATATGATTAACCACCAAACATTTGGTACCCAAGCATTGGCAAAAATGGTTAGTGTCATCACCCCACTGGCCCGTAAACACATTAATTTGCGACCATGGCGATCTGCCAAGCGTCCCCAGATGGGTGAAACAATCGTTTTTGCAAGATAAGTTACGGCGAATGCGATACTACTCAAAATATTGAGAGTCCACCCATGATAGTTTCCGAGCGTTGCAATGTATAGTGGTAGAAAAGGTAATGTGAGTGCATTACCGAGCTCTGTAATAAATGAACCCAACCAAAGAATGGATAGGTTGAGTTGCCAGTGTTTTTGCAAAATAATCCTCCGATAACCAGTATTAGTGAAAGTATAGGACCTTTATTTTCAATATTCAATTAAAAAAATCTTCCAGAGCTATTAACGTAAGCTCTGGAAGAGGTGTAATCGTCTAGTTAAAATCAGAATGGCGAAACGCACGAATAAGTTGCAATTTACTAAACCAATGCAGGTAGATATATTCGAAAAGTTGAATTCCAACATAGCCACACAATATACTGATCCCAACATTGATGAGTGCCACAGTGTGTAATTGGATTCCAGCAAGTGTTCGCAAGCTAAACAGAATCAATAGTAAGATAATGGTTAGATAACCGACAAACCGGCTAGTATTAGGTAACACACAGATATAAATACAGGCCATTAAGACGACCAGTTTGAGAAATGTCAGGTCGATCGGGGCCGTGGTATCATCAGTAACGATGAGCAATAGTTGATTAATGAGTAACCCTAGCAGGCTGATACCAAAATAGGTTACCAAGGCCCACAAAGCAATTAGCTTATGTTTGAATCCCCACAGAATAAACCAGAGAAGCACTGCGTAAAGATTCAGTAGTAGGTGGGCGAGGATGAAGGTGATTGTGTGATTCAGCCAGGGATGATTAAACGGAAGGTGAGAGATCACGCCTTGTGAAAATGAATTAATTGAACTAAGTAGCGAAGAATCCTTGATGACTAGGTAGATGAGGGTTCCAGCCACAAATGTTGCTATAAACATGTTAACCCACCGCTCTTTGGCATCCACAATGTAGATGAGAAACACCTCCATAATTAGTACTTTCATGAATATTTTACCAAAATTCCGGTGACAAAAAGCATAATATTGTATTAAAAACACAAATAATTGGACCAATTGGTTGAATGGTAAAAAAATCATCGATGAACGAGTTGTTTTATGCGATCGAGTTTGATAAAATCGATCGGATTAATAATTGAAAGTGAGCATTTATCATGATCCCAACGACAAAATTAGAGTTGAGTAAAACGGCAATTGTTGTCATTGACTTACAAGAAGACATTCTGGCAGCGAAGCCCTTATTTCCAATTTCTGCGCAAGAAGTAGTTACTCGCAATACCGCGTTAATTCATACATTTAAGGATACTGATGTTTTAACGGTGTTGGTGACGGTTGATCGAACGACTTTTCAAGGGTTGTTTCCGTTCCCGGATGGCACAATGCATCCGGGTGAATCGCCACGTTCGGTATTGACCATTCCCACATTAGGTGGTCAAGCTAATGTTATTCAAATTACTAAGCATAATCCTGGTGCCTTTTTTGGAACCGATTTAGACTTACAATTGCGGAGACGGGGAATTCAAACGATTATTTTGACGGGCGTTTCCACTTCGAATGGTGTTTATGCAACGGCATTAGATGCGTATCAAAGTACCTACCACGTGCTAATTGTGGAGGATGCATGTGCGGATCGAGATCTTGAGAACCATCAATTCTTCTTCCGCAAACTATTTCCACGAATTGGGCAAGTGACTACCCAAAAAGAATTAGCCGAGATGCTAACTAAATAGTAGGTAAAAAAGGCGTCCTAAAAACCTCGATTAATTTGAGGTTAGGACGTCTTTTTTTACGAAATTTAGGCAACAACTAGGCGCTTAATGGGTTGCTTGAACCAAATTGATTTTCAACATACTCGCGGTAAAGGTCATGATTAGCAACTAATTCTTGGTGAGTACCATGCCCACTAACTTGACCGTTTTCGATGAAGTAAATTTCATTTGCATCGACGATGGTGCTTAATCGATGGGCGATAACTAGTGTGGTTCGATTCTTCATGAGTTTTTCTAACGCTTTTTGGACCATCATTTCAGACTCAGAATCCAGACTAGCGGTGGCTTCATCCAGCATTAAGATTTGAGGATCCCGTAGGAAGGCACGTGCAATTGCCAATCGTTGACGTTGCCCGCCAGAAATTTTAACGCCTCGTTCACCAACTTCAGTATTGAGACCGTTAGGCATCTTGCTCACGAAGTCCTTGGCGTAGGCCATTTCTAAAACATCCCAGAGTTGATCGTCGCTATAGCTTTCTTGGGCGCCATAGGTTAAATTGTAGCGAATCGTGCCGGCCATAATTGCGGCATCTTGGCTGACAAGACCAATTTGTTGACGCCAATTCGTGAGATTAAGGGCTGCTAGATCTGTTGTGCCAATAGTAATCGTGCCAGAATTAGGTTGGTAAAAGCGCTCCAGCAAACTGAAAATGGTCGATTTACCACCACCGGAAGGTCCAGCAAAGGCAATCACGGTGTTTGGCTGCGCGGTAAAGGAAACATCCGTTAGGACTTGTTTCTCATCGTAGCCAAAATTGACATGGTTCATTGCGAGCGTTTGTCCGTGAGTATCGGTAGTGAGCTGCGTTTCGTGAGATTCTTCTGGTTGGTTGAGGAGTTCTTGAATCCGAACCGTTGAGCCACTTGCCTTGGCCATATCAGATGAAAATTGGCCAAGTGTGCCAAAGGGGCCAATCATTTGAACAAGGTACATTAAAAATGAGAACAGGGTCCCCATTGTGAGCGTTCCTTGTGCAACTCGACTAGCACCATAAGCCAACATTCCGACAACGACGCCCATCATCACCATGGTAACCAAAGGTCCTGAGATGGAGTCGTAGATGGCTTCTTTCAGACCGATTCGATACAGTTTGTGAATGCGTTTGTGTCCCGTGATTTGTTCATTAGTTTCGGCATTTGAGGACTTAACGAGGCGCATTTCACTCAGAACTTCACCAGCTTCACCGTTAAAGCCCGCTAATGCATCTTGACGATTACGGGCAATTTTCATGGCTTGACGAGTGACAGGTAGAATACAAAAAACAAGTAGTGGAACGGCGACAAACATCATAATGGTCATTTTCCAATCCATAGCGATCATCAAAACGAGAGCCCCAACTAATTGGAGAATGGAAGTGACCATTCGCGGCATCGATGTTGCGATAAAATCTTTAACCTGAGTCGAATCATTGACTAAATGGGATGAAATTTCACCGGATTTGGTGGTGTCAAAATAGCTAACTGGTAGTCGTAACAGCTTGTTCCAAAGTAGGTCTCGAAGCTTATAAACGACGTCTTCACCGAAAAAGCCCAAAATCGTTCCGGAAGCTGCGCTAATTAAAGCACTCACGATAAAAAGTACAATGACGGCGATGACCATCCCAGAATTAAGGTGCTTACCAAGACCGTTGATGAGTGATTCTGCGAATTTAGGAACTGCTAACTGCATTCCAGTGGAGAAGAGCCCTAAGATTAGCCCCACGATGAGTTGCCAATAATGTGGTTTAGATTGCGTGATTAGATGGATAAAATCGCGAAGTTTAAATTTTGAACGTGTAAATTCATTTGAATTGAAGTTTGTTGGCCGTTGCATGACCGGTACCTCCTAGATAGTTGTTATTAATTTAGTTAGGATTGATATATTTCTAACTAACGATATGGATTATAGTTATTTAGTTAGTACAAGTCAATATAAAACTAACTAAAAAATAAAAAAGATCCCGTTCACGGTGTGAACAGGATCGACAAGTGTAAGTTGGTTCAATGATATTGCTATGAAGGTTCGTTATCGTTTCCGAAGTTTATCGATAACGAAGTCTATTATATAATTTATCCGGATAAATACAACCGTATTAAACAGAAATCGGATCAAAAAAAGCCATCCGGTAAGCGTTTCGGATGGCTTTCATTGCAACGAAATACGGTTAATATATAGTTGTTAGTACCATTATATAATTTATCCGTATAAATGCAAGCGTTTTCGATAAATTTATTGAATAACATTTAACACCACATGGATGCAAATCGAAGGGGTTAATTAAATGGACATATACGTGTAAAGGTATATCTTTCCTTATGGGTTATTGTTATGATGACATTAATTAATACGAATAAAGTGGGTGAAGCCAAATGGATCATACCAGACAATATGAAGAAGGAGAGACAGTTGCTGCTGGCGAAGGTGTTCAGGACGGGTTTTATTTAATTGTGCTGGGAAATAGCGATATTCCAACTTATTTCAGTATCGCGGATGATGAGGTATGTCCGGGCGATTATGTAAAAATATTGGATGGCTACACGGAGAATGTGGCGCTCTTTTTGCGCGATGCAGATTGGATTATGTACGGTTCGGTTCACGCTGGCAGAGTGCGGCTAGTTTGCGTGATTAATTTTTTGGCACAAGACTCAGTGTATCCATGTTTATATGTGACGCCGGGAGACTACTATCCTGATGGTCAATATTTGGGGATGATTGATAACGACCATCAAAAAATCGAATATTTTGAAATTGATCAACAACCACCATTACAAAACGAATTCGATTTACTCAAGTTATTGTCACTGTATGTTGATGATGTGCGCAAGACGCTCATGAATTGTGATGCATTTATGCTGGGAAATGTGCGCGATCATTATTTTCATGTTGACCAGCGGATTGAAATTAATGATTTTTAATGCCTCAAAAAGCACTCTGTTTTCCGCCAGGGTGCTTTTAAAAGAGTTGAACCAACTCCGCGATATTCTGGATAGCTAGATGTAATTCACAAGGGTAAATTACATCATGGCAGTACTATAACGAAGTGAGTCAAAGAAATCAAAGAAAAACGGTTATTGCGATTAAATTTTTTCTTATATAACACGTAAAAATCTGGAAATAGGGTAGTGAAATTAAAAAGAACTTCTAGCCAAGTAAATTGGTTAGAAGTTCTTTTTTAGCCGGATCTTTTTTACCGAATCGAGCGTTTCTTCTTCGGAAATAACTCATTAGCGGCATGTAAAAATTCATTCAGTTGTGTTTGCATCACTTGATCATCCTTTTTGTGAAGATCATCAATGTATTCATCGAAAAATTCGAATACAAGGGCAGCAAATAGGCGAGATACGAACTGTGGTTGTGAAAGTGGTAGGTTATCCCGGAGAATTCGTTGCTCAAAAATTTCAGCAATGCTTGTCTTAACCTGCTTTTCAAAGTCCAACTCTGAGGTATGAATTTTCCGTAAAATTCGTAATTCGGCCAGTTGTTCTTCCATTTCTGGGGTGATTTTGGTTAATAAAATATTATGGCGCCAACTCGTATTTAATTGATGTTTGAGTACGGTGTTTAAAGATTTGATGCGTGAATCAATGAGTTGACGGGCCAGATCGTATTTATCTAAATAATGATTATAAAATGTCCCCTTACTAATTCTTGCTTGTCTGGCCAGCCCTGTGACCGTAATTTGATCAAATGATTTGCTGGCAAGTTCTGTAAAAAATGTGGTTTCAATAATTTGAATCGTTTTTACGATTCTTAAATCCGGCGTATTATCCATATCTTCCTCTCCTAAATATTAGACGATTTAGCATTAAAAGCTTATTAATGAACGCTTCTTTGATTTAGTGCCTTCACACTAACTTTTTTGTCCTTTATACTCACTGGTAGTTTCTAGCTTAGGCAAGGACCCAATCGAGAATTATTTAGAAAAAAATTATGATAAACAAACCGAAATGAACGATGGATCTGATTCATAATCAGCTGATCAGTATTGCAGTACTGGTCAAATATCCTTGTAGAGCATACACCGACAGGGATTATGAGTCAACATTTGAAATGGTGGATTATATTTTTTTAATAATTTCAGTAAGGGCCTTTTAGGCGAAATTATAGTGATAAATCGGGTGATAATGAACAAACGTAATAGTTGATTTCATTGATCATTGAGTCAAAAATATATTGTTTAGCACAGCCTTAATTTGAACGAAACGCTGATGTAGTGCAACAACAAGAATGAGGATTAAAGTAGTCATATAACTCAGAGAAGGGTTTGATAGTAATATAGTTTTACCAATATTTTCTAATGATGACAATTAATTTGATTTTATATTGCTTGTTCAACCTACAGAAAGATTCTTTTAAAGGTCAATGTGATGGTCTAATTAATTAGGAGTGACGAACAATGAAAAAGATGAATTTAATCGGACAAAGATTTACACGGTTACTAGTAATTGGGGAAGAACCCAGCGACGCGCGTGGAAATTCACGGTGGTTGTGTGAGTGCAACTGTGGTAACCATGTGATCGTAACGGGTGTTCGACTGCGCCATGGGGTGACGAAAAGTTGTGGTTGCCTAAGGCGTGACTTGATGAAAGAGCGTTCGCGGACTAATCCGGTATTTCGCCGGTATACTGGGGATGTAAGTAATTTTTCAGATGAACATGGTATTTTGTATTCATCTCTGAAGAAGTCCGTCCGGAATAAAACCGGGCATTTAGGGGTATCGTACGATAAACATTCTGACACTTGGTTTGCTCGACTAATGCGACATAATCGTTATGTGTTATTGAAATCATTTCCAACGATGGAAGAAGCAATTGCTGCTCGCGAGGAAGCTGAACGGACCTATTTGGGACGGACAACCGCGCAATCTTCACATGAATCTGATAATCGCAAGACCGATTAATTGGAGTAAATAGTCAAAAAGCGAAGATGTGATCGATATACGCGTCACACATCTTCGCTTTTTTGTGATTAAAATCCTAATCCAGGTGAAGCTGATCGACAACTGGTGCATAAGCTTTTGAAAGTTGCTCATTGGAAGTGCTGCTGTCTGCTGCCGAAAGTTGGTTAGGGCTGACCTTTAGATTTGTTACCCATGGAATGGTGGGGAGCAAAACAATGCGAGAATCATTTTTGTAATTGTTTCTGAGCAACCCGTAAAGATTTTTGGCTGTGTCGGAGCCTTGACTTTCGATTTTGCGCGGCAGAATAAAAATGCTGGCATTGGCGATTTGCTGTTTAAACTCGCTGATTTTGGCAATGGTTTGTTCAATTTCATTGATGGAATAAGCGGTCAAAAATACGGGAATGACAAATAATTGGGAGTGTTGAATGGCAGTTTGATCTTGCTGAGTATCTAGTGTCGCTGTGCAATCTAGAAGGTTAAATTGCTGTTGATCAGGATTGTTTGACAGAATAACGCTGTCGTCTTGATCGACGCGCTGAATCGTAACATTGTGATTCAATTTGAGTAGATTTGCGGCAATAAAATAGGCCGTCGTGGTTTTTCCAACTTTTTCCGATAAGGCGAGAACCGAAATAGTCACGGGTGGTTGATTAAACTTGGTCATGAGAAAGACTCCATTTCTATTTTGATACTTTCAGTATAAAACAAAATGACAACGGTTACAGAATTTTAGTTGTTTTTTAATTCTTGGGAAGCGCAGTGCACGTTAAAAGGTGAAAATCACACGTTAAAAAAAGATTGCGCCTCTCGGCAAAAACGTTCAGTGCAATATGAGGCGTGGTGTTGAATGGGATAATAGGGAGGAAATATTTTGAAGCATTTTTGGCGATCAAAACGTGTCATTATTTTTGTAGTACTGGTGGTTCTCATCATTGGTGGGGGATTAATTCGGGCGCATAGCGCAAAGAAACAGGCGGCCTTACGTGATCGTTATCATATTATGACGGTCACCAAAACACCGGATTTGGTTGAAACGGGGACCGTTATGCCGATTCGACAGGAGACTTTGAAATTACCAGACGGTAAAGTTACGGTGCTTGTAAAAAATAATATGGCGGTCGAGAAGGGCGAAACTTTGGTAACGACTAATGATGTTGCCCAGATTAATAAACTAAAAGCACTGCAAAACACTTTAAGTAGTGATCAAGCTAACCTTGCCTTGAAGCAACGACAGCTAACAACCCTTAAGGGACAGTTGGCACAGTTATCATCGACAGCGGATAACTATGCAGATCTTAATGACCAGGTTCAGTCACTGCAAGCAGATATCAATTCTGCACAGGCAACCGTTAATAACGATCAATTAGAGGTAACGACTGCTAGTAGTAATAATGACTCCCAGGTGACGGCACCGTTCAGTGGGACAGTAAGTGTTAAAAATGGTGCCAGCGGTCAACCAGTTGTTAAGGTTAGTTCAAATGGGCACCAAATTCAGGGATATGTCTCTGAATATGACTATCATAAGATCAAGCAGGGGGAATCTGTTGCGCTCACGGCACTTGCGGGGCAGCAGAAATTTAAGGGAACGATTAGTAACGTCGATCAACTTCCGGATACAAGTAGTAAAACAAACACAGCACTTTATCAATTTAGTGTTAAGTGTCGAAAGCAGCTACTGGACGGACAGCACGTCAGCGTCGCAGTGGCACAGACTTACCTAAGAATTCCCCGTTCCGCAGTTTTGCATCGTAACGGGCGGACGGTTGTCATGCTTGTGAAAAATGGGCGGGCACATCAAACCAAGGTTAACCTCAAAGTGAATGGTGATTTTGCTGTCATTAAGCAGGGCCTTCATGTGGGCGAAAAGTTTATCAGCAATCCTCAAAAGGTGAAAGACGGACAGCAGGTGAACCAATGATTGAACTAACGAATGTGAATAAAGTTTATCGGCAAGGCAACCAACAGTATCATGTCTTGAAAGATATTTCGCTCAAAGTGACGGCGGGCGAATTTTTGGCGATTGTTGGCCCATCTGGTTCTGGTAAATCGACGCTCATTAATATTATTGGGTTCTTGGACAATCATTTTGAAGGTCACTATCAGTTTAATAAGCAGGAAATTGGGCGTCTGAATCAGCGTCAATTTGCCAGTTTACGTAACCAGAAGGTCGGATTTGTGTTTCAGAACTTTAAGCTAATTACGAACTTAAACGTCGGTGAAAATATTGCGTTGCCATTATTATATGCCGGAAAACGACGAGATGAAATTAACGAACGAATTGAAGCGGCTCTTGATAAGGTGGGATTGACGGGATTTAGTAGCAAGATGCCTAAAAATATGTCCGGTGGGCAGCAACAACGGGTGGCGATTGCACGAGCAATTGTGGCTAATCCTAACTTCTTGATTGCGGATGAACCGACTGGAGCGTTAGACTCCCATAATTCAGCTGATATCATGCAGTTGTTCACGGATCTTAATCGTGAATTAGGGACAACAATTATCATGGTTACCCATGACGATCACTTAGCGCAAATGTGTGATCGAATTGTTAAAATCACGGATGGTCGAATCTCAAGCGACAAGGGGATGAGATCATGTTAGTCAAAGAATTGATTATCTCTGCCTTGCGATCGCTGCGTTCTCATCCGAAACGAAGCTTTTTAACCATGATTGGGATCATTATTGGCATTGCCTCGGTGATTACGATTATGTCACTTGGAAATGGTGTGAAGCAGGATACGCTAAAGCAGTTTCATGCCACAAAAACGGGTAAGCAGACAGCAATTATTAATTATTATTCGGATGGCACCTCTAGTGCAAATGGGTTCGATCAGTCCGATTTAAGCCTCTTGAAATCGGATAATAAGCTTAAAATTGATAGTATCAAGATTATGGCGAAGGACAATAGCTTTGGCATGCCATCGAGCGTTCAGGCGCAGCTCAATGATCGTAACCACTTGGTTGAATTAAAACCAGTTAAAAAGACGACCAAGACGATGATTGCAGGTCAGCGCATTACTACTAACGATAATGTGATGGAAAATAATGTGGCTAATATTTCCCGTGGCTTGGCGAAAAAGATTTTTCATGGCAGTCAGAATGCATTGGGACGAAACATAGCGATCAACGGGCAGAGCTATCAAATTATTGGTGTATATGTGGATCATTCTGAAAATCCAAGTAATGTCTTGGTTCCTCAGCGGGCATACTACCGGTTTCAGTCGACAACTTCTGGAAATGAAATCAAATTAACCTTTTTGAGTGGGGCGAAAGTCAAACATTTAGGCAAGCATGCACAACGCTTACTGAACAAAAATGGTAGTCATGCTGCCTATGGTAGTTATGAGTATGAAGATAGTGATGCACTGAATGAAGTCGGGCATATGATTGATACATTGACATACTTTGTTTCGGCCATTGCCGCAATTTCTCTATTCATTGCGGGAATCGGGGTTATGAACATGATGTATATCTCGGTTTCTGAACGGACACAAGAAATTGGAATTCGATTGGCGGTTGGGGCGACCCAGCGAGCGATTATGGCACAATTTCTAATTGAAGCGATTATCCTGACCGTTATTGGTGGTGTGATCGGCTTTGGTTTGGGAGTGGGAATTGCCGCAATTATTTCGGCCTTTATTCCATATAAAGCAGTGGTTTCGCTGTCGTCAGTTATTCTGGCACTCGGTGTGTCGACAACGGTTGGATTGGTCTTTGGTATTTTACCCGCCAAACAGGCTGCCAACAAGAATTTAATTGATATCTTACGATGAATAAGAAACGGTCAACCTGGACAAGTGGGTTGACCGTTTTTAACGATTATTTAGTTGCAATGGTGTGTGCCTGTGGGGCATGATCCCCGTCATTAAAGGCACGGGCAAACTTTTGTGCAAAATCGGCTAACTTAACGTGACCATCATGAACCGGGTGTTGTGTAAGATCAGCGTACATCTCAGATGGTTGGCGTTGCAGCTGGCTACTTTTAACAAACGGGCCGATAATGCTTTCTGGAATACCATTTTGACGGAGTGCATCGGCATATTGTTGATCAGAAATTTCAACTAGTCGAACATTAAAACCGAGTGCGGTACTAAATGCGGCAATCATTTCAGTCCCTGTGAAGGTATCGCTTACGACGTAGCGAATTGTCTTGCCGGCAGGTGTTTGACTAACCAGAGCGTACACAACGTCGGCAATGTCTGCAGGGTCAACATATTTTCGTTGGACGGTTGCGGGAATATTAGCATAGATCGCGTGATCTGAATGAACACTCGCAAGGTTGGCATATAAATTATTGTAGAAACCAGTAGGACGGACAAAGGCAACATCAACGTCGGATAAGTTGGTGAGCGCATCTTCAATAAAGTGGTAAGCGTACAAGCTGCCAGAACGCGCATCTTGAGCGCCAATGCTACTGAGATTGACCACTTTTTGGACGTGAGATGCGCGGATTGCAGCTTGGAAAATAGCAGCTTGCTGCTGGGCACTGGCAAATAAATCGGGTGAGGTTCCGGAAATCATGAGATAAACGACGTCGCGACCAGTAAACTGGGTCGTCAAAAAAGCTAAATCCGTCATTGTTCCGACAGCTGGTGTGGCCCCCAAGGCCGTAATAGCTGTGGTACGTTCTTGCCGAGAAGTAACAACGGTGACTTCATGACCGTCAGCGATCAAGCGGGGAATGACAAGCCGATTAATGTTACCGAGTGAACCTAGTAAAGTAATTTTCATTTAAAACACCTCATTGTAGTTATTTTTATATATAAAAGATAGAGATATCTTTTAAATTGCTTTTAATCATAAAAGATAGTTCTATCTTTGTCAAGGTTGTACTGCGATTAAAATTTCGCTAAACTGATAAAAAAGGTAAATTTAGTTGGGGATTTAATGATGAGAAAAAAAGATGAAACGAAAAAAGTGAAAATTCAGGATGCGACTGCGGCAATCATTTTAAAATATGGTGCGGCGGCAGTATCGACGATTAAAGTCGCAAAAAAAGTTGGTATTTCACAATCTAATGTTTATTTATATTTTAAAAATAAAGATGATCTACTAATGAGTGTCTACCAGCGGGAATTAGCTAAAATTATTGCAACGGGGGATTTAACCCGAATTAGTGATGCGACAATTCCCATTACAGAACGACTACGACTATACATGAAGTCGATCTATGATTTTGCTTTAAAAAATCCAGAAAGCTTGACACTTATTGAACAAATCAAGTTTCTGATGGGCCAGTCCGAAACCAACCCGTTGGCTGATCAACTAAATAATAATGTCGTTGTGTCGTTACTAGAGGAGGCGATGGCCGCCAATGTAATTCGATCAATCCCCGTTAATCTCGTGATGGCGATGGTGTTTGCAGTGGTGCGGGCTGATGCAATGAATCCACAGTCAGCCGGATTTGATGACTTTTATCATCTAATTTGGAATGGTATTCGGGCGACCGATTAGGGACTTCGAACTGATTGTATGGTCAAGCAGCCATTTTCTGCTCCCAATGTGGCATACTTAGTTATGAGACAGATTTGGGAGGCGTTTTGATGAGTACAAAGAAAAAGATTATTGGTGCTGCTGGGATTATGCTGATTATCGTTATTGTGGTGATCACGGGATTGACGATTCATCAGTCTAGCAGTTCGACCACTAATTCCGATCGTGCTACGGCATCTAGTCAGTCGGCGCGCTACTCGGCAAGCCGATCAACGAGTGCCGCAAGTATGAAGAAAAGTAATGAAGAAAGTTCATCGTTAGTTGCTGCAAGTTCAAGTAGCAGGACGATTGATGTCAAAAATTTGACTAACGCGCAGGCTGTAGCATGGATGAAAGCTAATATGGGCGCAGTCCTGTCACAAAATTATAATACGAGCGATAACGCTGCCAGTAACAATGGGGTTACGTTTGACGCTGATGATTTTGATTACATATACAATGGTCATTCCGGCGGCTGGTCGGGTGACTCGGATGACGGTGTCTACTACGAAGTTCGTGAAGATCATAGTACGGCAAATATGAAGGCTGCTGGCGCCGATCCCGAAACATCTAACCTAGCATGCTGGTTCAGAATCACTGGGGATGGTGTGCTGCAGGTTCAGACGAGTGCCGATGACTCTGGTAATTTTACCTGGCAAACGATCAGCACATCATATGATGGATAGTTAAAAGGCCGATATTTCAGTTGGACTGAAGTATCGGCCTTTTTTATTTGATGTAGGCGAGAGCCAGTTGTTTATAGAACATAATGGATTGGAGATAGGTATCAATGTCGACGTATTCATCGACCTGATGACCAGTTGGCGATCCGGGGCCACAGATAATGATGGTCGGTTGGCCTGCAGCCTGAATGAATTCCGAACCATCACTTGCTTCAGAACTACCAGTCAAGATAACGTCGTGGTTGAAAACTGTTCGGTATGTTTTAAGCGCAGTTTGAACGAGTTCAGATTCAGGTGTTCCCATAATGGGTGCTTCCGGATAACTGTAATGGATCGTTAATTCATAGTTGGGAAGGGCATTTAATTCTGTTAGTAGGGTATTTAACTCATTAAAAATAAGTTGATTTGGATAGTTAGGAATTGTTCGAATATTACCGGAATATTGTGCGCTGGATGGAATCATGTTGGCTTGTTCACCACCAGTGATTTGTGTGATTTCATGTGTCATTCGGCCAAGTACGGGGTCCGAATCACTAAGTTTTTCTAAACGCTGCTGAGCTAACTGATAAAAATTCAATAAGTTTCGAATGGCATTTACTCCTAGATCTGGGTGGGCACTATGGGCATTTTTACCACTGGAAGTGACTTCGTAATCAATCACGCCACGGGATGTATAGACGAGATTAGTCATGTTGTTTGTGGGCTCAGCAATAATAATACCAGTTAGATGATCGGCATATCCTAGTTCAGTGAGTTGTGCTGCCCCGTATTCGCCAGTTTCTTCACCGACAGTAGCAAGCAACCGTATTTGGCCGTTGAGTTGCGGCTGAGACTCTAAAATTTCTAGCATGGCGATGATTTCAGCAGCCAGACCGCTTTTCATATCAGAAGCACCACGGCCGAATAGTTTACCATTTGTGAGAGTAGCCGAAAAAGGATCGTTGGTCCAGTTACTCAAAGTACCTGGAGCGACGACGTCCATATGACCAGAAAGGCCGATGATCGGTCCAGTGTTTTCGTGTCCGATTGTAATAACAAGATTATCTCGATTAGGAGCGTAGGGGATTTTTTTTATTTGTACGGTGGGATAGGGCTTAAATAGCGAGATAATAAAATCAACAACAGTTGTTTCATTGTTATTAATGGTTGGTAATTGAATTAATTTTCGAAGAATCTGGATTTTGGTTTCTTTTTTCATGAATAGTTACCTTCGTATGAATGATATGTTATGAAAAGATAATGAATTTATACGGATCAATTAATTGGGCTGATTAATAAATGGTGTAATAAGCAAAATTTTGATCAAATCAATGATTTGAAACTGGAAATTCGATTATCATCCGACGTTAACTTTTATAAAATTATAAAGGTGCCAATTATCAGTAAGGTGCGGATTACGCCTTGCACGACTGGGTGAAGCTCCAACAAACTTTTCAAATTCGCGGGTTAAATGTGACTGATCCGAAAAGTTTAAAATTGATGCAATTTCTGCTAGTGATAAATTAGTACTTTGTAATATTTGAATGGCTCGATTAATTTTTACTAAAATTCGAAAACGAGCAATGGTTATACCAACTTCTTTTTTAAATAAAGATGATAAATAGTGGGGTGAAATTCCTAATTGATTGCTTAATTCTGTGGCATTAATTTTTGTTTCAGGTGTGTTCATAATGATTTGATAGGTTCTCCTAACTGGAGCGGATAAATGAACAAATTTTAATTGTGCTACTCTTTGTGCCATATCTTTAAGCATTTCCTCGATGGCAGTCATAACATCTGAGTAAGAATTGAAACTTTCTAAAGATCGAACGTAGTGATCGTTGAGGGAGTATGCTTGATCATAATCCATTCCGGCAGCAATCGCCGCTCGAAGAGTTACAGATATGCAAATGATGCCCCAATTTTTGACATTACGAACATCACCTTCATCAGACAAAATGCCAATTCTTCCTGAGTTAACAAGTCCCACGAAGGCGTCGTGTACCATTGAGGGTTGGCCCATTTCGACAGCGGCTTTGAGTGCCTTTTCATAAACGTAACTGACATGGGCACCTTGATCATTAAAGTTTACTAAAACAAGCTTATCATTAAATTGTTCCGAGGTAATTGAATTAGTAAAAGCAGCGTTAATTTCTGATTCGTCAAGATCAATATCAAGAAGGTTGGCAAAAACAAGAAGTTGCTTATAACATTGCTTTGTCTTGAGCGAAATTGTGCTCATTAGTCTTGGCAAATAAATCGTTTTTTGATTTGGATCAAGACGTTGATCAGATAAAACATCTGTAAGAATTTCGGGGCCTAATAAATATCCGACATCATTTTTCATCATACAAAAACTAAATAAATTTTGTGTATGTCGTAAAACAGTTACTTTGCTATCAAGTGATAGTTCATTAAACATTGACAAATAGGCACTTGTAAGGATTCGACCATGTTTAAAGGTAATTTTTGGCTGTTTTTCAAATAATTTAAATTCAATACCAGGGACGTTTAAAGCCTCGATATATAGCTGTTCTATACTCATGTAGGTCATCAACTTTCTATTAAAAGTTCAAAAAAGTGGAATTTTTTTCAAAATTTATTGATAGCGCTTTCATATAATGATCTTGTAATTACATAAGCGCTTATCAATACATTGCAATTTTTCATTCTCTAATTATATTACGGAGGTTTTAAAATGCTAGGAAAAGAATATCGGAGTCAATATACGAAACAAGCTCAAGAAATGGTATCCCAGATGAGTTTGGAAGAAAAAGTTCATTTAATGAGTGGACGCGATGATACGCTGTTATCTGGAAAAGAGCGTTACAATCAAAAGCCCTACCAGTCTGCTGGTAATGAAAGATTAGGTTTACCAAACGTTAAATTTATTGATGGTCCACGTGGTGTGGTTGCTGGTAATGCCACAGCTTTTCCTGTCTCGATGGCTCGTGGTGCGACCTTTGACCCAGACTTAGAGGAACAAGTTGGTGAAGCAATTGGCGCCGAGGTACGAGCAAGTGGTGGGAATCTATTTGCCGGTGTTTGTATGAATATGCCATATAATCCGGGATGGGGACGTAGCCAAGAGGTTTATGGTGAAGATAATTTTGCGTTAGGTAAAATGGCGTCCTCACTTATTACTGGCGTCCAAAAGCAACATGTTATGGCATGTGTTAAGCATTTTGCATTTAACAGTATGGAAAATGCACGATTTAAAGTAAATGTAACTGCAAGTAAACGTACTGAGCGAGAACAATATTTATCGCATTTTAAAGATGCAGTGGATGCGGGTGCAGCCTCAATCATGAGTTCTTATAATCATTATAATGGTAAGTATGCGGGACACAGCGATTATTTGTTAAATAAAGTACTTAAAGAAGAATGGGGCTTTGATGGCTTTGTAATGAGCGACTTTATCTGGGGCGTTAATGATACTGTAGAGGCGGCTAATGGCGGCCAAGATATGGAAATGATGCGGACAAAATATTTTGGCCCTGCGCTTGTGGCTGCAGTTAAACGTGGTGATGTTGCGGAAGACACAATTGATAAAGCGGCTCTTAGAATTGTTAGAACCGTTCTTGCTTTTGAAGATGGTGCACCAACTTTCAGTAAAGAAGTTATTGCAGGCCCTGAACACGTCAAACTAGCACGTCGGGTTGCACAAGAAGCAATTACGTTAATGAAAAATAAAAATAGTGTGTTACCGTTGGTCGCTAAAAAGGCGCAGAAGATTCTAGTTGTGGGTAAACTAGCGCAAAGTGACAATATTGGTGATCATGGTTCCAGTCGTGTTTATCCAACAACCACTGTTAGTCCATTAGAAGGCATTACGGAAGCTTTTGAGAACTCCAAGGTTAGTTATGATGATGGAACGGATATTGAAGCAACTAAATTGGCCGCTGAAACAGCAGACGTGGTGATATTTGTTGTTGGGTACAATTTTGATGATGAAGGAGAGTATGTATCAAATGATCAAAGTGATGAAGCACTCCTGAATGGTAATGAAGGATCAGCTGGATCAAGCACTGGATTTGCAAAAGGTGGCGATCGGCAGACACTAAATCTTCATCAGGCCGATATCGATCTCATTAATACGGTTGGCCCAGTGAATACAAATTCAGTTGTCGTGTTGATTGGTGGAAATACGATTTTAACACATGCATGGCAAGACAGTGTGAGTGCAATTCTTGACGCGTACTATCCTGGAATGGAGGGTGGCCATGCACTGGCAGACGTTCTCAGTGGTGATGTTAATCCATCAGGTAAGTTACCATTTGCAATTCCAGTTGATGAGAAATACTTGCCAACGATTGATTGGGAAAGTACGGAAATTGAATATGGTTATTTACATGGTTATAACAAACTGGAAACAGAAGGCCATGAAACAGATTTTGCTTTTGGGAGTGGCCTTAGCTATACCACTTTTGAAATTAAAAATGTGAAGTTTAAGCGTGATGGTGATCAGTTAATTGCCACTGCAAGTGTTAAGAATACCGGACACTGTGATGGTGCAGAAGTAGTTCAATTATATGTTGGATATGATCAATCAACATTGGATCATCCCCATAAGGAATTGAAAGGGTTCCAGCGGATTGAATTAAAGGCCGGTGAAATGAAGACAGTTGAAATTACAGTACCGTTAGAAAAATTAGCCTATTTTGATGAATCCCAGAATACCTTTGTCGTTGAAAAAATGGATTATGATTGCTATCTCGGTAATAGTTCAGCAGACGCTGAAAGTAATCACGAAACAGTCACAATTCGTTAAAGATAGGAGTGAGAAAATATGGCTCAATCCGTAGAATCTTTACCAGGTAGTGGAAGACTACCAATGCGTGAAAAGTTTGGCTGGGCAACTGGTGACTTTGCACAAAACTTAATTTATAACTGTGTGTCAACTTATCTACTGTTTTTCTACACGAACGTTTTTGGATTGTCACCAGCTTTCGCAGCAACGATGTTCCTAGTGGTTCGGATGATTGATGCGATTAATGATCCGATAATTGGGACTATCGTAGATAAGCACACGACACGTTGGGGTAAGTACCGTGGTTGGCTTGTCATTACATCGATTCCATTTGCAATTATGGCAATTCTCTGTTTTTATACACCATCATTTGGTAGTGTGGGCAAGATGGCATATGCGTACGTGACCTATATCGGAATGTCACTGGTTTACACGACGGTTAATATTCCTTATGGATCAATGAATGCTGCTATGACCAGAAATGATCATGAACTGATTTCTATGAATTCAATTCGGATGTTCTTGGCACAACTTGGTGGTTTGGTTGTTAGTTTCGGTATTCCCATTTTTGTGAAGCTGTTTTCTGGTGGCTATTATAGTGGGGTTAATGCTCGTACTGGATGGTTCCTAACAATGTCAATGTACGGTATCGTAGGTGCTTTAATTTTGCTGTTCTGTTTTTCGCAAACTAAAGAGCACATTCATATGACGGCTTCACAACAGGCAGAAGTTAAAGTTTCAGATCTGTTTCACCAACTAGTGATTAATGTGCCACTTCGAGTTTTAGCGATCTTCTTCATTATCATTTTCGGATTAATGTCAGTTGTTAATTCGATTGGTGCGTACTACATGACTTATAATGCTGGAGATGCAGGTCTAATGCAGTGGTACAATTTGATCGGAACGTTACCAGTATTTGTCGTAATTCCTTTGACACCATGGTTAAATAAAAAAATGGGTCCACAAAAATTAATGCAAATGGCATTATTGGTTGCCGTAATTGGTTCAGTTCTGATGTTCATGATTCCAGCAAAAAATATTGCTTTGACTTTTCTTGGACGTGCAATTCAAACAGCCGGAATCTTTTTAGCTGGAACGTTTGAATGGGGACTTGTACCACAGACAATTACCTACGGAGAATGGAAAACTGGTAAACGTGAAAATGGTATTATCAATGCCGTCATTGGATTCTTCTTTAAAGCCGGTATGGCAATGGGCGGCGTGGTCCCTGGATATGCATTAGCTGCATTTGGATTTGTTGCTAACCAAAATCAAACCGCTAATAGTTTATTAGGGATTAAATTAACGGCAACGCTCATTCCTGCAGTATTCTGTGTCATTGCGATGATTGTCTTTTCTTTCTATAAGTTGAATAATGAAAAGATTGAAAAAATGAATGATGAAATTATTGCACGTAAAGCAACTAAAAAATAAAAATATTTGCTAGATGTGTTAATCGAAACTCACTTTGCAACCAACTTACACATGCAATGTCGATTTACTTGCTAGCATAAAAATAGGGCCGATTCGGAAATTGCAGAATCGACCCTATTTATTTTATGAAAATTAAAAAGCGAGGAGTATGACAAAAAATTAATAAATGCTAAAGGTTGTATTCAAATACCTTCATAAGTGGTACGATCGAGTCGTTCAATTTTGAACAATATAAGTTATATCGCCAGTATTAGTGCGCACGCACTAGTGCAAAGGATCACACTGTGATCCTTTTTTTATGCAAAAAGCCTGCAATCCTTGGGATTACAGGCTTTTGAGAAAAATTAGTGGAGAGCATCGATCAGCGCTTCACCAACGCCTTTTGCCGATTGTGGATTTTGACCCGTAATTAAGCGACCATCTACAATAACGTGCTTCGTATATGGATCACTCTTAGTATGGTGAGCACCAGCAGCTTTCAGTGCATCTTCAGCAAGAAATGGGACATCATTGGTGAGTTGGTTGATCTCTTCTTCTTCATTGGTGAAACCAGTTAAATTTTTGCCATTGATAAATTTAGTTCCGTCTGCATTTTCAATAGAAAGAAGACCGACTACTCCGTGGCAAACGGCAGAAATGATGCCGCCATTATCATAAATTTGTTTGGCGATTGTGCCGAGTTCTTGATTGTTGGGAAAATCCCAAACGGTTCCATGGCCGCCAGCGAAGTAAATTGCATCATAATCACTAGCTGTGATGTCAGCTGGTTTAAGTGAGTGGCCTAGCGCCTGATTACGAAATTCAGCATCACTATAAAATTCATTGTTGATGTCGTCTAATTGATCAGGAGCCAAACTACCTGGATCGACGGGAACATAGCCCCCTTGTGGACTGACATAATCCACTGCGATGTTGTGATCTTTCATCACTTTATTAAAATGAGTGGCTTCGCTCAACCACAGACCAGCGGCCCGGTTGATTGTTTCAAATTTTTCATGATTGGTTAATACAATTAGTACTTTAGTCATGATTAAAAATCCTTCTTTCTAACTTACTTTTTAAAAGCATGGACTTAATTTAGCACCTTAGAGTGGGTCTAAGTCAACTAAGAAAATTGGAATTCTTGTTAAATTGAATCACAGTCAGTATCAACAGGATTTAAAAACTGAATAAAATGCTGAGAAAGCCTTTACTTCAAGTGCACTTCAAGTGATAAAGTGACCCTAATTCAATAAAGGGGTGATTGGTGATGAAGTATCGGCGGTTAGGTAAGAGTGGCTTAAAGGTAAGTGAAATTGCACTTGGAAGTTGGATGACCGATGTGAGTGACGAGCAGCATCAAACATTAGCTGCTGAAAGTATTCGAACGGCTTTTGAGAATGGCGTGAATTTCTTTGATTGTGCAGATGCATATAGTGGTGGTGCCGCTGAACGTTTCTTGGGTCAAGTTTTAAAAACACTTCCCAGAAAAGAGCTCATAATTTCAAGTAAAGTTTACTTTCCGACTGGCGATGGCGTTAATGATCGTGGATTGTCCCGCAAACATATTATGACGTCGATTGATCAGTCGCTTAAAAATTTACAAACGGATTACTTAGATCTCTATTTTTGCCACCGCTTTGATCCAGAAACACCACTAGAGGAAACGCTACAAGCTTTAAGTGATCTAGTTGATCATGGCAAGATCCTTTACTATGGGGTGAGCGAGTGGACCCCAGTTCAAATCTTGGAAGCGCAACTGATCATTCAAAAGCTTGGGTTGCATCCCATGTCGGTGGTTCAGCCACAATACAATATGTTTGATCGATATATTGAGCATGAGTTAATCGATGTTTGTGATCATTTAGGGTTAGGAATCGTACCATTTTCACCGTTGTCGCAGGGATTACTCACCGGTAAGTATCGCCTTGGACAACAAATTCCAGCCGGATCTCGAGCTACTTATCAAGACCAAATTCAAGCTTTATTGACAACGTCAAACTTGGAAAAAGTTGAGGCCTTGGTTAAAATGGCTGCTGACTTGAATACTGATTTAGCCAGCCTTGCTTTAGCGTGGGATTTGCGCGATTCGCATATCACTAGTGTCATAACCGGAGCCAGCAGACCTGAACAACTACAAAATAATTTACGTGCATTAACGGTTTCAATTCCGGAGGACTATCTCCAGCAGATTGATGCATTGTTTAACTTTAAAAAATTTAAGCGACAGATTGGTTAAAACGAGGGATCGGATGGGCTGAAATAAGTCATCCGGTCCTTTTTAGAATGTTCTTTTGTCTTGAGCTTCATTCGTGAGTTCGTTATGATGATCACATGTCATTTGACGCGAAAGAAGGAATCATCATGGATGAAGCCAATCGAACCTGCTATTTGATGGGAACGGTCATCAAATTATGGGTACAACATCCCCATGCCGAGCAGTTGTTATCAGCAGCTGAACAGAAGCTGATCGATTACGAAAAACGATTCAGTGCAAACGATCAGCAGTCACAGTTAATGCGAATCAGTACCTTCGCGGGGCAACGACCAGTCAAAGTTGATTATGATCTATTTGAGCTGATTGATCTGGGAAAACAAAATAGTCAGGCACCCGGCAGCTTTTTAAATATCGCCATCGGGCCACTCATTCATAGCTGGCAAATTGGATTTTCGGACGCCAAAGAACCCACTCCAGCAGAGGTGCAGGCGGCACTAAAGTTAATTAATACGGACCACATTGTACTCAATCGCACCGATCAGACCGTCTTTTTGACGGAACCGGGAATGTCACTCGATCTCGGTTCGTTAGCAAAGGGCTACTTTGCGGATCAGATTATTGCGGATTTTAAGATGAAGGGCGCATTAGCGGGAATGATCGATCTTGGTGGTAACATTTTAACTTTTGGCGATGCGCCCGAGCATGCCGATCATCAGTGGCGTATCGGCATTCAAAATCCCTTTCAACCACGGGGAAACTATGTTTTGTCGCTTAAAATTCAGAATCTTTCGATTGTGACATCGGGAATTTATGAACGACAAAATACATTTCATGGGAAAACATTCCATCACATTTTTGACCAACGAACCGGTTATCCGGTGGCAACGGACGTGGTTAGTTTATCTGTTATTTCGGAAAAGTCGGTGGACGGTGAAATTTGGACGACACGATTGTTCGGACAATCCCCCCAACAGATGATTATATCTTTAAAGCAACCAGGCATTATTGGTGGCGTTGTGATTACTAAACAAGGCGACCTTCTATATTCCGGAGCACTGAAATCGTTAATTGAACGGCGCTAGAAAGGCCGTAATTAAATCCTGTTCCACCGAACTAAGCGTTTTATCCGCTCTGTGTGCAATAAAAAAATTGATCGAAATTAGATGATCGGACAACGGATAAAGATTATAGGCTGGCTGCTGGGGAAGTGAGCCTATAATTTCTTCCGGAACGATCGTAACGCCAGTTCCGAGCTTGCTAAGATTGAAAATGGTGAAAATATTGTCGCTTTCGACCGCAATGTTGGGCTGAACCTGATATTTCTGGAGTAAATAGTCGACTTGCCGCCGAATCGCTGAGCCGCTCGAAGTCAATAGTAGTTGTTCGCCCAACAGTTCTGCCATGGGGATGGATCCCAGGGGCAGAACTGTTTTTGTCTGATCAAAAAAATCGGATGTCGGTGGAATAATAGCAAAATAACTATGGTTACCACATTCGTGAAAAATCAAATTTGATGACAGGGTTTCGGGATTTTGACCAATATAAAAATCAATTTTGCCGTCTAAAGCATTGGCCTCGTTACGTTGGGGCTTATTTTCATCGACTAGAATTTTGACGTCGGGATGTGTTTGAAGAAATTGAGGGAGAAATAGTGGCAGAAGGTAAGACCCGAGTGTACTGAGTACCCCGAGCTTGATGGTTGTGCCGTTCGGCGTTGTATATTGGCTGAGCTGATCATCAAACTTAGCCGTTTCATTTTCCAACGTTTCCAAGTAGTTGTAGTACAATTTACCAGCCTCGGTGAGCTGAAGGTGTTTGGCAGTTCGATTGATGATTTCAACTTGTAACTCTTTTTCGAGCTTTTGAATGAGTTGCGTTAGATACGGCTGAGAAATATAGAGTGCTTTCGCTGCTCTGGTAAAGTTACCATATGTCAGTAGGGCATCGAGGTACTGTAGCATTTTTTTGGAGTCTTTGAGAATCATTTGCAAACCTTCTTTAGTGAGTAATAGCTATTTAGCTATTATACAATAATTAAATAAGTATTTCACAATCTTTCTACATCTCGTTAAAATTTAGGTATCGAGAACTAGAAAGGAAGACGATTATGAAATTTATCGGAATTGTAGGGTCCAACGCCGATCAGTCAACGAACCGAACATTACTGAATTATATGCAACGCCACTTTAGTCAAGCAGCAACAATTGAAATTTGTGAAATTAAAGACTTACCGGCATTTAACGAGCCAGATTCAAAAATTGCACCACGTGAAATTCAAGCCATTATTGATCAAATTCAGGCGGCTGACGGGGTGATTATCAGCACGCCAGAGTACGATCACTCGATTCCTGCGGCACTTAAGAGTTTAATCGAATGGTTATCATATACGTCCGAGGCATTTAATAACTGTCCCATCATGATTACTGGGGCATCACATGGGACGTTAGGATCATCGCGGGCACAGAACCATTTACGGCAAATTTTAGACGCTCCAGAAGTCGGTGCGCGTGTTTTACCAAGTTCAGAATTCTTACTTGGGGGATCATTACGAGCCTTTGATGATGCGGGGAACTTAGTAGATGCAGCTAAAATTCACGAACTCGAGCGCGACTTTACGGAGTATATGACGTTTGCTCAAGATGTGAATCAGTTGATCGCACATTCAAGTCAACTACACGACAAACAGGCCGTTTGGACGGAAGAATAGGAGGACGAAATAGATGAAGTTAATTGGAATTGTCGGAACGAACGCAGAAAAATCATATAATCGTCAGCTACTTACGTTTATGCAACGGCATTTTGCTGATCAAGCAGAAATAGAAATTTTGGAGATTAAGGATGTGCCGATGTTTAATGAATCGGCGGACCAAAATTTACCCATTATTCAAACGTTCGATCAAAAAATTATTGATGCGGATGGGGTTATTATTTCAACGCCGGAACATAATCATTCTATTCCTTCTGCACTGAAGAGTACGCTTGAATGGCTATCAAATGATGTCCATTCCTTTGAGGGAAAACCAGTTATGATTGTTGGTGCGTCCTATCACGATCAGGGATCATCGCGGGCACAACTTCATTTGCGCCAGATTTTAGATGCACCCGGTATCGATGCCATCGTCATGCCCGGAAACGAATTTTTGCTCGGTCATGCGCAACAAGCCTTTGATGAGCATGGTGATTTGAATAACGAAGGAACGGTTAGCTTTTTAGCTAGTTGCTTTAAGAAATTCCTGCGCTTTACCAACATGGTCAAAATGTTAAACGTTCCGGAAGATTTGAAGGTTAACCCGGGAACCTACGACGTGACGGCCATGGGGCATAATGGGAAATTACCGATGTCAGTCGAATTTTCAGAAGATAAGATTGAAAATATTGAAATTGATACCAGCGCAGAAACGGCCGGTATTGCGGATGTGGTATTCGAGAAAATTCCGGCACAAATTTTAAGTGGGCAAACGTTAAATGTTGATACCGTTTCCGGTGCTTCGGTAACCAGCAAAGGGGTCATTGACGGCGTGGCAGAAGCTGTGAAGTTAGCTGGTGGTGATCCTGATGTTCTTAAAAATCGACCACGGCCAAGTGCGAAACGACAAGTTCCCCCTGTCGAGTATGAGACAGATGTTGTGGTGATTGGTGCCGGTGGTGCCGGCTTGACGGCAGCTGCCAGCGTGCTACAACGCGGACAACGTGTTATCGTTGCCGAAAAATTCCCATCAGTTGGTGGTAACACGGTGCGGACTGGTGGACCAATGAACGCGGCTGATCCAACTTGGCAAAATGAATTCAGTGCGAATCCCGGGGAACGAACGACTTTGCAAGGTATTTTGAACACCGACGAGGCGACCATCGATCCTGCATACGTTGCCGATTTCCGATTACTAAAAACACAAATCACGAAGTATCTGGAAACAACCGATGATGATAATGAATATCTGTTTGACTCAACGCTATTCCACCGAATTCAAACGTATTTAGGCGGTAAACGTGTCGATTTAGCTGGTCATGAAATTCACGGGCAGTATGATTTGGTGAAGATTTTAACTGATCATGCGTTAGAATCTGTAAAGTGGTTAGAAAGCATCGGTGTTGAATTTGATCAAACTGAAGTCTCAATGCCGGTTGGTGCAAAATGGCGACGGGGTCATAAACCACTAAAGAATCAAGGATACGCCTATGTTTCAGCATTGAAGACCTTTGTGGAACAACGTGATGGCCAAATTTTAACGGAAACACCGGCTAAAAAATTAATTATTGAAGACGGTGAGGTTCGTGGAATTATTGCACAGGGACCAGATGATCAAAAAGTCATCATTCACGCCAGCGCTGTAATATTAGCTTCTGGTGGGTTCGGTGCTAATACTAAGATGGTTCAGCAGTATAACACGTATTGGCAACAGATTGATGATGATATTCAAACCTCAAATTCGCCGGCGATTACTGGGGATGGAATTAAGCTAGGAACGAGCGCGGGGGCAGACCTTGTTGGCATGGGCTTCTCACAAATGATGCCTGTTTCGGATCCTGAAACGGGTGAGCTCTTTACTGGTTTACAGGTGCCACCCGCTAACTTTGTGATGGTTAATCAGCAAGGAAAGCGATTCGTCAATGAATATGAAGGCCGGGATGTTTTGTCGAAAGCCGCAATTGCTAACGGCAGTCTGTTCTATTTAATCGCGGATGATAAGATTAAGGAGACCGCCTACAATACGAGTCAGGAAAAAATTGATCAACAAGTCGAAGACGGAACGCTGTATCGTGCCAACACGTTAGCAGAGCTAGCGCAACAGATTCATGTTGATCCGGCAGTCTTGACGACCACGATCGCGCATTATAACTCATACGTGGATGCTGGGACAGATCCTGAGTTTGGCAAGAACGTTTTTGATTTAAAGGTTGAACAGGCGCCGTTCTATGCGACACCAAGAAAGCCCGCTATTCATCATACGATGGGTGGGTTAAGAATTGACACACAAGCGCATGTTTTAAACGAACAGGGTACTGTTATTCCACACCTATTTGCGGCCGGTGAAGTGGCTGGGGGAATTCACGCAGGAAACCGTCTAGGTGGGAATTCATTAACAGATATTTTCACCTTTGGTCGAGTCGCCGGTAAAACGGCGGTTAGTGAAAACCAAAAATAGAACACTCAAAAAACGAATGACATCGTGTGACAAACGACACGACATAATTCGTTTTTTTGTTGATTTACTAATTTTTACTAAAAATATTGTTTAAATTCGTCCGGATAAATTATACAATGAGGGCGGTATATGCCGGTGAAAAAGTGGGATTAAATTTAAACGATTAAAGAAGGTCCAGGATGTTTATTTGGGAATCGAGAATTATTACGTACGTAACTAACATTTTAGTGCTCATTGGGTATGCGATGTTATTTAACTGGATTCAGTCGGCTAAATTCAAGAGTATTCGCAACCAAAAGTTGGCAACCACCTACCTAATTGCAATTACGGTTTTATTTTTGATTCTGTTTCACGTTGCATCGTTAAATAGTATGATTCAAGCGGGAAATCAAGAGGGCTTTGGCTGGACGTACATTAATTTTCAGGTTGGGACCGTCATGTTTGCAATGCTGATGTCCCGTCGGCGGCCGATTTTGTATTGCTTAGCAGTGCTCCTACTTGCTTGGTACTGGTGGATTCCGAATGCACCTAATTGGGTGCCCTTTTACCTGATTAGCTTGGTGCTGATGATAGGGGCACAAAATTTTGGTCCGGTAATCAAGCGGCACTTGGTATTGTATGTGCCCTTCAGCCTGATATTTGCGGCACCATTTTTGATAACCAATGTGTATTCACTCAAAGGAATCAATGTCGGTTGGCCTTGGCAAATCAGCACTAGTTTGGTGATTAGTTTGGTGTTGTGGCTGGTGCAGTATGCCGAAAAGCGGCATAAACAATCCCAAGATAAACTCTTAAGAGAAGCCCGAGTAGATGACCTGACGCAGCTTTATAATTTTCGGGTGTTTAATGAAGATTTATTGAATTCATTTACGGATATGCAAAAGGATCATCAATCATACGCGCTCTACACGCTAGACATTGACCACTTTAAGCAGATTAATGATCAATATGGACATTTGATGGGAAATCAGGTATTAGAAGCTGTCACAAAAAAGCTGAAAGAAATTACCGATCACCTCGAATATCCGGCCGAAGCTTACCGAACGGGCGGTGAAGAATTTAGCTTTGTCCTCCATGATGTTCAAAAAAGTTTTGAACGGGCATGTGAAATCTCACGACTGGTTCATCACGAACTGGGCACACTCCAATTTGTAACCGAGCAACAAGAAACGTTCCACATTACGATTTCACTCGGTCAAGATCGATCAATGGAGGAAGATAAAAACTATTTAGATGTCTACCGACGAGCAGATAAATACTTGTACCATTCCAAAAATATTGGACGAAACGCAATTACGGTTCGTGGAATGACAATCGAACCAATTGAATAGATACAAAAGCGGGGCACAAGCGGCCTCGCTTTTGTATTAATGTTGAAATTTTAGCCAGTGTTGCTGCAAATACCGAGTCGTTAGACTAACTGGCGTCTGAACTAATGTGAGTGGGGCGCCGGTGGCAGTGATTTGACCACCCGCATCCCCACCTCGCGGACCAAGGTCGATCAGATAATCGGCATTGATCATCAAGTCTAGATCGTGTGTAATGATGATCACGGTAGCACCGTTAGTTTGTAGTCGTTCGATGATCTGAAGCAACGTTTGGACGTCCAGTGGGTGTAGGCCAATGGATGGTTCATCAAATACAAACAGCGTTCCGGCTTCGTGTCGTGTGAGGTGACTCACTAACTTCAAGCGTTGCGCCTCGCCACCAGAAAGCGTGGGGGTGCTCTCACCAAGGTGCAGGTAGGCGAGACCGACTTCTTGGAGCTGTTTCAGTTGGCGCTCAATTGCGGGAACATCTTTAAACACTGGCAGTGCTTCAGTTACGGACATCGCCAGTAGATCGACAATTGAGTACCCATGCCACTTGATTGCTTGAATTTCTTGATTATACCGGGTCCCGTGACAAACGGGACAGACTTCTTGCATGTCGGGAAGGTACTGAATGTCAAGTGTGATATTGCCAAGGCCGCCACAGTTTGGGCAAGCCCCCTGTTTGTTATTGTATGAAAAATCAGCGATGGCGTAGCCGTGTTCCTGTGCTGCGGGCAGTGCCGCAAAGAGGTGGCGGAGTGCATTCATGATGTTAGTGTAGGTGGCAAGGGTCGATCGGGCATTTTTCCCAACGGGGGTCGCATCGACGCTGACGACTCGCTTTAGCTGCGTCGATAGTGAGGTAACGTGGTGGGGAAGTTTCTGGTGGTGTTGCTGAGCCTGAATCGCTGGAACAAGACTGTCGAGAATTAGACTAGTCTTACCCGCACCCGAAAAGCCGGTAATGGCGGTTACTTGATTGTCGGGGATGGTAGCCGTCACATCATGTAGGTTAAAGTAACGGGCGATTTTGAGGACGGTTTGGGTGGTTGGTGCGGGTGTTGTTTTGGTTCGTAAGATGTTAGCGGTCCCCGCAATGAACGGTCCAATTAGTGAAGCCGTATTTTGAGTAAGTTGTTGAGGGGTTCCCTGTGCGATAATTTGACCACCTTGATCACCGGAACCAGGGCCGATTTCGATTACCCAATCAGCCGCTGCAATGATATCAACCTCATGATCGACCACGATTAATGAGTTTCCTTGCTCGATTAATTCTCGAAAGATATGAACCAGTCCCTGAATATTATCGGGATGCAAGCCAATAGAAGGTTCATCAAGGACGTAAAGAACCCCGGTTGTTTCGGTGCGAAGGGTACGCGCAAGCTGAATTCGTTGTAGTTCACCGGTTGAGAGTGTATTACCGTTCCGAGAGAGACTCAGATAATCTAGACCGAGCTCTAGGAGTGGCCGTAAGGTGTCTTCAAGCTCCGTGAATAAAATATTTGCTAACGGTTGCATGTTTTTTGGTAGGTCTTGCTTGGTAATCGCCTCCCACTGGGCAAGATCTCCGAGCTGTAAATTAGCGACCTCCGCAATATTTTTTTCGCCGACAATTTGTTTGAGTCGTTCAGGGTTGAGTCGTGAACCGTGACAGGTAGGACACGTCGAGAAATGATAAAACGAGTTGATTCGAGCAATGGAACGTTCACTTTTAGAGGTTTGAAGTGAATCAGTCACTGCGTCATAGGCGTTTTCGTATAAGGCCTTATCCATATGAAAAACACGCCCGGTGCCAGAGTGCAAATCAAGGGGATACTGTTTTTTCTCACCGTGAAGGACAATTTGTTTTTCATGGGCGGTTAGTTTCTGGTAAGGCACATCGGTCCGAACGCCCAATGTTGCGACGAGTTTGGGCATGAAGTTTCGCCCAGGGAGGTGCCATGATGCAACAGCGCCTTCCTCAAGGGTTAGGGCTTCATCACCAATGAGTTTGTCTTCATCGAGCTCCCGAACTACGCCGAGTCCGTCACAAGTGGGACAGGCACCCGTAGAATTGAATGAGAAGTCTTCGGCACTAGTTGCCATGAATTGAATACCACATGTGGGACAGGTTACCACACCCATTGCTTGTCCAGGACGATCCATTGCCTGAGCAATTTCAATGGTTGGTGCCATGCGGTGACCATTGGGACAAACGATTGAGCCAAGACGTGAAAAAATTAGGCGAATTACGTTGAATGCTTCGGTTAAGGAGCCAACGGTTGATCGTTCAGATGGGATGTTGGGGCGTTGACGGAGTGCGAGGGCGGACGGAATATGTTTGACGGATTGCACCTGAGACTTGCGATTTTGAGTGATTCGACGTCTGGTATAGGTTGACAGGGCCTCAAGATAGCGCCGTGAGCCTTCCGCATATAGGATGCCCATCGCAAGTGAGCTTTTGCCCGAACCAGAAGGACCGGAAATGGCCACAAACTGGTTTAATGGGATATCGACATCAATATCTTTCAGATTGTTGACGTTACCGCCGCGTACTTCGATGTGATCAATTTTTGAAACCATGGTAAAACCTTGCCTTTGTTTTGAAATAGTGTCTTCATGATACCGCAAATGATAGAATATCGCAGAGCGAAACACTTCACATGTAAGTGAGGGTACAACAGATTCAGATTAGTGGTACGATGAAACTAAAGTAATCGTGAAACATGATTGGTAGAGGAGCGGATGAGAAAATGAAAAAAGCATATTTGATTCACGGAACGTCATTGCCAGATGATGACTGGTTTCCATGGCTCAAGAAGACGGCCCGCCAAAAACTAAATTGCATGGTTAAAATCGTGGATCTACCACAGCCGTTTTCTCCACACCCCAGTGAATGGGATGCTGCATGTGATCGGTCGATTGTGGCAACTGATGGGGTAACAATCATTGCCCATAGTCTGGGGTGTATCGAAGCGTTGCGGTTTATTGAGCAGCATGATGTGGAACAGGCCAATTTAATTTTGGTATCAGGGTTTGATGAACCGATTTATACTTATCCCGAATTAAACAGTTTTGCGGATCATACATTTAACTATGCGCGTGATATTTTGCCTAAAGTGGCGAATGCGGTGGTGGTGACTGCTAAGGATGATCGCATTGTACCCACACAGTTTAGCCAAACGATGGCTCAGCATTTACGTGCTAAATTGATTTTGCAGTCCACGGGCGGTCATTTCTTGGGAGATGCCGGGTATACGAAGCTACCGGTGGTACTAGAAGAGCTAGAACGGGTAATGGCCTAATTAAATGCTGGTTGCAGAAAATTAATCGTTCACATCTTGTGATTGATATGGTACAATTAACTCTGCATTGCGAGTGTAGTTTAGTGGTAAAATCCAAGCTTCCCAAGCTTGTGTCGCGGGTCCGATTCCCGTCACTCGCTTAGATCTATTAAATATAGTTCATTTTCATAATTTATAAAAGCCCTAAACCATTGATATATCAATGATTTAGGGCTTTTGTTATATTCTTAGACTCTATTTCATTCGTTCTGGTTAACTGTCTCGTGTACACGGCATGTACACGAGCAACAAAATAATCCCTAAAAAGGGCCTTTTTACGTTGCTTTTCGTGTACCAATTTTACTTTTGACCGTTAATTAAGCTTGTCACTATGCCATCTAGAGCACTATCGTTTCTGGCAGAAACTTCTTTGAGGACGTGTACGTAGGTTTTGTAGGTGGTTGTTACGTTTTCATGCCCTAAACGCTTGGAGACATACGTTATATCACGATTTTGATAGAGTAACATGCTGGCGTGCGTATGGCGTAGTGCGTGCGAAGTGTAAGACTGTTGGCCTTCACTTATGATTCCTAATTTTTTGCAAATTGATGATAATTGGCTATTGAGGCCGTCATTAGAGATTGGGAGACCATTTTCTGGCCGAATGAACAATAGATTATTCGGGTTATAGTCTGGTCGAATTAACTTACGTTTGTCATTCACGAGTTTGAGTTTGCGAAGTACACCAAGCGTTTGCTTGTCGACATGAATTGACCGCATGGACGACTGATTCTTAGTTGGCCCGAATCCATAAGGCTTTTTCGTATAGTTCCAAGTTTTATCAATTTTTATCGTGGCATTGTCGAAATCAATACAGTCCCAGGTAAGCCCGTCCGCCTCTTCAAAGCGCATACCGGTATTCGCCATAACAAGAATAATATAGTTGGTTACCCGACGAGGATCGAGATGGGTGTAAGTGTACTGGATTAGAGTTTTAAAATCATCTAGATTCATGAATTTATGGGATTCATCTTTTTCAAGGCTGGTATCACCGGTTAGTGATACTTCATAGGTTGGATCAATTGATATTGCTCCAAAGTGATATGCTTCGTGAAAACATTTAGCTATATAAACGTGAGCTTTCAGGACAGTTGCTGGTGCATGTTCCTTACCAAATTCATTTAAAAAATTTTGATAATCGGATCGTGAGATATCAGCAATTTTTTTATTAGGAAAATATTTCTTGATTTTTTTTAGTGCAGATCGGTAGTGGTTGTCGTTTGCTGCTGACTTCTTTCCTTCATAAAATGTGTGAAACCATTCTTCGTAATATCTGTCGAATGTTTGGTCTGTTGGCTCTTGGTATGTGCCATGCTTGATTTGGTCTTCGATCTCTTGGGCCGCTTCCTTGGCCATGCTTCTTAAGCGGTAACCACCGTTTGAGTTAATGGGCAACCTCTTCCCATTTACGGATCTATTAACCCTAAAATGCCATAAGTTGGCGCGCTTATAAATATATGCCACATTTACCATCCTTTCATACTTTACTATTGATTATTACAAACATATGTTCTTTTAAAGCGTTAAATAAAAGCCCCAATACAATGGGGCAGTGCATATTACTTATTCAAGGCTTGACCGAACTCAGATAATGGAACGACCCTTATGTTTGCTTTTTTCGCAGAATTTTCAATTTCAACTAATTTTTCGGTAAAAGTGTTATAAGATTCTGTATTGTAGTCATCATTAGTTGTGATTATAATCTCGGGAACAGGAGTTTCGGAGATTATTTTGTTTATGTCATATAGCGCACTCTTTAATTCAGTAGCCATTGTTGATTTGTGGGCATAATCGAACGAGATAGCTTTTATATACTTATCTCCAACTTTAAAATCAAAAACAGGTTCATCACTAAAGTCACTCTTTATATCCGTTGGCTTCTTCTCTAAGTTGCTAAGACTATAAGAATTTAAACTTTTAGATAGAATACGTTTAACTTCAGCTTTTGTAATACGTTGTGACTTTGGTCTGTCATAGTACAAGTACATCTTTTTTAACTCGTCGACATCCTCCTCGAAGGAGCTGGCACTTGTTTCCATGGCCTGAATTGGCGAAAACTGGAATTCATTCGACAAAAAAGAAATATTTTCCGATAAGAAGAAATCATTTTCAATGTTTTTAAATCTGCTTTCATACCCGAGAGACATATGCGTTTGATCATCATCTACTGGAAAGTTAAGATCAAAACGTAGCGAGTCAAGAGTCATGTTAAAAAAATCTTTGTCGTATTCGTCATCAAAAGAAGCTACACGACGAGTATTTTTTAGCTTGAATAGATGGGAAAAACTAATAGAGGGTGCATGAACAACTATGCCGACATTGATAGATTCCATACGAATAGAACTTGGAATATATTTCAAGACCGAATAAAATAGTTTAAAATTATCCATGTAAATAACCTCCTTTATTAAATCCAAATTTTTGTTCTAATTTATACACTATATCATCCGAGTGAGCAATTTGAAAGTGAAGAAACTTTTTCGCGGCTTCTAAGTCAGTGTCTGAAATTGCCCATTCGTCTGGAATGTTTGAAAAACATGAATTAATTTCATCTTCTGACAACTCACTCAGTCTTCTTTTTATAGGTGAAAACGGGTGATTTGTTTCAGGATTTCTTCGCTTATATTCGTCTGCAAGTAATGCGTATGCTATGTCGTCTAAATCTTTAATAATTTCAGGTGGATTTTGAGAATCTTGCTCAAGTGAAATATTGTCCCATATTTGTGCGATTCTAAAAATATTAGTATGGTCCAGAGCAATTAAATTTCTGGTTGATTTTTTGACAAACCAATTGCCTTTATTATCTGCTCGGTCGGAGTTCATTACTAAAGTATCGAAGAAGATAATTTCTGGAAAGATTTCATCATTTAAAATTTTGTGTGCGGAGATTTGATTTATTCCTAAGGCAGTTCCACTAATCATTTCAGAAATAAAACATTTCCCTGGATGACTTTCATTGTTTGTGAGTAATGAATTTGCCTCTACAATATTTTCCGGAAGTTTTGCGATATTTGTGTATGGTGTTTGAATACACAAGAGTTTTGCCAGACGTGAGGCAAAAATTTCATTAAACAGAGCCTTCCCATTTGTAGTGTTATTGATGCATTTCATTATATATTGCTTAGAGTCATCGCAAGAAACTAAAAAAGGATGAGTTCTGCCAGCGTTCATCTGATTGATGATAGCATTTACTTTTACCACAATGTTTTCACATCCTTTCAATAAATAAGTACAACGTCCCCGGCAGGACTCGAACCAACGACCAGACGGTTACGGACATCTGATCTAACCAAACATGTAAAAGGCCTATTATGGCCACACCCAATATAAACGAAGGCTAAAAATAATTTTTTAATCAAATGGATCCCAATAGTTATCAGGAATATGATCATTTTTTGATAATTCCCAGTGATTAGACATTCCTCTTTTAGGGACTGCATCGGGTTTCAAGCATACAAAGTGTCTATGAGAACTGTCTTCAATAATAAAAACACGTCTATATTCATTGTCAGAACTTATAATAGAGCAGTTAGAGTGTTTATATCCAAAAATGTCAACGTATTCCATACAATCACTTCTTCCTTAAAACCGTCTTTAAATCAATGAAAATTAAGCAATGCAGGACACTCTTCTGAGAACCAGTTAAAAACTAGGTACAAAGGCTAAAAAATAACTATTCCAATTCTGCGTTAACCATTGGTTTTATATCCGATAAAATAATATCGTTATACTTGAACCATGCGAAACCGTTACGATCCCTACCACATTGTTCTTCTGTCAATTGGTGATAATGATCGTAGCAACAAATTGCTGCCCTTGAAAGGGTATGTTCCTTACCACAGCGACATAATACATGATTTTTTCCGTCTATAACGGTAACTTTAATATTTGGATCTTCTCGAAAAGTCAATTTCGCACCTGCTGGAATGCTTAGGTATTTGAATGTGCGATTGGGGCGAGAACCAATCTTTCGGCTAATAACTGTATATTTTTTTCCGGTTATCTTTGAATTGTATTCTTCCGGTCTAATCCATTCAGCTGTTGGGTCATTGAAGGTTAGTAGTTTAAATGCTTCTTTTGTTTGGTTGTAAGTTGCTTTAAAAAATTCTTTTGAAGGGCTTTCACGCATGCTAGAAAGAGCTCTATGTAATAGTCGTTCAGCCTTTTTATAATTCATAATTTTTACAGCAAATAGTAATAATGTCGGCTTCCCATCTGGAATACCAGTATCATTAAATTGAGCTAAACGGCGGGCCACATCTTTTGTTTGACCTATTTTAATGTAGCCTGGGAAAGCTTTGTTTTCTAATGCATATACATATCCTTCGTCATCGTTGGTGTCTGATACCATAATCATTCCTCCAAATCATGCTTACTTTAAGTATTGAAATAATTAATTCACATCCAGTTTAATAGTCCCAATACTCTGCCCAGTGTCCGGATCCGTGAACTTCAGCTTGACGGGGTAGGTGGTGTTATTGCCATTTAAACTGGCCATTGATACTACCAGTGGAGTGACCAATAATTTGATCATCATGATAAATAGTGGTTTTTACGCCTTTGTTGGCTTTTGTGATTGACCAATCAGAATCACCACTAATTTCAGCTAATCCAGCTTTTTGAGCATCGCGAGCAATAGGGTATTTCTGTGTTGAATCTGTGTTATCTAATGCTGTAAAGCTATCATTCATGTAAATGTTTAAAACACCATCGTCTGTGTATTCCATATGATCAACATAATTAGAAAATCCTTTGCCGTTCCAACTTGATAACATTTTAGTGAGATCAGAATTGATCGCAGTAGTAGATGAAGTTTCAGAAACGGATTCATCAGATGATGTATCAGCCATTGAAGAAGCATTTTTCATGCTTTCAGAAATGCTACTTTGAATCGATGGATTGTTTTCTACCGAAGTTTTGACTGATTTACTTTTTGAATTTTTTGAAACTGTAATTTTGTATTCATCTGGTTGGGTAATCGTAAACTTAAAAGCACCATTTTTATTGGAATTAATGGTTTTAACAGTATCATCAACTTCTATTAACTTAACTTTTGCATTTTTATTGGTTTTACCGGAGATGACTACCGGATTATTAGAATAGATATATTTATCCTTTACGCCTATAATTGAAATTTTTTCGACAGATTTAGATTGCTCAGATGATTTTGTATTCGTACCACATGCAACTAGAAAAAAAGAAATAATTAACGTACCACCAATAACAAGTACCTGTTTTTTCATTGAAAATTACCTCCGTAAAACTATACTTTATATTGGTCGGCAATAGATTTTATCTGATCAGCGTAGTTGTAAATGTCTGTTGGATCGTCAAAGTCAATTTCAGTATTGTCATCATCATGAAGAATGAAGAAATGGCGTGTTTTGTTAAAATAGATACGAATAATCCATTTGCGATTACTATCATCGATTAAGACGTTGAAGTACGTGCGATTATCACGGTAGTACACACGTTTTGGATCAATAATGTCTTTTAAGACAACTTTTGCGACGGTGTATGATTCAAGTTCTTCTGGTGTTGTTATAATACCGTCATCAGTTTCTTTTTTGATCGATGGATTGTCATCATCGGTGGATGATTCATCAATTGTTCGATCAAGCGCACTACTCAATTTGCTGTTAACGGTTTCAGAAATGATCTGAGAAAAACCTTTTTGGATTACTGGCTTAAATGAGTCTATAACAGCTTGTGTTTTCATTCCGTCGTAAATGTATGTCAAGATAAGGCGGACAAACTCATCATCTGGTGACTGAATTTCTTTATTGAAGTAGCTTTTAACGAGACCTACATATTTTAAATCAGAAGCCGAATTAGTAATATTTTCAACGTTAAAATTTTCTTTAGCAAATTTGAATAATTCTGCAATTTGGGAGTCTTTAATTGTAGATAATTTTACCGTTAAAAACGGTGTTTTATCCATTACATTCGGTGATTCTAAATCAGTGTAAAATTTATATGTGTCACCATTAGTAAGAATTCCGAATTTTGCCTTGGTGGCAGTAAAATATCGAAATAGCTGGGAATCGCGTTTAGATAAGTCATCACTTAGTTCTTTTGTCTCAATTAGAATTTGGACTTCGTCATTTAACACAATAGCATAATCAACGCGTTCACCTTTTTTACTGCCAAAATCAGCGGTAAATTCAGGCACGAACTCTGTTGGATCAAATACGTTATAGTTTAGAGCGGCGAAGAATGGCATAATTAACGCATTTTTGGTAGCTTCCTCAGTGTTTAATTTATCGGCAAACTGATCAACTTGTTCAGATATCTTTTTGAGTTTAGTTGTAAATTCTGTCTTATCCATTTTGAATCTCCCAAGAATTTCAGCTTTTTAAGTCGTCAGTATTTGGACTTATAAACATCACTGAATCTTAATAAATCGTTCCATAGATTCAGGTAAACCATAGTATTCTAAGATATTCAGTTTAGAAATTTCGTAGTCTCTATCTACATCGGAAAGCAAAAAATCAAAAGCGAATTCATTTGCTTCCCGCTCAATATACGGAATATTGAATCCAGCAGCCGTACTCCTCAAAAATGGAGTATTGTACCCAGTATGTAAGCGGCAGTGACCAAGCTCATGACTAACTACATATAGTTTTGTTTGCTCGCTTAGTCGATCGTTGATGAATATTGAACAAATGCGATTGGAACGAATTGTTTGCCCCCATGTGTCCGAATCCATTTGGTGGGGGATTACATCATAATCAAGGCCCTCTGCAACCACATATGGGTTGGTTGAGTTAAACCGTTTGATTAATTTATTTACCTCACTTTGGACGGACATATTTAATCGCCACCTTTTGCTCCATTATCTCTATATTTTTTAGGTGTGAATTTCTTTTTTGCTTTTTCTTTATTGATGCGCAACCCCGTTTCAATTATGTCACGCATGCTTTCCATCTGTTCTTTTGTCGCGGGTTCACCATAGAAATTCACGTCTGCAGAAGTCTGTATTCCTTCAATGATTTGTTCTGCTTGTTCTGCTATGTCAATTTCATCTTTTTTTGTTAAATCATAGTAGTGACGTTTTTTTGAGTTTCCAATAATGTAATCTACGGACGTATTGAATATAGATGCTAGTTTTTTTAAGGCATCAAGGTTAGGCTCTGATCGATTTGTTTCCCAGCTTCCAATGGTTTGCTGAGAAACAGATATTCGTTTAGCTAATTCGGCTTGACTAATGCCAAGCTCATTGCGTAGTTCTTTAATTTTTGCGCCTATCATATAAAAACCTCCGTTTACAACGTAAGATTACCACGATTTGTGGTAAATTAAGCAAAATACCAAGAAAAATAGTAAAAACTATTGTATTACTACAAAATGTAGTATATGATAACTACATAAGTTGGTAAGGGGGTGGAAAAATGAATTTAGACAATAAGTTACGGGAGTTACGAGATTCTAAAAAGATGACTCAAAAAGAACTTGGAGATTTAGTAAAAGTAAATCAACGAACAGTCAGCAAGTGGGAGAGAGGATCGGCTACTCCTGGGCCAGCTCAGATGCAATTTTTACAAGACTTTTTTGATGTCGATAAAGAGGAAATTTTTTTTGAAGCATTTAACTACAAAAATAAGTTAAAAATTACTATTTAACTACAAATAAAAGTATAAACAATTCCACCGCCAAGGAGGTGAGCGTATGAAAGTCAGAAACCATAACGGAATCACTAGTGCACTCTGGCATATCTACTACGAATTAGTACGAATGAACGAGCTTAAAGAAAAAAAGGACAAGCACAAAGCCTGACCTCCGAGAAGAGTGATTATAGCTTAAAACCAGCTAAGCCACGATCACGAGCATTTTGATTCTTAACGATTTGGCGTTCAATGTTTAAAGCTTTCTTACTATCAACAGAACCTGCACGTTCGATGATGATAGTTGCAATTTCAGAAAGTGCTGCAGAAAGTTTTTCGTCAGCAATATCATATTTTGCCAAAATTGTTGTAATTTCTTCGTTAGTCATAATTTCACCTCCTTTGGAACTATTATCCCACCGGAGAGTGAACACGTATATTCAATTTTAAATGAGCGAGGAGGTAACCATATGAATAAATCACAACTAGTAGAGGACTTAATGTCCTTCCGTCCGGACCTCAAGCGGTCGTTTCTGGAAGGATTCGGAACGGACACGTTAAACAATATGCTGACCATCGAACGTAACCGCGTGGCAGATGAAGTAGCCGAGATGGCTATGGAATCATTTGCTTAACTCTAATGTAGTTCATATAGCTGTAATAAGACCAATCAAATCATGAAGGGAGGTGATTTTACATGCAAGAAGTACGAGTTCATATGTCAATGAGCCTCGTTCATACGTTGCCCCATACTATGAAGCTTCGACATGTTACAGCCACACAGGTGGGGCGTGATTCAGGATATTCACAGCCAGCTATTTCGAAGTATCGAACGGGTGCGGCCAAGATACCGCTTGAAAGTGTACCAAGCCTTATGCGGGCGTTTCCTGAACAGGGTGAGGAGATTCTATTAGACGTTGCTCATCAATTCAGTGAGTTTTTGCCGCCTGTGATGAACGGCTCAGCAATAAGTGAGAATCCATTATCGCGAGTGGTTATGTTAGTGCCACAGCTACAGCAAGCCGTCACAGCCGTTAATAATTCACTTGATGAGTTGAGTGGTCCAGCTGATTCAATTCACGGTGCAGACGATCCAGAGGATGCAGTTATTCAGATATTGGATGCCAATTTCTACGGAATCAATGCTGCAATCGCTATCTGTCACGCATTTGGATTTTCGTTGCAGGATTTGGCGAACGAGCGCAAGAAATATTGGAAGCATAGCAAATTAGCGAGGTGAGAAGAATGGCAACACAGATCAAGGCGACAGTTACAATCAACGTTCCTGAGGATCAGGTGATTGTCGATAAGTCCTATATTGAGGGATTAGAGGACTACAAGAAACGGACATCGTTAGAAGGCCAGTATTGGACGATGGCAGACTTGATAGCCCGTGTTGGTCATGAGCGTAAATGGGTGAAAGATAACATTCTCGGCCCGTTCAATGACGAACTGAGCTTTGAGAATGGTGGTCCAGCATTTATTCCAGTAGCTGGTAGTAAGCAGCAGTATTCGTTCAATGCTAAGGAGATGGCAACGTTCTTGAGTCAACATTTTCCTGACATTTATAAACACGCAGATGGAGCGAATAAAGAAGGGAAGCAATCAGTATGAAGTGGCTGTATATGATTCTTGGAGCTGTTACCAGTCTTGTGCTCGTAACAGGCAATCAAGTCTTAATCAATTGGCTAGCGTTGTTCTGGATCGTGTTTGGCGTCGTTAAAACAGGCAACTATCTATTTGATCGGAAGGAGCAGAAACATGTTTAAACACGCAAAAAAAGACGCTCAACAGCGGCAACTGTTAAACGTCGAAACAAACTATTTCAAAAATATCTTATGTCAATATCATAAACCGAAACGGGGGCTTTTGCAATGGATGTTAAACAACAAAGACAGCCATCAGATTGGCCAACACCAGTCGAACGCTATCTATTAGAAGATAAATACTCACTAGAAACACGATTAATCTTTCCAGATTTTGACATCACACCCGATGAACTTCGTGATGGTGCACTTGATAACTACATTGCACTACGCACACCACAGGAGCTTAGAAACATCTTAAGCACGATCATTGAAAAATCTGGAGATTATGTAGCTGCCCGTTTAATGGGCGCAGAAAGAAAGGATGATTCAAATGCCATCTAATCCAATTGTATTAAAAGTACAAAATCGTATCACTGAACTTGAGAAGGCTGACAACGGTCTTGCATTGCCATCTAACTATAGTCTTGGAAATGCACTCAATGCCGCGTGGCTGATGATATCGGATGATCCTAAGCTAATGAACACGGATGACAATTCCAAGACGCAGACGTTACTCAACATGGCAATTCAAGGGCTTAGCCCAGCTAAGAGTCAAGGATACTTTATTCCATACGGTCGCAAGTTAACATTTCAACGGTCGTACTTCGGTGATGTGACTATCCTTGAACGTCTTGAGAACGTGAAAGGTAAGCCGTTTGCTCAAGTAATCCACGAAGACGATCAATTCGAGATTGGGGCCGATGATATGGGTCAGACAACGATTGAAGTATTTAAGCCAAGCTTTGCCAATCTTGATAAGCCAATTGTTGGAGCGTTCGCTGTTATTCGGACCACTGATGGGCAAGAAAACGTGACGGTCATGACCAAGAAGATGATTGATCAGAGCTGGTCGCATGCTAAGACTAAGAAAGTTCAGAACGAGTTTGGCGATGAGATGGCTAAACGGACCGTACTTCGTCGTGCTGCCAAAATGTTCATTAACACTTCTGGAGACAATGACAATTTAATCAAGGCAATTCAGGACACTAATGATTCAGAAATGGACTTCAACGACGAACGTAAGGACGTCACACCAGAAGACAGCACCGCTGGTAAACTCATTGAATCATTCAAAGAATCACAGCTTAAAGAAGCTAAGCCAGAGATAAATGAAGAGGTGAACGACAATGCTACAGAATCCGACGAAAACGAAGAGCCAACCGATGAAGCTCAACAAACAGAACTACTACAGCCAAGCCACTAGTTGGGATTATTGGTCCACATCCCAGTTCAAGGACTTCGAGAATTGTGAAGCGGCCGCATTAGCAAAGCTTCGTGATGAGTGGCAGCCAACAAGCAATCCAGAGGCGCTACTTGTTGGAAACTACTTGCATAGCTACTACGAATCACCAGAAGCTCACAGGGACTTTATTGAAGAGAATCACGATCATATTATTGCCAAGGCTGGTAAGTACAAAGGACAGCCTAAGGCGGCCTACAAACAGGCTGATATGATGATTAAAACGTTGGATGATGATGACTTCTTCAAGATGGTTTACCAGGGTGAGAAAGAGGTACCTGTTTCAGGCACCCTTGGTGGTGTTGATTGGAAGGGCAAGCTTGATTGTCTGAACCTCGATAAAGGGTACTTCTGTGACCTCAAGACCGTGGATGACATCCATAAGCGTCATTGGAACGATTACTACAAGCAGTGGCAGTCATTTGTTGAAGATCGGGGCTACGTACTCCAAATGGCTGTCTATCGTGAACTTATTAAGCAAGTCTATGGGGTAACCTGTGAGCCGTTCATCTTTGCAGTAAGTAAGCAGACGCCGCCTGACAAGTTAGCCATTAATATTGATCCCATGCGATACCAGGATGAACTTGATCGAATTGATCGACAGATTGAGCACTTTGAAGCCGTAAAGACTGGTCAGGAAAAACCAGTAGCTTGTGGAACTTGTGAGTACTGTCGGAGCCATAAACAACTAGAGGGATTCGTCGAGGTTGGCGATCTGATCGACTAGGAGGTGCAAGTGTGAACTACATTCAGCAGATGAATACCTTTTTCCGGATTGCGGGAAGTGCGGAGTTGAGTCCCTCGTCAAGGATGCTGTACCTTGCCTTATTGAACAAGGACAATAGCCTCGGATGGATATCAACCTTCACATGCTCAGCCGACGAAATTAAAGGTCTTTCAGGGCTGTCTCAATCAGCGTTTCAACGGAGCAGACAACAGCTGATCGAAAAAAAGCTGGTCTACTACAAGAAACGTGGTTCTAACAGAGCACCTCGATATGAGATCCCAGAATTAACTAACAATTTAGTGTTGTCCATATTGAACAACACTCCGAACAGCAAAGCGGATAACACACCGAACAACAGTCCGAACATCACGCCGGACAACACTCCGAACACATTAGTTAAAACAAACCAAACTAAATCATTAGGTTCTTCTACTCCTGCTACTCCTAATAATATTAATAACGCGCCTACGCGAGAATCAGTGACTGAGAAGATCACCCAAGAATTTGGACGGCGACTGTCACCAATGGAACTCAAATACCTTGATGGCTTGTTTCAAGGGGCTAGCCCTGTACTGGTTGAATGTGCATTGCAGGAGGCTGTACTCCATCAGGCATACAGCTTCAAGTACATTGCAAGTGTCCTGAACGCGTTTAAGAAGCGCGGTATTACGAATCGTGAGCAGTACGAACAAACCGTTCAGGAGAGAAACGAACAGAATCAAGCAAAACAACAAAAAACGCCCGCCGATGGGCCAGACATTCCACTTTTTAGCATTATAGGGGAGGTATAGACGTGAACGAATTAATTCAAGTAACCATTCAAGACGGCCAGCAGGTCGTCTCAGCACGTGCACTATACAAGGGACTAGAAATCAAGCGGCGTTTCAGTGCTTGGGTAGCTGACAACTTCGATGAGTACGAGGAAGGCACAGATTTTACAAGCGTACGCACAAGTACGGTCGTTAATAACGGTGCCAGACGTGGATTACAGGACTACGCCATGACTGTTGGCATGGCCAAGGAAGTATCAATGATGAGCAAGACACCACTTGGCAAGCAGTACCGCCAGTACTTTCTGGCACTCGAACGTAGATGGAACGACCCACAGGAAGTCGTGAAGCGCGGCTACGCCATTCTGCAAGACCAGAACGCACAATTAACCATCGAGAATGCCAAACTCAAGCCTAAGGCTGATTACTTCGACAATCAGATGCACAATCCTGGTCTGATGACCACGACGGTAATTGCTAAACGATATGGGAAGTCTCCTCAATGGCTGAATGGGTGGCTTAAGGATCATGGTGTGATTTACAAGCAAGGCAAGAGTTGGATCGTTCGTCAGCATTTCGCTAGTGAGGGTTACGCTGACTATGAACAGTGGTCCGACAAGGAAGCTAAGCATGTGCACTGCCTACTCAAGTGGACACAGAAGGGTCAAAAATTCATCTACGACACGCTCAAGGCAGAAGGCATTTATCCAGTGACTGAGTTAATGACCTTGCCAGCGGAGGCGATTCAGTGACCTGGCATAGAGGATTCGAGTTGTACCCACGCCGGCAGAAATACAACAGCCACAAGGTGGTTATTGACGGAATTGAGTTTGATTCGAAGGCTGAGGGTGCTTACTACCTCACAGTCCAAAATGAATGGGCCGATGGTTGGACACGTCAGGAACGGTTCGAGATCGTCAAAGCATTTCGATGCGGTCATAAACGATACGCACACGCAACGTACAGGCCAGATTTCGTGCACCGGACCAACGGCGTGATCGATAAGGTAGTCGACGTGAAAGGCGGCAATGTGACGCTCACAACAGACGCTAGACTACGCATGAAATTATTTATGATGCGGTATGACATACCCATTACGATCGCAAGATATGACTATCACAGCGGGATTTTTGAGGAGGAATTAATTTGAAAACTGTTGAATTTGGAAAACGTTTAAATAGACGAGGCTGCACTTGGACTAAAAGCACGGTATATGGCAGTCCATTATTTGAAATTTATGAGAATGATTTACAAATGAAGGATGAACGGCCGTTTGCTACGATCAATGAAAATCAGCGCTATGGTATGGGAATCAACCCAAATAACTACAGTGATGAGTTACTAGAAAGCACGTTTTGGTTGATCTGCGATTACGCGGCTACACCGATTGATGAACGGAGAGAACCAGAAAAGAAGTATTACGTTAAAGTTCTCAAAGCAGAAAACTTTTATTATTGGAAAATTAGCCCTAATGACGCAACGACTTTAACTATTAGCAATAATACGAACTCGTTTTCTAGTGACAAGCAATTCACGATGGACGAAATTAAGAAATATGGGCTAGAAGGTTGCGAACGGGTGGAGGTGCAGGATGAAACCAAATAAACAAGTAATTAAAGACCTAGAAACTGAGAAGTCCGAATTGAGTGGAAAAATGAGGGTTAAATAAATCCTTGATATGACGGCAGAAAGACAAGCATAACTAGTTAAAATTTCAGCAAAATAAAAGCCGCTATTAATTTAAATAGTGACTTCAATGATAGTTATATTTGGATAAATAGAAACTGAGAAGGGTTAATTTAATACGGCCACACCAATAGACAAGTATGTGGCAAATAGTATCCAAACAAAATACGGAATGAGTAAATAGGCAGCTAATTTACTTGATTTATAAAAGTTAGTTACACATAGCAGCACAATAATATCCAAGATAACGATTATTATGACACCAATCCAGTATTGCAAATTATTAAAAAATACAATACTCCAGATGAAATTTAAAAATAGTTGAATTCCAAACAGAGAATAATTCATAGTTTTATCATGTTTAGAGTAACTACTACGATAAATCAAATATCCAGAGATGGCAATTAAAGCATACAAAACTGGCCATACAATGCCGAATAAATAGTTAGGTGGCGATAGGGGAGGTAAGGATAGATGATTATAGATGTTTTTTATGTCTCCTGCAAAAAGGGCGGAAAGACTGCCAATTATCTGAATTGATACAATCCAAATAATGAGATGTAACCAGTTGAATCTAGTTTTACTATCTTTAGTCATATGGAAAGCCTCCTTATCTGATTAATTAAAGTCTAACATTTTTTACTTAAATAAACTAAATGATAACAATTAATCGTAATAATAATATTTATATATTAGAAAATAAAAAATAGCCGCCTTTGCACAGACGACTACCCCGGAACTAATTATGCTTTTTCCAAACTAATTATATCATAAGGGGTGCCGAGATGACTGAAACAACAGATAATTTATCACTTTTTCCCGAGGTTGACGAGCAGGCGACCATCAAGAAAGTGACTAGTTTTTTTAAAGTAACTTTTCCAAAAATGGTGCGTTATTCGGGTAGAAGTATAACCAATCTGCAATCACCCGTAATCTCGGATATGCCGGGCGTCAAAAATGTAGAGAACAACGCTGATCGGCGTATTGTACAACGGTTAACAGCTGAAAACGTTGTGGAGCAAACAATGAAAGCCTTGAACGTTTGTGACAGTATTAGCCAGACGATCATTAAGAAACTGTACCTTTCCGACCACAGAGTATATGATTTTCAAATTTGGAAAGAAATTGGCTATCAAGAACGCCGCTATTACTATTACAAGAATCGTGCCTTACTCGCATTTGCAGATTATTACATGCTTGATGACCTACATGAGTTTCAAGAACCAAAAAAATTGCAGGTTTAGTGCAGGAAAATTGCAGGATCGTTGCAGACTTAGTGCAGGTTATATCTGAATTATGGGTATATGCTTGTATTGTTGATTAGTGAATAAACAAATAACTTGCATCTTGACGCGTGCTAAACATTTTCGACATTTGATGAATTTTCAACCGGTACGGGTACGCCGGTTACCTCCTTTCTGAATAAGTTTATAAATTCAATACAATATAATCGATTCACTAATCAACACGTGATTCAGTCGTCTAATTGGTAAGACAGAAGATGTGGGTTCGATCCCCACCTGAATCATTGCACGCTTGTTCGTGCACGGTCATGCCCGATCCATGGCCGTTATCATTACCCGGTTATGGAATACTGACATTATTCTACGGAACTCTAGCGGATACCTGTGCTAATGCTAGATGGTGGTTATCCAATAGAAAAATGAACACCACAGGTGCGGATGCCATTATTGCCAGCATGAAGGTTCGATACCCTCCCGGGTGGTAGGCTGATGTCATACGATTAATGTTCTTCATAGCATCAGCTCCCATCATCCGTACAATGGAAATTACAAATACTAATCTATTTGTTAGTGGGTTCGATTCCCACCCGGATGTTTCCATAGCAAGCATACAATCCGCAATGTCCAGCCTAGGAGGATAACAAGGACGATGATTGCTTGAAAATAGGGTAGCGCCCTAGGCGAGACACGGTTAATCTCGCACGAACACATCTTTCTTTCTACACGGATCACAGAAGCATTAATGACACTTCTTGCTGATTAGCAACGAAATCAAATTAGGAAGCAACGTTATTTGTTTTTGTGATTGCATCAACAGAATAATTGCTTGGAAACCAATTATTTAACTACTTGTCATCTTGTCTGGTTTACGCAACGGACGGGGTGCTTATGCCTTTACCGGGTTCGATTCCCGATATTGGTTTAGCCACGGTACACGTGGAGGTGGAAAAGCTCCCTTCTGACCCGTGGCATCAACGATAGGTTTCATATTTAGTCGCCTTAGCAGGGGCGGCTTTTTTAATACGATAGGTGAATAACATGAAACAAACAGATTACGGCCTAGTTAGCTGCCAATTTGAGCGAGATATGATCGCTCGTGCTGACAAGGCCATCAAACAAGACAAGCGTCGTGCTAAACAGCATGGCGCTTTTAATATGCAGTCGAAAGACGACAAGATCAAACGGAGGTGTGGTGATATGTAATGACTGAGAAGTATAAGCTGGCTCAGAAAGATTATGAAGCCGGTATGAAGTATAAAGACATAGCGGCTAAGTACGACGTTAAGCTCAACACGGTTAAGTCGTGGAAGTCGAGGTACTGGAATAAGGGTGCACCACCCAAAAAAAGTGTGCACACAAAACGCAAAAAGGTTGCACACAAAGTTGTGGACGAGCTGGTTGATAATGGCGATCTCACGGATAAACAAAAGGCATTCTGTTTGTACTATTTGCAACGGTTCAATGCCACGTGGGCTTATATGCAGGCATATGGTGTGAACTATGGAACGGCCAACACCAATGGGCCAGCCTTACTGGTAAATACTGGTATTCAAAAACAGCTGACTGAACTCAAAAAGTCGGTTGCAGATGATCTTCATCTAACTGTCGTTGACATTGCCCACGAGTATGCCAAGCAGGCGTTTGCTGATATGGGTGACTACGTTAATTTCGTGACGACCGACACACCTATCTGGGAACGCCTCTATCGTAAAAATGGGCCGTTCATTGATAACAGCGGTCATTACGATTACGTAGAGGTTACTGATCCCAATACTGGTGAGCCTGCGATGCACACAAAGCACGAGGTGCGATTCAAGGACCAAAGTATGGTTGATACCTCACTTATCTCAAAGGTTAAGACTGACAAAGGTGAGATTGATATTGAGTTGTATGACAAACAGAAGGCCTTGGGTGCACTAACCAAACTACTAGATGAGCAGAAGACTACTGGTTCGTCGAACACGGTCAAGATCATTCGGACGGATCGGAGGGACAAACATGGCGGAGATCACAATTAATGCCAACAATCTGATCAATCCACATTTTGACGACGTTCTGTACTCGGATGCGCTGAACAAGGTACTCAAGGGTGGCCGTGGTTCCACTAAATCGTCTGTGATCAGTCTACAGCTTGTGATCGACTTTCTGGACGATCCTGAGGCCAACGCACTGATCATGCGTAAAGTTGCCAATACACTTGAATTATCCGTCTATGAGCAAATCAAGTGGGCTATCTACGAACTCGATGTGCAAGACGAGTTCACGTTCAAGAAGTCACCATATCGGATCACTCATAAGTCAACCGGGACCGCGTTCTATTTCAGCGGTGTTGATGACCCACAAAAACTCAAGTCGATGATCATTGCTAAAGGTTACATCCGTTGGCTTTGGTTCGAAGAATTGGCGGAATTCAGTGACTGGGCCGAAGTCGATGCTGTGCGGGCGTCATTCACGCGTAAGAAACTACCACCTGGTAAGCATGTGATTACGTACTACAGCTACAACCCGCCCAAGAACCCATATGATTGGATTAATGAGTGGATTAAGAAGCGAATTGGGCTGGCTAATTGGTACATCGACCATTCGACCTACAAGAATGACACACTTGGGGTCCTATCTCAGGACTACCTCGATGAAATTGCGGTGGTTGCTCAGAATGATCCGGACTACTATGCTTGGATGTATTTGGGCAAGGTAATCGGTCTGGGCACCAACATCTACAACATGAGCCTGTTTCATAAGCTCAAGGAGCTACCAGACGATGATGAACTGCTCAATATCTACTTCTCAGTCGATTCAGGGCATGAAACATCAGCGACAACCGAGGGGTGTTATGGGGTGACTGAGAGAGGACGCGTGATTTTACTGGACACGTATTATTACAGCCCGTCTGGCAAGGCCAATAAGAAAGCACCCAGTGATCTAGTTGAGGATCTATATGCCTTTGAGCAACATAACATTGAGCGTTGGGGCCTTGATCCTTGGAAACGGAGTGCTGATAGTGCTACGGCCGATTATGCCTTGGACAACGAATATTTCAAACGCTATTCAATCAGGTGGCATCATGTTGCCAAAACAAAGAAAGTCGCAATGATTGACCATGTGCAAAATTTGCTTGCACAAGGCCGGTTTTTCTATTTGGATACAGAAGCAAACGAGATATTCATTTCCGAGCACAGGCGTTATCAATGGGACGAGAAGACGATTGAATCAGATGATCCACGGGTCATCAAGGAACATGATCACACATGCGATGCACTACAGTACTTCGTACTCGATAATAGAAGAGATTTAGGACTAAAGTGGTAATATCAGCGAACACAGCTATTTATTATGTGGTAAAATAGGCATAGAGGTGATAGCTATGGATGATATTTTGTACGAAAACGGAACAGCGTTTGTAGATGGCTATAAATTTAGAAAAGATAGTAAATCAGGGTATTATTTGTCGACGAAAAAGATCGGAAGTACTCGTAAAAGACTACATGTCTATATTTGGGAAAAATATAACGGTGAAATACCTAAAGGCTATCAAATACATCACTATGATGAAAACAAGGACCATAATGATATTAGCAATCTGATGTGTATGACAAAACATGAACATCACATGTGGCATAGTGAACATGATCGCAATAAAATGCTACCAAAATGGAACCATTCGCTTGATAAGGCGAGGATTAAAGCTGCTGAGTGGCATAGAAGCCCCGAAGGGAGAACACAGGCATCTAAAACTCATAAGGGAATAAAAATAAGAAAGAAATACATGGTCAATTGCTTAAATTGCGGGAAAACGTTCAGGGCTGCAAGACCAAGTGCAAAATTTTGTTCGCCTGACTGCCAATCTGCATACCGAAGAAGATCAGGTGTTGATAATGAAACAAGAAAATGTGTTGTGTGTGGGAGCTCGTTCGTAACAAATAAATACAGCAAGGCAAGAACGTGTTCTAGAAAATGTGCAGCACAATTAATGCTTCAAAAGAAAGCTTCTAATTCGTAGAGGCTTTTTTATTTTGCTTGAAATGGTAGGTGATACGAATGGGATTGTTCGACTCAATCAAGAAGTTCTTATGGAAAGAAGGTGGAAAGATGGGCATTGGTAAGTCGCTGGTCAATATAACGGATGACGAGCGAATTAATATTGATCCTTCGGAGTACGAACGGATCAACAAGGATCTTGTGTACTATTCTGGTCTGCCATCAGATGTTAAATATCATACGTCCGATGGTCAAGAGACAATTCGCAAACAGATCGGTGTCAATATGACGGAGAAGGTCGCACGTCGTCTAGCATCGATTGTATTCAATGAGAAATGCGAGATTAGCTTTGAAAACACAGCTCTGTCCGACTTCATCAATGGGGTACTTGAATCCAATAACTTCAAGAACGAATTTGAAATGCGCCTTGAGCAGGCTATTGTTTGCGGTGGCATTGCAGTGCGTCCGTATGTTGATGGTAATCAGATCAAACTGGCATGGGCTCGAGCTGATCAGTTCTACCCATTGCAATCAAACACCAACAACATTAGTGAAGCTGCACTAGCCAGCATAACTACACAAATCGAAAATGATACGGTGATGTACTACACGATGCTTGAATTTCACCAATGGAAAGACGGCCAGTATACGATCACCAATGAGCTGTATCGATCAGATGTCAAGGACTCGGTCGGCACGTCCGTGCCACTCGATTCGATCGACAAATATAAGGGTATCGAGCCCGAGGTTACGCTTGATGGTGACCAGATGATCAATCCTTTGTTCTGTTATATGCGGATGCCTGGTGCAAATAATATTTCGTTAGAATCACCCCTTGGTTTGGGCATCGTTGATAATAACAAACATACACTCGATAATATCAACAACACAAATGATGCCTTCATGTGGGAGATCAAAGCAGGCAAGCGGCGTATTGTAGTGCCTGCGTCGATGCTCAAGACAGACAAGGCACACAAGCTTATGTTTGACGCTAGTGACGGCGTATATGAGGGACTTAACACCGAAAATGGTGATGTCATTCAAGATCTAACCAAGGATATTCGAACGCAAGAATATACTGATGCAATGAATTTCTGGCTTAAACAACTCGAGAGCGGTGTTGGACTAGCTGACGGTACATTTAGTTTCGATCCAAAGACTGGTATTCAAACGGCTACTGCGGTTGTGAGTGAGAACAGTATGACGTATCAAACTCGTTCAAGCATTCTGACAAACGTTTCTGCGTTTATCAATGATCTGTGTACGGCTATTCTCGAATTGGCTCAATCATCGCAGTTATTTGACGGTCATCAAGCGTTGTTCTCGTTGCCTGATGGGGTTGACATGCACAACCTAAAAATGAATGTGCATTACGATGATGGTGTGTTCGTTGACAAGGATGCACAGGCCAAGCAGGATATGCTGGCAGTATCTTCGAGAATCATGCCCAAGGTACAATTTTTGATGCGCAACTACGGTTTATCGCAGAATGACGCACAGGACTGGGTCGATCAGGTACAGGCCGAAACCCCAGAGCCTGCTCCAAGTGCCGAAACTGGTATGTTTGGTGGTGAATAGCTGTGACCACACATCAAGAAATGATGGATAAAGCCGAAGAAATCAGCAATCAATACGTTGCCATGCAGCAGCGCATTTTTTATTTGCTTATTGACGCTACTAAAAATACTAGAAGCTTGCTCAATGATCGAAATACTATTCTCGAATGGCGTCTTGAAATGTTGTCGAAAATGGGGGCGTTGACAAATGAAGTGATTAAGATCGTGGCCCAAACGTCCGGTAAAACTCAAAAAGCCATTAATGAATTAATCCGTCGAGATGGTTTACAAGTTGCTCAGGGAATTAATAGTGAGCTGTCTAAAATGCTCAATGAATCAGTCCCAATTAGTGGCACTGTTGCCGGCATTATTGATAGTTACACCAAACAAACGTTTCTCAGCCTTGATAACAATGTAAATCAGACTCTAATCACTACCAATTACGGTCAAAATTCAGCGATGAAGACGTATCAGGATATTATCAATAAAACGGTGCTTGAGGTGCAAACTGGGCTTAAAACGCCCACGCGGGCGTTAGCCGACAATATCTACAAGTGGCAGTCAGCTGGTCTTAAGACGGGTATGGTTGATCGTGGTGGTCACAACTGGTCACTTGAGGGCTACACTCGTACTGTGATTCAGTCGACGGCCCATCGAACGTTTAACGACGTACGCTTGCAGAGCATGAAGGACTTCGACAGTCCACTTGCTGTAATGGGTAGCCATCCAGCTGCACGTCAGGCATGTGCGCCGATTCAAGGCCACGTGGTTAACATTGTGCCATTGAGTGACAATCGGGCTAATCCAAAATACGACAGTATTTATAATCATGGATACGGTGAGGCTAGCGGCACTCAAGGGATTAACTGCCGCCATATGCTTTACCCATATATCGAAGGCGTAAGTCACAATTACCAGACACAATATGATCCAAAGGACGCCGTAAATAAAGCAGCCATTCAGCAAAAACAGCGGTATTACGAGCGTGCAGTACGAAATGACAAGTACCTGTTACAAGATGCTAAGCGATTGGGTGATGCAGAGGGCATTAAACGCCACCAAACAGCTTTATCAGCACATAGAGCTAAGATTCGTGAGTTAGTTGATGACAACGACTTCTTACATCGCCAATACGGACGTGAACGCATCTATTCCAAGTAACACATTGACCTGAGTAAGTCATTAAACTGCTTATTTTTTGTGCAATCCATCGGTGTCGTTGCACCGTAGAAAAACTCGTAAGGAGAGAACAAACATGAATAGAGATTTTTTGAAGGAATTAGGTTTAACAGACGAACAGGCTGACAAAGTTGTAGCCAAACATGGTGAAGCAATCCAATCAGTGAATAGCAAACTGGCCAATGCTGAATCACAAGTGGAAAGTTTGAACTCACAGGTCAAAGATCGAGATACTCAAATTGCCACGCTCAGTGATCAAGCTGGGAACAGTGATGAGATGAAAAAGCAGATTGAAGACTTACAGAGCACCATTAAGACTAACGACGAACAGGCGGCGCAGAATCTTTTACAAGTTAAGCAGGATAATGCCGTTCAAAACTATTTAAAAGACGCAGGGGCACGTGATATTAAGGCAATTTTGCCATTCATTGATCCTGACACGATTAAGTATGACGACGACAAGAACGAGCTTACCGGTTTAAGTGAGCAAGTGGATAAGATCAAAGGTGATCATGATTACTTGTTTCAAGCCGATACTGAACAGGCCAAACCAGGCATTAACATCACACCCAAGGGGAATCCTGACGGTGCTCCGGCTGCTAAGCCTGATGCGTTTGCACAAGCCTTAGGACTTCATACACAAAGCAAGTAACAAGCAAATAATAGGGGGAATTAATAATGGCAGATTCAAATACTGCATATAACTATGCTACTAAGTACGGCACACAATTGGACCAAAAGATTACAGAAGGTTTGGTCACTACGGCTTTGGGAGTACCACAAGTTGACTGGTTCAATGGTAACAAGTCATTTAAACTTCGCCGTATTTCAACCACTGGATTAAAGACACATACACGTGGCAAGGGATATAATTCTGGAACTGTTACAGATGACGAAGATACTTACACGATGGGACAAGATCGGGATATTGAATTTTTCATTGATAGTCAAGATGTCGATGAAACTAATCAAGAGCTTGCAATGGCGAACATCTCAAACACTTTCATCACTGAACATGTTCAACCAGAACTTGACGCATACCGTTTTTCAACAATGGCTGCTAAGTCTGTTCGAGATGCTAAACATTTCAAGAGCGAAACGATTTCTAAGGATAATGCTTATTCAATGCTCAAGGCTTCGATCTTGCCAATTCGTAAGTATAATCCGGCCAACATTACTGGATTCGTTTCTAGTGCAACTATGGATGCCCTTGAACGTTCTAGTGAGTTCACTCGTAACATCACTAATCAAAATGTTGGCATGACTGCGCTTGAATCACGTGTAACTTCGATTGATGGTGTTACTTTAATCGAAGTTTGGGATGATGCCCGTTTCCAATCAGCTTATAATTATGACGAAGGTGCGGTGGTAGCTCCCGATGCACTTGCTATCAATTATCAATTTGTCGTTAAGCAAGCAGTTATTCCCGTAGTCAAAGAAAATTCAGTGTACTTGTTTGCACCTGGTCAACATACTGAAGGCGACGGTTATCTTTATCAGAACCGTTTGTACCATGATTTGTTTGTACGTAAGAGCATGGAAGATGGAATCGTTACTTCGTTAGCCCCAAAAGCGTAGCGCCATCGGGTGACGGTGGCGGAACAACAGTCGTTAATCCGACAAAAGTAGCGGTAACGGGTGTAACACTATCACCAGCCACAGCTTCCGTTAAAGCTGGTGGAACGTCAACATTTACTGCACAAGTAGCACCAGCAGATGCAACGGATCAAACCGGTAAATGGGCAACGTCAGACACTACTAAAGCTACGGTATCTGGTGGTGTCGTAACTGCAAAGGATGGTGCAGTGGGTGATGTTGATGTTACTTACACCACTAATGATGGTAATTTCGTTGGCACTGCTAAATTAACAATCACAGCACCTGCACAATAATCAGACGCTAACTAGGAGATGATTTGATGGACTTTGCGACGTATACCAGACTGGGCTTTACAACGCTCACAGAGGAGCAGTTCACAGAGGAGCAGTTCAAGGGTCAATGTAACGATGCTAAGTTGTTGATTGATAATCTAACCAATGATTATTACATCACACACGATGTGTCAGACGATCTGTCATCAGACGTTCCGTTTATTGTTTATAGAGCGACACAATACCAAAAGGCGATTGCTTATCAATGCGAGTTTGCCGTGGCTAGTGGTGCATCAACAATCTATGAGCAGAAAGCGGGTAATCTCAAGACGGTTTCAGTTGGCCGAACGTCGTTATCCACAGATGGCAATTCGATTAGTGATGCCACATATGGCAATACTGGCGTGGTAACAACGGCCGTAGATCTATTGGCTAGAACTGGTTTGCTGTATAGAGGGGTGAGGGCATGGTAATGCCAAAGTTTCCTAAACAATTAGCTAATCAGACTGTGCAGATTAAGATGGCTACTGGTGAAACCAACGATTATAACCAGCCAATCTATAAGGAACCAATCACGATCGATCACTGTGTATTTCAACCGCAAACAATTTATTCCGGTACCAACGACAATCGCCAGCTAGTAGCTAACGCGATTGTTTTTTTATACGCCGGAGTTAGTTCACCGATGCCGGTGCTATCTAAGGATAACTACCAGTCGGTGATCACATTTGAAGGTAATGATTATGCTTTGCAGTCGATCATAGACAATCGTGATCCATTTAGTAATGAGGTATGGTCATATGAATTGGAGGTGTTGTGATGCCAGCACATGTAAGATTCGACATGAACGGATTTGAGAGTAAATTCACGCAATCAAGCCTACGCATGGGACGCTTAGCGGCTGTCAATGATGCACACCAAGCCATGGAGCAATTTGTACCCAAGCGTAGTGGCGATCTGCGTAGCTATTCCAACGTGAATACTGATGGCAGTGACATTGTGTATGCCATGCCGTACGCCAGAGCACAGTTCTATGGCAAGATTAATGGTCATCCGATTGTAAACCACCATCCTGCAGGTGCATCGAGCCGCTGGGACTTACGTCTTAAAGGTGATCAGCAACTCATGAATAAAGTCACACAAGCATTTGTGAAGGGGGCCAACTGGAATGGATCTTGAACAACGTCTGTTTGATGCCATTAAGGCCAATACCGGAGTGGCAATCAAGATGGGCTATTTGATCCCAAACGAGGGCATTGGATTAGTTCCAGCTCCTGGTAGTGCAGTGATTGATGAGGATTACGCTGGCAATCAAGACTGGCGTTACAACTATTCGATCACCATACGTACAAATGACCAAGAATCAGCAGGTGAAAGCCTGTTTGCCATTCAGAAATACTTGGATGGTTTGACTGAACTTAATAGCAACGACAACAGCTTTGTCTTTCAATCGTTGACTGTCTCTAGTGCTCCCGCATTAATTATGCAGGATACCGAAGGCAACTCAACGTTTGCACTAGACATGGCTGTTTTTATTGAAACAAACAAATATGAAAAGGGGTAAATAACTCATGGCAATTGTAAATGAAGACGCGGCAACTACTGGGAAAATTGGTAAGTTTACGCTCAACTACAAGAACAAATTCGAAATTGATATTTCGGGGCAGACCAGCCTAGACAATGTTGACAAGGCTGAATGGAAGCCTTTGGCGGCAGGCATTAACAACTCAACACCTGCTGCTAACGATACAACCACCAACGACGAATATTACGACGGTGAAGGGTTTGGAACATCAGATGTAACGTCTAAGCGTCTGCAACTCACACTGGCTGGTAATCGTCTGGAAGGTGATCCGGCCCAAGACTATATTGCGGCCAAGCAACTAGCGATCGGTGACGATCTCAAGACATTGTTCCGTTGGACTCAACCATCAGGAGATACGATCACTGGTGTAATAACATTGACTAGCATTGTTAGTTCTGGTGGCGCTCCAGGAGCAAAGCAGACGTTCTCAGTTGTTATTGTGTTCAATGGCAAGCCTGACTTTGAACCGGCCATTACGACCGATGATGGTGATAATACAGTTGCTGTCACTAATGTTACTGTTGCACCGGCAACGGCCAGCGTGGAAGTCGATAAGACAACTAAACTATCCACGACGGTAGCACCAGATAATGCAACAAATAAGACGATTGCTTATAAGTCGAGTGACGAGAAAATTGCCACGGTTGCAAGTGATGGGACGGTTACTGGTGTAGCGGCTGGATCAGCAACGATCACTGCAACAGCTGATGGCAAGTCTGGTACATCAGCAATTACGGTAACAGCTGCCGAATAGGCACTGATGGTAGACAGAGACGAGTAAAAAATGAGACGTAAATTAAAGGGGTAATAAATCATGGCAATTAACTTAGACGAACGGATTCAGAATCGAAAGAGCTTCATTATTGCGGGTAAAACCTATTCGCTAGTAATGAATGATATGTTTTCAAAACATGTGGCCACCGTGGATCTTTCGATTTCTAAGGTGCAAAAAGAAATTGACGATGTTGATAAAGAGACTGCTGACGATATGTCACTAGAAGAACAACAAGTCTTTATTTTTGGGAAATTTGACGAGGCAGCCAAGATTGCACGTGACTTTTTTGATGAAGTTTTGGGCGATGGTGAGGGTCAACGAATCTATCACTATTATGTCGAAGACAGCCAAGCACTAGCTTATATCATCGGCCAGTTGAATGAAGAATCATCTAATATCGTTAAAAAGAATCGTCAACAGCGACGTCAGAAGTACACCAGCAACAAGCGGCGGTGATGAGCCTTGCTAAGCCTAACTAAGGAGTTAGAACATTCGTTTGAGTATAAAGGCCAAAGCTACGAGCTTGATTTGAGTTTTGACAATGTACTGCGCTGGTACGAGCTACTAGAAGACGATGGAATTGACGATTATGACAAAGTGTCAATGGCATTTGAGATGTTTTACAGTGCATGTGCGCTGGATTCTGATCTGCTAGTTACCGGTGTGGATGCGATTGCTGACTACATCCACCAAGAACCATACGGCCATTATGAGGACAATACAGGTGTGGGTACCAGTGATCCAATTAAGTATTACTCATATAGTCAGGATGCTGACGCCATTTATTCATCGTTTGTCGAGCAGTATGGTATTGACTTGATTCAACAACAGGGCAAACTGCACTGGGACAAGTTCAAGGCGTTAATGGCCGGACTTAATGACAAAACGTATTTCAGGCGAATCCTAAGTATTCGGATGCGTGATACTAAGGGCATGGAAGGCCAAGAAGTTGCCAATATGATGGAACTCAAGCAGTACTATGAGCTTGATGATAATCGGTCTGTCGAAGTCCAAGACACTGCCATGAACGATATTTTCTCTGCACTGAAAAATGAAGCAACACGTTAATTGAAAATCTTGAGGAAAGGAGGAAATATAAATGGCAGCAGATGGAAGAATTACAATTGATTTCGACATGGATCTCACTGGGCTTAAATCAGACGGTGAACGTGCTAATGAAATCGTACACGGTATTGGTTCAGGTGCCGGTGACAAGATGGACGAGAGTTTCCAGCAGAATACTAGCAAGATGGAGCAGACGGCCGACAAGGCCAAGGAACATATTGACAGTAAATTTTCTAAGGAAACTAAGGTTAAACTAGTAGCCGATGCTAAGACAGCGGGAATTGATAACTTCGAAAAAATCCTCAACAAGTTACCTAAGGAAGTTCAAACTGAACTATTAGCAAAGGCTGACAAGGGTGAGGTGGTTAACTATGAGGAGTTACTTCAACATATTCCTACAAAGATTACGTCAACCGCCCATCTAAATGATGATGCCAGTCCAAAATTGGAACATATTCAGAGTGAGGCCGGTCGGACAGAAGAAAAGTTTTCAAGTCTAAAAACGGCTGTTGGTGGCGGAATTGTTGGTGGCGTCGTGGCAACCGGGCTGCAATCTGCCGTATCAGGAATTGCTAGCTTAGGATCCGAAGCGATAGAAGCGTCTGATTCGATTTACAAATTCAAGTCCACCATGAAACTTGGGGGATTCGGTGAAAAAGAGATTAACAGTGCTAGTAAAGAGGTTCAAAAGTACGCTAACGAAACGGTGTACGAGCTGGGTGATGTATCTAATACGACGGCACAGTTAGCAGCTAACGGTGTTAAAGGATACATGAACTTAACTGAAGCGGCTGGGAACTTGAATGCTCAAGCCGGTGGGAATGCTAACACGTTTAAGTCAGTAGCTATGATGCTTACTCAAACAGCTGGTGCCGGCAAATTGACCACTGAAAATTGGAACCAACTTGCCGATGCAATTCCGGGTGCTTCTGGTGTACTCCAGAAGGCCATGAAGCAGAACGGTGCCTATACGGGTAACTTTCGGGATGCGATGGCGGCCGGCAAGATTAGCTCTGATGAGTTTAACAAGGCCATCATGCAACTAGGTATGAACGATGGTGCTAAGAAGGCCGCTAAGAGTACCGAAACATTCGAAGGCGCTTTTGGCAATTTAAAAGCTAACATCGTCACCGGTATGCAGGAAATGCTACAAAAAGTTGGGAAAAAGAACCTAACAAACGCCATTAATGGTGCATCCGATGCGGTCGTTTCTTTGACTAAATTTTTTATCAAGTTGATCAATGCAATGCAGGAACACAAAGGAATTGTAGTTGCTGTTGGTGGTGCACTTGCTACGGCCTTTGCCGTGAAAAAAATTACGGATTTCATTATTTACCTTGGACGCGCAAAGAAAGCATTGCTTGAATTTCAGGCAGTCAGTGCGCTAACCGGATCCGGCAGTGGCGTTGGTGGCTTTTTAAGTAAGGGCGCTAAAACTGCAACGGTCGCTGGGGGAGCCGAATCTCTAGCGGGTACCGCTGGAATCGGATCAGGGCTAGTTGCAACTGGTACTTCATTAGTCAGCAAGTTTGCCAAGGCAAGCCCTTATTTAGTAGCTGGGGCAAATGTTGCGACTGAATTAACTAGTAAGAATGGAACTGGCGCAAAAGCTGGTGGATCCATCGGGTCTATCGGTGGTGCTGCTGCTGGTGCTGCACTCGGTACAGCAATTTTGCCTGGTATAGGTACAATTTTAGGGGCTTCGGCTGGATCGTGGGTCGGCAAAAAGTTCGGCGAAGGATTTGGAAAAAGTTTGCAAGATTCTGTTGATGGTAAAAAGCTTAAACCTAAAACAATCAAAGCAAATGTAAAAATATCTGCAAGTGCAAAAGCCTCACAGATTGATGCCGATAAACTTAGCAAGCAACTTGAACCATCCATCAAGAAATTGGATAAAAAGCTAGTAGTAAGTACTAGTTATGATTCAAAAAGCATGGCCAGCACAAAGGCGGCTACTGAAAAGCTTTATTCCGGTATGTCTAAGTCAATTGACTCGTATTACAAAAATAAAGAATCTAAATCAAAGAAAGATCTAGACAACTTAGTTAAGCAGGGGGTCATGACTCAAAAACAAGCCAACGACGCATTAAAGAAGCAAACTACTGCCGATCAGAAAGAACGTACTACAAAACAGAATGCACTCAAACAAATGCAAAAAGATCAAACTAATTATTATGCGCAAGTTCAGAATATTCAAAACGGTGGCACCAAGAAGCTTCAACAGATTGCGCAAAAGTATGGTGTGAATTCTGAAAAGTACGAAAAAGAAAAAAATAAGGAGCTTCAAAAAGCGCATAAAAATTTCGTGAATACGTACATTAATGATGAAAATGGGCTTAACACCAAAGTTAAAAAAGACGTTAGCAAGGGCGCCAAGGAACAAAAATCGATATATGATCAGTTAATTAAAGACAAAGGCAAGCTTAATGCTAGTGATCTTAAATCTACGCAGAAGCACGCTAATGATCTGTACAAGACGTCTGTTACGTCAGCTCGAAAAACTCGTGATGATGTAAAAGATGCGGCAGATGATCAGTATCACAAGACCGTTGCCACAGCGAGAAAAGAATGGAAAGAGAAAGGTACTATTACGTATGCACAGTATAAAGAAGTTAAACATAATGCTGAACAGCAACGTACTGATACAAAAAATGCGGCAGATGATCAGTATCACGGAGTAACAAAAAGCGCACATGATCAGCACACCAAAGTTACATCAGAAATCACTCAACAGAAAAAAGATGTAAAGAAGCAGGCCAACGAACAGGCCACCGACCACGTAAACGCTGCTCAGGGTGAAATGACTGAGGTTAATGGTCAATACAGCGGTGGCTTTGATGCTATGCGTGTGCTATGGAATGGTATTGCTTCGGGATTAAACAAGGTACTTGATGCACTCCATAAAGGTTGGGGTAAAATTCCAAAGATTGGTAAACATGCTCGTGGGGCATCTGGATTGTCGGGTGATGAAATTGCACTTGTCGGTGAAGAAGGCTTTGAACTTGCTCATAATCCTAATCGTGGAATATTTGCATTAGGAATGAGTGGACCGGAAATTCGGCACTTGGAAGCAGGAACTTCGATTTTGCCACATACACTTTCTCAGCAATTTCTTTCCATGACTTATGGATTACCTGCCTATAAGGGCGGAAAATCCGGTACCATTACGCAGGCTTATGACTGGTTGAAGGATAAATTGGACGATACTATGTCATTTGTTTCTGATGGTGCAGACAAGGCGTTTGACTTCATTGCAGATAAGCTAGGATTGAAAGGATTTCTTTCGAATTATGATGCTGCTCAACATGATCTGATGCAGGGTGCCAGTGATTCAACTAGAAAAGGTTTCATTGACTATTTGAAAGAGAAATTTGATAAGTATTCTGAAGAAAGTACTGAAATGAATGCTAATGGTACGAGTGCAAAGGCCACTGGAAGTCATTTAAATTGGTTAAAGCAAGCTGGTGTACCTGATTCATGGACCAGTGCGATGGCATGGCTAATTAATGCCGAATCTGGATGGAATCCACATGCTCGCAACGGATCGTCAGGTGCTTATGGTATTCCACAATCTTTACCTGCCAGCAAGCTGTCTAGTGCTGGTAAAGACTGGCGAGACAATCCAATTACGCAGATTAAATGGATGGTCAATTATATTAAGGGCCGGTATGGAACCGCTATGGCTGCCGAATCATTCCACAAACGGGTTGGTTGGTACAACGACGGTGGGTGGAGCATTCCCGGTAATTTAAATATTTTCGGTGAAGACATTACTCAGCCAGAATTGGCCATTAACCCAGCACGGGACACCGCAGATGAACATATCTTGCAGGCGATCCAAGCACGTGCGGCCAAAGCACCGAACAGCACCACAGCTCAACTGGCTCAGGTGATCGAAAATGCTAAGGACTCAGGCCAAGTTGCTCCAATCTGGGGCCAGCGAGCATCACAGAACATCAAAGTGGCCACTGGTGACAACTCACACGATTACACAGGCCATCTGGACAACGTACTTAATAAGCTGGACACGATTGCTAACAAGTCGCTTGAGATCAACGGCCACAGCTTTTCAAAGACGTACGAGGCCTACGGGTCCGCACGTCGGGTACAACGCACACAGCAAGCACGGAGGGGGTTAGCTATTAATGTCAACATCTAAGAACTATGGATTCACATTCAACGGCCACCACTCTAGTGAGTTTGGTCTGAAAGTTCTCAACACTAAGTCAATGGTGTTGCCAGCTAAGACTAAGACTACTGTGCAGGTGCCGTATCAGAACGGATCGCTCGATCTAAGTGATTTATATGGATCTAACACATTTGGCGAACGTACGATCACGTTTCCTTGCCGGTTAGACATTGGGTACAACGATCGGGACCGCTTGTACAACACGTGGACTAAGATCGTCAATTGGTTGATGAATCCCACGGGCAAGCGAGAACTTGACGATGATGCACAATCGGATTTTTTCTACAAGGCAGAAGTACAGAAGTCACCCACAATTAGCGAGATGCCGTCTTTTTGTTACCTCACGATTGAGTTTCAAGCCTATCCGTATCGCTTCCATGAACGAGCTGATGATCTATGGGATCCATTCAATTTTAACTGGGATGTGGCTCAACGTACGACGATTGATGTCGATGGGTCATCATACCTCAATTTGATCAACAATGGTGAAATTGCTGTGACATTAATGATAGAGACGGATAGTAAACTTACACTCACCCTCAACGGGGACACATTCTCAGTGGCACAAGGTTCAACCAATAACGATGAGATCATGCTTAATCCGGGTGAGAATTCGCTTATGATAACGGGTAACGCTCACGCCACGTTTGATTGGTTTGAAGAGGTGATTTGATGGTAAGTCATGGATATCGTGTCACAATTCGGCAAGGCTGGGATGGTGAAGAACATGTGATCCATTCTGAGCGAACCGACAAGTTCAGATTGCTGATGTGTCAAGTTACAAAGGACGTATCTGCTTATGATTCGTTAGAAATTCAGATCACGCCGGATCAGCCGCAGTACGCCAATTTCCATCAGTTTACGACGTTCGTTAAGGTCACACGTCCGGATCTTCAGAAGACTATTTTTGAAGGCCGTGTTATCACTCCTGATGATCAGATGGACACAGGCGGGTCTATCTTCAACGATGTGATCTGTGAGGGTCTCGAAGGTTTTCTGCATGATTCTGTTCAGCCGTTTGCCGAATTCCACAACACAACACCTAAGGATTTTCTCCAAACCATAATCACGAACCACAACAATCAGGTTGATGATTATAAACGGATCAAGTTGGGCACTGTGACAGTAACCAATAGCACGGATAACGTATACCGGTTTCTGGAGGACGACAAGGACACCTATGACAACATTACCGATAAGCTGATCAATTCGCTGGGTGGTGAAATTCGGGTACGCCATGAATCTGATGGCTTGTATCTTGACTACGAGCCCCAGATCGGTGGGCAGTCGATCCAAAAGATTGAACTGGGGAAGAACCTGCTATCATTGCAACGGTCAGTTGATGCGTTGACATTCTACACCGCACTCAAACCGTTGGGTGCAACTCAAGAACCAGAAACTACAGATGATAATACGGACACCACAGACGTGTCCTATCCGCGTTTGACAATCGGTGGTGATGGCTTAATTCGTAACGAGGCATTGATCGCCAAGTTTGGCTTGATTGTTAAAGCTAATGACTGGGACGACGTGACCACGCAGGCGGTGCTCAAGACTAAGGGGCAAGCTATGATGGACGCCCAAAAGAACCTCAAGACGCAGATTCAGCTGACTTATGTGGACTTAAGCCATATTAACAAGGATCTGGACTCATTTAACAATGGGGATACTGTCGAACTTGTTAGCCGGATTCAAGGCATTGATCTAGTCGAGCGGATTACCGGCATGGTGATCGATTGCGTGAACATCGCTTCGTCAACCATGACAATCGGCGAGGATGATATGAATCAGTCCTCGTACGAAGCAATGAACCTTGCTCAAGCGAACGCGGCTAATGAGACGTTGGCCAAGATGATCAATGCTCAAGCTCAACAGCTGGCCGAGATCAAGGCCAACAGCAATACTCAATATGAAGAATTAGCCAAGAAGAACGCTCAGTTGCAGGCGGCCATTGAACAACTTGAGGGTAAGACTAGTGTTGGTGGAGTAATCATTGATGTTAGCGAGTTTCAGTACACGATTGACTGGACCGCAGTAGTTAAGGCCGGTTTAGCCTTGGCAGTTATTCGAGTTCAACATGGTACGAGTCATGAAGACTTGACGTATAAGGCCAACATATCAGCGGCAATCGATGCGGGTGCTAATTACGCCGTCTATGCTTATAATGCCGCTATTTCGGTTGAAGACGCTAAGACTGAGGCTACTAATTTCTATAATCGTGCTCAAGCGGCCATCGGTGATGGAAAACAGCCTCGATTCTGGATGATCGATGTGGAAGAGAAGACCATGACCGACATGCGTTCGTGTATCAGCGCCTATATGGATCAACTCAATAGTCTGGGTGTTCCTGATAATAAGATTGTTCTGTATATTGCTAATCATCTTTACGATTCCTTTAACCTTGACGTATCACGTGCCGGGGCTGTTTGGATTCCGTCATATGGTCAAAATGATGGTACGGTTGCCGGGAGTACGAAGCCAACCCATCCATATGACTTGTGGCAGTACACATCTAAGGGACACATTGCAGGCATCACACAAAATACAGTGGATTTGAGTACCGATCCTAGTGATCGGTTTAAGACGAATTATCTCGAATGAGAGGAGGTAGAAAATGGCAACAGTTAGTGGATCAGTGAATTATGAAGATTCAACGCCGATTCCTGAGCAACAGGAGTACACACCAAGCAACATCCAGCCGATTGCGATTGAGTTGGCTAAGTTCATTCGAACCAAAATGTACGGAGTTGATGTCCGTGAATCGTTAGCACGGTGGATCGAGATCGTGCTGGCAGTGCAAACGTACATCAATGAGGATGAAACGGCGTTCAAGATTGAATTGCAGAACAAACAAGAAGGTGTTGAAGCCCGTCAAACAGAAGTCGAACAAACGATGAGTGATGTGCTGGATCAATTCAAGGCAGTTATTGCCAATGCCACTAAGGATAGCGAAGTGATCCTTGCTCGTGGTTCATCACATTTTGGGAATTTTACAGTGCTTGATGATCGGCTTGAATACATGGAGTCATTACTGGCAGCATACGTACCGGCTGGCTTCAATGTCACGATCAAGCATAATCAGAACCGACAGCCGAAAGTTGTGGTGCACTATTACGAGTACGCAATTGGAACCGAGAGTGATGGGTTCGGTACAGGTCCTTATGGATTAGGCGAGTCGGCTGTACAAACGATATCAGCCAAGGTTGATTATCCGGATGATGACACGTGTATTGTGCACCTGCCATTGTCCTACGCATTGACGGGTGTTGTCACCTACAAGGACGGTTACTGGTATCTGATCGATGGGTACAAGACACTTAGATTTGATCTGGGAACGGTTAATGATGAGGAAGCGACAGCCGGTAATGGTAGCAATCAAACGTCAACAGATTCAAGTGGTGCCGGTGATGATTCTGGTACGGGCACAAACACAACAATTCCGGAAGTTAAAAATTTGAAAGTAACTCCAATCGACGACAAAACTGATCGTTTGGATTGGGATACAGCATAGAAAGCAAAGGAAGGAAAATAATAATGGCAATTTCATATAACATTTATCAAAAAGAGGGAGACACAGCAAACTGGACTAAGCTAGGGACAGCAACGGCAAAGACCTATACCGTCAACAACTTAAAGCCTAAGACAGAATATACTTTTGCGGTCACGGCCACAAACGGATTGCGTGAAGGTGACAAGACGGCGGTTGTAACAGTAACAACCGCTAACATTGCAACGACTGCCGTAACGATCGCAGTTGATACTAAGTCGCTAGAAGTCGGCGGGACAGCTAAGGCTAGCGTTACGATTACGCCAGCGGACGAAACCGATGGAGCAGCGTCTTATACGTCAGATACACCAGCAGTTGCGTCAGTTGACGCTAGTACTGGTGCAATCAAGGCACTAAAGGAAGGCAAAGCAAATATCACGGCCAAGGTTGGGACGATTACGTCCGCAGCTATTTCAGTCACGGTATATGCGGCATTGGTTACTGTAACCAATCTGGCAGCGTCTGGTACCACAACAACAGGTACAACCCTAACGTGGTCATAAAGAGGTGACTAGTCGATGGCTATTAGCTACAAGATTTATAACGGCACGACGCTGTTAGCGACAGTAACCGCTAAGTCGTACACAGTAACCGGATTGAAGCCGGTAACGTCGTATACGCTCGGCGTTGTGCCTAATAACGGTTTGCGAGATGGTACAAAAGCCAGCGTCACGTTTAAAACGCGTGGCATACAGCTTGTTATTCCGGAAACGTTAACAGTCGGTGCGGCTATCAGTTTGAGATACCAAGAATATTCGTTGGGACTGGTTGCAATTGGATCAGAGCCATCGGGTATGTTTGGCGGAGGAAACCAAAAGACGTTAGCGGCCACGGTCATTAGTTCAAGCGGTGGCAGTTCGGTTGTTGAATTAACTACCAGTGATACCAGTTTCACAGATCAAACAAAATTAACAAAACAAAGTAATGGCGTTTATGCCGCGTTTAGCGGCTACAAAGCGATCTATTACGGATAGGAGATAAATAAATGGCAACATTAACGAAAATTGTAACAGGCATGGAAAAAGGTCCGGAAGCAATCGACGCCAACGATGTGGCGTTGAATGCAGACATTGCAACATTAACAGCGGGACAGAAATTAACATGGGTTGATTTACCACTAGAAAGTGGCATTACTGGAAATCTGTCAGTTGCTACGTCGTATAATGGCTCAATTACTTATATTAAAGGGCAAATCAACGGCAAATTTACTAACAGCATGTTGTTATCAAAGTGCACGGGAACACCACTTATTAATTTACATTGGGCAAACGTAGCAGTAGTAACAAGCCAAGGAGTTCAAAGTCTACAAACACAGGGAAGTGGTGATCTGCACTATATGGGGTCTGTTACTCCGGGTCAGATCAATGCAGGCGGATTTTTTGTAAAATAAGGAGATGATTAATAAATGTTAGCAATGACATATGACGCAACAACTAAGATTTTTAATGGATACGTCGAAGTGGCTGATGAAAATAGCGTACCAGCGAATGCAACACTGGTTAAGCCGAACGGCATTGTGCAACCTTATACGTGGGACGGTGTGAAATGGACAGGTCAGTCGGTAGATGACTACCAAACAGAACGCCAATCTACTGGAACCACAAGTGTTGGCCCCACGGCTGAACAGCAAATGATTAACGCGTTAGGCTTACAAGTTGCAAGTTTGCAAGCGACAGTTACTAAGCTCACAACTACGGACGGGGGTGCGGCATAATGTTTGATTTTGTTAAGCAAATGTACAGCTGGGGCTGTGACATCAAGCAGTATGTGGTTCTTAACACGATCACAGCCGATCAATATAAAGAAATTACTGGGACAGACTACGCAGCCTAGTCCTTTTTATTTTGGAGAAAAGAAGTGATGAAATTTGGGTCCACATTATTTTTTTGGTTTAGCTTGGTCTGAGGTTGGGACAATTATTAGCATTATTGTAGTGCTGATTGGTTTATTTATGTGGCTTAGTCGCATTGCAATCACACAACCGATGGAAGCCTCTATTCGTTCATTGATGGACACCATTGACCGGCTCACGAAGAACATTGAGCGTCTTGGAACACGTTATGACGAATTAGATAAGCGTCTCGATGCTCAAGATATTCAATTGACCAAGCACAGTAAAGATATTAAAGAACTATATGATCGGACTGAAAGGAAGTAACTGGAATGGATTTAAACAGTTTAAATTTGGGAACGTCAGGTGAAGTAGCGGCCATTGTGGCCGTTGTTGGATTAATTACACAGGCACTCAAGAAATGGACAAGCCTAGACAGTAAGTATTTGCCATGGTTATCTGCCATCTTGGGCGTTATTGGTGGCTTAGCCGTCTTCGGTTACTTTGGTGACACCAACTATCTTAATGGCGCACTACTAGGCTTGTTGGCAGGTGGTGCAACCAGTGGGCTATTTGATGGCCTGCAGCCCGCCGTTAAGGCAGTGGCTACAACGTTACAAGCTAGTAAAGATGCCAAGACAGTTCAAGCACAAACCGCACAAGAGCAGGGGGTAAGTCAGGCGGTGACTTCCTATTTGCAGGAGCATCCAGAAGCTTTGCTTGCTGCGGCCGCGAAAGTAACATCACAAGGAGGTGAATCAACAGATGACGGATCACAGACTCAAGAAGCAACACAAACTACTCAATCACAAGCTAACTAAGACAGCTGTCGCAACCGCGGCGGCTTTTTTAGTAGTTGGAGCCACAGCTCCAGTATTTGCGTCAAAGGGCGATTATGGTGTTGACTGGTCGGTCTACCAAGGAAATCAAGGCAAATTTGGGTACGCAAAAGATCGATTTGCGATTGCTCAAGTAGGTGGCTATTATGGTGGTCGTTTTGTACCACAAAAAACGTATGCCACTCAAGTCCAATACTGCATTGCGCAAGGCAAGCGGGCTCATACGTACATCTACTCAGAGTTCAGCACGAACGCCCAAGCGGATCAGATGCTTAATTACTATTTACCAAAAGTACAGACACCAAAAGGATCAATCGTGGCCTTGGACGTCGAATCTGGCACGCCTTCAACCTCGGCCATTATTTATGCCATGAACAAGATTAAGACCGCAGGGTACACGCCAATTCTGTACAGCGGTGACTCGTTCATCAAAGCACACCTTGACTACAAGGCAGTACTCAAGGTGTTTCCTAATTCGCTATGGATTGCTCGTTATCCTGATTACCAGGTCCGCTCAACTGAACGCACGCAGTCATTGCCTGTGATCAACGGAATGTCGGTCGTTCAATTCACTTCGACGTATGTGGCCGGTGGCTTGGATGGTAACAAGGATTACCTTGGGGTAACCGACAATGGCTACGATGGGACGACTACGAGTTCGCAAGGTGGGACACAGGTCAAAACGGATTCAACGACTACGGCCATTAAAGCTGGTCAACAGGCTAACAACACGCCCAAGACGGACATCAAGGCTGGTGACACAGTAAAGGTTAATCTGTCAGCAACCAAGTGGGCCACTGGCCAAAAGATTGCCTCATTCGTCAAAGGTCAACATTACAAGGTGGCAAAAGTTAATGGTACTCGTCTACTGCTTGCCGGGGTCAACTCTTGGATCAATCGCAGTGATGCCGAGATTCTGAGTGTCGGTCAACCGGTAACAACATCAACAGTTGTTAAAGCAACAGGTACGTTCAAGGACGGAGCATACACGATTACTCGTCAGAACAGTACATTTACTGCCGGCCAAACCTTGCGAGTATTTGCCTATCCGGGTGTACAAGCAACGGGAGCTAAATACTATAAAGGCGAGTCAGTTGTCTATGATGGTTATGTTCGCAATGGTAACTACATTTACGTCAGTTATAAAATTAAAGGTGGTTATCATCACTACATTGCTGTTCGCAACGCAAACACACGGGTGCCACTTGGCACGTTTAAATAGCTTATCTGATAAGCTGAAATAAGCCTCAGTCGGCGCTGCTCCGTGTCAAGTAGACAGATCAAATAATTAAAGTGCCTATGCACTT
>NZ_AYYY01000042.1 GCF_001436295.1 Paucilactobacillus vaccinostercus DSM 20634 | reverse complement strand
CTTTGGAAAAATTGTGAGCGTCAATTAACCACCAGTCTGCAAATGGTCGTTTTAGCGTTTTTAGCACTATTACTTAAGAGATTTTAGACAGCTTCTAAGATCTTTTTTGGTTTGTAATCGCAATTAATTAACCGAGCGTATTTATGAAATTATTATTGGTCTATCATTTTTGATTGCAATATGCTAAAACGGTCCGCCGACTAGCTGGGGAAGACTAGTCGGCGGACCGTTATTGGTTGCTAGGCCTGTAACCAAGTTGGGGAGACTTGATTAAGCTGTGGCTGCTTGAATGGTTTTAGTTGGTTGTTGTTTGTCGAACTTGGTTTGGAAATTGATTAACCGCATAGCGTTGAAGATAACGACTAAGATACTAGCTTCATGGACAAACATCCCACTGGCCATGTAGATATAACCGAAGATTAGCCCAATCAGTAGGAAGGCCACGGTGGCAATGGCGATGAAGATGTTTTCACGAGTGTTCGAGACAGTTTTCTTGGCGAGACCGTGGGCGTGTACTAATGCGGGGAAGCTTGATTGCATCAAGACGACATCGGATGTATCGATGGCAACGTCAGTCCCACTACCCATTGCGATTCCGATATCGGCGTTAGCGATTGAAGGACTGTCGTTGATGCCATCCCCAATAAAGGCGACCGTGTTACCGGCTGCTTTTAGTTTCTTAACGTATTCGACTTTTTCTTCTGGCAAGAGGTTGGCGTGAACTTCATCTAGGTTCAATTCTTTGGCAACGGCTTGAGCGGTGAGTTCATTGTCTCCAGTTAACATAACGAGTTTCTTGATTCCTTGGGCTTTTAATGCGGCGAGGGAGTCCTTCACGCCTGGACGAATCGTATCGGCAATCCCGAAGATGAGTTGAACTTGTCCGTCGACTGCCATGATAACGGTTGATTGACCACCAGCTTGTAAATCATTGAGATCTTTGAGTTGAGTAGGATTTAGTTTGATATTATGAGCCGTCAACATTTTTTGATTACCAATGACAACTTCTTGCTTACCGACTTGTGCACAGATTCCTTGACCCTTAACGGTTCCAGTGTCATCTAGGACGGGAGCGACCCCCACTGACTGCTGGTCGGCATAACTGACGATTGCTTGGCCTAACGGATGGTCGGAAACGCCCTCAATAGCGGCAGCGAGAGCTAGTTGATTATCCGCATTGTTTGTGTAAGTGTGCATGGTTGTAACGGCAGTGTTACCTTCCGTTAAAGTACCGGTCTTATCGAAGACCAGGGTATCGACTTTGGCAAAAGTATCGACGACTTCACCACCCTTGATCAGGATACCACGCTTGGCACCATTCCCGATTCCGGCAACGTTTGACACTGGGGCGCCGATAACTAAGGCACCTGGGCAACCGAGAACCAGTACCGTGATTGCTAAGCGGAAGTCACGGGAGAAGGCGAAGACTAAGACTGCTAAAACGAGGACGGCAGGCGTATAATATTGAGCAAAGCGGTCGATGAACTTTTCAGCTTTGGACTTGGTATCTTGAGCTTCTTCGACCAATTCAATAATTTTGGCAAAAGTCGTGTCGTCGCCAACCTGAGTCGCTTTGATCTTCAGATAGCCATTTTCAACCATTGTTCCGGAGTAAACCGAGTCCTTGAGTTGCTTGTTGATTTGGCGTGCTTCACCCGTAATTGAGGCTTCGTTAAGGTAGCCGTTACCTTCAACAACAATCCCGTCAACGGGAACCTGACTCCCAGTTTTAACTAGGACAACGTCACCTTCGTCCACATCATCAACGTCGACTTCTTCGGTGCCATCATCAGTAACTAAAGTTGCGGTAGTTGGTGACATGTCAGTCAAGCCTTTGATTGCGGTCCGCGTCTTCTGCAAGGTCTTGCTTTCGAGATAGGAGCCAAACAAGAAGAGGAAAGTAACGATTGCGGATTCGTTGAATTCACCAATAATGAATGCCCCAATCACTGCGATACTAACTAACAGTTCAATACTGAAAACTTTGTTCCGAAGTGCGCTCCAAGCACGAACCGCAATCGGAATGACGGCAATAATTGAAGCAACTGCTAAAATGACTTGGTAACCGAGCGTAAATTGTAAGAGATATTTACTGAGCATCCCAAGAACAATCAGAATCCCCGTAACTAATGTAATTTGATTCGTATGTTTAGTGAGAAATAATTGGAATTTCATAATTTGCAACTCCTTATTTGATTTGATGACCCTAGTATAGTGAGTTCAGCTTGATGGCAACTTGATAGGCGTCAAGTTTTGCAGTGAAAGCCCTGACGACAGATGGTGAGTTACAGCCAGTTCGGTTAGGCCGACACAGTGTGACGTGGATTGGGGATTCACTGACGGCCGGCTGCTGGGTCATGGGTAAGTACCCTGCCGAAGATTATCGCGCGGAAGCCAACTATGCGGCGGTTGCGAGTGACTTGTTGAATGCACGGAATGTCCGCATTGCTTATAGTGCCGTTGGTCTCAGTAAACCAGGAACTGGTGGCGTACCGGTACTGCCGGAGGTTTTAACAGCCGTGGATATTAAAACGACGTGGCAACCAGTACCCACGGATTTAGTTGTGATTAATGTTGGTACTAATGATCGGCATACGGATGATACGACGTTCACGGTAGTTTTGCGCCGCTTCCTTAATCAAGTGCAGACGCTTTACCCGAATAGCCGGCTTGCTGTAATGATCCCGTTTAATCAGAATTTTGCAGCGATTATTCGCGCGGTCGTGGCCGAATTTATGCAATTGCAACTCATTGAAACGGCTACTTGGCAACTCAGTACCACGGACGGGGTGCATTTAGATTTAGCTGGCTCCCAGATGGCGGGCGAATTAACAGCACAAGCGTTGCGGACACAGTATCCAGATGTTTTTAAATCGTGATCAACCCATCTTATGGTAGATTGTAAAATTAATCCGAACGCTGTTCGGACAAAAAAGATCAGCTTTCTTTAAAATGGTGTTTACCACAAACCCATCTTTTAGGAGCTGATCTTTTGTCTAGT
>NZ_AYYY01000041.1 GCF_001436295.1 Paucilactobacillus vaccinostercus DSM 20634 | reverse complement strand
TTTAATCGATCGCAAATCACGGTTCCTTTGGGCATACCGGTTAAAAGATCGGACGATAGCGACTGTTAATGAAGCACTAACTAAGTTCCTAACCACTTTTAATGGTCCGGTGCACAGCTTTACTGTGGACCGTGGCACTGAGTTTAGTGGGCTAGTATCACTTGAACCACAATATGGTATTAAGACCTATTACTGCCATGCTTATACTCCAGCTGAACGTGGT
>NZ_AYYY01000040.1 GCF_001436295.1 Paucilactobacillus vaccinostercus DSM 20634 | reverse complement strand
TGAATGGGATGAATAAAGAATTATTTTTACTTCACCAAGTGAAAATACCAATTGAACTGGTACAAAAACGAATTCAAACACTAGAACAACGATTAAAAACGCCATCTACTGGTATATCGAATGTTCATGGTTGGCTTAATGATAATGATTTAGATAGCTTGATGAAAGCTAATGCTATCAAAAATTATCGTGCTGCTTGGAATTTATTTCGGAAAGT
>NZ_AYYY01000005.1 GCF_001436295.1 Paucilactobacillus vaccinostercus DSM 20634 | reverse complement strand
GTGATTCTATCGCACTGAAGTGCGTAATTATAGCCGGTCTGTTATTACGTGCTTACAACCAGAAAATGAAAACTTAATTTTAAGTATCATTTTTGACAAGCAAAAGGGACCCTCAATGAGGATCCCTTTTTTACTTATTTTTCAAATTGTTGTGATTTTTTCCCTCTGGTTTTACGATACTGAATGCGCATAAGCTTGACACATTCGGTCACGAATAAAACGATAATACCAGCGATTATTGGAATTAACCAACCAAACGTGAATCCAATACTAGTTGTGTGGAAAATATCATGCATGAATGGAAGATAAATAATTCCCATTTGCAAAATAATTAACACACCGATAATGTAAAACGCCATCTTATTTTGGAAAAAATACTTCGAAATTGCTGGATAAGAATTTCGAATATTAAACAGGTAGAAAATCTTACCGAAAATAATGATGTTCAAAGTCATTGTACTTCCAACGACATGTGACATACCCATCTGGGTAAACACATCATAGGCAATCATCCCCAAACCGGAAATAAGAAGGGAAACGCACACAATCTCTACAACATCCATCTTCGATAAGATACCAGCCTTAACCGACCTTGGGCCCCGAAGCATAATACCATTTTCGGGTGGCTCAAAGATAAACGCAAATTGAATGGTGAGGGCGGATACCATGTTGATCCATAGTAGCTGTGTTGGGTAGAGTGGCATTGTTTGCCCCATCAGGATACTATAGACCACGATCATCCCTTCGGCAAAACTGGTCGGAAGAAGGAACCGAATCGTTTTGTTGATATTATCAAATACGTGTCGGCCTTCACGAACGGCCGCAACAATGTCCGTAAACTTATCATTCGCAAGGACCATGTCTGCAGACTGTTTGGCAACTTCTGTTCCCTTAATACCCATCGCAACGCCAATATCTGCTCGTTTTAACGCAGGCGCATCATTGACGCCATCACCGGTCATGGAAATAACATGACCATTTGCCTGCTGTGCATTTACGATCCGAAGTTTATTCATGGGAGTAGTTCGTGCAAACACGTTGTAGCGGTCAATGTTGTGCTGAAGTTGTTCATCGTCCATCTCATCAATTTCGGGACCGGTGATCGAACGAATTGTATCATCTAAATCGAGTTGCTTAGCAATCGCTGCGGCGGTATCAGGATGATCACCAGTGATCATTTTGACCTTGACACCGGCTTGCCTCAATTGTTGAATGGATTGTTTAACTTCAGTTCGTGGTGGATCAATCATTCCGACCATTCCGATAAAGTGCATTTCTTGACCAATATCGATTTGATCAATGTCGGTAACATCAGGGGCCACTTTTTGGTAGCTAAGTGCTACCACACGCATGCCTTGTTTCGTTAACTGCGCCATTTCTGCTTCCCAATACTGCTCATTTAGTGAAACGTTATGGGAAATAGCCATCTGCATGATTGTTGCAGGAGATCCCTTTAACATTAAAATGTTCTGGTCATCCCGCTTAACTAATCTGGCAGAATAGCGAATGGCAGAATCAAAGGGGAGTGAATCGAGTGGATCGGTTTCTGGTTGGTGACCGGTTAACTTGTGATAAAGCGTTGTCAGTGCCCCGTCTGTCGGCTCACCAGTCATTTGCCAATTACCATCTTCGAGGCGTAATTCAGCATCTGTCGTTTGGCCGGCAATATCAACTAACCACTGCACATCATCATCTTGATGCCAGTCATAGGGACGATCATCAAGGAGGAGATCGCCCTCTAAATCAACGTGACCATTTTCGGCATAACCGACACCGCTGACTGAGAATGTATGATCGTCAGTGACGATAGCTGTTACCGTCATTTCATTTTTAGTTAGCGTACCTGTTTTATCAGTATTAACAATATCAACAGCACCCAGAGTTTCGACGGCGGGAAGAGTTTTAACAATCACATTTTTCTTGGTCATGTTACGAGTTCCCATCGCCAATACAACTGATGTACTAGCAGGAAGACCTTCTGGCATCGAGCCAACGACCATTGTCACAATTGCAATCAATAGAGTTGGTAAACTGTAGACGTGCGTTATCCACCCAAGGATAAATAATAAGCCAGCCGCCACTAAGATTGCTACTGAAAGGCCAAAACCAAGACTGTTTAAATTTTTCATTAGGGGTGTTACTTGTCCCTTTGCTTCAGTCACGGATTGTTGGATTTGTCCAATTTGAGTATCAGCAGCCGTGGCAACAACGATTCCCATTGCTGAGCCAGATGTTACCATTGTGGAGGCAAAGACCATGTTAGTTTGTTCTGTAATTGGTAATTTTTCCTGCAGAATAGGGTGATCGTTTTTTTCAACTGATACAGATTCACCGGTTAGTGAAGATTCTTGAACTGTAAAATTATCTGCTGAAATTAACCGGATATCGGCTGGAACGGCATCACCGGCTTCAAGATTGACCAAATCACCGACAACGATATCACGAGAGTCTAATTCTAATTTATGACCGTCTCGGATAACAAAGTTTTTGGAAATCAGTAGCTCACTGATTTTCGATAACGCGTCGTCGGCTTGCTTCTCTTGAACGTAACCGATAATCGCATTCACAATAATTACCAGACCGATAACAATTGAGTCTGAGTAATGATGCATTAAAAGCGTTGTAATTGCAGCGGCTGCTAGGATATAGATGATACTGTTGTTAAATTGTTTAATAAATCTGATGAAGTTGGACGCCTTTTTAACTTTGAGTTCGTTAGTCCCATATTTGATCAACCGTTGTTTAGCCTCGGCTTCGCTAAGGCCTTCATCAACCGTTGTTTGATATTGGTTAGATAACGTTTCTTTGGTTAATTGCCACCAATTTTGATTTATTTGTCGCTCACGTATATGTGGGTCATCGTCTATCATGTATTCATTTCGCTCCTTAATATTGTTATATCGTTTATTTGTAGGGGCTTAATGCGGGCAATTTAACCACAACCTTTCAAAATTAATTAACATTATGCGTACAAAAAATTATAGCATATGCAAAACCTTTTGAGCTAGTTAAATGTGATGTAATCATGACTTAACATAATTGCTATCTTTTGACAGGTATAACTAGTTTTCAGTATAATCAGAATGTAAGCAGTATCAGTTGTGTTAACGTTTGACCTGAAAAAGGAGGGCTTATGATGGAAAGATATCATAAAATTCTAGTCGGAATTGATGGATCTGAACAATCAATGGACGCTTTACATCGTGCAATTGACCTTGGGCAAGCATTAAATGCTTCACTTTTATTAGTAACAGTTGTTGACGATCGTGCGTTAGCAATGGCGATGAGCAATACTGGTAATTATGTAATGGCACCTAATATGCGTGAGGATCTGATGGCTCATGCAAAAGAAACAATGAAAAATTATGTAAGCGAAGCAACAAAAGCAGGAATTGATTTTGAAGATAAAGTGTTAGTTGGTGACCGTAAGTTGGAACTTGCTGAAAATATTCCGGATAAGGAAAACGTGGATGCTATCGTAATTGGTGCAACTGGATTGACCCGTATGGAACGTGTCTTTATCGGATCTACTGCTAGTTACATTATGAATAACGCTAAATGTGACGTAATCATTGTTAAATAAAAGCTTAAAAAACTAGCTCCTGGGCACTAAAAAGTGCGAGGAGCTAGTTTTTTATTAGAGCATATTTTGGTTTTCATCAACGAAGAAGTCAGTAAAGAAAATACCGGAGCAATTAATTTGAGAGAAAATTTTATCAATACTCTGGGTCATATAACGTGGCGTGTAAATCATGCCATCACGAAGCCAGTTCTTAATTAGGCCGAGTTCCGCAGAAACAATAAATGAAATTTCAAGATTAACTGGAACTCCTAGCTCAGCGAATTGAGCACCAACCTGTTGATGGAATTTTTGTAGGTAGTCTGCTAAGCGTGCATACAGATGATCAAAAAATGGCTCATTTTCTTGATTGTTAATTAAAACGTCGAAGGTTTCCGCTTCGTTTTCAATATATTTAAAAGCACGTTGTTGGGAAAATACACGGATTGGTTCATCTGTATTAATCGCTGGCAAATAATCTGTACCATCAATCATTACAGCATCAAAAAAATCATCCAAAATTTCACTCAATGATCTTTCAATAAAGTCTTGTTTGTCTTTATAGTGCAGATAAAATGTTCCGCGGGTGATAGACGCTTTTTCCGTAATTTTTTGAACACTGATATTTTCAACCTTGTATTGTTTCATTAACTGAACCAATGCTTTTTTTAGGTTATTACGAGTTTTGATAACTCTTGGATCAGTTTTACTATTCGCCATGCTTACAACCCCTAATCGAATATATTTCGTCAAATTATTAATGTTGTGTCGAGTATAATCTATATGTAAGCGCTACGTCAAGACTTTAAAAAGACATTTCTTCAAATATTATCTAATATTCATAACCTCGATAGACTTTGGATTCTAATATAAGTAAAAAGAGGCGTCTTTTTCATGTTTTGAATTTGATTGTTTCACAACTGGTGAATTATTTACCAAGTCACAATAATTTGAGCCCATTTTTGAAGGATTGACGTAATTGTACTTTTAGAATGATTAGGTTAGACTCTAATTGAGTATTAGTGATATTCTGATGCTCAACTAATCATTGAATGGGAGTAATCACGATGGATATTTTTGAATTAGCCTACCGCATGGCCACACAATATAAAGGGAGAGAAAATGACTTAGCAGAACTTGGATATCAACAAGATGACATTAAAAAGATTATTGAAGATCCAATGGCAACACAGCTTCCGGTAGCACTGGCCTATAAAATGGCAAATGACTACGTTACAATTCAGGTTCGAACTATGCGCGGCAACAAAGCGTTTACTGACAAATTGGAGAAGTTACGAGCAAAACTAAACTCAGATGAAGATACACAGTTATTAGCAACGATGCTAGACAGATTACCCACAACAAACGTTTGGTTGTTCGACAAGTTTAACGGTTCTTATTAGGCTTAGTGCTGCTACTAAAAATAGAATTGACATTATGAACAAATATCAATATAATGATTAAGGTTTGGAGCGGTAGCTCAGCTGGATAGAGCATTCGCCTTCTAAGCGAACGGTCGTGAGTTCGAACCTCACTCGCTTCACTAGATAAAAGTCGTTATACACTGGTTTATTTGTCAGAAACGCTGATATACCAGTGCGTAACGACTTTTTATATGCTCGTTTAAAGCAATTTATAACATTTTTTGAGAAATTACTAGTAACTAAATAATGTCCTGGTCATCATAAGATTTTTACATTTTCTGGTGTGCTTGCTCGTCAAGTTTGAAAACTGACTTAATGTAATATTTTAAGATCGTCTGCGTATTTTGGCGTCCTAAGTAGCTTGCTACCGAGTGCAAGTCATTTTTGCATTGGCGTTGCTTAAGCGTAGCGGAATCTGTGTGTGGCAATGTGGATGTTAAGTAGTGTCTTTCTGAAAAAAGTGCTGACCAAAGTATTTCACCAAAGATTTGTGAAATCATTTGACGGAAAGAAGAGAATCTGATAACATATGTCTGTTGTATTTGTGAACTCGCAACTGCAACCGCACGCAAACAAGTTTAAAGCATTCTGCTGCTTGTACGGCGAGTCTAAGATATTAAGGAGGTGCACAATATGTACGCAATTATTGCAACTGGTGGTAAACAATACAAGGTAGAAGCAGGTCAAGCGATCTACGTTGAAAAGTTAGCTGCTGAGGCTGGTGAAAAGGTTACTTTTGATCAAGTAGTATTTGTCGGCGGTGAATCAACAAAGATTGGTACACCAACTGTCGACGGTGCAACTGTTTCTGGAACTGTTGAAAAACAGGGTAAAGAAAAGAAGGTTGTTACTTTCAAATACAAGCCAAAGAAGCATCAACACACTAAGCAAGGTCATCGTCAACCATACACGAAAGTTATGATTGATGCTATCAATGCTTAATTAGGAGTTATCATGATTAAGGCAATATTCAGCCAGAATGCAACAGGAGTAATTGATGGCTTTTCAGTTACCGGTCACGCGGATTCTGGTCCTTATGGTCAAGATATTGTTTGTGCAGCCGTTTCCGGTTTGTCCATCACCATAATCAATGGTCTTCAACAAGTGGTCGGAGAAAATCCGAAAGTTACGCTTGATGAAGAAAATGGTGGTTTGATGATGGTCAGTCAGCTGTCAGACAAGCATGATACTCAAATATTACTGAAAACTTTCTACAATGGTATTTTAGACATGGCGGAGAGTTACTCAGACTTTCTAACTGTAAAATTAGATAATTAACAATTCTATATTTGGAGGTGAACGATGATGATTATGAATTTACAATTCTTCTCACACCACAAAGGGGGCGGTTCTACTGCCAACGGTCGTGACTCAGCTGGTCGTCGTCTTGGGACTAAGGCAGCTGATGGCTCAACTGTAACAGCAGGATCAATCTTGTACCGTCAACGCGGTACGCATATCAACCCAGGTGAAAATGTTGGTCGCGGTGGCGACGATACTCTGTTTGCTAAGGTTGATGGCGTTGTTAAATTTGAACGCCTTGGTCGTGACAAGCGCAAGGTTTCAGTTTACCCTGTAGCTCAATAGTAATGAAATAAAGATCGTGGCAAAACATTGTTTTGTTACGATCTTTATTTATTTGCAAAAACATGGTGACGTTATGCAACGAATTAACGAAATACAAAGTGACATTGAAAATGCGTATTTAGACGCTTTTTTGGTGACCGACGCAACAAATATTTTTTATTTGACTGGATTTAAACTGATCCAGGGTGATGGACTCTTACTAATTCATCAAGAAACTGGATATTTAATTACTGATGATCGCTATGAAGAGGCCTTAACCGAATTTGATGATAAAAGTTTAGTGGGTTGTATTAGCCGACGCTACCTTAGCAAATTAAAAGAGTGCTGTGAGCAATTACATATTACAGTACTAGGATTTGAGTCTAAAATATCATATCGTGAGTATGATATTTTAGACGAAATTATGGATGCGGATATTGTTCCCATGACAGATTTCATTGAAAATCATCGGGCAAATAAGGACACACAGGAGATTGAAACCATAACTGCGACTGCCGCGCTTCATGACGAGGCGTTCGACTATCTGTCTCAGTACATCCAAGTTGGTATGACCGAGATACAAATTGCTAATCAACTAGATTGGTGGATGAAACAGCAAGGTGCAAGTAAGGCGTCGTTCGATACCATTGTTGCTAGTGGTGCTAACGCTGCTAAACCACATGCCTTGTCAACCTCCAAAAAGATTAGCTCTGGAGATATTCTAATTATCGATTATGGTTATTTTTTGGATGGTTATACGGCTGACGTCACCCGAACGGTTGGGTTGCCCGGTGTTGCAGATGAATTTGACACGATCTATCGAATTTTGACAGCAGCTAAAGAACAAGCAACTGCCCGCATTGTTCCTGGAGTAAGGGGAAGCGAGATTGATAAGGTTGCGCGGCAAATCATTGCCGATGCTGGATATGGCGAATATTTTAACCATGGTATCGGTCATGGAATTGGACTTGATATCCACGAACTGCCAACTAGTTACGGGGCAGATAATTCAACACTTTTGGAGCAACAGGTTGTCACCATTGAACCGGGAATTTACTTACCTCACAATGGTGGAATTCGGATTGAAGATGATCTTTTAATTACATCTACTGGTGTCCAGCAGCTCACACATGCACCAAAACAACTACCTATTTTATAGATAATTAGTTGCTTTTTGGCGCCATTTATTGCAGAATGAAATAGATATATTCTAGGAGGAAACAATTATGGCAATTTCTACAGCAAATTTTAAAAATGGATTAACAATTGAAGTGGATAATGCAATCTGGCGGATTATTGAATTTCAACATGTTAAACCAGGTAAGGGTGGCGCTTTCGTCCGCTCAAAACTTAAGAACTTACGTACTGGTGCTGTGCAAGAAAAGACTTTCCGTGCCGGTGCAAAAATGGAACAAGCTAACATTACTACTCGCTCAATGCAGTATTTATACGCTGACGGTGACAATTATGTCTTCATGGATACTGACAACTACGAACAAATCGAATTGCCAGCAGAACACATCAAGAACGAAATGAAATATCTTAAAGAAAACATGGAAGTTAGCATTACTCAGTTTGGTAATGAAACATTGGGTGTTGAATTACCAAACACCGTAACTTTAAAAGTTGCTGAAACAGAACCTGGTATCAAGGGTGACACTGCTTCTGGTGGTTCAAAACCTGCAACTATGGAAACGGGTGTCGTTGTTCAAGTGCCATTCTTTGTTAATGCTGATGATGAACTTATCATTAACACCACTGACGGCACTTATATTTCACGGGCCTAGTTATTAATTAAGACTGGAGGACTGTACCGATGGCAGAAGACACAAATATTGTCTTAAATGACGATGAACAAGAATTAGGAACAATCCAAATTGCTCCTCGTGTGTTAGAAATCATTGCGGGAATTGCCGCAAGTCAAATAGAAGGCGTGTCTAGAATGCACGGTTCAATCGCAAGTAGTGTGAATGAACTTTTGGGTCGCCCTGATCATGGTCGTGGTGTTAAATTAACGAATAACGATGATGAGCTGTCGGTTGATGTCGCTGTCTACTTGGACTACGGTGTTTCTGTTCCTAAGATTGCCCTAGAGATCCAAGACAAGGTAAAACAACAGATTTCATTGATGACGGATCTCAAGATTAAAGAGGTTAATGTTCACATTGAAGGTGTTGTAACCGAAAAAGTCGAACAGCAAATTGATCCAAATGATATTTTTGCTGAAGATGGAAATGGAGAACAGCAGTGAGTTTGAATCGTCATCAAATTAGAAGAAGCGCTTTTCAAACCTTGTTCGCATTATCGTCAAATTCTGGTGCAAATGTGAGTGACATTTATGACCAAGTATTGAATGACGATGACGAAGTTCCGGCGTACCTAACGCAATTGGTTGATGGTGTCATTGCACATCAGGATGAATTAGATGCTAGCATTCAACAGCTATTGGATAAAAAGTGGCGTTTGTCACGATTAGCTAAGACTGATCTGGTGATTTTACGAATCGCATTATATGAAATGCAGTTTGTTGATAATGTTCCTGATGCAGTGGCAATCAACGAAGCATTAGAGTTAACAAAGACCTTTAGCGATGATAAATCCAAGGGATTCGTTAATGGTGTTCTGGGAAATTTTGAAAAGCAAGCTAAATAATTGATTTTTTAAAGTCTGATGAGCGTTAAGCATCAGGCTTTTTTATTACTACTTTACAAGTTAGCTTTATGCTAAAATATTAATATTACTGAAGATGTTTTGAGCAGGGAGAGTTGATTGAATGACAACAATTTTAGATGGTAAAAAATTAGCTAAAATTATTAATGAAGAAACTAAGAATGACGTAAGTCAGTTGACCGCTGCTGGAATTAAGCCGGGAATTGCTGTTATTCTAGTCGGTGATGACGAAGCAAGTCAGATATATACTCGTAATAAGCAACGGAAAGCTGAACGTTTAGGAATGACATCTATCCTAAAGCAATTTCCTGCAAGTACTGAACAGCAGGTCATTATCGATACCGTTCAATCTTTGAATCGCGATAACACAATTAATGCCATTTTGGTTCAATCTCCGTTGCCGGCCCATATTAGTCAATCGACAGTAACGGAAGCAATTGCCCCAGAAAAGGATGTTGATGGATTTCATCCAATAAACTTAGGCAAACTTTACGCTAATGAGCCAACCCACTATCCAGTGGCATGCACGCCTAAGGGAATTATGACGATGTTAGACCATTATCATATTCCAATTGCTGGTCAACGTGCTGTGGTGGTTGGTCGAAGTATTTTGGTTGGTAAACCAATGGCTGCGCTGTTGCAAAATGCTGATGCGACAGTTACGATTACTAATCGTCAAACACAAAACTTACAGTCAATTACCAAACAGGCGGATATACTAGTGGTTGCAACTGGTACTGCACATCTTATTACACCAGAGTATGTTAAACCGAATTCAGTTATCATCGATGTCGGCATTGAGCACGATGCAAATGGTAAACTGATCGGAGATGTAGATTTTGACCGAGTAGCTGACTTAACATCTGCGATAACACCAGTTCCTGGTGGTGTGGGCCCAATGACTATCGCCACATTAATGCAGCAAACGGTAGAGTTAACAAAGTGGAGCCTTGAAAATAATGGATAATTCCAAATATCTTTCTGTATCAGCATTAACTAAATATATTAAACGTAAATTTGACGTTGATCCTTATTTAGGACGTATTTATTTAACAGGTGAAATTTCTAATTTTCGTTTAAGGTCTAATGCACATCAATATTTTAGCCTAAAGGACGAACATGCTAAAATTAGTGCAATTATGTTTAAATCTGCATTTCAAAAGGTTAAATTTACCCCGGAAGACGGGATGAAGGTTCTCGTTTCTGGTAGAATTGGATTGTATGAGGCGAGTGGCAGCTATCAAATTTATGTTGATTCAATGCAACCAGATGGCGTTGGTGCACTTTACCAAGCGTACGAACAGTTAAAAAATAAGCTTGCACAAGAAGGATTGTTTGATGCCTTTAAGAAACCATTGGTTAAGTTTCCTAAGAAGATTGCAGTCGTTACAAGTCCTAGTGGTGCAGTGATTCGTGATATTATAACAACGACCCAGAGACGATTCCCAATCGCGCAGATTGTCCTTTTTCCGGCACTGGTCCAAGGTGATGCCGCAGCAAAGGACATTGTGCGCCAAATCGAACGAGCAAATGCGGACGGAACTTTCGATACGTTGATCATTGGCCGTGGTGGCGGCTCAATCGAAGATCTATGGCCATTTAACGAAGAGATTGTTGCGCGCGCGATTGCAACTAGTAATCTACCTGTCATTTCCTCAGTCGGTCACGAGACAGACACAACGATTGCGGACCTTGTAGCTGACGTACGCGCTGCAACACCAACTGCAGCAGCAGAACTGGCAGTCCCAGTTTTAACAGATGAAGTGATTAAACTTATTAATCAACGGCAGAGACTTGTTGCGGCTACTCGTAGCTTGATTAAATTGAATCAACAGCGATTGAAACGCCTACAACAAAACTATATTTTTCAACAGCCAAATCGGCTGTATGACGGATATAGTCAAAACGTTGATTTACTCCGACAACGTCTTGCACGACAAGCAGCAACTCAATTTGGGCAATGGCAACAACAGGTGTTAGCTACAAAAAATCGGTTATCCGTTCAGGCACTTAGTCAGCAAATTAGTCGTGCTCAACAAGTTGAGGAAACACTACATGCACGGCTAGAACGCGCTATGCGGCAATTTATGGTTGATCAACATAAAGAGTTTAGTAGTACCGTTGAATCGCTTAATTTTCTTAGTCCATTGAAGATAATGTCACGGGGATACACTTATGTCACAGCGCATGATCATGTGGTAAAAAACACAATCGATTTGACGACCGGTGAAAGTATTGATCTTCACTTTACCGACGGGCAAGCCAGAGCGAAAATTACAGAGATCAAGAAAGGTTAGTACAAATTATGGCTGAAAAAGAAAGTTTTGAGCAGCAACTTACCGATCTGCAAAAGATCGTAGAGCAACTTGAACAAGGCGACGTTCCCCTAGAAGAAGCCTTGAAACAATTTCAAACTGGGGTTGAACTAAGTAAACAGTTACAATCTACTCTAGATAATGCAGAAAAAACATTAGCTAAATTAATGGATGATGAAGGGCATGAAATTCCATTTGATACAACACAAAAAGAGGACGATAATCATCAGTAACTTATCAGCGCTTCAAATTGAAATTAACCATTTTCTGGCCGGAAATATTGCAGCTGATACTGCACAGCCGGTACTTAATGCAGCGATGCAGTATTCCTTATTGGCGGGTGGTAAACGGTTAAGACCAGCATTGACCCTAGCCACGTATCAGTCACTTGGTCAGACACTTGATCCAGACGTGTTGAAAGCTAGTTGTGCAGTGGAGCTATTACACACCTATTCTCTGATTCACGATGATCTTCCAGCGATGGATAATGATGACTTGAGACGTGGGAAGCCGACCAATCATAAAAAATTTGGTGCTGGTATTGCAACACTTGCTGGCGACGGATTACTGACATTGGCGTTTCAGTGGTTGGTTGATAATCAATTGCCTGCAACAACAACTAACCAATTGGTAGCCAAGTTAGCAGTTGCTGCCGGTCCCGCTGGAATGGTCGCTGGTCAAACATCAGATATCGAGGGCGAGCACCAACACTTGACCCTATCTCAATTACAACTCCTACATAGTCAAAAAACGGGGGCTTTGATTGAGTATGCGATTTGTGCGGGAGGAATCTTAGCGCACGCACAGCCGGAAGTAATGTCGTTGCTAAGTTCGTTTGGTAAAAGCTTTGGACTGGCCTTTCAAATTTATGACGACTTAATGGATGTCGTTGGATCGGTTGAACAAATGGGCAAACAAGTCCACAAAGATCATGATGAGCATAAAAATACCTACCCAGAGTTAATAGGAATTGATGAAACGAAGGCGGTTTTACTGGATACGGTTGTCCAACTAAAGGCAATTAAAGCTCAGCTTGAACAAAGCACTCATCAATCATTTCAAGTCTATGATGAATTCATAGCGTACTTTGATTTATAGGGGAAAATAATGGAAAAAGAACGTGTTGATATTTTATTGGTCAAGCAGGGATTGTTTGATTCCCGAGAGCAAGCCAAACGGGCGGTTATGGCAGGCGAAATTTTGGGGAAGAATAATGAACGACTTGATAAACCTGGTGAAAAGATTCCCATTACTACAACTCTACATATGAAAGGTAAAAAAATGCCTTATGTAAGTCGTGGTGGTCTTAAACTTGATAAAGCATTAAAGGTGTTTAATATCTCTGTTCAAGATAAAACTGTACTAGATATCGGCTCTTCAACCGGCGGATTTACGGATGTGATGCTGCAAAATGGCGCAAAATTAAGTTATGCGCTTGACGTTGGGACTAATCAGTTAGTATGGCAGTTACGTGAAGATCCACGTGTAGTTGTAATGGAACAAACTAACTTCAGGTATAGTCAACTAGATGACTTTACTAGTGGACAGCCACAATTTGCGTCAATTGATGTTTCTTTCATTTCGTTGAAATTAATTTTGCCTGTACTGGCTAATATTCTTACACAGCAAGGTGAGGTTGTTGCTTTAATTAAACCGCAATTTGAAGCAGGTAAGGAAAATGTCGGTAAACATGGTATTATTCATGATGAAAATGTGCATCGTGATGTTCTCAATAATGTCCTTAAATTTGCCTGTGATAGCCATTTCGACGTAATTGGATTGGATTTTTCACCAATTAAGGGGGGCCAAGGTAATATTGAATTTCTAGCTCACCTAAAACTAGCGGACTCGCTGGGGCAAATTGCCGCAGACGTGTCGATTGATCAGGTTTTAAATAATGCATATGAATCGTTAAATAAATAAAGGCATGTTTAGCCTTTCATTATTTATACATTTCTAGTAAAATATAATGTATAAATAATCATTTCAAGGGGTGTTAAGATGCGAAAAGCAGAGCGCCAACAATATCTACGTCAGCTAATGAATCAGCACAGTATTGAGCGTCAAGAGGATTTTGTGAGCCTACTAGATGGACAGGGAATTAAAGTTACACAAGCGACTATCTCGCGTGACATTAAGGAAATGCAGCTTGTAAAAGTACCAAGTATTGGTGGAGGATATCACTACAGCCTTCCCGTTCAAAAGCAACTGGATACGCAAAAGAAATTACGGCGAACACTAGGTGACGCTGTTATTTCGATGGACATACAGGATAAATTGGTTGTTTTACATGTTCAACCAGGTAATGGCCCAGCTCTATCAACGCTAATCTCACAGATGAATTATGAGGATGTTTTCTGTACACTTGGTGATGATTCAACAGTTTTATTGATTTGCCGCAGCGATAGTGGTGCACAGCAAATGTTAAACTTAATCAACGAATTGATTGAGGGATAGATACTAAAAAGGTGAGGGAAGTGTGTCTTCTGCTCACCTTTTTGGCCAGAATGGAGGAGTTAAGTTGCTTCAGGAATTAACAGTTGATAATTTGGCAATTATTGATCATCTTTCGTTAGAATTCAGTGATCAGATGACCGTACTCACTGGTGAAACCGGTGCCGGGAAGTCCATTATCATCGATGCCGTTGGTCTTTTGGCTGGTGGTCGTGGATCACAAGAATTTATTCGACGTGGAGAAGAAAAGCTAAGTATTCAAGGACAATTCACGATGCCTAACAACGTAAAATTCAGTCAATTGCTTGATGAATTTGGTATTGATTACGAAGACTCAATTTTGATTATTCAGCGGGAAATTCATCGCTCTGGACGTAACACCATTCGGGTCAATGGTACTCTGATTAATACGGGGATGCTTCGCCAGATTGGAACCTGGTTAGTTGATATTCAGGGGCAAAATGAGCATCAACGGCTCCTACGACCTGAAGAGCATTTAGGAATGCTTGACGAGTACGCACGCGATGATATCAGCAGTTTGCTTAAGCAATATCATGAAGAATATCATGACTATGAACAGGTTAAAGCAGCACTTGAAAAGAAGCAATCCAACGAACAACTTTGGGCGCAGCGCTTGGATATGCTCAAATTTCAGGTTAATGAGATTCAGTCTGCAGATTTGCAACCCAATGAAGATGAGTCACTGATAGTCGAAAAAGAGCGGTTGAGCCATTTTCAGCAGATCAATAATGCGTTAGAGCTTACCAGTTCGACTTTAAATGGTGATGAAAACGGTTCGATTCTGGATTTAATTGCTAACACGATGAACGCGCTACAAGAAATTACAGAGTTTGACGCGACTTATTCTGATTTAACGGATACTATTTCTAGCGCCTATTACAGTTTGCAAGATGCGGCAGGGCAGGCGTCTCATCAACTGGATAATTTAGAATTTGACGAGGAACGATTAAATGAAATTGAAAATCGGCTGGCACTTATTGCGGATCTAGAACATAAATACGGTGATTCTGTCGCACAAATTTTGGATTACTACGACAAAATACAAGCAGAACTCAAATCCATGCAGGCTTCTGAAACTAATAGCGATAATTTGGAAGAAGAGCTCCATGACCACTACCAAAAGTTAATGACTACTGGTCACCAGTTGAGCCAGCAACGACAGCAAGCAGCCCATCAATTAGCTAAAAAGGTTAACCAACAATTAAAAGAATTGTACATGGAAAAGGCTGTTTTTGAAGTTAAATTTTTAAAAAGTGGCAATGGAGAACGAATAATGAACAGTGGTCTTGATCGCGTTGAATTCTATATTCAAACCAATCCTGGTGAGAGTCTGGGGCCACTCGCAAAGATTGCTTCTGGTGGTGAATTATCGCGTGTAATGTTGGCTCTGAAAACAATTTTTGCGCAGAATCAAGAAATTACTAGTATTATTTTTGACGAAGTTGATACAGGCGTGAGTGGCCGGGTGGCTCAGGCAATTGCTGAGAAAATCCGACTAATTTCACGCTCCTCGCAGGTACTATGTATTACGCACTTACCACAGGTTGCCGCAGTTGCAGCACATCATTTTATGATTCAAAAGAGCATTCATGATCGTCGAACAATGACCACGGTGACTATCTTAAAAACACCAGATAGAATTAATGAACTAGCCCGAATGCTGTCTGGTGCTGAAGTCACTAAACTAACTCTTGAACATGCTCAAGAATTACTACGTATGGGACAGGAATAGTTAAAAGGACTAAATCACGCGAAAGTTATTAAAACAGCGTGATTTAGTCCTTTTTATCTTTTCTCAATGTATCTAATTAGTGAGGGCGTTATTAAATAAGTAACGTTATCCAACGTGGTTAGTAAAATCTTAGAATCCTTGAACAGGGATAGATGGCCAATTACATTTGTGACTTGGCCCATATCCGACGTTGGCATCAGTTGCAGTTTTACTAAGAAATGCGATTCTAAGGAACGACGCGTGAATAAATCAATTTGAAAGCGGGGCATTTGGCGTTTAATTACAACTGGCTGAATACGAGGACGAGTAGTTTCCGATAGTAATAGTTGGTCAAACCGTTGCTTCAATTGATTACTAACTAGTTTAATCGCACTTTGATAATTCTGCATGATGAATCCTCCCGAACATTTGTTTGTGTTTCATATTATACGAACAAATGTTCAATTTTGCAACCCCACTAATCAAACTTTAATTTTTTTCGACCAAAAACTAGTAATTTTAAAATTTTCTTGATTACCCATAATAAATAGTGCAAAATGGTTAGTAACACATAAATTAAGGAGCTACATAATCGCATGACAAAACGTGGAATGTTGATTGTTTTGTCTGGTCCCTCAGGAGTCGGCAAGGGAACCGTTCGCAAAGCAATTTTTGATCAGGACAACAATGATTTTCAGTATTCTATTTCAATGACAACTCGTAAGCCGAGACCTGGTGAAGTTGACGGAATTGACTACTTCTTTGTATCAAAAGAAGAATTTGAGCGTAAAATCCAAACTGGAGAGATGCTTGAATATGCCAAATATGTTGACAATTATTATGGAACACCCTTAAACTATGTTAATGAAACACTGGAATCTGGTAAGGATGTCTTTCTTGAAATTGAAGTTAATGGTGCAATGCAAGTCAGAGCAAAGTGTCCGGATGGTGTTTTCGTTTTCTTAACTCCACCAGATTTGATGGAACTTAAGCAGCGATTAATTCACCGTGGTACCGATGCAATGGATGTGATCAATAAACGCATTCAAAAAGCAGTTGGTGAAATCAAAATGATGCAGAACTATGATTATGCGGTGGTTAATGATCAGGTTCCCAATGCAGTGGAAAAAATTAAGAATATTATTCGCAGCGAACGGTTACGTGTGCCGCGGGTAATGCCTGATTATCTTGGTATGTTAGGAGAGATGAACAAATGATTTTATATCCATCAGTTGATAAGCTACTAGAACGGGTTGATTCTCGGTATTCTTTGATCATGCTTGCAAGTAAACGGGCCCATGAAATTGATGCGGGTGCAACACCATTGCTGAGCAAGTACGATTCAGACAAATCAGTCGGCAAAGCTATGGAAGAAATTGAAGCTGGCGAAGTGACAATCGATAAAGATAGCGAAACATTTTAATTAAGTTTGTTTGTGATACAAACACGAGTCCGGAGCAAGTTAGTTGCTGCGGGCTTATTTTTTCATGATTCGTGTTATAATTTTATTTAGTAATTGAATTTAGAATGGGGAGATTTGAATGACGCGTGTCACGATTCACGTAACGGGTGGAATCGCCGCTTATAAGGCTGTCTCACTACTCAGATTATTTCAAAAAAATGGTGATGATGTTCGCGTTGCGATGACTGAATCGGCAACCAAATTTGTTACACCCGCCACTTTTGAGGCGTTAACAAAGCAGCCCGTTTTGACCGATTTATGGTCGCTAGCTCAAAAGGCTAAAATTGCACATATTGAACTGGCAGATTGGACTGAATTAGCAATCGTAGTGCCTGCGACAGCTAATACCATTGCTAAAATGGCTGGTGGGATCGCGGATAATGCCGTATCGTCAACGTTGCTGGCAACTGATGCCCCTAAGCTTGTGGTCCCAGCTATGAACTCTCATATGTGGGCCAATGAAGCAACGCAGAGAAATATTGCACAATTAAAAAACGATCAGGTTAATGTAATCCCGCCTGAAACCGGTCATTTGGCAGAGGGATACGAAGGAACTGGCCGAATGCCAGCAATTGATACCATTTTTAACATGGCGCAAGCTATTCTTCAATCTGATGATCGATTAGTGGGCAAGAAAATTTTAGTCACGGCCGGTGGAACTCAAGAAGATATTGATCCAGTCCGTTTTATCGGCAATCATTCCTCGGGTAAAATGGGAATCGCCATTGCAAATGCCGCCGCACAAGCGGGGGCATCGGTTACTCTAATTGCGGGGCAGGTTAAGAATTTAGCAACTCTGGACTCGCGAATTCTGGTGACGCGTGTCACATCTACCAACGATATGGCGCAGGCAGTAAAGCATGACTTCACTGATGTTGATGCTTTAGTCATGGCGGCAGCTGTTGCCGATTTTCAACCAATAACAAGAGCCGATCAAAAAATTAAAAAGAATCCAGATAGTGATGAGTTAACATTGCGGTTACGCAAAACACCAGATATTTTAAAACAAGTGGGTCAAATCAAACGTCACCAATTTGTTGTCGGGTTTGCGGCCGAGACACAGAATTTACTCCAAAACGCAAATAAGAAATTAATTCAAAAGAATGCAGACATCATTGTTGCAAACAATGTTAGCAATCCTGGAGTTGGCTTTGGCAGTGATGATAATCAAGTAACTATTCTGACTCGAAATCACGAACCTGAAAAATGGCCCAAGATGAGTAAACAATTAGTTGCTAAAAAAATAATTGATTTGATTTCAGATCAAATTTTGTAGGGTGATTGAATGGCAGAAATTGCACAAGTTATTGTAGATGTTCCGACAATGCAAACCAATCGTCCCTATACTTATCAAGTACCGCAGGAGTGGCAATACCAGATCAAAATTGGAATGCGCGTAGTAGTCCCATTTGGGAATGGAACTCGCAAAGTTGAAGGGGTTGTCGTAGGTCTTGACGAGACTAGTACTTACGATGGTCAGCTCAAAAAAATTGATTCGTTAATGGATCTTAATCCAGTTTTAAACGACGAATTATTGCAGCTGTCTCAATGGATGGCCAACCAAACTTTTGCTTTTCAAATTACATGTATCCATACGATGCTACCAGCAATGCTAAAAACAAAGACACAAAAATATCTCCATCTAATTGATGAAGTGGATGAAGAAACTTTTTTAACTCAATTTCACGGATTAGATGAAATTGAGTTTAATCCCGAAAAATTGACTAAGCCACAGCTTAGCCAATTATTGAAGCTGAAAAAGCAGGAAAAGGTTGAAGTTGTTTATCGTGTTCGTGACCGTGCGAAACCAAAGACGGTTCTGGGGATTTCGCCTGCATTAACTTTTGAACAATACGAAGAACAGCGAAGCACACTTAATAGTCAAGCAAAAGCACAAAATCGACTTTTATCTTACTTACAAAGTATTATCGGGAAAACAATCAAATTAACTGAAGCACGACAAAATAGTGATCTTTCTACAGCCGTTTTTAATACCGGAGCAAAAAAAGGGTGGTTAATCAAAAAAAAGGTTGAAATATATCGAACTCCGACGGCACTACAAGATACGGCCATTATTGAATCACAACTGAAATTAAATGATGAGCAACAGATCGCCGTTAGCGCCATTAATCAGGCCGTTGATCAGCACCAGGACAAAACATTTTTGCTTGAAGGGGTGACTGGAAGCGGCAAAACCGAAGTTTATCTGCAATGTATCAAACGGGCTATTGATCAAGGCCAGACTGCTATCATGTTAGTACCCGAAATTTCTTTGACGCCTCAAATTGTTGCGCGCGTTAAACGTCGTTTTGGCAGCGATGTTGCTGTGTTGCATAGTGGCCTGTCCAATGGCGAAAAATATGATGAATGGCGTCGAATTGAAAATCAGGAGGCCCATGTTGTCGTAGGCGCTCGTTCAGCAATCTTCGCCCCGGTTACTAATTTAGGCCTGATCATTCTGGACGAAGAACATGAAACAAGTTATAAACAAGATGAAACCCCGCGGTATCATGCTCGAGATGTCGCTAAATGGCGTGCAAAGTATCATCACGCGCCACTGGTCTTGGGAAGTGCAACACCCAGCCTGGAATCACGGGCACGGGCCGAAAAAAAGGTTTATCACCAACTCATGCTCACGCAACGGGTCAATCATCATCCAATGCCTGAGGTTAATGTTGTTGATATGCGACAGGAATTAAGAAAGCATGCGGAGAGTAACTTTTCGACAGAACTCCTGGAGGCCTTGGCGCAACGCATTACGCGTGGCGAACAGAGTATTCTAATGCTCAATCGACGGGGGTATTCGTCATTTATCATGTGCCGGGATTGTGGGTTCGTCTTGCAGTGCCCCAATTGCGATATTTCATTAACGCTCCATATGGACACCCACACAATGAAGTGCCATTATTGTGGTCATGAAGAGGCAATTCCCGATATCTGCCCGAATTGCCATAGCCACCAAATTCGGTATTATGGTACTGGCACACAGAAAGTCGAAGCTGAGTTGGCAGAAAAATTACCGAATGCTCGAATTTTACGAATGGATGTTGATACAACCCGCCGTAAGGGAATGCATGAAAAAATTTTACGTCAATTTGGTGATCATAAGGCCGATATCTTACTCGGAACACAAATGATTGCAAAAGGATTAGATTATCCTAACGTAACATTAGTCGGTGTACTCAATGCTGATACGGGGTTGGGATTGCCGGACTTTCGAGCGAGTGAACATACTTTTCAATTATTGACACAAGTCAGTGGCCGCGCGGGCCGCGCAGATAAACCGGGGCAAGTTATTATTCAAACTTACAATCCCGACCACTATGCCATTCAGCTTGCACGAAAACACGATTTTGAACGGTTTTTCCAAGTGGAAATGCAAATTCGGCATCGCGGTAAGTACCCACCGTACTTTTATACGGTTCAAATTACTGTCAGTCATGAAGACGAAGCTGTTGCTGCGAAGGCCATCTTCGACTTGGCAAGTTTCTTAAACAATGGGCTTGGTTCGACATGCATTATGTTGGGCCCCACCCCTAGATCGATTGCACGTATGAATCGACGTTACTATTACCAGATGGTGATCAAGTATCAACATAATGATCGTTTGCACGCACTATTAATGCAGGTTATGCAGACCAGTCAAAAGCTTAAACAACGGGGATTACAAATTTCAGTTGATCCCGAACCACAATACTTTATTTAGGAGAATTTAAACATGACATCAGTTGTATTTATGGGAACGCCACAATTTTCAGTTCCAATTTTAGAAAGCTTAATCGCTGATCCAGCTTATAAAGTTTTAGCAGTGGTGACGCAGCCAGATCGGAAGGTAGGACGAAAGCATGTTTTGACAGCACCACCCGTTAAAAAAGCGGCGATGAACCATGACATTGAAATTTTACAACCCGAAAAAATAAATCACAGTGAAGAAATGCAACGTGTCATTGAGTTGCAACCAGATTTAATTGTAACGGCTGCATTTGGACAATTTTTACCAACTAAGCTGCTGGCCGCGGCCAAAATTGCTGCGGTTAATGTCCATGCTTCATTACTTCCCAAATATCGCGGCGGTGCACCCGTACACTACGCCATTATAAATGGTGACGCACAAACTGGGGTTTCCATTATTTATATGGTTAAGAAAATGGATGCTGGTGATATTTTGTCACAGCGCGCCATCCCCATTACAACTGATGATGATACAGGAACAATGTTTGATAAACTTAGTGTTCTTGGCCGTGATCTGTTATTAGAAACATTGCCTAATCTAGTTGCTGGTAACATTCAAGCTACTCCTCAAGACGAAACTAAGGTTACCTTTTCACCTAATATTTCGTCTGAAGAAGAGTCACTTGATTTTCATCAAACTGCACAACAAATTGACTGTAAGATTCGTGGACTACGACCGTTTCCAATTGCCAATGTTGTTTTAGATGGCATTCGAACAAAAATTATTGCGGCCACACCGTTAACGGAAACGACGGATATGGCACCAGGAATGGTTGTCCGCGCTGGTAAACATGAGTTGGTGTTGGCGGCTGGGAAAAATACCACAATTTCACTGCAGCAACTCAAACCTGCCGGTAAACCACAAATGACAATTACCGACTATCTTAACGGTCATCAAAATCTAACACAGGGTGTACAGGCGATTACTTATGAATAATCAAAATGAAGAAGTCAAACAAAGTGTCCGGTATCTCGCATTAACGACACTTGATAAAATTATCCAATCTAATGCTTACTCAAACATTCAATTAAATCAGGCTTTACAACAGACTATCTTGTCGGCAGCCGACAAACGACTATTAACTAATATTGTTTATGGTGTTATTCAACACCGATTAACTTTGGAATACTGGCTCAATCCATTTATTAAGGGAAAAAAGCTAGATTCTTGGGTCAAAACACTACTAATTATGTCACTTTACCAGTACCGTTATTTAGATCGGGTTCCGAACTGGGCAGTGACCGATGAAGCTATCAAAATTGCTAAGGTGATCGGCCATGCTGGAATCCGTAAACTGGTCACAGCAGTGTTACATACTGCACTCAGAAATAACGAAATTGATTTTGCAAAGATTGAAGATCCAATTAAGCGAATGAGCATTGAATATAGTGTGCCACAATGGCTAATCGATGAACTGAATCGCCAGTATGGGCTCGAAGCCACTCGAGCAGTATTAACTTCAATTAATAACGCACCACATCAGTCAATCCGAATTAATCGAAAGTTGACAACTGTTGCACAGGTCAAAGAATTACTGACTGATCAGCAATTTGATGTTCGGCAAAGTCCAGTACTACCAGATAGCTTAATCGTTAGTGGCCCGATATCGGTCGCGGATACCGACTTGTTCCAGCAAGGATTGATTACTATTCAGGATGAAAGTGCCACACTGGCCGTTGATAGTATGGCGCTGGTACCTTCTAGTCAAGTTTTAGATGCTTGTGCAGCACCTGGCGGTAAAACGGTCCAAATTGCACAGGACTTGGATGCTCATGCCTCTGGTAAAGTAACGGCTTTGGATATTCACCCTCATAAAATCAAATTAATCAACCAAGTGGCCCAGCGAATGTCAGTTTCCGACGTTGTTGAAGCCGTAAAACTGGATGCACGAAAAGTAGACGAAAAATATGCGGATGAAGCATTTGATCGTATTTTGGTTGATGCACCATGCAGCGGCTTTGGCTTGATTAGACGCAAGCCAGAAATTCGGTATGACAAGTCTTTAGCAGATAGTTTGAATCTGCAAAAAATTCAACTCAGTATTTTAAATGCAGTTGCACCAAAGGTCAAAAAAGGCGGTATAATCACTTATAGTACTTGTACCATCTTGCAACAGGAAAATGATCAGGTGGTTACTCAATTTATTCAAAGTCACCCAGATTTTTCAATTATTCCAACGGAAACCACTAACCAGTTGCCGTCACATAGTCAACAAGCGACATTAACAATTTTACCTAGTGATTTCAATTCAGATGGCTTCTTCGTTGCAACTATAAAAAAGAGCGACAAATAAATGAGGAATTTTTGATGAAAATTGCATTTAAAACAGATATTGGCAGGGCCCGCGAGGAAAACCAAGACTATGTCGGTGTTTTTAAAAATATAGATCGCCTTACTTTTGCCATCGTTGCGGATGGTATCGGGGGCCATCAAGGCGGTGACGTAGCCTCATCGATGGCAGTTTCTCATATTGGCCGTCATTTCGAGGAAACCTCTTTTGAGACACCCTTAGCGGCTGTAAAATGGCTTTCTAGTGAAGTACGTGATGAAAACGCCCAAATTATCGCCAAGGCGCAACAATTTAAAAATCTGCAGGGGATGGGAACTACATTAGTTGCTGCAATCCTATTTGAAGATCAGATGATTGTGGCCAATATTGGGGACAGTCGCGGCTATCTCAATCGGGATGGAAATCTTAGTCAATTAACGGAGGATCATTCATTAGTCAATGAATTGGTCAAACGCGGTGAAATTACTGAGGAACAAGCTCGAACGCATCCCCAAAAAAATATTATTACTCGAACTTTGGGTATTTCTAGCGATGCGGACATTGATGTGAACCTGTATGAAATTCATAAAAATGACCGTTTGTTATTGTGTACTGACGGTCTATCTAATATGGTGGAAAATCAACGTCTTTTAGAAGTACTAGAATCATCACTTACAACAGATCAAAAATGTGAGCAATTAATTCACGATGCTAACCAAGCTGGGGGTCCGGATAATATTACGGTACTCATCGCGGAAAATTACCAGGAGGGCAGTGACATATGAATCCTGGATATACACTAAATAACCGTTATAAAATTATTCGGTCCCTTGGTGAGGGTGGTATGGCCAATGTATATTTGGCACACGACCTGATTCTGGATCGTGACGTATCAGTTAAATTACTGCGATTAGACTTGCGTGACGATCCCCATACTAAGCGACGATTTCAGCGTGAAGCAATGGCGGCAACGCAATTAAATGATCCTCATATTGTTGGTGTGTATGACGTTGGTGAAGACCATGGGCTTCAATACTTGGTGATGGAATACGTTAAGGGAACCGATCTGAAAGAATACATCGGCCTACATTTTCCCATTCCGTTCAAGCAAGTCATTGAAATTATGGAACAAATTTTGTCGGCAGTTGAAGAAGCCCATCAACACGGAATTATTCATCGCGATTTGAAGCCACAAAATGTGTTGATTGACGAACATCAGAATGTGAAAATTACCGACTTTGGTATTGCAGTTGCTGTATCACAAAATTCGTTGACGCAGACGAATACCTTAATGGGGTCCGTACACTATCTTTCTCCCGAACAGGCTCGTGGAAGCATTGCTACGCCACAGTCAGATGTCTATTCATTAGGAATTATTTTATATGAACTTTTGACTGGTAAAGTACCTTTTGAAGGCGAAACGGCCGTTTCAATTGCACTCAAGCACTTCCGGGATGAAATTCCATCAGTTCGCAAATTTGATCCACAAATTCCGCAAGCACTAGAAAATGTTGTTTTAAGGGCAACGGCCAAACTTCCAGCGGATCGCTACCAGAGCGCCCAGGAAATGGCGGGTGATTTGGCCACTTCGCTTTCTAACAGTCGTGTTGGCGAATCCCGTTTTATTCCCAGCTCTGATGATCAAGGGGAGACGAAGGTGATTGACCCAAGCGAAATCAATGCGGCGGTCAATGACGAAAGTAAAACAACTCAAAATACTCAGCAACCTGTTAAAAAACATTGGAAGTGGCCATGGATTGTCGGTATCATTCTGTTGCTGGCGATTGGTATCACAACATGGATGCTAATTCCAAAGCGTGTTGTAGTGCCAGAATTAGCTGGATTAACACAAACACAAGCCAAAAGTAAGCTTCAAGAACATCATTTAAAATTAGGAAGTGTTCACCGCAAGACCAGTGAAACAGTGCACACAGGACGAGTAATCAGTTCTAATCCGGATTCTCAACGAAAAATAAAAGAAGATTCAATGGTTGGTTTGACAATTAGTACTGGTCATCGAAAAGTCACCATTGGTAACTATACGGGTGATGATTATGCATCCGTTGCCGCAAAACTTCGGAGTGAGGGAATGACAGTCAAGCGAGTTGCCATTTATTCCGATGATGTCGATTCCGGTGCCATCATTAAACAAAGTATCCATGCTAAGAAAAAAGTAAATGCTGCTAACACGACAATTACATTTCATGTAAGCGCCGGAAAAAAGAAAGTTACAATTCCGGATTTTACTAACAAAACAACGGCTGAGGTGCAAAAATACGCCGATGATAATCAGCTTCAACTTACAACCAACGAGGCTGAATCGGATTCAGTAGATGAAGGACATGTCATTAGTCAATCTCCAGTTGCTGGAACTAAGGTCAGTCATGATGATTCGATCACCATTACGGTGGCAAAAAAGCAGGAAACAAGCACCACTGTCCAAGTGAACGTTCCGTTTGATAGTTCCGATAATCAGACTCAAAATCGTGTTCAAATTTATATTCAAGATGCTAATCACAATTTAACTCAGGAATATCAAGACGTCATGATTAGCCAGGATACAACGATCAACATTCCGTTTACTTTAAATGGGGATGATAAGGGCGCCTACAAGGTTATTCGTGATGGCAAAACAATTATGAGTGCAACTAATATTCAACAATAAAACAATAAGGAGAAACGTGTGAAGAAGGGGATTATACAACAGTCGCTTAGTGGCTTTTACGATGTTTTGGATGATACAGAACACACTATTTATCGGACACGTGCCCGTGGCAATTTTCGTGCAAAAAAAATTAAACCAATGGTGGGAGATCATGTTGATTTTCAAAGCGATAACCAACGTGAAGGCTATCTTCTTAAAGTTCATGAACGCGAAAACCAACTTGTTAGGCCACCGATTGCCAATGTCGATATTGCAGTTGTCGTGACGGCGGTCAAAGAACCAGAATTTTCAAGCAATTTACTGGATCGACAGTTGGTCGCCTTGGAAGCGCAAAATGTCACCCCAATTATTTATTTTTCCAAAACAGATTTGTTGGATCCTTCAGCAGCATCAACGTTTAACGAAACAATTGTTACCGGATACCGTACAATTGGGTACCATGTGATTTTTCATCAGCCAGCATTTAACGAGCAAGTTAAGACGGAGCTGCTATCACTTTTAACCGGTAAAATCAGCGTCGTGATGGGACAAACTGGGGCTGGGAAATCAACATTGCTTAATCAACTATCACCAGAACTACAACTGGCAACCGGAGAAATTTCGCAAGCTCTTCAACGCGGGAAGCATACAACGCGCAAGGTTAGTCTGTTAAATATTAATGGGTCGCTTATTGCAGATACACCGGGATTTTCATCGTACGAAGCGTTTGAAATGACGATAAACGAGCTCCCTCAATATTTTCCCGAAATGCTGCAATTAAGCGCAGAATGCCGCTTCAGGGGTTGCTTACACATCAAAGAACCAAGTTGTGCCGTGAAAAAAGCCGTCACTGATGGTAGAATTATGAACAGTAGGTATGAAAACTATCTAATGTTTCATGACCTGATAGCTAATCAAAAACCAAAATACAATAAAGAGAAATGAGGAATTATAATGATTAAAGTTGCACCTTCTATTCTAAGTGCCGATTACGTCAATCTACAGCGTGACATTGAAAAAGTGGAAAAGGGTGGCGCCGACTATTTACACATTGATGTGATGGATGGTACCTTTGTCCCAAGCATTTCGTACGGTCCAGGATTCGTAAAAGCAATTCGTAAGGTTTCAAATTTATTCCTTGATGTTCATTTAATGGTTCAAAACCCAGAGCATTTAATTCAAGACTTCATTGACGCCGGTTCTGATTTGATTGGTGTTCAAGTAGAAGCAACATCTCATATCCATCGTGCACTTCAATTAATCAAAAATGGTGGTGTAAAGGCAGAAGTTGTTATCAATCCTGGAACGCCAGTGTCATTGATCGAACCTGTTCTTGGAATGGTTGATCAAGTGCTAGTAATGACTGTTAACCCCGGCTTTGGGGGACAAAAGTTCTTGCCAGAAACAGTCGCTAAAATTGCTCAGTTGGACCAAATTAAAAAGGACCGTGGGTATGACTACGACATCGAAATCGATGGTGGCGTGAATAATCAGACCGTTGTTGACTGCTATAAAGCTGGTGCCACAGTTGCAGTTGCCGGATCTTATGTTTTTAACGACGCTGATCCAGTGGCCAAGATGAATACTTTAAAAGATGTAACCAAATAGATAAAATATGTATTAAAATAAGAGTGCGGCATATTAGCCGACACTCTTATTTTTTAGGAGACACCAATGACTATTCAAAAACGAAAAGTAAAAAAACTGAATGTACTGGTAGGGGGACCAACGCAACAGTGGCCTGACACCCTAAAGAGCGGTCAAATTGAAGGCCCTTGGATTGGCGTTGACCGTGGAGCAATCCGTCTGTTGCAATTAGGAATTAAACCGGAAATTGCAGTTGGAGATTTTGACTCAACTGCCCAAGAAGAACTCGCACGCGTTAAGGAACAGATTACCCATATCGAGACATTCCCGCCTGAAAAAGACCTAACGGATACGCAAATTGGTGTTATTACCGCAATTCGATATTTTAAGTTTGAGCAACTCGCGATATATGGCGCTACGGGAGGGCGAATGGACCATTTACTCGCTAATATATTTTTACCCCTTGAGCCACGTTTTAGGCCCTATGTCACTAACATTAAACTCATTGACCGTCAAAATACGATTACTTACTATCAACCCGGAATGCACGAAATAAAAAAAGAACCTAATAAAAAATACCTTGCGTTTGTGACACTGACAAAAGTGGACGGTCTAACGTTATTCGATGAAAAATATCCTTTAAATGATTACAGTAGTGGCCATCCAACATCATGGGCTAGTAACGAATTTAATGGTGATCTAAATCATTTTAAGTTTGACAGTGGCATTGTTGCTGTTATTCAGAGTCGAGACTAAAATAAAAAGGCCTGCATCAATTAAGATGTAGGCCTTTTTATTTAATTAAACTCGAGTCACTTTACCTGATTTCAAAGTGCGTGCTGAAACGTAAACCTTTTTAGGCTTACCATCTACGAGAATTGTTACTTTTTGCAGATTTGGCTTCCAGCTGCGACGACTTGAGTTAAGGGCATGAGAACGCTTGTTACCAAAGCGTGTCCGTTTACCGCTGATAAAATCTTTAGCCATGAATAACCCCTCCTCTTCTCATCAATTTTTTTACTATTGATCGCAATTGCGCGATAACTCACCTAAATAATTTACCATAGCTACGATCTCATTGCAATAGATTTCTGTCAAGTTCTTTAACTTTACAGCTATAAATATTGTTAGATCAGTCATTAAATAGGAACCAGTCATAAAAATATCATATCTTCAGTGCTTTTTCAATGAAGAACAGAACATAAAAGCAAAAAGTGAGTTCAGATCAAATTACTGGCACTTTAATGAAAAAGATGTTATATTAACTGCACGATAGGTTAAAGGTTTTACCTATTCGTACTCCTCCCAAAACCTAAACTATGAAACATAGTCTTCCCCAAAACCCTATGTTTCTCCAACATGAACAAGCACACTTCCCCAGTGTGATATCTTGTAATCGACACCTCACCCCAGAGGTGTCGTTTTTAGTATAATTACGTTGTTTGGTCAAGGGGAGACTTAATTTGCTTTTTATCGGTTATGTGGTATGGTAGAATATCGTTATGAGTAAAACTTACTTTTTGATAAAAAAGGGGGCCATTTAATATGGCAGTTAAGATTAAAACCCAGTACGGAACAATCGATATCGCAAACGATGTGATTTCGACTGTCGTTGGTGGTGCCGCAACTGATAACTATGGTGTTGTTGGTATGGCCAGCCGTAATCAAATTCGAGACAACGTTAACGATATTTTGAGAAGAGAGAACTACAGCAAGGGTGTTGTTGTTCGTCAACAAGACAATGGAATTGCAGTTGAAGTGAACATTATTGTTGGCTACGGCACTAAAATTTCTGCTGTTTCAAAAAGCGTCCAAGAAAAAGTTAAGTATAATTTAGAATCAATGCTTGGCGTAACTGCTAATTCGGTCAACGTTCTCGTTCAGGGTGTTCGTGTACTAGCTGAATAAATTAGCATGATCTCGTCAGGAGGATAAATAATTGACAGTCACAAAAATTACAAACCTTGAATTTGGCAAGATGGTGCAAGCCGCTTCAAATCGACTCCAGCAAAACGCCGAATTCATTAATTCATTAAATGTGTTCCCAGTTCCAGACGGGGATACCGGTACTAATATGAGCATGTCGCTTGCTAGCGGGGCTAAATATGAACGCGAGGCAACCAGTGACGATGTTGCTGATCTCGCTGCTGCCTTAGCTAAGGGACTCCTAATGGGTGCCCGCGGAAATTCTGGTGTTATTTTGTCACAAATTTTCCGTGGATTTTCCAAGGGAATTGAAGGCAAAGCAACGTTAACTGGTAAAGATTTTGCCGCAGGATATGCCAGTGGGGCCCAGACGGCTTATAAGGCCGTAATGAAGCCAACCGAAGGTACCATCCTAACTGTTGTTCGCGAATCCGCTAAGGCGGGAATTGAAAAGGCCGATGAAACGGATGATATCGTTGAAATTTTGGCAACCATTTACGAAGCAGCACAAAAAGCACTTAAAAAGACACCAGATTTACTTCCCGTTCTGAAAGAAGTGGGGGTTGTTGATTCAGGTGGGCAAGGGCTTACTTTTGTTATTCAGGCTTTTTATGAATCACTTAGTGGCAAGGTTATTGATGATGAAGACCACACACCTGATAATGCAGAGATGGATGAAATGATCAATGCCGAACATCATCGTAGTGCTCAGGGACAGCTTGATCCGGATGATATCGTATATGGTTATTGTACTGAAATCATGGTCCGAATTGGCCGGGGGAAACAAGTTACCAAAAAGTTCGATTATGATGAATTTTACAACTACCTTGCAGATTTAGGAGATAGCTTGTTAGTTGTCAACGATGACGAAATTGTCAAAGTGCATGTCCACACTGAACATCCTGGTAAGGTATTGTCTTGGGGACAACAGTTCGGTGATTTACAAAAAGTAAAAGTTGATAACATGCGATGGCAACAAGAAACCATCATGGAAAAGGATGAACAACCCACAGCAACTAGCTCTGAGAGCAGTGTACCAAGCACCCCAGTTGAAACAGCCGTGATTGCCGTTTCATCAGGAGAGGGCATTGCTAAGCTATTCAAGAGCTTGGGTGTAACCCACGTTATTAGTGGTGGTCAAACAATGAATCCAAGTACTCAGGATATTGTTGATGCAATCAACGCCAGTGGTGCCAAGAAGGCTATTGTATTACCTAATAATGGTAATATTTTTATGGCTGCGGACCAAGCGGCAGATGTCGTTGAAATTCCAACTAAAATTGTGCACAGTAAGACCATTGCGCAGGGAATGACGGCCATGCTTGACTTTAACCCCGATAGTTCACTCGAAGAAAATCAGACTGCTATGGAAGAAAATCTTGCAACGGTTAAAAGCGGTGAAGTAACCAATGCTATCAGAGATACCACTATCGATGGTATTGACATCAAAAAAGACGATTTCATGGGCATTGTGAATGGTAAAATTACGGTCACAGATCCAGATGTTCAGATGGCGGCCATCAAGATGGTTAAAGCTATGTTGGATGACGATAGTGAAATTGTAACGATCATTTTGGGTTCCGATGGTGACGAGAAAACAGCTCAAGCTATTGAAGCTGCTATTGAAGAAATTGACGATGAACTTGAAATTGAAATCCATTCTGGTGGTCAGCCAGTTTACCCATATTTAATTTTAGTTGAATAATGATCTACCTTGATCGGGGGAAAACTGTGTTTTCACTCGATCATTTTTGTATTAGTTAACAAGTAAAGGAGGAATTTGGTGCTTAGTCTTCAGGATTCTGTTTCTGCTGTGCCAGGAGTTGGTCCAAAAACGGCCGAAAATTTAGCAACGTTGAATATCCTGTCCGTTGAAAATCTGCTCACGTACTATCCTCTTCGTTATGATAACTTTGAAGTTCAATCTGTCCAAAATGCTAAGGACCAAGAAAAAATCACGATTAAAGGGACCGTGATGTCGGAGCCGGTGATTGCACGATTTGGGTATAAAAAAAATCGATTAAGTTTTCGGCTTATGGTTAATCGTGAAGTTATTTTGGTGACTTTTTTTAATCAGCCTTATTTAAAAAGCAAGATTGAACTTGGCCGCGATTTGGCTGTATTTGGTAAGTGGGATGGGCAACATCTTCGTATGACTGGCAGTAAGTTAATCACGGTTGATACTGCTGAATCGCATTCATACAGTGCTGTTTATCCAACTAATAAAAATGTGAAAAAGGCCACGATCAAAAAGATTATTACTGCGGCGTTTAAACAATATGAAAACGTGATTCCGACGCTTATTCCAGAGTCGTTGCGCCAACAATATCATCTAATGTCCCGCAAAGAGATGATTCGTGAGATGCATTTTCCAACCAGTGATGAACAGTCTAAGCTTGCCAAACGAAGTGCAACCTATGAAGAATTTTTTTTGTTCCAATTGCGGCTACAAGCAACTAAACGAGCAAATCAAAAACGTAATGGACTCGTCATTAAATACCATAACGATGAGATTAAGTCATTTATCGGGCAATTGCCCTATGAGTTAACAAAGGCGCAGAAGCGAGTTGTGAATGAAATTTGTCGTGATCTTCTTGAACCGGTTCAAATGAATCGGCTACTGCAAGGTGATGTAGGGTCTGGTAAAACCATTGTTGCGGCAATTGCCATTTATGCCGCAATTACTGCTGGATACCAAGCAGCATTGATGGTTCCCACCGAAATTTTAGCTGAACAGCATGCGCAAAACTTAGCACATCTTTTTGAAGGCTTGCCAGTGAACGTTGGGCTGCTAACGGGTTCCTTGACCGCGAAGCAGCATCGAATACTTGAAGATCAAATTCGAACGGGTGCCATTAATTTAATTATCGGAACCCATGCACTTATTCAAGATAGTGTTGAGTATGCCAACCTTGGGCTTATTATTACTGACGAACAGCATCGATTTGGTGTTAACCAGCGTCAAAAGCTACGTGAAAAGGGGGACCGGCCAGATGTTTTGGCGATGACTGCAACTCCCATTCCGCGAACATTAGCAATTACCGCTTATGGTGAGATGGATGTTTCGATCATTGATGAATTACCAGCTGGACGACTTCCAATTCAAACTCGCTGGTTAAGGTCTAACCAAAATGGGGTTGCGTTGGAATTCGTTGCACAGGAATTAAAAAAGGGTGCGCAAGTATATATTGTCACTCCACTAATTGAAGAGTCAGAAGCTTTGGATGTGCAAAATGCCACAGCACTTTATGAACAATTGGCGGCTTATTTTGAACCACAATTTAAAGTTGGCTTATTACATGGCCGTTTGTCAAATGATGATAAAGATGCGGTCATGGAGCAGTTTAAGGCTAATGAATTACAGGTATTAGTTTCCACAACCGTCATTGAAGTGGGGGTGGATGTTGCCAATGCAACGGTTATGATGATTTATGATGCAGACCGTTTTGGCCTTGCCCAATTACACCAACTTCGTGGCCGTGTTGGTCGAGGAAAGCAACAAAGCTACTGTATTTTGCTTGCTGATCCTAAAAATGAAGTTGGAGTGGCACGAATGCAAACAATGGTGGACACGACTGACGGGTTCGTCGTTGCCCAAAAAGACATGGAACTACGAGGATCTGGTGATATTTTGGGACAAAAGCAATCTGGTGTCCCAGAATTTAAAATTGGCGATCCGGTAGGAGATTTGAAAATACTAGAAATTGCACAACATGATGCTGCAGAACTGCTTAAAATGCCCCATTGGGATGATGTCACAGACAATATTCCACTAGTTGCATATTTAAAACGGCATCAGTTGCAAACTCATTTTGATTAAAAAGAGAGGTTGATGAAATGATGAAAATTGCTGTAGACGCCATGGGTGGCGATCACGCACCACAAGAGATTATTAAGGGTGTCGAGGCTGCTCGTGATCAATATCCAGATATTGAATTCTTGCTTTTTGGCGACGAGCAACAAGTTACCGCTGAGATTAAGAACCACGAACGACTACAATTAATTCCGACAACAGAAATGATTGAGATGGGAGAAGAACCGGTTCGAGCAATTCGTAAGAAAAAAGATTCTTCAATCGTGCGTGCAGCCACGGCGGTTAAAGAACATCAAGCTGATGCCTTCTTTTCCGCGGGTAATACGGGGGCAGTCTTGGCCGCTGGGTTACTAATTGTGGGCCGTATTAAAGGAATTGATCGCCCAGGTTTAACTTCTGTTCTGCCCGTACCTAATCCAGAGTTAGCACAGTCTAATTTTGTATATCTAGATACCGGGGCAAATGCTGAAAGTAAAACCAAAAATTTATTTGAATATGCATATTTAGGTAAGTTTTACGCACAACAGGTTTTGGGTGTTAAAGAACCACGGATCGGTCTTTTGAATAACGGCGAAGAAGAAGACAAGGGAGATCGACTCCACAAAGAAGTTTGGCAACAACTAAATGACGCAACTGATTTAAACTTTATCGGTAACATTGAATCTGGCGCTTTGCTGTCCGGCAAAGCCGACGTCATTGTTACAGACGGTTGGACAGGTAATGCAGCACTGAAAGCCACTGAAGGAACTGCGAAAACGGTCCTTAAATTAATCAAACATGGTATTTTGCATGGTGGATTACGTGCGAAACTCGGCTATTTACTTTTGAAGCCAGTGTTCAACCAAATTGCCAATGTTATGGGAACTTCGACATACGGTGGCGCTGTTTTGCTAGGTTTGAAAGCCCCGGTGGTTAAAACCCATGGTGCCTCCAAAGCCGATGCGGTTGCAAATACAATTAGCCAGATTAAGACCATGATTGATACAAATGTGATTCAACAAACCGTTGATTACTTTGGTCACCAAGAATTAGTGGACAATCCTACTGAAAACGACTAAACTGGTTCAGTGAGAAAAAACGAGGAGCAACTAAATTATGGATAAACAAGCAATTTTTGATAAAGTAAGCGAAATCGTCGCTGACCATTTTGATATTGATCGTGCTAAAATTACGACTGATTTAAATTTAAAAACCGATTTAAATGCGGATTCAATTGATTTTGTTGAATTTGTACTTGAAGTAGAAGATACTTTTGGTTCAGAGATTTCTGATGAAGAAGCTGAAAAACTTAGTACTATTGGTGAAGTAGTTGACTACATTGCCAATAACCAAGCCAAATAAACTAAATACTGAACTAAAAGGGCCGTAGCAAATTGCATACGGTCCTTTTCCGTGTAAACAAGTGGTTGTTACTCTTTTCCAATCTTGTTAAAACACGTATAATAGGCACTATAACAGAAGAAGGAAGTAGCAATGATAAAAGAATTAGAAAACGAATTAGCAGATAAATTTGATATCCATTTTACTAACCATGCTTTATTGGATGAAGCATTCACACAAGCCTCTTATGTGAATGAGCACCCCAACCGCGGTTTGAAATTTTATGAACGAATCGAATTTTTGGGAGATGCAGTTTTACAATTAACAGTTTCGGAATACATCTACAAGCGCTATCCACAGATGCCACAGGGGGAACTCACCCGGTTACGTGCGGCAATGGTTCAAGAGGATAGCTTCAGCAAGTTTGCAGTCGAATGTCATTTTGATCAATATATTCGTCTTGGTCATGGTGAAGAAATGGCTGGTGCTAGACAACGGTCCTCTTTACTGTGCGATATTTTTGAATCATTTATTGGTGCCTTATATTTGGACCAGGGAAAAGATGCCGTCGTTTCTTTCATCAGTAAAGTTATTTTTCCGAAATTAGACCAAGGCTGGTTTGATAATGAAGTCGATTATAAAACTAGTCTTCAAGAATTCCTCCAACGCAATGGTGATGTTGATATCGACTATACTGTCATCAAAGAAGAGGGCCCGGCTAATGCCCGCCGGTACACAGTCGGGGTAAGTGCTGATGATCAACAAATCGGTACGGGAACTGGGACTTCAAAGAAGCACGCCGAAATGGATGCTGCAAAAAATGCACTTCAAGATCTACGGCAAAATCAACAATAAAGTGAGAGACCAAGATGCGATTGATTTCATTAGAGTTAAATGGATTTAAGTCATTTGCTCAAAAAACCAAAATTGAATTTATGCCGGGCATGACAGGAATTGTAGGCCCAAACGGGAGTGGTAAAAGTAACATCATTGAAGCAATCCGTTGGGTGATGGGCGAGCAGTCAGCAAAAGACCTCCGGGGCAACAAAATGGCAGATGTCATTTTTGCTGGATCGGATACACGTAAACCACTTAATCGGGCGGAAGTAGCCATTACCTTTGATAATCAAGATCACTATCTTAATAGTGACTATAGTGAAATTAAGATCACTCGAAAACTGTATCGAACCGGAGAAAGTCAATATTTAATTAATGGTCAAGAATGTCGTCTCAAAGATGTTCTTGACTTATTTATGGACTCTGGGCTGGGGCGTGAGTCATTCTCAATTATTTCACAAGGGCGAGTAGAGGCCATCTTTAATGGAAAGCCTACAGATCGTCGGGCCGTCATTGAAGAAGTTGCAGGGGTTGCAAAATACAAGAAAAATAAAACTACCGCTGAAAAGCGATTGGCTGATACTACCGATAACCTTCACCGAGTCGGTGATATCATCAGTGAACTGGAAACTCAGCTTGAACCCCTAGCGCAAGAAAGTGCACTTGCTAAAGAATTTCAAGAACAGAAAAAACAGTTTGATCAACTTGACCGCACTAAAACTGTGCTTGATATTGAAGCATATCAAGCTCAAACCAAAACAATTGAACAAGAACAACATCGTTTGGACCAAATGACGCATGACTATGATAAAAAAGTTAAAGCAGCAGAATCGACACTGGTTAAATTAAAGCAGAGTCAAACGCAGCTCACACAGCGAAAAGATTTGCTTCAGAATCAATTACTTGAACAAACGAAGAAAATTGCGGACCTAAACAATTTATTAAGTCTTAGTTCTGAACGCTCAAGTCAACAAAAGATTAACTTGGGTCAATTAAAACAACAACGTACGCAGCTTGAACAGAATAAAGAAGAGGCCTCGCAAGAGCTCGCCAACATTCAAGCTACATATTCGACACAGCAAGCTGAAATTAATGCCATGCAAGAGCAGGTTGCAAAAGCCGAACAGATAACCGCTGAACAGCAGGCACAGCTATTAACGGATCAAATTGAAGCACTCCAAAATCAACAAATCGATCAAATGCAGGCGCTGACGACTGTTCATAATCAAAGAACCTTTCTAACTCGAAACCATGAACAAGATAGTAAACGACAAGTTCAATCTCAGACAGAACTGAAGACCATTCAGGCACAGTTTGATGAACTAAAAATAGCCTTGACACAGCAACAACAGCAGCGAAACACATTGAATGCTGAACTCACTGACAAGCGAAAACAACTGAATACAGAACTTAATCAGCGGCAAAGTTTAAAAAATGACTACGATGCTACACAAAAAAAGTGGTATCAGGCATTAGGTAATGTCCAGTCACTGGAAGCAAGACAGACGAGTCTCAAATCACTGGAAACGGAGTATTCGGGATTTTATCAAGGCGTACGTACTGTTCTTCAGCAACGGCAACAGTTTAACGGGCTTATGGGACCGGTGGCGGAATTGATTAACGTCCCTGCACAATATACGACCGCCATTGAAACCGTCCTTGGTGCACAGCTCCAAAATTTAGTCGTTGATAACCAAACAACGGGACAAGCCATTATTAGCTACCTGACTCGTAACCGTGGTGGACGGGCAACTATCTTACCAATTGATTCATTGGCGCATCATACACCCAATCAAATTATTTTGGATCGAATTAGTAACATGGATGGTTTTTTAGGGCTGGCTAGTGAACTAGTCACCATTCAACCTGAGCAGCAAATTATTGTTGACCATCTCCTTAGTAATACAATTGTCGCGGATAATTTATCACATGCAACCCGTATTTCGAAGCAGACGCAGCACCGTTTTAGAATTGTCACAACTGATGGGCAACTTATTAACGCTAGTGGCGCAATGACTGGTGGTGCCAACCGCCAACAAAGGCAAGGGCTACTTAGCCGTCAGAACGAAGTTGAGCAACTGGAAACTAAACTAGTTGCTGCTAGAAGCAACGTGAGTGATTTAGAAGCAACCATTCAAAAACTCGATCGGGCAACACAAGCTAATAATCAGGTTATTGCGCAATTACAAACAAGTGTGACTGACCTAACAAATCAGTTTCAAACTGCTGATGGCAAGTTGAAAGTATTAACCGATCGACAAAAGCTAAATGAACGGCAGTTAAAAGCACTATCCTTCGAGGTAGGGCAACAAGACGGTTCAACGTCCTCATATGAGGATCAGTTACGCACTAACGAGAACAAGTCCCAAGAAATTGAGCAAACCATTGAAACGTTGAAGCAGAAAATAATAGCAACGAAACAACAGCTTAATGTGACACAATTAGACGACTCTAAACGTCAAGAATCACTTCAGCAAAAGAAGCAGTGGCTTGCAGTTGCACAAGAAAAGATTCGACAAACAAACCAGCAAAAAAAGCAATTGCAAATTAACATACACACGATTGATGCTCAATTGGATGAGCTGAATTCCAAAGCCAACATGGCGAGTGAATCGCAGGAAAAAAGAGAGCAGGAAAAGGCTCGTGCAACTCAGTCGTTACAACAATTAAAAAATGCGCAGGCTGAATCACAAACTAATCTAGAACTTGTCACTCAAAAGCTAGATACGCAAACTACTCAAATTGAAACTGCTAGTCATGATTTAGATCGTCTGCGTGAACTCCAGCGAGCAACCCTAAACGATCTCGATGAAGTTCATGCCAAAAATGCGAAATTATCAGCCCAATTAGATCACGGATTTAACCGTTTGTCCGAAAACTATGCTATGACATTCGAAGAAGCTAAACAAAACCTAAGCTCAATGGCGCCACAACAAATTAATACTCAGCTAAAATTGTTGAAGCGTGGATTAGATGAAATTGGACCGGTAAATCTTGGTTCAATTGAAGAATATGACCGCGTTAATAAACGCTACTCATTCTTGCATGATCAACAAACGGATCTTTTATCCGCAAAACAGCAGTTAAATGATACAATGCAAGAAATGGATCAAGAGGTTGAAACGCGATTTTATGAAAGCTATCAGCAGGTTGCAACATCATTCTCACATATTTTTGCTCAAATGTTTGGGGGCGGCCAAGCTCAGTTAGTTTTAACAGACCCAGATAACCTATTAACAACTGGCATTGACATCATTGCTCAGCCACCTGGCAAGAAGAATCAACAGATGAGCTTACTTTCTGGCGGGGAAAAGGCACTGACTGCGATCACGCTCTTATTTGCCATTTTGGAAGTTCGCCCGGTACCATTTGCGATTTTAGATGAAACAGAAGCAGCACTTGATGAAGCTAACGTAAACCGATTTGCGCGCTATTTAAGTACTTATGGGGACAATGGCCCACAATTTATTGTTGTCACTCATCGTAAGGGAACTATGATGAATGCTAATGTTTTGTATGGGGTAACAATGCAAGAATCTGGTGTTTCAAAAATGGTTTCAGTATCTCTTGAAGATGTTCCGATTTAAGGAGGAAATAATGGGATTATTTGATATTTTTAAACGTAAACAAAAGAAAAGTGACACGACAGAACCAGAAAGTACCGCGGTTGTTAGTGAATCACCGTCTGCAACACCAGTCAGCGAAGTAGAACTAAGTAGTAACACTGCACAAGCGGCAGCAAGTGCGATGCCCCAATCACAATCAGCAACTTCAGCGACCTCAACACCTGCTTCAGAAGTAACCACGGTGGCTTCTGAACCCGTGAATTCTGAGGTGCCAGTAAGTTCTGTTCAGGATACTGTTGAATCAGATCAAAGTGACGATGAGCCAGTTGAAAAGCAACCCTCACAATCAGCAGCAAGCGTTGTCGAACCAACCTCAGTAGAAACGAATGCTAACCAAGAAAATGAGAGCCACAATGAGGCTAGTGAAGATACCGGTACCGATAATAAGTATGAGCAGGGACTGGCGAAAACGCGAACTGGATTTGGTGCACGTCTCAATGCCTTGCTAGCCAACTTCCGTCATGTAGATGAGGACTTTTTTGAAAACCTAGAAGAGGCATTAATTGAGTCCGATGTAGGCTTTGAAATGGCTGAGACACTAAGTGACCAACTTCGTGAAGAAGTCAAATTACAGAATGCGAAAAATAAACAAGCCGTGACTAACGTCATCATTGAAAAAATGGTCGATTTATACGAACAACAGGGCAAAGATGAACATAACGAAATTAACTTTGCACCAACTGGACCAACTGTCATTCTATTTGTTGGCGTGAATGGTGTGGGTAAGACAACCACAATTGGTAAGATGGCCGCAATGTATCAGCAGCAAGGGAAAAAAGTACTTCTAGCGGCTGCTGATACGTTCCGTGCGGGTGCCATTCAGCAATTACAGGTCTGGGGCAAGCGCGATCATGTTCCGGTTGTAACCGGACCGGAAAAAGGGGATCCAGCAGCAGTTGTATTTGATGCTGTGGAGCGTGCCAAACAAGAAAATTACGATATTTTGTTCGTTGATACGGCTGGTAGACTACAAAATAAAGTGAACTTAATGAATGAATTAGCCAAAATGAAACGCATTATTAGTCGTGAGATTCCTGATGCCCCTCATGAAGTATTGCTGGTTCTTGATGCTACAACGGGCCAGAACGCACTCAGTCAGGCAAAGTTGTTCAAGGAAAGCACCGATGTAACTGGAATCGTCCTGACAAAGTTGGATGGGACTGCTCGCGGCGGAATTGTGCTAGCAATTCGTAATGAACTCCATTTACCTGTTAAATACGTTGGCCTTGGAGAAAAAGTCTCAGATCTACAAAAATTTGATGCGAGCGAATTCGTCTACGGACTATTTAAAGGTTTAGTTGAACCAACTGATTAGGATGGTGACACAATGGAGATCGAAAAAAATTACCGAATTAACTCGTTATTTGAATTTTATCAACCACTACTAACACAAAAACAAAATAACTACATTCAGCTTTACTACGGGGATGACTTTTCCCTGGGCGAAATTGCCGAAGAATTTTCTGTGAGTCGTCAAGCAGTGTATGATAATATAAAACGGACGGAATCGATTCTGGAAGATTATGAGAGTAAACTCCATTTACACCAAGACTTTTTAGCTCGTAATCGCCAGGCAGATGAGATTCAAAGCTATGTCGCAACGCATTATCCGCAGGATGAACATCTTAATAATCTGGTTGCACATCTCGAAAATCTAGAAGAAGAATGATGGGGAGTAAGTTATGGCGTTTGAAGGATTAACACAAAGATTACAAGATACAATGGCAAAGCTACGGCGTAAGCCAAAAGTAACGGAAGCTGATTTAAAGGAAACGATGCGAGACATTCGTCTAGCGTTGTTGGAAGCCGACGTTAACTTCAAAGTGGTTAAGGACTTTGTCAAACAAGTACGTACTCGGGCTGCAGGTGCTGATGTTCTCAAAGGATTAAACCCCGCCCAGCAAATTGTTAAAATTGTTAACGAAGAACTAACCAAGATGATGGGGGAAGAAGCAGTTGCCCTCAACAAATCTGATAAAATTCCAACTATTATCATGATGGCTGGTCTCCAAGGGGCTGGTAAAACGACAACGGCTGGTAAATTAGCCCTAAAACTCAAAAACGAGCAAAATGCCCGACCAATGTTTATCGCAGCCGATATTTATCGTCCTGCTGCGATTGATCAATTGGAACAGGTTGCCCAGTCAATTGAAGTCCCGGTTTTTCAACTTGGAACCGACGTTGATCCCGTTGAAATTGTCCGGCAAGGATTGCAACAGGCACGCGATCAACATAATGACTATGTAATCATTGATACTGCTGGTCGTTTGCAAATTGATGAAAAGTTAATGGACGAACTAGTTCAAATCAAGACTCTCGCGTCCCCAGATGAAATTTTGCTGGTTGTTGATGCAATGACGGGTCAAAATGCGGTTGAAACTGCTGAAGGATTTAACGAAAAACTGGATATCACTGGTGTCGTTTTAACTAAATTAGATGGTGATACTCGTGGTGGGGCGGCACTTTCGATCCGTGCCGTTACCGGTAAACCAATTAAATTTGTCGGACAGGGTGAAAAGATGGATGACCTAGACGTCTTCCATCCAGATCGAATGGCGTCCCGTATCTTGGGCATGGGTGATATGCTCACATTGATCGAAAAGGCTCAAAAAGATTTCGATGAAGAGCAGGCCCAAAAAACCGTTGAAAAGATGCGTGAAAATTCATTTGATTTTAATGACTTCTTGGATCAAATGGCACAGATGCAAAAAATGGGATCAATGGAAGATATCATGAAAATGATTCCAGGAATGGCTAATAACCCTGCCTTGAAGAATGCTAATATTGATCCTAAAGATATGGAACATTTAAAAGCCATCGTGTATTCAATGACACCAGCAGAACGTGAAAATCCTGATTTATTGAACCCAAGTCGTCGCCGTCGTTTAGCAGCTGGTTCTGGTCGTCCGATTGTAGAGGTCAACCGGATGATTAAGCAGTTTAATCAGATGAAAAAAATGATGAAACAAGTTTCAAATGGAAATATGTCTGGTCTTGAGAATATGATGGGTGGGTCTATGCCAGGTGGCCGTTTAGGTAAACTGGCAATGAACCGAATGTCTCGCCAAATGAAAAAGAACAAAAAGAAACGAGCAAAGAAAAACAAAAAACGTCGTTAATATGTATGAAAAGGTTACTTTCAAACTGAAAGTAGCTTTTTTTGTTACCTAATTTAAATTTATCTAACAAAAAATGAAAATTTAAAAGATAATCAGACCATATTAGCATGAAAGAATAAAAACGTTTGTTAATTATTAGGAAAAGGAATACAATAATGGTGTATTGTGAAACTATATTCAAAGATTGACTTTTTTGTAAAAGGAGGAATTTGAAATGGGGATAAAAATTGGTGTATTAAAAGAACAATCTCCACATGAGCATCGTGTTTCAATCGATCCAGAGGTTGTTAAAAGGCTAACTAAGTCCGGCAAAAAAGTTTTTATTGAAAATAGTGCCGGCAGTGACGCCAATTTTTTTGATGTGGACTATACAGCCGTGGGAGCTGAAATAGTTGACCGAAAAACGGCTTTAACGACGACTGATATTGTAGTCATGATTGATATGCCAGATGACGAAACACTGGCCGCCTTGAAAGATGGACAAGTCGTGATCGGGTTATTTAATTCGTTAACTATTCCGGCTAAAATTGAGATGTTAGCAAAGAAAAATGTAAGCGTTATCTCAATGGAACTTCTACCTCGGACAATCAGTCGGGCACAAACCATGGACGTGTTAAGTTCACAGTCCAGTGTTGCCGGTTATAAAGCGGCTTTGATTGCAAGTGATCTTTATCCAAAGTATTTTCCAATGATGATCACGGCTGCTGGAACCGTTAAACCAGCTAAAGTATTGGTGCTCGGAACCGGTGTTGCCGGATTACAAGCCATTGGTACTGCTAAGCGATTGGGGGCGATTGTCTCTGGGTACGATGTACGTCCTGCATCACGTGGTGAAGTTGAGTCGCTCGGTGCAACCTTCTTAACTAGTTCAGTCGCAAACGGTGCTGGAAACGGTGGCTATGCCCGTCAATTAACAGCTGAAGAACAAGCGGCTCAGCAAAAAGAGTTGGCCGATTTTATAGCACAAAATGATATTGTCATCACAACGGCTCAGGTTCCAGGACATAAGCCGCCATTATTAGTCACGGATGATAGCGTCACAAATGCCAAGCCAGGCACGATCTTTGTTGATTTGGCTGCTAGTGAGCTAGGGGGAAATGTGGCTGGGAGCCAGCCCTTCAAAACGATCACAACTGAACAACATGTCACCATTGTGGGTGCCGGAAACTTAGCTAGCCAAGTTTCAAATTCAGCTTCGCAGTTATTTGCTAAAAACATTCTCGCTGTGTTGAACTATATTATTGATGAGGACACGGTCCAATTTGATTTAACCGATGATGTATTAAAAGACTTGGTTGCTACGCATAAGGGAGATATTGTAAACCCACGGCTTCGAAAAGCCCTCGATTTACCGGATCTTCCGGATCCTCATACAGAAACGGAGGAGAGCTAATATGAGTCAAGAATTATATACCAATATTGCCATCTTTGTTCTCAGTATTCTTGTCGGATTTGAGGTAATTAGTAAAATTCCTGCGACACTGCATACACCAATGATGTCTGGCGCAAATGCTATTCATGGGGTTGTCGTGGTTGGAACTATTCTAATTGCGCTGGAGGCACACTCAATATTATTTTACGTGATTGCCTTCATTGCGGTCTTCTTAGCCTCTGTCAATGTGGCCGGTGGATACGTTGTCACTGACAGAATGCTTACAATGTTTTCAAAACCCAAAAAATCAGATGATCAATCACAAGACGGGGGTGAAAAGTAATGTCACTATTAATGACAATTGTTTCACTGATGTATTTAATCAGTGCCGCCTGTTACGTCATTGGATTGCATATGATGCGGACGCCGAAAACCGCCCGTAATGGTAATCGAGTTTCAGCTGTCGGAATGATTATTGCTGTTATTATGACTTTTTTGATTGCACTACATCAAAATGAGGCAACAATGACCGGTAGTCTCATTTTGGTAGTTGGATTAGTCCTTGGATTAGGATACGGTACTATTCGCGCCCGGACGGTGGAAATGACGGATATGCCGCAACTGGTTAGTTTGTTCAATGCTGTTGGTGGTGGTGCCGCAGCAGCAATCGGGACATTTGATTACCTGAGTATGGCGGCTGGCTCTCATTTACACTTTGCATTTTCATTTCCTGTCGCACTTGATCTTGTTATTGGTGGGATTACTTTCTCCGGTTCATTGATTGCTACTGGTAAATTAGCCGGTAAAATTTCTGGTAAACCCATTACTTTTCCTGGTGCTAAACTCCTCAATGCCGTTGTCGTCATTGTTATCCTAGTTTCCGTAGTACTAACTATTGGATTCGCTGCTAATTCTTGGTGGCTAATTCTCACGCTATGTGCCAGTTTAGTTTTTGGAATTTTAATGACAATTCCAATTGGTGGGGCAGATATGCCAGTTGTTGTCTCCTTGCTAAACGCTTTTACCGGCTTAGCCGTATCAATGGCCGGCTTTGTCATCGACAATCAAGCCTTAATTATTGCAGGGGCGTTAGTTGGTGCTGCGGGGACAATCTTGACCTTACAAATGGCAGCAGCCATGAATCGGTCAGTCATGAATATCATTGCCGGTGGATTCGGTACTGGCGATAGTAATAGTGCTGCAGCTGATGATATTCCCGTAAATGTTAAGGAAACTACCGCTGATGATGTTGGTGTTCAACTTGCCTATGCAAATAATGTCATGATCGTCCCTGGTTACGGACTTGCCGCGGCACAAGCACAACACGAAGTGGCCGAACTAGCAAAACTGTTGACCGATCACGATATCAATGTTAATTATGCTATTCATCCAGTTGCTGGGCGGATGCCAGGACATATGAATGTGTTATTGGCGGAAGTTAACGTTCCGTATGACCAAATGAAACAGTTAGAGGAAGCCAATTCAATGTTTGAAAATACGGATGTATCACTCGTAATTGGGGCCAATGATGTGACCAATCCTGCAGCACGACGCAAAGGGACCGCCATCACAGGAATGCCAATTCTAGATGTCGATAAATCTAAATCCGTGGTTGTAATTAAACGTTCTATGAGTACTGGATATGCAGGTATCCAGAATGAATTGTTCTCAGATGACAAGACCCACATGCTATTCTCAGATGCAAAAAAAGGAATTCAAGAAATTATTGCATCCACCAAAGAATACTTGGATGAATAAGGACGTTCATACCTACCAAATCGACGAAATATGAAGTTATTTCAAATAAATTTAAACTGTTAAGGAAATTTACTTTACATTCGTTTTAAACACTGGTATATTATTACGTGTTAATAAAAGTTTGGGAGGTGTCTATTCAATGTCAGTTAAAATTCGTTTAAAGCGTATGGGTTCAAAGAAGCGTCCTTTCTACCGTATCGTAGTTGCTGATTCACGTTCACCACGTGATGGTCGTTTCATCGAAACAGTGGGTACTTACAATCCATTGATCGAACCTGCAGAAGTTAAGCTTGAAGAAGAAACGATCATGCAATGGCTTAACAATGGTGCACAACCATCAGATACTGTTCGTAACATTTTATCTAAAGCCGGCGTTATGAAGAAGTTTCACGACGAAAAGCTTGCAAAAAAGTAGTGGTGTTTAATCATGACTAGTACTGAAATAGATACTTTAATTAGATTGATCGTCCAACCGATTGTGGCTCATCCAGAAGCCGTTCAGATAGATATGGAAAGAACATTGAAGTATGAACAATACACTTTAGATGTTCACGCCGAAGATGTTGGACGTGTAATTGGCCGTCATGGTCATGTTGCAGCTGATATTCGGACAATTGTCTATAGTACGATTAACGATAAATCTAGAAAAGTACGGTTAGTGATTAATGATCATCGTAACCACGAAACTCCCACACAATAACCGTGCGGGAGTTTTTTCTTTAGTTAAAAATAAGGAGACAACGTGAAATATTATAATGTAGGAAAAATTGTTAATACTCATGGTATTCGCGGCGAAGTTAAGGTGGTCTCAACAACGGATTTTCCGGAGGAACGCTTTCAGCCTAAACAACAACTCTATATTCAAGCACAGCAACCGATTCCAGTTACCATCACGGCCGTAAGAGAACATAAGGGAACCTATCTGCTCAAGTTCAAAGAGTTCGACAATATCAACCAAGTTGAACCTTATAAAGGGCAAGAGCTTATGATCAGCGAAGATGATCAACAATCACTTGAAGATGGTCAATACTATTATCATCAAATCATTGGGTTAGATGTTGAAACCCTTACCGATGGAAAAATTGGTACGATTAAAGAAATTTTAGCGCCTGGTGCTAACGACGTATGGGTTGTTAAACGGCCACACCAAAATGATCTATTATTGCCTGTGATTGATGATGTTGTTAAAACAGTTGATCTTGAACACCACAAAGTTTTAGTAGAATTAATGGAGGGGCTTGACTAATATGCGAATTGATATTCTAAGTCTTTTTCCTGAAATGTTTAAAGGACCACTCACAGAATCGATTCTCGGTAAGGCAACTGAAAAAGGGCTGTTAGATGTCCATGTTACTGACTTTCGGGAATATACCACCGACAAGCAACGCCATGTTGATGATGCTCCGTACGGTGGCGGCGCCGGAATGCTATTACAAGCACAACCGATCTTCGATGCCTATGATGCAATCCAAAAAGAAGTTGGTCCAGATACCTCTAAGGGGCGTGTCATCTTGCTGGATCCGGCTGGCCAAAAGTTTGACCAGCATTTAGCTAATGAATTGGCCCATGAAGATCATCTAACATTTATTTGTGGTCACTACGAGGGATACGATGAGCGAATTCGACAAATTGTTACTGATGAAGTATCGCTCGGAGATTTTGTGCTCACTGGCGGGGAGCTTGCATCAATGGTCATGATCGATGCAACAGTCCGGTTTATTCCAGGAGTTCTAGGTAATCATGATTCCGCCACAGGGGATTCATTTGAAGATGGTCTTCTTGAATACCCACAGTACACTCGGCCAGCCGATTTTCGGGGCATGAAGGTCCCAGAAGTACTATTAAGTGGTAATCACCAACTAATTGCTCAGTGGCGCCAAAAAGAGTCCTTACGACGGACACTCCATCGTAGGCCAGATTTGTTGGAAAGTGCACATTTAACAGGGCAACAACGCCATCTTCTTTCTGACATAAAAATCGAAGAAGATGAAAGTGAACCTGAATAACTCTTTACAATTGGTAGGGTATTATGCTAAGATATTACCTGGCTATTAAGCCATAGTAACGATATTCCGCTGTTGGTTATCCGACAAGAATGTCGGCGAAAGGAAAGAAAACTATGCGTCAAAATACTTTAATCGAAAAGATCACTGCTGATCAATTACGTAGCGATATCCCTGATTTCCGTGCCGGAGATACTGTTCGAGTTTATGCTCGAATTGTAGAAGGTTCTCGCGAACGTATCCAATTATTCGAAGGTGTCGTTATTAAGCGTCACGGCTTCGGTATCAGCGAAACATATACTGTTCGTAAGATCAGTAACGGTGTTGGTGTGGAACGTACTTTCCCACTTCACTCACCACGTGTTGACCGGATTGAAGTTGCTCGCCATGGTCGCGTTCGTCGTGCTAAATTGTACTACTTACGTGCATTACATGGTAAGGCAGCTCGTATCCCAGAACGCCGTATCAATAAGTAATTTAAAAAAGAGGCTCATGATAAATTATCATGGGTCTTTTTTGTTTGGATTTATTTAACCCTATTTTTGTAGAATCGCGTTTGGCAATTGCTACTTTTTTAAGTATAATAGGCGTAATAGATAAAGATGGGGGTAAAAACAATGCCATTAGTTCACATTGATTTACTAGAAGGACGTTCTGAAGAACAATTAAAAGCATTGGTTAAAGATGTTACTGCTGCAATTTCAAAAGATGCTAACGTTCCAGCAGAGCGTATTCACATTGTTCTAAACGAAATGAAACCAAGTCACTACAGTGTTGGTGGAACACTGAAAAGTGACCAATAATAATATTTCTATTCTAAATGGTACTGGGAGATAATCTTGTAAGACAAGCGGATGAACCACAATGGGCGTCTTATCGTTGTGGCCGCTTTTTTTACTGTTTTTAGGGGAGGATTGCGTGTGAGTACACAAATTAATGCTGATCAAATTAATCATGAAGGCCATCTACTTATTGGTGGTGTTGATACAACTAGCCTAGCAAAGCAGTATGGAACACCTTTGATCGCATATGATACCAACAATATTCGTCAACAAATTAGAAATTTTAAAAAGATCTTTGATGAAGAGCAAGTTGATTACCAAATTAGTTATGCCAGCAAGGCCTTTGCGACGATTGCAATGTATCAACTAATTAACCAAGAAAATATTCATTGTGATGTTGTTTCCGGTGGCGAAATATACACTGCTGCTCAGGCAGGCTTCCCAATGGGAAAAGTTTCATTTCATGGTAACAATAAAAGTTACGAGGAATTAGAACTAGCACTCGATCAGAACATTGGCTGCATTATTCTCGATAATTTTCATGAAATTGAGTTACTATCTCAGTTAACCGACAAACGCGGTCAAGATATTGATGTGATGTTCCGTGTAACACCGGGCATTTCAGCACATACGCATGAATACGTTATGACAGGACAAGAAGATTCTAAATTTGGTTTTGACATCAATAGTGGTCAGGCAGATGATGCCATTCAACAAGTGCTTGCAACGCGGCACCTCAATCCAATTGGCATTCATTGCCATATTGGCTCTCAAATTTTTGCAACTGATGGCTTCATCATGGCCGCACAAAAGATGATGGCACTATTACATCATTGGCAAGTAAAATTTGATTTTCTGGCCCCCGTCGTAAATTTGGGTGGTGGATTTGGCATCCAATATACTGACGATGAAAAGCCGCTTCAACCAGAAAGCTTTATTAAAGCTATCCTCCATGAAATGAAGCGTATTGCTGCCGAAACTCAAATGAAATTACCTGAAATTTGGATAGAACCTGGACGATCAATAGTTGGAAACGCTGGCGTTTCGCTCTATACCGTTGGCTCTCGCAAAGTCATTCCGGGTGTGAGAACCTATGTGGCTGTTGATGGCGGTATGGGCGATAATATTCGACCGGCCCTATATCAGGCAAAATATGAAACTGTAGTTGCTAATAAACTGACTCACCCCGTAACAGAAACGGTTTCCATTGCGGGTAAATATTGTGAATCTGGCGATATGCTTGCTTGGGATCAGAAATTACCAAAAACTGAAGCAGGTGACTTGTTGGCAATCTTGGATACTGGTGCATATGGCTATTCAATGGCTAGTAACTATAACCGTAATCCACGGCCTGCCGTCGTTTTTTGCGAAAATGGCACTTCAAAATTAATTGTTAAACGTGAAAGCTTGCAAGATTTAATTCGACAAGATTTACCATTAGAATAAAATATTACCGATCACTATCTGAGAGGATGACATAATTTGAGCGATCAACAATACATCATGGCGATTGACCAAGGAACGACAAGTTCTCGCGCAATCATTTTTGATCATCAAGGAAAAGAAGTCGCTAAAGCACAGCATGAATTTACACAGTATTTTCCGGAACCAGGGTGGGTGGAACACGATGCCCTTGAAATTTGGGATGGTGTCCAAAAGGTAATTTCGGATGTTATGATTCAATCTAAAATTAGGCCCTACAAAATTGCTGCTATTGGGATTACTAACCAACGGGAAACTACCATTATCTGGGACCGACATACGGGCAAACCAATCTATCACGCAATCGTCTGGCAGTCTAAGCAAACCAGCGAAATTGCCGATGATCTAATCGATCATGGTTACAGTAAAATGATTCATGATAAAACCGGATTGGTGATTGATTCTTATTTTTCTGCTACCAAAATTAAATGGATTCTTGATCATGTAGAAGGTGCCCGACAAAAAGCGGAAAACGGCGACCTTATGTTTGGAACGATTGACTGCTGGCTACTTTGGAACTTAACTAATGGAAAGGTACATGCCACAGATGTTACCAACGCCAGTCGGACAATGTTGTACAATATTCATCAGTTGGATTGGGATCAAGATATCCTTGATCTGCTTGATATTCCGCGTTCCATGTTACCAGAGGTTCGTTCTTCATCTGAATTATATGGCTATACCAGTGAGTACCATTTTTATGGCGTCCAAATTCCAATTGCCGGAATTGCTGGAGATCAACAAGCAGCATTGTTTGGTCAAACTGCCTTTGAGAAGGGCATGGTAAAAAACACATATGGTACAGGCGCCTTTATTGTCATGAACACAGGGGTTGAACCTACACTATCAGATAACGGCCTGCTAACAACTATTGCATATGGAATTAACGGCCAAATTAACTATGCACTCGAAGGAAGCATTTTCGTTGCGGGATCAGCAGTTCAATGGCTACGTGATGGCTTACAGATGATTGAACATGCGTCGGAATCGGAAAAACTAGCAGTTGCTGCCGAATCGACAAAAGGCGTTTATGTTGTTCCATCATTTACAGGTTTAGGTGCACCTTATTGGGATCAAGAGGTCCGTGGTGCGATGTTCGGACTCACTCGTGGGACAACAAAGAATCAAATCATTCGTGCCACACTGGAATCAATTGCATTTCAGACGCGAGATGTTGTCGATACTATGGTCGCTGATACCGGGTTACCACTTAGAGCACTTACCGTTAATGGTGGTGCCTCTCGGAACAATTTCCTCATGCAATTTCAAGCAGATATTTTGCATACTCCAATTCAACGGGCAGAAATTGAAGAAACAACCGCCTTGGGCGCCGCTTTCCTAGCCGGTTTAGCAGTTGACTTCTGGCACGATCAAGATGAGCTTAAACATCTTAGTGCACTAGGCGCCGAATTTCAGCCTAAAATGTCAGAAACAAAATGTGCCACTATCTATGACGGTTGGCAACGGGCAATTAAGGCCACACAAGCATTCAGCCATCAAGATTAAATTGACGATAAAAAAGGACTGATCCTATCGGATCAGTCCTATAATTATTTTCAAACGGCAAACTGTGACGGCACATCAATTTTAAAGTAATCTTGTAAATAGTGGGCCAAGCCATTATGATCATTATCATCTTGGGTAACATCATTGGCAATTTGTTTGATTGATTCAATTGCATTACTCATTGCTACACCGCGGCCAGCGTAGGAAATCATTTCAGAATCGTTATCTTCATCACCGAAAGCAATAATATTTTGTTGCGCAATCCCATAGGCTTTAGCAATATGCTCAATTCCGGCGTCTTTATGAACCCCCTTAGAAACAACTTCTAAGATACTGTGTGGGCCGCCCCAGACACGAATATCAACGTTAGCCCCATAGTTTTTATTAATTCGACCAATAAGTGCCTGTTTGTCATTTGGTTCGTATTGCAGGGTTAGCGCTGTTGGGTTTGATGTTAAATTCAAACTATTAAGCACTTCATTGGTTGCCAAATGCGTGGGGAAAAAGTCTTTCATCACGTGACTAGGCTGGTTTGCCCAAAGATGCATTTTATTTTCTGCTGTCATGGTATGAATTCCCAAATCTTGTCGATGGGTTAGAAGATCCAGTGCAATTTGCCGATCAATGTTTTGCTGATACTCAAATTGCCACTGTTGATGGGGAATGTGTGCTAATGCACCATTAAAATTGACCATCGGACTTTTCAACCCAATTTGATCATAAAATTGGCCTGAGATTCGATACGGTCGGCCAGTAACAATACTGACAATATGACCATCTGCAGCTAGTTTTCGAAGCGTCAAAATTGTTTCTGATGAAAGTTGAGATTGATCATTCAATGTAGTACCATCTAAATCGATAGCAATTAAGTGTTGATTCATATTATTTTTCACTTCTTTCGTTCAATGATTACAAGTATTCACGTTATCATAATTCATCAAAAAACACTAGTAAAATCAACTAATTAAAGACGTTTAAAACGATATATTGTAATATACAATGATCAACATTGTATATTACAATATGCCTAACAAAAGGAGTTTTATTTTGAACTTACCGCAAGATTTCATTAACAAATATCAAGAGCTATTAGGACCCGAAGCAACTGCTTTTTTTGATTCGTTTAATCAGTCCAGTCCCGGCGGATACCGAATTAATTCAAACAAAGCCAGTTCTTTGGTTGATCAATCATATGTGACTAATGAACAAGTGCCATACTGTCGTGACGGACATTATGGACACTTAAATGGTAAATCCATCGATCACACAACGGGCTACCTATACAGTCAAGAACCATCCGCAATGTATGTGGGGGAGGTCGCAGATCCACAACAGGGAGAAAAAGTGTTAGATCTGTGCGCCGCTCCGGGCGGAAAAAGCACTCATTTAGTTGCAAAAATGCAAAACTCGGGGCTGCTTGTTAGCAACGAAATTTTCAAAGCGCGTGCCAAAATTTTAGCGGAAAACTTAGAACGTTGGGGGTCACAAAATACCGTCATTACCAATGAAAGCCCAGAAAAACTAGAAGCTCAATTTCCTGCTTTTTTTGATCGCATTTTAGTTGATGCCCCCTGTTCGGGGGAAGGGATGTTTCGTAAGGATCCTGCTGCCACCCAATATTGGCATAAGGACTACTCCAACGAGTGCGCTAATCGGCAACAACACATTCTTGACTCGGCGGTTAAAATGATGCATGCCGGAAGTACCTTGATCTATTCCACATGCACCTTTGCTCCTGAAGAAGATGAACAGATTATTGATTGGTTTATCAGAAAATATCCTCAGTTCACACTTGTACCAATAAAAAAATATTCTGGCATGGATGACGGTCGACCAGAATGGGGCAACGATAATCCCGAACTCACTAAGACTGTCCGACTTTTTCCTCATCATATGAAGGGTGAGGGACATTTTATTGCTAAGCTTGTCTGGCAGGCAGCATCAGGCTCAAAAATAGTTCCTACAGTAAAACATCCGTTTCGCTCAGTAAAATTAAGTAAGGAGCAACAAACCGAATTAACTGAATTTCTTCATAGTTGTTTGGTAAATTACCAAATTCGTAACTTAGCTTTATTTGGTGATCAGTTGTTTGACATGCCGAATGGAATGCCGATAATCGATAAAATGTCGATCGTTCGACCGGGCGTTCATCTGGGAACCTTTAAGAAACGTCGATTTGAACCAGCACTTGGATTAGCACTTGCCATTGACGATGATCAAGTCCTTAACAAACTGACTATCACTGAAGAACAATGGCGTCAATACGTCCACGGTGATACGATTACCGTGAATAACGACTATCCAAAAGGATGGTATTTGCTAACTTGTCAAAATCATGCTGTTTGCTTCGGTAAGCTGGTTAACAAAACAGTTAAAAATTTCTATCCCAAGGGACTACGATTCTAAAAGAAACACGAGAAACGATTTTTAGTCGTTTCTCGTGTTTCTTTGTTCAAAATATGATTGTAATTCATTTGATAAAACGTGAGGTACCTTTGTTAACTCATTGAACTGACGACAACCACAGAGTAGCAAGACTCTTTCTATTTCAACACGCCAATTATTAATGGTTTGAATTAAAGCATCGTCGCCTTCACGGATTAGTTTATTCAAGAAATAACCAGCGACTCCAACTGCCTGTGCACCCAAATTACCGCATTTAATCACATCAAGTGGGGTAACAATACCACCACTCGCAATGACATGGGCTTCTTTTTGAAACCTTTGACTTTCTAATAACGACTCTGGCGTCGTCTGGCCCCAGTCAGCCAGATCATCGAAATCATTTTCATGATTTCGTCGGTTTTCAATTCGAGCAAAATTTGTCCCACCACGACCACTAACATTGATATTTTTAACACCGGTGTTAATTAGTTGTTGTATTGTTTCCTGACTCATGCCAAATCCAACTTCCTTAACAATCACCGGAACATCAGTCCGTTGAACAATTTCATTAATATTATCCAACCACCTAAATGATCGTTCACCTTCAGGCATGACCAGTTCTTGTGCGACGTTTAGATGTAGTTCCACCGCATTGGCATCGATCATCTGAACAACAGTTTTAACCTGTTCTGGTGATGCCGCAGCGCTGATATTAGCAATCAAAACACCATTGGGGTTTTCTTGTCGCAATACTCGAAAACTATCGATTCCGTCCGGATGCTTCAAAGCGACACTCTGAGAACCACATGCCATTGCCAAATCACAGTCGGCCGCGATTCGCGCAAGTTGCTGATTAAGCTTCAAACTTAACTCGCTACCACCGGTCATCGCCTCAATGTAGAAAGGGGCCGACAATTGAATGGTTTCAGTCAGCGCACTTGTCAATGTCACGTCTTGAATCGATAATTCTGGTAAACTTTGATGAATTATCCGCACACCATCAAATGGGTGATTCTGGTGCGATATACCGTATAATTTTTCGGCGAGCGAAATATGTTCATTTTTTCTCTGTGCATGTTGTGATTCCATAATTAATCCTCTAGGTTATGAAAGTTGCGTAATGCCTTCTTTGATAACATGTACTGTCAAGGAAAGCTGTTCGATGTGATTAACCTTCCACTGTGCCAACATATTAGCTAAATCCGTCCGACGGTCAATTAAAACAATTCCGCAGTCGCCACCACCGGCACCAGAAGTCTTAGCAGCACCACCAAATTTTTCGGCTACTTCACACATTTTAGTTAACACCGGAGTTTCAATTTGAACACCTGAAAAGTCGCTTAATTGATGCAGCAACTGACGGTTATAGCGGACTTCATTTTGAATCTTTAACAAATTTTGTTCACGGAAGCCTTCCACCATTCGTTGAATACAGTTTCGACTCTCTGAAACAAACGTTTGATACTCAGTTTGATCACGAACTTTTACCATTGAAACCTTGTCAACTAACTTGGAAGTTGAAGCCGGCGAGCCAGTCCAACCGATCACAAGTTTTAGATCAGCAGGGGCAACTAGCTGTTCAATTTGAAGATCAGGCCACTCTAGATCGATCAATTCTGGTAGCGGAAGAACGTGACGTCGTTCAGCCAACCATTGGCGATCAAAAGAGTGGTACGCAATCCAGCCACCGTAGACGGAAGCGGCAATATCTCCGAGGGACCCGTTTCCTTGAACATCAAAATGGGCAATCGCAGCCAATTTAAAAATCTGATTTTGAGTAACTGGTAAACGGTAAAACCCACAGAGGGCTTTAACCGTCGCCACCGTGACAGCAGCTGAAGAACCTAATCCATACTTTTTACCATCTTCACTATCTAAATCACTATCAATTCGTAAATGATAAACACTTAATTGTTGATTTAGTGATCGCGCATATTCTTCTGTGATTTTAATGGCCGAAAGAATGTAGTGGAAGGGATTATCGCGGTTATCAAAAACCATTTCATCGCCCATTCTACGCCAATGGAGTGAATTTTCAGTATACTGACGAGAAACGATACTTCCAAAATCCGTACTTTCTTCAACAGTACAAGTAACAAATTGGTTTAGTGCCACGATTACCGCGGGAAGGCCACTTTCCACGACGGCGTATTCGCCAGCAATATATAATTTTCCAGGTGCTTGAGCAGTAATCAACAGAACATGTCCTTTCATCAACCTAATTAATATTAATCCAGATATTGGATTCCCGGTCCTGGTTTAGCAACCACGAGTTGGTCTTCTCGAAATTCAATTTGAAGCGCCTTTAAAATTTTGGGGCGATCATTTTTGTGATAAATCACTTTTACATTTGGACCCGCATCCAAGGTATAATAGCAGTTTATACCCTGGTTACGCAAGTCATGAATAAGCGCCATTGCCCGCAACGTGTCCGCGTTAAAATACGTGAAGCTGGGATCAGCCGCTAAATTAAGTGCGTGCATTCGCATTGCATTTAGTTCGGCAATTTGACCAATTCGTGTAACATCTTGCGCCCGAATAGCTTGCTTCATGGCAACCATGTCGTGTTGAACGACATCAATCCAAGCCGGGTAGTAGGGTGAAGTTTTTACAACATTTTGCATTCCAGAACGACTGGAAATCTTTTTAATGTTGGTATCTAGCATAATGGCCGTCATTTCCAAGCCAAAGTCCACCCGTTCTTGAATCGGCTCAGCAAATGATGTCGCATCATCTGTTCCGTGATGCCATTCCACTAGACCGCCAAATAAAGACCGCGTTGCAGAACCGGAACCACGACGAGCAATTCTAGATAATTCGGTGCGATTCAGGTTCATCCCGGCTGCTTTAGTTGCTGCCGCCGCCAACGCAGCGAACGCCGATGCTGATGAAGCTAATCCTGCAGAAATTGGAACATGGTTAGTTGATGTTACTTTTGCAAATGCCGTAACACCACTAATTTCTCGGATGTACTGCATAAACTTTGTTAATTTGATAAAGTTTTTTTCATTGACCGGTTGACCATCAATTACAAACTCATCGTGTTGTAGTTGAGAATCATATTGAACGGCAGTTGTCGTGTAAAATTCATCTAGCGTAAGCGATAAACTATCCGTGTAGGGGATAATTAGCTCCGCGTCTTTCTTGCCCCAATACTTCACTAATGCAATATTAGTATGGGCCTTCGCTTTTGCATACATAATTACGCTTCAAGTCCTCCCGATAGTGGTTGAATCCAGGTAGCACTAGCCCCAGCACTAACCATTTTAGTAGCCAACTTTTTAGCTGCCGTTTCGTTGTCCATCAATGCAATTAAACATCCCCCACGACCGCCACCAGTTAACTTGGCGCCTAATGCACCGTTAAGCATTGCTAGGTCAATGAGTTCGTCTAATGAAGGATGACTAACAGACAGGGCACTAAGCTGTTGCTGAGCAGCTGTCAAGCATTTTCCAAGTTTAGTGATATCGCCGCGTTGCAGACACGATTTAGTTTCCCGTACTAGTTTACCTAATTGCTCGATTCGCTGCATCGTGACTAATTGATTAGTTTCAAGCTGGCGCTTAACGGTATTAATAGCTTCTTTTGTCCGACCTTCGACACCAGTATCCACAATTAGAAGTGTCGCATCAATATTCATCTGCAAGGGGACTGTTTGACTATTTTTAACGTACCAAATTGGTGAATCAGAACTTACGGTCGCAGCGTCAAGGCCGCTGGGACTGCGATGCGTAATTTGTTCCTCAATGTCTGCAAATGCCAAAAGCTGTTCTCGACTCACTACATGACCGTAATAGTCAAAAAAGGCCTTAGTTATTGCAACTGCGGTTGCTGCCGAAGACCCCATACCACGTTCGGCCGGTAGCATACTCGTGATTTGCATTAACCAAGTATCATCATATCCGTTGAAATAAGCAGTTAACTTCTGAATTAGCGTGGCGATTCCAGCCATTGTTTCAGGTAGCTGATTAACTGGACCATCAAAATAACGGCTATCAATTCGTTGTCCACCAGATTGAGTTTCCAAAATCGTCACATTGCACGTAACACGGGAGAGGGGCAGTGCAATTGCTGGTTGTCCATACACAACACTGTGCTCACCGATGAGAATTATTTTGGCGTGGCTAGTACCACTCCCTTTTTGTACCATCGAATCTAACCCTCCCAAATGTCTAGAATAAAAACCAGAGTTCATTATACATTAAATTATTCATTATAGTGACAAACTAAGCTGAAACTTATACAGAGTTTAATAATCCCAATCGTTTACTAATTAAATTTTAATGGTTTCTCCGACGAGAAAAATGGTAAAGCTCTTTCACAAATAGTATGATAGGAATTGATTTAATAATAACTAACAATGGTGACTAAGATGCATAATCAAAAAATATATTCAGTCGTTGACTTAGAAACGACTGGTACCAATTATAAAAACGGGGATCGCATCATTCAAATCGGATGCGTCCTGTTTTGTGACGGCAAAATTGTCAATCGTTTCGAATCGCTGATAAACCCCCAAGCAAACGTACCACTAGCAATTGAACAGCTAACTGGGATTAGCAATCATGACGTGAAAAGGGCACCCTTATTCGATGACGTTGCAGCAACGGTTTTTAGTCTGTTAAGTGACACTACGTTTGTGGCACATAACGTCAATTTTGATTTTCCTTTTTTAAACGCCGAATTAGAACGTGCTGGATTTCCAGCTCTAGAAATTTCCGCAATTGATACCGTAACACTCAGTCAAATTTTGTTACCCACAGAGCCTAGCTTTCGGTTGCGTGATTTAACCAAATATCTCGCAATCGATCATGACTCTCCCCATAGTGCAGACTCGGACGCCGAAGCCACTAGTCAGTTACTCAACAAGCTACTCATTCGACTCCAAGATCTCCCGACGGTGACACTACAGCAATTGGTTAATCTTCGGTTAGACTTACCCTACGAAACTGCGCAAATGTTTCAAAATGAGTTGGCCAGCCGCACAGAAAAACGACAACTACCCAATAGCCTTTATCAGAAAGAAAATCTCATTCTTCACCGGCCACACCGCCGTGAACTAATTAATAACCGGCAATCGTTCAAGTATCCTAAGACCAAATCAGCAAAAGAGAAGCTTTATCAGCAGTCAAATACCGATGGGTTGGACTACCGGCAATCCCAAGCCCGAATGATGAATGCTATTTTCAATAATTATACTCATGAAAATCCTAAAAATATGATTATTGAAGCTGGGACGGGGACTGGAAAGTCACTTGGCTATCTTTTACCCATGACCTATTTAACTTATCCGGAACATAAAGTGGTTATTAGTACTGCAACTAATGTTTTGCAGGAACAACTGAAGCGCTCGGTTGCTGATACCTTGAATCCAATTTTGCCATTTACGGTCAGTTGTGTGGTTTTGAAGGGGAACAGTCACTATATCGACTTGGCTAAGTTTGATCACTCCTTAAGTATGATCGAAGATGCTAAGCCAGTTCAAATGACGAAAGCCAAGTTATTGGTCTGGTTATTAGAAACACAAAGTGGTGACTTGGATGAGCTTAATCTGAATAGTTATCGTTTACCATACTTCACCGAAATTCGCCATCAGGGAATCAACAGTTTGAATCGCCAAAGTCGATTCTACGAAGATGATTTTCTAGTGCGACGCCAAACCGAACTAGAACAAGCGAATATTGTAATTGTTAACCATGCTTACCTTGCACAGCATGCTACAGAATTGGGGCAGTCCTTAAACTCGCCATACTTAGTGGTTGATGAAGCACAGCATTTAAGCGATAGCATCTTAAAGAAATCACGACATCAAATTAGCTTTCCAACAATTAACGCTGCTATTCACATTTTACAGGGGCTGGTTAATGCTGGGCACGATCGTAATTTAAGGGAAATTTTTAACGATTTGCCACTTGGACTATATAACATCGATCTCTTACGTAGCGACTTGGTGAGTCTTGAAACAGCCTTCAAGCAGTTTGAGCAGGCACTATATCGACAATTTATGCTCAACGTTGATTCACAACAGGCACAGTCCATTATTGAACAGACCATCGATAATCACGAACTAGCAGCTATGTTACAACCATCCAATAAAATTTTGTTAGATCTTGAACAGGCGCTGGGCAGTTTGCACCTGCATTTCAATGCTATTTACCATCTTTTTAGTCACAATAAAAAGCATTGGCTAGCAAGCGACCGTTACCTCGTGACACAGTTCCAAAGCCAACTCATGATTATTACTAAGGCCGATGAAACCTTACATCACTTTAGCGATGTCCTGATTCATCAAATTGCCGAATCCGTTTTCTGGCTCACTGTTCACCAGTCATCTGAAAAAAGTAACTTACAACTGAGTGGGGGGTTACTCACAACCCGTAATTTCTTGGCAAGCCAAGTTTATCCAGCATTTCAGAAACCCACTTTTGTCGGTGCGACACTTTTCTCATCAGGCCGATCACGCTACCTATATGATCAATTAGATGTAGATCCAGATGAAACTCGAATCAAGAAATTCGCATCGCCATTTGATTTTAAAAATCAGGCTAAAATGATGATTGCGGCAGATGCACCACTCATTACAGCTAATAGCTACCACCAATATATCGAATATCTCAGTAAAACTATCTACCGAGTTACAAAAGACAATCCTCGGCAAACGTTAATCCTGTTTAATTCACTGCTAACCATCGAACAGGTATACAGTCAGCTGCATAGTACCGACCTTTTCTTGCAACGAGAAATTTTGGCTCAGGGAATTACCGGCAACAAAGAAAAAGTTCTGAAACAATTTCTAACTGGTAATCAGTCAATATTGCTCGGAGCATCAAGTTTTTGGGAAGGCATTGACCTGCCCAAAAGTCAGCTGGAGCTATTAATTATCACGCGACTACCATTCGACTTTCCAGACGCAGTTTTGGCAAAGGCCGAGAGTAACTGGCTGAAGCAAAATCATAAGAATCCCTTTTATGGGGCAGCCCTTCCAAAGGCTACCTTGCGAATTCGTCAGGGGATGGGGCGCCTAATTCGAACACCAGCAGATTACGGAGTTGCGATTGTATTAGATAAACGGTTAAGTGAACGTAAATATGGGCACTCAATTATGAATACTTTGCCAGCCGAATTACCGATCGATACAATTCCAACTGATGAAATTATTAAAGAAACCAAAGCTTTCTTTAAAAAGCATGAATAATATGCTGAGGTGGTGAAATGTCTGTTATAATAGCATTCGATTAAATAAAAAGGGGTAACAAATTTATGCAGAGCCGACGAAATAGTCAACGGCGTCGCCATCCAATTCGGTTGACATTGGTGATTATTATTCTAATTTTTCTGTGTGGCTGGACCATCTACGCAGTGGGAAATCATCCTAAAAATGAATCACGGCAACAAGCCATTGCAATGGCTAAAAAGTACGCGAATTTAAAGAAGACAGATGATTTTTATATCTACAATCGTGAAAAAACGTACTATACCGTTGCTGGTACCAATAACAAGAATCAATCGATTCTTGTTGTCATCGCCAAAAAGGGTGGCAAGATTCGGGTACTCAAGCAAAAAGACGGAATTACCAAGAACGAGGCATTAACTAAGATTTGGAATAAACGCAATCCAAAACGAGTTCTCAAAATTGCACCGGGTATTTTTAATAACCATGCAGTTTGGGAAGTTACTTACCTCAATAAGCACGGAAACCTGTGTTACGAACTCTTGAACTTTAAGAACGGTAAAGACGTTCAAAGAATTGATAATTTATAAGATGTAATTGGAGGAGTTTTCGTTGGAAACAATTAGCATTATTGATGCACCAAATTTTGTAAACCAAAAAGTCAAAATTGGTGTTTGGTTAACTGATAAACGTTCAAGTGGCAAAATTGCATTTCTACAGCTACGGGATGGTACTGCTTTTTTTCAAGGAGTTGTGCTAAAAAACGCGGTTGATGAATCAACGTTTGATGTTGCTAAGCACTTACGCCAGGAATCTAGTTTCTGGATTACTGGTGAGATACATGAAGATACTCGGTCAAAATTTGGCTATGAAATTCAAGTGGCGTCTATCGAGGTGATCGGTGAAAGTGAAGAATATCCGATTACGCCTAAGGACCATGGTATTGACTTTTTGCTAGACCATCGTCATCTTTGGTTGAGATCTAGTCGGCCGCACGCAATCTTAACAATCCGTAATGAGGTGATTCGTGCTACGTATGAATTCTTCAATCGGGAGGGATTCACTAAAATTGACGCACCCATCTTAACAGGTAACGCCCCTGAGGGAACCACTGACTTATTCCACACGGAATATTTTGATCATGACGCTTATCTTTCACAAAGTGGCCAGCTCTATGAAGAAGCAGGTGCAATGGCGTTCGATAAAGTCTTTTCATTCGGTCCCACATTTCGTGCTGAAAAATCGAAGACACGTCGTCATTTGATTGAATTTTGGATGATTGAACCCGAAATGGCCTTTATGCACCAGGAAGATAGTTTGGCAGTTCAAGAACAGTACGTGGCTTTCTTAGTTCAAAACGTGATTGACCACTGTGCCTCATCACTTGCAACTCTTGATCGTGATCCAGAATTGCTCCGTAAGTATACGAAAACACCATACCCACGAATCAGTTATGATCAAGCAATTGACATGCTACAAAAAGCGGGGATGGATGTTAAATGGGGGGATGATTTTGGGTCACCCGAAGAAACGTACCTCGCAGATCAATTCGAACAACCAGTATTCATTTTAAACTATCCTAAAGCCATTAAGCCTTTCTATATGAAGCCACATCCAACCCGAGAAGATATCGTGATCTGTGCCGATTTACTGGCCCCTGAAGGCTATGGAGAAATCATCGGCGGTTCAGAACGCGCAACCGATTATAACTATCTCCTTGAGCAAATCAAACTAGCAGGTCTCGATCCTAAGGATTATGAATGGTATCTTGATTTACGTCGTTACGGTTCTGTACCACACTCAGGATTTGGTTTAGGACTCGAACGCTTCTTAACTTGGGTAACAGGAGAAGACCACGTTCGTGAGACAATTCCATTTCCACGGTTATTAAATCGTATTTATCCATAAAGAAATTGACGGGGAGGTAGTTTACTATCAGCGAAAGTATCGATCAATTTGTCGACGCCTTTGAGTCATCAGGGCAAACCATTATTAGTAATCTTGTTTTACGAAATTATCGTCAAATTGGTATGACCACAGCTCAGCTAATGGTCTACTTGCAATTAAAATCATATCTTGATCAAGGAATTGCCAGCCCCAATATTTCTCAGGTTGCAACTAACTTGGGAACCGATGAGAAACAGGTTTTCGAATTACTTCATCAAATGATTCAACGCCAGTTTCTTGTTCACGAAACTAAAACCGATAACTACGGTAAACAAAGTGATTACTACAATTTTTCACTTCTCACAAAGAAAATTATCCAATTTGTATCGAATCAAACAGCTACGCAAATTGCAACTGAAGATACGAGTGAACGAGAACAAACCTTTGATAAAATTGAGGTAGAATTTGGACGACCACTATCACCAATTGAGTTAGAAACAGTTGCCAGATGGTTTGATGACGACCATTACGCACCAAAAATGATCGTATTGGCGCTGCAAGAAGCCGTTTTAAATCAAGCATGGAATCTTAAATATATGGATCGTATTTTACGAAGTTGGGAAAAACAACATGTTACGACTCCCCAACAGGTTGATCAAATACGCCAAACTCATATTGAGCAACAAACAGCCCAAGGAAAAACGACACATAAGCATCCTGCTGGCCCAGATATTCCACTTTTTAAAATATCAGATGAATAAAAGAATCGGCGATCCGTTTGGATTGTCGATTCTTTTATTAAAAGCAGGCATGATTCGTGCTCGTAACTTGGACATAGTGTATGCTGAATGTATCAATGAATTAGGGGAGTGATAATGTATGGAAAAGTATGACTACGATGTTATTATCATTGGTGCGGGGCCAGGGGGTCTTGCCGCCGCATATCAACTTTCGGCAACTCATAAGGTACTTGTCGTTGAAAAGCATCTTTGGGGAGGAACCTGTCCCAACTATGGTTGCGATCCTAAAAAAATGCTATATGGTATCGTAGAGACTCAGAGACAAGCACAAAAATACAAGCATAACGGGCTTGAAGATACCGCTCATCTAAAAGTCAATTGGCATGATATGATGCAGTTTAAACGTTCCTATACCAATCAGATCCCTGGAGGAACCGAAAATGGTTTAACTAATGCTGACATTGACCACATTGCCGGAACTTGTCATTTTTTGAATGCGCATCAGATTCAAGTCAATGAACGTCAAATTTCTGCGCAATATTTTATTATTGCAACCGGCGCCGAAGCTTCAATTCCTGACATTGAAGGTAATAATTGGTTAAAAACAAGCACCGACTTTTTAGATGAAGATTCTTTACCAGCAAAAATTGCTTTCATCGGTGGGGGATACGTTGCGATTGAACTAGCTAATATCGCCGTCAGTGCTGGCGCTGAAGTTCATATTTTCCAGCATAATAGTCGTGTGCTCAGAAGTTTTCCAGAGGAATATACTCAAAAGCTAGTATCACTACTTACTGAGAAAGGAATTGTTTTTCACTTTAATGATACTATTACCGGTGTCAAAAAAGGAGCTCATACATTTCAAGTTACCTCCCAGCATCAACAATCATTATCAGTAGACGCAGTATATGCCGCCACGGGACGTCACGCGAGTGTTGGATCACTAAACTTAGAAAATACAACCGCTGCGTACACCTCAAAAGGGATCAGTGTCAATGATCATCTTCAAACTGATGCACCAAATATTTTTGCCGTGGGCGATGTCATCGATAAAAAGATCCCTAAATTAACGCCTGTCGCCAGTTTTGAAGGACGGTACGTCGCACAACAAATAAAAAAAATCAGTGCTTCAATTCAGTATCCGGTCGTCCCACATACCGTCTTTTCCGGCCCAGAATTATCGCAAGTTGGTGTTAGTCTTGAAACTGCAGAACAACATCCAGAATTGTTCAAAATTAATTCCGCATCTGTCGGCAAATGGTATACGTACAATCGTCTTTTAGATACTGACGCTCAAGTAACTGTTATTTTAAATCAGCAAGATCAGACAGTAGCAGGGGCCGTTGTACTTGCAACCAATGCTGAAGAGCTCATCAACTATTTTACTTTAATGATTAAAAACAAAACTACGGTCAATGATTTAAAAAATTTCATACCGGTTTATCCTAGCGTGGCAAGTGATTTGACCTACTACATGTAAAATAAAATTAAAAAGCTCAAATTTCATTTTTAAGTGAAATTTGAGCTTTTTTACGTCACATTATTGTCCAGGTGTTGCAGCTGCACTGCTATCTGGTTGAGTTGACGTTGGTGTAGATGTCGTGGCTGATGATGTTGTATCAGTAGTTGTTGCATCCGTACTCTGAGTGGCATCCGTATTGCCATCATCTCCGTCGCCATTTGGCTGTTGTTCAACGGATGACGAATTATTAGAACTACTACTTGAATTTTCAGAATCTTGTTTAGATTCGCTCATTGATGAGGATGATGAAACAATAACTTCACTGCTACTATCTGCGTCTGAAGAGCCATTATTGTTCTCAGCATACTTATCACTGGTCCCTGTGTCACTCCACGAAGCACCCTTAACCTCTAACTCACGCTGACCATTTCTAGAAACAACTGAAACAGTATCTGGAACAGACCAGTCAGAACTAGGATTTTGGTTTTCAAGATAGCTCATTTCACTTCGGTAAACTTTCTGAGCCGTCTTCTCATAGGTACTTGTAACTGCGTGTCCAGCGACCAAAGCCTTATCATAACCGGTCCAAATGGAGATCGAATAATGTTTCGTATACCCAGCAAACCAAGAATCCATCACACCGGATGAGACGCCGCTGCCACTTGGGTACTGTGTCGTCCCAGTCTTACCAGCTTGATGAACCCCAGAGATCTTAGCAGCCGTTCCAGTTCCGCTAGAACTGTTAATAACACCTTTAAGCATGTCAGTAATCATATAGGCGGTGGAACTCTTCATAACCCGTTTCCCGGTAGAACTGTACTTGTAAGAATCGCCGCTCTTAGTCGTAATAGAGCTAATGTAGTAGGGCTTATAGTACGTTCCGCCATTCGCAAATGTCGCATATGCTGCGGCTTCTTGCAGTGGTGAAATATATAACCCAATCCCATTTTGCAGTTCAAATCCAGAACTCGAAGTTGGCTTAATGCCGAGTTTAGCCAAGAATTTGGTTGCTTTGCTCATACCAACATCTTGTAGTGTTCTAATGGCTGGAATGTTTCGTGACTGTACCAATGCCTGACGCATTGTCATTGTTCCTTTAAATTGACGGTCAAAATCGTACAGCTTCTTAGAAGTTCCTGGATAAGTAAATGAAATATCTTTTACCGGCCTGAAAGTGGGGTAGTTTAGATATTCAATTGCCGGGCCGTAATCCATCAATGGTTTAGATGTTGAACCGGCACTTCGATCCGTTTGGACAGCCCGATTAAGACCAAACGTTACATTGCCTGTCTTACGGCCACCAAGCATTGCAATGATTTTACCGTTGCTTGGATTAGTAATTGCGGCACCAATTTGCATGTCTTTACTCTGGAAAGCAACCGTTCCATCATTGGCCGTGTCATAGAGATGCTGTTGTGCGTCCATATTCAAGTTAGTATGGACTTCCAATCCATCAGTATAAGGATTGTAGCCTTTTTTCTTCAATTGCGAAACAACCTGTTTCAAATAAGAATCAATGACTTTGTTATTACTATCATCCGCTGATGACGCACTTGAAGTATTTCCGTGTGATGAATCTAATCCGGTCTGAACGTTAACTTTTTTGGCTGCCGTAGCCTGTGATTGAGAAATATATTTGCTTCGGACCATTGCATCTAGAACTTCATTCCGACGCTGCGTAGCGGCCGTCGCGTTGCTAATTGGATTATAGTAGGTTGGTGACTGAGGCACGCCGGCCAACGTTGCATATTGAGAAAGTGATAACTGACTCAAGTTTTTACCATAGTAGTACTGTGCGGCTGTCTGCATGCCGTATACGCCATTCCCCATATAAACCTTGTTAATGTAAAATTCCAAAATTTTGGCCTTGGAGTAGTGGCGTTCTACGTTAATCGCGAGCCATGCTTCTTGCGCTTTACGTTTGATTGTCTGATCCGATGCGGCAGTTGAGAAAACTGATAGTTTGACCAACTGTTGTGTTAAGGTACTTCCACCTTGAAGACCACTAGATGAGTGGGTGAGATCTGAAAAAGCAGCGCCCACAATCCGAACAGGATCGACACCATGATGCTTATAAAAACGACGGTCTTCAATTGAAACAACCGCATTTTTTAATTCTTTCGGAATCGATGCTGATTTAACATACTCACGCTTTTGAGCCCCCAATTCAGAAACAACATTATTATCAGAATCATAGATTCTAGTTGCAACTTGACTGGATAGCTCACTTTCAGAAATTTTAGGTGCTGTGGAAGCATAGTAGAAGAAGAGTACCGCTCCCATTAGAACTAAAATACCAATTAAACTAAGTCCCCATAGTATGATTCTTTTAATAATACTTCCGGTACTATGAGAACCTGACTTGCCATTCTTTTCAGACTGCATGCGAGTCTGTCGTGATGGACGTTTGTTATCTGACATATCGTACTCCTTTATACTCCAAGATCTTCAATCAATCGATCAACCGCATCTATATATGGAATCAGTGGATTAAATTGATAGGTAATTTGATATCCGTCTTGTTCGATATTTTTGAGTGGAATTGACTTACGACCGCCACTATCTTGCTCATCCCAATAAGCAAATAATTTGGAGGCGGGAAGTAAGAAAAGCTGATTTGTATGAGAAAACTTGAGAAATGCAAAACAGACACCACCCTGTTGAACACATGCTCGTAGATGCTCAATCTGATGTTCATGAAAGTTTTTTAACGGGAAAGAAACCTTATTGTTTGTCTCTTTTGCGTCAAAATCCAGATAATAACCACGGTAAACACCATTGTAGTCCGTCGTTGAAGGTCGTCTAAAATAGGCTTCCTTAATTACAGCAGCACTCCGTTTTGGATAATCAACCTTAACTAATTGTACAGGTGTAGGTTTTTTATGGATCACTGCAATGTTATGAGCAAGATAGTAGGCGTTGCTTTCGTTTATCTCTTGTTCCAGCGACATCCCTCGTTTGCCATAAACCGACCGTGTTACATTTGAAGTTTGCTTTGACGAACCCTGCTGATTGGGCCTAGTATATTGTTGTCCATTTGGATAATGAATTGTCATTTTTGCAATCCTCCCAGCTATACAGTATTATACCAAACATACAGGTAAATAAAGTTTAAATTTTTTGTAGGGAAGGTTAATAAATGAGTCGACTATGGATTACAGGCTATCGAAGCTATGAGTTAAATGTATTTCAAGAAAAAGATCCTAAAGTTGAAGTCATTAAACGAGCAGTTAAACAAGCATTACGTAATCAAATTGAACAGGGTGTTGATTGGCTTATCACGGGGCCACAACTGGGAATTGAGCAATGGTCAGCACGCTGGGGAATCGATTTAAAAAGCGACTACCCGGAAATTAAAGTCGCCATTATGGCGCCATTTGCTGAATTCGGTAGTCAATGGAATGATGATAACAAGGCCAAATTATCTCAGTTACAAACTGATGCGGATTTTGCCGATCAGGTTAGTGATACAAAATACCGATCACCAGCTCAACTTCGAAATTATCAAGAGTTCATGTTAATGCATACTGATGCGGCATTATTTGTATATGATTCTGAGTATCCCGGTAAATCGGAATTCGAATTAAAAGCAGCCCAGCAATTTGCTGAGACACATCCATATCCTGTTAACATCATTGATTTTGATCAACTACAGGAAGCGGCAAACGAATATGAAGAGGAACAAGAAGAGATAAAAATGCAAAGAAATCATGAAGATTCATAATTTTATTTGCATTTATTCATTTTTTTGGTAAACTAAATTAGGTAGTTAAGAAATCACGACTGAGGTGCTGAAATTGGATAACATTAACTTTACTCCAAAAGATATTCTCCAAAAAGAATTTAAAGAAAAACGGATGGGATCAGCTTATGATCCAACAGACGTTGATAGTTTCTTAGATGATGTCATTAAGGATTACGACGCATTTAACAAGGAGATTACACGGCTTCAAGGTGAAAATGAACGACTTAAGGCTAAAAATGATGAGCTAAGTCGTCAAGTTGAAGTCGGTGCTTCTATTGGAACACGTTCTACTAGTGAACAACCAGTTTCGAGTGCAACCAATATGGATATTCTAAAACGTCTTTCTAACTTGGAACGTCGCGTTTTCGGATCACAACTTGGTAACGATCAGTCTGATTCACACTTGCTTTAATTAAATAATAAATTTGTAAATTTTGGGTGATTGCGGCTGGTTTGTATCAGCTGAGGAAAGTCCATGCTCGCACAGACTGCGATGTCTGTAGTGTTCGTGCTCGGTGAAAAAATAAGCCGGGGGACCAGTAATGGTTACGGCGGGAAAAACGGCTAAGGCTTCGGCTATGCTCGAGTATTCCTGAAAAGTGCCACAGTGACGAAGCAATGTTGGAAACAGCATTGATGGAACGCGGTAAACCCCTCGAGCGGGAAACCCAAACTTATGGTAGGGGAGCTTCACATAGGTAATTGAACTGATTGTGGGGGGAGACTTTATGTCTCGAGATAGATGATTGCCACTGCACAATTGAGCCTGAAGATTGTGCTTCGACAAAACATGGCTTACAGAAATTTACAAACAGGCGAGTCCAGATATTTTTATCTGGACTTTTTATTTTACTTAAAAATAAAACTAGCATACTAGTTCCTTAGAAAGAACTACTGAGGAAGAGATATCACCCTCAGTTCAATTGACAAAATAGTTAATAAGGTTATAATGTAAACGGATTCATGATACTGATATAGCAGTTTTAAACACTATCGATAATAGGTTAAAAGGAGTGCTAACAATGCAAGTTATTGAAAATACACAGTTCAGGGCCGAAATTAACGAAAAGGGAGCTGAATTAACTCATCTGATTAATAAGGCCGGAAATTTTGACTATATTTGGAATAATGATTTATGGCCAAAACATGCACCAGTACTTTTCCCTGCCATCGGGCGATCTGAAAAAGACTCATACTTACTCAATGGTCAGGAATACCAAATGCCACAACACGGTTTTGCCGGTGACCAACTCTTTGATGTTACTGCAAACAGTGGTCAATCTCTGACACTTTCATTAACAGACAATACGGCAACAAAAAAACTGTTTCCATTTAAGTTTCGCTTAGATGTTACCTTCACGGTTACGGAAACTGGTATCAAATTAAACTTTGATGTTAATAATCTTGATGATCAGACTTTAGCCTTCTCCATTGGCTCGCATCCCGCATTTAATGTGCCGATTGACGGTGATGCCACATTCGATGACTACCAACTTGAATTTCAACCTAAGAACTTAGATTTAAAACAGTTTGAAATCATTAAAACGCCGGCACCATACCGTGATGGTAAGATCATTCCACTTACAGCTGCTGATAAAAGTACAATTCAACTCAACCATGACATGTTTGAGGCCGGGTTAGTTATCATTGAGAATGATGGTATCAATTCAGTTAAGCTTAGCTCGCAAAAATCAGATCATAGCATTGAATTAAGCCTCAACGATTTTCGCTATGTTTGTCTATGGACCAAGGAAGGTGCGAATGCGCCATTTCTTTGCATTGAACCATTCCAAGGACTGCCTGACATTTCTGGGCAAGAAAGTGAACTACTCGAAAAAGAAGCGAATGTTACACTCGATGCTGGTAAGCAAGCAAGCTACAGCTACGAAATGACATTAAACTAATAATTTATTATCGTAATTCAAAAAACTTCACTTCATACGGTGAAGTTTTTTTGTTTCTGCACTTATTAAACAGGAGATTTGCTATAATTAGACTTGTAAATGAATTTTATGAAGAGGTAAAGGATGAAACAATACAAATTAATGGCAACTGCTGCTGCCGGAATCGAAGCACTAGTCGGCCGCGAATTACGTGACTTAGGATATGATACCAACGTCGAAAACGGCCGTGTCCGTTTTGAAGGAGATATCAAGGATATTATCCGAACTAATTTGTGGCTAAGAACTGCCGATCGCGTCAAGATTATTGTTGCTGAATTTGATGCGGTCACTTTTGATAGCTTGTTTGAACAAACAAAAGCTGTTGCTTGGGATGACTTGTTACCCATCGACGCACAATTTCCTGTTGAAGGACGTTCACACAATTCTCAGTTACACAGCGTGCCAAATGTGCAAGCCATTGTAAAAAAAGCTATTGTTGCCAAAATGAGTGACGTATACCACCGGAGAACTCGGTTGCCAGAGACTGGTGCACTGTATCCACTAGAAGTAATGATTAATAAAGATCACGTTATACTTACTTTGGATTCTACCGGAAGTAGCCTATTCAAGCGGGGCTATCGTACTGCTAAGGGTGGGGCCCCACTCAAGGAAAATATGGCGGCAGCATTAGTCTTATTATCACATTGGTTCACGGACAATCCATTTGTCGATCCAGTGTGTGGGTCAGGAACAATCCCAATCGAAGCAGCTTTAATTGGCCGTAATATCGCCCCCGGCTTCAATCGCGATTTTGTTTGTGAAAAGTGGGAAATGACGCCCGATAATTTATCACAGCAGATTCGTGACGAGGCTGATTCTCTGGCAGACTACGATACTGAATTAGACATTACCGGATATGATATTGATCAAAATATGATTGATATCGCGAAAGTTAATGCACAGGAAGCAGGTTTACTACAGGATATTTCATTTAAACAATTGGCAGTGAAAGATTGGCAAACCGATAAAATCAACGGCGTCCTCGTTGCTAATCCACCATATGGTGAACGACTTGGAGACCAAGACACCGTTCGAAAACTCTATCAACAAATGGGTGATGTCTACCGGCCAATGACAACATGGAGTAAATATATTCTTACCAGTGATTTAGAATTTGAACAGTTTTACGGGCAAAAAGCAACTAAAAAGCGTAAGCTCTATAACGGTTCTTTGCGAACTGATCTGTTTCAATTCTGGGGCAAAAAGCAACATTAGTCTAATATCTTTATTTTTTTGTTAATCAAGCAATAAACGTAAAAAAGTTTTGCTTACATTTTGTAAGTATGATATGCTGGTACTCGTTAACGAATTAAAGCTTTTATTGGAGGAACCTAAATATGAAAAATGAATTAATTAGCTTAGCTAAACAACGCCGTTCAATCTATGCTCTAGGTAAGAACGTGTCTTTCACCAATGAAGAAATTAGTACATTAGTAAAAGACACCATCAAAAACTTGCCAACTGCGTTTAACAATCAAACTACTCGTGCCATCATCACATTTGGTGAATCACACGATAAAGTTTGGGATATTGTTTTAGCCCGTTTGAGAAAAGAAGTCAAAGATGACGATGCGTTCGCTAAAACAACGGCTAAGATCAACAGCTTTAAAGCAGGATATGGTACAATTTTGTACTTTACTGACACTGATGTGGTCGATGCTTACAAAAAGCAAGCACCACTATATGCTGATAACTTCTATGATTGGTCAGAGCAGGGTATGGGAATTGCCAATTTCGCTGTCTGGACTGCCTTAGCCGAAAATGAATTAGGCGCTAGTTTACAGCATTATAACCCACTTATTGACGACCAAATTCGCGAGGCTTTCGACGTACCAGCTAACTGGCGTCTTAGAGCAGAAATGCCATTTGGCTCAGTTGAAGCACAAGCTGGCGATAAAGATTATATGGATGATGATCAACGTTTCAAGACTTTTGACTAGCGTTACAACTAGTCTAGTTATTCATTCGTCATAGTAGCAACAAAAAATAGACATCTCAAATGAGAATGTCTATTTTTTGTTGCTAAATTTAGTTTAAATTAAGCGATTTCGTCCTCAATGGATGCCAATTTTTGATATACTGGTAGTGTGTGACACATACTATGATTCGTTTGCGTGTAACGCTTGATTTGCGAGGTTGTGAGCACCTTGGTTTTGTTTTTCAGGAATCCATTTCGTTACTACAAAATTGAAAATATCAATCAATGCCAACAACTCTGCTAGTTGCGCTTCATAATGTTTCGCAAATCCTTTGCCAACGGCATCGCTAACTAACCGACTATCGGTATAAAACAGAATGGTTTCGTCAGCAGTAAATTGTTCTTTTACTGCCTTGAAGCCCGCAATAGCAGCCGCAAACTCGCCTTCGTGATTTGAAGCAGAGTTTAATGTTTGTTTTAGTTGCAAATTTTTTTCTGGACTAACAATTAAGGCGCCCAAACCAGTCGGTCCTGGATTGCCAAGAGTTGCGGCATCCGTATATAGTTTAATCATATATGTACCCTCACTTAGTATGTTATTAAAGGAGATTTATACCCCATGGAAGAACAACAAAGATATTTTTATCAACCAAATCCTGTATCTGCAGTCATTAATTGGTGTTGGACCGTTGTTATTTTACTAATTGGAATTATTGTGTGGCTTGAAATTACGCATTTTCAATGGATTACAGCAGCTTTTTTTGTAGTCTTCATTCTTTTGGCTTTTTTTCAAATTACACGTCGAACTGTTTTAGTGACACCAACCAAACTAGTATTCAGTCGGGTGCTTCAAAAAGATTACCTGATTATTCCCAGACAGTCAATTCGCCAATTACGCTTCTCTAAACATTCAATGCATATGACCGTGAATGGGCAAACCATGTTTTTTTCGTTTATGCCCAATTCACTTGAGTCAATCAAGCAACAACTAAAATAAACGTACGTTTCTCTGGAGGATGTTATGCCTTATTACCTTATCGTTATCTTACTACTAATCATCGCCGACCAAGTGGTTAAATATACTATTGTTCAGCAAATTGCACTCAATCAGGTACATACCATCATCCCCGGATTACTATCGTTCACGAATTTAAGAAACGATGGCGCTGCATGGAGTATTTTGAGAGGTCAACAATGGTTTTTTACAATTATCTCAATCGTTGCGCTACTCATTTTAGGCTATTTTCTTTGGCGGTTTCGTTCTAAAAAAATGTATGCCTTCAGCATTAGCTTAATTTTGGCCGGAACAATAGGGAACTTTATTGACCGAATTCGCTTAGGGTACGTTGTTGATATGTTCCAACTAGATTTTATTAATTTTCCCATTTTTAATGTCGCGGATATGTGCCTGACCATTGGTGTCATTTGGCTCGTTATCGCAGTATGGATTTCAGGTGATCTAGATTGAATAAAACATTTACTTTTAAAATAACGGAAGAACAACATCTTGGCCGAATCGATAAAATCCTGCCAAAACTCATGAATGACGTTTCACGTTCTCAGATTCAAAAATGGATTGAGTCTGGTCATGTGATGGTGAACGGCAAAACAGTAAAGCCCAAATATAAATTAGCTAATAATGATCAAATTAAAGTTGTTCCAGTAGAACCTCAGAAAATTGATCTCACTCCAGAAGATATTCCTTTAGATATTGTCTATGAGGATGATGACGTTCTTGTGGTCAATAAGCCTCAAGGAATGGTGGTTCATCCTTCAGCAGGCCATCCAAATCACACATTGGTGAATGCATTGCTTTATCATAGTCCGTTATCCACGATTAATGGCGAATTTCGGCCTGGAATTGTTCATCGAATCGATAAGGACACGTCTGGGCTACTAATGGTTGCAAAAAACGACCACGCGCATCAGTGTCTTGCAGCTCAACTAAAGGCCAAGACGAATGAACGTGAATATATTGCATTAGTTCATGGGCAAATTGAGGAAGAACGGGGGACCATTAATGCCCCGTTGGGACGTTCAACCATTAACCGCCAAAAACAAGCTGTCGTTGCTGACGGACGTCATGCCGTTACTCATTTCAACGTGCTAAAACGCTATCAGCACTATACGTTGGTCAGTTGCCATTTAGAGACGGGGAGAACTCATCAAATTCGTGTCCACATGCAGTATATTGGTCATCCCTTAGCTGGAGATCCACTTTATGGGCCACGCAAAACATTACCCGGTAACGGACAATACTTACATGCAAAATTGTTGGGCTTCGTTCATCCCACTACTAATGAACAAATGACGTTTGAAGCACCATTACCTGAATATTTTCAAACGATGATTACCTATCTGAACACACACGATTTATAGATCGTAACAACTAGTAAAGAAGGCATTCTTGTGACTGAAAGATATTTAATTTTAGAAGATGGATCCGTTTATAAAGGGACCGGATTCGGGGCTCCTGCGGTGACAACGGGAGAACTCGTTTTTAACACCAGTATGACCGGATATCAGGAAATTATTACAGATCAAATTTATCACAACCAAATCGTTATCTTTACCCAACCAAATATTGGTAGTTCTGGTATTAATCAAGCAAACTATGAATCAATCCTACCTAGTATCAAGGGCGTTATTGTCCGAGAATTAGCCAATGTATCAACTAACCGAATCAGCCGATTGTCATTGGATCAATACCTCAAGCAGATGAATATACCTGGAATCACGGGTATTGATACACGTGCGGTCGTCAAAAAGCTCAGCAAAATTGGTAAAACGATGAAAGCTAGTATTGTTCCTGTTCCAGACGACCACGCATTCGATCAACTAAATGCAACGGTTCTAACAAATCAACAGGTGGCTCAAGTCTCAACGCCAAAACCATATCCTAATCCTGGAACGGGTTTGAGCGTTGTTGTCATTGATTTTGGCCTTAAACATGGAATTTTAAGGGAACTTGGTCGGCGAAACTGCAATGTAACTGTGCTACCTTACACGGCTTCTGCAGAAGATATCCTTCGCCTTGATCCTGATGGGGTGGTATTGTCAACGGGACCCGGAAACCCCCATGACCTCAGGCCATCCGTTTTAGAAATGATTCAGCTAATTCAAACAGAGATTCCACTGTTTGCAATTGGGCTCGGACATGAACTCTTTGCAATGGCTAACCAAGCTGAAGTAGGCAAACTTCCGGCAGAGCATCACGGGATGAACCATCCGATTAAAGAAGTAATTACCGATCATATTATTTACGCATCCCAGGGTCAAGGTTTCGCAGTTGATCGGCAATCAGTTGATCGACACCGGTTATTCGTCACATATATCGATCTGGTCAACGATACCGTTCAGGGACTCCGTCATCGTAATTTCCCGGCTTTTTCGGTTCAATTTTTTCCTGATGGCGCACCCGGACCTGACGAAACCAATGGCTTATTCGACGAATTTATCGAATCTATGCAAAGGCGGGGGGCTTAGCAGTGAATAACCAAATCTCAAAAATTTTAATTATTGGTGGCGGAGCAGATGAGATCAGTCATGAAACCGAAATCGACTCTGCTATTTTTCAAGTGGCCACACATTTAAAACAGCAAGGCTACCAAACGATCTTGATTGATAACAATCCATTTTCCTTTTCACTCGGAAATAAGCAGGCGATTGATCAATCATGCATTTTGCCACTGACGATAAAAAATTTACTATCTGTGATTCATGAATATCATCCAGATGCAATCTTACCAAATCTTGGTGGCATCAATAGTTTACGTCTTGTGGAAGAACTGCTAGAAACAGGAATTTTAAACGAACAACATATTAAAATTTTAGGGGTTCCAGAAGCTACCATCCGGCAATTAAATAATCCAGTATTGCTAAATCAAACAATGAAACAAATGCAGGCGCCCATTATTACGGCCCAATCTGTCAACAGTTTTGAATCCGCCGTAGAACTCACACGAAGTACTGGATTTCCGGTCATCGTTAAGCCGGTCGCTCCACAGGGGAGTTTGACCCGCCGCACGTGTCATGATACTAACGAACTAGCAGATGCCATTAATATCGCACTTGGTCAATCACGAGTGGGCCAAGCGATGGTCCAACAAAGCATTGCCGGTTATAAAGAAATCGAAGTTGTTGTTTTACGCGATCGGTTGGGGACAATGCTTCAGGTTGCTGGGATCGAAGATTTTGATCCCATTGGGATTCATGCCGGAGATTCGATTGCCTTTATACCAACACAAACGCTTCTTGACCGTGAGTATCAACGCATTCGAGACGTAGCTTTAGCAATCACACGTAAACTCCGAATTGTCGGCATCAATCATGTACAATTTGCTTTGAACCCCAGTACTGGTGAGTTCTACGTGATCAAAAATAGTCCATACTTTGACCGAATGACATCATTCGCGGCAAAAGCAACCGGATATCCACTAGCAGAAGTTTGTGCATCACTCTTGGCTGGCAAGGTTCTTCCTGAAATCATCCTTGATAGTAACTATAGCTACCGTAGTGCTCTCATAGAACCCAGTATGGACCATATTGCCGCACGAATTCCAATTTGGCCATTTGATATCTTACCTGATTCCAATCAACGATTAGGAACGCAAATGAGATCAACGGGTTCCACAATGGGAATTGGCAGAAGTACAGAAGAGGCACTAATTAAGGCAATGCGCGCTGCTCACTTTCACTCCGATACTTTTCGGATGGAAGAGAACGCACAACTTTCCGACGATGAGATTGTTCAACGGTTAATTCATCCGCGTGCAAATCGCATTGTACTGTTAATTGAGGCACTGCACCGAGGATATTCTACAAGTGAACTAGCAGAACTAACAAAAATCGATCCATATTATTTTTACAAGTTAAAAAAAGTGCAACAACTTCATAGTGAAGTAGCAGCCAACCCTCGGGACATAGACACTCTCAGGAAAGCTAAGTACTATGGCTATAGCGATCGAATGATCGGCAAGCTATGGGACGTAGAAGAAGCCGAGGTAACCCAGTTACGTGACGAACAACAAATTTATCCGGTCTATAAAGAAGTCGATCCTTCTGCGGGTGAATTTGAACAGCACACAACCATTTTTTACTCGACGTTTGAAGAAGAAACTGAATTAGTTTCTAGCGATCATAAAAAAGCGCTGATAATCGGGGCAGGAGGCTTTCGGCTTGGTAATGCTGGAGCAGCCGAATACTATACAGCCGCAATGTTACAGACACTAAAAAAACAGGGTTATGAAACTATCCTCATTAACAATAATCCTAGCGCCGTATCAATGAACCAAATTCTATCTGATAAAATTTATGTTGAACCGGTTGAAACTACCGACATTCTAGCGATTGCACGTGCTGAAAAACCGGATGTCATCTATATTCCTAAGATTCGTCAGCGGTTATGTTCGGAACTTGAGAAATACAACTTACCAATTGTACAATTACCGCAAAACGGTCGGTTACACTCACATCTCTCCAATGGACCTGAATTTTGTTATAATGCACTGTTCGATGGTCAAAAAGTTTATCCACTGGGAATCAGTTCTTATCTCATTCAGAGTCCAAGTGGTTTTGGGGAACCAACGGCAATGGTCTATCCAGCACAGCTGAGTGAAAATGATCAAAATGAAATTAACTCTAACGGTGAGGACCACGTTTCCCAACAAAAAGAACCGGGGATTTATCAAACATTATTTGTTAAAACTAACCGATTACGAGTCGAGCAAACTAGGGTCATTCCACTAACAGAAATTTCCTTTTTATCCAAAGTACTTCATGTAGATCTAGTCCAAGCCGCAATTCAGTTATCTGATCACACTTTTGTTTTCGATGAGTTCAACGAGCAAGTAACACTGCCATCGTCACCCCAAACTGCTGCGTATGCCGCCACATTTCCATTTCAGGCGCTACATCTATTTGGTGAAACTATTCAATCTACCAATGTTTTAGGTGCGGAAATGGCGCTAGGCACAGGAGTCACAGACGCGTTAAAACGATTAAATGTTAATGGACAATTTCAATTTCATGATGGTTCATTTACGTAAAACTATGTAAAGCAAAAAGGAGTTCTGACAGTATAGTAGTCAAAACTCCTTTTTTATATCACTCTATTTCTGCAGCTGCTGAACGATTTCCAAATTAGGAGTCACATAAATAGTCGTTTGACCCTCAAATATGACAAATCCCGGTTTACTTCCATTTGGTTTCCTTAATAATTTAGCCGGTAAATAGTCCACTGGCACGTGGGCTGACTCACGTCCTTTGGAATAATAGGCTGCTAACTGCGCTGCTTCTTGAATGGTCTGTTCACTAGGATCAGAATCCCTAATAATTACGTGCGATCCAGGAATATCCTTCACGTGCAACCAGATATCGTTCTTATTGGCGATTTTAAAGGAAAGACGATCATTTTGCAGATTATTTTTCCCAACTAAAATCTCAGTACCATCAGACGACTTAAACGCTTCTGGTTTGCTAACTTGGACCCGTGCTTTCTTCTTATTCCGAGTGTTTTTGACACGCAAATATCCTTGCTGTTGTAACTCAAGCCGAATTTCCTTAGTATCTTCCGGATTGGCAAGCTCAATTTGTGATTGAATATTTTCAAGATAGGCAATTTCTTGATTAGTGATTGCCAACTGTTCATTCACATGACTAACAGCTTTCTTAAGCTTTTGATACTTAGTAAAATACTTTTGAGCATTTCGAGAAGGCGTTAACTGGTTAGACAGTTTTATCTTTAGTGGTTTGTTTTCGTCATAAAAATTAAGTAGTGTAACTTCAGTTGACTGTGGCTTGATGTCTCGTAAATAAGTTGTTAAAATTTCGCCACGAATTCGAAAATCATCTGCTTTTTCTGTTTCCGATAGGGTTCGGTTTAGTTTCTTTACCTTGTTTTTATTTTTCTTTAGTTCATTGTGTACAACTCGAATCAGCTCACTTGCCAATTGTTTAGTACGATCCCGTTGCGATTTATTAGCATAAAAAGCGTCAAGAAGTTCAGACAGTGTTTGATAGCTAGTTAAATTAGCAATTGTTTGACTGTCCGCAGGCGGAAATACCGTAAAATCAACTTTTCCGTTGACATACTCGACCAGAGAAGGCGTTGGTTGATTAAATTGTCTCAAAAAATGCTGATAGGCTTCTGGCGCGTTCTCACTATTTAACAGTTCGTAAGCAAGCTCCTTCGCAGTCTGTCGACCCATCCCTTGATAAGCTTGTTGCAACTCTTTGGCCAATTCCTCTAAATTCGTAATTTTATGAGCCAATTGCGCATAAGCCTGATTTGCAATAAATGGATTTAACTTTTCTTGTTGTGGCGCCATAATGAACGTGGCACCTGGTAGTAAAGTTCTATATCGATTTTGGTCTGAACCAACATGCTTAATCGTATCGATAATTTTACCCGTTTTAACACTAATTAGGGAAATGTTACTATGACGAGCCATAATTTCAATCACGAGTTTTAGTTCTTGGTTATCGCCAAGTTCGTCACGCGTTGTGAAATTAATTTGAACAATTCGATCATTATCAATTTGTTGCACAGAACTAATAATTGCACCTTCCAGAAACTTGCGCATTGTCATTGTGAAGTTTGTTGGCGTTGGAGGGTTCTTGAACGGAACATCTGTAATCTGAATTCTCGGATAGGTAGGATTAGCAGAGATCAAAACATTATAATTATGGCGATGGGCACGTACTACCAAAATCATTTCGGCAGGGTAGGGTTGGTGAATTCGGGCCACTCTGCCAGTTGCCAGTAGTTCATTTAATTCATGAACAATTGCATGGGTAAAAAATCCGTCAAAGGCCATTGTTCTTGGTACCTCCTTAAAAAAATCAATCCATTTTAGTATACCGGTCTTTACTTCATAGTACAAAAATTAAATATGATTGCATTATACAATATTAATATTGTATAATGCAATCATATAAAAACATGACTATAAGGACATGGTGAGACAAAATATGAAAGATAGTTTAATCGCACTTCGAGACATTGAAAAAAATTATAAAAGTGTGCTATTAGCCATTACAAAGCGTTCCAAATTAACTATCGCAGAATGGCAATTACTACTCCAAATTGAAGCAGGTTATCGTACACAAGAACAACTATCCGACGCAACGAAATTAGATACATCTACTCTCAGCCGTCAATTGAAAAATTTAGTGACAAAAGAAATGCTTCAAAAAACACCGACCGGGCGAGACAAACGCCAACTCGTATATTCGATGTCACAAGCAGGGAAAAAAGCTATTATAGAAATTGATACTGCATTCGCTGATTTAAGCACTCGTATTTTTGACCGCTGGACCGACGAAGAAAATAATCTATTACGTATTTTGCTCAACCGTCTCGATAAAAGCATTGCCCGTGTATCCAAACAGTAGTTATTTAGATAATAAGAAATATTTAATTTTCTTTAACTGACTTTCAATTTGGTTGGTTAATCAATAAATGTATGCTAGTATTGTTGAGATGTATTTTAAATTAAAATGAAATAAGTGGAGGAATTATAAATGAAAATCGCTGTTGTTACTGACAGCACTGCCTATCTTTCAAACGAAGAAGTGGCAGCGAACGGAATTAAAGTTGTCCCAATTCCTGTAATTATCGATGGTCAAAGCTACCGCGAAGGTATCGATATCACAACTAGTGAATTCTATGACAAGCTTCGTAATTCTAGTTCATTTCCCAGCACTTCACAGCCGCCACTTGGGGAAATGATTGCCTTGTACGATGGTCTTGCACAAGACGGATACGATGCTGTCATCAGTATTCACTTATCAAGTACCATTTCCGGATTTGTTAACAGTTTACGCCAGATTAATGACCAACTAACGTCCAACATTAAGGTTATTCCATACGACTCGCAGGTAACCGTTAAATTAATGGGGTACCTCGTGCTTGCTGCCGCGCAAATGGCAAAGCAGGGCAACTCAGTCGAAGATATTATTAATAGGCTAGATGACTTACGTACGACCATTAATAACGTCTTTATCGTTGATGATCTACAAAATCTAGTTCGGGGCGGTCGGCTTTCAAATGCGTCGGCCTTCATCGGATCACTATTGAAAATTAAACCTTTGCTTAGCATGCACACACCATCTCATGAAATCGAAGCTTTTGAGAAGGTACGCTCAACCAAAAAAGCACTGGCACGTTGTGAGGAGATATTTGACCAATCGGTGGTCGAGGCTGATTACCCAATTAGAGCAATTGTTATCCATGCTAACGACGAACCAGCAGCCATTAAATGGCGCGACAAATTGAGCGCAAAGTATCCTAACATCCCATTTGAAATCAGTTATTTTGGACCAGTTATTGGTACTCATCTTGGAGAAAAGGCACTAGCCATTGCCTGGATGAAAGACATCGATGCTGACTAAAAGCAAAAAAACTATATTTAAGTAATTGCAATTATTATTATATTGAATAAAACTAGGAACAGCATCAAGCGTATATTTGATGTTATTCCTAGTTTTTTTATTTCTGGGTAATCTTTTCAAATTGCTTCAGCAAGAGCCTTCTTAGTTGCGGATCATGAACGTATAGATAGGTTCCATAGACACCACGCTTCAGCAAAACATTCAACGAATTCATAATCATTTTTTTCTCCACTGATTCAATCATGGCGGGATCAGTCAGATCATCGCGTTTTTTAAACGCTTCGACATCAGTATGTTTCGTGAGATCAACATCTAACCGTCCGTGCTTGGCGTCTCTAAGATAAATAGGTGGTCCAATGATGATTCCTGCATAGTTAAGATCGAATCCTTGGCACGTGTAAATAGATCCCACTTCATCGATGGTGGCTGGAATTTCTGCCCAGGGAGTTTCCGTATAATTATATTGGTCCCAGGGCATCTTAAATTTTCCTTCACAGATATAATGCTTACCACCATCTAATGTTGAAGGATACCCGGAAGTTGATAAAATACGTGAAAGGCCAACTTGCTGGTTACGCATCACAATTGCCTTCCTCATTTCTTCAGCGTCATCATAAATTCTGAAATCGTAGTTATTTAACATTTCAGGGGTTAGTTCTGTCACAGTCCGTCGTAGCGTTAGCTGATTAATCCAGTCTAATAATTCTGGACCTGCTGACATCCGAAACTGTTTTTTCAGTACATAGTTTTCATGAGGGTAGGGTGTGAGTAGTGCATTTAACCGTTCATTTGTCCAGTAACTTTTCATCCGTAATACTTGTGTTTGATCGAAAACTAAGATAACGACTTTTGAACGTTTTATAATTTCTTGTAACTGATTATGAAAATAAAAGTTATTATAATGATCTGACTTTGATAGTAACAAATGGGCTTCATCAATCAGTACAATATCTGCCGCTTGATTGTGTTTATCCAGCTGATTAATAAAAGTAGTTGGCCGCTGATAATCCTTTTTTAACAGAATAGTGTTACTACCAGCAATAGCCTTGTATACTTTTAAAACCTCTGGATGGTTAACTAGAAAGTAATTCTGTGTCCGGTATAGAGCGCTGGTGTTATCAGTCCGTGCTAGCAACTGGATCTTAGCGAATAGATGGGATAAAATCACGCTTTTACCGGTCCCAGCATCACCAAAGATGGTAAATACACCAGTCTGGTTATTTTGAAGCCGATCTCGAGTAAAATTCATAATCTTTAATACTAATTCACGCTGCTCCGTAGATAATACAACATGTAGTCCAATCTTACGGGTAGCTGTGTTAGTGATGGTCTGTTTAATCAAAATATCCTTCCTTCAGGTAACAAGTATGTCTAACATGTAATTGACCGTGGGGCAGACTGAAAAATAGGTTAGAATTCATTTTTTTATTTTCTAGTTTACATAATATATATTATACAAAGTAGAGTTTAAATCTAGAATCAACCGATATACTGGTAATTTGTCAGTTAATCATCGTTTTACTCAACTATATTTTGCCGGCTTCACTTCATAACTTGGTTAACATATATTTTATTTCGTGAATTTCATTATCGGCTCCATGAAGTTGAGTTTACAACTTAACTTTCGCACATATATCAGCCAAACTGCCTTTGCTGATTCCAAGGTCTAAAACCATACACTGCATGCCATACTATAGCCTTTATTAGAGTTTACCGCCAAATCAATCAATTACTGTTATCAAACTAATCATACCGCCATTAAGCAATTAATGACAACTCATCAAGCAACTCAATTCAAGCAACTCAATATTATTGGTGTTAAATTTTGTATCGATTTCGTGAAAAATCGTTGAAAAACTTTAAATTTAGCTCAAAAACCCTGATTTTAGCTTAAATTTTACTCATTTCTGTATAAAAGAGCTCTAAACCATGGTATTTGGCCGTAAAAAGCTATTTTTGTCTATAAATATGAACTTTTAACGGTAAATTACAGCCAATCAAATCAATTCATGTAATCGGCTACGATAATTCACTTGATAACCGCTTCAATCTACCTGTCATTAAAATTTTTGTTTTAATGACTACTGCACCACTACTATGTTATCATGAACATATGATTCTTAACGGAGCTAGGAGGTCCTAACGCAATGGAAAAAGATCGCTATTTAAATCTAATCAATCAGGAATTAAAACAATTACCTTCTTTTATTACTGAATACAAAATTGGAACTAATCTTTCCACTACCACTGTTTACCAGTACTTAACTGAATTTCGCCGTTTTTTTGATTGGCTACGTTCATGTGATTTAAGCACTGCAATTACCAATGAACAAATTGCCCCCACTGACCTTGAACACCTAAAGCGCAACGATATTATGATGTATTTGGATTACATCCAGCATACGAGTACGACCTCAAAAAAGCATGATCTCTCTCCCACTACCGTGAACCGAACAATCAACGCCTTACGCTCGCTCTACAAGTTTTTAACAATTACGGCTGACGACTTAAATGGTAATCCCTACTTCGAACGAAACGTCATGTTGAAAATCAGTGCCGTTAACGATACTCAAACTTTAAGTTATCGAGCTCATGCAATCAAAGCCCATATGCTCACCGGCAATGAAAAATTTGAATTTTTAGACTTTATCGATAATACCTACATTAGTAAAATTAATAAGCAAGCCATCAGTCCATTCAAAAAAAATAAAGAACGAGACCTCGCCTTGATCGCACTTATGCTCGGAACTGGGGTTCGAGTATCTGAGGCAGCAAATATTGATTTAGCAGATTTGAATTTAAATGATCGCTACTTGGATGTTATTCGCAAAGGTGGCCAAAAAGATACTGTTCCCATCGCTGACTGGGCCATTCCGTATTTAACAACCTATGCTGAACATCGTGAAGCCCTTTACCATCCAGAGAAGAATCAGTTAGCATTCTTTTTAACAGAGTATCACGGGAGCATTAATCGAATTGCTTCTAATTCAATTGAACGGTTAGTTAGTAAATATTCCACGGCTTTCGGTCGCAAAATGACACCACATAAACTACGACACACGGTCGCATCGGAGATATACAGTAACACGAAAGATCAAGTTATTGTCGCCCAACAGCTCGGTCAAAAAGGGACTTCAGCGACTTCGCTGTACACTCACGTAGATCCCGACAAACAGCGGGCTGCATTGAATACAACTGATGATTGATAGGTCTAATAAGCGAAACAATGGTATATAAGTGAAATTACTGTTTCCGGATTAACTGTCATCGGCGGCTTTTGTACGTTGATGTTCAGTGCTTTTCCAATATTGCAATCCTTTGGGTTGATCACAGTACTAGACACCGCTTACTCACTGATAATGACTTTAACAATCATGCCAGCGGTCATCTATCTATTCCGTAAGCGTAAATGATAAGGCACTCTTCTCCAAAAATTATCCTTTAAAACAATACTAGCCCTCGCAAAGCAGAAATTGCGAGGGCTTTTTATGCAATGATTTTACGATAAGTCTGAAAATACTTGTACAATTCCGCCAACACCAGCTAATAATTCAGAGGCAGTTTCTTTTTGACCGTTATTAACCCAGACCTCAACAACACCGATCATGATGGCAGAGACTACGGCAGTACTATACTCCGTCGCATGATATCTAGAGACATCACGAATAACCTCATCAAATGCTACATCTGCAATTCCAGTTGCCATTGCGGATCTGAGCATCTCAACATGATTACTTTGAACAATTGCCTTGAGCAGCGTGGCATGAGTTAGCCACGCACTCGTCAAGTTTAACAGTTGTTTTTCCGGATTTTTGTCTTTAACGGCATGAAGCTGGTCTAAAGCTTGTTGTTGCGTTTGATCGCATAAATATTGAAGCACGTCTAAAGGCGTATCAAATAGGCGATAGAATGTCGTTCGACTAACAGACGAGTATCTATGAATATCTGATACCGTAATATCATCTAAGCTTTTATTTTTCAGGCAAGCCAAAACCCCTTTACCAATCAGTTCTGCAGACTGCTTGATCCGTTTGTCGTCTTTGATGTGATACATAATAGCGCTCCTTTGTTCCAGAAGTCTTAATACGCTTGATACCGGGTTTATCCGACGTTATCATACATTAATAGAAATTGAAAGGAGCACTCATCATGTCCAACAATCAAGTAAAGTATCAAATTAAACCAGGTTCTGTAAATGGTATTCCAACCTATATCAATCATGAATCAGACTTTGGAGCGCACCTTGGCTTTAATACCGAAAGCCAGTTTATTGCAGCCAACCTCAAAGCCAATGATGGTCGAGAATTTGGAATCATGTTGCACATGGGATTCATCAATCCCAAAAAAGTCCCCCTCATGAAAAAAGCACCCTATCCATTGATGGGTAACATTGTATCAATGATCGATTTCACTAATAACGAGTATATCGCAAAAGAAACTGCCTTTACACGCCCTTCACAATTTAGTTACGAATTTTCAGACTTGAACTTAAAGAGTCCAATCTCATACCTACGTCGTGAAGGCAATAAATTTTTCGCTGGAACTGACCTTCCTGATAATCGTGGTCATATTGATCTGGAAATGCAGCTCGCAGGACCGATTATGTTTAACTGCGCAACTGGTGCTTTTCCTTTTCTTAATGATGAAGTGTTAGCATACCAATTTTCGGTTCCTACTTTGACTAGTACCGGCACTCTGACACTAGATGGGAAAAAATATCAAGTCAGCGGTGACGTTTGGCTCGATCGTCAATGGGGCGATTTGAGTAAAGACGCACTGGCAAATCACCATCAATGGCAGTGGATGAACCTAAATTTGTCCAATGGTTATCGCATCAGTGTCTGGGACGTTACCGTGAATAACGGCAAAGAAAATGCTTGGGCAACCATCATATCACCCGACGGTGTTCATACAGTGGTAGACGTTGTCCCGTTCAATGAAGATGCAGATAAATTCTTTACCAGCACAGAAACTGGTCAAGTTTACCCGACAAAATGGACAATCCGCATGCCCTCTATTGATTCCGAATTTAACGTTGAAGTACGAGGAACACAAAAACAGGAAATCGTTTCTAAGGTTAAGCAAGACAAGTACGAAGGCTCATGTACCTTTGACGGGACATTCAAGGGTGAACATGTCACTGGATTCAATTATGTCGAGCTTGTTGGCAACTTTCAACCTGAATTAAACTGATCGGCACTCGGCCTTTCAAAAGCGATTACCATCCACAATTAGCTAAAACTTCCAGCATTCATTGGGCATCTTTTCTACTAAATCCATTGATATATGATCAACAAGTCTTGCAAACTCTAAATCAAGTAGAAACTTGAATCTCGATTTAACAAGCGAGAACTAAAATACCATTAAGTAGTATCGCCCATTACCATACAATTACCAGTGGCATTTGCAGGTCAATCGACTATAAAGCTGCTTACGTCACATGGTGAAAAGGATGAATGCAACTACATTGACCTGTATGTATGGTGATACCACGCTGCAACAAAAGCAGCTATTTGATCGGTTCAATGTAGAACCTGCGTACATTCGATACTTTGCCACTGGTAGATTAGAATTACACATCTCTGATTACGACAACATCCAAGAATCTGGGCCAATGATCTATGAATTTCCCTATATCGGCAAAAAAAATCTACACGCCAATCTCTAGTTCAAATAGAAAAGATCAGTAACGTCACCATAAATTTGGTAACCGTAACTGATCTTTTTTTCAGTATTTCTAAATGTTAAACCCCACTAGTCGGTAAGCTTATAAACATCAGTAATCAATACTACAGACTCTATTAGAGTTCTTTACCGGAAAAATTAATTTCATACAACATTGAACTATCAATTATTTCAGTCTGACCATTACGTGCAATTTCTAACTTTGTCGACTCCAAATATCTAGTATAAGATGGTTGCATATCTCGAACGTCGTATTATTTTTTTGCTTCATCTGAAGCTAAACCATAGTAGTCGACCAAATTAATTTCTTTGGGATCAGTGATCGTATACTTAACTTGAACATCACATAGTGAAGGTTTTAAATGTCGTATAATAATCGCCGTACATCCGTCTGTTCCATGACGCTTCCTGCAATCGCATGCTCTCGACACTCATTTAACTGACCTAATTTTTGGGGATATCGAGACATTAACGTTAATTGATCATCTGTGTTCTCAAGGAAATATTTTCTTGTAACACTTCCTATCGATCCAGTAGCACCGATAATTAATACATTTGTCATTTGCTTATTCATTCCTCTCATCTAATTTTTGCCTATGCTGAATATTAACCCCTTGCAGTAACTTCAAGGCAAGATTTTTTTCATTTTTTCGTAAAATAGCTTGCCTTACAGTTACTGCAACGCTTTATACTCACATCGTACAACTAAAAAAAGGAGTCCTATTAATATGAAAACTGCTACTTTTGTTGAACCCGGAAAAGTAATCATTCAAGAGCTACCAAAACCACAGATTCAAAAGCCCAATGATGCGATTATTAAAGTGTTGCGTGCTTGTGTTTGTGGGTCTGACCTCTGGTGGTTCCGCGGGCTTTCCCAGCGCAAAGCCGGATCCGTTGTGGGCCATGAAGCCATCGGTATCGTAGAAAGCGTCGGTACCGATGTAACCAGTATCAAATCAGGCGACTTTGTCATTTTGCCATTTACTCACGGCTGTGGACACTGTGCAGCTTGCCGTGCCGGTTTCGAAGGTAACTGCTTGAACGCCGAAGAACAGGGATCCAGTGGCTTTCAGGGCGAATACGTTCGCTATACGGAGGCTAACTGGTCATTGGTAAAAATCCCCGGCCAGCCTGATGACTACACTGATGAACAACTCAACGACTTGCTGGCACTATCCGATGTTATGGCGACTGGCTACCACGCCTCGGCTAGTGCCGAAGTTAAACCTGGTGATTCCGTCGTTGTGATGGGTGACGGTGCCGTCGGTCTGTGCGGTGTTATTGCCGCAAAATTGATGGGCGCCAAACGTATTATCGCCATGAGCCGGCATGCCGAGCGTCAAGTTTTAGCGCGCGAATTTGGTGCCACTGACATCATCGAAGAGCGTGGTGACGATGCCGTAGCAAAGGTGCTCGAACTGACTGATGGTGGTGCTGATGCGGTGCTCGAATGCGTTGGTACCGCGCTATCTGTTGACACCGCGATTCATGTGGCACGACCAGGAGCCATCGTCGGACGTGTCGGCGTCCCACAGGAAGCCACTAATGCTAACGCTACCCCGTTCTGGAACAACGTGGGGTTACGCGGTGGTATCGCCTCAGTGACGACTTACGATCGTAACACCCTGCTTGATGCCGTCTTAAACGGCAAAATTCATCCAGGCCACGTCTTCACTCAACGTTTTGCTTTGGCAGACGTGCAACAAGCCTACGATGCAATGGATCAACGACAAGCGATTAAATCCCTTCTGATTATCAATGATTAATCATGATACTGAAAACAGCCTAGTTCTCACATTGAACTAGGCTGTTTTAGACTATTTTTTTATAAGAACATTCCCGCCAACAAACAAATTGTACTGATTAATTAACAGCTTCTTTCGTAGCCCGTTTACCAATCATAATATTTACAACCGCAATCATCGATAACACCATGAACCCTGTCATAAGTTCTACTGATCGATCATACGTCATCACTGGGCTTGCTAAACCCGTTGTAAGCAATGTAATCACGGATAATCCAAATGAACTTCCAATTTGATGCACAGTATTAACCACACCTGATGCAGATCCTGCAATCTCTGGATCAGTATTCGCTACACCAGATACCGTCAGCGGACTCAATGTAAATCCCTGTCCGATTCCGATAATCACCATTGGCACAGCAATCGCCCAGAAATAACCACCTTGAATTTTAACAACTGATGCCATCAATAATCCCAAAGTTGTGATGATTGTTCCAGTCATCATAATTTGTACATTCGAAAATCGTACGTTTAATCTTGAAACTAATGTTGCAAAAATAAATTGCGGTACAGTTTCCGGTAAAAATCCAATCGCGGCCATTAACGGTGTAAAGTGATACACATGTTGCATTGCCTGCGGCGTTAAGAAGAAATACGAGATCATTGCGCATAAGAAAAAGAAACGTGCTACATATGCACTACTTCGCTCACGATCTACAAACAATCGCAGCGGCATAATTGGTTGCTCAGTATGTTTCTCCTGCCAAACAAAGACACTCAAAAAGAGTAAGGCAATTACTACTGTTATCAACGGGTGGCTAGCACCATTAATTCCGAATACTAATAAGACAATTCCGATTACAGAAAGCAGAGATCCAAGCCAATCAATCTTTCCTAGATTCTTCTGCCGTCCAGCAGAAATAAACTTGATGGTTAGAATCACCATGATGATCCCGATTGGGACGTTCAGTAAAAATCCCCACCGCCACGAGGTATAGCTTGCAATCAAGCCGCCAATGACCAAGCCAAAACTTGCACCGAGGCCCCCAGTAGCACCGTAGTAGATGATAGCACGCGTTCTCATCGTACCTTGATAACTATCCATCAATAGTGCCAGTGTCGTTGGAGCTAAAACGGCAGAACCAATTCCTTGTAGTGCACGCATTGCGATCATCATGATCCCATTCACAGATAATCCAACCATCAGAGAGCCCAAGCTAAAAATTATCAGTCCCAGTAAAAATATCCGCCGGCGACCGAACACGTCTCCAGCACGACCACCAAGCATTAGTAAACCACCAAAAGTAAGCACATAGGCATTTGTGACCCAAGAAAGTGCCTGCGGTCCCATATTTAAATCCTGGGCAATTTTAACAGTACTTGTAAAAACAATAGAGTTATCCAATAAAATCATGAAATAACTAACTAAAATAATCGGTAACACGATTCCAAATCTTGACTGTTTCATCCTTGTATATATTCCTCCTACAATCTTCATCAATAGCAACGAAAATAAGAATAATCCCTTACAGTAACTGCAAGGCAAGCAAAATCAGCCAACTTTCCTCATAAAAAAGATATTTTGTTTCTGACATGTTCGACTAAACTGCAGGTATATCAAAACTGGACGAACATTTAATGTTCGTCCAGTCACGTTTAAATCTATCAAGTTAACAAGTTTTAACTGTTTCATTAGTAAACCGGACGATTCTCGCCCTGTGTTGACGGATCTGCTAATCCCAAACTATCGTTGATTCCCAATACTGGTTTAGCGATAATTCGGAGCACTAAATCGGCAACACTTCGACGGGAACCTGATACGCCAACATAGGGCTCCCGCCCGATGAGTGACCACGTAATTAATCTCATGGCGATCATTTAACCAGGGTAATCTCAACGTTGTATATTGCAACCCTGAATCAACAAGTAACTGGTCTGATTCAATCGCCGCATTCAAGCCATTCATAACCTGACGTGCATTCCAGCGACCAAATTCTCCCGGAACTTCATTATAAATCCCCAAAATGTTAGTGAAAACAACGCGACTAACGTGATTTCGTTTCATTGCGTTAATAATGTTCTTTGTCCACACATTATTTTGTGTGTGATCGACAACACCCACAAAAATCAAATCTTGTCCCGCAACAGCCTTGTTAACTGCATTTTCATCACTTAAATCTCCCTCAATAAAGGTAACTCGAGCGTTATTACGCAGCTGACTCAAACGGTCAGCTTGTCGTAAAAAGAGCGTTAATTCAATATGACTAAATTTTGATTCTGACAAAATCCGCTCCTCAATTAACCGTGCAATTTGACCATTGGCCGCCATAATAAGTACTTTCATATCAATCATCCTCCAAATAATAGATTACGAGTTTAACTTACACCCCTCAAGTTACTTGAAGGCAAGACTTAGTAACTACTTTTGAAAAAACTTTTTTAAAATCACTTAGCTCATAGCACTATCCTTTATCGACAACACCGAAGTAAAAATTATCATGTCGTAAAAAATTGATCCGATCTTTTCGATTTTTTTGGTCTAAAATTTGTAACACTTGAAATGCTCGAGCTTGCGATACTCGAGTTGCTTTCATATCACGACGCTTTTCCAGTGGAATCCAGCCTTCAGCATCTCGAATTCCCTTATCGCGAATAACGTAAATTGTTCGTTCGTGATCTACACAAATATAATAGTAACGCCGTTTGGGTACACTTTGATTGGCCTTAACTATCACTGTTTGCTGTTCAGTAGCTTGAATTAACTGCTTAACATCATTAATCCGTTTCATTAAATTTCGGTACTGACAACAAATTTGGCACTTCTGATCATCTCCAATCGAGTGCGTCGAGTCTACCTCTTCATGGAAGTTAGTCAAGTCAATACTTTGTGCCAGCAGGAGCCCCCGATATCTCTTTAAGCGAATTTTTTTATCATTCCATTCTTTTAATTCATTCATGTTATCACCTATCTGATTATATGTTTAAGTCTTTGACGTACTTATCACATAGAATATGGTATTTAGATAACCGTAAAAAGAGCGTTAAAATAAACCCAAGGTGAGAATTTCACAGAAATTTTCTCCATTATTTGACCATAACCATAAATCGAGCACCCGCTTTTATTCGTCGGATAAAAAAGCATACTGTTGCACCACAGATAATCCATGACCTTCATTTTCAATCATTATTAATGATAAAAGCAAAACACTCTGGCAGCCTATAATTGGCTACTAGAGTGTTTTTATTCCAATGAGAATTTCACAGATGATTATTATTTTTGGCTACTTTTTCCAAGTCCCCATTTCTTATATCCTAGATTCCGTAATCAAGAAGTCTTGTCAAAAGGACTTCCACAAATTAAGAAAGAAATGAGACCTGTTTATGACAACTATAATTTTAACTTCCATCCTAAGTATCGACCATCTTCTCCCGCTGATGATTGCTAAATATGGTGCCCTTGTCTATATTGGCCTATTTGCCGTTATATTTATTGAAACGGGCCTAGTCGTTTTTCCATTTTTACCAGGTGACTCACTGCTTTTTCTATGTGGTTCCATTGCCGCAATGGCAACACATACGCTTAATCCAATCTGGCTAATTGTCCTATTATCAATTGCCGCAATTGTGGGTGATACCATCAACTTCGAAATTGGGGCCCGATTCGGACACTATTTATCTAGTCCTCGTTGGCAAAAATGGATTAAACCAAAATACATGGCCGAAGCACAAGCGTTTTTTGATCGTCATGGAAGTAGCGCGATCTTTCTGGGACGTTTTGTTCCAATAATTCGAACCTTTATCCCGTTTACAGCCGGTATTAGTAAAATGCATTATCGAAAATTCATCATTTTCAACGTACTCGGAGCCGTCGCATGGGTCAATCTAGCAGTACTAGCTGGCTATTTCTTCGGGAATATTGCGATTGTTAAAGCCCATTTCGAACTTATCATGATCGCAATTATCGTAATTTCATTAATACCTGCCATTTTGATGACGCTTAGTCGCAAAAGAAAGGATGTTCGTATCGATGCGGAAAAATAAAGTCTGGTTTATCACTGGTCTTCTTGCAACCCTTGGTTTTATTGTACTGACCCTGATGGTAATGACCAAGTCAACACTTCTCGTCAACTTTGATGCCACTATCCAGCATATCACGACGCCAATGATTACAACTCCAACCACCACCATTTTCAGTAGCATTGCTTTTTTTGGTAGTCCCATGATTAATATTTTATTAATCTTTATCGTTGCCGGTGGATTATGGCTCAGTCACGAACGATTGACCGCCTGCTGGGTGATTTGTGTTCAACTAGGGGGAAGTGCCCTCGCCTACGTCATTAAAAATGTGGTTCACCGTGCTCGACCACAATTTCAAGTCATTAAAGACACTGGATTTAGTTTTCCAAGCGGACATACATTTACCACAGCTATCTTGGTTCTGACAATTCTCTTCGTTTTAATCCCCTATGTTAAGGATGCCGAAATCCAGCTCATCATCACCCTTTTATCTCTCATTTGGTTTGGATTCGTTGCGTTTTCACGAATTTATTTACGTGCACACTGGCCATCTGACGTATTAGGAAGCACCCTACTTTCGCTCTCATGGTGGGAAATTTCTCGCCTACTGTATTTTTACTTTTTAAAACTTCAAACTCATTTCCCTAAGCTAAAAATGAAAGGTGTGAACTAAATGTTATCTAAATTAACAATTGTTGTTCCTGCGTTTAATGAAGAAGCAGTATTACCCGATTCAATTAAAACGTTACTCGAAGTTGAAAATCGCATTATTGACCTTCAGAACATCGATCCTGCATCAAATTTATTAATCGTTGACGACGGTTCAAAAGATGAAACATGGAACATTATCCAACGCGAACACCAACTAAACGCCCGTGTGGATGGACTAAAATTTAGTCGTAATTTTGGTCACCAAAATGCACTGATTGCCGGCTTGACCGAAGCTGCAAAGGTTGCTGACGTCATCATTACAATTGATGCCGATCTGCAAGACGATCCAAACTCAATGGTTGAAATGGTGGCCAAATATTTAAATGGCATCGATATCGTCTATGGGGTACGAAATAATCGTGAAACGGATACCTGGTTTAAACGCACTTCGGCCGGTATTTTTTATAAGACCCTCAATCTGTTAGGGGTAAAACTCGTCCAAAACCATGCTGACTTTCGGTTAATGTCTCAGCGAGCCGTCTTAACTCTCCTAAAATACCAAGAACGAAATCTCTTTATTCGAGGCATCATTCCATTAATCGGCTTTAATACTGATAAAGTTTTCTACAAACGGACGCCTCGAATGGCTGGTGAATCCAAATATCCACTCAAAAAGATGCTCGCCTTCGCATGGGACGGCCTCACTTCATTTTCAATAGCCCCAGTTCGAGCCATCCTCCTACTTGGTTGCTTTGCTAGCTTTTTAGGAATTATCGCGTTAGTCTACTCAACTGTCACTAAGTTGCTGGGTCTGACCGTCCACGGCTGGTCATCACTCATGATCTCGATTTGGATTCTTGGGGGCTTCCAAATGATCAGCCTCGGTGTCATTGGTGAGTACATCGGTAAATTAACTACCGAGGTTAAGCAACGGCCTCGATTTACAATCGAAAAGAAACTTGGTTAACTCACGATGGGTAAACAAATAAAACTGCTCTCAATTTTTCCCTTAATTCTGATTTTTAGTTTATTCATTGGCATGATGTCCAATTTGTTTGACCTTCATAATCCATCGACTAGCGCCTTAGTCATTTTACTCAGTACCTCGATCATTCTAATCTATTATTTTTATCGTAATCGTCTTCAGTTATCACAACGTCTATTGAAAAAATGGCTAGTTGTTGACCTGAGTTTAATTTTCATTATTCAACTACTCGTTCTTCACTTTCTACCCGCATCAATATTTCATGATCCTTTTCGGGTCCTGTCACAAGCTGAGCTCATTAGCCATCACCAATATAATTGGTCTACCTCCACCTACTTTTGGCGTTATCCAAACAATGTTTCTCTAGTGTTCTTACTAGCAAAATGGATGCAATTAACCAACGTCCTCAATTTAACCACCAATACTTCCCTTCATCTGCTGTCCATCATTTTTCTAGACAGCTTTATTGGGCTAACACTATTAATAGCCATCAAAAAGGCCGCCCATAGTATGTTCAGCCTTCTATTAATGTTATTCTTTTTGATCTCACCGTTTGCATATACGTATTATCTTCAAGTTTTTTATTCGGATTTGCCAATTTTACTTTTTCTATTGATTACATTTATTATTCTCGAACGTTGGGCTCGGCTAACGCATTATCAAAAAATAATCGCTGGCTTGATTTTGTTCATTATGATGTTTATCGGTCAGCTTATCAAACCGAACTTGATAGTCATTGTTGTTGCGATCGGTATTTTCGAACTCGCATTACTTTTGGCTAGCCAAAAGGCTGCTCGGATAATCATAATTCCCTTAACGATTATGATTATCGGCATCGGGGCGGTATTTCCAGCCGCTCGCACAATTCAATCAGATATTCACTATTCTCAAAAAAGTCAATACACGATGCCAACTCTGAATTGGATTTGGATGAGTTACAATCCGCACCACAAGGGCACTTACGTCAGTAGCGATGTTCAGCGAATGAATCGGCTTCCAAATAAGACTGCCCGCAGCAACTACCTAAAAGCAGCTTTAATCAAACGGCTTCGGAAATTAGGGCCGATAGGCATTGTTGCACGTTGGTTTTCTAAACTCTGGATTCTACTCAACGTGGGAAATATTCAAACCTCATATACAGCAGGATTGATTGAAGTCCCTGCATGGTATCGTTCTTGGCAAGAACCGGCCAGTCTCATTGGCGCCATCATCATGCGGACCGCCTTTACGTTACTTTATCTCAACGGTATTTTCGCATGTGTCACGCTGCTTAAGAAGTCATTCAGACAACAACCATCAATTCCCATTTTGGCAACAATCGTCAGTGTGGGCTATGTTGCCTTCCATGTCTTGGTTTGGGAAACGGAGAGCCGCTACGGGCAAGTTTTGCTGCCCTTACTCCTGTTTATCTGCATATCAGAAACTCCTCAAATCCAACTCCCCGTTGTTCACTCATTGCAGTCCCGTCGGTGGCAGCGACTATGTCTGTCCTCATTACTGGCGGTATGTATTGGTGCGATTGGCTTTGTGGTCATTAACTATCACTCGATTCTATCACCCCATGCTCCCATTATTGCTACCCAAAGTAGTGAGCTTTCCATGCAATATCATACTCGGTTGCAAACAATCAACAAGGGAACAACCGTCTCACAAAAAATTAGATTGACACAACCAGCCAGTAATATAGCTTTATTTATGCCCGCGGCCAAAAGTTTTAATGCGCGGTTGGTGAATAGTCAAACCGGTCGTCGTTATTCATTTATTTCTTCCAATCATCGTTTCCGCGTCAATAGGTCCTTATCAGCTGGCACATACACCATTATCGTCACTAGTCGCCAAAATCATAATTCTAATCTTGAAATCACCCAAACCATAAACTATCATCTTGCGCCATATCCGCTAAAAGTGAATAACCAAATTAAGCAGCATAGTTCATTTATTTATGTCGTCAAAGGTATCAAGTCATAACTAAAATACCCTCGTGAAATTATCACGAGGTTGTTTTAGTTATGCAATATTTTTAAGTGCTAACCGCTTAGCAGTCTTTCACTAGCCATTGATTAACCTGGTCAGCCGTTACTACGCTTCCCACTAGAAATAACGTCGGTAGTATTTTGGTGGTTCCTTTAATTCCCTTGGTAGTAACATTTGCAGCTTGTCCTACTGATGAGCAAAAAAGACCTACTTGTTGCTGAGAAAATTGCGTCTCTTGTAGATATCGCGCAATTGGTGTCGCCAGTTTCCCATTCCAAACGGGGCTACCAATCAAGATCCGTTGATAGCTGCTTAACGTGGGGGTTTCAACTAATTCCGGTAATTGACCAGATTGATACTGTTTAATCGCAACATCAGCCGTTGCGGACATGTCCTTTGGAAAAGCATCTTTGGTGTTTAATTCAAACACGTCTGCGCCGATGATTTGTGCAATTTGGCGTGCAATACTTGCCGTATTTCCAGTTCGTGAATAATAAATTATTAAAGTTTGGGGTGCACTAATCATCTTTACCTTCTTTTTCAACCTGAGCAGCATGCTGGCGTTCAATTTCTCGTAATTCATTTTCAGTATCCACCATGTGATCACTAAAATGATCTAACTTGTAGTGCAAGTGATCGATAGCCGCTTGAATGTCATCTCGCCGCTCTTCCATCTCGGCTAACTGCTCTTTCAACAATGCGATTTGTTCATTCGTATTATCTTCTTGTGCGTCAAATAACTGAATGTATCGCCGTAAATTTTCAATACTCATACCAGCATCTCGCATTTGTTTGGCAAATGTAATTCGACGAATAATACGTTCATCAATTTCACGATTACCTACCGAACTTCGATCAATTACAGGAATTAACCCTTCCTTTTCATAATAGCGAATTGCTGCAGACGATACACCGGTCCGCTCACTAGCTTCTTTAATATTCATATCGTTGGCTTCCCTTCTTTAATCTCACAACCACCAGCTTACAACCTTACAGTAACTTGAAGGCAACATTAAATTTTAAAAAAATAGCCAGTTAGCATAAACTAACTGACTACTCACCCTATTGTCGTTAAAATTCTTCATGGACGGCAGGATCCTGGTTCGATGTTCTACCATCTGGCCTTGTCAATGAACTAATAATGGCCATCTCTTCTGCAGTTAATTCAAAATCAAATAAACTGAGATTTTCAACCTGTCGACTGGGCGTAGTGGCCTTAGGAATCGTAATAGTACCAAGCTGAATTTCCCACCGTAAGATAACTTGCGGGATACTACGTTGATGTGCTTGTGCAATTTTACCAATCGTTTCATCCTTCAGCATTTCATTTGCTCGACCAATGGGGCTCCAATCGATTGTTGCAATATTGTGCTGATCATTATAGTCCCGTTGCGCTTGATTATTAAAATAGGGCTGGACTTCAATTTCGTTCGCGACAGGTAGTACTCCGGTCTCCTTTTCTAACTTTTCCAAGTGCTCTGGTAAAAAGTTAGAAACCCCGATCGAACGCACTAATCCAAAACGTTGCGCATCAATTAAGGCTTGCCATGCCTCAACATACAGGCCCTGTTGTGGATTTGGCCAATGAATCAGATACAAATCAATGTAATCTAATCCAGTCCGTAAAACCGATTCTTGAATCGCCTGAATAGCTTGGTGATATTCATGAAAACGCCCGGGTAACTTAGATAAGACCGTAATTTCATCACGCGGAACCGCACTACGTCTAACAGCTTCACCAACAGCACCTTCATTGTCATAGTTAAAAGCCGAATCTAAAAATCGATATCCTTTATTTAACGCACTCGTCATTGCATTGACACCAGTATACCCATTCAGTAAGTAGGTTCCAAAACCGACTTGTGGCACTTGATTACCATCACTAAGCGTTATTTGCGGTACATTTGTCTGCATTATCATAGACCTCCAAGTTACGAATTATTGTATTTAATAAAAGCCCTTACAAACACTATAGCACACATTTAAATGCCATACATTCCAATCACCATCGCAATCAATAATATTATTAGCACGATGGTTGTAATCCACACGTACAAGCGATCACGTGCAACATAAAAGGCGTAGATTGACACCACGACCCGCAAAACCGGTGTTAAAATCAGCAGAAAAAGTCCCGTCATAATGATGGCATAGGGTTTTAAACCCGCAAGTCCGGCCAAAATTGTCTGGAATTGGTACGGATGATACGTACCAGAATATCCCGAATGACCACTAACGAGAAACATTAAAACACCAATCAACATTACCCCGGCTGCCAGAAACACGCCAATTTGCATGACCTTTCCGATTAATCGCTCAGCATTGTGAATTTCATCTTTTAAATCTAATTCTTGTTTATTTTCAGTCATTAAAAGGTCCCTCCAATGCCCTTAATTAGCATCTGAATTCCCATGTAAAACAGAATTGGTACGAATATAATTCGCAAAATTCGTGGTTGAATTCGTTGCATAATTCGGGTTCCAATCGCAGCACCAATCAAAATTCCAAGGGCAATGGGAGCAGCAATTTCAGGACGTATAGCACCTTCGAAAAAGTAAACTGTCGCGCTGGCCGCTGCAGTAACACCCATCATCAAATTACTTGTTGCACTGGAAGGCTTGAGTGGCATTTTCATGATCGTGTCCATCGCAATTACTTTAAATACCCCGCTACCAATTCCGAGGAGGCCACTGGCTAAGCCAGCACCATACATCATTGCAAAGCCACCGGGAACATTAGTAACTTGATAATCGACTTGTTTCATTGTTAATTTGTCATAGTATGATCCGCCAAGTCGTAAGCGTTGGGACAAGTGATCAGGAACAACGTCTTGATCGGTATCTAACTTTTTCTTTCCCCATAATTTTTTAATCATGTTGTAGCACGAGTATAGCAAGAAGCACCCAAACAATGCCTCTAGCCAAACCGCATGGATTAATCCGACTAGGACCGCTCCGGTAATTGCGCCCACCGTCGTTGCAATCTCTAGGAACATTGCAACTCTCAAATTTAATAGTTCATCACGCAAGTACGCAATAGTTGCCCCTGAGCTTGTCGCAATCACAGCGATGACACTTGCCCCGATCGCATACTTAATCGGTAATCCCATTCCAACAGTGATGATAGGAATTACGATCATCCCACCACCAATTCCAAGCAACGATCCTGCCGTCCCAGCAAAGACCCCTACCAATAACAGTAACAGTGCGGTTTCAAGCAAAATAAGACCTTCCTTCTCTATTTTTCCCTTTCTTTACGCCTCTCCCATTGTACTTGCAAATCTTCAAAAGGACAATAAAACAAATAAGGATACGACGATCCGCATCCTTATTATTTGTTTAATCTTAACTCTAATTATTGCCAATGCCGTTGAATAAATTGATTTCGGCCACCATTTTCTTCGGCTTCATGACGTTTCGGATCTTTCTTATAGAAATCTTGATGGTAGTCCTCTGCTTCGTAGAACGGCTTTGCATCTTCAATTTGGGTCACAATGGGCTCTGCAAACAAGGCACTATCAATTAATTTTTGCCGTGAGGCTGTCGCAATTCGCCGTTGCTCATCACTGTTTACGAAAATCACTGGTCGATAATTATCCCCACGATCTTGAAATTGGCCCATCGCATCAGTCGGATCCGTTTGGTGCCAGTATATTTCCACTAATTGTTCGTACGAAATAATAGCGGGATCAAACGTGATTTTAACAGCCTCTGTATGACCAGTAGTATGACTCTTAACCTGTTCATAGGTTGGATTAACTGTGTGACCACCAGTATACCCAGATCTAACACTCACTATTCCAGGCTGTGTATCAAATGGTTGAACCATACACCAAAAGCAACCACCCGCAAAAATTGCTGTTTCGTAAGCCATTTTAAAGGCCTCCCTTTTCTATGATGGAATGGGTAAATCAAAATGGCAGTCCAACAACTGTCGGACTGCCATAAAGCATTCATTAAATTTATGCAAAAGCATCCGTTAATGGTGGTACAACTTGTTTCTTACGAGATACCACCCCAGGAAGACTCATCCGATTTTGATCATTAAGCTTCTTACCAAATGCAGCTTCTACTTTATCCTTTGGTTCGCCAACAACCAGTAATTCAGAATTGCTGTTAAGAATGTTTGTTGCTAAAAGTAAGAAAATATCATAACCCTTAGCATCATTTTCATCCTTCATTACGGTTTCAAGTGCATCTTGACGTGAAAAGACATCATCTAAATCAACAGTATTTACTTGTCCGACACGAACTTGCTTGCCACCTAGTTCGAATGACTTAGCATCACCATCAACAAGTTCAAGATCAGACTTACTTGCCAAATCAGTACCTGCTTTTAGCATCTCTAAACCATAAGTCTCATAGTCGACGTCTGCAATTTGAGCTAATTCTTTAACTGCTTTTTCGTCAGCTGGTGTAGTCGTTGGTGACTTGAGTAACAGCGTATCCGAAATAATAGCTGATAACATGAGGCCCGCTAAGTTAGCCGGAATATCAATTCCATTTTCCTTGAACAAGTCCAAAATAATGGTACTTGAACAACCAACTGGCCGTGCAGTATACCAAAGTGGTTGGGCTGTATTAAAGTTGGCAATTCTGTGATGATCGACAACGTGTGTCACGGTTAAATCAGCAAGATCGCTCACGCTTTGTTGTGGTTCATTGTGATCAACCAGCATAACAGCATCAACTTCGTTACCGGCTTGTTCAATCACCCGTGGTGCTGGTTCATTAAAGTGCTTCAAAGCAAATTGTGTTTCAGCATTTGGTTCGCCCAAGGCAACTGCCTCAGTATCATAACCTAATTTATTTTGGAGATATGAAAATGCCTTTGCCGCTACAATGGCATCCGTATCTGGATTTTGGTGACCAAAAACTAACTCTTTACTCATTGGATAGTCTCCTCCTGCAATAATATCGTCACCTACTTTTGTTCGGCTTCATCCTGTTCTGCCTTCACGATGTCATCGATACGTTGATAATAATCACGTTCTTCAAGGAATCCATCAAATTCTTCCAAGAATTGTGCAATCCGCGGAATTTGATCCTTTGCCGTCCGATAAACAAATGAAAGATTAAACTTAATTTGCGGCTCAAAAGTAGCTGTCATAATTGTATCACGATCAAAACGTGAAAGAACATAACTTTTTGGTAATGCCGTATAAGAATCAGTTTCTTTCATGAACCGGTAGATTTGCCCAGACTGTGTAAACCGGGCAATAATATCAGGTTGATCAACCATTTGATTTTTATAGGCTTCTTTGACCATTTGATCAAGATAATAGCCAACCGGATAGGTTACCCACGGATGATCCAGCGTCTTCTTAAGCTTGATCTTCTTTTTACCTTCCAATTCTGCATCATGATGAATAAAGAGTAGATCTTCACTCATAATTTTCTTAGAATCGTATGGCTTCCAGTTTTTGATGCTATCGTCTGGTAAATACATAATGGCTAAATCGATTTGATTGTTTTCCAAGCCATCCCAAATTTCTTTTCTGGTTAACATATGGAATGTTAAATGAATATCGGGATTAGCCTTATAGTAACGAATGGCAAACTCCTCTAATACTTGTGTTTCAATTGAAGCCAGAATTCCTAAATGAATTTCCCCATGATTAGCACTCGTTGCCTGTTGGATTTCATCGGTTGCTTCATTCAACAGATCGTAAATATTGTGCGTCGTCTTAAGCATGGTGTACCCGGCATCTGACAACTTAAGTTTCTTACCTACTGAATAAAATAATGGTGCACCCACTGTTCTTTCCAGTTTTTTAATTTGTTGGGTCAGTGCTGGCTGGGTAATTCCTAAGATTTGCGCTGCTTGGGTATAATTCATCGTTTCCGTTAATTGAAGGAAGTATGTCAGGGTTTTTGATGAAAAAATACTTTCTTGTTTAGTATTCATGCAGTTTACTTTCCTTTCAGTTCTTATCTTTTCTATAATCATTAAATCATAGATTTATTATAAGTGATGAGAGATCGATTTACAAAGAATAAGCGTAAATTAATCAACGTAATCAGTTTACTACACTTAACCTAAAGAAAAGCGAAAAAAATATATAAAAAATGTGATGAATTTATTAATTTTATTTAAACAACCAATTGTAAGAGTTTACGCCGCAGCGAAATTGGCAACCCCTGGGTATCAGTATCTAATACAAAAGATCCATTCGAATACCGTGATCCTAACGGATGATCGTTTGTAAGAACGTCTTGAATGATTGGACGGTCGGTAATAATCTCAAGGGCGCCTTCAAACGAAGCTGGATAATCGATAAAATCTGCCACTCGATGAGGATTAGTTTTTAATTCTCTAAGAATCAAAACACCCTTCCGTGCCCGTGATGTTGTTGGAATCTCTTCGAGTTTCATCTCTTTGTACGCACCACGAGTAGTAATCAAGGCAATATTATCACCTTCGTCACACAATGCCATATTAACGACACAATCATCATCTCGTAAGTTCATGGATTTCACACCAGCCGTACGCGCACCGTTAGTTGGCACTTCTGCCAAATCAAATCTCAGTGCTAATCCAGTATAGCTCATCAGCAAGACAGTTTGATTAACGCTGTTTGGTCGGTAATAAGTCACATTTAGAACAACTGACGTTTCTTGTTTTAGTTTAATATACGTGCTTGGATGTTTCTTATAGTTTCGTCCGGGCAGATAATCCTTAAAAGCAGTTTGCTTAATATAGCCATCGTTGGTAGCCATCAAGAATGTACCACTTTCCTTCTCTAAATCATCGAAGGTCATTGCCTTAATAATTCGTTCATCATCTGCTAAACCAATGGTCTGTGAAATGTGTTCACCGGTGTCTTTCCAACGCGCATCTGCAATTTCGTGCACAGGGCGGTAGATTAAATGCCCCCGATTAGTGAACAAAAATAGATGTGATAATGTATTCGACTTAGCCAGTAGAATTGGATAATCGTCTTCTTTCAAACCGTTATCATCCGTATCCGAAGCACTATAAGAACGCGTACTACTCCGTTTAATATAGCCATCGTGAGACACAAGGACAACCACATCTTCATCAGGTACCAATACTTCAGTATCGATTTTAAGTTCCTGAACCTGTTCTTCAACCCGCGTTTTCCGAGCATCACCAAACTGTTTTTTTACTTGTAGCAGTTCCTTTTTAACAACCTGTGCCAGTTTGCGATCATCGCCCAAAATAGCTTTAAATCCAGCAATATCTTTTTCTAACCGCGCTTGTTCGTCTTCTAATTCAGTCACGTCTGTATTGGTTAACCGATACAGTTGTAAGGTAACGATTGCTTCGGCTTGAGGCTCTGTAAATGCATACTGAGTAATTAAATTCTGCTTTGCATCTTTTCGGTTCTTGCTAGCTCGAATTGTTGCAATTACCTGATCAAGAATTGACAAAGCCTTGATTAGACCGGCAACAATATGTAACCGTGTCTGTGCCTTATCGAGATCAAACTTAGTTCGCTTAGTGATAATTTCCTTTTGAAAGGCCAAGTAAGCCTCAAGGAATCGTTTCAGTCCAACCCGTTCAGGCCGTTTATGGTCAATCGCCACCATGTTGAAATTATAATTAATTTGTAGATCAGTATTCTTGAATAGGAAATTCAAAATCCCCTGTGCATTAGCTTCACGTTTTAGTTCAATCGCAATCGACAGACCATTACGATCAGTTTCATCGCGAACTTCAGCAATTCCTTCAACTTTTTTCATGATCCGCATTTCATCAATACGTTTAACGAGTTGTGCCTTGTTCACTTCATAGGGAATTTCGGTAACATTAATTTGCGACTTACCGCCACGCAATTCTTCAATGTTTGTCTTTGCCCGAACCACAATTCGACCACGACCAGTTTGATAGGCCTTCTTGATTCCGTCAATCCCTTGAATAATTCCACCTGTCGGAAAATCAGGCGCCGGGATAAAGTCCATCAACTGCTCTAGTGTTGCATCGTGATGGGATAATAAATAAATTAAAGCATCGACAACTTCAGCTAGGTTATGCGGTGGAATATCCGTTGCATAGCCGGCAGAAATACCGGTTGCTCCATTTACCAGTAAATTAGGAATTCGAGCTGGTAATACTGTTGGTTCATACTCGGTATCATCAAAGTTAAGAACCATTTCAACCGTCTTTTTGTCAATATCTTGCAGCATCAATCCAGCAATTTTGCTGAGCCGTGCCTCGGTATACCGCATAGCGGCCGGCGGATCCCCATCCATTGAACCATTATTCCCGTGCATTTCAATTAGCGGTGCTCTTAGTTTCCAGTCCTGACTCATACGAACCAGTGCTTCATAAATAGAACTATCCCCGTGGGGATGAAAGTTACCCATGACATTTCCGACAGACTTAGCCGACTTGCGGAACCCTTTATCGTACGTATTACCATCCTTATTCATAGCGAATAGGATTCGACGTTGAACTGGTTTTAATCCGTCACGAATATCAGGGAGCGCACGTTCTTGAATAATCGATTTCGAATAGCGACCAAAACGATCACCCATCACGTCTTCCAGTGTTAATTCCTGAATTTTTGATTCACTCACTAGCGCTACCTCTCTTCATTTTTTTAATTTCGTTTTGATCCATTGAATAAATCTAGCTGATCATCTTGGTCATTCCAGGTACTAATGGTCGGTTGTTGAGACGTTATTGTTGTTTCTTCAGCAGAATCAGTCGTTGCTGATTCCTGCTTATCTAAAATACTGTCGTCTTCCTCCATCGTAAATTGAACATTGCTTTCAATCCATTTACGACGTGGCTCTACCTTGTCACCCATTAGCGTTGTCACACGCCGCTCGGCAAGCGCAGCATCCTCAATTCTAACCCGAATCAGCGTTCTAGTTTCCGGATCCATCGTGGTTTCCCATAGTTGATCCGCATTCATTTCGCCTAACCCTTTAAACCGTTGGAGACTTGAGCCCTTACCAAATGTTTTAGAAACCTGAGCTAGTTCTTCATTGGTCCAAGCATACTCAATCTTGGTTTTATCACCGCGGCCCTTCTGTAATTTATACAGGGGCGGCAGTGCAATATAGATTTTACCGGCATCGATCATTGGCCGCATGTACTTGTAGAAGAATGTGAGTAATAAAATTTGAATATGAGCCCCGTCATCATCGGCATCAGTCATAATAATAACTTTGTCATAATGTGAATCCTCAACCTTGAATTCGGAACCGGCACCAGCGCCAATTGTGTAAATCATAGTATTTAATTCTTCATTTTTTAGCACATCATCCAGCTTAGCCTTTTCTGTGTTCAATACCTTCCCACGAAGCGGTAAAATCGCTTGAAAACGACGATCACGACCCTGCTTGGCAGATCCACCAGCCGAATCCCCTTCGACCAAGAAAAGTTCGTTTTTCTTAGCATTTTTAGACTGGGCCGGCGTTAGTTTACCTGATAGCAACCGTTCCTGCTTGCTACGTTTTTTACCACTGCGGGACTGATCACGTGCCTTACGAGCGGCTTCACGAGCTTCGCGGGCACGCAAAGACTTACGAATCAGCATTTGTGCAAATTCGCCATTTTCCATCAATGCATAGCCTAGCTGCTCACTTATGACTGCATCGACAATCTTTCGTGCTTCGGGTGTTCCGAGTTTATCCTTGGTTTGACCTTCAAACTGTAGAATACGCTCCGGAATTCTCACTGAAATAACGGCAGACAGTCCCTCACGGACATCGCTACCTTCCAAATTACGATCCTTTTCTTTCAGTAAGTTTACCTTCCGTGCATAGTCATTAAACGTTTTAGTCCAAGCACTTCTCATTCCGGCTTCGTGCGTTCCGCCATCCGGTGTTCGAACGTTATTAACAAATGACAAGACATTTTCAGAATAACCATCATTGTACTGTGCAGCGACTTCTACCTCGACACCATCTTTGTCGCCATCAAAATATAGGACGTCTCCTAATGTATCCTTGTCCTCATTCAAGTATTCAACAAATTGTTTAATTCCTTCATCGAACTGGAAAATCTCTTCTTGTTCTTGTCCCACACGTTTATCCGTCAACGTAATCTTGACACCTTTAAGTAAAAAGGCCGATTCTCGCAGGCGTTCGGCAAGGGTCTGATAATTATAAACAACGGTTGTAAAAATCGTCGCATCTGGTTTAAATGATACCCGCGTACCATTAGGATCCCGTGTCTTACCGACTTTTTCAAGGGTCCCGACTGGGTGTCCACCATTTTCAAACTTTTCCTGGTATTTAAACCCGTCACGGACAATGGTAAGTGTCAAATGCTCCGATAAGGCATTAACAACTGACGCACCCACACCATGCAGTCCACCAGACGTCTTGTAACCATCTGCTTGACCAAACTTACCACCGGCATGAAGTACCGTCATAATGACCTCAGCGGTAGGAATTCCAGATGCGTGCATACCGACCGGCATACCACGGCCATAGTCTTGAACCGTAATTGCATTATCCGCTTCGATGATGACACTAATTTCTTTTCCGAACCCAGATAATGCTTCATCAACAGCATTATCAACAATTTCATATACTAAATGATGCAATCCTCGGGCATCGGTAGACCCAATATACATTCCGGGCCGTTTTCGAACGGCTTCTAGTCCTTCAAGCACTTGGATTGATGAATCATCATAATTTGATTTCTTTTTCGCCACTCAAAAAAACTCCTTACTTCAGCAAAATATTATTTCATAGTACGCACACCTTAACGATACAGTCAACAGTTCATTATATACGCATTTCAAAAAAATGGCTAATAAACTACAACGTTAATCCTTGATTTGTCCGCGATCCTTGCTTAAACACTAAACAATCATACCGAAAAAAACAGAACTTGCAACCCTTTTAACAAGGTCTGTATTTGAATTTTAAGACGTTCATGTTATGATAGTTGGGATTAAATTTCAAGGAGCCGATAATGAAAATTGCAATAATGATAATAATCGCCTACCTCCTGGGTTCAATTCCATCAGGCGTCTGGATTGGCAAACTCTTTTTTCACGAAGATATTCGTCTAAAAGGAAGTGGCAATATTGGAACGACTAACACATTCCGGGTACTCGGTAAAAAAGCTGGAATCGCTGTTTTATTGATTGACATTCTTAAAGGAACACTTGCTGCTAGTCAGCCCTATCTATTTGGCATGTCGCATGTTAATCCTTTGGTCATTGGACTTTTTGCTTCGTTAGGCCATACCTGTTCCATCTTCGATCATTTTCACGGCGGTAAGGCCGTTGCGACCAGTGCCGGTATTCTTCTGGCCTATAACCCATTGCTATTTTTAATGGCCAGCACGTTTTTTGTTTCAACATTGTTATTAACCAGCATGGCGAGTGCCGCAAGTATCATTGGCATTACACTCACAACAATCGTTGCACTTTTTTTACAGGACTGGATATTAGCGATCATTGCCGGTATCTTGTCAATTGTCGTTATATGGCGTCATCGCTCTAACATTTCCCGTATTTTTAATGGTACCGAATCAATGGTTTCATTTGGGTTAGGGAACTACTTACGACATAAAAAGAACTCATAATCACTAACGACCGGTACTCAACGTATCGGTCGTTTTTTATTTCATTAAAAAGGGGTTATTCTGTACTGCATTTGTTGGGATGCATGACTCGCTAATTGATTAATTGCTGCTTTTTCATTTAGTCGGCCACTCGCATTAATCTGATCAGCAATTCCCCACCATGGTTCAATGCAGACAAACGGTGCTTTTTTGGGATATGGTGCCCAGACACCCACATATGGTGCGTCATCCAGGAATACTTTAACACCATGATTATCTTGGCTATTAAGAGTCAGTTCAATTGCTTGTCCTTGCAGATCCAAAATAAGTGCATCATTGTCAAACATCTCACGTTTTAGCTCAAGAGGCTGGGTTAAATCGAGTTTTTGGGGATGCTGAATATCACTATATGGACCAATTAATTTAACTTGATCATAAATTCGCTGTGGCGTGACCGACAGACGCACATGATCTAGTTCTCGATTTTCGTCCAGTGACACGTTAAATGCTGGATGAGCACCAATCGAAAAGAATAGTTCATCTTCACCCGGATTTGTGATCTGATACGAAATGGTCAATTCATCAGCCTTCAGTTGATAGGTAACGCGGAGTATGAATTCAAAGGGGTAGTTATCAAATTGATGCATTGCTGACGTAAGTTCAAAAATAATCTGTGTCCGATTCTTCTCAACCACCTTGAACTCGCTCTCACGAGCGAATCCGTGTTGATGCATCGTGTAGGTTTGGCCCTGATGCTCGTATTGATCATTTTTTAATCGACCAACTATTGGGAATAAGATTGGTGCGCTGAAACGCCAATACGTTGGATCACCAGACCATAAATAATCGCGACCATTTTTTTGATCTTGCAGGCGGATTAGTTGTGCACCTGTTTCACTAAATTCAACATGCAACTTTTCATTATTCAGTTCTATCATCGTCTACGTTCTCCTTTTTAGCTCGCGGAAAATATTTTTGATAATCCTGTTGAAGATGTTCCCGAGTAACATGGGTATAAATTTGAGTCGTCGATAAACTCGCATGGCCTAGCAGTTCCTGAACACTGCGTAAATCGGCACCGTTATTTAACATGTGGGTCGCAAAAGTATGCCGGATCATGTGGGGATGAATTTTGGTTGTTAAACTGCTCTGCTTGATGACCTGATTCAAAGCATATTCGATCCCGGTAGCCGTAATTTGCTTACCATAATGATTAATAAAAACATAGTCATGATCTTGCTGATACCGGTTCATTAAGGGCGTCCGGCATTGTTCAAAATAAGTTTGTAAGGCTGCCTTGGCATAGTGTCCAAATGGAATATAGCGTTCTTTATCGCCCTTCCCAGTAACCAACATCATTTGGACATCAAAATCAACATGATGCATGGTTAAATCAGCGCATTCACTCACCCGCATACCAGTCGCATACAGGACTTCTAGTATTGCAGAATTTCGGGTATCTAGCGGTTTTCCTGTTCCCTTGGCGGCCTTAAACAGGGCATCCATTTCCTGTTCGTAAAAGAACCGGGGTAACTTTTCTTGGTGCCGTTTAAGGACAATATTGCTGAATGGATTGCCACCAACCAACTCATTTTTATTGAGAAAATTAAAAAAAGATCTCAAACTAGAAATTTTACGTGAAATTGTACTTCGTTGATACTGCTTCTCATTTAAATAAGTGAGATATACACGAGCATCAAGTTTATCAATATCTTGCCATTGCTTCATACCACCATTTTCCTTCAAAAATGCTTTGAAGTGGTCAATATCTTCCGCATAGGCTTTGACTGTGTCCTCAGAATATTGCCGCTCAATGGTGAGATATTTTAAAAATAATGCTACTAAATTTTCTGCCATAAAAAAGCCCCCATAGTCTGAAGCTAACAGACTATGGAGGAAATTTCAATTTTTTTAGGCACTATTTTTGAACGGCTTCTTCGTAGTCGCCATTTGGACAGACAATCTGTTTACCGCCTTTAACCTTCTTCTCAACCAAGAAGTGCCCATCCTTAGGGCAATTTCGGCCGATTGGTTTGTCCCAAGAAACAAAGTCACAATCTGGGAAACGTGAACAGCCATAGAAGACGCGATTCTTCTTCGATTTACGTTCAACAACAGTCCCCTCATGACATTTCGGACAGGTAATTCCTGTATCCTTGACGATCGCTTTTGTGTTCCGACAATCGGGGAAACGTGAACAAGCATAGAACTTTCCGTAACGTCCCATCTTAACTACCATCGGTGCGCCACAAATTTCACAATCGATTCCGGCAAGTTCATCCTTCATCTCAATTTTTTCTACGTCTTTTTCGGCCTGATCAACTTCCTTAGAAAATGGTTTGTAAAACTCATCAACTACCTTAACCCAATTTTGCTTACCATTTTCAATTTCATCAAGTTCATCTTCAACCTTGGCTGTAAATTTCACATTAACGATATCTGGGAATTGATCCTCAATAATCGTATTGACAATTTCGCCTAGTTCGGTGGGTTCAAACCGCCGTGCTGTCAATTTCACATAGTACCGTCGCTGAATCGTATCTAGCGTTGGCGCATAAGTTGATGGACGTCCAACACCATTTTCTTCTAACGCCTTAATTAAATTAGCTTCAGAATAGCGTGCCGGTGGCTGAGTGAAATGCTGACTAGGATCTGTCTTAACCAGTTGCACCATTTCGCCTTCTTGCAAATCAGGTAAAACATTGTCCTTTTCTTTACCAGAACTATAAATTTTAGTAAATCCAGGAAATTTAATTTTTGATCCGTTTGCCCGAAAATCAACATCGTTTTGCGTAATTGTAACTGTCATTGTGTCCACAACTTGTGGTGTCATCTGACTTGCAACAAATCGCGACCAAACTAAGTTGTACAACTTGTATTGATCGTTAGTAAGGTACTGCTTCATTTCTGCAGGTGTCCGAAATACAGACGTCGGCCGAATGGCCTCATGCGCATCTTGCGCACCTTCCGGCAATTTCCCCTTAACTGGTTTAGTTGCCGCATACTCAGCCCCATACTTTTCATGCAGGAATTGTGAGGCTTCATGCTTCGCAATCGATGAAATTCGCGTTGAATCGGTACGCATATAGGTGATTAACCCCACCGCACCACCTTTGCCAATGTTAATTCCTTCGTACAGTTGTTGCGCCGCCATCATCGTTTTTCGTGTTCTGAAATTCAATTTACGGTTCGCATCTTGTTGCATGGTAGACGTGGTAAATGGTGGTTGCGGTGAACGCCGCCGTTCCTTTTTGACCACCTTAGTGATTTCAAAATCACCCTTACGGTCTAACTGCCCCAAAATTTTTTGAACAGCTTCATTATCGGACAGGTCCTGCTTTTTTCCTGCAACACCATAAAATGCGGCCGCAAATTTACTACGTCCCTTTTTAAACTCGGAATCAATAGTCCAGTATTCTTGCGGTTCAAATGCTTGAATTTCTTTTTCACGTTTAATAATTAGATTAAGGGCCACAGATTGGACTCGCCCAGCACTCAATCCTTTTTTTACTTTTTTCCATAAAATTGGACTAATCGAATAGCCCACTAGTCGATCCAAAATTCGCCGCGCTTGTTGTGCATCTACCAAATCCATATTGATGCTACGAGGTTCTTTAAACGCTTCTTTAACGGTATCCTTGGTAATTTCATTAAACGTAACTCGGTTCTTACCATTGGCATCTAATTTTAAGATATTAGAAACATGCCATGCAATGGCCTCTCCTTCACGATCCGGATCAGATGCTAAATAAATTTCTTTAGCATTTTTAGCATCCTTACGTAATTCCTTGATGACATCGCCCTTACCACGGATGGAGATATAGTCTGGTTCATAGTTGTTTTCAATATCAACACCCATCCGACTTTTTGGTAGGTCTCGGATGTGGCCAATACTTGCCACCACTTTGTAAGTACGTCCAAGGTACTTTTCGATTGTTTTCGCCTTTGATGGTGATTCGACAATCACTAATTTTTTCTTAGCCTTTGCTCTCGGTTTCGCTTTACGTGCTTTAGGCTTGCTCGTAGATTTTTCTACCATCATCGAACTCCTTAAAAATGACATAATGTCTATTGTACGTTACCGTAAATATCTCAACCATCTTATTTCAAAAAAAATGCGATGTCAAATGCAATCCACTATTTTCGAAACTCTAGGAGCAAATCTTCAGCTGTCAAAACCGGTTTTGCGCCGGCTGCAATGAGTTGATTACACCCCACTGACATCGAATCAGTAATTCGACCTGGAATCGCACATACGTTTCGATTTTCCTGAACACAAATACTAGCAGTAATTAAACTGCCGCTTTTTTCTTGGGCTTCCACAACTAATAGTGTTTCACATAATCCCGCAATAATTCGATTCCGTTCTGGAAAATGAGAACGGTAGGGACGAGCCCCTAATGGATACTCTGTTATGACGAGCTGTGTTCGCGCCATTTCGGTCTGCAGTGCTTGATTTTGTGTGGGATAAGAAACATCTAATCCGGTTCCAATCACACCAATTGTACGTCCGTGATTTTCTAACGCGGTCATATGGCTAAGGCCATCAATCCCGGTTGCCAAACCGCTAACTACCGTAATTGAATGCTGGATAACGCCTGGTAAAATGCACCGAATACTCTGTGCACCATACCTGGTATTTTTTCGAGCACCGACGACTCCTAACATGGTCGACTTTAATAAACCAATATCACCAGCATAGAATAAAACTAGCGGTGGACAATAAATTTCTCGTAATTGAAGCGGATACTGTTCGTCAAAAATGGTAATAAATGGACATTGCTTGATGTGCTGTTGGACCTGATTATTTAATGTTTGACTATGCCAACTCGTCGTAATTTGCAGCGTTTTATGCTGCGTGAGTCCAGCTAACTGACAAATATCCTTGATATTACCGTGAAATGGCTGATCAATCATTGCCTGATAGATTTGAAACTCCGTTTTAATTCCAACACCCTCACATAAATGAAGCTTAAGAATAAATTCTCGAACGTTAATAAAAACACCTCCTACCTATTTAAAGTACGAGATGTTTTCTAAAAATCACTGATATTTTTTCACAGGTGAAAAAGAAAGTCGATGAATCGGTGTAATGCCTTGCGTCCTGAGTCCCGCAATATGTTTCTGAGTACCGTATCCCATATTATGTGCAAAATCATATCCGGGATAAAGTTGATCGTACACCGCCATTAAATGATCTCGATATTCTTTAGCCACAATACTGGCGGCAGCAACGCTAATACTCTTCTGATCACCTTTAATTAGGGTTGTCTGTGGAATATCAATTTGCAGCGGTACTGCATCCACGATTAATTGACCCGGATGGTGCTGCAAGCCATTAACGGATTCGATCATTGCCAACTGTGTGGCGTGATAGATATTTTCTCGATCAATGAAGTGGTTGTCCTTAACAGCAATATTAACTTCTACTGCTTCATGAATAATTCGTAGATACAATTGCTCTCTCTGATGAGCACTTAACTGCTTAGAATCAGTAACATCCATTAAATCAAAATGATCGTCAATGATGACAGCCGCTGTGACCACCGGACCAGCTAAAGGGCCCCGACCAACTTCATCAATGCCCGCCACATATTGAATACCGCTTTGCCAAAACTGCTTTTCATACATAAATCGATGTTCAAACGACTTGCGACGAACTAATTCTTGCTCTATTCGCCTTTTAAACGCGGCTAGCGTAGCTTGAACACCCTTTCTAGGGTCATCATCCAACGAGCGAACAAACTCGCTCTCAAGGCTTGTCTCATCCTGTAATCGCATTCTAATTTCTTTAATGGTTAGCCTAGTCAACTTCTGTTGCTCCAATCGTATCAGCTGGTGATTCCAACGATAATCGACCAAGCTTGCCCTTTCGAAAATCAAAGATGAGTCGTTCACTTGCCCGGTCATAGTCATCTTTAAACCCTAATTTAGCTGTAATCGCCAATAAGACGTCAGCATCACTAGCTTGTTCTGACATATCCGTTTCGGAAATATGATAACGGTCAATAACTGTCTCTGGATGAACGGTTCGTAAATGCCGAATTGCAAACAAGGCCACATCGTCTTTAGGAAATAAGCTATCCTTAATTGTTCCAGATAGTGCCAGTTTGACCCCAATTTCTTGAGTTTGAAACTTAGGCCACAGTACGCCAGGTGTATCCAGTAACTCCAAATCCGCGGATAATCGTAACCATTGCTGGCCAGTCGTTACACCAGGACGATTTCCAGTCGTCGCCACATTTCGATTTACTAGGTGATTTAATAGTGTTGATTTCCCAACATTCGGGACACCCACACACATTGCCCGAATAGCACGTTCCTGCATACCCTTTTGCTGCTGTGATAACCGTTTTTCTTCAAGTACAGCTTGTGCTTTTTTAGTGACCAAACTTGCGACTTTACGATCACGTGAGTCAACAGCCAGTACAGGCTGTCCATGATGTTCAAAATATTGAATCCATTTTTGTGTGACACCTGGGTCGGCCAAATCAAGTTTAGTCAAGATTAACAGATGTGGTTTATCTCCCATTGCTTTTTTCACTTCCGGGTTAAGGGACGAGTATGGGAGTCGTGCATCAACCAACTCAAAAACAATATCAACCAGCGACATTTGTTCACGAATTTGTCGTAAAGCTTTCGCCATATGTCCTGGAAACCATTGAATAGTTGCCATAGTGTATATCCCCTTTCGTAGCAAGGCTTTCAAGCTCTTGCTCTGATAAATTTTCTTAATGGTACCACTTTTGTGCCATGTGTCCCGTTGCTGGTACCATATTATTAGCATTTTAGCGGTAATAGCTGAACTTTGTTTACACCGGTTGAAGACTAATACCAACCTTCCTAGCGAACGTATCAATTACTTCAACCGACTTTTCTTGTGAATGTGAAAGGCGGTGCGTATAGCCATCAGTCGTCCGTTCTTCAACGTGACCGACTCGCTCTTGCACTTCTTTCAACGTTACAGAGGAATCATCACGCAAGACGGAGATATGAATGTGTCGGAAACTATGTGGCACTGGATTTTTCGTCCATTTGAAGCCATAGCGTTTTTCACAATTCTTTTCCAAGTCTGCTTTAATTCTGCCAAGTACTTCACGAAAACTATGTGACGTGATCGGTGAACCGTACTCGGTCCGAAAAATCACTTGAAATTCATGAAAAGCATCACTCGGTAATTCCTTCATCCGCCTATCAAATACGGCATTACGGTGTATCGCACGCTTCAATGCAGCAATCGCAAAATCAGGTAACTGCTCCACCCGTTCGCCAGCAACCGTTTTGACGGTATCTTCGTAGTACTCATCAACCCGTAAGTCATGTGATTGCATGGAACTAGAAATCGTAACTGTTTTTTTAGCAAAATCGATCTTATCAGATGTTAACCCTGATGCTTCACCAATTCGGCAACCTGTTGCAATCATAAATAGTGCCAGATCATAGTACGCCGGATTGCGGCGTTGTGCCAATTCAGTGAACAAGACTTTGACCTCACGCGAATCAAGAAACTTACTTTCCAAGCGATCCTTCCGCTCGATTTTTTCAGTCGTTGTCGCTTTTAAATGCAGAACGGCTGTCGGTGAAGCTGGAATGATGTTATATAGCACCGCATGGTCGAAAAGTTTATTGAAAGTTGATTTGATGTGTTGCATGGTGGCAAAACTAGCGCTGTATTTTTCGCGATAGTCTTGCAAACATTTATTGACTAACATAGGCGTGATGTTTTTTACCAAAATATCGTCTGCAATAATTTGATTCAACCGCCTAATAACAAGCGCCTCGCGCTTAATTGTCATTGGTTTAACAGACTGTTTCCACAAATCAAACCAATCTTCGCGTAAATCTTTGAACGTCCATTTTTGAACGCGCTCATCAAGTGCTTGAGCTCGCTGTGAAGTTAGCTCTTCGATCTTTTCATCAAGTTCTCGCGCCGCTTGTGCTTTACCTCTTTGAGAATTAGACTTAAAACTTACTGAGGCCCGTTTCCGTTTGCCAGTTAAGGGGTCAATATAATTCTCGAAAGCGCGATAAGTTGAAGTTCCGTCAGCGAGTACTCTTTTTTGAAAATGCATAATTTTATCCTCCAATTCAAATTAATAAACAGGAAAGATAAAATGAGATTAAATAGCTATTTCATTTTACCATGTCCCGGCGGTGTTGTCAGACGTTTCGGATGTAATGATGCTGTTTCCAAAACAAGAATTCTTGAAAGGTCGCAAAGTTGATCAATACAATTTTGTGTGTAGGATTAATAACGCCCTGACGAAAAGTAGCGTCATTACGCATTTCCGACAACCACCGATTTAATGTATAAATATTTAGACCCTCATAGCGTTTCAACAATGCTTGCTTGGTTCCCCATTCCGCTTTACCGGCGGAGTCGCCACTATATGGTACACTTGTATTTTCCATTTTTTCACTTCCTAATTTCTAGATGAAGTGAGATAATAATCGTAGATAGATTGCTTATTTTATCTATTTTAAGGTGTAACTACTTGCTTTGGTCGGCGTAGTTGCATCTTTTTATTATCTCAATCGCCATTATGTTTGGGTTGCTGAATCATTATTTCTTCGGGACTAGCCAACATTTGTTGAATCATCACTTGTTGATTTTCACTTAACTTGGCCTCAGCAATGATCGTCATTAGAGTATCCTCGCTTTTAGCCGAATCAATTGCCATTAACATTTTTAAACTTGGCGCCACTTGTTTCTTGATCCATTGAATAGTTTGGTCTAAAGTGACCGGTTCCGGCGAAACGGCCAAACGTAACTTATCGGCATATTTACCAATAAACTGTGTCCACCGATCGTCCAACGGCCATTTTGACGTTGGCTTGTTGGCAATCGGCTTCACAAAACGCAAGTAATTATTGATAATACCGAACACGGTTCGCTGCGGGTTGCGATAGGCCAATAGATCGGCGACCGTTTGCTCAGCCCGTTCGTCAAACACACGAATCTCAAATCGATTCTTGATTTTGGTCTCCGCCAACGCTTTACCTAATTTAAAATATTGCTCAATATCTTTCTGATAAATACAAAAATAAATTGCACTTTTACGTGAGCCAAAATAGAGACTTTCTCCTTTTAAATTGTCTTTGTCGCGGACAAAGTATTTACACTCCCTGAACTTTGTAATGTATTCATGACGCATACTCTTTTTAATCAAGTAATGAACCGGGAGCACATCTAAATAATCATTGATGGCTAGATCAATGCGTTTAACTACGCCATCAAGGGCCAGTGCCTGCCGTAAAAAGTCATACCAGCTCTGTTCACTGGCCACTAAAATGCCTTCCAGTTCGCGACAACCTTTCCCCTTCAACTCAATCAATGAACCGCGATTATCGTCTTCCGGTGAAACAAAAATTTCCATATCGCCATGCCGAAATTTTCCACTGTAGCCATAACGGCCATAAGGTTCATAAACAAAATAAATCGGCTTGATGCAGAAAAGTGCCACGATCAATTCGTCAACATCATGGGTTGGAAATCTGATCCGGACATAGTCAAAACAAATGTTTAATGCGGTGATGCCACTCAGTTCGCGAAAGGCTGCGGTTAATCGTTGGCGCATGGCCTCAGTTAATGGTCGCTTACTGTTCAATAGTTGATTGAGATAAGAACGACTGATGCCCATTGACTTAGCTAGCTGACTTTGCTTAATTTTTTTATCCTCCAACTGTTGCCAAAAAATATTAAGCCAATCAGCTTGGACCTGGTAATCAATTAGAGTTAAATCTTCATTCAAGTACGCTCACCTCCAAAATTTGCAATTCTTAGTCACGGTTAACAGCAACTTTGTTGCTTGAATACCTAGAAATTGGCATTTCTTGCTGCTGGATTAATTAACCGTTTATACTTTCTACCCCCCTATTAGAACTTGGGGGTTGAGGCGGCCGGCTAAAGCCGACCGCCGCTCACGCTAGCGGCTTTCGCGTTGCACGCCGCGCGTGGCGGCGGCTAATCTTTTTTCCTCCTTTATTCTGTTTTCAAGGAACGATTATGATCAATGCCAGCAAAAATTTGTAAGAATATTTCACTTGGCTTAGATCATATAAACATGATAACGTAGGCCTTTAGAGCTGGTCAATCACCTTATGCCACCTACTCAAAGACCGTGAGTAGTCGTTGTAGTTGTCTACTTTAAGTAACTAAGTTAAGATAATCATGAGGTGATGATAATGATCGAAAACTTTGGTCAAAACATAAAAAGATTGCGGCAAAAACACCAGATCACGCAAGAAGACTTAGCCATTGCCATCGAAGTTCAAAAACAAGCAATTTCAAATATTGAACGCGGTAAAAGTTATCCTAGTTTTGAAAACTTGGACCGAATTGCCAGATTTTTCAATGTTTCCGCCGTCGACTTATTTGGCACACCGGCTGAAATTGAAATCAGTAGCACTACTGCTATTCTTGATCGCATTGATGAATATACTGACAAAACTGAGCACCTCTTTCGCTTAATGCACCGCATAGATGATTTTTCACCGCGTCAAATTGATGGTCTTAGTGATCAAGTTCATGAAATTATGAGCTATTTTCAACCCTACACAAAAATCAATGAAGATGGTACCCCAGAGACTGATAACAATGATCGACCGATCATCCGCCAATCAAAATATCGGCAATTACCAATTAAAGAAATCAATGCCTTATACAATAAAATCAATACCATCAATGCTTATCACCAAACGCAAAAAAATCACCTTCAAAAGAAGATGTGCACTAGGCCCTGTCAAGTTGACAGATGAAATAATAAAAAATTGAATCTGTTTCTAAGAGGCTTCATTCCAGTATTCATCTGGAGTGAGGCCGTTTCTTTGTGCTGAACGGTTGTGGTGATTAAAGTATTCAATACCTTCTTCAACCAGCCTCTCGAGTTCTTGAAGGGTCTTAGGCATCGGATGACGCTCCATCCAGCGCAATTTAAACTCATTCCACCAACGTTCCATCGGCGCGTTATCGTATGGTGTGCCTGGACGAGACATACTGCGTATCACATCGTAACGGCCTAGAAAGTTGTTGAAGGCACCAGATGTATAAGCTGAGCCGCGATCCGTATGAATCAATGGATGAACGTCTCCAACACGATCAAATGCACGTTGGAACACTTCGATTTCCGCAGCTGAGGTTTCGGTAATGCTGAGGTTGTGTGCCAAGAGAAGGCGTCCATAGAGATCAAGAACGCCACTCAGTCGAATTTTGTATTCACCATTCGGGCCGAATCGCAATTCAGTCGAGTCGGACAACCAAACTTTGTTAGGCGCGTCCGTATCAAAATTTTGGTTTAAGACATTGTCTTGGACGTACTGCTCACTAGCTTTTTGACGACTGTGTTTCTTGACTCGAATCTGACACCTCAGTCCAAGCTCTCGCATCACACGCCGAACCATTTTATAGGTAACTTCAAACGTAATCGATTCATCATGCTGTAGATTCACTAAGAGATTCCCAGCACCGATGCTCTGATGATGGAAATCAAACCAGTATTGTATCCGTTCCTTGAGTTGACGATCACGAACTTCCCAAGCTGTTTCTTCACGCTTTAAGCCTTTGTAGTAAGCCTGCCGGCTTACGCCGACAACAGCTAATAACTTGGTAAGCGCACCGCGCTTGCCTTGACTGACCTCTTTGATTGCGACGTAGGCCAGTTGATGCTGTTTATTCACCCCTTGCGCTGAAGTTCCAGCAATTTTTTTGCGAATTGTTCCACCAATTCTTTATCTTTAAGCTCAGCTTCCAGCTGGCGGATACGAAGATTTGCCTTATCGAGATCAGTCAATTCAGACTCGTCCCTGTGATGACCACGGTTATCGACGAGGGCTTCATAACCACCGTTCTTGGCCTTAAGCACCCAAGATTGTGCTTGCTGATAGGAGACTTGAAAGTGCTCTGCGGCCTCAGCGTATGAATGTTTATGTTTGACTACGTACTCAACGATTTCAATTCGTTCTTCGAAAGTTGTCTTCTTAGGCATAGTGGGAACCCGCTTTCTGGACGGCGATGCCGTCAAAGGTTTGTCCTCATTATACTTGGTAACCCAGTTTTGTGCTTGGGTAGCGTTACGCAGACCATATCTGTCCGCCAACTCACCAAATGTACCTTCTCCATTTAAGTACGCAAAGACGACTGTATGCTTCAACTCCTTACTATAGTGAATATTCTTCTTTGCTTCTTGCAGGCCTTCTAGACCATCTCTTTGATAACGTATCAACCAACTTCTAAGTGTATCTTTACCGATTCCATGCTGCCTTTCATAAGTAGCCCTAGGGAGCCCCGACTGCTGATAATCTTCAATTAAATTGAGCTTCTCGAGAACTGTGAACTTAGATCTGGACATACAAAAATCCCTCCATAATCATCAGATGAATTATTGTATTTCATCTGACAACTACAAAGGGATTATCGCAATGATCAATGAATGATAAAAAATATCGACTACTGCTTAATTAAAATAATAGCTGCATAATATGCCTAATAGTGTCACTTTCAAGAATGATCATGATGCCTAAACCAATATAAATAATGGCCATGATCCAATCACCAAAACGATCAAGAAAGTTCTTTACAAAATTCACTTGTGAGAACTTATCACCAAGGAAAACTAAAAAATAAATACAAATGGTAAAAACAAACAGCGTTACGATTAGCTGTACCAGTGATAATGATACGAAGTAAGGAACAAAAAGGCCAATATTATCCGCACCACAAGAAGCTACCGTAATTAAAGCCACCGTTGCAATTAAATTCTTATTTTTACGCGCTTCAATTTTCTGATCAACTTCTGCGGCTTCATCTTCTTTGCTAAATATATATTTGATTCCAAAGGCAATGGGAATCAACCCTAAAAAACCTAGTAACCATTTGGCGGGTACGTAATGGAGAATAAATGCAAAAAACAAACTAATTCCAATGAGCGTATATGAGCCTAAGAACTGACCAATATAAATTTGTCGGCGATGCTTTGTTGAACGATATTTTGAAAAAAGTAACATTAAAATAACTAATAAGTCGATTGCAGTTGATGTATAAAGAATAATACTCGTTATAATTGTCCTGATCATTTTATTTTCCCCCACCAGCATTGATTTTTCCGGCATCTTCAGCTAAACACCATGCCCGTTCTAATAAAATTGCCGTACATTCATCAATGATCTGATATTCAATGAAGTTGCCATTACGCTTCGCTTTAACTATCTTTTGATCTACTAGACGTTGTAACTGGTTTGAGATGGCTTGGACCTTCATATTTAGTGATGTAGCAATCTCACTAACGGCCATATCTGGTTCACGCGTTAAGCAATGTAAAATTCTTAGCCGCGTATTATTTGCGAGTACTTTAAAAAGTAAAGCAATGTCAGCGGCTTGATTCTCATTTAACAATGCCCGATCAGCCAAATCTGGTTTACCCGGACAACAGTCTACTTGTATCATTAGATCACTCCTCGTTTATTAATCTATTACATTATATCATGTAATAGTGTTGTCCCCCAATTTAATTTGAATCAAAAAATAGAGTAGCTCCTATAGCCACTCTATCTGACATTAACCACTATTCATATTCACTAGTTAAATTAAAACTAAGATACAGGTCTTAGTTTTAATTTAATCTACCAGAAGATGCCAAAGTTTCGTTACTATCATTTTGCGCCATTTTAATTCTTTCAATATAAATAGCCGCCAATCATTGTCCTCAGAGTAATCTGGTAATCATATAAAAACAGATAGTAGAAAGCTTAATTAATAATGAAGTGAAGTTGTTCCTTCAGTTATAAATTAATTCCTTAGCGTTTCGCATTCTGTTGTTCCCAGTTCTGTGCTGCGATTTGTACTGCATCCCAAGGTGATCCAACTGGTGGTGAATAGGATAAGTCTAGGTCGCTAATTTCGGCTACTGTCATATCATTAAAAATTGCCGTAGCAAAAATATCACTGCGTTTAGCAACTTCACTACCGTAATGACCAATTAACTGCACGCCTAAAAGCCGGCCACTTTTTTGATCACCAGTAATTCTGATCTTAATTTCTTGAGCACCGGGAAAATAAGCCTTATGGTCATCAACATCAGTTGTTACCGTGAAAGGATTAAACCCTGCCTGGATAGCCTCACTTGTCAATAACCCTGTCCGTACAACAACTAAATCAAATGCCTTTAAAACTTGTGTCCCCAGGCTACCTTTAAAGGCACGTTGAATTCCAGCAATATTAAAACCAGCAATTCTTCCTTGTTTATGTGCAGTCGTACCTAATGGCAAGTAGGTTTCACCTAATAAATGATGTCTTGTTTCCACCAAATCGCCGGCCGCCCATATATCAGGTAATGAGGTCTGCATATATTGATCAACCTCGATGGCCCCGGCAATTCCAGTTTCAGCACCTACCTTGACCAGTAGCTCATTATTTGGTTGAACACCAACAACGATTAAGACTAAATCATACGTAGAAGATTGTGTCTTTTGATGCTCATTTAAGCCAACAACTTCCACGTTGCTACCAGTTTCATTAATTTCTGAAACGGTTAAACCAGTAATAACATTGACGGCATTAGCAGACAACTTTTGATGAATAATTCGGCCTAAATCAGCATCAACCGTGGAAAGTATTTCTGAACCTCGTTGAAAAATAGTGACGTCTAAATGCCGTTTTCTTAAAGCCTCCGCCATTTCGATTCCGATATAACCAGACCCAACAATTGCGACCTTCCGAACACTATCTGTAGCTATATTTCTTTCAATCGCAAAGTAATCTGCCATTGTATGCAAAATACGAACTTTACTATCTTGCTGTTGAGCTTGCGCCAGGTCCACACCTTTAATACCCGATAGTTTTGGTCTAGCTCCTGTTGCTACAACCAAGTGGTCATAATGATAAGTTTTTAATTCGCCTGTAAGCGCATGTGCTACGACTTCATGTCGTTGCGGTTCAATTTTATCTGCAATCATGTTCATTTGAAATTCAATACCAGTCGAAGTCAATTCTTGTAAATTACGATGAGCTAGCAAGTGCCAATCCGGCACTTCTCCGCTGACTGCATAAGGTATTCCACAAATTGATAAATTTGGGTACTCATCTGCTAATAATATCTGAATTTTTAATTCAGGTTTAAGTTCTTTAGCCTTTAAGGCCGCCGAAATTCCGGCGTCACTGCCGCCGATAATTAATAATTTTTCCGTTTCATTTGCCATTTAATTAATTCCTTTCACCGTTGTTAGCGAACAAATGCACGACTTAAATCCTGATGTAGATAATCTGAAAACTCTTGGAAGGTTGGATAATCTCTTTGTTTAAAAATTATACCGTTAACCATAGTAATTGGTAATACAGTGATTCCATATTTTTTTAATAGGTCATTTATTTGATGATTACGAACAAAGGCGTCCGGATTTTGTGTAAGATTTCTGCGTATGATTATATTTTCACCATCTGCATTAACATGACGTTGAATTGCGGTAGTCTGAATCAATTCTTTCTTTACACTGGGACCACAAACACCAGTTGCACAACACATCGCCTCTTCAAATATTTCAATTTTAATCGTCTTTCACCTCGCATATTAGACGATGAAAATGTTCAAATTCCTTTTCTATTTGTGTATAATCACGAAAATGGCTGACCGCTAGATTATTTAAAATCAAGTGATTTATTTGCAAAAAGGCTATTTTTACCTTATACAAGTTCTGTTGTATTGTTAATTCACTACTGTATTTTAATTCAAGCAAATTAATTTCTTGGTTGGCTTGAATCAGGTAAACAGCAGAAATTGATTCTATTTCAGCTTTCGTGGCCTGTTTCACTAAAGCATCGACTATGTTTAATCTATTAGCTAATGAATCTTGTTGTGCATACTCAGTTTGCATCATAGCAAGTCATCCTTTCTCAACCAAAAAGACTTAGCGATAACCATAAACCACATAATGTAATGAATAGGACTGGAATCGTGATCGTGATCCCAATTTTAAAATAAGTACCCCAAGCAATTTTTACGTTTTTTTGCGCCAAAACATGTAACCACACTAACGTCGCCAGCGAACCGATTGGTGTGATCTTTGGTCCTAGATCAGAACCAATAATATTTGCATAAACTAACGTTTGGTGCATTAACCCTGATACATTAGCGCCCTTGATCGATAAAGCATTGATCATTACCGTTGGCATATTATTCATCGCTGATGACAGGAACGCTGCCAAATAACCCATTCCCATGGTCGCCACAAACCGGCTACCAGTTGCCATTTTGGCGATAACACCAGCAAGTAATGTTGTCAAGCCAACATTTTGTAGGCCATAAACCACCACATACATTCCGATTGAAAAGAAGACGATGTTCCACGGTGCTCCTTTAATGACTGCCTTAGTATCAACGTGATGACTTTGTTGACCAACCAACAAGAAAATTGCGGCAATCGTAAGTGCAATAAACGAAACGGGAATGTTTAGAAAACTACTGCTAAAATAACCGATCAATAACGCCGCTAACACGACCCAAGAGAACTTAAATAATCGTTGATCTTTGATTGCAGATTTTGGTTCAGCAACCTGATCTGCATCATAATGTTTGGGTAAGGCCTTGCGGAAATACAAATATAAGATACTGATGCTGGCGATCAGTGAAAAAAGATCAGGGATCCACATTCTTAGGGCATACTCGGAAAATGTAATGCCGAAAAAGTCAGCGGAAACAATATTGACTAGATTACTAACAACTAATGGTAACGAAGTCGCATCGGCAATAAAGCCACTGGCAATAATAAATGGGAAAACCTTTTTTTCATCAAAATGTAGGGCTCGCACCATTGCCAGAACGATCGGCGTTAAAATCAATGCCGCCCCATCGTTGGCAAAAAGTGCCGCCACGATCGCACCTAAAATAGCGATCAAAATGAACATACGTACACCATTGCCTTTAGCCAGTCGTGCCATATGTAAAGCGGCCCACTCGAAAAAGCCGATCTCATCTAAAATCAATGAGATCAAAATAATGGCGACAAACGACAAAGTGGCGTTCCAAACGATCCCAGTAACGGTACCCACATCTTTAAATGTGACGACCCGAAATAGCAGTGCAAGTACTGCCCCACCAATTGCGGTCCAGCCTATTGATAGCCCCTTAGGTTGCCAAATGACGAATAATAACGTGAGTAAAAATATAAAAACAGCAAAAAAGACTTGCATAATTCCTCCCAACTACCAAAATCAGGGTATCGCTACCCTGATCAATTGATATCTTTATTTAAATCGTTAATAGCGTTTGTTCAAAATCTGGTTGCCACTGTTCCACTGCAAAATGATTGGCCGAAACGTCTTTGACTTTTTCGATCCATTCAACTTCATTTTGTGCCCGTGCTTGTAAACACGGATGCGTGGTTTGTGTAGCCAGCATGCTTTGATTGACCAACCACCATGTATGGGCAATTTGCGCCCGGTTTAAATCTTCATTGAGCCGCATTGATTCGTAGACTGGCGTTGTTTCCGGTAAAGTCACCATCACGATCTCGGTTTGTTGGGGATCTTGCAACCGTGGCAATAGATCAATAATTGCTTGTGGCACGTCACCGGCTGTGCGCTTAACTTCCTGTGCATAACTTTGAGTGGAATCTAATAGTAACAACGTGTGCCCAGTTGGCGCCGTATCGATCACCACCACGTCACTGTCGTTTTGCGCCACAATATTAGCAAAAGCGCGGAAAACCGCAATTTCTTGCGTACATGGTGAACGGAGATCTTCGGCGACATAATCAACGTCAGCCGCTTTCATGGTTTGGCGAGCCGTTGCCAGTACTTCAGCTTGATAATCTTTCAATACCTGCTGCTCGTCAATATGGCTGATCGTAACTGCCGGATCAGCTGTTTTAAAGAAATCTAGATGATCGGCCGGATCAGTGGTGGCTAAATGAACGGTTTTATGTTGGGCCACTAATTTCTGCGTGATCTGCACCGCAACCGTTGTTTTACCGACGCCCCCTTTGCCCATGGTAAAAATAATCTTTTTATCCGTCTTGATCAGATCAGCAACGATCGTATCTAAGTTGGGATAGTTATTGGTCAGCGGCGGATAGGTAGCTAATGCGGGTTGTGTTGCCTGTAACACCAGGTGTAATTTATTTAAGCCGGTAACGTTGTAGGCGCGTAACGGCACTTCATACTGAGTAAATTTTTTTAATACAGCCGGCATTTGTTGTAGATCAGCCTGTTGTTGCGCAAAAATAGCCTGCGAAGCGTGATCCGTCGGTGTTTTAAGCGTGCCATTAATGATCAACTGCTGATTAGTCATGCCGATCGCGGCTAGTTCTTGTGCTGCTCGTGCCGCTTCAAGTAATGCGGCTTTTTGTGGCCGCGTTACCAACATTAATGTGGTCAAGTCCCCATTGCTTAACGTTGCTACCGCCTTGGCGTAAATTGCTTTTTTATCACCCATGCCAGCTAATTGGCCTAAACAAGAAGCACCGCGCTCATTTTCAGCTAAATAATTATTCCACGCTGATGGTAGCTGTAGCATGCGCAAGGCATGGCCGGTCGGCGCCGTGTCGAAAATAATATAATCAAAGCGTTGGTCAACCGTCGGATCAGTTAGAAAGTTGGCAAATTCATTAAATGCCGCGATCTCGACTGTACACGAGCCAGATAGTTGCTCCTCGATATTTTTGATCGCCGCGGCCGGCAATACGCCGCGATAAGGGCCAACAACACTCTCCCGATACTCACCGGCAGCAGTCACTGGATCAAAGTTGGCGGCAAACAACCCCGGTACACCTTTGATTGCTTGTGGTTTATTGGTCAACGCTGTATTGAAAACATCCTGTAAATTACTGGCTGGGTCAGTTGAAACGAGCATCACTTGATTGCCAGCGTCGGCCAAATTAATGGCGGTCGCACTGGCCGTCGTTGTTTTACCAACGCCACCTTTACCGGTAAAAAACAAATAATGAGTTAAATTAGCCTTTTGTGGTTGATAATCTTGCATGTTATCCTCCTCAGTCACATAGATATTTATCTATGTATAATTCAAAAGAAATGGCCGCGCCATCTCTTACTTAAAAATTTAGCAACAGCCCCCGTCACCGCCACAACAACCACCGGTTTGCTCAGCTGGCACGAAAACTAGCCCAGTATAGTCAGATAATTCATCGATCGTTGGGTAAGCGCCAGTTTTAACGATCTGGCCGTCAACCACGGTGATCGGCAAAACAGCGTCAGCATCATCCTTGATGGCCGCTAAAATATCGGCCCGCTCACTAAAAACATCAGGATTATTGCTTAAGTTGTAGCGGTCAGCTTCAACGGTGGTCACACCTTGCAGCGCATCAAAAGCCGACGTGATCATTAAAAGAGCAGGATCAACGGACGGGCCACAAACCCCAGTCGAGCAGCACATTGCTGGTTCAAATAATTCAATCTTTTTCATTAGTCATAACAACCTTTCCTGAAGCACATTCTTCACAATCAGCACAGCCGGCATCGTGACAGATACAGTGATCATCACTTGATAATAATTGCGCTGTATCCTGCTTAAAGGTCAGCATAAAGTCGGCGCGTAACGTGTAATGCTGCCACTTTCCCTCCTTGCGTGCCGCAACAATACCGGCATTTTGCAAGACTTTCATATGGTGGGATAAAGTCGGCTGCGAAAAATCGAAGTATTCTAAAATATCACAAGCACACAAAGAACCACAGGAAAGCAGATCAATAATTTTTAAGCGATTTGGATCGGCCATTGCTTTCAGCATTTGAACATACTTTTGATAGTCCATTTGTAAGCTCCTATTCCATAATTAAGGTAATCTATTAGTTAAATACGCTAATAATAAACATTGATGTTACAGTGATACAGACTGAACTTGCTACTTTTGGTTTTGGCTTAATCAACAACAGAAAGCCAATCCTGTTTAGCAGAAAATATTCAACAAGCAGATACTTCTTGCTAATCAGTGTTGCCAAAATGAATGATTATGACCGCTTTCGTGGTGATTTTAGGGAACTTAGTTGCAAACTCCGCAACTGCATTTCCTCAACTCAACTTGCTTCGATCACCGCAAGAAACATCGTATTTTGTAAACATAGACGCGCATCTATATCTATAATATAGACCCATATCTATGTAAGCGTCAAGCTTTATTTTGAAATAAAATAGCAGCATCTATTTTAGATCATACTGAATAATCACATTCTTCCATGATTAGTTTTTTAAGCCGATAGATTAACCAACTTCAAACTTGGATCGATATTTCGTTTTGAAAATAACTTATTCAAATCCATAAAAGGAAGTCCATATGTCCCGGCGGCCTTTTTGCGGTACCAATTTTGGTACCATAATTTGATAATCATTGCTTATTATTGCTCAATCGGCCAAATTTCTATACAAAATTGGGAGAAAAAGATACCTAAACTTTCAAATCAACGGCAAACAAAAAAGCCCGTTTTATCAGGCTTTTGGCTACTTAAATCTCATATTATCCCGCTGCTTTTTTACAATATCTAGTCATTTTTTATAGTGAGCTTCCAGTCTACCATTGAATAATTGCCATGTTAAATTCCTTCCTAGTTCATTTTTTAGATACAGTCGCCAATAACCAGACGCCGTACTTTCTTATTTCTACCATTATAATGCACACACTAGCATACACGATTATTTTTTGTGAGGCAATGGTGGAGCCGCTCCAGCATTTTTATGATTGCTACTCCACCATTACTACTTTGTAATTAACAGCAGGTCAAAACAATGGGCATTGCTCCCAGGCATAGATAACTAAATGCACTGTATAGTACTCTCTGTCACTAATCAATAATATCAATTTGCCACCGTTTCTGATAAACCATACCCAATAATCGTCTGGCCATGGACAGCTTGTTTTTATTTACATATATTCTCGCTCGTAGTACAATGTATTACACCAATGGGAGGCGCATATTATGGCAATGATCACAGTACGAGTGTCAGACGACGAGAAGGAATGGCTACAATATATGGCCGACTTCTATGGACTAACTCTATCCGATTTGATAAAAAACTACTCAATGGATCAACTCGAAGATGAATATGACAAGCAAACTGCTGCAATTGCAAAAAAGCGCTGGGGCGAAGATAACCATAAAACTGTATCAATGAATGAAATCTTAGATGAGTTTGGTGATCTAGATTGATCTATAGATTAGAATTCACTCGCGAAGCGCAACGTTCACTTCGTAAGATGGACAAACATCAAGCAATACTTATTACTCGTTGGTTATACCAGCACGTTGATGGTGTTGCGGATCCTCGATCATTTGGTAAAGGACTCACCGCTAATCGATCAGGCGAATGGCGATACCGCATTGGCAACTATCGTGTCATCGTTGAGATTCAAGATGACAGATTAGTCGTGTTAGCATTGCAAATTGGTCACCGCCGAAGTATCTATGACTAGTCACCTAATAAGTAAGGTGGCTATTTTTTTACACAAGTACACGGGCAATATGAATCAGAAACCTCCAATCTACCGTTTGCAATCAATTATTACAATCAACCGTTTGTTAGACCCTAAAGCTATTAAAGCCACCCTAATAAAAATCCACACCTCATTAACTGAGATGTAGATTTTTTTGGAGCAAAATTGAGACTGGTAAAAAAATTGTATAAAAATACAAGCTGCAAACAATTGGTATACCAGCGTTTAAACTAATCTAGTTCATTTTTTCAAGATACCACTGCCAAGCGGTATCAAAAACTGTCATTGATGGTAAATAGAGTGCATTTTCCTCCAAGTAGTGCGATATTTCGTCAAAATCTTGAGATTGTTTTGGAAACGCCTGATCAAGCGCAGCGTTATTTGCAAACTGTTCAACCTCATTGGCACCACTTGGATTCTTTTGTGTCATTAAATACTGATAAAAGCTTAGCCGCATTAGTCATTACCTCCATCAAGTTTGGGGACGGTAACTAAAAATCTAAACGTTCCCTGTTGTAAATTAATTTCTTCCGCCGAATAATGTAGGTTACGATGTTTACTATACTTATTCATATCAAGTAAAATTGTCTTCTTCTTCTGATTCAATTTAACCCAATTTGGCAGTTTATAATGATTTTTAATATAGCCCATGACATACTTAATCGGAATATTCAACCGGCCGACTGAGAGGCCTTTGGCATTCAATAACACATTACCATCACTAAGTCGCTGGGGGATGAAGTTCAAGGCAAAATTCAACTTAAACCCCAAAAATTTCGTCGATCCAGTGATCGTAGCATATTTTTTGCCAACAACAAACTTATACTTTGTTTTTTCATTCTTTTGTAATCTTGTTAGATAATTGGCGGCCAATGCATTAACCTGGGTAGAATTAAGCTTAACTTGAAACGAAGAATTACTCGTCTTCAATGGTTGTACCGTCGTTTGTTTCTCAACTGGTGCACTAACTTGATGAACAACGTAGCCGGTGCTTCCAACAATTAGTACCACCAAAATAATAAACGCCCATTTCCACCAATTATGTCTCGTTTTTCGATTATTTTTTCTTGTCTCGGTCACTTCTACTCATTACCCTCTCTTATCCAACTAATGTGATGTTGCATCGTTTTAAACAATTGATCGCTCATCTTAATATAACCTAAATGGTTCGGATGAAAATTATCATCAGTTGAAATATAGTCATTCAGATTATGATTTTTCTCGCTCATTACTTTAATGGCTTGCTTCTGACTAGTAGCACCTGTGTTAGCTTGCTTATCTTGTTTAATCAACTGTTGCTGAGCCTTTTTAGTCGTATACTGACCATGCGACATAAGATTATTAATATCAACGAAATAGGATGGTCCGTAATTATCCATTTTTTCTTTGGTTACTTGGTTCCACGAATTTACCGATGCTGTTATCGTGTCAACATTGGCAAAGTAAACGTAAAATGGATTATAGACACTGAATAAGAAAATCGGTGCGTGTGGATTATAGTGACGAACCGCTTTGAACAATTTGGTTAATTTGGTCACATATTTTTGGTTAGCCTGATTCATGTTACGAGTAAACTCACTCTGATTTGCAACGAAAATGTTTTTTTGCAATGATTGCATTAAGTCATTGCCACCAACTGTCATAACGATCACATCAGCCGATTTTAACTGCGATTGAAAATTTTTTTCACTCTTTAAGCGACTCAAAATTTGGTCAGATCGATCCCCAGCGACACCGTAGTTACTAGTATGAACCGTGGTATTATAATTTTTTTCGATTTTACTTTTAATAATCCCAACGTAACCACCATTTTTCTTTTGGTCACCAACACCCTGTGTCAAAGAATCTCCCAATGCGATTAAATTAACGTTCTTTTTAATTTGCGTTTTCTTATGAACTAGTGGTGCCGCCTTTTCAGTTGACTGCCGTGCTGGACTTTGGTGCTGTTGCCACAGTAACAGTCCGCCACTTCCAGCAGCAAGTACCACAATTACGATTAAAATTTTGATCACTGCTTTTCGCAAATTAAAAACTCCCAACGTATTAAGAAAGGCTGCCAGCAAATAATTTGCGTCAGCCTTTATCATTAAAATTCATTTATTCAGTGTAATAAAGTAGGCAAAATGCACCCATACCCGTATGTGTGGCAATAATTGGGACAGTTTCTCTGACAACAATCTTGATATCAGGGAATAACTTCTCCAATGTGGCCTTCATCTTGGCCACCTCTTCGTCTGCCTGAACATGTGAAATACCAATGGCTTTAACTTTTCTAACACCACTTTGCATTTTTTCGTAGACGTCATCTAAATACTTGTGGATTGGTTTAAGGCCGCGACCTTTAAGACGGATCTTAATTTCACCATCTGTTACCTCAAGCATTACCTTAATGTTAAGCAGGTTAGACAAAGCTCCCGCCATCTTGCTAATTCGGCCACCGGCTACTAAGTTGTTCAAATTTACAACGGCTAAATAAATTTCCGAATGTTCGCGAATATCTTCGAGCTTTTCTAAAATCGCATCCATCTGGGCGTTTGCTTCAATCATCTTAGCGGCTTCAATCACTTGGAACGCCAAGCAACGATCAGTTTCCTTACTATCGACGACCGTTACTTTTGTTTTAGTGATTGCAGCGGCTTGCTCTGCGGCATGTACTGTACCACTAATTGATTCCATCATTGTGAGACACAAAACTTCACTACCATCTTCGCCTAGCCGATCAAACACGTCCACAAATTTACCAATTGGTGGCTGTGAAGTTTTAGGCAATGATTTTGCATTCTTCATCAGTTCTGGGAATTGTTCGTTAGTAATTGTTTCACGTTCTACATAAATTGTGCCATCGATCATAACTGACAACGGGACGATCGTGATATCATATCGTTTGATTTCATCTTCGGTTAATCCCGCTGAGGAGTCGGTGACGATTTTAATATTCGTCATAATTTGACCACGCTTTCTCATAAAGTAATAATGTGTTATACTGATCTAGTCTTGAAGACTAGATCATATAATTTAATTAACTTACTAACGAATAGTAGTTAAGTTAAGATTGAAAGTCAAGACACAAGGTTGAACTACTTTCGCACTTAGTATAGCAAAACAATGGCTTAATTTCATTGTAAATCGACAATAATTAACAAGGAGTTTATTTTATGCAACCACAAAAAACAAAACAAACCATCGTTATCGAAATTGCCAACACCATCACCCATGGCCTTGGTGTTGGCCTGGCAATCGCCGGCTTAGTCTTACTCATCATTCGTGCAGCACATACTGGTAGCGCAATCCGAATTGTTTCATTCACAGTCTATGGAAGTCTGCTCGTTTTATTTTATCTCGCATCAACAATGTTCCATGCACTCGTATTTACGAAAGCGCACCATGTTTTTCAGGTCTTCGACCACTCCATGATTTTCTTGCTAATTGCCGGAACCTATACCCCATATTGTCTCGTTAGCATTGGTGGCTGGCAAGGATGGACACTATTTGGCATCATCTGGGCCATGGCGGTCTGTGGTGTCGTTTATAAAAGTATCTGGCTCAATCGCGTTAGTATCTGGTCCACCGTTATCTACATCATCATGGGTTGGCTCTGTTTACTAGCCTTCAAACCACTGTGGACTAGTCTGACACCTGTCGGGTTCTTCCTGCTACTCAGTGGTGGCATTTTGTTTACCCTTGGCGCACTGGTTTACACAAAACCCAACGCATACTCACACCTTATCTGGCACTTTTTCGTGCTTGCCGGCACCATCACCATGTACTTCTCAATTTTATTCTACGTCTAGTTTGCACCAGGTCTCAAACCTATAAGCCGCTTCATTTTTTTCATCTGCCTCAAAGTGATCGGATTTAACCAGCCGCCAATTGTGATAATCGATTGGCGGCATTTTTGTGTCGCCCTTGTAAGATTTTTCAATAACCGTTCTGATGAGACAATTAACAATCGCTTGCGTTGATTCAAATACCTTTGCACCGCCAATAATATAAATATCATCATCAGTGTTATCGATTAGTTGTTGCAACTCTGCAACTGACCGGACAACTTCAATACCGTCTTGGACTGGCATTGAAGTTGATAAAATCACATTGCGGCGCTTAGGTAATGGTCGGTGCATCGAATTAAATGTTGTTTTTCCCATCACCACGGTATGCCCAATTGTAACACGCTTGAATCGCGCCATATCTGCAGGTAAATGCCACGGCAAATCGCCATGATTTCCAATGTAGCCATTTAACTCTTCAGCCCAAACAAATGCGATCATTTAGCTTTCCTCCTTGACTAGACGGCAACAGGTGCCTTAATTGCCGGTAATGGCTTATAACCTTCTAGTTTAATATCACTCACTTCATAACTATCTAAAGCCTTTGTCTCACTCGGTAAAATCAATTTAGGTGCATCTTGTGGGGTGCGCGCTAACTGAGTCTGTATTTGTTCAATATGATTGCTGTAAATGTGGGCATCACCCAGCGTATGAACAAACTCACCGACTTCAAGACCACACTCTTTGGCAATTAAATGCGTTAATAATGCATAGCTAGCAATATTAAATGGTACTCCAAGAAAGATATCGGCACTTCGCTGATATAACTGACAGCTCAGTTTGCCATCCGCTACATAAAACTGGAATAACGTATGACAAGGCGGTAAGGCCACTAATGGCACATCTTCGGGATTCCATGCCGTCACAATCAAACGCCGCGAATTAGGATTATGCTTGATTTGCTCGACAACATCGTGAATTTGATCAATTGACTGTCCATTGCTAGTTTGCCATGCTCGCCACTGGCTACCGTACACAAGTCCTAAATCTCCGTATTTTTGTGAAAATTGGTCATCTGCTAAAATTCTTTCACAAAAAGCTCTTTTCTCAGCCAAATAGATTTTTTTGAACTCCGGATCAGCATCTGCTCGGAGTCCAAAATCAGTCATATCCGGTCCTTGGTACTCATCACTAGAAACCCACTTTTTGAACGCCCACTCATCCCAGATGTGATTTTTGTGTTGCAACAGGAAGCGAATATTCGTGTCACCACGCAAGAACCAGAGTAATTCACTCTTAATTAATCCAAAGGCAACCTTTTTCGTCGTTAGAATTGGAAAGCCTTCGCTTAAGTCAAAACGCATTTGGTATCCAAATAATGATTTTGTCCCAGTTCCAGTACGATCCATCTTCTCGTGACCATACTCTAAAACATCATGTGCCAATTTCAAATACTGTTGTTCATTACTCGTGGTTGTCACTGTATTGTCCTCCTACCTATTCTGCGTATTCACTGAGGTATTCCCAACGTTCAGTTTTGTCATCGATCTGTTGATCAAGTGATTCCAACTCCGCCTGCAGTTTAGCAAGTTTATCATATTGATCGCCATTTTCTTGCATTTGGCCTTGAATATCTTGCTTTCGTTGTTCCAATTGATCAATATCATCTTCAATCGTTTCCCATTCTTTTTGTTCTGCATAGGTTAACTTGGTCTTTTCTTTTGCTGGCTTTTCAACCACTGGCTTCTGCTCATCATCAGAGTTCCCCTTTTTGGCTGATGTTGCTCGTGATTGTTGATTCAACTGGTCTAAGTAATCTGTATACATACCCGCATAGGGGTCAATATCACCCTGACCATTAAAAATAAGCAGCCGATCCGCAACTTTGTCCAAAAAATAACGATCATGTGAAACTGTAATTACAGTTCCATTAAACGAATCTAAATAATCTTCAAGAACTGTCAATGTACCAATATCAAGATCATTAGTCGGTTCGTCTAACAATAATACATTGGGTTGCATCATTAAAATTTTAAGTAGGTATAATCGACGTTTTTCGCCACCCGAAAGCTTACGAATGAGCGTACCATGCATAAATCTTGGGAACAAGAATCGTTCGAGTAACTGCGTAACATTAATTTGAACACCATTTCGATCTGTCACACTTTGTGCAACTTCACTCAAATAGCTGATCATCCGTTTATCTTCGTCAATAGGCTCAGTCTGTTGCGTATAATAACCAATTTTGACCGTTTCACCAATTTTAACGGTTCCACTGTCCAATGAAAGCTTCGATGCCATCACATTCAGTAGACTAGATTTTCCGGCTCCATTTTCACCTGAAATTCCAATTCGTTGACCGGCCTGAACAAGAAGACTGAAATCGTTAAGAATTTGATGATCTCCCAGTGTCAAATTAGCATGGCTTAGCTCAATAACATCTTTTCCAAGTCGTTGTTGACCAAGCTCAATATCAATATTTTGATCTACCTGAACCTTGCCAATAGAGTCCTTAAGTTCATTAAAATGATTAATACGTCCCTTTTGCTTAGTTGACCGAGCTTTGGCACCAGTTCTCATCCAAGCTAATTCCTTTTGGTATAGCTGCTGTTGTTTATGCTCTGTATCTAACTCTCGCTGAACTCGTTCCGCCTTTTGTGAAACATAATCTTGATAATTTCCCGTGTACTGATATAGTTCTCCGAACGATAATTCCCAAATTTGGTTAGCAACTTGGTCCAAAAAGTAACGATCGTGGGTAACAACAATGACAGCCCCTTTGTAGGTCTGTAAAAAGTCCTGCAACCAAACCGTTGAATCTAGATCCAAGTGGTTTGTTGGTTCGTCGAGCAACAGTAGATCTGGTTCCTGAATCAAGATTTGTGCCATTCCAACCCGCTTCTTTTGCCCTCCAGAAAGGTTAACAATTTTCTGAGACATATCGGTAATTTTAAGTTGCGTTAAGATCGTCTTAATTCGGCTTTCAGCCGCCCAGGCATCTTGTTGGTCCATCTGTGCCTGAAGCTTCGTGTAACGGTCTAATAAACGAGTATCATCCGGATGTTTTCCCATATCTTCAACTGATTGTTCATATTGCCGAATAGTTTCAAATACCCGCTGAGTCCCCGCAAAAACAGCATCCAGAATCGTCAGTTGATCATTCAATTCAGGTTGTTGCTTCAAATACCCGATTGTGTAGTCATTAGGCGCATCAAACTCGCCACTTTCTGGGCTCACGATACCACTGATTACATTTAATAAAGATGTTTTGCCACTACCATTCGTTCCGATCAATCCAATCCGATCGTTTTCGTTAATGATAAAGGAAATATCCTTAAATAATGTTTTTTCGCCGTAGGTACTGGTTAAATTATCAGCACGTAATGTTTGCATTCTCTCACACTTTCGCTATGTTTTTTGCTTCTTCAAGTAACGACTCTAATTTATTCTCCATTTCACCATTAACCACCGCTGTCTCCAACTGGGTCAAAATTGTACCAATCATCGGCCCTGGCGTTAAGTTAGCTTGCTTCATTAACTGCCCGCCGTTGATCGCCAATTGCTTTTTCGATTTAATCGGCAGTTGGTCGTATTGCTCAAGTAACTCAGGTGTATCAATTTCGCCACCAAACAGATTGGCAATTTTATTAGCACTCGCTAACCGCTCACGCCCGGTGTGATATAACAATAGCTTCGATGGTTCTCCTTCAAGTAACGGACTGACTGCACTCACGATGGCCTGAGTATCTTCTAATACCTGATTAGATGTCTTCCAGGCCTTCAAAAACGTAGTCACTTGCTTTCCTTGCAGGAAAAAAGCATAACTCAGCAATGACCAAACTTCTGTTTCAGAACTCAAATGCCAGTCGTTTAACGCCAATAGTTGTGTCAACCCGCTCTTAAAGTGAGCTAGCATGGGACAATACTCGTACAGATTTGTCTCGATCAGAGCACTGATTCCATTTGCCGGATTTTCACCAAGTAATAATTTTTCAAGCTCAACACGAGTTCGTTCGACTGCAATTTTACTCAGCAGTGCTGCATTTTCTTGAATTCCGGCCAACGTTTTTTTCTCAATTTTAAAATCCAGTTGACTAGCAAATCTAATCGCCCGCATCATCCGCAAAGCATCTTCGTGGAATCGTTCTTGTGGTGTTCCAACAGCTCGAATCATACCCGCTTTGAGATCCTTCAAACCGTTAAAAAGATCAATAACGGTCCCATCTTCTTTCATTGCAAGCGCGTTGATTGTAAAATCGCGACGTTGAAGATCTTCTTGTAATGATCGAACAAACGTAACTTCATCGGGTCGCCGAAAATCTTGATAGCCAGATTCAGTACGAAAAGTAGTTGTCTCATACCCTTTACCATGATCAAGTATCATGACCGTACCATGTTCAATTCCCGTATCTACCGTTCGGTGAAAAATTTGTTTGATTTCTTCTGGATAAGCACTCGTCGCAATATCAACATCATGAATCGGCTTATTTAAAATCGTGTCACGGACACTGCCGCCAACAAAATAAGCCTCAAAGCCAGCTGCTTCAATCTGTTGCATGACTGGTCGTGCCTGTTCAAATTCCTGTGGTAATTTTTTAATAATCATAGAACGTTCTCAAGTCCAACCAATAGTTCGTGATAGTCAGTAATTTTTTCGATTGCAATAGCAACTCCGCTCATAAATGATTCTCGATCAAATGTATCTTGACGGATTGTTAATCCTTCCCCTAATGACCCAAACATCACTTGCTCATGGGCTACCAATCCAGGGAGTCGTACCGCATGAATTCGAATACCATCGAAATCGCCGCCACGAACATGGGCCAGCGTTTCTTTTTCATTAGGATTACCTTGTTCGTGGGAAGGACGCACCTTACTTATGAGCTTGGCAGTACTCAACGCAGTACCACTTGGCGCATCGACTTTTTGATCGTGATGCATTTCAATAATTTCAACATCGGGCATATATTTAGCGGCTTGCTGTGCAAATTGCATTAACAAAACTGCACTGATACCAAAATTAGGTGCGATCAAACCACCCAATTTTTTCTCAGCTGCCAATTGCTTCAACTCACTAATTTGTTCATCAGTTAGACCAGTTGTTCCGATTACTGGTGAGTAACCATGGTTAATGGCAAATTTTGCATTTTCATAAACGGCACTTGGTACAGTAAAATCAACCCAAACATCTGCATCAATGTCAATCTCATCAAGACTTTTAAAAATCTTAGTTGTTGTATCCAGCTCAATTGCTGTTTTTTCTTCTAATCCGTACACGGCAACTAATTCAAATCCGTCATGTTGTTGAACCATTTTAACGGCCTTTTGGCCCATTTTACCGTTATAACCGGCAATAATTACTTTAGTCATTTTTTTCGCTCCTATCGTTAATTTCAAGCTTTATCTTACCAGATTTCAAGTTGTAAGTGAAACCCGCTTTTATGATGGTTTACGCTGCGGTTTTTGCAGCGGGATGTTTTTTATGCTAAAGTTAAAGTAACTTTTTACATTTAACTTTAGCAGGAGGAACGCATATGCCGTATCCCTATCAAATCGATTTCGTCCGTTTTTTAAGACATCAACAATTGGCTTCTGCGACCATCACCAGTTATAACCAATCATTATCCGAATTTTTTTCTTTTTTGACTACCACAAATACCGGCTTCGCCGACCATCCAACTGTTAATAATATTTTTGATCGTGACATTGAAGCCTATCTCACCTGGTTAACGGATCAGCAACAGGCCAAAGCAACGACCATCAACAAGATCCTTTCACAAATTAATCGTTATTTTCAATTTCTCTTTACTCATCATCTCACGACTCAGTTGCCTACCATCAGCATTCATGGTCCGAAACGCGATACACAAGCACCATTTCAAACTAAGTGGTTGGCCACCTTACCGATCATCCTTGACGATGCGCATGTTCACCACTATACGCGGCTAACACTCCTATTGCTGAGCAAGGGTTACACCGTCCAAGAATTTCTTCAGCCGCACTTTTACTTAACTTGGCAGTCTCTACCAGCAACAGTTGAACATGAGCTTACCTTTCGCGAATCATTCCAAACATTCATTACCCCATTGCAACGTCGTCAACATAGTGCCGATATTTTCTTAAAACAGCGATTAGATCTTGCCAATCCTCGACTAACCAATGCTGCCCTGCATAAATACCTCAAAAAAGACAGTCAGTACCTTGGATTTTCAATTTCACCCAAGGTACTGCATCAAAGTTATATTCTGTCTGTTTTACAACGCGAATCTGGCTTATCCGACCAACAATTAGCCGCAAAATTGATGTTGGATCCACAAGCACTACAGTACTATCAACATTTACTGATCGACTTAAGCTAAATAGTTGAGTCTTTTTTAAAACTCGTCTTCTGTTTCTTCCAATAATAACGCCATTTCGCTATCGTCTGGTACTAATTGGACATATTTTTTGAGTTGTTCAAGCATGGTTTCACGTTGCCCCATTTCCCGATAGAAATAGACCGTTTGCTTAACAAATTCAGGTTGATCATTGAAATACGGTAATGCGGCATCATAGTATTTTTGTGCCTGATCATACTGATCTTGATCTCGATACGAAACAGCTAGATTCCAATAAATTTGTGGATCCGTCTGATCAGACTTGACCGCTGGTAATAGTAATTCAATATTTTGTGCGTATTTTCGCCGTTTAAGTAATAAATTACTATATTCGATCGTAATCGCAATATTTTCTGGGTCCAATCCATGCGCTTTAGAAAGATAGCGTTCCATTAGATCCTCATCGTCCAAATGACTCGCCACAGCCGCCGCCTGCTGATAGAGTTGTTCATTATACTGATCGACTCCAAGTCCTTCTTGAAGCGCCGTTAGTGCCTCTGAATAACGCTCTAGTTTTTCATATGCTTGGGCTAAATAGGGATAAACTGTTGCGTACTGGGGATCTTGTTCCTGAAGATCTTTAAACACCTCAATTGCAGCCTCATACTGTTTCAATTGTAGTTGTGTAAAGCCGGTCTGAAACCGAATATCGCTAGATTGAAATTCTGGTTTTACCTGTTTTAAATACCCAATTGCCGTTTCGAATTTACCACTCTGTGCGTAGGAAATCCCCAGTCGTCCCGCCAAATCAACTTGCGCAAAGTTAGTCTCCCCCTGTTCGATTAGAGAGAAATAGTACGGAATAGCCGTCTCATACTGTCCCATCATGTAATAAAATTCGGCCAGAGCAAATAATACCACCGGTTCCTCAGGCGCTTGGTTATAAGCTTCGATTAACTTTTGCTCAGAAACTTCAAATAATTCCTGTGTTTGATATAAGTCGGCTGCCACCAATAGAGATTGCACATACGCATTCGACTCAGGTTTAATTTGATCCAGATACGAAAGGGCCTCGTCGTTGTTTCCTTCATCGATGGCAATATCTGCTAATGCGGTCCGCAACTGATCCTCATCCGGATAACGTTCTAAAAGCTTTAGATAAGTTCGTTGGGCTTGCCGCACAAAACCAAGGCCATACAATTCCTCTGCCAGGCTATACAGCATGTCATCGTCATCATGGCGCAGCGCACTTGCAAATGACTTTTTGGCATCATCTAGTTGCCCACTAGAAAGTTGATCCAACATTTTCTCAGAATACGTCATTAAAAAACATCTCCTTAGTTAAAAATCACTCAATCGATCATACCAATTTTTTCATTCTAAAGCGAATATTTCAGACAATTACTCATTATTTATGTAAAAAAGAAGCCATGACTAAATGAGTCATAGCTCCTTTTTTAAAAGGATTACCGATTATTTAACGGCGTCCTTTAAAGCTTTACCTGGCTTGAATGCAGGTACCTTGCTTGCTGGAATTTGAATTTCTTGTCCAGTTTGAGGATTACGTCCTTTACGGGCAGCACGTTCACGTACTTCGAAGTTACCAAAGCCGATCAATTGTACCTTTTCGCCCTTAGCTAATGATGCTTGAACTGAGTTGAATACTGCGTCAACGGCAGCAGTTGCATCTTTCTTGGTTAAACCAGTTGCTGCTGCAACGTCGTTAACTAATTCTGCTTTATTTGCCATGTAATTTCACCTCCCACCAAAGTAGTAAGATGCCTATGGGCATCCACAAAATTTGATGTTAATTTTGGTTGTCAAAATTAACGAAATAATGACGGAACACCGTATCATTTCTAAACTCAACATTATCATACGCAAACCGCGCTGGCAAGGGCTTTTCAGACATTTCAAACGAAAAAAAGGTAAAAATCCACTTTAAATTCCATCATTATTAAAATTACACTAAGATCTAGTACAATCCCTTATATAATTGGATTAGTCAAGCCTTTCGTCTCCGTTCTCAGCCTTCAGCGATTCACGCCTTTTTATGGTGTTGTTTTCCCATAAATTACTACTTTGATACAAAAAAGGGAGGCACCAACCGACTAATTTTTAAATTGGGTGGGCAAAATGGGGGGCAAGCTTCAAAATATGTATAAAAATACGGTCCTGAAATCATCACAATTTCAGGACCGTATTTATGGCTGAAAGCCTTGTCCTACTTACGTCGACGCTTGATCAAATGGATCGGCGTACCGGTAAAATCAAAGGCGTTTCTAATTTGATTTTCTAAATAGCGTTCATATGAAAAATGCATCATATCCGGATCATTAACAAAAATGACAAACGTGGGTGGCTGCACTGACACTTGTGTGCCGTAATAAACCCGCAACCGTTTCCCATTAGAACTGGGTGCTGGGTTTGCAGCCAATGCATCCATAAGCACATCATTAAGCGTTGCCGACTGGATCCGTTTAGTATGGTGTTCATATACCTGCTTAATCAGTGGTGGTAGTTTAATAAGGCGCTGCTTGGTCTTAGCAGAAACAAAAACAATTGGTGCATAGCTTAGATACTGAAATTCATCACGAATGATTTGTTCAAACGCCTGCATTGTTTTAGTATCTTTGTTTTCGACAGCGTCCCACTTGTTAACAACAATGATAACACCACGTCCGGCTTCATGAGCATAACCAGCAATTCGTTTATCAAACTCACGAATGCCCTCTTCCGCATTCAACACCACTAGTACGATATCACTATTATCAATCGCCCTCATTGCTCGCAGCATCGCATACCGTTCTGTATTTTCGTAGATCTTGCCTTGCTTCTTCATTCCGGCCGTATCGACCATCGAAAACTCTGTCCCGTCATCCGTGGTGAACTTCGTATCAATCGCATCACGGGTTGTCCCAGCAACGTTAGAAACAATCACCCGGTGTTCACCGAGAATCGCATTCACCAAAGAAGATTTACCAACATTTGGTCGACCAATCAAACTAAACCGAATGCTATTATCTTCCACATTTTCAGCATCATCCGGAAATTCAGCTACAACCGCGTCCAGCAAATCACCAACTCCGATACCATGAACCCCAGAAATTGGGTAAGGATCACCAAACCCTAGTGCATAGAAGTCGTATACCTCACTTCTCAATTCCATGTTATCGACTTTATTAACAGCTAAAACAACGGGCTTACTAGAACGATACAAAATTTGCGCGACTTGTTCATCCGCATCAGTTAATCCGCTCTTAATATCGACCAGAAAAACAATGACGTCTGCTTCATCGATCGCAATTTCAGCTTGTTGCCGAATTTGAGTTACAAACGGTTGATCGGAAATCTCGATTCCACCAGTATCAATCAAATCAAATTGCTTTCCGATCCATTCACCGTGTGCATAAATCCGATCACGCGTAACTCCAGGCGTATCTTCAACAATCGAGATACGTTCCCCGGCAATTCGATTGAAAATCGTTGATTTACCAACGTTTGGTCGGCCAACAACTGCAACTACAGGTTTTGCCATATTTTTCACCTTCCTTCGAACAAAAATGAAGCTGGGACATATATCCCAGCCTCTTTTTTATAGATAATTTTAAAAATTACTTTTTAAGTTCATCACCGATGAGATCACCGAGAGTAAAACCACTTTCCTCTTCAGGTGCATTTGCAGTGACGTTGTTCGAACGACTTTGACGACGTTCTTGATCACCTGATGCTTGTGGCTTTTCTTCCAAGGCCTTGATAGAAAGGCCTAAACGTTGTTGATCTGGATGAACTTCAAGTACTTTAACTTGAACCTCTTGTCCTGGCGTCAACACGTCAGCGGGAGTAGCGATATGTTTGTGTGAAATTTGTGAAATATGAACAAGGCCTTCAACGCCTGGGAATACTTCAACAAAGGCACCAAAACTTGTCAAACGCTTAACAGTCCCGGTAAGAACACTACCCTCAGGTGCTTTTTCAGCAATATCATCCCATGGGCCAGGCAATGTTTGTTTGATTGAAAGTGAAATTCTTTCACGTTCTGGATCAACAGACAATACCTTAACACTAACCTTTTGACCAGTCTTAAGAACATCAGAAGGCTTCTCAACACGCTCGTAAGCAATTTCTGAAACGTGAACTAGGCCATCCACACCACCAAGGTCAATAAATGCACCAAAGTTAGTCATCCGTGCAACTGTTCCTTCAACAACTTGGCCGGCTTCAAGAGTTGCAAACAATTCTTTAGCTGCCTTTTCGTGTTCTGCTTGAACAATTGCCTTGTGTGACAAGATCAAACGATTTTCACTAGGTTCGATTTCAACAATCTTGAATTCAAGTGTTTGGCTCTTGAATTGGTTCAAATCTTCCACAAAGTGATCCGTAATCATTGATGCTGGAACAAATCCACGAACACCTGCATCAACAACTAATCCACCCTTAACAACTTGTGTTACAGGCGCTGTAATTGTTTCGCCAGCTTCAAACTTCTTTTGAATATCGTCCCAAACCTTGCGTGCTTCAAGACGACGGTGTGAAAGTAAGTAACTTCCATTTTCTTTATCGTTACCGATCTTTGAGATAACTACTAAATCTAAAACATCGCCAACTTTAACTTGTTCATTAATATCTTCAACTGGCTTTGTTGATAATTCCTTTGCAGGTACAACACCTTCAACGCCCGCACCTTCAATACCAACAATTACTTGACGATCGTCATCAAGAGCCAATACTTCACCCTTAACTACATCCCCAACATTTACTTCTTCAACGCTATTCAATGCGTTTAATAAGTCGTTTCTATCTTCATTTTCAGCCATGAAAAAAATTTCCTCCTTGCAACAATCAACTCTACCCTATATGATACCTAAAATTCGTCGATAATGCTAGTATTTAGCACAATTCGTGCTGTTTTTTTGTAATTACATCACTAATCTTCTCAACAACCTGCTCAATTGACAAACTAGTCGTATCTAATTTCTGAGCATCCGACGCCTGTGTCAGTGGAGATACCTTGCGCGTAGAATCTTTTTTATCACGCAGTTCAATCTCTTCTTGTAGCTGATTAAGTGGTGTATCAATGCCCTTGAGGACATTTTCTTTGTACCGTCTGACTGCCCGTTCATGAGCACTAGCCACCAAGAAAATTTTAACCTCCGCGGCCGGTAGTACAGTCGTACCGATATCTCGTCCATCCATCACAATACCACCATGTGACGCAATTTCACGTTGTTGTCGCACTAATTCTTCACGAACAGCGGCAATTGCAGCTACCGTGGACACGTTATTGGTTACCTCTGGCTGTCGAATTGCCTCAGTAATATCTTGAGTACCGATCAGCACTCGTTGAACTGGATCACCCGGTTGAAATATAATTTTGGTTTGTTTTGCTAATTGTGCAACCGCAATATCATCAGTTAAGTCCATGTGTTGCTGAAGAGCAGCATATGTGATTGCTCGATACATTGCCCCGGTATCACAATAAATATAATTAAACTGTTTTGCGACTAATTTAGCCACCGTACTCTTGCCAGCGGATGCCGGTCCATCAATTGCTACCTGTAATGCACTTACCATACTCCTATTCCACTCCCAAAAATTATTTAACGCGCAACTGCTGACCTGGTGTCAGTGAAGTACTAGAACTAATACCATTTAATTCACACAATTCTTGAACCGTAATGCCATTATTGACAGCAACTCGGTAAAGTCCTTCACCAGCAGGCACCGTCACATACTTCTTATCCCCATCACTACTGCTAGACGACGATGAGGACGACGAAGAACTAGCACTACTAGAAGAGGCTTTTGCGCTGGTTGACTCCTTTGCTACACTTGACGAGCTTGATTTAGATTTGCTCGCCTTTTTAGTACTGGTGCTCTTCACGCTCGTTTTTTCACTTTTAGACGTTGAAGTCACCTTCTTGTGAGAAGAAGATGACTGGGCCACTGCTTCCGTTCCGGAATCAGGTTTATTAAACGAACTTTGGTGATCAATCCAGTAAACGACCGGTGTCGCAGCAAGGACAATAATAATGACAATCAAAATTGTCGTAATCATCGAATTATGGGTTGTCTGCTTACGGTGCTTTGTCCGTGACAAATTACCTTCTTGATCTAAATCCTGATCATCGTTAAAGGTTTTTTCCCAAGGCTTTTTTTCTTCTTTGGGTTGGTCTTCACGTTTGTCACTCATCAGGTGATCCCCCTTTTTTTCCATCCTTTTTATTGTATCATACCAGCTTTCACAAAAAATTAAGATTTTACAAAAAACAGATGATCTAGTTTTTTTTGCCACGAAACTGAGGGCTGTGTTGCCTGGCTTAGTTTCGGATCGGTTTGTAAGCCTAACCGCTCAATCACATTATCTGGATTATCATAGTCACAACAATTTGGCCGGTGAGAAAGTGGTGCTTCATCAAAATACTGTAAGATAACTGACCGCCGACACGTTGTTGCCCGAATGTAACTCATCATTATGTGTAACGCTTGTTCAGATTGTAAAGCACGTTCTTTGAAAATTCTAGTAATTTCTGCGGCCGGATAGTCATTAGCCACGTAATACGATAAAATCTCTCCCATTTCACCTAAATCATCCGGATTAATTTGCTGATTAATAACGCCTTCTATTACCCGTTCATTAGGTAAGTTTCCGAGGCTGAGCTGTCGCGGAATCTGCTCATCCCCCTCGCTATACAGCAAAATTGCAATGCTTTGTTGGCCGTCACGACCAGCACGGCCAATCTCTTGCACATAACTTTCCAAATTAGCAGACAGGTGATAATGAATCACATATCGGATATCTTCCTTATCAATTCCCATACCAAACGCATTGGTTGCACAAATCAAATCTAGCTCGTTATTCATAAACTGATGTTGAACCTTATAACGGGTAATTTGGTCAACTCCTGCATGATAGGCCGCTACCCTAAGTGAGGTCTCCGAATTTAATTGCTCGGCAAATGCGGATGCCTGTTTGCGACTCGAAAAATAAACAATCCCTGCTCCCTGGATATGAGTTACAAGTTGGATTAACTCGGCCGATTTATCCTGTTGATCCGTACATTCACGAACAGCTAAGAAAATATTACTGCGATTAACCGATCTCACCACATGTTCTACCCGATTCGAGGTTAATCCCAGACGATTGATCACATCGGCCTGAACTGCTTTAGTTGCCGTTGCCGTGAGCATAAGCACCGTTGGATGATTCAGTAAGTCAATTGTTTGGTTTAGCATCAAGTACTCCGGACGAAAATCGGGGCCCCACTGAGACACACAATGGGCTTCATCCACCACAAATAGACTAATTTGTGCGCGCCTTAACGCGGCGATGACTGTCGGTTGAGCCAAAACCTCCGGAGAAGCAAATACAAATCGGTACTGAGCGATCATTCGAAGCGTCCGTTGCCGTTCACTAACCGACTGTAATGAACTCAGCATAACAACTCGCTTTTCGCCCCGTTCATGTAACCGTGAGACCTGATCTTGCATAAGCGATAAGAGCGGCGACACCACTAATACGGTGCCGGGCAATAAGTAGCCTGGGAGTTGATAGAGTAACGTTTTTCCGGCTCCAGTAGGTAAAACAGCTAATGTATCCTGCCCTTCTAGGACAGCATTAACAACTTCCGCTTGTCCCTCACGAAACCCATCATACCCAAATTGATTATGTAATACCGTCTTAATCTGTGCCTGTGTGATCGTCACTGGAAATAAAACTCCTCATAATTTGATATAGTCGAAAGTAAAAAAAGGCATCCGCAGTATCCGTTTCTTGTTCCTGAAACTGCCAATGGTCAATCTGTTCATCCCCATACCGTGTCGCCAACTGAGTCTGCTGACTAGATGACAACACCCAATCATATGGAAAGTTAGCGCCCTCAAAAATTGCGGCTTCAAGAAGATGTTCCCTTACCGTCCCAATCTTTAACCGCCGAGTACGACTAATCTGCTGAATGGATAATCGTTGTTGAAAAAGTGTATATGTTTGTGCCGCACTATTCGACATAGGCGTTAAACTACTCATTGGTGCTATCAATTGGTAAAGAGCACCACCTTTCAGATGCAGACCATATTGTGCCAAGCCCGCAAAAAGATCATATTGCATCAACCGTGCCGTTTCAACATCTATTGCTAGTCGGTCTGCCAGCTGAGTTAATGCTTCCCCAGCAACTTCATGTCCAATAAACTGGCTCACCATAAAATCGGCTTCTTCATCCGTTAATGTCGCTAAGAAATCGGCCAGCTCTTGCTTATAGGTCAGCACTAATTGGGCCTTGTTTTGATGAGTAAACCATTGCTTAACAGCTCGCAGATCATCATCATTAAACGAAAATGGGGCATATTGTCGGCTTTCGTAGCTATACTCGGATACCACCTGAGTAGCAAGTAGTAGTCGTTGAATGACCTGATCCACGTTCATCAGTAAATAGGCCGCTTGATACCGTGGTTGATAATGAGTGCTGTAAAATTGCCTCTGTTGTGCTTCTCCACGAGCAGTTAATTGAGCCTGCTGTTCGACAATCGTTATCAGTCCTGCATCGAGTAGGTTCTGCCAAACGATGTCAAACTGCCTGCGTGATACTTTGCGTCGGTACCCTAGCCACGGTAAAATTTGATATCGCATCCCCCAAAATAACGTTGCAACCGTGCGCTTATTTACTAATATATTTTCAATCACTCGAATACGGCGTGCTTGTTGCACAGATAATAGCATGATCAAATAGTCCACGGTTGTCCCTCCAAAATCAGATACCCTAAGCATAAAGAAAAGCCTGGTAAATTACCAGACTCTTGCTTTAAAAGTTTATTTTTGTTTTGCTAACCAGCCTTGCATTCGACTGGCAATTAACCAAAAGACAACACCAATTAAAATTCCTTTAATAAGGTTAAACGGTACGACGCCGGCCATTACCAACGTTGGCAACGAGATCGTAAGTTTCATTCCTAAAACCGTCATATATAGCGGTAAGACCACTAACCAGTCCAGTAAAGACTCGATAACGGTTAAACTAAGCGTAGCTAAAAGAATTCCAATAATGTAGTTCGATCGCTGTGACCCATGACGGCGATTCAATGCCCAATTAAATGGGAAAATCAGCGTGCATGAAGCAATGAAACTACTGGAAATACCGATCAATTCTGGGATGGACATGCCATATACCAAGGCGTGTATCAAACACTTCAAAAACGTAATGCCAACCGCGCCCCATGGCCCATAAATGACCAACCCGAGCAGCACCGGTACATCAGAAAAATCGATCTTAAGAAATGGTGCAATGGGAATTATTGGAAACTCCACAAACATCAACACAAACGCAATTGCACCTAACAACGCCATACCGACGGTCCGATGCACATTAAATACTTTCACCACAATTGAAACCTCCTGAGAGGCCATCTTCAATGATAATGAAAATTCACTATAAAAAAATCGTAAATCAAATAAAAGATTTACGACTAACTAAATAGTGGAAATCTTCTTTATACCAGACTATACTGTCGGCACCCAGAATTTCACTGGATTCAACTACGCACACACGTAGGTCGCGGGCTATCACCGCCGGTCGGGAATTACACCCTGCCCTGAAGACGAACCTATTAAATTTTTTTCGTACAGATCTGTACGGCTAAATCATAGCAGATAATCCCAAGCAATACAACAATTTCGTTATAGCTTTTTTAGTTGCATAACTTCACTTGTTTTGAGTCGTCGCCACTGTCCAGCTGGAACCCCAGCCAGTGTCAAGAAGCCATAACTTTCACGGTGTAGTTTAAGCACTTCATGCCCCACGGCTTTCAGCATTTTTTTGACTTGGTGATTCCGGCCCTCATGGATCGTTAGTTGTACGATTGTCGTTCCTTTTTTAGCATCCGTAGCCGTAATCTTCGCTTTAGCAGATTTTGTCTTTCGTCCATCAACCATCACGCCAAGTCGCAGTTGTTTTAAATCATCATTGGTTACTTGTCCTTTAACCTTAGCGACATAGGTTTTCTCGACTTCGTACTTAGGATGCGTGAGCTTATTCGCCAATTCACCATCATTGGTAAGCAGTAGTAACCCTGTCGTATCATAATCCAACCGGCCAACTGGATAAATTCGTGTTGTAATCTCGTCATCAGCTAAAATATCAACAACGGTTCTACGGTCCTTATCATCGTGAGCCGTTGAAACAACCCCACGTGGTTTATTCAGGAGATAGTATTCTAATCGCTGGCGTGAAAGGGGAACCCCATCAACCACTACTAAATCTTTGGCCGTTACTTTAACGCCCAATTCAGTCACTAACTGCCCATTAACTTTAACATGGCCCTCTTGAATCATCTTTTCAGATTTCCGTCTTGAAGCAACGCCTGCCTCAGCCATGACCTTTTGTAATCGTTCCATTCTAATTATCCTCACGTTTTCTATTTTCAAATGCCTGCAAAAAGAGATCGCCGTTCAACGCTTCATTATCGATATCATCAATCTGTGGTAACTGTGGCAGCGCATCAATTCCGGTCAATCCAAAATAATCTAAAAAGTACGGTGTTGTTGCATACAGAAACGGCCGGCCAGGCGCATTCAGTCGACCGTGTTCTTCGATCAAGTTTCTTAAAATTAACTTCTGCAATGTCGCTGAGCTTTGAACGCCTCGAATTTCATCAATTTCCAGTCTAGTAATCGGTTGCCGGTAGGCAATAATTGCTAAGACCTCAAGGAGAGCTGGCGAAAGTGGCGTTGTCAGTGGCACCTCAAAATACTGCTTAACGATCGGTGCAAGTGTTTTTTTAGTCGCTAATCGATATGTTTGATCACTTTCCAATACGACTAGCGCGCTCTGCTCATCATCCGCATACTTATGCGTCAACTGTTCGACCATCGTCTGAACCGCCGGACGCATAAACCCCGTAATCGATACCAGATCAGTCAATGAAATTCCTTCATCCCCACTAATAAAGATCAGGCTCTCAATTTGTGCCAAATTGTTCATGTTCAAACTCCTTACTCTTAGGACCCGCAACGATCAATAGTGGGCCCAAACGTTGCTGTTGATCGACTCGCACCGCCCAATGTTTGCATAACTCAAGCACCGCCAAAAAAGTCGTCACTAGTTCATCCCGGGTTGTTTGCCCTTCGAAAAGTGCCTCAAAAACGGTTGGCCCCTTTTTAACTGCGGTTAACACCACTTTCAACTTCTCTGAAATGCTAATTCGCTCCGTTTGTACGGTTTGACTCACGGGTTGTGCCAACTGTTTGCGTTTCATTACGGCGACAAAAGCCTCTTGCAGCTGTTCAATGCTCACACCGGGGGCGACCTTAATTCCCTTTATGTCATCAGGAATTGCCGCCGCAGAACGTGTAAACTCCTGTTGCCGTTGTTGTTCTTTTTCATGCAGTTGTTCTGCTGCCTGCTTATAGCGCTTATACTCTAATAGTTGATCGACCAGCTCTTGGCGTGGATCCTCAACCGGTTCTTCTTCAACAAATGTTTCATCTTCATCAATTGGTAGCAACATACGACTCTTAATCGCCATCAGCGTTGCCGCCATCACAAAGTATTCCCCTGCGACCTCCAACTGATTATCCTGCATCGCATGTAGATATTCTAGATATTGCGCCGTAATTTCGGTAATTTGAATATCGTAGATATCCATTTCCGCACTTTTAATCAGATGAAGCAGCAAATCCAATGGTCCTTCAAAATCACTGACCCGGATTGTCGGTTGGTGCTGATACTCTTGAATTATTTCGTCAGCCATTTAGCGTCTTCCCCCAGTTAGTGATGAGCGGCTGGGTCTCCATCGTTCCCACGAGTTTCTTTTCAGAATACTTATCATGTACCGCATTCAACAGCGCAAAAATATTGCGTCCTGTCCGATCAGAGGGTGTGAAGGACAGCCTTCTGATCAACACATACTCGTCGCCAATTTCCAAGCACACGATTCCAATCAGGTGTTCATCCGCATTGCGCCATAGATACATCGGTCGGTTAGCACTTTGCTGATACCACGCCATCTCAGAATTCAAATGGCTCAAATCTTTAAGATCGGGAATAAACGATAACAATCCCATGGCAATTTTTTTATACTCATCTCGGTAATTAACTAACATGTAATCCCCTTCTACGCGTTCAAGCCCGTGGATGATATTTCTGATAAACTTCCGTTAGCCGTTTTTGAGAAACATGCGTATATATTTGTGTCGTTGAAATATCGCTATGTCCCAACAATTCCTGCACAATACGTAAATCGGCCCCATTTTCCAGAATATGGGTTGCAAATGAATGCCGTAACGTATGTGGTGTTACGTTCTTCGTAATTTGGGCTCGTGCCACATGTGCCTTCAAATTTTTCCAAATACCTTGTCGTGAAAGCTGTCGTCCATGTGCATTTAAGAACACGTAGTCACTAGATTGGCTTTTAAGCAATATAGGGCGAACTTCCGCTAAATAGCGTTCCATCCAATCAAGTGCGACCTCGCCAATCGGAATGATCCGTTCTTTATCACCCTTACCCAGGGGCTGAATCAATCCCATCTCGAGATGCAGTTCATCCAAGGTTAGGTTCACCAACTCGCTAACACGTAACCCGGTTGCGTACATCACTTCCAAAATAGCGCGATCACGGATCCCAAGTTTTTTACTCGTGTCTGGAGCGGCCAATAGCCGATCAATTTCAGCACGTGTCAAAACCTGAGGTAAGTGTTGTCCGCTTTTGGGTGTATCAACCTTCAGCATAGGATCTTCGCTAATCAGTCCTTCACCCGCTAAATAGCGAAAAAAATGGCGTAATGTTGATACCACGTGAATGATTGTATTTTTAGCTTTAGCTTGCTCTTGCAGCGTTGCCAAGTAGTTAATCACGACATATCGATCTACTTCACGCCAGCTTTTAATTTGCTGTGTCGTCAGATACTGTGCGAAAGCCACCAAGTCTTGATGATAACTGGTAATTGTATTTTCTGAGAGGCCGCGTTCTACCCGAAGGTAATGAAGATAATCCTCTAGCTCATTTTGCATGCTGAGTGCCGTCTTTCATTATTTTATCGCTTTAAAACTAAAAATCCGTTCATCTGTTCAACTAGACCACGTTTAAGTAAATTACCAATTGCTCGTTTGAACTGCCCCTTGCTAATGCCAAAAACGTCTCGGATTACTTTGGGATCCGTTTTATCAGTGTAGGGTAACTGTTGATTATGCGCATGTTCCAGCATTGCCAAAAGCATTGCTGCATCATCGCCAATTGCTTCATAGGCTCGCGGCTTCATTGATAAGTTAAGCGTACCATAGTCCGATACCCCAATTACCCGCACCTTAACATGTTGTCCCAAACGTGGTTCTTGATCACGCTCACTTGGATGAATAAAACCTAAGTAATAATCATCAGTCAGCACCAACGTGCCCGCCATCTTCAACCGATAAACCGTGGCCATCATGTCTGCGTTCTTTAAATCTGGACGAGCCCGGTTAGAGATTGCCTCATAAATTGGTTCATCAGCCAGTTCCCCCCAGAGTCGGCCCTTATGATCAATTTTTAAAGCAATCATTAAGCGATCACCATTTTGTGGCCAAAGCTGTTTCAATGATGGTAAATCGTCCAATGATACCGCAATATCCTTATTCTTTAAGCCGATATTTACAAACACACCCAAATCTCGGCGAACCGAAACTACGGTGCCATATGCATAATGATCAACCATGACCTGAGGTATGTCTAATGTCATCTGTAACTGATGATCATTATTTTCATAGACAAACCCACGCACTTGTCCACCAATATGAAGTGCTTTTTCAGTCTCTTCTTTCAGCAGGCTGTAGGTCACCCCATCCTTTTGTACAAAATAATAATCATGATTTTCATCAATCATGATTGCAGTAACGACTTTACCTAACGATGTATTTAACAATATTTTATCCCTCGACTTTTCTAGATACCCTTATTTTACACGTCAAAAGCACAATTGAAAAGCGTCATCAATTGATCCCAAAAATTTACGCAAAATAAAAACCGTTTAATTCTGCAAAAAACAGAATTAAACGGTTTTAGAAATCTTTAAATTACTTGATTTCTTGAACACGCATCATGTTAGTAGTTCCCTTTTGATCTACGGGAACACCGGCAACAACGATGATCTTGTCACCCTTCTTAGCAAAGCCAAGTTCAACGGCCTTCTTTGAAGCTAATTCATACAAAGCGTCTGTATCCTTAGGTGCTTCAACAACGTATGGTTGAACACCCCAGTTGATCATAAGACCGCGTTGTGTGCGTTCGTCAAAAGTCAAAGCCAAAACATTAGCATCTGGACGATACTTAGAAATCATTTTAGCAGTGTATCCTGACTTAGTAGCAGCAACAATTGTCTTAATGTTCAAGTCACTAGCAGTCTTCTTAACAGCTGAACCGAGTGCTTCAGTAACGTCAGCAGTATCGAAATCAAATGTTTCAGTACCAAAACGGTTCAAAGCATTTTCAGCCTTAATGTCAATCCGGTTCATAGTTGCAACAGATTCTACTGGGTAGTCACCGTTAGCACTTTCACCAGAAAGCATTGTTGCGTCAGTACCATCAAAGACGGCATTGGCAACGTCTGAAGTTTCAGCACGTGTAGGACGTGGGTTTTCTTGCATTGAATCAAGCATTTGGGTTGCCGTAATAACTGGCTTGCCAAGCAAGTTGCACTTGCGGATAAATGTCTTTTGAATCAAAGGAACATTTTCTGCTGGAATTTCAACACCCATGTCACCACGAGGAACCATTAAGCCATCGGCAACTTTGATGATTTCTTCAAAGTTATCAATACCTTCTTGTGATTCAATCTTAGGGAAGATTTGAACATGTTCCATGTGCTTTTCAGCAAGCAATGCACGGATATCTTCAATATCTTCTGGCTTACGAACGAATGAAGCGGCGATAAAGTTGATTTCGTGGTCCAAGCCAAAACGAATATCGCTATCATCTTTTTCAGTGATCCCTGGTAAGTTGATTGAAACACCTGGGGCATTAACACCCTTACGTGAGCCAAGCAAACCATGGTTTTGAACAGTACATACTAATTCCTTAGTAGCATCGTCCTTTTCGTCGATCTTCATGTCAATCAAGCCATCATCAAAAAGGACGTGTCCACCTTCATGTACATCATCGTACAAGCCAGGGTATGTGACAGCGATCTTTTCGTGAGTACCTTCAATTGAGTCATCCATTGAGATACGAGTCTTATCACCAATGTTGAATTCGATCTTACCTTCTTTTTGAACAGTAGTCCGAATTTCAGCACCCTTGGTATCAAGCATAATACCAACAGTCTTGCCAGTAATCTCTTCCGCCTTGTGAACGTTGTTCAAACGGCCCAGGTGTTCTTCGTGATCACCATGGGAAAAGTTAAAACGAAAAATGTTTGCGCCAGCATTGATCAGTTTAACAATTGTATCAACGTCAGTACTTGCGGGTCCAAGCGTACTAACAATCTTGGTTTTTTTCATAAGTGAAATCTCTCCTTTGAGTAAGTTAGGTTTGCGAACCGCTCACCTTTTGTACAGATGTTATGATATCACTTTTTAAATTTGATGTCTCCATTTTCTATCATTTTTATCAATGAAAACGGCTCCAATCTCAAACTAATCCTTAATTCATCAGTTTAATTAAGTATTTAAATAATTAATCTAATCAATTATTTTTAAGTAATTTAAGCAAAAAGAAATGGGAGACTAACTAATTGCTTATCTTAGTTAGTCTCCCACTTCATCCTAAAATCGAAACTGTTAATTCACTCGTGTGTAAATTCTTAATCTAAAATGCTAAAGCCAAGGCTCGAAATATCTTTATCGAAGCCCTTGACCGTATCGATTGAAACTTGAAGAGAAGATTTACCCACCTTGTTTAGTTTAGCCAAAATCGTTGGTGGTACAGTAATCACATCAACCCCCATTGCCTGAGCCTGATAAACATTAATAACTTCACGCGTTGCAGCCCATAGAAGTTTAGCAGAAGGGTGCTTCTTAGTTAATGTCACACTTTGCTTAACAAAGTCTGTTGGATCCTGTCCCGTATCGGCTACACGACCAGCAAAAATTGAAATCAGTGATGGCACATCATCATTCACGTTTGCAAGCGCATCCTCAACCTGGTCCACTGTTGCAATTGCGGTTACGTTAACCTTAATACCAGCATCTGATAAGGCTTTGATCAATGGTCCGTTGCTCGTCCCATCCGCTAAAATAATCGGAATTTTAACAAAAACATGATCTCCCAGTGCAGAAATTGTTTGGGCTTCCTTTTTCATTGTTTCATGATCACTACCAAATACTTCAAAAGAAATACTGTAATCCGGAAATTCACTAATCACTTGCTTGGCAAATTCCATATAATTGGTAATTCCAGCTTTCTTCATTAAAGATGGGTTGGTTGTAAAACCAGTCACGTAGTCCTTTTTAGCGTCTTCACGCATATCTTCAATAATCGCACCATCTGAATAAACTTCAATATCAAATTTTTGATTCATAACCTTATTCTCCTTTTATTGAGCAGTGTTATTTAAATTTTGTAATACTGCATTATTAGTGCCAATGATTTTGACCAAATCACCGATAATTTGTGTACTATCCACTAGCCACTGGTTCTTTGGTTGAATTACTTTCCGGTCGGTAACCGGATTGAATAGGATAACTGGAATGGGCCCTTGATGTTGTCGAATAAACTCGTGAAGGCGAGTTTGAACTTCCTGGTTCTGATGTTTCGCATCAATTCTTAGTACCCATCGCTTACCTGTTTGCGCGTTTGCTGTCGACTGATGGTATTTAACTGCCAGTTGCTGGGCTGCTTCGATTGAGGCCGCAACGATTTGAAGACCTCGATTCAGTTCCACACGGCCACGAACAACAATTATTTGATCTTGGTCTAATAATTGCTGTACTCGTTTAAACAACTTGGGAAATACCGTAATATCGACAGTTCCAGACTGATCGCTACCAGAAACAAAGGCCATCTGATCACCACGCTTAGTTCGAATCACCTTGACATGTCCGACAAAAATAATCATTGTCACCGTCATATTCTCACGTAATTCAGCAATCATCGTTGTCCCAAGTTGGTGGGCCAGATCAGTATACTGATCCACCGGGTGTCCGGAAAGATATGCCCCTAAGTATTGTTCCTCAAACGCCAGACGCTTGGTTAACGAAAATTCCGCCCGCTCTGCAATCGTCGGTTTTAATTCTTTGAACAGGCTCAGGCTCGCACCCGTTAATTCCACACTGTCGAGTAATCCGGTAAGTGCTTCAATTAACTCAGCACGATTATAGCCGAGGCCGTCAAAAGCCCCTGTATAAATGAGTGGCTCCAAAATTTCCTTTTTACGCCACTTCGTATCCATTCGCTGGATAAACGACAAAAGATCTTCAAACGGGCCATTGCTTGTTCGTTCATTGACGATTGCCTCGACAAAGTCTCGACGCATCCCCTTAATCACGCTTAGCCCAAATATAATGGCATCCCCATGGAAGGAAAATTGTACCTCACTACGGTTAATGTCAGGTCCTATCACTTTAACCCGTCGTTTCTTGATCTCGGCTAAATATCCTTTGATTTTAGCCGGATTATTAGCCACGGAGTTTAGTAGTGCTGTAAAAAACGCTTCGGGAAAATGAGTCTTCAAGTACGCCATCTGGAAAGCCATCTTTGAATAGGCGACTGCGTGTGACCGATTAAACCCATAACGTGCAAATTGGTCGATATAGTCAAACACTTGCTCAGCTACCGCCCGTGAATGCCCCATTGCCTGTGCGCCAGCTATGAACTTATCTTGCATCTCATCCATTACGGCTTGCTTTTTCTTGCTCATCGCTCGCCGTAATAAATCAGCTTCTCCAAGTGAAAAACCGGCAAGTTGTGAAGCGACCTGCAATACTTGCTCTTGATAAACCAAAATTCCATAAGTAACGCCCAAAATTGGTTTCAGGGACTCATCCGGGTAGGTAACAGGTTCCTGACCATTTTTTCGTTTAATAAAGTGATCAATATTTTCCATTGGTCCCGGACGATACAACGCGTTTACGGCCACAATTAATTCAAAGTTATCCGGATGCAATGACACCAGTACGTTTTTAATCCCATTAGATTCAAACTGAAAAATACCGTTTGTATCTCCCTGCTGGAACAACTGCAATGTTTCTTCATCAGCCAACGAAATTTGAGTCAGTGAGAATTCAGGCGTTTCACGTTGAATAATGGCCATTGTCTGGGCAACAATCGTTAGATTACGGAGACCCAAGAAATCCATCTTCAATAATCCTAACGATTCTACAGTATCCTTGGTAAACTGGGTCATCAATAGTCCCTCACCACCATCTTGTAGCGGGACAACGTTAATTAAGGGTTCATCTGACAATACAATTCCCGCCGCATGGGTCGAATAATGACGCGGTAATCCTTCCAAGCGCTGCGCTACCTGGTACAGCAGCTGGTTTTTAGTAGTTTCACCAACGAGCGTCCGTAACCCCATCGAATCTTGATAGGCCTGATTCAGACCAATATGCAACTGATTGGGCACTGCTGCACTCCACGCTGATAATTCTGACTGCGATAAGCCAAATACTCGACCAACATCTCGAATCACTTGCTTGGCCGCCAGTGTACCAAACGTAATGATCTGGGCAACCTGCGTATGACCATACTTATCATGCACGTATTGAAGAACCTCTCCACGCCGATTATCCGGTAAATCTAGATCAATATCGGGCATCTGGGCGCGTTGAGGATTCAAAAAACGCTCAAACAGCAACTGATACTGCAACGGATCCACATCCGTAATTGCTAATGCATACGCCACTAGCGAACCGGCTGCTGACCCTCGCCCCGGGCCGGTCGTGATTCCCTGGTCATGAGCAAAACGCATGACATCCCATACGATTAGAAAATAATCATCAAATCCCATCTTGTGAATAACCTTTAATTCCTTGGCCAGTCGTTGGGTATAATCGGTAACCGTAATACCAGGCGCTAGGGTGCGCTGTTTCAGTCCTGACAAGCAAAGCTGTCGTAAATAATGCTGTGAGTCTTGACCATTAGTTGTTGGAAAGGCAGGCAATACAGGCGGTTGAAAGGTAAACACCACTTGACACTGTTCAGCTACTTGTTGCGTACGATATACTGCCTTTGATAGTTGGGCAGCTTCGTAGGCGGCAACCTCCGTCGTCATATCACGCAGATAATGTGTTCCTAACTGGTGCGCTAAACTTTCAGGCTGTTGAAACTTACTTCCCTGATCAATTGAGCGTAACACTTCAACGGCAAAATGGTCGTCGGCATTAAGGTAGCCAACCCGATTTAGCGCAACTTCCTCGGTATGAGTTGCATCAACCAGTTGATGAATCGATTGCCGTAAAATGGGATCCGTATATGGATTCACACCGATCAAAACACTCTGTTCATCTGCATCGCTTTGCCATTGCACAAGTAGATCACGTGCTTGATCACTATTTCCCTGCTGCACCAGCCGGTAAACATCCCCATTCGTTGGATGAATTACAAAGACGTGTGCCAGCATTGGCTTGACTTGGGAATAAGTGAGCCGTGTTTTTTCATCACCGGTATTTTGTAGCGTCGACAGCTTCATTAAATTCTGATAACCCTGCCAATCCTTTGCTAGCAAAACAACTGGGACGGTCACACCTTCTTCAGCAACACTATTCATTCGGAGTGTTAACCCAATAATGGGATGAATGTCAGCTTGCCGAGCAGCATTGTAAAACTCAACGGCACCGTATAAAACGTCCTCATCAGTCAACGCTAGCGACCGATAACCACGTTGTTTGGCAGCAGACACCAGCTGGTCAATTTTAGTTGTACTATTAAGCAAGCTATAACTACTTAATACTTGAAGTGGCACAAACTCCATCATTATCATCCTCTCAACGTAATTATACCAAAGACCACCCCCAGTCATGAATAATGATTCTCGTAATTAATCTATACCAATACCATCAATTTCGATGATAACAGCTTTAATATTGATGGTTTATTGTTGAATTGTCAAGTGTTTATCACAGTAAATTATCGTTTATAAAAATCTATACCAATTTAAGATGAATCCATTATTTTTTCCTTTGTCTATTTTCAGATTTAGTGATAAACTAAAGTATGTAAATTGAGAGGGTGAGTAAACATGCGTCTTATCGTTCAGAACCTGGTTGCTGCCTTTTGGGCATTCATCTTAGGTGAAATTTTGGGTTACATTGGTAGTCAACTTGATTTATTGACTATCCAACCGCTCGAAATGGGAATTATTGCTATTGTGGTAGCATTAGCTGGGGTTAACAGCTTTTACTACATTACTCGTAGCGCTGAATTAAAAGAAGATTAAATTAAATAATAAAAAAGTCATGGCAATGATTGCCATGACTTTTTTATTGACCTTGTTCGACCGTCAACTCCGCAATTTTGCGCAAAACATCCACGGCCTGCTCCATCACCTGTAACGAGATAAATTCATAACGTGAATGCATATTTTCGCCACCCGCAAATAAATTGGGCGTTGGTAATCCCATGAACGAAATTTTCGATCCGTCCGTACCACCACGAACCGGATAAATCACGGGCGCAATGTCAAGATCAACCATCGCCTGTTTTGCAACTTGAACAACAGCCATATGTTTTTCCATCACTTCACGCATGTTGTAATATTGATCCGCAAGATGCAAAGAAATTCGTGGCTCATCAAACTGTTGGTTAAGCTGGGCAACAATTGCCTGTAACTGTTGCTTGCGATGCTCAAACAACTGACGATCGTGATCTCGAATAATATAGTTCATTGTTGCATGATCGACCGTCCCGGCTAAATGATCCAAATGATAAAAGCCCTCACGGCCTGCAGTTAATTCAGGACGGTCATGCTTAGGTAACATATCATGGAGATTCATTGCAACCTGCAATGCGTTCACCATCACACCTTTAGCAGTCGCCGTGTGTACATCTTTCCCTTGAATTTCAATTTTAGCCTGCGCTGCATTAAACGTTTCGTACTCCAGTTCTCCCAACGGGCCACCATCAACCGTATAGGCAAAATCTGCATCGAAATCCTGAACATCAAAAAGATCTGCACCGGTCCCAACTTCTTCGTCGGGGCCGAACCCAATTTTAATCGCACCATGTTTAACGTCTGGATGTTCATAAAAATACTGTGCCAGCGCCATAATTTCAGCTACCCCGGCTTTATCGTCAGCACCAAGAAGCGTGGTACCATCAGTCGTTATCAGTGTATGACCGGCATACTGTTTTAAGGCCGGAAAATCCTTTAAGGAGAGCACATACTGTCCCTCTTTATCGAGTAAAAGATCAGTATGGCCATCATAGTTTTCGATCACCTGTGGCCTCACATTATGCGCATTAAAGTCAGCCGTATCAATATGGGCAATTAGCCCAATGGTTTGCACTTCGTCCGTCACATTGCTTGCAATCGTCCCAATCACATACCCATTTTTAGGATGAATATGAACGTCTTGCACACCAAGTTCCGTCAGTTCCTGAGTCAGTTGCTGAGCAAACTTAACCTGCGTTTGTGTTGAAGGAATCGTGTTTGAATTTTCGTCAGATCTAGTTTCTATCTCAGCATAACGGATAAACCGTTCTAGTAATCCATCGTACTTCGTCATTGTATCGCCTCCACATTTTAAACAAACGTAAATGGATCGGTATTGAGCTGTGACGCATAAATATCAACCGCCCAATCATTTTCCGTACACCATTGTGTGAATATCTGTTGTAAATATGATTTACAAATGCATTCTATATGATGCCCAGGATCCACTGTGACTAAATCATGTGCAATCATATCATGACCAACGTGATACGAAACATCACCTGTCACGTACGCGTCTGCACCTTTTTTGAGAGCATCTAAATAAAACTGGCCCCCCGAGCCCCCTAAAACTGCAACACGGTTAATCATCCGGGGATGAGCAGGCTGAATTAGGCGTAATCCACGAACACCGAACACTTGTTTGCAATGCTGGGCAAACGTCATTGCATCCATCGGTTGCGACAAATTACCAACCCGTCCCATTCCGTACAGTAGTCCCGTTTCAGGATCAATACCACCTTTAAGTAACGGTATCGTCTGTTGCAGTCCCAGTTGTTGTGCTAGCCAATCATTCATGCCCCCATTGGCATTATCGAGATTGGTATGCGCACCATACACAATTATGTCATGTTTGATTAGTTGGGCATACATTGCATTCTGAGGATCCCTTAAATCTAAATTTTTAGCTGCATGGAACACCATTGGATGATGTGCAAAAATGAAATCAACATGATATGCAATAGCTTCATCCACAACTTCAGGTCGCACATCTAATGTAGTCATCACCGTTTTAACCTCACGCCGCGGATCACCAAGCTGAAGGCCTATCGGATCACCGTCTTCGGCAATTGCAGGGGGGGCAAACCGTTCAAAACGCTGAATTAAATCCTGACCAATCATGCCAGCACCTCCTGAATTGCTTTAACCTCGCTTTGGAACGTCTTAATTTTATCTAAGGGCGGATTTTTTGCTGCTTCCATATGCTGAATAGATTGCTTTAAATGTGTTAACTGTTCTTGCCACTTAGCTTGAAAAACATCACTTTGCTGTTGCACAAGATATGGACCGAATAGTAGCTGAGCCTCTGTATACATAATCGGATCAGTGGCTGGCTGGGCGACGATAATTTCATAAGTATGCCCATCCTCAGCAAGAATTTCTTCAGCAATTATCTCGTAATCATGTTCCATTAGCCACTTCCGTAGACCGTACTCACCCACATTAGGTTGCAGAATCAATCGAGTTACTGTCGATAACTTAGCTAATCCATGCTCCAAAATTTTAGTAATCAACGTTCCTCCCATTCCCGCAATGGTAAGGGTATCAATCTGATCATCCAAGTTAACGGCATCCAATCCGTCCGCCAGGCGTGCGATAATCACATGATCCAAATTTTGACTCTTTATTTCATGAACCGCATTCTCGTACGGTCCCTTAACAACCTCACCCGCAACGGCAAACGAAATTTTTCCTTGTAAAGCTAGAAAAGCCGGCAAATAGGCATGGTCCGAACCAATATCGGCCATCCTGGCGTGCTCCGGAACATACTTAGCAACTGTTGCGAGTCGTTTTGATAACTGTTTTGCGTCCATCATTTCACCTCAATAAAAGTTTAATCATAAAAAAAGGAAGCGTCAATCGCTATCCGTAGCCGAGAGAGTCTTCCAATCTTGTTAACTATTCTAAGAAATCCTTTAGTTGTTTTGAACGTGATGGATGACGTAACTTTCTTAACGCCTTAGCCTCAATTTGGCGAATCCGTTCACGGGTAACACCAAAGACCTTCCCAACTTCTTCAAGCGTCCGTGTCCGACCGTCGTCTAGACCGAACCGAAGACGAAGAACATTTTCCTCACGATCTGTCAGGGTATCCAAAACATTTTCCAACTGTTCCTTCAACAACTCATAGGCTGCATGGTCAGCAGGACTAGTTGCATCCTGATCTTCAATGAAGTCGCCCAAATGTGAATCATCCTCTTCACCAATTGGGGTTTCGAGCGATACAGGTTCTTGTGCAATCTTCAAAATTTCACGTACTTTTTCGGTTGGCATATCCATTTCGGCACCAATTTCTTCAGGGGTTGGTTCCCGTCCCAAATCCTGAAGCAATTGACGCTGAATCCGGATCAACTTATTAATCGTTTCAACCATGTGCACTGGGATACGAATCGTCCGCGCTTGGTCGGCAATCGCACGGGTGATCGCCTGACGAATCCACCATGTTGCGTAAGTCGAAAACTTGAATCCCTTGCGGTAATCAAATTTTTCAACGGCCTTCATCAAGCCCATGTTTCCTTCTTGAATGAGGTCTAGGAATTGCATTCCTCGCCCAACATAGCGTTTAGCAATTGAAACCACCAAACGAAGGTTAGCTTCTGCTAATTCTTGCTTAGCTGTCTCGTCGCCTTCTTCAATCCGAAGTGCTAGTTGTACTTCTTCTTCGGCGCTCAACAAATTAACCCGGCCAATTTCTTTCAAGTACATCCGGACTGGATCGTTGATCTTGACACCGGCTGGAGCCGAGGTGTCATCTAATTCTTTTTTAGATACCTCTTGTGCTTTCAACGCCCGTGGATCTGGTTCACCATTTTCATCGACAACGCTAATTCCTGAGTCTTCGACATTTTGAATTAAGTCATCCATTCCTTCAGCAACCAGACCGAAAGGCGTCGCAATTTTATCGGTTAATTCATCATACTTAATCGTTTTCTTCTTTTTGTATTCACGAATTAATTTACCAACGGCAGAATCATATTTTTTTTGGTCGAAATCTTCCTTGTTAGAGATAACCTTGTCTTTATCTTTTTTGACATTTTTAGCCATTTAATACTCTCCTTATGATCATAATTGCTGTTGCTTTCTTAACAAATCAATCAATTCAATCGTCAACTGTTGCTCTAATTCTTGGTTTTTCAAATGAGACGCCTCATGCAACTGCATTTTTTTGCTCTTTATTTGCTCTTCAATTGGTGTTTTTTGCATAATGATCCGTATATAATCATTGACGGCATCAATATTAGCACTTTCATCCGTTTGAATTAGCTCAACCTCTACCAATAACTGCTGCAATCGGTCATCCTTAACGTAATCAACAAATTCTGACGCAAGGTACTCGCTATGTGTCTCAAAATAACTGGCCGCCAATAAATAAAGAGTTTGATACGTTTCATGGACAAAAGCAAAATTATCAATATTTTGAACGTGCACCCAAATACCATGATCATGCAGCATTTGCCTGAGGAGCATTCGTTCCGCAACCTGTGTTTGGTCAAGTACCGGCTGTTCTTGCTGATATACGGGCGCTGTCTCAACATGGTTATAATTTTGTTGTGCTTGCTCTCGTTGCACCTGTTCATCGCGCTGACGGGTTAACTCCCGTAACTGGCTTGTTAAATTGGCCTTATCGAGTTTAAACTCTGACACCAGTTGATTAACATAAACATCCTGTTCAATTTCATTTGGAACCCCAGCAATAATTTGTAATGCCGCATTTAAATAGTTGATTTGGTCGGCTTCGTTTTCTAGATTTAGTCCCTGCTTAAGATGTCGCAGGCTAAATGCAACTGGGGTCTGTCGAGCATCCATCAACCACTGTTTAAATTTTTCTGCGCCATATTGCTGTAAATACTCATCAGGGTCAATACCCGCGGGCATCGAAACAACTTCCAATTGAACATTCGTCGTTTGCCCTTGAATCATTTCAAGCGCCCGTTTAGTTGCGTTTTGCCCAGCCTGATCACCATCATAGCAAACATCAAGATTGGAGGTTACCCGTTCAATCATGCTCACCTGTTCTTCAGTCAAACTGGTTCCCATCGAGGCAATCCCATTGGTAACTCCCGCTCGATAGGCCGCAATCACATCCATAAAGCCTTCAAATAAAATCAATTTTTGTTCCCGACGAGCTGCTTTACGCGCAATATCAAAATTAAATAGCACCCGGCGTTTGTTAAATAGTTTCGTTTCAGGACTATTCAGATACTTTGGCATGTCCGTATTTTCGGTTGACAATAATCGTCCTGAGAAGGCAATCACTTGCCCACTACCATTTTTAATTGGAAACATAATTCGATCCACAAAGCGGTCATACAGCTCGCCCTGTTGGTTTTGCGAAAAAAGGCCCGTTTGCTGTAATAAGTCGGCGTCGGTTTGCCGCTCGTGAAAAAACGGCAATAATAGTCGCTGAGGTGGCGCAAAGCCAATTCCAAAATCATTGATAATTTCCGCACTCAGCCCTCGCTGCTTTAAATAGCTTAACGCTGTAGCGCCAGCTTGAGTGTTAACCAAAATATGATGATAAAGCTTAGCCGCTAACTCGTGGAGCTCAATAAGCTGGTGATCAACACTGTTGACCTGTTGACCACCATCAAATTCACTCTCTTGAACAGATTGCGGTAGCGCAATCTGATTATCTTGTGCAATTTTAATAACTGCTTGTGGAAAGGAAATGTTCTCAATTTCCATAATAAATTTAAAAACATTTCCGCCACGACCACAACTAAAGCAGTGAAAAATTTGCTTACTCTCATTGACCGAAAAAGAGGCCGTCTTTTCATCTTGAAATGGACACAGCCCAAACAAATTTTTACCAGATTTCTTTAATTGCACATATTGCCCAACAACATCTGCAATATTAACGGAGTTTCGTACCTGGTCAATAACTTCCTCCGGAATCCTGGCCACCATCAAAACACCTCGGTTCAATTGCCAATAGCTACGAAAAGCCGCTTTCCAATCGGAACGCGACTCTGTTCACACTCACATTTATACATGATACATGTTAACACAAACTACTATATTGTCAATCAAAACAACCTTGCCCGAACATCTTTGTCAAGTTCTCCGCGCTTACTTCACGATCAATGCATCGAGATTAGCAACGGATAAAATCATATTTGATAGTTTTTTCAACTGTTTCAATCGATTATCACGCACTTGTTCATCATCGGCCATAATCATGTTCTCATCAAAGTAAGCATCGATCGCAGTGCGAAGATCCAGCAATCCCGTTAGCTTAGCCGTCACAGACTGCGCCGCAAAGTGATCACTTAATGCAGCCACCTGGTCATGCAAAGCTATTTCGGATGGATTTTCAAATAGCTTTGCATCAACCGTTAACTGATCTTCCGCAAAATCTGCCTTCTTTGAGATTCTCATTACTCGTGTTAAAGCTTCAACCGAAGCTTTAAAGCCATCAGTATTTTTAGCCGTATCAATTGCCTGCTGTGCTTCGATCACGTTTTCAATATCTGACTGTGTGCTTTCAGTAGCAGCTTCAACAATATCATGGCGAATACCTTGATGACTGAAGAGTTGCTTAATCCGATCCTTGATAAAGTCACTGACCTCGTTTGCATGAACAGTCACATCAAATGTCGGAACCACAGATGCCGTCTTCATTGCATCTGAAAATACCGAAGCAATGTTAAGTAATGGCAAGTGCCATTGCTTATCAGCAATAATTCTGACAATTCCAAATGCCTGACGGCGAAGTGCGTACGGATCATTGGAACCACTTGGAATCATTCCAACAGCAAAGAAACTTAAAATAGAATCCAACTTATCCGCAATTGCCAAAATTGAACCAATCTGAGTTTCTGGTAATTCGCCTTCTGCCGAAATTGGCATGTAATGTTCGCGAATTGCGGTTGCTACGGCCGCTGGTTCTCCCTTAAGTAAGGCATACTTTTCACCCATAACTCCCTGAAGTTCGGCAAATTCACCGACCATACCAGTGGTTAAGTCAAATTTATAAATCTGACTAGCACGCTTCAACTCAGCCAGTTCATTATCAGTTAAGTTCAACTGTTGCCCAAACATGGTTGCTAAAACCGATACTCGCTGCATTTTTTCAAACATTGTACTAATTTTATCATGGAAGCTAACGTTTTTAAGACGCTCAACGTACTCGTCCACCGTAACCTGCTGATCCTCTTGATAGAAGAATTGTGCATCCTCAAGACGGGCGGTTAACACACGTTCATTACCGCGGACCACATTATCTAGGAATTGATCATTTCCATTTCGAACTGAAATAAAGTTAGGCAGCAAAGCTCCTGCTTGATCCCGCGCGAAAAAGAAACGTTGGTGATCCTTCATCGAAGTAATCAAAACTTCATCCGGTAACTCAAGGTACTTTTCGTCAAAGTGACCGCTAAACGCTGTTGGCCATTCAACCAAGTTGTTGACCTCTTCCAGCAGGTCTTCATCGGGCTGAACATGCCATTTGTTATCGGTTGCGATCTTTTCAATCTGCTGCCGAATTAATTGCTTTCTTGCATCTTGGTCCGCAATTACAAACTCGTGTTCAAGTGCCCCTTCGTAGTCAGTTGCTTGATTAAGCGTAATATCATGACCTAAGAAACGGTGCCCCTTAGTTTGGTTGCCGGTGGCAACGTTTAAGATTGAAAATGGGATTACTTGCGAATCAAGTAATGCCACTAACCATTTGATGGGGCGGACAAATTCAAACTTATGTGTTGACCACTTCATCATCGTTGGGAAGTTCATTGCCATGATAATGTCTTTCAACCCACTTAAAACTTCATTTACCGTTTTACCGGCAATGTGTTTTTCCACATAAACGTATTCAGTTCCCTTAATTTCCTTAAATGTAATATCATCAACACTCAGGCCTTGACCACGTGTAAATCCAATCGCTGCTTTAGTCCAATTACCATCAGCATCCTGTGCAATTTTCTTTGCGGGGCCTTTAACCTCAGTATCAATATCTGGTTGTTTATCGGCCAGATCCGTCAATAAAATCGCCAGGCGACGTGGCGTCGCATACTGCTTCAATTCCCCAAATTCAATACGTTGTTCCTTTAAGTATTTCGTAACACGTTGTGCTAATTGCTCAATACTTGGTGTTACAACATGTGCAGGCATTTCTTCGACGCCAATTTCTAGTAAAAATGAATGAGCCATTTTACTTTTCCTCCTTATCGTCAGCCAATAATGCTTGTCGTTTTGCTTCATCCTTGATCAGTGGGAATCCAAGCTTCTTACGTTCTGCAACAAAGGCCCGCGCAATCATCCGGGCTAAGTTACGAATTCGCGATAAATAGCCGGCACGTTCGGTAACCGATACCGCTCCCCGTGCATCTAACAGATTAAAGGTATGACTACACTTTAAAACATAATCATAAGCTGGATGAACAAGCCCGGCTTTAATCAATCGTTGTGCCTCAGCCTCGTACGACTCAAAGAATTGGAGTAGCATTTCTTGATTACTCATTTCAAAACTATACTTTGAGTGTTCATATTCAGGTTCTTTAAAAATATCTCCGTACAAAACGCCATCCGTCCATTCAAGATCAAACACGTTATTAACATCTTGAATGTATTGTGAAAGTCGTTCAAGTCCGTATGTTACTTCGGCAGCAACGGGATCCATTTGAAGCCCCCCGACTACTTGGAAATAAGTAAACTGGGTCACTTCCATCCCGTCAAGCCAAACTTCCCAACCAACACCAGCGCAACCCATTGATGGGTTTTCCCAGTTATCTTCAACAAATCGAATATCATGTTCCAGCGGTTCAATTCCGAGTTCCCGTAAACTATTAAGATACAGTTCTTGAATATTATCAGGAGATGGCTTCATGATGACTTGGAACTGATGATGTTGGTATAACCGGTTTGGATTATCCCCATATCGACCATCAGCCGGACGTCTTGATGGTTCCACATAGGCCGCATTCCAAGGCTCTGGTCCAATTGCCCGCAAGAAAGTATAGGGGCTCATTGTTCCTGCTCCTTTTTCAGTATCATAAGACTGCATCAGCATGCACCCTTGTTGTGACCAATATTTTTGTAACGTAAGTATGATTTCTTGTACCGGCAATTTTTTTGTCATCACTAGTTCTCCTCTCAAAATAAAAAACCTGTAAAGATTAGACTAATGCCAATCTTTACAGGGACGATATCATTCGCGGTTCCACCCTGCTTTTTCACATCAACGTGAAACAGCTTCATTGTAACGCAACTGTTAAAGTGCCTAAAATTCAAATCGCGTGGCTTTCACCTTCCCACACTCGCTAAACCTTGAATTATTTTTACTTCGTCATTGCTGCCATATTTAATTTCTAGTTAATCATAGTCGACGTCTTTCAACTTGTCAATCGTCTTTTTGTTTTGGCTTTAATGGTGGAATTTGCTCCGCCCATGAATCCATTTGATCAATAAATCGTTTACTTTTCAAGCGCAAACCAACACCTTCATCGTAAATCTTGTCAATTACTTGCCGAAGCTTCTTTTTTGTATCCGGATGAACTGTGATCGATTTTAATTGATCCAGATCCAAAATTGAAAATCGGCGGAGATAGTAGATGGTCCGTTGATCAACATGGAGCCGATGTGGATCCAAATGATAGTGTTGCTGACAGATCACCCCGCCATATTTGAGCGAATAATCAAATGCCAAATCCGTTCGACCACAGACACTACATCCCTGCCAATTGGGGGCAATTCCAAACGGTACTAATAATTGAATTTCAATAATATTAGCAATGACTGCAGCATCTAACCCATCGTCAATTAACGTTAACGCCTGATAAATTTGATGAAACCACCGTCCCAACGGTTTTTGATCAGTGAATGCACTATCAACCAACGCTAAAACATAGGTTGCATAAGCATTTTTAACAATATCTTGCGTAATTTGATAAAAATGCGTGGTTTCCATTGTGGTATTAATAAAGCTCAATCCATCTTGGTTAAGGACCCCAGTATATTGACCACTTGTAAACGGGAGAATATCGGCGGCTACTCGCGATCCCTTTTTCTTAGCATTTTTGACAAAAAACATGGTCTTACCAATTTTGTCCGTCAAAATTTTAACTAATAAATCCCGTTCGCGATAATCACGTCGATACATCACGATACCGTTAAATTCTTGCACAGAACCACTCATCGACGTCACCCCCATCAACCAACCGACTAAAGGCTAATAATCATTTCGACGATAACCGTATGACTTGAGCATTGACCCCTTGTCACGCCAACCATCGACAACTTTTACCCATAACTTCAAGTAAACCTTGTCTCCCATCAATCGTTCAATATCTTGCCGTGCCAGTGTGCCAATTTTCTTTAACATGGCACCACCTTTGCCAATAATAATCCCTTTTTGGCCAGGGCGTTCAACAATAATCGTGGCACTGACATCGATGGTATGCTCATCTCGACGTTTGATCTGCTCGATATCAATGGCAACAGAATGCGGCACTTCTTGCCGGGTTAGTTGAAATACCTTTTCCCGAATTAATTCAGCCACTACAAATCGTTCAGGATGATCACTCACCTGATCCGCAGGATAATACTGGGGTCCATTTGGTAGCTTCTCAACTAACTCTTGAATCAGCGTTGACACATTATTCCCATTTAACGCCGAAATTGGAACAATTTTTTCATACTTAAGTGCACTTTCAAATTGCGTTTTAACATCCAATAGCCGTTCCGGCTTCACCTGATCTATCTTATTAATAACCAAGTAAATCGGTTGATGCACCTTTTTCAATCGTTCAATAATGAAGTTATCACCGGCACCTTTATTCTCCGTCGCATTCACAACGTATAAAACTGCATCCACCTCATCCAATGCAGATAACGTCGAACGTTCCATGAAGTCACCTAACTTAGTTTGTGGCTTATGGATCCCCGGTGTATCAATAAACACGATCTGTGCGTCATTAGAAGTGTAAATTCCCTGAATCTTATTTCTGGTTGTCTGGGCGACGTTACTCATGATCGCCACCTTTTGCCCGATAACTTGATTGAGCAACGTCGACTTGCCGACATTTGGCCGGCCAATTAAAGCAACAAACCCTGATTTATAGTTTGGATTATCCATTTTTACTACCACTCATTCTAAAAAAGTTTAGGAACAAAAATAATGATCGCCACAACAACAGCAAACGTAGCCGCAAGTAAAACACTTCCTGCAGCTACGTCCTTAATTTTTTTGGCCAATGGATCATAGTGATTTCGAACAATCAAATCCGTTAGCGATTCAGCAATCGTATTCGCGAATTCACTGACCACTACGAAGAAAATGGCTAAGGCAATCATTAACCACTCCAACTCTGAAATTTTAAAATACCAACCCGCTCCAACCGCAACAATCGCCGCTAGTAAATGATAGCGCATATTACGTTCATCACGAATAACCGTCCAAATGCCAACAACAGCATGCTTCATAGCTTGGACAAAATGCCGGTTTTTAGTTGTTTGCTTATCGTTTAAGCCCATAATCATCCAAGATCTTTCTTTGCAGGGTGAACATTTCTTTTTCATCCTCAGGCGTTTGGTGATCATATCCGTTCAGATGTAAAAAGCCGTGTACAACTAAAAATCCTAATTCACGGTCATTGGAGTGACCTAAAAACTTGGCCTGTTCAGCAATTTTATCAACTGAAACAAAAATATCACCAATATTTTCGGGAATTTCAGCAGCAAGCTCGTCATCCATCACCAACGGAAAATCATCATCTGCATTATCTTCAATCGCAAAACTAATCACATCGGTCGCCCGATCCACCCCACGGTATTCGCGATTTAGTTTCTGAATTCGATCATTATTAACAAACGTTACAGACATTTCCGTATCGTCTCGTAAGTCTATATACCGACCTGCATACTGAAGGACATCTTCAACTAGCTTAACTTTCTCATTTGCAACATGCTGTGTTGTTTGATCGTAAATTTCTAAGTCCATTATTCTTCCTATCGTTTCGTAGTTTCTTTTTCATACGCATTAATGATACTTGCCACTACCGGGTGCCGCACCACATCATCCGCACTAAAGCTTACAAATTCAATGTTTTTGATATTCTGCAAAATCTTCTGAGCATTGACTAATCCACTACGTGTTCCATGAGGTAAATCGATTTGCGAAATATCCCCGTTGACCACCATTTTTGATCCAAACCCGAGTCGTGTCAGAAACATCTTCATCTGCGCATTTGTTGTATTTTGAGCTTCATCCAAAATAACAAACGCCCCATCAAGGGTCCGTCCACGCATATAGGCCAATGGTGCAATTTCAATCACACCACGATCCATCAAGCGTTGTGTATGCTCCGCACCCATAATTTGGTACAGTGCATCGTATATTGGGCGTAGATATGGATCAACCTTCTCCTTGAGATCACCGGGTAAAAATCCCAGACTCTCACCAGCTTCGACAGCTGGCCGCGTTAAAATGATCTTCTCGACGTCTCCACGTTTCAACGCACTAACTGCCATTGCCACAGCAAGAAACGTTTTCCCAGTTCCTGCCGGTCCAATTCCAAAAGTCAAATCATTTTCTTGAATGGCCTTGATATACTGGCGTTGACCGAAGTTTTTAACTCGAATTGATCGACCTTGGCGATCCTTAATAATCACTTCTTTATACAAATCAGTAAAGTAATCTAAGGTCCCCCGATCGGCCATCTTCATCGCACTCACAACATCAGTACTGTTGAGGCGAATTCCATTCTTTAATAACTCTGCCAACTTCCGTAAAATCCCGAGGGTTTGATCAACCTGCAAATCATCCCCATTAATTTTTAATTCTTCACCAAACGGTCGAATCGTAACGTTCATGCCTTCTTCAAGAAGTTTCACAAATTGATCCTGCGTTCCCAAAAGGCCCATTTCAACTTCTGGATCACTCACACGAAACGTTTTTTCGACTGAACTTGTAGTTTGCTCGCTCAACTAAGAATCTCCTTTACCATGTAATCAATACAGACAAATTTTACCACATCGGTACTAATTAGACCAACGCCAGGGATTAAGGTTACTTCAATAAGTCTTTGACCGTTTGGTTAACTAATTTGCCATCTGCTTGACCCTTTAACTTAGGCATAACTGCACCCATCACTTTACCAAAGTCCGCCATACTTTGAGCACCAACTTCAGCCACTGTATCAGCCACAATCTGCTTGACTTCGTCTTCAGAAAGCTGTGCTGGCATATACTTTTCAACAACGGTAATTTCTGCTTTAGTTTGGGCGCTTAAATCTTCACGGCCGCCCTTATCAAATTCAGCTACTGAATCCTTGCGTTGCTTTAATTCACGTGATAAAACGGCAACTTCTTCATCGTTAGTTAAATCGTGACCCAAATTAATTTGTTCGTTCATCACGGCTGACTTCAGCATTCTGACAACACTCAAAGTAGTCTTATCTTTAGCCTTCATTGCTGTTTTCATATCTTGATTTAATGTTTCTAGTAAACTCATGTTTGTTGTCCTCCACATTAATTTTTATTAGTATTTTATCGTAATTAAAAACAAATGCTCCTGTCCGAATGAAAACTCATTCGATTCAGGAGCATTAACGTCCAATATTAAAAGCGTTTCTTGTTCTTACGTTTCCGAGCAGCTTCTGATTTTAACTTGCGTTTGACACTTGGCTTCTCGTAAAATTCACGCTTACGGTATTCTTGTAAAGTACCGTTCTTTGAAACCGTACGCTTAAAGCGTCGAAGAGCGTCGTCTAGAGATTCATTCTTGCGAACGACTGTTTTTGCCATATGAATTCCCTCCCTCCGAGCTTAAGATTACACGGCAAACTATACATAATTAAGACATAGTCATACTGCTGTAGATTATTATACATAATTACGATTTTATCGTCAATACAGCAAGTAATAATTTTATCATCTGTAATTTACCACAGGAATGTATTATACAGGAAATATGCTCTAATTGATAGCACTTTTCGCTATTTTTTTCGTAAAATCTGGATCAAACTTTTGTGTTACCAGCATTTCAATCTCCCGCCCATATGGCGCCACCTTATGTTTCTCGTCAATTGGAATGTACGGTGTTTCCAAAATCTTAGGTACATTTTCGAGTTGCGGATGGTGAGCAATGTAATTTAAAGTCTCAAATCCTATGGTCCCCATCCCGATGTTAGCATGCCGGTCTTTATGTGCGCCACGTTCATTTTTGGAATCATTCAAATGTAATACCTTTAACCGATCAATTCCCACGACATGATCAAACTCATTCAAAACACCATCAAAATCATTTCTTACATCATAGCCAGCATCATTGGTATGACATGTATCAAACGTGACCGATAATTTTTGATTATTTGTGACACCGTCAATAATAGTTGCAAGTTGTTCGAAGCTAATTCCCACTTCACTGCCCTTACCGGCCATTGTTTCAATTGCAATCTGAGGAATTTGGTCAGGTGTAATAACCTCGTTGAGTCCCTTAATAATCTGGTTCAATGCTTGATCCGCACCCGCGCCAACATGAGCACCAGGATGCAATGTAATTTGAGTGGCCCCAACTGCTTGTGCTCGAACAACTTCCTGCCGTAAAAAGTCGACTCCAAAAGCGAAATTTTGTGGTTTTACCGTATTTCCCAAATTCACGATATAGGGTGCATGCACAACAATATGTGACATGTGATGAGCACGAATGAATTCGTTTCCCTTTGCGATATTCATTTCAGAAATATCCTTACGGCGCGTATTCTGCGGTGCACCCGTATAAATCATAAATGTGTTTGCTTGGTAACTAGCAGCTTCCTGTGCAGCACCTAATAACATTTTAGGGGCCTTCATACTAACATGCGATCCGATCAGCATATTATCACTCCTTATAATTTAGGCTCATAGAAATGGCCCATAATTTGCATTGATTCAGTGATGGACACAAAGGCCCGGGGATCAGACTCTTCGATTGCTGATCTCAAATCGTACATTTCATAACGCGAAATCACCGTAAACAAGATGGCCTTTTCATCATGGCGATACGCGCCTTCAGCACCATGAACAATCGTGATTCCCCGGCGAATATGGTTTTGAATACTGTCAGTAACCGACTTTGGCCGGTCGGTAACGATCATAACCTGCATGAGTTGTTGGCGAGTATACACCATATCCATGACTCGAGCATTAACAACTAATCCAACAGCCGAATACAGCGCATATGGCCAACCAAATACAAATCCAGCCGCAGCAATAATTAAAACATTAAAGCTAATATTGATTTTACCCATCTTGGCACCGGTTTTTTGGCGTAACACAATCCCAATAATATCCAGTCCGCCAGTCGAAATCCCATACCGTAGTGACAATCCCGTACCAAATCCATTAATGGCACCACCAAAGATTGCACAAATCAATGGATCATGTGTCAGCGTCACTGGCTGAATAAAGCGCATCATAATACTAGCTAAGGCCACTGAAATTATGGTAAAAATCGTAAATCGATGGCTAATTTTGACCCATGCCAAAATAAATAGTGGCACGTTCAATAAAAACAGCATCAGCGCGGTACTCAGCTGAATAGGGGCATACCGAGCAGTTAACGTGTTAATCAGCTGTGCGAGTCCTGTAATTCCGGATGAATAAATATGGCCTGGTGTCCAGAAAAAATTGACCGCAATTGATACTAAAATACCATAAATAAACGCAGTCCCTGCCCGGCCAACGTACTGATGACGCTCAATTAACTTTTGTAAGTCTTCCATTTTTTACCTTTCCATTCTCACTAATCTCTCACTACTAGTCTGATTATAACAAACCGCTTTCTAACTAACACCTCAAAAAAAGGTGCATCATCATCGATACACCTTTTTTTGCATAATTCATGCTTACTATTTTGGTCTAGTTCTCGTCGTTAGGGTTGACGAAGAGGCCTAGTTCCATCAATTGCTTGTCGGCAACCGTCGATGGTGCCTCGGTCATTGGTTCTGTGGCCTTAGAGTTCTTAGGGAAGGCAATCACATCACGAATGTTATCCCGCTTAGCAAGTAACATGGCAAAACGATCCAGACCAATTGCAAGGCCGCCATGTGGTGGGAAGCCCATGTCTAAGGCATTCATAAGGAAGCCAAAGGCTTTTTCTGCCCGCTCAGGAGTGAATCCCAAAGCTTTCAGCATCTTTTCTTGTGTCTCCCGTGTATGAATACGAATTGAACCACCGCCTAATTCATAGCCGTTTAAGACAATATCGTAACTCTGTGCATGCGCTTTGTGAGGATCTTCACCCTCATCAAGATAGTGTAGATCTTCTTCGTTAGGCATCGTGAATGGATGGTGCGCAGCCGTCCAACGTTTGATTCCTTCATCATATTCGAACAATGGCCAGTTAACAACCCAGATAAAGGCGAACTCTGATTCGTCAATCATTCCCATTTCGTGAGCGATTGCTTTACGCAAGTAACCCAACGTATCCGAAACGATTTTAAAGTTGTCAGCAGCAAATAGGATCAAATCGCCAGGCTTAGCACCGACAGCCGCACTAATCTCATCTTGCTTAACCTTTAAAAACTTACCAACGGGGCCAGTAAAGCCATCTTCTGTAACCTTAATCCAGGCCATCCCTTTGGCACCAAAACGTTCAATATAAGCTGTTTTAGCATCTAAGTCCTTACGTGAATATTGTGCAGCACCGCCAGGAACACAGATCGCCTTTACAAAACCACCATTCTTCAACGCGTTCTGGAAAACTTTAAAATCAATATCCTTCACAACGTCTGACAAATCCTTTAATTCCATGTCAAACCGAATATCTGGTTTATCAGAACCAAATCGGTCCATTGATTCTTGCCAGTCAATTCGTGGAATTGGTGTCGTAATATCCACACCAGCAGCATCGTGCATGACTTGCTTGAGCAATCCTTCAGTAATCTCCTGAATTTCTTCAGCAGATAAGAAGCTCGTTTCCATATCAATCTGTGTAAATTCAGGTTGACGATCTCCACGCAAATCTTCGTCACGGAAGCAACGTGCAATTTGATAATAGCGATCAAACCCGGCACCCATCAGCAATTGCTTAAAGATCTGTGGGGATTGTGGTAACGCATAAAAATGACCTGGGTAAACACGTGATGGTACCAAATAGTCCCGAGCCCCTTCAGGAGTTGACGCAGTTAAATCTGGCGTTTCAATGTCGTAAAATCCATTGTTATCAAAGAAAGTATGTGTGGCACGCGTGATAGCGTTCCGAATCTTAAGTCCCTTTTGCATTTCAGGGCGGCGAAGGTCAAGATAACGATACTTCAACCGCAGTTCGTCTGAAACGTTAATATCGTCTTCAATGTAAAACGGTGGGTTTTTAGCTGCTGCTAGTAAGTTAGCCTCATGGATTTCAATTTCCACCTTACCTGTTTTCATCTTTGGATTAATTTCGTTGTCGGCACGTAACTTGACCGTTCCTCGAGCTTCGATCACGTATTCATTCCGAAGTTGATCAGCAACCTTCCATGCATCTTCGCTAAATTCTTGACTGAAGACCAATTGTAAAATGCCTTCACGATCACGTAAGTCGATAAAAATCAACCCACCTAAATCACGTCGTTTTTGAACCCAGCCCTTTAGTACAACTTCTTGGTTAGCTAACGTTTCGTCAACCAAACCCGCATAATTTGTTCGTTTCATTACTATTCTCCTATATATTTATCGTAAATTTCTGGAAATTTCGTGTATAAATCATCTAGTGGCAACGAAACTTCTTCACTCGTGACCATCGATTTAAAATGCGCTGTCCGGCTTTCCAGTTCCGATTGCCCAATTGTAATCACAAACGACGCATTTTCCTTATTGGCCGACTTAAATTGTGCCTTTGGTTTACGGCCAAGAAAATCACGGTTAGCTGAGAAGCCAAAACCACGAATCGCCTGTACTAGTTTTAGCGTTTCAACGTTGGTTTCATCTCCAATACCAACAACGTAGACATCCAATTGGTGACCATCAGGAACTTCGATTCCCTTATCAGCCAGTAACAGCATCAACCGTTCTAATCCAATTGCAAATCCGACACCTGCATCATCTGGTCCTCCCAGTTCCTTGACCAGACCACTATAGCGGCCACCACCACAAACAGTGGTATAGCCATGACCAAGCGCTTTAGACTGAACCATCACTTCAAAGATCGTATGGTTATAATAATCCAGTCCCCGAACCATGGTTGGATCAACAACGTAGTCGATTCCAAGTACATCTAATAGTTGTTTAACCTGTTCAAAATGACTACGTGCTTCATCAGTCAGATAATCTAAAATTGAAGGCGCATCAGCAACGAATTGCTGGTCTTCAGGTTCCTTGCTATCTAAGACACGCAATGGATTTTTCTCCAAGCGTTCCTGTGAATCGGCACTTAATTCATCGTAGTGTGGCTTCAGATAATCGATCAAGGCCTGACGATAGTCAGCGCGACTTTGCGTGTCTCCCAATGAATTAACAGCCACCCGTAGGCCATCAATCCCTAGTTGCTTAAAGTACGCTAATGCCATTGCGATCACTTCAACATCTAAGGCTGGGCTATCACTGCCGAATGCCTCAACCCCAATTTGATGAAACTGTCGCTGACGACCAGATTGTGGTCGTTCGTAGCGAAACATCGGACCGATGTAAAATGCCTTGTAGGGCTTCGTGTGTTCTGGTCCGTACAACTTGTTTTCAACGTAGGCCCGAACAACCCCCGCAGTTCCTTCTGGACGCAATGCCACATGGCGATCGCCCTTGTCATGGAAATCATACATTTCCTTAGTGACCACATCAGAAGTGTCCCCTGCTGAACGGGAAAAGATTTCAAAATTTTCAAATAATGGTGTTCTAATTTCACGGTATTGATAATCCGCAAACAATAAGCGAGCCGTCTCTTCGACAAAATGCCATTTCTCAGATTCTTCTGGCAAAATATCAGCGGTTCCTTTAGGACGTTGATAACGCATGCATATCCTCCTTTTACTCTTTTATCCGTGAATTACTCACGAATAATCGTATACCCATGGGATTCGTTTAAATAGAATTAACCTAATAAAATATAAAAAGCACCCTTGAAATACAAGGGTGCTTGACGCACGGTACCACCTTAGTGTTACTCATTGATAACGTCTAATTTGACGGGATAATTCCATCCTCCGAAGTGTCAACCTCACCCCAAGCTTACAAAACTTTCAGCACTGTTTTGCTCTCTAAAAAACTTTCTTGGTGAAGCCCTCTTCATCATCGGCTTAATCTATTTAAATTCCACAGTCAAAATTACTCGAATTTACGGCTAAAGTCAACCCATATTCTGAATTAGCCTTGCTTTTACCCCTAAAAATTCTTAAACTTATCTGAAAAGAACATAATTATTAAGGAGTCTGCTTATGTCACACTTTCGTCCCACTCGCCTCCAAATCATCATCACAACACTTTTCGTGGTGCTTGCATTGGGATTAACTTTCGCCCTTACCCGTCAAAAAACTGTCGTCGTAAGTGTCGAAAACGTCAATGTCCGGCAAGGCCCTGGTTTGAAATATAAAAAAGTTAAAACCTTAAAATCAAAGGAACGACTCAACGTACTCGCTGAAAAAAACGACTGGTACAAGGTTCGAATTAACGATCATCAATTTGGCTGGATTGCAAGCTGGCTAGTCAATCGGCGCGACAATCTCAAAAAGGCCACTAAGTTATCTGAAGCAACAATTGTCATTGATGCTGGCCATGGTGGTTGGGACTCTGGTGCAGAGTATAAAACCAACAGTAAAAAAGCACAGTACATGGAAAAAACATATACCCTTAAGATGGCGAAACTCGTCGCTGCCGATTTACGAACTAAGGGTGCTCATGTCATTCTCACACGAGATAGTGATAAATTTGTGGGGCTCAAGGCTCGGCCCGCCCTCGCCGAAAAGGTCCACGCCGATGCATTTATCAGCTTCCATTTTGACTCCTCGCCACAAAGAAATGAAGCATCCGGCCTAACAACTTACTACTACCATAAGGGGGAATCAAAAAAATTAGCTCAGACCTTAAATCGGCAATTCAATAGTCTTCCGCTAACCAATCGAGGAATTGGATTTGGTGATTTTCTTGTCATTCGTGATAATACAAGACCGGCCGTTCTTTGCGAAATGGGTTATATTAATGACACCCACGACTTTAAATCAATCAAGAGCACGACTTATCAAATGAAAGTCGCCCACTTGGTCACCCAGGGACTGAGCAATTACTTTAATGAATAAACTAGAGAAAGGATGAGACTCATGTTTAATCGTTTAGATTCAAATTGGCTATCCCAACTGCCACTCAATCATATTCAATCAGCGGTCGCTGTCAGTGGTGGCGATATCAATGACGCTTACCAGATCACCACTGATCTGAAAAAATATTTTTTGAAGGTCCAACCTCATCACCCAGCATCTTACTTTGATCATGAAGAAGCCGGTCTAACTGCTCTGGAAGCTGCTGTCCAAGTCCCCCATCCCATTGCAAAAGGGCAAATTAATGGGGATGCCTACCTATTACTTAATTGGGTTTCAAGTAGTAATGGCAGTCAAAGCGACTTGGGGACCGCAGTGGCCCGACTCCACCAGACACACCGTCAGCAATTTGGTTTTGATTTCAATCATCAGTCTGGTAATTTAACAAAAAATAACCATTGGCAGTCCAGCTGGACACTCTTCTACACTGAGCAGCGTTTGGATATGCTCGCACAGGCAGCTGCACAAAATCACGTTTGGAATACCTGGCGTCAAACCCATTTCAACCAAATGCGGCAGGCATTCATCGACTACTACGCCAGCCATCCAGTCCAGCCCAGTCTATTGCATGGTGATCTATGGTCTGGTAACTATATGTTCGATCAAAATCACACACCCGTATTGATCGATCCAGACGCTTTTTACGGTGATCGTGAATTGGATCTTGCAATGACGACCATTTTTGGTGGTTTTGATGATCATTTTTACCAAGCCTACCAAGCCCAGTATCCATTGACCCCCGGCATTAACGACCGGTTACCGTGGTATCAATTCTATTATCTGTGTATGCACTTAAACCTCTTTGGTGAGTCATACGGCGGTAGTGTGGACCGAATCTTAGGTCGATACTAAAAAAGACATCCTTTCACTTCACGTGAAGAAAGGATGTCTTTTTTGATATTAATCCGTGGGTATTGAGTCTAACTGCATCTAGTTGTGTCTAGTTTACATAACATAAATTATTTGAAGTAGCTTATTTTATCAAGGGTAACAACTCTGACATTTGGTGAATGCTCTGCTCCGGTTGTACCGTTCGATGAATTAAATCATCAGGATCAAATAAAACTCCCGCAATACCAGCATTATGTCCAGCTTCAATGTCCAGGTTCCGATCACCTACCATTACGGCATCTTGTCGATCAACCTGATGTCGATCTAATAAATAGTTCAATGAAGTGGGATCTGGTTTTCGGGGAAAAGGATTCTCTGCTGTGACAAAGTCCGTAAAAAGATTCGTAATTTCATCATGATCCATAAACGTTAATGAACTACCGTTTCGATGTGTTAGTAAATAGTTTGCTCCACCACGCGAAACGATTGTCTGTAGTACTTCACGGACACCTTTAAAAAGCTGGGGATGTTGCAGTTGTTTTTCTAGTGGATAGTAAATAGCTTCTAATGCCAGCCTTTGGATATGATATTCACGCGCATACTGATCAAATGCCACGCCTAAACTTTCCTGCCGCATCAGCTGATAAATATGATGTTTCTCAACTGGTATTTCAAAATGCGTTAGCGTCTTAGCGAAGGCCAATACCATTTTGGGATAAGTGTCATACAAAGTACCATCTAAATCCCAGAAAAATGTCGTATACATCAAGCTCCCCCTACCCTTTCTTCGGCTTAGCCAAGCTTACTTTTCGTAAATAATTGTCGTTGGACCATCGTTTTCCAGTTCAATTTGCATTTCTGCACCAAAATGACCAGTTTCAACGTGAACACCAGCAGCCCTGAGCTTCTCATTGAACAAATTATACAGGGGTTCCGCAATATCCGGCTTAGCCGCTAGCGAAAATCCAGGTCGATTTCCATGCTTTGTATCTGCATACAAAGTAAACTGCGAAACTGACAAAATGGCACCTTGAACATCGTTTAAGCCCAAATTCATTTTACCATCTTCATCTTCAAAAATTCTGACGTTAATGATTTTATGAACTAAGTAATCTAATTGTTCTTCTCCGTCTTCCGGAGCAAACCCGACCAGTAGCATGTAACCAACGCCGATTTTACCAACAACTTCTTGGTCGATCGTAACTTGGGCATGGTTAACCTTTTGTAATACAACGCGCATTTTATTTTCCTACCTAACTAGAATAAATTAATGAATTGTCCGCTTTACAACATAAACATCTGGAATGTTTTTTAAGTTATCCATAATGTGTTGCAAATGGTCACGATTGCGAATACCAATGGAAGCATTAATCGTCACCATCTTATCATGATCGACCTTTCCATTGACCGAATTCAAGAACTTCGTACTATTATTAATGGACTTCAAAACATCATTCAGTAATCCATTACGATTATAGCCTTGGACCTCTAAATCGGCATTGTAATTGGTCTTATCACCATCGGGATTCTCCCACTTAACCTTGATAATCCGCTCACCATGTTCTTCTGCCGCTATAATATTAGGACATCCAACTCGATGAACCGACACACCACGGCCCTTGGTAATATAACCAACAATTTCATCACCTGGAATGGGACTGCAGCAATGGCTTAAACGGACCAATAAATTATCGACCCCTTCAATAATAACGCCGCCCTGCGCCGTTGACCGTTTCTTTTCATGGTGCACTTCATCTTCGGCCAATGTTTTGTGTTCTTCCAACAATGCCCGCTCTGTTTGCCGTTGCTTATCGTTTTCAATTTGTTGCCGCGCATCTTTGGACATTCGGTTAGCCACCCCCGCAGGTTGTAAATCACCGAACCCAATAGCGGCAAACATGTCATCATGGCTACTATAATGCAGCTGTGCTGCAACTTCAGCCTCTTTATCTGGCGTCATGATTCCATGAGCATTAAAACCGGCATCACGAAGCTTTTTTTCCACCATTTCATGGCCCACGACAATATTTTCTTTACGATCAGCCTGCCGGAAAAACTGCTTAATCTTGTTACGGGCGCGTCGTGTTGAAACTAGATTTAGCCAATCACGACTGGGACCAGCTGAAGAAGTCGACGTTAAAATATCGACAATATCACCATTCTTAATTTCATAGTCCAACGGTACAATTTTACCATTTACTTTAGCACCGGTTGTCTTATTCCCAACTTCAGTATGAATTGTGTACGCCATATCAAGCGGTCCGGCACCCTTCGGTAGCTCAAAGACATCGCCTTTGGGGGTAAACGCATAAACACGATCCGCAAAAATATCCCCCTGTACCCCCTGCATAAATTCATCAGCATCACTGCTTTCACTTTGCAGTTCCAGTATCTCTTTGAACAGATTGAGCTTTTTACCAGATTCGCTTTGTTTAACCCCGTTAGTCTTGCCTTCTTTGTATGCCCAATGGGCCGCAACCCCTAATTCGGCCACTTCATGCATCTCATGGGTTCGAATTTGAATCTCTAATGGACGCCCTTCTGGACCAACAACCGTCGTATGCAGTGACTGATAACCATTCACCTTTGGCATGGCAATATAATCCTTGAATCGACCCGGCATTGGTGTCCAGCTAGTATGAATGGCTCCTAGGACCGCATAACAATCCTTAATCGAATCCACTACCACACGAATGGCCAACAAGTCATAAATTTGACTAAATTGCTTATGCTTAGTTACCATTTTACGGTATACCGAATAGATGTGCTTTGGGCGTCCGTAAATTTCCGTATCACCGCCCAATTCTAAATCACTAATCGCACGTTTGATATCTTCAATCGCGTGATTAATATATTCAATGCGCTGATCCCGACGAGAATTCATTAGATGCACAATTCGATAGTACTGTTGTGGATTTAAATACCGTAGTGAAAGATCTTCTAGTTCCCACTTGATAGTACTAATCCCTAATCGATCAGCAATTGGCGCGTAAATTTCGAGTGTCTCATTCGCAATGCGTCGTTGCTTATCAGGACGCAAATGCTGAAGTGTCCGCATATTATGCAACCGATCGGCCAATTTAACAATCATCACTCGAATATCTTTCGACATCGCCAACAATAGTTTGCGATGGTTTTCGGCCATCTGCTCTTTATTCGACTTATACTTAATTTTACTGAGCTTTGTATCGCCATCCACGATCATGGCAACCTCCGGACCAAACAAAATACGCACATCTTCCAACACGACACCAGTATCTTCAACGATATCATGTAAATAACCGGACACAACCGTCTCCGGATCCATGTGTAATTTGGCCAAGATTCCTGCTACTTGGATGGGATGGATAATATAAGGCTCACCTGACCTTCTTCGTTGATCATTGTGAGCTGTTTCAGCAAAGTGGTAGGCACTTTCAACCATCTTGACATGTTCTTCATTCATGTACGAAGCAACAATATTTTTTACATCTTCATGGGTTAGATTCTTTTCTTTAGGCATTATTCACCAACTTGCTTTCCAATTAGTTTATCCAAATTCTCGTTTGATTAATTATACATGTAACTAATAATTAATAGCAACTATGCCTGCTGTTTCGTCATTGAATAGCTAAGGTACGCTACACCAAGATAAACCAGCGCAAAATAATACGTGTACTTTGGCAAATATAGATAAGCACCAATCAAGTAGCATACCGGAAAAACAAATAGCTTCCACCAGCCGAGCCGTTGCTTGGTAATTCTAATTCCAGAATAAATGGCATAGCCACCGTTTATCAGAATCAAAAGTAAGATAACGGATGTCACACGATGGATAAAGGGTGCGTACTCTCCGAGCGCCGTCAGCACAATACCAATTATAATTGACCATCCAAATAATGATTTATCGAGTGTCTGCCAAAATTTACGTCCATATGTCATCGATCATTTCTCCAATTCAAAGTAGTAAGAAATTGCTGCCAGTAAATATAATGGTGCAGTTTCGGTTCGTAGTATTCTTGGTCCTAATCCAGCTGGAATAACATCACGATCAGTTAATCGCTTGATCTCATCTTCAGTTAAGCCACCCTCAGGACCGATAACAGCCAATAGTGTATCACCGTTTTGCATTTGATGAAACACACGAGATAAATTTGACTGTTCACCTTGCTTCGCCGACTCCTCCCATGCAACAATTTGATGTTCAGCCGCAGCCTCATTGACCGCCTGTAACAAATCGGTTTGATAAACAATTTGTGGTATCACAGTTCGATGCGACTGCTCGGCCGCACCCCGAGCAACTTTCACTAATTTTTCAATTTTTTTCTGTCGCCGATCGGAATGCCACCTAGAAATTGACCGTTCCGCCTCGAAAAAAATAATTTTATCGACCCCAAGTTCCGTTGCCTTTTGAACGATCAGCTGTGCCTTTTCCCCCTTCGGAACACCACACGCTAATGTGACATTAACTGGCAGTTCACTGGACGTCGTTATTTCATGATCTACCTGTACCCAAGCTCGTTTTCCGTCAACTTTAATTAACTGTGCAACAACTTCGACCCCATCATCCAAAACGAATTCTGCTAAATCCCCCACTTGTGCCCGCATGACCGTCACAAAATGATGAGCCACCTCGCTGGACAACTCAAAACCACCATCTATAATTTTAGTTTGCTTTAAAAAATAACGTTGCACTTTAATTCACCTATTCGTCAGGCAACGGCTTCCGCGCAATTACCCCGTACCAATCTTTAATCTGCATTTTTTCTTCGATCACAAAGCCCTGATTTTCAATAGCTTCCGTCACAACTTGAATTTTATCAGCAATAATTCCCGAACATAGAAAGTAGCCATTGTTTTTCAGATTCTCAAACGCTTGCGGAACTAATGGAATAATGATTTCAGCTAAAATATTAGCTACAATCACATCAACCTGCTCATGAATGCCGGCTAATAAATCATTAGCGGCCACTTTAATCGGTTGCGCCTTAGGATTAAGCTCAATGTTATCTAATGCTGACTTAACGGCCACGTCGTCAACATCGTAAGCATTAACCTTTGCAGCTCCCAACAAACGTGCGGCAATGCTTAATACACCTGAACCCGTACCAACATCAAGGACCGTTTCGTTGCCACGAAGCGTCATTTCCAGTGCCTGCAACATGAGTTTCGTTGTTGGATGAGTCCCAGTCCCGAAGGCCATCCCCGGATCCAGATAGATAACCCGCTCATCGTCTTGTGCAGCTTGATACTCTTCCCAGTCGGGAACAACCGTTAAATGCCTCGTCACTCTGACGGGATGGTAATACTTTTTCCAAGCGGTTGCCCAATTTTCATCTGAGACGGCGCTAGTGACTACTTCTCCAGCACCAGGATCTAACCCGAATTCTTTAAGTGCCAGAACCCGTTGCTTAATTGTCGGTAAAATTTCTGGTACAAAAATATTTTGTGGATAGTAGGCCGTTACAGCTGCTCCCTTTTCTAAATGGGGAATGTCGTTTGGATCAATAATTTCCCCGTGGGCACCAAACTTACCCGGCCGTAATTTTTCAAAATCTTTCGCATCTTCTATTTTAACACCGGTTGCACCTAGATCATTTAGGATGAAACTAACTGCTTCGACGGCTTCACTTTCAGTTTTAACTGTTACTTGTGTCCACTGCATCGAGTGTCCTCCTCGTATTGTTTTATAACCCACCGAAAAACGAATATCTACATTTTATCATATAAATCAAAAAAGCGTGATCAACCAATTGTCTAATCACGCCCCCCGAGTTATTCAATTGTTAGCCCTGTTCAGACTTTTCCTTCTCAACCTCTTTTTCTTCAGCTCGCTTTTCAGCAACCTGTTCCAGGTCTTGATAATTTGCTGGCTCATCCGCATACTTCAAAATATTTGACTCCAAATGGCGCTCAAGATAAGAAACCAATTCAGCCTCAGTTTTGAATTTGCGTGGATGATGCTGGCGATGCAGTCGAAGATCAATTTCATTGATTTTCAACCGTCCTGTCCATGTATGGGAGTAACGAATGATTACCCGATTATTCAATTCATTTTTCCCAAAAGTGAAAACATAAACATGTTGTGAAATCATCATCGGTCGAATATATTCTTTTTTGTATTTCAAGTCATGTTTACGCATGAATTGTTTGGTTTTGTTTAGCATGGTAATCACCTCCTACCGATTAACTTTTAAGTTAATATCATACTTTATTAACTGTAACATGTAAACCCTTTTTTTGTGAAATATTTTTGATCGCAATACTTACAATTATCAAATTCTTAATCCCACCTTGTAATCTGGTTCACTAATAGGATTAGTTTACCATAATTATTCTCCATTTAGCGCAGTTTAACCGATTTAATTAGATTAGTGTGAATTGTCCCTATTTCATATCTGCTTTCACCAATAGAAAAAGCCGACTTTTGTCGACTTTAAGTAAAAGTTGCGATTTAAATTCCGTTTTTTCGTTTTGCTTCTGTGTGAATCAAATGCTTCTGAGCACGGTGTGCCGGTGCATGGTTATGTGTGTTCTTGATTACCTTTTCAGGAGCATCTGTCTCGCTCGTTCGCTTGTCAGCACGCCGAGTACTTGCGTCTGTCTTCTTTTCCGGTTTTTTCATAGTAAAAACCTCCTATGGTCAATCGCGAAAGCAGCTTATTATTTATATAAGTAATACTATATGATGTTTTCCAAAAATGCAATCAATAACCACTAAAATACTAATCTTTCAGCATTTGTACTTAACTAATGGTAGAAAAAAGACAGCCCCGGCTAAGGGTTGTCTAGTATGTTGCAACTTGCACTCTTGGGAAGTGCGCAGAAAAAACACTGCATCCGAATGGATGGTTAGTTAAATCAGTAAAATCTAGCAAAAAAACTGATTCTTCTTTATTCTAACGGATTACATGATTTGATGTCACCTATTTTTAAAATTTATTACATCACATCAACATGAAAAAATGTAACTTCACGGGTTAAATGTTGATTAATTTGCTAAAACTTATGAAATCCTGGGTATCTTATCAACATAAAGCCAAAATGGAGCCAAAACACTAAAAAGGACTAACTCTAAAATCGGGCTAGTCCTTTAATCGTTGATATGACGCTATTTTTTGTGTGTTTCTTCTTCATCCGTCTGCAAAACGGCCATAAAGGCCTCTTGTGGAATGTCCACAACACCAACAGACTTCATCCGTTTCTTACCTCGCTTTTGTTTCTCCAGAAGCTTAGCGCGACGATCAGGGTCACCGGTATGAATGCGTGCGGTAACATCCTTTCGGTAGGCTCGAATATTAGTTCGAGCAATGATTTTAGCACCAATCGCAGCTTGAATCGGAATTTCAAAGTTTTGTCGTGGAATAATTGTCTTCAACTTCGCCGTAATTTCACGACCCCGTTGAGCGGCGAAGCTTCGGTGTGCAATAAAACTCAAGGCATCTACTTTATCACCATTAAGTAAAATATCAATTTTCACCAAATCACCAGCACGATAGTCCTCTAACTCGTAATCCAATGATGCATATCCACGCGTATTGCTCTTCAATTTATCGAAAAAGTCATAAATAATTTCAGACAACGGAATATGATAAATAACATTCACCCGAATATCATCCAGATATTCCATTGTTTCAAAGATCCCACGTTTACGTTGACACAGTTCCATTACAGCACCAACATAATCATTTGGCACCATAATCTGTGCCTTAACATAGGGTTCATTAATTGTTTTAATAGCAGCTGCATCTGGCATTTCAGCTGGATTATCCACCGCTTTTTGTGTACCGTCTGCCAAATCGATACGATATGTGACAGAGGGCGCAGTCGTAATCAAATCTAGGTTAAATTCACGTTCCAAACGCTCTTGGACAACATCCATATGCAATAGTCCCAAAAAGCCACAGCGAAAACCAAATCCCAATGCTTGGGACGATTCCGGATCAAAAGTTAAGGCCGCGTCATTGAGTTGCAATTTTTCGAGTGCTTCCCGTAAATCATTAAACTTAGCATTGTCGGTCGGATAAAGACCTGAATATACCATCGGTGTCATTTTTCGATAACCCGCTAATGCCTTATCCGTTGGATTTTTAGCATCGGTAACGGTATCACCGACTTGAGTATCCTGAATATCCTTGATACTAGCCGTAATGTAACCAACATCACCCGCCATCAACATCTCGGTTGCTAACGGCTTGGGCGAATTAACGCCGACTTCAGTAACATCATACTCAGTGCCACCATTGACAAGTCGAATCCGATCACCCGCCTTCACGGTTCCCTCAAAGACTCGCACACTAAGAACCACACCACGGTAATCATCGTACACTGAATCAAATATCAACGCTTTCAGTGGCGCGGTTAGGTCGCCATCGGGGGCCGGCACATTTTTAACAATTTGCTCCAAAATATCCTCAATACCTATTCCAGCCTTGGCGCTCGCCAAAACCGCATTAGAGGCATCAATTCCAATTTCATCCTCGATTTGTTGCCGCACTTTTTCAGGTTCTGCCGATGGTAAATCAATTTTGTTGATTACCGGCAATACTTCCAAATCATTGTCGATTGCTAAATAAACATTGGCCAGCGTCTGCGCTTCGACACCTTGAGCCGCATCGACTACCAATACGGCACCCTCACAGGCAGCCAATGATCGTGAAACCTCATAAGAGAAGTCCACGTGACCAGGAGTATCAATTAAGTGAAGGGTGTACGTTTCACCATCCTTTGCATGATACTTCAATGCCACCGCGTTTAGTTTGATCGTAATGCCCCGTTCACGTTCCAAATCCATTGTATCTAACAGTTGATCTTGCATCTCCCGCTTAGATACCGTATCCGTCAATTCAAGAATTCGATCGGCCAATGTTGATTTTCCATGATCAATATGGGCAACAATGGAAAAATTGCGAATATGTTTCTGTCGTTCTTTCATTTCCTGTAAATTCATCGTTAAACTCACTTTCTCCGTGTTTCACTCTTCTAAGTATAACAATGCTTTCCATACATCTCAATCTATATCCAAAACCCACTCAAAAAAGAGTGTGACAGCACAGCCACACCCTTAATTCATTTGATTAATCATCGAAAGCATCTTTTAACTTGTCAAACACGCTTTTTTTAACACCCGAAACGCGTTCGCCACTAGCAGCAGCAAAAGCCGTGAGGGCCTCTTTTTGCCGTTTGTTGAGGTTCTTCGGTGTTTCAACGCGAACGGTCACGTGCTCGTCACCATTCCCTTTACCGTTGAGTTTAGGAGCACCTTTACCACGTAAGCGGAATTTAGTTTCAGTTTGCGTTCCAGAAGGGACCTTTAGTTTAACGTCACCATGAACCGTTTTAACCTGAATTTCATCCCCTAAGGCTGCCTGTGAAAAACTAATCGGTTGATCAAAGTAGATATCAGCCCCATCACGACGAAATTCACGACTCGGCGTTACATGGAAAATGATATAAAGATCACCGTATGGGCCTCCATTGGCACCAGCTTCCCCTTGATTTTGTAACCGCATTTGTTGACCATCGTCAACACCGGCGGGAACATTCACCTTTAGTTCATGGCGCTGTGCAACATGTCCGGAGCCACCGCAAGTAGTGCATTTTTCTTTAATTTCTTTTCCTGTACCACCACAAACATCACAGGTCGTTTGTGTCCGCATCCGGCCCAGCGGTGTATTCTGAATCACATCAATCACACCGCGGCCACCACACTTCGAGCAGGTCACGGGAGAAGTGCCTTCCTTAGCCCCTGTACCATGACAAGTTTCACATTGCGCATCACGATTATACTTGATAGTGGTCGTTTTACCGAAGATTGCTTCTTCAAATTTAAGCGTCATCGTATACTGTAGATCGCGTCCTGGTTGTGGTGCCGACGGATCGCGCCGACGGCCACCACCGCCACCAAAGAACTGACTGAAGATGTCATCAAAACCGCCACCGCCGCCAAAACCACTGAAGTCTTGACCGCCGCCAAAGCCACCAAACCCTTGGCCTTGTGGTCCAGCTGATCCATACTGATCGTATTGCTGTCTTTTTTGTCCGTCACTAAGCATCTCGTAGGCCTCGTTAACGTCCTTAAACTTTTGCTCTGCTCCCGGTTCTTTATTGATATCCGGGTGATACTTTTTGGAGAGCTTCCGATATGCTTTTTTAATTTCATCCTGCGAGGCATCCTTAGACACACCCAGAACATCATAATAATCTTTTTCTGCCATTATGGTCCTCCAAAACAATTACTGCATTATTTATACCACATTTTGTTAGACGAAGTAAAAGCCAAAGTCCACAAAATGTCCTTTGGCCTTCACTAAATCTAATTTAAATAACACTATTCCTTAGCAAAAGCGGCGTCTAGACAAACACTACTTCTTGTCGTCTGGATCAACTTCTTCGAAGTCACCGTCAACAGTCTTACCATCGTCGCCTGATTTGTCGCCCTTATCGTCGGCGGCACCATCAGCACCACCTTGAGCCTGTTGTGCTTGTTGATAAAGTTTAACGGAAAGATCTTGGACAATCTTGTTCAGATCATCTTTCTTAGTCTTCATTTCTTCAACGTTGTTGTCTTCTTTAGCCTTCTTCAATGCATCACGTGCATCTTCAGCCTTCTTGACTTCTTCGTCAGAAACCTTACCCTTCAAATCTTCCAAGGTCTTATCAACTTGGAACAAAAGTTGGTCAACTTCGTTATTCAAGTCAACTTCTTCACGTTTCTTCTTGTCGGCTTCTTCGTTTTCCTTAGCTTCATTCTTCATACGTTCAATTTCTTCATCAGTTAATCCTGAATTACTCTTGATCGTAATCTTTTGTTCCTTATTAGTTCCCATATCCTTCGCAGAAACATTAACAATCCCGTTTTTATCGATATCGAATGTCACTTGAATTTGAGGAACGCCACGTGGGGCAGCTGGAATATCAGTCAACTGGAAGTTACCTAACGTCTTATTGTCAGCAGCCATTGGCCGTTCACCTTGTAAAACGTGGATGTCAACAGCCGGTTGGTTATCTGCGGCAGTTGAGAAAACTTGGCTCTTTGAAGTTGGAATTGTGGTGTTACGGTCAATCAACTTCGTGAAGACACCACCCATGGTTTCAATTCCTAATGAAAGTGGTGTGACATCAAGGAGAACAACATCTTTAACATCACCAGTCAACACACCACCTTGAACGGCAGCACCTAAAGCAACCGCTTCGTCAGGGTTAATTGAGTGGTTAGGTTCCTTACCCGTTAAATCACGAACCATATCTTGAACAGCTGGAATCCGAGTTGAACCACCGTTAAGGATTACTTCATCAATTTCACTGAATGATAATCCGGCATCCTTCAGGGCATTCAGAACGGGTTGCTTTGTCTTTTCAACAAGGTCCACAGTTAATTGGTTGAACTTAACCCGTGATAATGATTTTTCCAAATGCAATGGGCCTGCGGCACCTGCAGAGATAAATGGTAAGCTAATTTGAGCTTCACTTACACCAGACAAATCTTTTTTCGCCTTTTCAGCAGCATCTTTCAACCGTTGTAAAGCCATCTTGTCCTGCTTTAAATCAACGCCATTTTCTTGTTTGAATTCATCAACTAACCAGTCAATGATCTTTTGGTCAAAATCATCACCACCAAGGTGTGTATCACCATTAGTTGAGAGTACTTGGAAAACGCCATCCCCTAATTCAAGGACAGAAACATCAAACGTCCCACCACCAAGATCGTAAACCAAAATCTTTTCATCTTTGTCTTGCTTATCAAGACCATATGCCAAGGATGATGCCGTTGGTTCATTGATAATTCGCTTAACTTCCAAACCGGCAATTTTACCAGCATCTTTAGTTGCTTGACGTTGTGCATCATTGAAGTATGCAGGAACTGTGATAACGGCCTGGTTAACTTCATCGCCTAAATAGTCTTCAGCATACTTTTTCAAGTACTGTAAGATCATTGCTGAAATTTCTTGAGGGGTATATTTCTTGCCTTCAACTTCGACAGTATAATCTGCTTCGCCCATGTGGCTCTTAATTGAAACAATTGTGTTGGGGTTTGTGATTGCTTGACGTTTAGCAACTTCCCCTACTTGAGTCTCGCCATCTTTAAATGAAACAACAGATGGTGTTGTCCGACTACCTTCTGGGTTAGTGATAATCTTTGGTTCGCTACCTTCCATCACAGCAACTGCTGAGTTAGTAGTTCCTAAATCAATTCCGATAATTTTATTACTTGCCATATTTAATTACCTCTTCTTTTAGTCATTTATTATTGTGCAACGACAACCATTGCCGGACGTAAAACCCGGTCTTGGAGCTGATAACCGGCCTGTAAAACCTTCACAACCGTATCTGGCTTTTGATCACCTTCAACGGCAACACTTTGAACAGCTTGGTGAACGGATGGATCAAACTTTTGGTTTAATGATTCAATCTCTTTAACACCATTCTTAGTCAGTGCCTCACTAAGATGATCATGAACCATTTGAATGCCCTTTTTCAACTGTTGTCCACTCTCGTCATCAACGTCAATTTCCAGGGCCCGTTTTAGATTATCCATCACTGGCAAAATATCTTTTGCTAAAGATTGACCGTCATACTTAAGGATTTGGGCCTGTTCTTTTTTAAAACGGCCATTCATATTTTGAATTTCAGCTTCGGCTCTCAAGTATTTATCCTCAAAGTCGTCCGCTTTTTGCTTTAATTCATCAATTTTCTTTTGTTCATCAGATACTTGATCCGCCGATTGGTCATCGGCCGCAGTTGCTTGATCATCTGTCTGTTTTACATCTTCAGATTGTGCTTGCTCAGCCGCTTGTTGTTTTTCTTGATCGGCTTGTTTGTCAGTCATTTAACATTCCTCCTACTGATCATAATAATGATGATAATAATCTAACAATTGACGCGCCAATTCTTGACGAAAGGCACTGACAATGCCGATAGTTCGTGAATATGGCATTCGTGTTGGTCCTAACACAGCGATAATACCTTTGCCATACTGATCCACGTCATAGGTTGCGGTGATCAAACTAAAGTCATCCAATAACTTGTTTGAAATTTCACTCCCAATTCGAACATGAATGTCATCATCCTCAGGATCAAGGAATTGTGACAGGTTCTCATTTTTATCAAGCATGCCATACAGTTCCTGTAAATCATTGGGATCATGATTATGCGAAAAACCAAGTAGGTTCATTCGACCACCAACGAAAAATCGTTCGGATGCCGCATGTGATAAAATGCTATCAAAAATCCCCAGTAAGCCGTCAGGACTATGCATATACTGCACAACCTGCATCGGAATATCTCGTTGCAGTCGCACTAAAACTTCATCCAACGGTAGCCCCGCGAGCTGATCATTAATTAACCGAATGACGGCCTCTAACTCCTCGGTATTCATATCTCGAGGAATGGCGAAGGTCTGATTCTCAACATCCCCCGTATCGGTAACCAAGATCGCCATCACTTGATGGTTTCCTAACGGCACCAGACGAAAGCCACTCAGGCGAGCATGTTTTTGCTCAGGTTTCAAGGTGAAGGTCGTGAACGACGTCAGATCAGAAAGAATATCGGCTGACCGTGAGACAATTTCATCAATTTTATGAAAATTAGATCCAAATGAATTACGAATAATTGCCATATCATTATTATCAATAACCATCTTTTGATCAAGAAGATGATCGACATAGTAACGATACCCTTGAGTCGACGGAATCCGACCAGACGACGAGTGTTCTTTAACGAGTAGCCCCTGTTCTTCAAGGTCTACCATTTCATTTCGAATCGTTGCTGAACTAACCTTCATCGGTAAATGTTGCGCTAAAACTTTTGACCCGACCGGTTGACCGGTAACGGTATATTGGCGTACAATCGCTTGCAGGATCGCATCTTGACGCTGTGTTAACATCATTATCACTTCCTTTTTAGCACTCGAAGGTTCTAAGTGCTAAACACAATGTATAATATACCAACCACCCGAATGAAAGTCAAGAAAAGACACTATTTTAGAAAGGATTTCTAATGAAACATAAAAATCAGCGCTACGTTCAACCACAAAACGTACACGATGCAATGATGACAATCGAAAAATTGTTTAATCAATACCGCCATGCACCTCTGACGCAAGAACTACTCAGTTACCACCAAAATTTAATTGGTCGCTTGCAGGGAGATATTTACCAAGAGGCTGTTCGCGAAAACAATGCCGCACAATTAGCAGCCCTAACCACCATGATTCAGCTCATGCAATCATGGACTCGAACCCGAATGACAAACCAGCCCTTCCACGCTAAAATGAAGCACTTTAAATTTGCGGCTGAAAACACTGTACAATTCAAGCGCCATGTTATTAAGAATAATTCAACCAGCGGGCACCGATCATCCCGCCATTAAAAAAATTCGAGCAAATTTGCTCGAATTTTTTGTTTCTTATATCAAAGAATATGTTTGCTGCCTCGCTTGTGCTAATGCATGTTTAGTATTCAGCTCATCATGCTCCAACTGTTCAATCAACGCCTCAACGGTTGTATATTTAATCTCATCCCGTAATCGCGCAATCCATCGAACTTTCACGTTTTCACCATAGATCATCTGTTTAAAGTCAAAGAGATTGATCTCTAACGTCTTCGGCCGCTGATCACCAAAAGTAACATTATAACCAATTGATGCCATGCCATCGTACCAGCGATCACCAATTTGTAATTGCACCGCATAGACACCGACACTCGGCATTCGTTCTTCTTCTGGCCATTCAACATTAGCAGTCGGAAAGCCAAGCGTTCGACCACGCGCTTCCCCATGAACAACGACCCCTGTTGTTTGATAGCGGTAGCCTAACAAGTCATTGACCAATACCATATCCCCATTATCGATAGTCTGTCGAATTCTTGATGAACTAATTTTTAATCGCTTATCCATTTGTGCTGGAACTTCTACAATATCAAATCGTTGTTGACTGTAGCGCGGCAAGTTTTGCATCGTGGCCACCGTTTTCGGCCCATATGTGTGGTCAAACCCGGCCACCACCGTATCCGCATGAAAACCGATCATGTACTGATCAACAAATTCTTGTGGTTTTAGTGCTGATAGAGCAGAAGTAAAACTAACAACATAGACTAGGTCAACCTCCAGTTGTTGTAGCAGATCCAACTTACGATTAACGGTCGAAAGGTACGTAACTCGTTTCTTACTGGCCTGATAGACAATTGCTGGTTGGTGATCATAGGTCAGCACTGCCAAAGGTAGTTGCTTTTGCTGAGCAATTTTTTTAGCTTGTTCAATGACTGCTTGGTGTCCGCGATGAACACCATCAAAAAAGCCCATTGCCAAAACAACTTTCCCGGTAGGAATTTGATCGGGATTAAATGGATGTCTAATATTAATGACCTGCAAGATGAAGTCTCCTTTATTACTCATTTTACTAATCTAAGTTCAACATTTTCAGTGGCTGATAACAAGCATGTTGTGTATTTTTCTGGTAAAGTGCTCGAATTTGATGATCAAATTCAATCGCAACGATTGGGTCGTCGACAGGCACCTCGCTAAGCTTGAGCCAAATTCCGTTCTTAACACCGGCCCATATGTCGCCCGTAATCGTCACGCGTGGAAATTCATCCAACGCATAGTCCAGTGGGAACATGATTTCATTTAACGAATCAGTCGCAACTGCTGCTTCAATTTCCGCTAAGCTTTTGGCTTGGTCTAAGCTAAAGCCGCCACTCTTAAGTCGTGTTAGATCGCTCATAACACCCGGATACCCTAGGTGACGCGCTAAATCAACTGCTAAGGTTCTCACGTATGTTCCCTTACTACACTCAACAACAAAGGAAACTGTTTGCTGATGTTGGACTGAATCATAATGACTACTAGTTAATTCAAACTTAGTAATCATCACTTGTCTTTCCGGGCGAACCACTGTTTCTCCGGCTCGTGCGTATTCATACAGTTTACGGCCATTAACCTTAACTGCTGAATACATAGGGGGAATTTGGGTAATTAGCCCCGTCATCGTCTGCATCTGATGTTCGATTTTCTCGACTTCGATGGGACGATCAACTGACGCAGTCTCAACCACCTCGCCATCCAAATCTTCGGTCGTCGTCATTTTACCAATCAGTAATTGTCCTCGATACTGTTTTCCTGATGCCATCAAATACTCAACGACCTTAGTCGCCTTACCAATACAAATTGGTAGAACACCATCGACGTTCGGATCCAACGTTCCCGAATGACCAATTTTCTTCGTGTGTAAAATTTTTCTTAATTGATTAACACAATCATGACTCGTCATGCCGCGTTCTTTATACAGTGGAATTATTCCGTCCATAACTTTATCTTTCCTCCAACTAAGCTAATATTATAGCATAATAAAAACAATCATCTGTGTTAAAACAAATGATTGTTTTTATTTTAGTCACGCTTATGCATTTCATTGATTAGTTGATCAATTCGCGAACCATACTGTACTGAACGATCACGTTCAAAAATCAGCTCTGGGGTCTTAAAAATATTAAGACGTGAACCAAGTTCGCTACGAATTAATCCAGTCGCCTTTTCAAGACCGGTCTGCGCCTTCTGACCATCCGAAGCCTTATCAGATAGCAAACTATAAAAAATCGTTGCTTGTTGTAGATCGCCCGTTACATCAACACCCGTAATGGTAATGCCTTGTACCCGTGGATCTCTGACCCGCTTCAATAAAATATCGTCAACTTCACGTTGAATTTCTTGACTTAAGCGTCCGACACGATAACGTTTATCTGGCATTGGTTTCCTCCTTAAAAGTTAACCTACTTAACCGGAACTTCTTTCATAATGTATGACTCAATCACATCATTGACCTTAACATCATTGAAGTTTTCAATCGTCAAACCAAGCTCATAGCCTTGTTTAACTTCCTTAACATCGTCTTTAAAGCGTTTCAAACTTCCTAACTTGCCTTCATACACGACAACGCCATCACGAATCAAACGGATGCTGGCATCACGGGTAATGGCACCAGAAGTGACCATTCCACCGACAATTGTACCAACCTTCGAAGCCTTATATAGTTCACGTACTTCAACTTCGCCAGTAACTTGTTCCTCGTATACTGGTTCAAGCATCCCCTTCATGGCCGATTCAACCTCATCAATGGCATTGTAAATGACACGGTGTAGGCGAATATCAACGCTACCACTATCAGCCTGAGACTTAGCTTGTGGCGTTGGACGAACGTTAAATCCAATGATAATCGCGTTTGAAGCTTCTGCCAAGGTTACATCACTTTCATTAATCGCACCAACAGCTGTATGGATAATGTCAACCTTCACACCATCAACCTTAATCTTCTTCAGACTTTGTGCTAGGGCTTCAACAGAACCTTGAACATCTGCCTTAATGATGACAGGAACAGACTTCATCTCACCCTCTTTAAGAGAGTCAAACAAGTTGTCGAGTGTGACGTGGTTCGTGTTAGCACGTTCCGCTACAAGTGCTCGCTTAGCACGTTCTTCACCGGCAGCACGGGCTGTCTTTTCATCTTCAAAGACAATAAACCGATCCCCAGCTTCTGGCACATCACTCAATCCAGTAATTTCAATTGGTGTTGAAGGTGTTGCTTCTTTAATACGACGGCCACGTTCGTTGGTCATCGTCCGAACACGCCCATAAGTATTACCGACAACGATTGGATCACCAACGTGGAGCGTTCCGTGTTGTACCAATAAGGTCGCCACTGAACCCTTCCCCTTATCAAGACGGGCTTCAACCACAGAACCAGCGGCGTGTTGATCTGGATTGGCCTTTAATTCCATCACTTCGGCTTGAAGCAAGATCATGTCGAGCAATTCATCAAGATTCTTACCAAACTTAGCTGAAATTTCAACAAAGATGGTATCGCCACCCCAGTCTTCTGGGATTAACCCGTACTCCGTTAATTGTTCAGTAACGTGTGATGGATTAGCACCTGGCTTATCAATCTTGTTAACAGCAACAATAATTGGAGTTCCGGCAGCCTTGGCATGGTTAATTGCTTCAACCGTTTGTGGCATGACACCATCGTCAGCCGCAACAACTAAAACAGTAATATCAGTGATATTGGCACCACGAGCCCGCATTTCAGTAAAGGCAGCATGCCCGGGTGTATCAAGGAACGTGATCTCTTTGTCGTTGTACTTAACTTGATAAGCACCGATTGCTTGCGTGATCCCACCAGCTTCACCTTCAGTAACATGGGTATGACGTAACTTATCAAGCAATGTCGTTTTACCATGATCGACGTGTCCCATGACCGTGACAACTGGAGGCCGTGATACTAAATGATCGGTATTCTTTTCTTCTTCATCAAAGAACTTATCAATATCAGCAACGTCAACCTCTACCTTTTCTTGGGCTTCAATGCCATAATCGGCAGCTAAGATTTCAATTGTATCCTTATCTAACGACTGGTTCTGGTTAACCATGACACCCAACATAAAGAGTTTCTTAACGATTTCGGCTGGTTCCCGGTGCAAAATTTTACCCAAATCCTGCGCATTCATCCCAACTGAATAAATTAAGGTTTCTGGTAACGGACGATCTTTACGAACAGCAACTGGCTTGTTATTCGTCTCACGAATTCGTTGATTCTTGTTTTTCTTTTTATTCTTCTTATTGAATCGGTTATTGTTCCGATTGTACTTACTATTGTTATTATTCTTCAAACTTCCACCAAAGCGGCCGCCGTTACTATTATTATGTTGATGGCCAGCATTGTTACTCCCTGCATTATTTCGGCTATTGTTGTTTTGTCCGCGACGATCGTTGTTATTAGTACGTTGATCGTTAGCCCGTTGTGAACCATTGTTTGAAAAACGATGGTTGTTATTGTTAGTCGTGCTTGGTTTTGTCGAAGTACTATTATCGCGACGGTGGTTGTTATTTACTTGACCATTGCCACTCTGAGAATTCCGACGTTGTTGACCATCCGAACGATGGTTATTGTTATTACCATTACTTCGGTTTTGTGGTCGTTGTTGACCATTATTTGAATGTGGCCGCGTCTGATTACTATGCCCATTAGTTTGACTGCTAGTCGTCGATGACTTCGCTGGTTCATGACTTCTAACAGGATGTTGACTGTGCGTATTATTTGAATGGTTGTTGGTTGTCGACGTTGTTTGAGCTTTTTTGGAACCCAGTGCTGAACGAAGCTCCTTCGCTTGTTGTTCATCAACTGATGACATATGGTTCTTAACACTCATGCCTTTTTTCTTAGCAACATCAAGGACATCCTTACTTTCAACCTTGAGTTCCTTAGCTAATTCATAAATTCTTTCTTTTCCCATTAGCTCACGCTCCTTTATTTACATATGCAGCAGCTCCTCAATTTTATGGGCGAACCCAGATTGAGTAATTCCATAGACGGTCCGAGCTTGACCTGTGGCAGTATTCAGCTGTTGCTTTTCAAATGTGATATCAAATGGCACTTGATAATAGTGACATTTATCCTGAAATTTTTTACTTGTTGTCTTACCAGCATCACTGGCAATCAAAACCAATTGCACCTTCTGAGACCTAATCGCTTTTAATACAGTATCTTCACCAGAAATTAGTTCTCCAGCTCGTCGCGCAATTCCAAGTAAATTTAAAATTGACTGTCTATTTGTCATTGCCAAATAATTCTCTTCTGGCCTGTTGATGATCGACATAGTTGATTAATTCATCATAAAATGAATCTTCAATCTTTATGCCAAACGCCTTGTCAAAAGTCCGCAACTTCTGCGCCTTTTTGGCAACATCAACATTAATTGAAACATACGCTCCTCGGCCTGGCTTTTTACCAGTTGGATCCAATGAAACCTCATTCTCCTTGTTTTTGACAATTCGAATAAGTTCCTTTTTAGGCATCATTTCATCAGTCACAATGTCCTTGCGCATTGGTACCTTACGTTGCTTCATCGCTCTTCACCCCGCTTGGTTATTCGTCTTCTTCAATGCTTGTTGACGTATCGTCAACTGTTTGATCATCACTAACTTCGTCTTCATCTGCATGATCAGTTTGTGTTCCTTCAGCAATCGACTCCGCCTCAGATTCAGGCTTGATATCAATTTTGAAGTTCGTCAGGCGAGCCGCCAATCGTGCATTTTGACCCTTTTTCCCAATTGCTAATGACAATTGATAATCAGGAACAATGACGGTACATGCTCGTTCGTTTTCTTCGTCAAAAATTACATCTAAAACCTCAGCTGGGTTGAGTGCATTGGCAATATATTGTGCGGGATCATCGACCCATTCGACAATGTCCATATTCTCGCCACCCAGTTCGTTAACAATTTCTTGCACTCGTTGGCCCCGGGGACCAACGCAAGTACCAACTGGATCAATATTGGCATCATTCGAGCGGACCGCAATTTTAGCACGGTCTCCAGCTTCACGAGCGATCGAAACGATTTCCACGACTCCATCATAAATCTCAGGAACTTCCTTTTCAAATAATCGCTTCAAAAGTTCCGGAGCTGTCCGACTGACGAATACTTGAGGTCCCTTAGTGCTATTTTCAACCCGACTGACAAATACTTGAATTCGATCATGCATCTTGTAATTCTCATTTGGCATTTGATCTTGCTTGCTCATCACAGCCTCGACGCTACCAATATTTACATAAATGAAGCGGCTATCCTGGCGTTCAACTTCACCAGTTACGATTTCATTTTCGTACTGACTGTACTTTTCATAAATGACACTCCGCTCCGCTTCACGGACACGTTGCATGATCACTTGCTTAGCGGTCTGTGCAGCAATTCGACCAAAGTTTTGTGGGGTAACTTCAAAACGAATTTCATCGCCTAATTCATATCCCCGGTTAATTTGAACAGCTTCTTCTAAGCTTACTTCCAATCGATCATCCGCAACTTCTTCGACAACCGTTTTGACAGCGTAAACCTTGATATTACCTTTACGAGCATCAAAATCAACCTCAACGTTTTGAGCCTGACCGTAGTTACGCTTGTATGCAGAAACTAATGCAGCTTCAAGGGCATCGATAACGATTTCCTTTTTGATTCCCTTTTCTTTTTCTAAGGCGTCTAGGGCACCAATCAACTCTTTATTCATGATTACACTCCTTCTACTCTAAAACTTAATCGCTAATCGAGCCTTAGCAACTTTTTGGCGTGGAATGACAATTTGCTTATGCCGTGTTTTAACGAGATAATCTAATGTTAATTCGTCTTCAGTAACGTTTTCTAAGGTTCCTTCGAAAATCTTGGCACCATCAATGGGCTGATACAGTGAAACATGAATATACTTACCAACCGCACGATCATAGTCGTCAGGCTTTTTTAAAGGCCGTTCAGCACCAGGTGATGAAACTTCTAAGAAATAGGCTTGTGGAATTGGATCGGGATCCAATTCATCTAATTTTTCACTTAATAAATCACTAACTTGTGCACATTCTTCAATGTTAATACCGTCTTCTTTATCAATGTAAACTCGTAAGTACCAGCTTTTGCCTTCCTTAACAAATTCAAGATCGTATAATTCGAAATGACGTTCCTCTAAAATTGGAGTTACCAACTGAGTAACAGTTTCGATAACACTACTCACAAAAACACCTCCAATATTTTTGCACTAAAAAGAGCGAGCATCGCTGCTCACTCATTTACGAGTTTTAATTACTCTACTAATCTATCACAAATCAATCATTTAATCAAATAAAACCCGCGAAAGCCCATCGATTAAAACAACGAAAGCTGGTTTTCATCTGGCAAATCATCTAAGACATGATTATTTGTCATAAATTCGATCAACGTCTTCGAAACTTTTCCTCGGTTAGCCAAATCTTCCTTTGAAAGGAATTCACGTTCTTCACGTGCTGCAACAATCTGTTTTGCAACGTTAAGTCCCAGACCAGGAACAGCTCTAAATGGGGCAATTAGACGGTTACCGTCGATCAACCAGTTGGAAGCATCTGAACGATCAAGATCAACCATTTCAAATTCATATCCCCGTTCTAGCATCTCATTAGCTAGTTCAAGAATCGTTAGCAGTCCCTTTTCCTTTGCAGAAGCATCGTTGCCCTTATCGTTGATTTCCTTCATAGCGGCTTTGACAGCATCCTTGCCGTGCGCCATCGCCACGATATCGAAATCATCGGCACGCACCGAGAAATATGAACAATAGTAAACAAGTGGGAAATAGACCTTAAAGTACGCAATTCGCAGTGCCATTAAAATATACGCCGCCGCGTGCGCACGGGGAAACATATACTTAATTTTCAAACAGGAGTCGATATACCAATCCGGCACATTCGATTCTTTCATTTTAGCTTGCCAATCGTCTGGAATCCCACGTCCCTTACGAACATGTTCCATAATCTGAAATGCAATTTCAGAATCCATTCCATAGTGAATCAAATCGGTCATAATGTTATCCCGACAACCAATCACATTCGCAATTGTGGCTGTACCATTCTTAATTAATTCTTCTGCATTTCCCAACCACACATCCGTACCATGGGAAAGACCTGAGATTTGTAATAGTTCTGAATAATTGCTTGGATGAGTTTCTTCAAGCATCCCCCGTACAAACCGCGTCCCAAATTCAGGTACGCCAAGTGTTCCAGTCTTAGAAAAGATTTGATCTTCGTCGACACCCAAGATCTCTGGACTCGAAAACAGGCTCATCACTCCCGGATCGTCAGTTGGAATTGTCTGAGGATCCACTCCAGAAAGATCTTGCAACATTCGGATCATCGTTGGATCATCGTGTCCCAGAATATCAATCTTCAAAATATTGTCATGAATAGAATGGAAATCAAAATGGGTCGTCTGCCAAGCCGCAGTTTGATCGTCAGCAGGATATTGAACCGGCGTAAAATCATAAATGTCCATATAATCCGGCACAACAATGATTCCGGCCGGATGTTGTCCAGTTGTCCGTTTGACACCTGTTGCGCCCTTGGCGAGGCGATCAATTTCTGCATTACGAAGTTGTTGGTTGGTGTCACGTTCGTATGCTTTCACGTACCCATAGGCGGTTTTATCGGCAACTGTTCCAATGGTTCCGGCACGATACACATTCTTCTCACCAAACAATACCTTAGTATAGTTATGCGCAATCGGTTGATAATCACCAGAAAAGTTTAAATCAATATCTGGTACTTTATTTCCCGTAAACCCAAGGAAAGTTTCAAACGGAATATCGTGACCATCTTTAACCATTAAAGTCCCGCATTCAGGACACTCCTTGTCCGGTAAATCATATCCTGAACTATATTCACCCTTCGTATAGAAGTGTGTATATTTACACTTTGGGCACCGATAGTGTGGTGGCAACGGGTTCACTTCCGTAATTCCCGTCAGCGTCGCCACAATACTTGACCCAACAGATCCCCGTGAACCAACCAAGTAGCCATCCTTATTTGATTTTGCAACCAATCGTTGCGCAATTAAATAGATGACCGAAAATCCATTACCAACAATACTCTTGAGCTCCCGATCAACTCGCTTTTGAACCAGTTCCGGCAGTGGATCACCATACCATTCTTTCGCCTTGCTAATTGTACGTTCCTGAATTTCATCCTCAGCCCCCACCATCTTAGGCGTATACAGCTTATCTTTCAGTGGATGAACATCAGCAATCATATCTGCAATTTTATTCGAATTTTCGACTACAATTTCATGGGCCTTATCATCCCCCATAAATGCAAATGCATCTAACATTTCATTAGTGGTTCGGAAATGGACATCTGGTAACATCTGCCGATTTAACGGATTACCCGCCTGGGAATGAATCAAAATTTTTCGGTAAATACTGTCCTCTTTATTAAGATAATGAACATCCCCCGTAGCAACAACTGGCTTGCCTAACTCATCACCAATTTCGGTCATGTTCATCAAAATTTCTTCTAGGTTTGCATCGTCTTTAATTAATTCGTCTTCGATCAACGGTGCATATACTGCCTTGGGCTGAAGCTCAATGAAATCGTAAAATTTAGCTTTTTCCAGCGCTTCATCACGCCCCTTTTGCATCATCGAAGTAAATACCTCGCCCGAAGAACAAGCCGTTCCCAGTAATAATCCTTCACGGTACTTTTTTAACTGACTACGTGGAATTCGTGGTACTCGGTAGTAGTATTCAACATTCGAAAGCGATACTAATTTAAAGAGATTTTTCAATCCAACCTGATTTTTGACTAAGATGGTCACATGGAACGGTCGCGCATGACGGTATGCACCATTATCACTCATATGTTCATTTAACTGATCATGAAATTGAATTTGGTAACGTTCTTCGGCATCCTTCAAAAACAGATGTAATAAATGACCAGTAGATTCTGCATCAAAGATTGCACGGTGATGGTGTTCCAGTGCAACGCCAAATTTCTTAGCTAAGGTATTCAATCGGTAGCTCTTTAATTCTGGATATAGAAAACGTGCCAATGTCAACGTATCAATTATTGGATTCGCAATTGGTTGCATTCCATGACGCGCGTAACCGGTATTCATGAACCCAACATCAAACGTCACATTGTGTCCGGCGACAATACAGTCACCACAGAACTCACGGAATAGTTTAAAAACTTCTTCTTCCGATTTTGAACCGCGCACCATATCGTCCGTAATACTGGTTAAATTGGTGGTTGTTTCTGACAAATGAAAACCAGGATCGATGAATTCCTCAAACTCTTCAAGAACCCCGCCATTTTTCATTTTAACAGCCGACAATTCAATCACTTTATCATAGATCGCAGATAGACCCGTCGTTTCAACATCAAATATAACGTACGTCGTTCCTTCCAAAGGAACATGCGCCGAGTTATAGCCAATCGGAACCCCATCATCAACAACATTGGCTTCAAGACCGTAAATCATCTTAATACCATTTTTTTCCGCTGCATGGAATGCATCTGGAAATCCCTGTACCCCAGAGTGATCCGTAATGGCAATTGCTTTATGCCCCCACTTAGCCGCCTGTTTAGCAAAATCACCGATTGAATTAGTAGCATCCATCGTACTCATTGAAGAATGCAAGTGTAATTCTACCCGTTTTTCTCCCTCCGCAGTATCTTGACGACTTGGATGGTTGACAGCATTAATATCATAGGCATTAATTGTTAGATCACGCATAAAAGTATCTTCTTGAACTGGTCCCCGAACCTTTATCCAGTCACCTTCATTAATTGCGTCAAATTGCGCCTCATCTTCTTCATTACGTGAAAACTTTTTAATCGTGATGGATGATGAATAGTCCGTTATCTCTAAGATCAACAGTTTACGCTGTGATCGGAGGGTTCGCACTTCCTTACTAAAAATATAGCCTTCAACAATTACCGATCGTTCTTCCTCAGTAATATCTTCGAGTCGACGAGTTTCACCATTGTCGCTGATTGTTTTTCCAAGTTTCACAGGACCCGTAACCTCAACCGTGTGGTTTTGTTGGCGCGCCCCAGATGCCTTGATTTGAGCGGCAGCTTTAGCAGCCAGTTCGGCATCTTTTTTAACTTGTTGTGCCTTCAATGCTTGGATTTGAGCCTCTGAAGCACTTTCATCCACCATCGTGTGAATCGAAAATTTGGGGAATCCTAAATTCCTGTATCCAGTCTCGATAGGACCTAACGCTTGATTAACCAGATAATTTCTGACAATTTCGTTTTCAGCCACGAACATCACTCGATCATCTGTCACATTTGGCACACCACGACTACATAGTTCCTGCAACATCGGTGATGATAAACCACTATTTGAAATCACGTATCGCCAATAATCGGCAATCAAGCGCTGATCAAGTCGTTCCATCTCAGTACTAATTTGCCAGTTAACCGTTGCAATATCCGCAAAACCAAGCTTTAATTGTGTCGTAAATTGCGAAAACAAATCAAATGGCAAAACATTTTGAAAGTGAAAATGAAATTCCCACGTTTTTGACTGCCGATGAACAACCACTTGCTGAATTGATGCCCCGGCAAACGCCTCATTTTGGAGATCCTCAAAATGAATTTGTTGTAATAATTTTTGAAATAACTCATGTTGTCCTAAACTCAACTATTTGACCTCCTAAGAAAAAAACGATGTCGTTCAATTAGAGCCAGTAAAGCTTCTCCAACCATCACTACATCGTCTTTTTATTAACCATTTTTTTGGTCGTCAGACTTTAAGAGAATTTGAATCGTATTGACGAGTTCATCTTCACGCACTTCAATTGTTTCGCCAGTCTTACGAATTTTAACTTCTACAATGCCCTCAGCTGCTTTTTTACCAATCGTAACACGAATTGGAATTCCAATTAGATCAGAATCGGCAAACTTCACACCAGCACGTTCCTTACGATCATCCAATAAGGTTTCTAACCCAGCCTCTTGCAAGTTTGACTCTACGGAAAGTGCCAACTTGTTTTGCGCATCATCCTTAAAGTTGATTGGCACAATATGAACGTTATAAGGTGCAATTGCGTTAGGCCATACAAGCCCATTTTCATCAGCGTATTGTTCCGCCACTGCAGAAAGTAGTCGGGTCATGCCAATCCCATAACATCCCATAATCACGTCAACACGTCGGCCGTTTTCATCTAGCACTTGTGCATTTAGTGATTCTGAATAGCGAGTTCCCAACTTAAAAATGTGACCAATTTCGATTCCACGAGTGAATTTAAGTGTTCCCTTACCATCTGGTGCCATTTCGCCTTCTTGAACAAGTCGAAAATCACCAAACTGGTCAACACGAAAATCGCGACCGATATTTGCGTTAATGTAGTGGAACCCATCCTCATCAGCACCGACCGGTACGTTAACCATATCTTCAACGTATTGGTCCGCTAAAATAGTCACGTCTTCACCAACACCAACGGGTCCTAATGATCCGAATGAAGCATGCAAAATTTCGGCAGTCTGTTCAGGCGTTGCCATTTCAAGATCATCAGCATCCAAATAGTTGGTTACTTTCACCTCATTAACCTCATGATCACCACGAACAAGGACCATCACTGGTTTTTCGTCCGCCATATAGAACAGAGTCTTAACGACACCACTCGTTTCAATCTTTAAAAATTTGGCAAGTTCTTCAACCGTTTTAACTCCTGGCGTTTCAATTTTTTCTAACTCAAGTGGTGCTGCGTGTGATTTATGACTGACAAATTGACTCGTTGCCATTTCCAAATTAGCTGCATAATCACTTTCATCAGAATATGCAATTGTATCCTCTCCAACTGCTGCAATAGCGGAAAATTCTTGTGAGCCACTACCACCAATTGCACCTGAATCAGCAATAATTGTCCGGTACTTCAACCCAATTCGATTAAAGATTCGGTTATAGGCGACGGCCATGTTGTTGTATGCTTCATCTAGCCCTTCTTGGTTGACACTAAATGAATAGGCATCCATCATACTGAATTCGCGTCCCCGCAAAATACCATACCGTGGCCGATCTTCATCCCGATATTTATTTTGAATTTGATACAACGTCAACGGTAGTTTTTTGTATGACTTAATGCTGTCCCGGATAATTTCAGTAAAAGTTTCTTCATGCGTAGGACCCAACACAAATTCACGATCATGGCGATCGCTAAACTTAAATAAATTATCACCATAGGTTTCGTACCGACCTGTTTGTTTCCACAACTCAGCAGGTAAAATTGCAGGTACGACCATTTCGGCCGCATCAATCTTTTCTAGCTCTTCTCGAACAATTTTCTCGACCTTTGTAACTACCCGGTAAGCCAGTGGTAAATAGGCATGGGCCCCAGCTGCAACTTGATAAATATAGCCGGCACGAAGCATCATTTTATGACTCAATGCCTCCGCATCACTTGGAACTTCTTTAACCGTTGGAATAAGAATTTTTGACTGTCGCATTAATATAACATCCTCCCTAATTATCTAAAGAAATATCGTTGAATATCATTCCAAGTTACCAAAATCATTAATAACATCAACAAACCAAACCCAATTAAGGTAACAATTCCTTCTGCTTTCTCTGGAATTGGCTTTCTTCTAATTGCTTCTAATATATTTAATAGTAATTTGCCACCATCAAGTGCAGGAATCGGTAGTAAATTGACAATCCCCAAATTAATTGAAAGAACTGCCAAAAAGTTAAGCACCCCTGTCACTCCAAGAGTAGTTGCTTGCGAGGTTCCGGCATAAATTGCGACCGGACCACCAAAGTCATTTAAATTAAATCCGTGTGTAATCATATGACCCAAAACACCAAAGATCAAGCTTACAATCGTCGCAAACTGCGTCCAACCATACGAAATTCGCGCTGTAAAGCTGGTATTTAATTGCTCCGTCACACCAATTTGACCCACGGTTGTTTTACCCTGCTTAACTGTCTTTGGCGTCACCGTCATTGTCAGCTTTTTAGATCCTCTGTGCACAGCTAACTTCAATTTTTGTCCGGGATGTCCCGAAATTTGAGTCGCTAAGTCATTCCAATTTGAGGTTTGATGTTGATTGACCGAAACTACCTTATCACCAGACTTTAATCCGGCTTTGGCGGCAACCGATGACTGATTAACTTGTCCCAACACATTGCTATTCGTCGGGATTCCCGGCAACATAAATCCCAATCCGATAAACACCACAATGGCTAAGATAAAATTATTCATCGGTCCGGCAAAATTAGTCATCATTCGTTGCAATAATCCGGCAGACTGGAACTGTACGTCCCGGGGTGCAATACGTACCTCGGTACCATCCTGTTCAACAATCGTTGCATCATGGTCGACATGGAAATGCTTCAGTTCACTTTCATCGCCATTAACATAGCCTTCTATATACAACTCATCAACTAAATCAGAATCGACAACCTGCATTGGAATACCACTAAATAGCGTTGTTTTCTGGCTAGCATTAATCATGGTCACAACGTCATCATCACCCATTTGCAGGCTAACAGGTGTCCCAGGCTTAAGTGTATCTTCATCATCATCCTGTGATCCAGCCATGCGAACATAGCCACCTAAAGGCAATATCCGGATTGTATATGTTGTCCCATTCTTTTTATACCACCAAACTTTGGGTCCCATACCAATTGAAAATTCTCGTACCAAGATTCCCGCTTTCTTGGCAAAGTAATAGTGCCCAAATTCATGAACTAAAACGAGAATTCCAAAAACAATGATGAATGTAATTATCGTAACTATCAAAGGAACTCCTTCTTACCTGTTTTGACTAAATAATTCCTAGCAGGTACAAACACGGCATTACCAACAACATGCTATCAAATCGATCCAAAATGCCACCATGTCCTGGCAAAATTTTACCAGAATCTTTAACGCCATAGAACCGTTTTAGTGCAGACTCAATCAAATCACCAAACTGACCAATAATCGACAAAATTAATGTCAGGCCAACCATGACCACCCAACTGTAACCAACGGGAAAGAACCATAAATAAACCGCCAGAATAATTGTTGCAGCAACGGTTCCGCCAATCGACCCTTCCCATGTCTTATTGGGACTAATTCGCGGTGCCAATTTATGTTTACCAATTTGTTTACCAATCATATATGCGCCACTATCAGTCAGCCATACGATTAACATTGCAAACAGCAATGTCGTAAGCCCATCTGCTCGGGCACTAATGAAATAGTGGAAACCAGTACCAATATATAGCATTGCCAACGTCAAGACACCAGCATCATCAAATGTAAATCGTTTTTTCTTAACCACCGTGTGCAACAAAATTAGCATCACAACGACATAAAATAAAAAGAAACGGTTCAATTGACTTGGCAACCAAGTTAACCAATTATCTGGAACAATTAGCAAAATGACGCCAATATTACTAAAAATAGCTTCAAATGACACGAGAAGCATCTTTTTCATGATTAAAACTTCATCTAATGCGATAATTCCCAATACCAAAGCAGCTAAGGACAGTGGTACTCGTCCATATACGATTAACGGGATAAAAATTATCAGCGCAATCACTGCCGTTATAACACGTTGTTTCATCTATTTACTCCATTCATTATTCAAATTTGAGCATTATTTCGTCAAGCCGCCAAAACGACGGTGCCGTCCCTGATACTCAATAATTGTTTGTTTAAGCGTTTCTTCGTTAAAGTCTGGCCAATGTGTATCGACAAAGACAAACTCACTGTACGCCAACTGCCACAACATAAAATTACTAATCCGTTCCTCACCACTCGTTCGAATCATTAGATCAGGATCTTCATAGTCTCCCAATTGGCTTGTCATCATCTGATCAGATAAAACTGACTCATCAATTTGGTCTATCTTTATTTGACCATCCATCGCCATTTGTGCAATTTTCTGAGTTGCACTTACAATTTCATCACGACCGCCATAATTCAGCGCAAAATTGAGCACCATCCCGTTGCATTCTTTGGTTTGATCAATCGCATCGTAAACTGCTTTTTGTGTCCCACTCGGCAGTTGATTAATATCTCCCATTACCGATACCCGAACATTATGCTTGATTAGATCAGGAACAAAGGTATTAAAAAAGCGAATTGGTAATTGCATCAGGTAGTTCACTTCGTCATCTGGTCGCTTCCAGTTTTCAGTTGAAAAGGCATACAAAGAGAGTACCTTTACACCGAGCTTACTTGCAGCAATCGTCACTTTCTTGACCGTCTGCATACCTTCTTTATGCCCAGCAATCCGTGGTAAATGGCGTTTTTGGGCCCAGCGACCATTGCCATCCATAATAATGGCAATATGAGCGGGAATACGATGCATATCTAACTCAATATCCGGCGCCTGTTCTGAATTTGATTGTGTTTTTTTAAACTTTGAAAACACTGCTGTCTCTCCTATTCTGCTATATCGAATACACCATATTCTATCAAAAAAACACGCCATAAACTAGGTCTGATAACAGGCGTAACAATTATTTAACCAAAAATCCCTCTAATTGTATGATAAATCAACAATTAGAGGGACTTGGTCAGGGAATGATTTAACTTAACCCTGCATTAATTCCTGGCCCTTATCGGCTTCAATTTGTTCAAGATCCTTGATCGCATTGTTAGTCAACTTTTGAACTTGGTCCTCAAGATCATGAAATTCATCATCATTGAAGTCCCCAGCTTTATTGCCCTTCTTCAGAGCATCCATTGCCTCACGACGAACATTTCGAACCGCAACTTTTGCTTTTTCAGTCTCAGCTTTAACGTCCTTGACTAATTCTTTACGACGCTCTTCAGTCAATTGCGGAATAACTAACCGGATTGCATTACCGTCGTTAGCAGGCGTCAATCCCAAGTCTGAAGCGAAAATTGCTTGTTCGATGGCTTCCAGCTGCGTTTTATCAAACGGTGTAATCAAAAGCATCCGTGGTTCTGGAATTGCAATTGATGCAACTTGGTTGACCGGTGTCTGTGCTCCATAATAGTCAACAGTAACACGGCTTAAAATACTAGCATTGGCACGTCCAGCACGAATGTTCCCTAAATCGCGTTGTAATGCTTCGCCAGACTTTTTCATTTTATCTTTTGCTTCCGACAAAATTTCCTTACTTGTTGTCATCTTGATCTCCTCCAACGGTTGTCCCGATTTTTTCACCACGGACTACACGCATAATGTTACCAGATTCGTTTAGGTTAAACACAACCAGCGGAATATCATTATCCATTGATAATGAACTGGCAGTCGAATCCATGACGTGTAAGTTCTTCTCAATGATATCAAAATGTGACAAACTTTCAAACTTAACTGCATTTTGGTCCTTATTCGGATCTGCTGAGTAAACACCGTCAACACCATTTTTAGCCATTAAGATTGCATCTGCATTAATTTCAGCCGCGCGTAATGCAGCGGTTGTATCAGTTGAAAAGTATGGACTTCCAGTTCCACCTGCAAAAATCACAATCCGATTTTTCTCCAAATGACGAACAGCTTTCCGGCGGATATATGGTTCTGCAATTTGACGCATCTCAATTGAAGTTTGAACACGAGTTGGAACACCAATTGATTCAAGACTGTCTTGCAGGGCAAGGGCGTTCATAATTGTTGCCAGCATACCGACATAATCTGCCTGGGCGCGTTCCATCCCCATTTGTGCACCAGCTTCACCACGCCACATGTTACCACCACCGACGACGATAGCAACCTGAACACCCATATCATGAACTTGTTTTAATTCTTCTGCAACAGTCTTAATCACTGGTGGATTGATTCCAAAGCCTTTGTCTCCGGCAAGTGCTTCACCACTCAACTTTAGGATTACTCTTTTGTACTTCATGTCACTCATTATGCAGTTCCTCCTACAGGATTACCTTGATGATCCATTATATTTCGCCAACACGCTTCAGAAAAAAAGACGTACAGACTGTACGTCTTCAGGCAAGATTAGTCTTTGATCTGACCCATAACTTCTTCAACAAAGTTATCAGCTTTCTTTTCGATTCCTTCGCCAACTTCGTAACGAACGAATGACTTCAACTTGCCACCCTTTGATTCAACATATTTTGCCACTGTTACATCTGGATCCTTAACAAATTCTTGGTCTGCCAAGCTAATCTCAGCAAGGAACTTGTTCAAACGACCAGTAACCATCTTTTCGATGATTTGTGCTGGCTTGCCTTCATTTTGTGCTTCAACAGTCAACACTTCACGTTCATGATCAAGACGATCTTGTGGGATATCTTCACGAGAAACAAATTCTGGATTAACAGCGGCAACATGCATTGCAACGTCTTTAGCAGTTGCTTCATCAGCGCCTTCAATAACAACTAACGCACCAATTCGACCACCCATATGCAAGTAGGCACCGAAGTTTTCGCTATCGCTCTTCTTCAATACTTCAAAGCGACGCAAGCTAACTTTTTCACCAGTTACCTGTGTTGTTTGAATCAAATCATCATTTAAGGTGCCATTTTCTGAAGGCAAAGCCAATGCAGCTTCAACGTCAGCAGGTGCTTCCGCAGCAATTTTAGCTGAAACCTTTTCGATTAAGTCCTTAAATTGGTCACCACCGGATACGAAGTCAGTTTCTGAGTTAACTTCCACGATTGCAGCAGTATTACCGTTAACTTTGATGTCAGTTAAGCCTTCTGCAGCCACGCGACCACTCTTCTTAGCAGCTTTGGCCATACCCTTTTCACGCAAAAAGTCAACGGCTTTTTCCATGTCGCCTTCGGTTGCGACAAGCGCCTTCTTTGCGTCCATCATACCGACACCAGTTTTTTTACGTAATTCCATTACTTGTGCTGCTTTAATTTCTGCCATTTTAATAATCTCCTTAGTTGGGTAAAGTTTGGTTTACAAAAAAAGGCGTTTCATGTTCTCAGGCCAATACGGTCCTAATCACAATGAAACAGCCTAAGTTTAACTATTAAATTAAATTACTTGCCTTCAACAGTCTTCTTTAGATCTTTCAATGATGCACCAGTTACTTCTGCAGGCTTTTCTTCCTTAGAAGCAGCTTCAGCAGCAGCCTGGTCGTCAGCACCTTGGTTACCTTCGATAACAGCATCTGCCATCTTTGCAGTAATCAAACGTACGGCACGAATTGCATCATCGTTTGAAGGAATGATTACATCGATATCATCAGGATCGGTGTTAGTATCAACCATTGCAACGATTGGAATGTTCAACTTTTGAGCTTCCTTAACGGCAATTTGTTCCTTATGTGGATCAACGATGAAGATCACATCTGGGATGCGAGGCATATCTTCGATACCACCAAGGAATCTTTCAAGCTTTTCACGTTGCTTGTTAAGAAGAGAAACTTCCTTCTTAGGAAGGACATCAAAACTACCGTCTTCTGCCATCTTCTTAAGATCTTTCAAACGCTTGATCCGTGTTTGAATTGTGTCCCAGTTAGTCAAAGTACCACCTAACCAACGATGGTTAACGTAGTATTGACCGGCACGAGTTGCTTCTTCAGCAATGGCGTCTTGTGCTTGTTTCTTAGTCCCAACAAACAAAACAACACCTTCGTCAGCAGCTTCATTCTTAACAAAGTTGTAAGCTGAGTCGATCATCTTGACTGTTTTTTGTAAATCAATGATATAAATACCATTACGTTCAGTAAAGATAAATGGCTTCATCTTTGGGTTCCAACGACGTGTTTGGTGTCCAAAATGAACACCAGCTTCTAATAATTGCTTCATGCTAATAACTGACATGAATATACCTCCAAATTGTTTTTTCCTCCCCGACGCTCGATTAAGCTAAGCACTCATTGAGCACAACTCAGCTCATCACACCGGGTGTGAATTGGCTTTAATCACCGCTAATTAGTATACAAAAAAGGCCCGCTTAACGCAAGCCTTTTTCCACAATTAATCCGTTGAAATTAGATTATCAGCGGTTCCTGTCTCAATTAATTGCCGATTATTATTTAAGCTGACCTCAACCATGTTTCGGACTGCAACATCGGTATAAAAAGCGGTATGTGGTGAAATCAAAACATTATCCCGACTAAACAGGTTATTGAACTCGGGGTAATCAATCTTTTGATCGCCCAAATTACGATTAAATACTTTAATTTCATCTTCCATCACATCCAAAGCAGCACCACCAATAATGCCACGATCAAGTCCATCAATTAACGCTTGTTCATCGATCAGCTGTCCCCGAGCAGCATTAAGAATAATCACACCAGGGTTCATTTTCGCAATTGCCGTCGCATCAATCATATGCTGTGTCGACGGAAATAGCGGAATATGCAGTGTGATGACCGTTGCTTGGCAGTACAACTCATCCAGTGTATCAACATAGAGCCCTTGCCGTTCCAATTCAGGATTATGAAACTTGTCATAGGCAATTACTTTTGCACCAAATCCCTGAAAAATTCGAATTGCACACTGGCCAATGTGCCCCGTACCAATCACACCAACTGTTTGTTGGTTCAGTTCTTTCGATATCTGTGGTGCCCAACGAAAATCATGTTTTTCAAATTTCTGTGTATATTCCTTTGTCCGACGAAGCAGTTGCATCAACTGGGTAACCGTAAACTCCGCAATTGCTTCGGGTGAATACACTGGTACATTGGTCAGTTTAATCCCTAATTTAGCCACTTGCTTTAGGTCAATATTGTCAACACCAACGTTTCTAAGTGATAAATTGTAGATTCCAATTTCAGTCATTCGCTGTAGCATCCGGTTCGAATAGGACAATTGTTGAAATGCAACTATCCCATCATATCCCCGAGCCTGATCAACGGTTTCTTCTGTTAATAGCTGATCTGTAAGTTGTACATCAATATGATTTTGTTCTTGCCACTGCTCAATAAATGGCCGTTCATCATCGCGAACACCATACATCATCATTTTCATCTGGTGGTACACCTCCAATTTAATTACTACTAGATAGTAACAGATCACTAAAATGAAAGCATTGAAAACGCATGACTAATTTCGATACTGTTGCCAATCAATCTGATGCTGAGCTAAGAACAGCTCCTTTGCCCTGCGTGATTGATGTTTAAAATAGTACTCGGCACTAAGGGCTGCTGATTTTGTATCAAAACGTTGCGAATATATTAGATGAAGTGGATGACGTTTTTTAACTCGTGTATACTTCGCACCACGCCGCTGTTGATGTGTTTCAAATCGCTTCATAACATCTGTAGAAAAGCCGCCATAAAAGGTATCGTCTGCACAATACAAAACATAAAAATAATAAGCTTGATTACCGTTTGCCATAGAGCATCTCTCTCACTTCTGGCCCATATTGATCATCATCTTGAGACACAATTAGCGGCGGTAAAATTTTAGTGCCACCCTTGCGTCCATCTTTAATTGCCTCAATCAAAACCATGTTAGCATTGCGACCCTGTTTGGGATAAACAAACCGAATTTGTTTTGGTGCCAAGCGATGAGCTGCTAGCGTAGATAAAATTTCTGGCAGTCGATCTGGCCGATGAACCAAGTACCCATGACCATTCATCTTTAGTAGTCCACTCATAATCTCAATGACCGTATCCAAATTAGTTGTCAATTCATGGCGCGCGATTGCCAAATACTGATTTGGATTTTTTTTGCTGGCTGGTTGATCCGTAAAATAGGGCGGATTGCAAACTACGATGTCTGCACTATCTTTGGGAACTTGACTGAATGTATCCGCAATGTCCATATTCAAAACTTGATAGCGATCCACTAATTGGTTCAATGCCACACTTCTTTTGGCCATATCAGCGAGTCGAGGCTGTAATTCGATTTCCGTAATTTGCCCACGAATTTTCTCATTCAAAAACAACCCCACCGCACCATTACCAGCACATAAGTCCACTACCCGTGTTTTTAGCTTTTGATCAGGCCGAACAAAATCAGCAAGCAATACCGCATCTAAAGAGAAAGAAAACACCTCTGGGCTCTGAATAATTTTAATATTTTGGCTGTATAGCTGGTCAACTCGCTCACCATCATGTACATAATTTTGTTCGTTTAGTTCCATAACTCGCACCTTTTTTCTGTTAAAGTAACTTGCAACTGAAGCTTTTTTTCTGCATACTTAGCAATGTGTCAAAAATACAACAGCACCAAAACTATTGTAGGAGTCTTGTATATGTTTTATTCTATTCTTCGCGTCATCGTCCGTGTTTTACTCTATATTGTTAATGGTAAGCCGCACTATTTAAACCGCGAAAATTTACCCGAGGGTAATTATATCTTAGTCGGGCCACATCGTACATGGTTCGATCCTGTCTACTATGCCTTAGCTGCTTCACCAAAAAAGTTCAGCTTCATGGCAAAACAGGAATTGTTTAAAAATCCCATTGTTCGTTTTATTTTGAAACACGTTAACGGCTATCCGGTTGATCGCGAAAATCCTGGGCCTTCTGTAATTAAGCGGCCAGTACGGCTGCTGAAAAATTCTGAACTTTCCACAATCATCTTCCCCAGCGGTTCACGCTATTCAGACCAGTTGAAAGGTGGCGCCGTCGTCATTGCAAAAATGGCAGGCGTCCCCTTGATTCCAACCGTCTACCAAGGACCGCTCACTTTTAAATCTCTATTCACACGTCAAAAAGTGACCGTTGCCTTTGGTCAACCCATTACAATTGACCGTAAAATGAAACTCAGTGATGATAATCAGCACCTAGTGGAACAACAAATGCAAGCTGCTTTTGATGCTCTCGACAAGCAAATCGATCCTAATTTTCAATATGTCATTCCTCAAAAGCACCAAAAATAACCTTTGTCATAAAAAAAGGGGCCGGAATTCCGGCCCTTTTTTTATTTACCTTTTTTTGATTGTGCTTGCATTGCCTGCATCATTTGGTGCAGTTTTTTATTGGAAGGTTTTTGTCCCATTTGAAGCATCATCGTCCGAAGCATGTCTTCATTAATGGGTGGATTGTTTTTCAGATAGTTTTCCATGTACTTACGTGCAATGAAAAAGCCAGCTACCAAACCGATGATCAATGCGATCACTACAATTAAAATCCAAACGCCGGTTGCCAAGTTGCATCCCCCTTTACTAATTCAATATATAATGTTACACAAAAAAGCTGCCATTGAAAAGAAAAACTTCACATTCAAGGCAATTTTCTTTAATCGTCACGCAATCCGCGATCACGTTGTATCTTTTTTACCTTCTCAGGGGTAACTTCTTTCCCCTCTTTATCGTACACCTGTAACATTTCAATATTACTTCTGAACGCTTCTCTGAAATTCGCCAAAAATTCAGCTCGTAGCTTCTTACGTTCAGCAGCTTCTTCGTCAGTTAACCCGACCGTTTTAGCCTTATGTGCCAGTTCATTAATCCTGTTACGAAGTGCAAATTCTTCTGGTGTTTCGCTCAATATCTCTCACCTCACTTGAAAATCCGTTGCTAAGCTTCTCCTATCATAATCAATCGTTGGCTACTGTTCAAGCCGGACGTTTAAAAAAGTTCAAAATAAGCGAACACACGTTTGAAACTTTGCTAAATGTATGCTACTCTAGTGTTATTAAAGCTATTTAGGGGTGTCGAAATGTCAAAAACTGGCGAAAGCAAACAAATGGCGGTGCTTCGATTCATTCATGATCGGGTTACCGCACAGGGATATCCACCGACGGTTCGTGAAATTTGTGCGGCCGTTGATTTATCATCTACTTCCACAGTCCACGGTCATATTAACCGTCTCATAAAGAAAGGGTTTCTTCAGAAAGATCCGACCAAGCCACGGGCACTAGAAATTACACCTGATGGATTAAACGAACTTGGTGTTTCAAAACATCAGGAGCAAATTCCTCTGCTTGGTGTCGTCACAGCTGGCGAACCGATTTTGGCCGTTGAAGATGCTACAGATTATTTTCCGCTGCCACCCACAATGAACGAGGAAGACGAGCTTTTCATGCTAACAATTCGTGGAGAAAGTATGATCAATGCTGGTATTTTAAATGGTGATAAAGTAATTGTTCGAAAACAATCTAGCGCTAACAACGGTGAAATTGTTATCGCAATGAATGAAGATAACGAAGCAACTTGCAAACGATTCTACAAGGAAGCAGACCATTATCGACTACAACCAGAAAATGATACAATGGCTCCGATTATTCTAAATCAAGTCTCAATTTTGGGACAAGTGGTTGGTCTATATCGTGATGAGATATACTAAACAAATACATAAAAAGCAGTTAACACAATTGTTAACTGCTTTTTATTATTGAATTAAGTAAACTCGCTTTTGATCTTGCTGCCCCTGCAACACGTATTTTTCATGATCCTGTGACAAATCTAAAAATACATTTTTCGAATTATAACCAATCTGCGCACGGAATAGCCGTTCATATTCCGGCACTGACACTTGCTTCCTTGCCATAATCAGTTTTTCAACATCAGCCTGTCGAACCATTTCTTTAAAATCAGCCTGTAATATCCCGGTGAAAAATTCCCCCTGCGCACCAGAACCATAGCTAAACAATCCAATTCGATCACCGGATTGTAAATTATGACTACGGGTCAACAATGACAACAGTGCTAAATACAAAGATCCCGTATATAAGTTACCCACCTGGCGACTCAACGCTTGACTTGCAGCCAATTGCGTTCTCATGAGAACACTATGCGGATCATTTTGATCACCTAATATCGCATCAAGAGCTTTCTTTCCCATCTTAGTGAATGGCAAATGAAAAATCATGGCTGCCATATCACTAAGTGTTTGATCAGTAAGTGTTTGATATCTTTCCCAAGTTTTTTGAAAAAAGTCAATATACACGCTAGTTGAATATTTACCGTCAACGAGTGCCTCACTCGCATAAAGTGGCCGCCAAAAATCCATGACGTCCTCCGAATAGGGCACGCTAGGCCCATCAATTGCTAGCACTCTCGGCTCGGCTGAAATCATCATCGCAATCGCACCACCGCCCTGCGTTACCTCACCAGAGGTTTCGAGACCATAGCGTGCGATATCTGCAGCAATGATTAGAACCTTCTCGTCCGGATTGAGACTAATCAATCCTCGGGCAAACTGCAACGCAGCCGTACCAGAATAGCATGCTTCCTTTACTTCAACCGCACGCACAAATGGGTCTAACTGCAGCAACTCTTTCACATAAATCGCCGCCGCCTTTGAATTATCAATTCCAGACTCCGTCGCTACAATAATAGTTGAAATTTGTTTGCGATCTTCGTCAGTCAAAATTCGATCCGCAGCATTAGCACCCATTGTCACAATATCTTGAGTTGGTGGGATAACTGCTTGCTTTTCCTGACCAATTCCGATCAAATACTTGTTTGGATCAACTCCACGTGCCTGTGCTAATTCGGTTAAATCTAAATATAGCGGCGTCGTGTAAAAACCAATCTTATCAATTCCAATTTTCATTCATTAAATCCTCTATTAACATGACATCTCGCCGTATAGGGCCAGGCTCTATTTCATCTGTTCAATTTTTTCCAATAGTTGTTTATTAACCAATGGTGGTAGATAGTCTGATACGTCTTTACCTTCTTTGGCATACTTTCGGATCAGAGTGCTTGAAACATGCTGATACTTGGGATCAGTGAGCATAAAAACCGTTTCTACCCGACTGTCCAAGTGCACATTCATTGAAGCAACATCTCGTTCACGCTGAAAATCAGTCGTATTCCGAAGACCACGAATTAAATATTGTGCACCAATCCGATCCATTAGTTTAACATTTAACTCATTAGCCGTAATCACCGTGATATTGTCATATGGTGACATCAAGTATTTGACTTGTTCAACCCGCTCGTCAACACTGAATATTGTTTCTTGGTCAATTCGAGTATTAACAACCACTGCCAACTCGTCAAACAATTGACTTCCACGCTTAATAATATCCAAATGCCCACGTGTTAACGGGTCAAACCCTCCCGGAAAAATTGCTACTTTCATCATAACCTACACGCCCCCACCATTCATTTCGAGTCAACGCTTATTGGGTTTATTATATCACACGTCCCATATTGTCATGATGTTTAATTCACACTGGCATAGTCACCATAAAATTTCAATTTACGGATTCAAAACCATTTTACAATTTTCAATATGGTCATTCGTATCGGCATACAGATACAATAAAGGACGTTATATGTATACTACAATTATTTAATTTGTATATTACATAATTCTGGTATACCAGCAATCGTTAAGCTGATCTTTTCAATTATCCATGATTCTCAATTAATATTTTATTGAGTATTTTGACACTGATCTCAAAGAACCAATTTGATAAAATAGATTATATTTTACTGTCCATTCAAACTGAATACTCACCCATATCAATAACTATATAATTTCGGTTATAATTCGCTGACCCAAAAAAATTATCTCGCTTTCAAATGTGTTAACTTAGTTGAAAAAATTATCCAAAATCTACCTGAAACATTTTTCAACATACATTAACCGCCCATTTACGAATTTCTATCGATCCGCGTACATCACTTAGACATGCTTGATTATGCTACAAAGCCACGGCCCACAGATGAAGTCATGACTATTTAAACCTGAATAGAAAAACAACAGAAAAAACGCCGCACGTACCGAGAACCATTTGGTTAACGTAAGTGAGGCGTTTATTATCAAATCAATTAAGGAGAGTACAGGTATTGCAGTACCATGTTAACTATTTTTAATACCTGTTAGAATGCTGATATATCAACGATTATAGAATAGCAGGCATTCATGATTTAGTATAGTTTTTAAGTAATTAGTAACTGCAATGGTAGTCAATTATCCAGCTTGGCGGGGCATGATTCCATACATCAATCAACGGTGTATGGTATTTTTTTTGCCTAAATTTATTGTATCATGGATGCCTTTACGCCCAAAACGATAATAAGTAAATAAAGGTAACTCATTGCTCTACTGATTATCTTCATATTGGCAATATTTCAGGTTTTTACAGGTTCTCACCGAATACGGGGTAAAGTCGTAGCTGATTTTTAAGCCACCAAACGTCTAGGGAACTTAGCAAATCTTAGTGTGCAACGTTCCTAATGAACCTTAACAAATCTGACTATTTCTGACGTTGCGTGATTAATGACTAACCCCATACTACTACGATTTACCCCATTTTTGTGTGCAACACGTTCCTTTATTTTTGTGTGCAATGTGACTAATGAAAACTCACTATTCTTACTTGCCGATTAGGGTTTACAGCACTGAACAATTACGCAATAAGCGGAACCGTGGTTGCACTTGTTGTATCAACATTTATTCCATCATTTTCCAATAAAAAAAGGCCGTCAATTGTTCACTTTTGTTAACCTTACGAGGATGATTTAGGTCGTATTCTCGATACTCAATTTTGCCCTCAATACCTTTATTCAAGGGGTATCCATTTTAGGGCTCCCCCTGCCTATCAGATAAATGTTATTTTTCCGCAGTCGAGTCCTACCCACCGGTTCCCATTTCAAATTTACGGCCAAACCTTTTCAGACACGGGGGTAAATAAAAAGCGCCTAGCATCTAGACGCTTTCCGACTCCGTTTATTAATTGCCAGCACATCACCAAACTTATCTAAGAAGTTCATGCTTTTAATTGCTTCCGCATGGTACTTGCGCGTTTGTCCATAACTGTACCCTACCGCTTCCGCCACCTCTTCCAGTGTCATGCCTTTACAGTGGTGCAAATAAACAATCTGGCTAATTGTATCATCAAATGTGTTTACCAATTCATCTAGCTGGGATAGTAGTTCTTTATCCTCATCAATTTGCCTTTGAAGTTCTGTAATAGTTTCCTCGAGGTGAGACGACTTAGAATGCTCGTTAGTCTCCACATGCTGCAAGTCTCCATCTTCCCACCGTGACAATTCTAACTTAGTCCGTCGTAAATTCCATTCAAGCAGTCTAATCTCCTGTTGAACATTTAAATACTGCTCCAGCCATTCATACGTACTTCTTAACTTCTTTGCCATCACGGACACCGCCTAGTATAATTAGTGTGTTGAGTAATAAGAGCTGGTGCCATTAGTTTAATAGTCTTTTTTGAAGCAAGCGGGCGGATTCCTGTTTGCTTTTTTCTATTGTTTTTGATCAAAATAAGTCATGCAAGATTCACAAACTAGCTAACACGGCTCTAACCGTTGCCACTAGTGGCATTAAGTCCATTATCTTCACTTCAAAAAGGCGCCAAAGCTTAACATTTCTTTACATTTTCACAATACCAATTACGTATCACCCACCTAACCCCCTTGAATGCCATTCTAACGCTTGCTAGGTCGTATATACATAAGTGTCAAACGTCCCACAAAGTTGGGCTAAATTGGGCCACTATCTGCCACCTTGTGAATGCTCTAGCTGTTTCATGCCTGATGATGATATATGGCTAACGTAGGCCACGGAATAACCCAACCGGCTGGCAATTTCTTTTATCATCAAGCCATCAATGAACCGCATGATTAATACTTGCCGTTGCTTGGAATTGTCCACCACATTAATAGCGTCCATAACTGCCGTTCTCGCTGTCTGTGTTCTCTTCTCAAGGCGTTTAATCCGTGTTTGGTAGTCTTCTAGTTCCTGTTGGTCAAAGCGTTGTTTGAAGTTGTATATGCCTGTGTAGTCGGTCGCTGCTATCTTATCTCGGAGCTGTTGCATGTTATTGGTGACACGGTTTAATTTCCGTACTTCACTTTGATAGCTTTGTAGGTTCAAGTACTCATCCCCGTTCATGATAACTTTACCCTAATATTATCACCAAATAAAAAGACACCTCCATAATTGGGGATGCCATCTAATCTAATATCTCTGTTTGATCTGCTTGCCACACTGACCACATACATAGCAACGGTACTTGCTACCGTTCAGCTTCATTACTCCAGTGTACTGATAATCATGTCTGCCGATTAAACATAGCAATTTATTCAAAGTCTGCACGGTGTTTCACCTCAATACCTTGGCTTTCAAAGAACTTTACAGTAGGGTCACCATTGCCTTTAAGCTGGCTCATATCAGATAACACACTCATGAACCGAACTACAAACATCATTACATCATGGTTCATATAGTCCCACAAAAAATCGAATGCTTGCCCCTCTGCTGTCCCTATTTGTCTATCCATGCCATGCTCTCTCATTACGTCCATAGTGGTGTAGTAGTCCTTGCTTTCCCATTTGTGACCATCATACTTCTTATCAATCGGGAATATCTGCATTAGTTTTCTAGGTGTGATCGTATCAATAGCCATCAATACCAAATCAAAGGAATTAAAAGTGTGTTCTAGTTTCAATGGATTAAATACATAGCCACTTCCTAAATACTTAATCCCGTAATAAATCAGCTTGCTAGTTTCTAGTTCTTTACTGCTTGCTACATCCATACAACGATAAAAGCCATCTTCATAGCACTTTAATTTGAGTTCACTTCTGATCGTTCTTAGTATTGTCTTACTGTCGATTGATTCAGATAGTGGCTGTCCTAACTCATCAATGAAACCATGTTGCACCATGATTTTATAAATACCACTCTTTCTAACTGGTTGCCCTTGATACTTTCCAGTTCGATACATCATGTTATGAATGTTTTCTACGATTGCCGGGTAGATAATTGTTTGCTTCATGCTTTGCCTCTTTTCTTTCTTTAGCGGAAATTTCTTTCTTTTCCGCTCCTGATCTTTGTTTGCTGTTAACTCTGATATTGATCACCCAACTAAGTTAGTTCTCTGGTGGTTCAGTGGTTTTCACTCCAGTTAGATGTTCGCTCTAGTCTGTTGGTCTCATCTCATTAAATTACTAACAGAAAAAAGCAGGATTCATTTTGTGTAATTACCATTACACGTTAAAGTTTTTTCTTTCTTGTTGTGCAGTGCAAACTGCACGTTAAATATACTTGTTATATTAGTACTTATTAGCTGTCCCCATAACGAACGTTCGTAAAAGGGACACTCGTACACTGTTACTGGTGGAAATGCTTATATATCAACGTTTCATGTATTTTACTATTTGAATTACATCATATCCCAATCAACCCCATTATCATCTAGGATACCTATGTAATCTTCACCAATATCATGCATTTTTAACACGTCATATAGTTCACTATCAGATCTTTCTAACTGGTCTCGTTCTAAATCATCCATACTTAACAAATCGCTTTTAATCCACCCATCAACGGTTGAAATGATATAGCCTATTGGATTAGGTTGCTTGTGTATTGACTTGATAAAAGCTACTTTCATCATTCTACTGGTTTCTTTTTCTGTACTGCCAGAATACTGATAGCCATGTATTTTTATTTCATGATTCAATCTACCGGCTAAATTAAACAGTGCCGTCCTATCTTGATCGCTCATATCACATAACGGGGATTCTGAAATAAAATAATCAAAGTCTATTCTGAACAATGATGAAATTGTATAGATTGTTGCGTTGCCATTAGCTGTATCACTAATTGAACGTTGTGGCTCTACTTCCGTGCTTTCTTCGTTCTTGCTGCTATTAGTACTTGTTTGAGCCAGTGACGAGGATACTTCTTTGATATCCCAATCATAATCATAATGCCCTTTGTTCCCATTGGTTTTAGTAATGCTTAGCAATCCATACTCTTTAAGTTCTTTGATCGCTTTATCAAATGGCTTTCTACTCATATTTAAACGTGCCATTAATTGTTGGCTGTGTGGCTTCCAATCATCACGATTACTTAGGAGTGTCCACATAACAACCTTTGCGTTATTTGATAAATCACTATCTAAAATTGTATTGTCAATTACTGTGTAAGGGTGCCCCCTATCATGTGGCGCGCGGTGTATTGTCATGCTTCCATCTCCGTATAGTTATTTGTTTAGTGATTCATTAACAATCCACTCGTTATAAAATTGGCCGCCTTTTCGTGTATGATTGATAATTAAATAGCCGGCTTGTTCTAGTTCCTTGCGTGCATTAGTAAACGCAATTCGCTTCGCATTAGTTGCTTGCATAACTTCTTTTTGATTGCTGAAAGTTGTATCTGTACGTAGCAGTGTGACTAATAATCCCAATGCTGGCATTGATAAGCCACTATTAAACATGGCGTTATTGATCGTAGTTGATGTATTACTATCGTCATGATTCACTCTGTTAATTTTCATTTATTCCGTCTCCTCACTTTCATGAATCAGCCTGAATTGAATTAGTCCCACTGCTTGAAGCTCAACCACGGTTGTTTCAAGGGCCTTTAGTGAGAGACCCGTTCTCTTTGAGATATTGCTAGTCCTACTGTCAATTGTTCCCATTAGTGCATTAAGTACGTTTAGTGAACGATCGTAATCCTGGCATTTACATAATGCAGATTCAATAAATGCTTCGTTTACGTGATGTTCATGAAATACTTGTTTACCCAATTCAAAATATAGTATGCTATTCAATGTAAAAATCCTTTCGTTAACAAAATATCGAGAGACTAGCACACTTCTTAGACCGGCCAAAGTTTAGGGGAGTGTGTTTTTTTGTGTTGTTTTTCATTGTGCTAGTCCTCGTGGCTGGCATATTTCAACATATCGTATGCTGTTTGCCGTTGCTCTTGTGTGCTGTTAGGGTCGTTGATAATGTCGTTTGCTTCTGCTCTAATTACATATTCATCAACCGCCCATCCTTTGCCATCTATCCAAGTAAAATGGTTGTCTGCATAATCTGCATACATCGGGTTGTCTTGCTTAAACGTTTCTAGTGACTTGGGTTGATAGGTACCATCATCGAGACGGGTGTATGTGTCAACTAGTCCCTCATCAAGTGCCATTTGTGTTGGTTGTCCATATTTATCTAACATGCCTGATTTAACCAGCTTCTTATATAGCTTCGCTTTGGTAATTTGAACGCCTTGCGATTTCATAATTTGATAACTGTGCTCAACTAAATCTGGATAGATAATATTATTCTCATTCATTGCGTTATTCTCCTCTTTCTGTGTCTTCTGGGGATGCTGGCATGGTTTCCATTCGTACAAAGCCTAATCCCATCAACCAATCAATAGCGCTGTATATCTCATGACTATCTAAGCCACTAGCAGTCATCAATTCATGAAACGTCATGGCCTTTTTGCCTAGCGTGTTTAGTACTATCTGTTCAGATATTGGCATTTTGCTAACTGCCTGCTCATCTTCAATTTTGTACTCATCAATAAAGTACAATCCGGTTAGTTTCATTGTGCTTTCTCCTTAATTGAATAGGTTGCCAATTCCAGTCTTACCAATGCCATAGCCAGTGCCACCACATACAGCAATAACTAAAGCCGCCTTAAATATCCATGCTAGTACATACATATAATTCACCTCGCTTTCTATACTTCACAGATAAGCCAGTATAAGGCGCTGTGAGCGTTGAACCTGATTAGGTAGAAATACCCTTGAATCACTTTAAAATCTCGTAGGCTTACGTTTGCTAGTGTAATTTCAGCCTTAAAATTGATCTTATTTGCTATGTGTCCCACTTACTGGAATTAGCCCCGCCACAGTGCTATCCGTTTTAAATGCTGTGTGCTTCCATAAATTCGATAATGTCTTGCTTACGAACCCGTGTGATACCGTCGATCATAGTAGCTTTCAAGCCGTGCGTTCTAATCAATTTATCTAACGTCACCCGTGAAACAGATAGATATTCACATGCTTCACCTAGCTTCATATACTCCGGTAACGTCTTAGACTCACCGGCTTTTTTGTATGCTTCCACCGCTGTCGTAAACATCAACTTACGGATTGCTTCGTTAAAGTCTGCTGGTAGTTCTAATGAAATTGTATTTGCCATGCCATCTCATCCCCTTTACTGTGCTGTTACTGGTAGTTTGAGTGTCGTTTGATAGATAACACCTTTACCAGTTAGAACGGCCTTAACTTGACTGTAATCCATTCCTAATTCAATCAGTGTCGTTACTTGTGCTTCTCGTTTGCTGACCGCCTTTAGTTCATCAGCAGTTAAGAAGTTACGTACCACAGCTTTAGGCTTTGCCCCTCGTGCTTTGCGTAATTGACTGGCGTTATATCCTATTGCTGTTTTGTAAACCAACCTCGTGAAGTTTCCATAGTCATGTGGTGAGTTCAGCACGTCGCTTTGCTTGATTGCGTCGGTCAATTCTAGTCGATCGACCTTACCAATTCCACGGAATAACTGTCGTTGTAACAGTTCCTGCTTCATGGCAAAGAACTGGCGGACAAGCTCTTTCTTAAATCGTCGTACCTGTTTCGTATTGTCCAGGTAAGTAATTAATAACGTGGCTTGTTCTTCGTTCAATTGGTACACCTTGTGAGGACGTCCACCCTTTGAACCTTTAGCAGGTTTAGCACGATTAAAGTGCAAAACCCCAAATTCTTCTAAATCACTTTTATACTGATTAATCCGATTATTGACTGTCTTAATTCCGTTACCTGAATACTTAGCAATTACTTCCGCTGTAGTAAATGGCTCATCAAAGATATTCATAGTCTCGGTAAATACTAAATCATTTGTCATTGGCTAGTTCTCCTTTGCTGTGTACTCGTCAATAATCCAATCATTGATACGTTTGAATGTAGCTGAATTTACATGAACGTGGCCTTGCTTCAAAATACTGCTCAAGGTCCAACGACTTACGCCGGTTTCCTTTTCCAAACCAATCAAGGTTAAATCTAATTCACCGCGTTTGCGTTTCATTGCTCGTACTTGTTGTTGCGTTAATTCCATTTCGTTTCACCTCATTTCCCTATCACAGGGAATAATATATTCCCTATTTAAGGGAAAGTCAACACTCTTTTTCCCTTAAATCAGGAAAAACTATTGTATTTCGCTATTTTAACGGGTATTCTAGTGGCACGGAGGTTATAAAAATGAATAGAATTAAAGAACTTCGTAAAGAAAAAAACGTGACTCTAATTGACCTAGGCAAGCAGTTGAACATTCCTAAATCAAGCCTAAGTAGATATGAACGTGGCGACGTTGAACCAAAACATGAAACTTGGCAACAACTAGCAGACTTCTTCAAAGTCCCGATTGATTACTTACAGGGCTATTCTAATGACCGCGTTGGCTGGCACTTGTGGGAAGAAGCAACGGGTTATAATCGTGAAACCATTGAAGCTGAAATACTAGAATTGCTTGATTCTGGACGATTGAATAAAGATGATGATTTACAAAAGCAAATTGGCAAAGCAATTGAATTTCTTGATAATCGAGGTAAAACAGATGAAAATGCCGTTGAGGAAGCCAGACGAGGCTTGCACCAATTAAGTCATAGGATTCATGATGATTTTTATATTGACCCTAATAAAATTGATCCTAATTCTTTTTGGCATGGGGTTAGAATTAGGCATATAGATGATGATGAATACGACGGATCGCTTTATTACGATGATATGGATAAAGAAGTTTATGATGAAATTAGTAAAATCATTGAAGAAGCATATGTGAAATTATCCAAATACATGACTAGTCATAAATTCAATAATAGGTACATTCGTTACCGTAATCCGGCAAACGTCGAACTAGGTAAATATCTTACAGATGATTCAGACACTCCCCAAACAAAAGGAAAGACCAATGAAAAAGAGAATAAGGATAAAGACGCATAGAATGCTGTACCGTGACTTTAGGGAGCAAACAAAGTTACAAACAGGCGTTAAAGTGTTGGCTTCTGGCACTGACTGATACCCTATCAAATAACGACGGTTCAGTTAGTCATACAGTCCATTCACTGCCTAGCCGCTCATTGCCTACTCGCCTAGCTTCCTACTCATCCCCTATAACCAGCTTTCGTGTCGGTAATCACACGTATTACATTGATAACAGCATTTCAGCAGACAAACGCCGTGAATACATCAAACAAGCCCAACGACTACGCAAATAGAGCAACCGTTAGCACTGAAGAGGTTCTGGGGGGTGTTAAAACGACACCCCCTAACAGGGTCGATTATTTCGACTCTGTCAACAAGGGCACGAATTGCCACAAGTGGCAAATAAAAAAGGCTACCCACTGAATGAGTAACCTTGATGGATTCAATATTATTAGATGCTGTCTGGGGATGCCTACCAACCTTATATCAACTTATCTGATAAGCTCGTTTAAGCTCTGCACCGGTTGAACTACATGACAAATTGTCAGATAGCTACAAGCCCGATTATTTCGGTTCAGTCAAGGTACAAGGTTAGGATTTCTAACCTCGTTCTTAAACACCAAGGTTCAAATAGTCACCTGGTAGCTAGGTCGATTATTTCGACTTACCTATCGTGTCACGTTCCTAGTCGTTCTGAACGACCTCAACCATGATATTAATTTCAATCAAATTACATACTAGTCCAATACATATCCATGCCCCGCCACAGTGCTGAATATGAAAGGATGTGTAATTATGGCTGTATTCAGTCAATATGAATTAAAGAATGGTACTAAAAAATGGCAATTTAAAACTTATCTAGGCATCAACCCTAAGACAGGCAAACCAGATAGGACTACCCGTAGAGGATTCGACACGAAAAAAGAAGCTAAAACCGTTCTAGCGCGGTTAGAAGCTTCTTACAAAAATGGGGACTATAAACCAAAAGGACGCAAAGAAGAACCTTCTGGGAATGATTTAACGACGTTCAGGGCGGTGTTTGAGCTTTGGAAAGAGAACTACGAGTTAACTGTTAAAGAAAGTACTTTCTGCAAGGCTATCAGCCAATATGAGGTTCACACGTTGCCGGTGTTTGGTGATAAGCGGATGGATGAAATTACAATTGCCGATATTCAACGCTTTGCAAATGATAACGTTAAAAAGTTCGTGAAGTATCGTGACTTCATTACTGATATTTCTAGGATATTTGAATATGCCATCAATCTAGGACTTATCAAGGACAATCCAGCTCAACACGTTACCATCCCCAAACGCAAAGAGTCATTAGATGAACCCAAACGCCAAAACTACTACACCAAGGACGAACTTAAACAGTTCCTTGAATTGACCAAAGAACAACAGACGCAAAAGGCGTACACATTCATGAAGCTGTCGTCTGCGTCCGGATGCCGTCAAGGTGAACTTCTAGGGCTTGAATGGCAACATGTGGACTTTGAGAGCAATTCTATTAGTATCGTTCAAACGTTGGCCATGGGTAAAGGTCGGCGTTTATACCTTGAGCAGCCTAAAACTAAGCATTCAAAGCGAACTATTAGTATTGACCCTGAAACTATGGGAATACTTAAACGATGGAAAGTGCAACAGTCTAAGGACATGCTCAAGCTAGGCTATAGCACTCTGAACAAGCATCAACTAGTATTCAGTAACGATCACAACAGGTTTTTACAGCTTACCGTTCCTCGTAAATGGTTAACGAAAACTATCACCGATAACCACCTACGAGTAATTACAATTCACGGTCTACGACACACCCACGCCACTTTATTACTAGAAGCTGGGTTAAGCCCTAAAATTATTAGTGAGCGTTTGGGTCATGCCAGTATACAAATCACGCTAGATTTATATTCACACGTTACCGACAAAATGGAAAAAACAGCGTCTGAATTGTTTGCAAAAGTGATGGATTAATATCAAATGGTAGTCAAAATGGTAGTCAATGAACAAAAAAGAACGTTCTAAATACTGTAACCCCTGATAGGTCAACACTTAGAACGTTTCAAACTCAAATATTAAAGGAGAGTACAGGATTTGAACCTGCGCGCCGGTATTAGCCGGTTCGCCGGATTTCGAGTCCGGTGCATTACCACTCTGCCAACTCTCCACAACAGGTATCATTATATCAACTGATTACCAATTGGTAAAGGTGTTTACACCGCTAAATTAAATTTTTTCTGTTTTTATGACTAACACACAAGAAATTAACATTAACATAACCAACACAACGTACACCACGTTTTGGATATTTCCTACCGGATTCGCAGCAAACGCCATGCCGTACAACGATGGACCAAACGCGGACATCAAATAGCCACCTGATTGTGCCATCCCAGATAATCTGGCCGTTTCATAGGGTGAATTTGTTTTAACCGCAAACATTGTCATTGCAGTCATAAAAAAGAACCCGATCGCAATTCCCAGTAAAAAACTTTCCAGCATCCAAAACAGCATTGAGGACGTATTCTGCCAAAATAACATGCAACTGGCCGTTAGTCCACTCATACCGGCCCCTATCGTCAACACAATTAATACTCGGTTAGTAGCCGTTGTTAACAGGTTAGGTAGCACAATTGAAAGTGGTAGGCCAATCAATGCAAAGCAGGCCATAATCAGGCCAGAGTTACCAGCACTGACATGATGGTACTGCATTAGTGACGGCATCCACGCTGTGAATGTATAGCTTAACGTCGCCTGACCACCAAACGTTAATAAAAATGGCCATGCCCGTCGATTGCGCCACAGTTTAGCGGATTGCGTCTTTGTTGTTTGCCATTGTTTTGAACGATCAACCCTAATTTTTTCATCAACAAAGCGATAAATCATCCCCCACCCAAGCAACGCAATTACAGGTGTCAACAGGAGAATCCCCATCATCATCTTCCAACCAAATACTCTTGAAACCGGCGCCGTGATTAAATTAAAAACGGTATTACCAAAAATCATTGCAAAGGAATACATCGTCGTGTACAGCCCGATCTTGTGTGGAAAATAGGCTGTTACCATCGATGGCATAAAAACATTTAAGTGAGCAATACCAATTCCAATCAACACGGTCCCCAGAATCATCGTTGGCATTGTCATCACGAGTCTGAGAAGAGACCCGGTCACAATAGTCCCCAATGCCATCAGGAGGGCCTTCTTGAGTCCAAAATAGGCCATTGGTTTTGCTGCAAAGTTAGATAGCAACATGAACATGACCAATGGTAATGTTGTTAAAATGCCTAAGCTACTCTGGTTCACATTCAATGCTGTCGCTAACTTTCCTAAAAAAAGCGGTGGTGTTGTGATTGGTGCCCGCATGATGAATCCGATTAAAAGAATAACGACTAACATTGCCGCTCCCATTATTTTAGTTTTCTTCATCCACAAAGCATCTCCTCTTTTTAATTAAGTACAATTCAGTCGTAACGTAAGCACGTAATAACAGACCGGCAAAATTAATTGAGCCATCACCTCGAATT
>NZ_AYYY01000039.1 GCF_001436295.1 Paucilactobacillus vaccinostercus DSM 20634 | reverse complement strand
TTACCGTTTTGATCAACGATTTCAACCGTTGCACGTTGCTTGTTTGGTGTGTAGACAACATTCACGTCGCCGCCATCTGTTGGTACATCTGGAATGTCAGTTGTTGGTGTGTACCCTGGGACGTCTGTTGTTTCAACAGGGTCACCTGGCTTACCAACATGGCTTTCTCCCGTGGTACCTGGGATTGGGTTACCTTCTGGATCAGTTGGAATCGTCGTGTATGGTACTTTATTGTCGCCAAGTTGAGTCATCACTACCTTGAAGATTTGATCTGCATCGTCGTCGTGATCATACGTTGCACCTATGGTGCCATCGCTTGTCAGGTTGTATCCTTGGTTGATTATCCCTTGGATTGCCGTTGCGACGGTACTGTGATCGACATTAGCATCACTTACACCCGTGAGACTAACCGTCTTCAAAGTGTTACCGTTTTGATCAACGATTTCAACCGTTGCACGTTGCTTGTTTGGTGTGTAGAC
>NZ_AYYY01000038.1 GCF_001436295.1 Paucilactobacillus vaccinostercus DSM 20634 | reverse complement strand
ACGACCTTCGGGTTATGAGCCCGACGAGCTACCAGACTGCTCCATCCCGCGATAATTAAAAAGGAGGATGAGAGATTCGAACTCTCGCGTGGTTTGACCCACCTGACGGTTTTCAAGACCGTTCCCTTCAGCCAGACTTGGGTAATCCTCCATAAACTTTTGCCACTCTTCGTCCATCTCTCAATGGACCTTGTAGGACTCGAACCTACGACCGGACGGTTATGAGCCGTCTGCTCTAACCAACTGAGCTAAAGGTCCAGCTTTCATAATTCCGGCCTATCGCGGCGGGGGGGATCGAACCCTCGACCTCCCGGGTATGAACCGGACGCTCTAGCCAGCTGAGCTACACCGCGAGTGTGAACAACTTCGTTGTTCCAATAATCACACACTATGATTATTTATCGGGAAGACAGGATTCGAACCTGCGACCCCCTGGTCCCAAACCAGGTGCTCTACCAAGCTGAGCTACTTCCCGAACAATGCACCCAGTAGGAGTCGAACCTACAACCTTCTGATTCGTAGTCAGACACTCTATCCAATTGCGCTATGGGTGCGTATTAAAATGCCGAGGACCGGGATCGAACCGGTACGGTCATCACTGACCGCAGGATTTTAAGTCCTGTGCGTCTGCCAATTCCGCCACCCCGGCATAATTGAATTGGCAAAGCGGAAGACGGGATTCGAACCCGCGACCCCCACCATGGCAAGGTGATGTTCTACCACTGAACTACTTCCGCATTTTGATGCCGACTAAAGGATTCGAACCTTCGACCCCCTGTTTACAAGACAGATGCTCTGCCAACTGAGCTAAGTCGGCATTTTCAAATGCCTGTCAATTTTCATCGACAATGAGCCGTGACAGTCTCGAACTGTCGACCCTCTGATTAAAAGTCAGATGCTCTACCAACTGAGCTAACGGCTCAATGGAGGATACAGGGCTCGAACCTGTGACCCTCTGCTTGTAAGGCAGACGCTCTCCCAACTGAGCTAATCCTCCATCGTGCATGGCGACGTCCTACCCTCGCAGGGAGCGATCCCCCAACTACTCTCGGC
>NZ_AYYY01000037.1 GCF_001436295.1 Paucilactobacillus vaccinostercus DSM 20634 | reverse complement strand
CGCGGTGTTCTCGGTTGTTTTAAAAAAATATTTCGATATTATTTAGTTTTCAAAGTGCAAGTCTTACCAACCTGTCGGTTGGTAATGGAGAATAACGGGATCGAACCGTTGACCCCCTGCTTGCAAAGCAGGTGCTCTCCCATCTGAGCTAATTCCCCATATATGGGCCTAAATGGACTCGAACCATCGACCTCACGCTTATCAGGCGTGCGCTCTA
>NZ_AYYY01000036.1 GCF_001436295.1 Paucilactobacillus vaccinostercus DSM 20634 | reverse complement strand
CCTAGGAAGGCAAGCTTTAATTATTTGCTTGTCTACCCAAGAAGGAGTATAGCCGTAGTGTGTTTCTTTCGGTTGAGGCTTGTATTAGTATGATTCAATTAATTATGATTCGGGGTCGCTAGCGACCAGACCCCCCGCCAAATTATCCATATTCGGGCGATCAGCCGTTACAATCAGCTGTTCATTAACAAACGCATTTAATCCCAGTTCATGCATTTCCCGACAGTAGCCGGAATTCTTCACGCCACCAAATGGTAATTCTGGCAGCGACACCATGAAATTATTAACAAAGACCATTCCAGTTTCAATTTGCGCGGCCACACGCTCACCCCGTTTGGGATCCCCGCTAAACACGATGCCTCCTAGTCCGAGATCAGAATCATTCGCAAGATCAATCGCCGCTTGTTCTGATTCAACTCGGTAGACCTGTGCAACGGGACCAAACATCTCTTCGTGGTACGCTGGATTATCCGGTTGGATATCCGTTAAGATTGTCGGTTGGAAAAACTGACCCGGTAAATCAATCGGCTCGTTCCCATAATAAACGGTCGCACCGTGTTCAATCGCCGCATTAACCTGTTGTTGTAACTTTTCTTTGGCTTTTTTCGAGTTCAATGGTGCCAACGTGGTTTGTGGATCCATTGGATCACCAGGTTTAACTGCGGCAAATTTATCACGTAGTCGCTCTAAAAAGGCATCGTACAGGTTGTCCGCCACAATAAAACGTTTGGAAGACGTACAAACTTGACCAGCATTATACAGGCGTGTCCGCCAAGCAATATCTGCCACGTCTTCTAGGTCCGTATCATCTAATACGATGAACGCATCCGTGCCGCCCAATTCCATCGTATTCTTTTTCAAATTGACACCGGCTTCTCGCGCCACGTTTCGACCCCCACGTTCAGAGCCGGTCAGGGCCACTCCTTGGATTCGGGGATCCGCAATCACGTCGGACACTTGATCATAGCTCAAAAACAAATTCGTCAAACTAGCATTTGGCGCCGAAGATTGTTTCACGATTTGCTCGAAGGCTAACGCAGACCCCGGCGTAATGGCCGCATGCTTGAGTAGCATGGGGTTGCCAACCATAAAGTTCGGCGCAAAAACACGCATAATTTGGTAATACGGAAAGTTCCATGGCTCAACCATCATCAAAACGCCCGTCGCATGCTTTTTAATTTGCGCATGTCCGGTGGCCGTTGTTTCAAGTGTCTGGGGTTGTAGCAACTCTGCACTGTGATCCGCAAAATAATCCGCGATCATCGCACACAGTTCAACTTCTCCCTGCGCTTCACGCAACAGTTTCCCCATATCTTGCGTCATCGTCTTAGCGAGTTCATCTCGGTTTTGACGCATCAGCGTCGCAATTTCATGCAGTTGTGCCTGGCGCGTCGCTAAATCCTCACGTTTCCACTGATGATATAAGTCATTGGCGGCCGCCAGTGCTACCTCAATTTCTTCTGCCGTTGCGTTAGGATATTCTTTTACAACTTGGTTCGTATACGGATTGATAGTTTGATAAGCCATTGATCTTTTCCTCCTGTTTTGTGACACCCTCTCAGAAACAGATACATGGAACTTGCTACTTCATCATTCTATTGTTTTTTTTCTCCATTCGTCAATTAATACCCTTTTTGACGGATGGCTGACTGCACCTTGACGATCGCAACATAAAATCAGCGACCAACTCATCTAATTGGCCGCTGATTGGCAGTACTATTATCGAACAATAATTACATCACATTTAGCATTATTCATAATGTAACTGGCCGTTGATCCAATGAACACTCGTTCCACCCTTGTCAGCCCGGTTGCACCGATGACAATCGCGTCAGCATTTTCTTTTTCGGGGATGTCATTGGCCATCTGTGTTTTATGGTCACCCATTAGGACCCGATCTTCAAATTGAACACCGGCTTGCTGCGCAATGGTCGTATACTTCGCCATTACACCTTTAGCCTGTTTAATGAGATCGTCATTTAATTGTGGTGGCATAACATAGTTGCCCGCGGTTGCCATTGAAATAGCTGGATTATCGACGACCGTTACTAGTAGCAGGGATGCGTCAAGCGCCTGCGCTAGGTCAATTGCGCGATACAATGCGTTCTTAGACTGTTCCGAACCATCAATTCCAACTAAAATCTTCTCATATCTTTTCATGTGGTAGCCCTCCTCGATTGGGTGCGTGTGCGGTGTAAGATGATCTCGGTTTCCAATAGGACAACCGTACCGTAAACCAATTGCCAGCCGTGGCGTACTTTCCTAGAAGCCGTTAGAAAACGTTTTACTATATATTAATTATTATACACTTGATAATAAATTTCAAATAAAACGAATGAATTACTTGTCACATTACCATTCTTTTTTAGTGACGAAACGCTTTAATCCAGCTCCCCAACATCAGTAATCCAATGGGAAATGTTAATACGTTTCGACACATCGCGTAAAAAGGAGCTGTTATGCTTAAATGCCACCCAATCGTAATCACAATGGAGACTTCGATCGCATTGGTGATATCACAGAACCACTGCCGTGTGTCCGGCACCTCAAACCGGTAATATTTAACTAAACCGTACCGTAACCCTAAGACCAGTACAGCCGCAAAACTATAACCTCCGATCATTATCTCACCCGCTTCTTCAATTTTCGGGTTTGATTACCTGCTGTCTCTCAACTGCTAAACAACTGTCACAGTTTAGAATGACACAGTATCAACCATCCCCGATACCTTGAGCATATCCGTTTAGCTAGAACAGATATGTCTATCAGGAAAATTGAAGTGTTTAATTGCTTGGGTCTTTGCAACAATAGCTGAGTTAGTGGTGATGTTTCTGATAAATCGCGATTTAGTCGCAAAACAAACTATTGATTACATCATCTTGTACTAACTTAGCATCGTCAGCACTGATAAGGTGGTAAAAAAATACCACGAGCCGCTGGTTTTGATCATCACTCAATTAACTTAATTTTGCCTAGTTATTGCCCCAATGTTTCTTAACGTGTGCAACATGACCCGTGTGTTCAAGCACCATATTCACATTTTTGATTTAAGGTTAAAATGCGCTGCTCAATTTCATCGCGGACCTGCCGAAAAACGGCCATGACTTCTTCATCTGATCCCGTGGCCGTGGCGGGATCTGGTAATGGCCAATGAATCTTTTTAACTCGGGTGGGCACCACTGGGCACCGATCTCTAGCATCCCCGCAAAGCGTGACGACAATATCGCAGTTTTGTAAATATTCTGGATCAACTAATTTTGACTGATTTTGAGAAATATCAATCTGCTTTTCTGCCATCACCGCTACCGCCTTCGGATTCAACCCATGAGTCTCGACGCCGGCACTGGCAATTTGCCATTCCGAACCTAAAATGGTCTTCGCAAACCCCTCGGCCATTTGACTGCGGCACGAGTTTCCCGTGCATAAAAAATAAATTTGTGGCATAAACGACACCTCCATCAATGAATATTCATCTTCACTAGTAATTTTCTCTTTTAACACTCATCGGTCATGATTTTTGTTTAATGAATTTTCCCAGTTGCCAATCTTTAGCTAATTGTGGATTTTTTCTAACTTTGCTTGGTAACATCCCCACAAAACGACTAAAAACTCGTGTGAAATGCGCCTGATCTGTAAATCCCAGTAAATTTACAATTTCAAGCAGGGAGACATCAGTTGTCATGACCAACGGTAGCGCCTTATTAATCCTGATGAGTAACTTATAATTGCTAATTTAAAGTCCCATTTCAACTTTGAACCGATTTGAAAGGTACTTGCAGTTAAGGTTAAGCTGGTCACCAATGGTACGAACTGAAATATTATTATTCGGTGCTTTCAAAATTAATTTTATTGCTTGGCGAACTGGGATTGAGACCGCGGTCAAATTCATCCGAGACACACGCCGGGTTAAATCCCTTAATTCAATTTCAATCACTTTGACAATTTCATCAGGAGTCTTCAGCCGCTCAAGTTCTCTAACGTACCGATCATTTAAATCAAATGCATGCTCGTAATCTACGCCACTCCGAATCGCCGTCCGAATCAGTACAGACACCAGAATAATGCCAAAGTTTTTCACGTTTCGTAGCTTACCTTCATCGGACAGATGACCCGTCTGCCCCGAATTGATAAGCTTCATTAAAGTCTCATGAATGACCGTGTCATTTCCTGTCTCAATGGCATTTGAGAGCGCCTCTTCGTAGTAATAATGCGTATGGGTTTGTTCGTTATTGGTACTGATTCCGAATGAATCGGACACTGGCAGTTGAAGAATGACTGGGTTATCCAATGCCAAACCAATCATTTGAGTGGTTACATGACACTGCAGTAACCGTGTTAAAATATTCATCTGCTTGACCAGCCGCTCCCGTTCGATTCGATGAATATTTGCAAAGTGATAGACATCTTTGAAACCCCGTGACTCAAAATAGGGCCCATAAATTAATACCACTGGACCCACAAAATAGTTTCCATCATCAGTTGCCAGACACAAAGTATACATATCATTACCGTATTTAAACGCCTGAATCATTTGTTTTGTTGAACACCGTGCGTTTAAGGACAAATACCCATCGTCACTTATCATACTATGCTTGCAAATTAGCCTAGTAGTTTGATTCGTTTGCATTAGGTGTGCAAATGGTAGCTCAATTGAGTCGAGATAATCGTACTGAAGTTCCATTGATTTCACCGCATTCTAATTAAAATGAATTCTTACAAGAAAGATAACTTTTATACAAAACATAGTCAATTATTTTCGCTATAATTAAACTTGTAAATGACAACGTACCTTATGCATGAGGTCAACTCGTTTACACCAACTTACACAATGTCAGTGGTAGCTGCTTGATACACGGCTATTCTAAAATACTCACTTTGCAAGGTCTTATTTTGGCACTGACATAAAAAGCAGTAACTTCGAAGATAACTTCGAAACGTTACTGCTTTTTTAGCTAAAAATTCAATTTTAAACCGACACCTATCAGTTATGTTGCTTCAGTTCCCATCCTAATCAACATTTTCTTCTACTTTTTAGTTAAATAGCCATCCTGCATTTCGTACAGATGATCTGCTGCTTCTATCAATCGTGCATCGTGCGTCACGACAACCACCGCTTTATGATGTTTAACCGCTAGACTTTTAAGTAGTTCACCCACGACTTTAACTCGGGAACCATCAAGTGCCGCGGTCGGCTCATCCGCAAGAATAATGGCAGGATTGGGATAAAGTGCCCGTGCAATCGCCACCCGTTGCTGTTGTCCGCCGGATAATTCTCCCGGATACTTATTAATTAACTGCTCAATTCCCAGCGTTTCGAGCACATCATCCAGTTCTGCCTTCGATAAGTTGCCATTGGGCTTGACCTTATCCACTAATTTAAACTGATCTGCAACCGTTAAGTAGGGTAGTAAATGGTACGTCTGTAACACAAATCCGATTGAATCCAAGCGTAACGCATCACGTTGCTTCTTAGTTCGGTCAGTATATGTTTCACCATTCACCGTCACTTCGCCACTTGTTGGTGTTAATAAGCCTCCGGCAATTGTCAGAAACGTGCTTTTGCCCGATCCCGACGGCCCCATAATTAAACTGAGTGTCCCCGGCTCCGCCTCAAAGTTAACGTCATGTAAGACATGTACTTTGGCAGTCCCAGTGCCAAAGATTTGATTGACGTTTTTTACAGAAAATGAACTCATCGATTACCCTCCAATCACACTCACAGGATCCACATTTAAAACACTCTTAATTGGAATTAAGCCCCCAATCAACGCCATTACCAATAAACCAGCACCGACCGCACTTAATACCGGAATATCAAACGCCATTGGAATGGCCGGTGGAATGACCAACGCCGTAATAATCGTCAAAATTGTGCCGAAAACCAGACCACTCACAACTAATAAAACCGACTGACTCACAGTCGCGCCGACAAGGACCCTGCTTGGAATTCCTTGTACTCGAAGAACGGCATAGTTAGGCAGTTTTTGCATGGTCAAAATATACAGAAAGACGGCAATAATAATTAAAGAAATCACCATTAAAAAGGCAATCATCATCACAAACGTCGTTGTCTGCGCTTGGTAACCAGGCAGCTTTTCGATCACTTTGGCCGTACTGTAGGTTTTAGTCCCCTGCTTGGTCGTTTTATAATGCATATTTTGAGAAACAATCGCACTCGCGACCGGTCCATTTGTTAATCCGCGTAATGTTTGCCAAGTTGTCAACTGTCCATACACAACCGGTGCAATATTCATCTTGGCGTTCTTAGTGAATCCGACAATTGTGTACCGCGTCTGACTGTCATTCAACTTAATTCGGCTTCCGAGCTTGTATCCTTCTAGCTTAAGCGAATCGTCTACAACAATTTGATGCGCCTGCTTAACTTGATGGCCGCTTTCAAGGACGAGATTTTTTGCAACAAATTGCGTATCGTCCAGCCCAATAAAGACAGCAGATAATTGCTTATGACCAGCCGCCTTCGCAACAACGGACGTTTCCCCAATTAAAGCTTCTTTTTTGGTTAGTTTCCCAACCTGTTCTGCGGTTAGGAAAGATTGTCGCATATCGGTATTTGCACTAGAGTTGAGCGTGACCTGGTCGACATGCCACGAATTAATGGCGTCTGTATTCTGACGCGCAAGGCCTAATGCCAAACTCGTTAAAATAAAAATCAAGTAACTGATCAAAACGATCATGGCGATAATCAATCCTGAACGCAATTTTTCCTTTTTAATTTCTTTTAAGGCTAAAAACATCTGTTTATCCTTTCATTAACTATCCCAAAGCACCTTTGAGTTGGGCTAACCTGGCATCTATCGTGTCAGGATCCAGAATGACATCGCGGACTGTTTGATGATATAAAACCGTCATCGCCCATTTCTTCGGGCCATCATCGCCCCCTACTAACTGAGTGGCTTGTGATCCAACAATTCCTTCATTATGGCGATAATGCATTTCGACAATCCTTCGAAATCCTTGTTGATCGACGCGACTGACAAAGTGACGAATTGCCGCAACATATGCATCTTGGTTACTACGATTCGGTGTTTCTGGCATTGATTCATGAATCTGCTGCATGACATATCCAAAAACATATTCGTAAGCATCTTGTAAATCAGAAAAATACTTATAAAATGCTCCTCGGGCAATCCCAGCATCCGTCACAATTCGGGCCACTTGTGCTTCCGCCAGTGAATGACGACTAAACTCAGTTAGTAGCGCATCACGGACGCGAGCTTGTTTCTCTGTCGTAATATGATTGAAAGTTGCTAAAACCATTTTAATCTCTCCTTTAGTGACATCGTGTCACTATTTCAATAATGCTTATTATACAGTAAAGTGACACCGCGTCAACATAAGAATAAAGAAAACACTCACCGAAGTGAGCGTTAGCTAAGATAGAATTTCTTTGCATTCTTTGAAAATGCACTAAATTTTTCATCAAAAAGGACGGTTCTTTTTGTGCCTGAACAAGTTTTGCAACAGCTTCAATGGCCTTCGCACTTTATCGTCATTCTAATGTTCCACCAAATAATTGTTTAATAACTCATAGATTCAGATACTCTAAATCTTAGTATTTTTCTTTTGAAAGGACATTAAGTTTTTCATCGAAGTCGTAAACAACTGGCTGACCAGTAGCCATTTCAAGACCCATGATATCTTCATCAGATTATTTTAACTTATTGCAACTTATTTTTACATAGCCATATGTTTCAAAAGCAATACCTCTGTACCCCACCACTACAGCTTATTTTGTTGATTTTATATCAAAAACGGGCATCCGCAACTGCGGATACCCGTTTTTAGATTCAGATATTCTGAATCTTAGTATTTTTCTTTTGAAAGAACATTAAGTTTTTCATCAAAGTCGTAGACAACTGGTTGACCAGTAGCCATTTCAAGACCCATGATGTCTTCATCAGAGATCTGTTCGATGTACTTGCTCAAGGCACGTAATGAGTTACCGTGGGCAGCGATGATGATGTTCTTGCCGTCTAACAATTTAGGCGCAATTTCATCTTCCCATAAAGGCATTACACGTTCGAGAGTCACTTTAAGGTTTTCACCACCAGGAATTTGGCGTGGGTCTAAGTCAGCGTAACGACGATCGTTAGCAGCTGAACCTTCGTCACTGGCATCCAGCAATGGAGGCAATACGTCGTATGAACGACGCCAGATATGAACTTGTTCGTCGCCCCACTTCTTAGCAGCTTCGGCCTTGTTTTGGCCTTGCAAAGCGCCGTAGTGACGTTCGTTCAAGCGCCATGATTTGGTTTCTGGAATCCACATTTGGTCTGATTCTTCCAAAGCATAGTGCAAAGTCTTGATGGCACGCTTCAAAACTGAAGTGTAGGCGTAATCAAATTCCAAGCCAGCTTCCTTGATTGCCTTACCGGCATTCTTAGCTTGCTTAACTCCTTCTTCGCTCAAATCAACGTCAACCCAACCAGTAAATTGGTTAGATAAGTTCCATTCACTTTGTCCGTGACGGATCAATACAAGTTTTGCCATGTGATTAGTGACCTCTTTCTTTCTATTAATATAATCTCTTTACATTTTACTCTGAAACACTCAAAATCGAAAGTCTTTTTATCAAATTACATCGTTGGCTTTTTCGATCGGTGGTGCCCCTTATGTTTACGAATCGACTTCACCCCTAAAATATCTAATAAGAACGTGAAGATCGGTACCCCGACAATCAGGCCCCACGTACCAAACAGATGGTCCGCCAGCAACAGCACAACAAACGTATAGAAAACTGGTAGTTCGGTGCGGCTCGACATGAATTGCGGGTTAAGCACATAGGTTTCGATCGCATGGACCACGACGATCATGATGAGAATGTACACGACATAGCGAATACCGCCAACCGAATACGCAATCATCGATAACGGGACGCATGATACAATCACACCGGCCACTGGCACTAAACTCAGGAGAAAAATCATGATCGAGAGCGCTAAAATCTGGGGCATTTTCATAAATGCTAAGATCACCGTCGTAATGGCCGTGTTGCAGATGGCAATGAAAAATTGTGCTTCCAACACAACCCCAAAGGTATTCACGAACTTGTGACCAAAGTAGGAGATATCCTGGAAGAACCAACCGAATTCACTATCCAAGAACCGATTCGAAAACTCATTCATTTGGTCCAACTCAATCGTGTAGAAGAAACTCAGGACCATTGACATGAAGAAGGTAATGGCCATCGACCAAATACTGGTGATATATTCCAACACCATCCCCATGCCATTTTTAACCTGTTCCACGATGCTCGACTTACTAATGTAGTTCGTCACGTACTTCATCAATTCGTTCGTATCTTGCGACTGATAAAAATGCATGACCGAATCCGTCATCTTCACAATTTGCTCAATGAGTTTCGGCAAGTAATTCGTAATTCCGAAATACAGTGCACACAACACTAGCGCATAAGTCACCAACACGATTAAGATGCTTGGTATCTTCACATACCGTCGAATTAACCGCACCATATGGGTAACCAAAAAAGTAAAAATAAACGTTAGCAAAACGGTGCTCATCATTGAGCGTGCTAACCATAAGACAAACACGACGAGAATGAGTACTGTAAACCGTCGTAATTTGACATTTGTAATAAAGCGATGCCATGCAGCTGTCATCCAATCCCCCCATTAATTATTCTGCTAGTTTGATTATAGCATGGTAGTGTCACAATATTAGACAGTTCTTACCAACTAAATGTAAATTTAGGCTTCTCAATTTGGGTTAACTTTCGTATAATGATCTTGTGAGACGAATGTAATCGCTTACTTTTCGATGGAACAACGGCCGGTAAGCACACATCAGTTAGCCACTGATTTGTAGTTCTAGCCTTAGCGGACTTATTGGGCAGTTGCTCCAGAGCAATGAACGTTCTGGTCGTGGCAACACGACATTCGAGCAAAGCAAAGAATCTTCTGATGTTAGGCGCGAACACGTGGACTATGCTCACGTACATAGGATCGACATCTAATTGAATCGTTATCTGTCAAAATGACGGGTAGCGGTTTTTTTGCTACTCATCTAGCACGTTTCTTAAAATCAGCCCATAAACGGCACCCGTTTTACTTAATAATCGAAACCCACTCATCCGCTTACATGGTGCTTATTTCCCGATCTTTCGTTCGATTATTAAGAATTGAGTCGTATTGTTTAGCACTAAAAGTCAGTTAGGAGTATAATGACCAACGTTAATTTATATGAAAGGATAAGGGATTTTTCACATGCTCGAAAAAACTTTTTTCAAAACATTTCTAAGCAAAAGCTTCACAATCCCCGTTAAAGTTAACTACTGGGATGGTTCTACCGATACCTATGGCGATGGTGAACCTCAAGTGACGATTACTTTCCACGAGGCGATTCCGATCAAGGAAATTACCCGTAACGCTTCAATCGCTTTAGGCGAAGCTTACATGGATGGAAAAATTGATATCGATGGCAGTATCCAAGCCCTCATCGAATCTGCCTACGAAAGTGCAGACAGTTTCTTCCGCGATTCCAAATTCATTAAATTCTTACCTAAGCAAAACCACTCCGAAAAGAGTAGTAAATCCGATGTTCAAGACCACTATGACATCGGCAATGATTTTTACAATCTGTGGCTCGACGATACATTGACCTACTCATGTGCCTACTTCGAACACGGCAACCGTGACGATTTGAAACAGGCCCAACTCGATAAAGTCGATCACATCCTCAAGAAGTTGAATCCGCAACCCGGAAAACGACTGCTTGATATCGGCTGTGGCTGGGGCACGCTAATGCTAACCGCCGCTGAGAAATACGGTCTTAAAGTGACCGGTGTCACTCTGAGTGAGGAACAATTCCACCTCGTTCAACAACGGATCGAAGAAAAGGGCCTACAAGATGTTGCGGAAGTCCGGCTTGAAGACTACCGTGAACTCGGCAACAAGCAATGGGACTACATCACCTCTGTCGGCATGTTCGAACACGTGGGTGAAGAAAATCTCGGCGTATACTTTAAGGACGTTAACCGTTACCTAACTGATGATGGGGTCGCCTTGATCCACGGAATCACCCGACAACAGGGTGGGGCCTATAATGGTTGGATCAACAAGTACATCTTCCCCGGTGGTTACGTTCCCGGCTTAACCGAAATTATCGGCCACGTCGTTGAAAATAACATGCAGATCTTTGACATGGAACCTCTTCGCCGCCACTACCAACGGACATTGGAACTTTGGAATCAAAACTTCAATGCTGTTCGTGACCAAGTCGATGATATGATGGGCGAACGTTTTTCACGCATGTGGGATCTTTATCTACAAGCTTGCGCGGCATCCTTCCAGTCTGGCAATATTGATGTCATCCAGTTCTTGATGACTAAGGGGCCTTCCGGTCGGGTTCTACCAATTACTCGCGATTATATGTACGAAGAAACCAAATAACTATTCGAACAGGCATTGCCACAACAGCGATGCTTGTTTTATTTTATTTCTAAAGATGCAAATCGGGACACCTTCTTATAAGCAAGGTGCCCCGATTTTTATTTTTTTAATTTACTAATATCGTATTTTCTAACCTCATCCAAATTAATTGCCAAAAAATCACTGAGAATCATCAACGCCGGTAACCCGACTTGCTTTGTACCCACCTCATATCGACTAATGGACGACTTAGACGGAGCTTGATAATAGCGCTTATCCAGTTCTGCTGCAAGTTCCCCCACCGTCAATCCCAGAGCGTGACGTCGTTGCCTAATTGTCGCACCCAACTTACTTTCCATCTACCGTCACCTCCATGACATTCTCTATTATGCATGAATACGTTGCCATTTTACAATGGTCATGGCGTTTTTCTAACGTATGTATTGAAAATATTTGATCGATGAGCTATATTAAACATACGTAGTCCCAGAAGTGGGATGTTAAAGGGGAGGAATTCGCATGGAGCATTCAAACGAAAATATGGCGCCATCCCAAGTACGCGGATGGATCGCGGCACACCATATCCGTCGAGCACAGATTTCTGATCTGTTAGGCATCGATGTTGCAACGGTGAGTGCCAAAATTAACGGTCATTCAGATTGGCGACAATCTGAAATTCAAGCGCTCCATGATAACCTGTATATGCCGATTGATATCTTTTTCAGTCACGATGATCAGTCATCATTCTAATCGGTAGTGCTTTACGGCATTGAAAAAGTCCAACTAAGAGTTGGGCATTTTTCTGTTGCCATTATAACACCGATAAATGGTGGTTGACTACGTTTTAATCTTGCAACCCCTATTGAATTAATGTAATATTGGTTTGTACCGATTTGTATGACTTTCCATAAGCAACCAGGTACGTGAAGGCTCCCCTAGTCCCCGCTAGTGGCCCTTCTTTTTTATTTTGATCATACACAAAAAGGCCAGTCCATCAACGGACTAGCCTTTATTTTTTTATTTGAATGTCGCTACAGGAAGATCGTGACCACAAAAACCGCTGCTAAACCAGCAATCACGGACAGCGCCATCGAGCGCGTCATATAAGTCACGACAATCACGACCAGACCGGCAATGATGTAGTTGACGTGCCCGAGGCCGCTAAATCCATAACTACTTGAAACGAAAATTCCCTTTGCAACCAGCGCCGTAAACAAACTAACCGGCACATACTTCATCCACTCATTAAACCAATCCGGAATCTCACGGGTTGAGAAAAATAACATTGGGATATACCGTGGAATAAATGCTGCGATTGCTGCCAGCAGAATCAACAACAAATGATCCATCGAATCCATCTTATTCACTACCGTGCCCGCAAGCACAGGAAGATTAGTCCACACAGTTTCCATTTGAGCCTCCGCTATGAGTCATTATCTTTATCCTCAACCGTTTTCCGTGTTAACGCTGGCCCCTTAATTTTTCCAAACAGCCAGTGTTGCGAAATATGCTTGTAGTGCTTGCGGACGTGTGCTTCGAGCATAAATCCAACAAACGATGCCAGCAAGGTTGAGATGATGAGTCCAATCGTACTCTTCGTTAAAACTAGGAAGAATACCGATAAGACCAGTGACAAGGCACTAATCAAAAACGTTAACCGATTCCGAATCTGCATGACGATCATGTATAAGAACAAGGCCGTTAGCGCAAAATCCACGATTTCCAAATCAATCGTTAACGCACTACCAATCAGACTCCCAACTAAGTTAGCCAATGACCATGATAGTAATGAATAGTGCTCCACCATCAGAGCTTGACGTGGTTGCCAGTTTTTATCCGTGGCAAATTTTAAATAGTTGATGGCATAGTTTTCATCATTTAGTGAAACTGAAAACAGCCAGATAAATCGTTGTGACTCACCCTTGAGGTAGCGTGACATACTCGATCCCAGTAACGCATACCGTAACTCAAGGAAAAACAACGTAACCACGATCGAAAGGATCGGGGCGTTGATGGTTAACATAGAAGCGATCAGAAATTGCGCGCCACCCGAGAAAACCACGATGGAGACGAGCAATGTCATGATGAAATTGAAGCCTGCCGCGTGTAATAGAATCCCACACGCCAGCCCAATCGGAATATAACTGAGACACAATGGCATTGACGTTTTCAACACCATCAGCCAGTTAGGCTCTTTTTGTTTCAAGAATGTTCCCCCAATGAAACTATCTGCGACTTACATTAATCGTACATCATCCCCGCAAAATCAGGGGCCGGTACGACTTACATGAAATGACATTTTTATGTTACAACGTTTCACACAACACGAAACCATTTTAGCATGTTTTTCAGTAATTGAATACCGTGATTTTATTTTACCATACCACAGTGGGTGGATGGAGCGGTTCCAAGTGATTTTATGACCGGGATGACTTCCTTGCTAGCCATTCACTAACCGGTTTAATGCCGTCATGGACCACTGAATACCGTGGCCCGACATCACAACACCCGCAGTAAAGAAACTAGCCACTTTACGTGCGGCGCGGACAAAGATGTTAGCTTTGGCGACGCTTGACTGGGCTGCTAGCGCAACGTCAATATGGTTGCCGGCTAACGACGCCACATTGTCACCCGTCAACTGTGCGGTTCCGACCGTTTGTCCCGCCTTCACTGGGGCCTGCAACGCATCGTTCGCGTCCTTCATTGACGACTTCAAGACAACTGCATGTTTCAAATCACTCAATTTCGCATTCTTAGGTAACCAAACGGTCGTATCATTAGCAGCTCGAAGGGCCACTGTTGTTGCCTTACCAGCGGGAACACTAATCGTATCGAGTCCGTCAATTTGGTCGCCCTTCTTAATCGTCACCTGATTGTAGTTGGTGTATACGAGTTCCAGCAGTTGAATCGTTTCTGAGAAACGCGTATCCGTTCCATTCGTCCCGTTAGCGTGCAAAACAACGGTAATGAATCGATTATTTTGGTAAGTTCCCGTTCCCACGAACGAATTTCCCGCTGCATCTGAAGAACCAGTCTTAAGACCGTCCATCGTGACCTTGGTGGGGGCGTTTGTATCACCAGGCAGCATCTCATTCAGATTATCAATTGTTTCAGACTTGGTGGCGTTGGTTTTAAAGGTTTCACTCTTGGTCTTGGTAATTTGCAAAATTTCTGGGTAGTGGTTAATGATGTACTGCGACATTTTGGCCAGGTCGTTGGCCGACATCTTGTTTTCGGCCTTCTTGCTGACATTCTTGAGCCGCAATGAACCGAGGTCGCCGTTACTCAAACCAGTCGCGTTATAAATTTCAGCGTCCTTAATACCCATCTTCTTGGCTTCGGTCTTCATCTTCTTGTTGAAGCTGGCCACGGTGTCACCATTGGTTGTCGACAGGGCAAATGCCGCTGCATCGGCCGACTTAATCAAGGTTGCATGAACCAATTGTTTAACCGTGTAGGTCTGATTTTGATCCAGTTCAACGTTCGAAAAATCGGAATCTTTCGACATCTTGGCTACGGCCTTACTGATCTTAACCTTTGAATTCCAGCTCAACTGATGCTGATTAATTTCGTTGATAATTACAGATACCGTTAACAGTTTCGTAATTGAGGCAATCGCTAATTTCTGTGATCCATTCTGCTGGTAGATCACCTGACCCGTTTTCGCATCCACAACCATTGCGGCGCTGGCATCGATGGTCGACGCTGCTTTGGCATTTTCGCTAAACCCAAATAGTCCCAGGTTCAAGGTCAATACGGCCAATAAAAAGCTAATCATTAGTTGCTTTAATTTTTTCATCATTTTGCTTCCCTCTGCATTTTTGATTGATTGTTCTCTTATGCCACTAAGCTGATGCTTGGGGACCGGACCGCCCCTTTGTCTTGCTTTGGTACTGTCGTGGGAGGGTCACAATGAAGCACGTTTCTTGCTCATCGGACGTCACTCGCACCGTCCCATGGTGCAATTCAACAATACTCTGCACGATTGCCAGTCCCAGTCCGGTGCCGCCAGTCGCCTTAGAGCGTGATTCTTCCACCCGATAAAAGCGTTCGAATAAGTGGGATAGCGATTTTTCTGGAATCTGGGCGCCATCGTTACTGATCGTCACCTCAACGTCATGGTTGACCTCACGCGCTTTGATATGAATGTAGGACGCCTCCGCGCCATACTTTAGCCCGTTAGCGACCAAGTTACTAAATACTCGTCCTAACTTCTCGGCATCAGCTTCAATCATCAGATTGGCCGGCTTCGTGTCCGCCGTAATCGCAATATGCTTATGACTGCCTTCCAGTTCAAAGCTGGCCGCCAACTGTTCGAGCATCTGATCAAGATTAACGTTCATAATATTGACCGGTGTGCCAGTTTGCCGCACCTTCGTGTATTCAAACAGGTCATCGACCAACGATTTCATCTGTTTGGCCTTCTCATACGCGGTATGCGTGTACTTGAGCAAGTCTTCTTCACTGTGATACTGCTTGTCTTCAATCAGCCCCAGATAGCCGATGATCGACGTCAACGGCGTGCGCAAATCATGACTGACATTAGTGATCAACTCGTCCTTACTTTGTTCAATCTGGCGCTCATCGTTCATCGACTGAATCGTGCTATCGACGAGGGCGTTCACACTGGTGACAATGTTTTGCTGATCCCCCTTCAAATTAAACGGGATCCGATGATCAAAGTGGCCCTGAGCAATGTAGTGGAGCTCGGCGATGATGTGGTGCAACTGATACTGATGATAGCGTCGAATCAGGCGCCAGTAGACCACCAAAATATCAATTAGTAACATAAAGGCGATCATCCACCGTTGATAACTCCAAATTTGAGTATGGTAGGGCCCGATAATGAGCGATTTCTTAATAATAAAAATGCCGTTTTCCAAGCCTGGATTACTGCGAATCGTATCTTCGACGATCACGACTAATGACAGGTTCAACAGGCCCAATAAAATGACCGTTATAAATCCTTCAAAAATTAATGAACTTTTTTCTCGTGCTGTTAATTTCACGTGTTATCTCCTCGTCGACCATAGTCGCCGTAAATACGTCACGACGGCCTTTTACGACATTATTGGCTCGCAGCTGGGTGGGCAACGCGATATCTCTGATGACCAGTTTTCTACTACCTAGTGATACCCCATCTAGAATAACATAGGTTACTCAGATCTGATGCTTAGAACTTCATTAAATTTCTCGTTTTTCCGCACCGCCCTCACCGTTTCTGTTGGCTTATTTCAACGAATATGGTACTATCACGATGAGATATAGGTCCAGTGGCCAGTATCAAAAAAACAATCAGCTTGAATAACATGTTCGATGGAGCGTCCTGGCGGAAAACAGGACGCTTTTTTTCGTAGTCGCATAAAAAGTCACCAAACGTAATGACCACGTTTGATGACTCCGTTGTTTTGTTGGCAAAACACCATTTTGATACGTCTAACCGAAAACTCGCCAGGCCAGCCTATTTATCGATCTTATAGCCGACACCCCAGACGGTTTCGATCACCTTTTCGCCGCCGGTTGCTTCTTCGATCTTATCCCGCAAGTGGCTAACATGCACCATTACGGTCTTGGCCGATACTATGCTTTCCTGTTGCCAAACCCGTTCAAAAATATCATCCGCTGAAAAGACCCGGTTCGGATGACTGGCCAAGAGGTATAAGATCCCGAATTCCAGCGCGGTCAATTGAATTTCATCCCCCTTGATCGTCTTCACCTCATGGGAATCCTTATTGATCGTTAACGGTCCAATTTCCAATACATCTGGCCGATCATTCGTCACATCGTTTTGGCTCCGCCGCAACAGGGATTTCACCCGTGCCATGACTTCCAGCGGGTTAAACGGCTTCGTCACGTAATCGTCCGCCCCCGTGATCAGCCCCTGAATCTTGTCCATGTCGGTTGTCTTAGCCGAGAGGATCAGGATTGGAATCTGCGAATCCTTCCGCACTTCCTTCACAACCTCAATCCCATCCATTTCGGGCATCATGACATCCAAAATAATGAGTGCGATATCCGGATTCGTATTAAGTTTGGTGATGGCTTCTTTACCATCATAGGCAGCGATTGGTTCGTAGCCTTCATTTTTAACGTAGATTTCTAATAATTGAACGATTTCTTTATCGTCGTCAACAACTAAGATTTTCATAGTGAGAACCTCTCCTTACGTGCGCAGTTCGCGCGTCATACTGTCTCAATTATAATCGCAAACCAAACAAAAAAGCCCGGAATGTGCACGGACTTAAGAAATCCTTAGTTTTATCGGGCAGTTTCATTTTCACCATATTCACCGGTTCCTGTTCCGGTCGACGAATTGAGCGTTGTATTAGTTGTATTATAAGAACTTGCGCCAGAGTCACTCGCACCACTAGTTGTATGGTAGTGTTGCGTTGACCCTGTATTACCAGTATACGTGCTCCGGCGTGACGCTGTGGTGCCGGTACCCGTGGTTGTCCGACTCGTGGTGCCCGTTGACGTCGATGATGAACTCCGTTGTACTGTGCTGGTACTGCTACTTGAAACGACGGCACTACTTGATGATGAACTAGCAACAACGGATGATGACGAGCTACTTGAAGCATCATTATCCTTGATGGTAATTTCCTTAGTTACCGTTTTGCCATCCCGTTTAGCAACCAAATCATAAGTCCCCGCGGTCTTGAACTTATACGAAAAATGTTCGGTTGATCGACCACTCTTGGCCTTGAAGGTTTTAAAGGTCTTGCCAGAATAATGGCCTTGAATTAATAGGCTCGACTGTGGTGAAACCTTGAATTTGACCTTCACGCTGTTGCCAGTCAATGTCGGCTCTTCTGGGCTATACGTAACCCCTAAAGCCGCTAATTTTTTCGGTGTGCTTGCCGAACTAGACGACACCACTGACGACGATGAAACCGCCTTGTCTTGTTTTTGATCCGCACTGCTACTGTGGTTTCCCTTGAGCACCAGATATCCCGCAGACCCCAAACTACCGACCAGAACCAACAATAGCGCCCAGTTAACAACTATCCGGATAAATCCCAGTGGTTCTGGGCGTCCTTGCGTCACGCTTCGACGATAGTGTCGAAAAATTAAAATTAAAAATAATAGTGCCAGTAACGCTAGTACCAGCAAATACCCCACAACCATAATGCACCTCAAATAATTATATTAATGTTTTTATTTTACATCAAAGTTCTAGTACCTGCAGTAGTTCTACTAAAATAATTGACCAAAATCTAAGAGTCAACCACTCCCGACTAAAATCGGAAGCTTGTGAGAACCGCACCTAACGGTGCAACGACCACAAATTGCTTAGATACAGCGATTGCCTGCAAGCAGG
>NZ_AYYY01000035.1 GCF_001436295.1 Paucilactobacillus vaccinostercus DSM 20634 | reverse complement strand
ATTGGAAATACAATGCCGCAGACGATTACTATACTGATCATTTAGGTGTGAAATTCAGTTTTAAACGATATAGTATTCGCCATGATAAGTATGGATACGAACGAAAATTCAAGATCTACGAGGCAGATAAAACTCAAGAAACAACTACGCTAGATGAATTAGCTAAAACTCCTAAGGGAAGGCAACGACAAGTTGCCTACAATCCAACTTGGGACTACTTCAAAAATTACGTTAAGGATTTACTTTCATCAGATATGGGTTCAGCGATCTATTCGCATCGTAAATATGATGTTGAGCCAATGTTTGGTAGAATGAAGTCTATTTTTGGTGTGCGGCGAACGCACCTGCGAGGAAAACAGCCCGTGGAAAACGAGTTAGGAATTCTATTAATGACGATGAACTTAACGAAATTAGCCGGAATATTGACAAAAGCAACCACTAATCTCCAGCATGAACAATTGCCAAATATTAAAAAGCAAAAAAATGGAGCCAAAATTCTAATAATTCTAGAATTTTGGCTCTATTTTTCATCGG
>NZ_AYYY01000004.1 GCF_001436295.1 Paucilactobacillus vaccinostercus DSM 20634 | reverse complement strand
TAAACTCGCTTTTTACATAGAAGTATATCAAAAATCATAGATCTTGGACAGCTTCTAAGAAGCAATGAGAAGCACATCAAGAACGTGGAAAACTACCTGTACGGCACCATGCAAAATCTATTTGGTGTTTGGTGGAATAAACAAGCGGCTAGAGAATACGCGGCCAAACACCCCGAAGAAGAAAAGCCGGCCGACAACGACAACAGTGGGTTGTACTACTAGTCCTAAAAGGCTGCAAAATCCTTTCTAAGCGGTTTCAAGACTTACTAACCTATATTTATACTTAAGCTAGATTTAAATGACTTAAACATAAGAATAGGGGCTTTTAAATGAGCGCCAGAGCTAACCAGGCTAACCAGCTCAAAAGTTCAGCCTTTAGATCAACGCCAAGCTCAAGTGATTTGAGGCCAGGGCTTTATCTATTGATAAGGTACTCAAAAGGTAGTATAATGGTAGTAGTAAAATAAAGGAGATGAGACAATCATGGCAGTTAAGGAAAAGAAACGGGTCCAAGTCAAGATTGATAAAGATTTGGCCGATGATACCGAAGCAATTTTAAGCGAATTGGGCTTAAATCCAACCACGGCCATTAACATGTTTTACAAGCGGATTGTTGCTACTGGTGCTTTACCTTTTAATGCGTCTTTAAGCGAAGAAGAAAGAGCTAATTTACGCTTTTTAAAGGCGACCGAAGGGACACCAGTCACCGAGTTCAAAGACGCTAAAGAGGTCGCTGATTGGCTCAACGATCCAGATGAGGACTAATGACTTAGTCAGCCTATACGTTAGTTTTGTAGAAACTAACGGTGGCAAGTCTCGGCCAGTTTTAATTCGTCGGGTATCAGAACAGACGGTCGAGGCTTTTAAAATTACTAGTCAGTATGAAAAGAAGTCGGCTTATATCAAGCAACAATATTATCCGATTCAAGATTGGCAATCCGCTGGGTTGAAGAAACCTTCCTGGGTCGATCTTGGTAATATTTATCGCTTTCCCAAAGCCGGTTTAAACTTTAAAGAAATCGGTCATTTAAGTAAGCTAGATCAAAATAAAATTTCAGATTTTACGCTTGACCTAAAATCAAAAAGAAGAGGTAAGGGTCAAAAGATAATTCAACAGCGATCAAGTAAAAGGAAGCACAAAGAAAGTAAAGCAGAGCTTACACAAAGAATTCAAAAACAGTTAAAAGACTTTGCTAAACACAATCCAGAAATTAAGCCAAAAAACAATCCTGAAAATAAAAACGATCGGCCTAGTTATTAGGTTGATCGTTTTTTAATTTATCCGGTTTATGGGCGTTAACATAGTCAGCAAATGTTTTTAAAAGTTCTTCGGTTTGTTCGACCGAGAGGTTATTAGCTTGAAAGTACTTTTCTAATAAAGCCCCTTTTTGAATTAATCGGCGAGAACGGGCTTTGCGGGCTTGCCGATTTTCATAGTATTTAGATTGCCGTAATTTAAAATCTTCCCGCTCAATTTTTTGTTTTAAACGCGCTTGTTGCTCGACTAGTTTTTCATATTGATTAGACATGGAATTTCCCCATCTCGTATGGCTAATGATCTACGGACTTTACCTTTAAAAATTCAGAAAATTGCTTGGCTAAAAGCTTAATCTGATCGTTAGACAAATTAGCATAATCTAAATTGGCTTGACTGATGATTTGTTTACCTAGCCGTTGTTCAATCTTATTTTTTTCGTCCTTAATTTTTTGATTAAGGGCTTTTAATTTAGCTTCTTGTTTTTCTAAGTTACTTTGAGACATAACGATCCCTCCAATCATATTAGAAATAATCACCGACACTATATCATAAGGGAAACGTTAAGTCAAAGTATAAAAGTTGAAATAGCGAAGCGGAAGGCATACACTAAGTTAAAGTTAAGAGAATCAGAAGACCGAGTGAAACGAGGTCAATGCGCACTTACACCCCACTAAATTCTTGTGGGGTAAATCGTGCTAAAATCCTGTATTAGAAGTCGCCGATGGCGACAACAAGGTCAAAACCCATAGAATCAAAGGAAGACGGTGACTGACATGGCAATATTCCACATGAGTTTTAGTAATATTAGTGCTGGTAAAGGACGAAGTGCGATTGCCAGTGCCGCTTATCGAAGTGGTGAAAAGCTATTTGATGATAAGGAAGGTCGCCACTATTTTTATGCCCGATCGATCATGCCAGAAAGCTTTATTTTGACGCCAAAAAATTCACCTGAATGGGCGAGTGATCGAGAGCAGTTGTGGAATGAAGTTGAAAAGAAAGATCGTAAATCAAACTCACGGTATGCAAAAGAGTTTAACGTGGCTTTACCGGTAGAATTAAGTGAATCCGAACAGAAAGAATTACTGACAAAATATGTGCAAGAAAATTTTGTTGATGAGGGCATGGTAGCCGACGTCGCAATTCATCGCGACCACCCAGATAATCCGCACGCTCATGTGATGTTAACTAATCGGCCGTTTAATTCAGATGGAACATGGGGAATTAAGAGCAAAAAGCAATATATTGTAGATGATAATGGCAACAAAACATATACCGGAACTAGCAAGTACCCTAAGAGTAGAAAGATACTGATGGTCGATTGGGATAAAAAAGAAAAAATAACTGAATGGCGGCACAATTGGGCGGCAAGTGTAAATCAGGCTTTAGAGCAAAAAAACATTCCTGATCGGATCAGTGAAAAATCATTTGTGGAACAGGGAATAGCTGACACACCAATGCAACACGAGGGAATCAATAGCAAACGGCATGAAAGAAAGGCATTTAATCAACAAGTTAAGAACTATCGTAAGTCCAAAGCTGGCTATAAAAATATGCAGGAGAAAGTAGTTAATCGAGGCCACTTGGATAGCCTAAGTAAACACTTCTCATTTAACGAGAAAAAAGTGGTCAAAGAGTTAAGCCACGAACTGAAAACTTATATTAGTTTGGAAATTTTAGATGATAAGCGGCGCATGCTATTTAATTGGAAAAACAGTACCTTAATTAAGCACGCTGTTGGTGAAGATGTCACTAAGCAATTATTGACGATTAACCAACAAGAAAGTTCACTAAAAAAAGCAGATGAACTCTTAAACAAAGTAGTGGAACGAGCAACGAAAAAGCTTTATCCGGAACTTAATTTTGAACAGACAACCGCAGCTGAACGACGGGAATTGATTAAAGAAACTAATAGTGAACAAACGATTTTCAAAGGCAGTGAATTAAACGAACGTTTAATGAATATTCGTGATGATTTATTGGTCCGACAATTATTGACCTTTACCAAACGGCCATACGTTGGCTGGAAGTTATTAATGCAACAAGAAAAGGAAGTCAAAATCGAGCTTAAATATACGCTGATGATTCATGATGATAGCTTAGAAAGTCTAGAACACGTCGATCAAGGTCTACTAGAAAAGTATTCACCAACTGAGCAGCAAAAGATTACTCGAGCAGTCAAAGACCTACGGGCAATCATGGCCGTTAAGCAAGTCATTAAAACGCAATACCATGAAGTATTGAAAAGGGCCTTTCCCAAAGGCGATTTAGATGGATTACCATTGATTAAACAGGAACAAGCCTATACAGCCGTGATGTACTATGATCCTGTTTTAAAGCCATGTCAGGCTGAAACAATTGAACAGTGGCAAGCAAATCCACCACAGGTGTTCAGTCCCCAAGAACATCAACAAGGACTAGCTTATTTATCGGGACAGCTTAGCTTAGATCAGTTAGAAAATCATCACTTACAACGGGTTTTAAAGCATGATGGCACTAAACAACTCTTTTTGGGTGAATGCAAAGCCGATCCGACGATTAAGAACAGTCAGATCGAGAAAATCCAAAAGCAGTTAAAAGGGCAACAAGCCAAGGACGACCAGTACAGAAAAGAAAATATCGGACATTATCAACCGCTAAATTACAAGCCAGTTAGTCCAGACTATTACTTAAAGACGGCCTTTAGTGACGCGATTATGACTGTTCTATATGCTCGTGATGAAGATTACCAACGACAAAGACAGGCGCAAGGTTTAAAGGAGACTGAGTGGGAAATGACGAAAAAGCAACGGCAACACCAAACTCGAAACCGGCATGAAGATGGGGGCATGCACTTGTAATCTAAATGTAAAATCTTGAATTGTCAAATTAAGTGCAACACTACATTAAAGAATATTTCATAAGGCGTTTTCCATCCGAGACATTTACGGGGACGATTATTCATTTGTTCTGCATATGCTTGTATCCGGCGGTCGGTAATTGAATCAAGGTCAGTTCCTTTTGGCAAATATTCGCGAAGCAAGCCGTTAGTATTTTCGTTAGTTCCTCGTTGCCAAGGAGAGTGAGGATCGGGAAAGTAGAAGGGCGTACCAAACTTATCAGTTAAACATTGAACTTTGGCAAACTCTTTACCCCCTATCCGGGGTAATCGTTAACGATCTACCAGTCCATAGCTTCATTAAGTCGCTCAAAGTATCCGTGACTGCTTCTGAAGTTCTTTTAGCAGCTTTACCAATAAGCAGGTAACGAGATTTTCGGTCAACCAATGTAACGACACAAGCCTTTCCGCTTTTGCCTAACACGGTATCACCTTCCCAGTGACCAATTTCTACACGGTTGTCAGCTTCTCGCGGACGATCATGAATCTTGTTGGGGATTGGAATCTTGCCTCGTTTTTCCTGATAAGCTTTATTGTGGCGAGACTTGCCGTGATGCCTTAGATGGCGCACGGCACTAGAGCTGCCAGATTTAAACAAATTATCAAATAAGCCATTGAAAATCCCACGGTAAATAGTCGTGGTACTGATCTGCACCGGATACTTTTCGACTGCCAAGCGATTCGATATTTCCTCCGGAGACCAAAGGTCTTCGCAGAAGTGTTCTCTCACCACTTCAAACACCTGAGGATTACTCAAAAGAGAGACTCTGCCACAGTTGCCTTTGCGCTGTTTGTACTTCTCCTGAGCCTTCGAAGGTGAATAGGATTTACCAGTAGAATTACGGCTTAATTCTCGAGAAATGGTTGAGTAACTTTTCTTGATATTGCTGGCAATCTCACGAAGTGAGTTTCCATGATTCCTCATTAAAAAGATAGTTTCCCGTTCATCTATGGTAATATGCTTGTAGTGATCCATGGCTAAATTCCTTTCATGATTGTTTTCGCAAACATCATTTTACAGAAATTTG
>NZ_AYYY01000034.1 GCF_001436295.1 Paucilactobacillus vaccinostercus DSM 20634 | reverse complement strand
ACCGGCTATAATTACGCACTTCAGTGCGATAGAATCACTTTATCAAATATGATGAGGTGATTTTTTTGAATAATGACCAAGAAATTGTCCAAGTGAAATTGGATCAACCAAAAAATTATCAGGCCGCTACTGCCAGTAAAGCTTTTCAAATGAAGTTAGGTGAAAATAAGACTGTTCTCGTCTACAACCGAATCAATAACTACATTCTGGATGCATTATTAAAGGCGGTGTTTAGGAATGATCATTGATATGAAACAACTTCACGGTATTTATTTAGTATGTGGTAAGACCGATTTGCGACGTGGAATTGACGGATTGGCTAACGTTGTCAGCCAGCAGTATAGTCTTGATCCATACAGTAAATCGCTATTTATGTTTTGTGGCACACGAAAAGATCGGTTTAAAGCACTACTTTGGGATGGCGATGGATTTCTGTTACTTTATAAGCG
>NZ_AYYY01000033.1 GCF_001436295.1 Paucilactobacillus vaccinostercus DSM 20634 | reverse complement strand
AAGTGCATAGGCACTTTAATTATTTGATCTGTCTACTTGACACGGAGCAGCGCCGATCGGTGCTTTTTTGATGCGCTTGATATAGTTGATCCTGTTGTTTAATAAAGGCTCGCAGCTTGAAGGTCGTCCCATCCCCAAACTCACCGCTCGTTTCGATAATGTCAGTGACGAGGTGCTTCAGTTGCGGTTTTACCTGCGGCCATAGATCCTCGTAGGCCACCATCAATTGTTGGTGCTCCCGTTCAAAGGCCGCCGGATCTGCAGCCACATACTTTTGCGTCCGCAGATAACTATCGGCCACGTAATCGCCAAACGTTGCCAGCAGGCGGGCCGGTAGCTGCATTGCGATCATGTCTAGGTAGGCATGATTCATTCGCGCCCACACATGGAGCTGGCTCGTGAAGGCCCCATCATTTTGCCGGACCGTCGACTGTGCGTTATGGAGCCACACATAGGTCACGTCGTCCATGTAGTAAATGTGCTCGGCCAGATCACACGCGAGACCGACAAAGTAGGTATCCTCAAACACTCGGAGATCATCACGCCACCGCAGACCAATTTCGTCGATAAACGCACGGTTGAACCACTTGGCGACTGGCGCCGTCCAATTGTGGTTACGATGAACCACATACCGGTAACCGCCCCGCTCATCGTCCACCAACTGTTCTAAATACTTACTAATCAGGATGTCTCGATCACCATGAAATTGGACCGCGCGAAAGAAGGTTTCCAACGCATTCACATTTTGGAGCTGATCGTCCGCATCCACGAACATGTAGTACCGACCAGTCGCCACATCCATGCCGGCCTGCCGGGCGACCCCTGCCCCTTGGTTATCAGCTCGTTGAATCATCCGCACCGTAAACTGTAGTACCGGTGATACCGGTAATGTCATTTGAGGGCCACCATCATTAACGAGAATCACCTCGACACGTTGAAAATCAATCCCAATTTGGTTATTGATTGACGTCAACACCATATCAAGACGTTGCTGGCTAACACGATAAAATGGAATAATAATTGAAACGAGTTTCTCCACCGTGGTCATCTCCCTCCATCATTTTTATCATTTTCTCACGAATCCCTAAAAATCGCCACACCACAATATGTGGTGTTTTTATTTTCTTTTACTCTCAATATATTGTGCTATAATGGATATTACAACGTTAACTACACTAACAGAAACGGGGTCATCGGATGTCATTTACTGCAACTCAAGACAACTTAACACACTCAATAGACCAACTGGCCGACGGAACCGAACACCCCCATTCAGCACGCCGGTCTCCGTCCAATAATCTTTTCAACGCCCAATTCTTAAAAGCGCATACTTGTAACAAATTCTCTGATTTCGGTCATTTTGTGGCGGCCGGATTTCCCGACACTGATTTTGAGAGCATCCCCGATGCCAAATGGAATCGGTGGATCAAGCAAAATACCAACTTTGCGACATGGAACGACATGAAAAGTGCCGCGTTAAAGGCCTACATGGCCGGACGCCTGACCTTTCAATAGGCCTCTTAGGCAACCCCAATTTTGATCTTGGCCGCGTTGTACCACGCTCCCCAACGGTTCTGTGATACAATCTGGGTGACCTGAAAAATGATTGGGAGGCGGCCACATGATCGTGATTGACGAAACCAAGCGTTACTTCGATACGATTCAACTGATGAACCAGGCTGGGCAGCGCGAGCACGGGGATGTCTTCACCCGGCGGTTGGTTATCGATAACCGCTGGCTCCTTTTCATTTCTACCTACCATGGCGGATGGGAGGCCTCGATCTCGTGTATCGATGGCCATCAAATGACCAAGCCCGAATTCAATCTGGCAGTCAAAGCGCTCATGTACCACCGCGTTGTCCCCCGCTGCCATCAGGTGAGTGCCAGCTCGTTTCCCCATTCTATCGTGATGCATTTTCGCGCCGGCCATTAAATTAATGACGTTAAAAAGCAGCTTGAAAACCAGATCGGTTTTCAAGCTGCTTTTGTGATTAATTCGTTTTTTGCTTAGTAGACTTGGTCTTACCCAAATACTGTCGTTCTGCTGCTTGGCGCGCCTCGACCGCTTCTTCAAACGTATCAAAGCTCTTCATCAACACGTAGCGGCCGTGAAACATGAGCCGCGCAAACCAGTGGTCCGTCTTTTCATCGTAGGACACCCCAATGACACCACTATGGTTACGTTTGGACCGTTTAATTGAGGCGTAGGCCACACCCTTACTGTCGTAGAGGTTGGAAGAACACCCCTTAAATTTTTGCATGACGGGGTTTTCTTGATACTGTTTTTTCATGACTTCTCGCCGGAGACACCCACAGCTCTTCGTGGTCCCACGGCGGAGTTCAAACCCATCTACGATAGCATTGTTGCCACAGTCACAATGACACAACCACCGAATATTACCGTTGATACTATGTCCCTCTGGTCGAATGGCCACCAGCCGACCAAACCTTTTTCCTGACAAATCAATTAGCCTCGACATGTAATTCACCTCAATTATAAGTCCCGTGCGTACTCTCTTCATACCGGATATTCTTCAAGCTTGTACATCACACCGCCAGTTCATCAGTCGTTGTCACCAAGAAGCAGCTGATGCCACCAATGGTTGATGTACATGATTAACCGTTGCAATTATGGCTTATTATAGTCCATGTTTATAAGGGTTGTACACTATTATACGTAAATAAGTCCTCTTTTTTTATTTTTAAGTTGATTCACCCCGATTATGTCGATCATCATTGAACAGATTAAGATAATTCGTTTAGAATACCGCCTCAATGCCCCCGGCTAATCGAGTTCATTTTTAATGCGTTGAATCAATGTATTACTTTTCCCTGTTTTTTTCCGAATTGCATACATTGACTCTCCCTGTTCAAGTAGCTGTTTAATCTCAAAATAAACTGCTCGCCGGCGCTTGTCCTTCACGTTCGGGCCAAATAGAATCGGTCGCCCCTTGTAACCCCCTCGTTGCAGAGCCAAATCAATGCCTTGCCGTTGCCGTTCCAAAATTTTATTGCGTTCCTCCGACGCCAAAAACTTTTTGACTTCAACCAGCATGGAACTGAGCAATCGTTTAATGTTTTGGTTTTCAACCTCTTCAAAACTGGGAACATCCAGGGCCCGCAGACGGGTACCGCGTAACGATAATTTAACGATTAACTTCGTCGTATCATCCGCATCACGACTGAGACGATCCAAACTGGTCACGACCAGTTCATCACCTTCCTTAATTTTACTAATAATTTGGTTTAAAATTGGCCGATCTAAATTGGCCCCCAACGCCTTTTCCTGATAAATCCGATCCACCTGTAAATCCGTCAATATTTTAATTTGCCGTGCCAAGTTTTGATCATGGGTGCTCACCCGTGCATAGCCATATTTCATTGTTATCCTCCTCGTCTTGTCCCGGTTTAAAACCGGCTTAATCATCACGCGCTGTATATCATAGCGTATCCGAGAATATAATTATTTCTAAATTATGACAGAAGTTCAACTAATACACTCGCTTACGCGACTATCTCACCACTCCGGGTAAGTAAATAGTCCTTTCAATTCCAAAGGCTATGCCAATATGGTATGATGAGTAGACAAATAAAAGGGGGAATTCCACGCAATGCAAGATCCATTCAACCGACAAAACGATCCGAACAACGACGACCAAGATCCACTTTCCAACCTCCCATTGCCACCGAACTATGCTAAGGTTGTCAATCCGGAAAACGGCCAAATTAGAGCGGCAAAAGTCGGCGTATCATGGACGACCCTCTGGTTCGGTCCCATCCCCGCTTTAATGCGCGGTGATTGGTATAATTTCGCCCTCATGATCGTTTTAGACATGATCTATTTCATGGGTGTTTCGATGTTAGGCTTACAGATTACCATGCCCATTCCGGCCATCATCTTTGGCTTAATTTATAACCTCATGTACTTCCGTCACCTCTTTACGCTCGGGTACCAACCCGCAGATGACCGGTCGAAGGAATTACTCACCATGTGGAAGTACTGGAAAGAATAATGAACGCATACAAAAACACAATGACGAAACCGTCATTGTGTTTTTGTATCTACTACCACCAACTCATAATGGGACCGACCATATAAAGACCAAATATCATCACGATCCAACAAAGAACGGTGACCAGCCACTTATACCACCCGTGCATCCGATATTGTTCGGGCAAGACACGGGCTTCCAAAAGCAGCAAAAAGCCTAATACGATTGGCAACAACAGGGCGTTCATGACCTCCACGGCCACCGCAATGTTTACCAAATCAAAGTTTGCCAGTACCAGCACGGCACCAATCACGTGGGCCAGTGTGTACATGATGTAAAAGCCCGCATTTTTCCGATTCAAGGGCTCGTTCAGGCTGTGTTTCCAGTTCAAAACTTCCATAATGCCCCAGGTGCCGGCTAGTGCCACCACGAGAGCAGCCACCAGAGCACCACCGAGCATACTAGCCCCGATCAAAACCTTAGCCGGCATACTTCCGATAAACGGTGACAAGGCGTGTGCCAGGTCTCCCACCGTGCTCAGAACTTGTGGATGATCGGCATGGCCGACCGTTGCTGCAAAGGCAATCACAAAGATCAACATGATGCCTTGCGTCATCAGCGTCCCGACAAACGTATCGTGGCGCTCTTTAGGAAGCGCACTGGGCTGCAGATGTTTATCTACCACTGCACCTTGCTGATAAAAAATCATCCAAGGCATGATGACCGCCCCAACATTGGCGGCCACTAAATATATGTACGATGAATGTCGCCAGGGAATAGTGACTAATCCCTGAGCCATCTGGGTAAAACTTGGTCGAATCATCACGACCGCGATAATAAAGGCGAGTTCTGCGAGACCAATCACCACACCAATTTTTTCAACTCGGTGATAGCTCCCGCTAAACGCAATGCCAACCAGTAACACCGTCGCAATCGGAATGGTAATCCACTTCGAAATACCAAATAGTTCACCAACGCCGGCCACCCCGACGAACTCGGTTAATAGGGCTCCGACGGCCGAAATTGCCAACGTTCCAGCAGAAAGCCAGGCCCATCCAACCCCAAAATGTTCACGAATCAACTCACCATGCCCCTTATGTGTCACAATCCCGAGCCGCACGGTCATTTCCTGAGCCATGTATAGGATCGGAATCAACAGCAGCTGTGGAAGAATCATGGTGTACCCCCACTGCGTTCCAGACTGGGCTGCCGTAATCAGGCACCCAGCGTCCGTATCAGCAAGCATAACAATCAATCCTGGGCCCCAGACCTTCAACCAGTGCGTGTGCGTGGCGGTCGTTTTTGCTGGACGTGTCGGGCCATGCCACATCCAGCCACTTTTAGTGTCAACCTGTTTCATTTTCATCACTCCAATTCTTTTGGGACACCGTTGCTCATTATAGTAGCAGATTTTCGGCGTCTTGAAACCCATGACCTGAATTAAATTTAAAATTATATTCCATTTTTATATAAGAACCCTAAATTTGACTAAAAAAATCATCTCATGGCCGCTATTGTGCCCGAGATGATTTTTTTATGGTTACCCCTTTGCCAGCCACTTAGCTGGATCGGCACGCCACTGTTTAAGTGATGCCAAGTCCGCGTCAGTGATATCGCCATTTTGCTTGGCGACGTCAATCAACGTTGAATAGTTGGTCACGGTGTGAAAACTAATTTGTTCGTCGGTAAAGTTCTTGGTTACGGCCGCTAATTCATATGAGAATACCGCGACGACCCCCATTACTTCTGCGCCGGCTGCCTGAACGGCATGGACGGCTTTCAAAACACTGCCGCCCGTTGATAAGAGATCGTCAATGACGACCACTTTTTGCCGTGGTTGCAAGACCCCTTCGATTTGCTTGCCTTGGCCATGATCCTTGGGTTTTGAACGGACGTAGACCATTGGCAGATTCATCTGCTGGGCCACCCAAGCAGCATGCGGAATGCCGGCGGTGGCAGTTCCGGCGATGACATTAACCTCACCATAGTAATGTTTGATCAAGTCGGTCATGCCGTCGTAGATGCCTTTACGCACACTAGGGTACGAAATCGTGAGCCGGTTATCACAATAGATTGGGCTTTTGAGACCACTTGCCCAGGTAAATGGGTCGTTAGGCCGTAACGTCACGGCGTTAATTGAGAGTAAGTCTTGTGCTACAGATTGTGCTGCGTTCATTAATTTGCCTCCATAAATGCGCGTTGAATTGCTTGATATGCGGCCGCTGGGTCAGCATTTTGCGTAATGGGCCGTCCCACCACGATCCCGTTACTGCCGAGTTCACGAGCCTGAGCCGGGGTAACAACTCGTTTTTGATCGTCATCATGGTTAATTTCCGGACGAATCCCGGGTGTAATGCACCAGAAATCATCGCCCACCACCTGTCGAATGGCTGAGAGTTCCTGCGCGGAACAGATCACGCCATCCAAACCACACTGGGCGGCCAGATGCGCATAGTTTTGGACGGACTCGATCAACGATAGCGCAACGTGTTGTTCATCGCGCAAAATGGTTTCGTCGATGGATGTCAGTTGGGTAATCGCCAATAGTTTAGGTGCTGGTAATCCGGCTGCTTGCGCTCCCGCATCCAGGCCGGCCTTGCCAGCCTTTAGCATCTCACTGCCACCGGCGGCATGAATCGTCGTAAAGGCCACTCCTAGGCGACCAATGGCAGTCATTGCACGTTTAACCGTATTGGGAATATCGTATAATTTCAAATCGAGAAAGACGTCAAATCCACGGTCTTGAACCGTCTTAACAATTTCTGGACCGAAATGATAAAACAGTTCCATCCCCACTTTGATAAACGGCTTGGGTGTCACCGTTAATTGATCAAGCAGCGCCACTGCGTCTTCCTTAGTGGCCACATCAAGCGCCACAAATGGTGTTAATCGTTTCAAAATTGTCCCTCCCACAAATCCGTTAACCGATCGACATGGTAGTAATCCATGACCGTTGGCAGGTCCGCGATAATTTTAGGACAGGTCAGGGGATCATGGAAGCTCGCCGCGCCGACTTCAACCGCGTTAGCGCCGGCCATCATAAATTCAAGGACATCTTCGGCCGTCGTCACGCCACCAACGCCGATAATCGGCAGTTGACTCACGCTTCGTACCTGATGAATCATGTGGAGCGCCATTGGCTTCAGTGCTGGACCAGATAAACCTCCCGTAACGTGGGCCAGTTGGGGTTGCCGTGTTTTCAGGTCAATCCCCAGACCGATTAACGTGTTGATCATCGTCAATCCTTGCGCGCCCCCGCGTTCAGCCGCTTGGGCAATTGGGACGATATCGGTGATGTTCGGCGTGAGCTTAATGTACAACGGTACTGTGGCGACGGCCTCACATTTTTTCACCAGACGTTCAACGGTTGCCGGATCGGTGCCCATTGCGAGGCCCCCATGATCAACGTTGGGACATGACACGTTGACTTCGATGGCGCTCACAAACGGGGAAGATGATAATTTTTGCACCACATGAACGTATTCATCCTCACTAAAACCCGCAGCACTCGCAATTGCTGGTAATTGCGGATAATGTTCGCCAAGCCAGGGTAGTTTTTCATCAACGACGGCGTCTACCCCCACGTTTTGTAACCCATTGGCATTCATCCAACCGGCAGTCGTTTCCGCAACCCGTGGTTTAGGATTGCCTTCTCGGGGGGCCTTGGTGGTTGATTTAAGCACCAGGGACCCTAGGACGTTCAGATCATAGCGTTCTGCTAATTCCTGACCATACCAGCACGTGCCACTGGCTGGGATCACAGGATTCTTCAGGTCGAGGCCTGGTAATTTAACTGCTAAGCGCTCTGCATTCATGATGGTGCCTCCTCGTTTATTTTAAAACCGTTTTTAAAGTGCTTCTAGTGCGTAAGCGCGGTCCTCGAGCATCGTTAAGATCGCCGATACCGTATCAAGCGCCGTCATCAATAATACTTCATGACTAATGGCCATCGCCCGCATCCGGGCGCCGTCTTGCTGCCCATTTTCAGTATCGTCAACCGTGTTGACCACGAGCGATACCCGCTTATTAACCAGTAGGTCCATAATTTCATCGTCGCTACCATCGGATAACTTAGCCACCCGCTTCATGACTGGCACACCGTGTTGTTCGAAGAAGTCGGCCGTCCCCTGCGTCGCATAAATGCTGAAACCAAGGTTCGTCAACCGTCGGGCAACTTCCGTGGCCTTCGGCTTTTGTTCGTCTCTAATCGTCATCAAGATTGATCCATGATCAGAAATCTCATAGCCGCTCGCGATGAAGGCCTTATTGAGGGCCTTCGGTAGACTCACGTCGCTTCCCATGACTTCACCGGTCGACTTCATTTCAGGCCCCAGCAAACTATCCACATCATTCAACTTGCTGAATGAGAAGATGGGTGCCTTGACGTGAATCATCTTATCAGCGGGAGCGAGGCCATCCGTGTAGCCCTTATCAGCCAGCTTTTGTCCCATAATCACTTCGGTTGCCAACTGGGTCATTGGAATTTTCGTGACCTTGCTCAAGAACGGCACCGTCCGGCTGGCCCGGGGGTTCACTTCGATCACGTAGGCCGTCCCCTCATGAATGACGAATTGGACGTTCATCAATCCGATACACTTCAGGGAATGAGCTAATTGAATCGTTTGGGTTTCAATCTGGGAAATCACATCATCAGAAAGGGTTTGTGAGGGGTAGACAGCCATCGAATCACCAGAGTGAATACCGGCCCCTTCAATGTGTTCCATGATGCCGGGGATCAAGACGGTGGTACCGTCACAGATCGCATCGACTTCACATTCTTTTCCTTGCAGGTAACTATCGATTAATACGGGGTGTTCGTGTGACACCTTAATCGCGTTCGTCATGTAGTGGTGTAATTGTTCCCGATTATGCACAATCTGCATTGCCCGACCACCCAGTACGTAGCTTGGCCGTACCAACACGGGATAGCCAATCTCTTCAGCAGCCTCGAGGGCCCGTGCATTCGTGAAGGCCGTCTGGCCCACCGGTTGCGGAATGCGTAAATCAGTCACTACTTTGTTGAATTCATCCCGGTCTTCCGCACGGTTAACGTCTTTAACCTGAGTGCCGAGAATTTTCACTCCCCGATCAGCCAAGGGTTTAGCAAGGTTAATCGCCGTTTGACCACCGAATTGAACGACAACGCCCAACGGCTTTTCGAGGTCGATCACATTCATGACGTCTTCTAACGTTAATGGCTCAAAGTAGAGCTTGTCAGAAATTGAAAAATCAGTCGACACAGTTTCCGGGTTGTTATTCATAATAATCGCACGGTAACCGGCATCCTTCAGTGTTTGAACACAGTGCACAGTTGCGTAATCAAATTCAATTCCTTGGCCAATTCGGATGGGGCCAGCGCCGATAACTAACACAGTTGGTTGATCGAACGGGGTACTTTCGTTTTCATCTTCATATGTGCTGTAGAAGTATGGCGTGTGGGCGTCAAATTCGCCGGCACAGGTATCCACCATCTTGTACGTTGGCACAATGTCGTTAGCAAGGCGTTGGTGCCGAATCTGATCGGCGTTCGTTTGCCAGAGATCAGCTAGTACAGCGTCCGCGAAGCCATTTTGCTTTGCCAATTTCAAGGTGGCGGCATCGTTTTGATGGGCCACAATTTCAGTTGTCATTTCGAGGATGTGAACCAACTTGTCTAAGAAGAAGAAGTCGATCTTCGTCAATTCGTGAACTTCTTCCACACTCCAACCACGCTTGAGTGCTTGGTAGACCGCAAAGAGACGATCGTCAGTGGCAGCCACCAGCAAGTCAGCCAATTCTTCGTCAGACTTATCCGCCATTTCAGCCAAATCGAGCGTTTGGGTCCCGATTTCCAACGACCGCACTGCCTTTTGCGTCGCTTCTTCAATATTGCGACCAATGGCCATCACTTCTCCGGTCGCCTTCATTTGGGTTCCCAGATGCCGATCGGCCTGGTTGAACTTATCAAATGGCCAGCGTGGAATCTTGCAGACAACGTAGTCAAGCATCGGTTCGAACATCGCAAACGTCGTCTTGGTGACGGGATTTTCGATTTCGTCTAAGGTCAAGCCCACCGCAATCTTAGCGGCTAACTTAGCGATTGGATAACCGGTTGCCTTGGAAGCCAGCGCAGATGACCGACTCACACGAGGATTCACTTCGATAATGTAATATTGGAAACTCTTGGGATCAAGGGCTAATTGAACGTTACAGCCCCCCTCAATTTTCAAGGCCGAAATAAGGCGTAAGGCAACGTCACGCAGCATTTGGTATTCGCGGTCAGATAGTGTTTGTGTGGGAGCGTACACGATTGAATCTCCGGTATGAATCCCCACGGGATCGAAGTTTTCCATTGAACAAACAACCATCGTGTTATCGTTGCAATCACGCATCACTTCAAATTCGATTTCCTTGTAGCCGGCAATGCTTTGCTCAATCAGCACCTGCGTAATGGGGGACAAAGCCAAGCCATTGCTACAAATTTCGTCTAATTCTTCTTCGTTATCCGCAATTCCACCACCGGTACCACCGAGAGTGTAAGCGGGGCGGATAATGACTGGAAACCCAATTTTTGCGGTAAATTCTTGGGCCTCTTCGAGCGTGTTAACCGTCTTGGATTGTGGCACAGGCTCGCCAAGGTCTTGCATGAGTTCCTTAAACTGTTCCCGATCTTCAGCTTGATTAATGGATTTTAGGCTAGTTCCTAAGAGTTGCACGTTGTACTGTTCCAAGATCCCTTGTTCATCAAGGGCTTTAGCCATATTTAGGCCGGTTTGACCACCGACCGTTGGCAAGATGGCATCCGGCCGTTCTTTGCGAATCACACGAGCCACAAATTCAGCAGTAATGGGTTCAATATAAACCTGATCCGCAATCTCTTGGTCCGTCATGATCGTCGCTGGGTTAGAGTTAATGAGGACCACTTCGTAACCCTCTTCTTTCAGTGCGAGACAGGCTTGTGAGCCAGAATAATCAAATTCGGCCGCTTGACTAATAATGATGGGACCAGAGCCGATCACTAAAATTTTATGAATATCTTCGCGTTTAGGCATTTTCTTCTAACTCCCTTTGACGTTGATTGCTAGCAATAATTTCCAAAAAGTCATCGAAGAGGTGACTTGCATCGTGTGGACCCGGCGCAGCATCTGGATGAAACTGGACGGAAAAGGCTGGGTAATTCTTATGCCGTAAGCCTTCCACCGTTTGGTCATTAATTTCTTGATGGGTAATTAAGAGATCAGTATTTTCAATCGAAGCGGCATCCACGGCGTACCCATGGTTTTGTGAGGTAAAGTCGATACGCTTCGTGGCAATTTCTTCCACCGGATGGTTAAAACCCCGGTGACCAAATTTCATTTTGAAGGTGTCGGCCCCGTTGGCGAGCGCAAACAACTGATGGCCAAGGCAAATTCCAAAGACCGGTACTTGTTGTTCCACTTCGCGAATCATTGGCAACGCATGTGGCACGTTCTTGGGATCGCCAGGACCGTTACTGAGCAGTACCCCGTCTGGTTGATAGTTAAGCACTTGCTGGGCCGTAGCGGTTGATGGTAAGACCGTGACGTTGCATTCGCGCTTGGCGAGTTCGCGGAGGATACTGTGCTTCAAACCAAAGTCCACGACCACAATGCGGTAACCAGTCGCTGGGTTAGGATAGGCATTCTTAGTACTGCTTTGGGCCACCACCTGCTTGAGCTTTTCAGTTAGCCCGTCAATTAGTACGGCCGCGTCGGCGACGTGATCCACGATGGCCGCACGGATCGCCCCTTGGTGTCGAATTTTCTTAGTTAATGATCGGGTATCGATCCCCTGAATACCGGGAATTTCGTGTTGTTTCAAAAAGTCATCGAGGCTGAGACGGTTGCGCCAGTTGCTGGCCTTGCGTGCAAGTTCGTGAACGACTACTCCGGCCGTCGTTGGTGCAACAGATTCGTCATCGTCAAAGTTGATGCCATAATTTCCGATTAACGGGTAGGTAAACATTAAAATTTCACCGTTATAAGATTGGTCGGTAATTGATTCTTGGTAGCCGGTCATCCCCGTATTAAAAACTAATTCACCGGCAGTGGTTACATCTCCGCCAAATGCTTGTCCTTCATAAACGGTGCCATCTTGAAGCACCAGATACCTTGCTTTACTCATTTGTACCCCTCCGATACACAACTTGTCCATCCACCATGGTGAGGACGGTTAATCCATTCACGTGATCTCCCACAAAGGGTGAATTGTGACCCTTCGAGAAGAAGTTTTCTTCATCAATTACAAAATCAGTCGTTAAATCAAATACCGCAATATCAGCGGCGTCCCCAACTCGCAGTTGACCAGCGTCATCGAGGTTAAAAATTTGAATTGGATTGATGCTCATCCAGTCCACTAGTTGTTGTAACGTCCAAATGCCGCTCTTCACAAACTTCGTGTACAGTAAAGCAAAGGCCGTTTCTGATCCGACGATGCCATTTGGTGAGTTCAAGAACCCATGCTGCTTTTCCTCGTCCGTGTGCGGTGCATGATCTGTCGCAATGATATCGATCGTGCCATCCATCAACCCCGCAATGCAGGCCTGACGATCGGTCACTTCGCGCAGTGGCGGATTCATCTTAAATTGGGGATCGTCTTCCTTGATATCATCTTCATCTAGTAATAAATGGTGTGGGGTGACCTCACAGGTAACGTTCACACCATGTCGCTTAGCCTGGCGCACCAATTCAACACTTTCGGTAGTTGAGACGTGGCAGACATGGTAGTGCACGCCAGTTTCCTGCGCAATAATCAGGTTACGCGCAATTTGTGCGGTTTCACTGATGTCTGGTAAACCAGGAAGTCCCAGTCGTTCTGACACATCACCACAGTTGATCACACCACCAAAGGAGAGTTGCTCATCTTGCGCATGATCACACAGTGGCAAGCCTAACTTAGCCAGTTGCTTCATCGCATCGAATACGACGGCTGCGTCTTGAATTCCTGAACCGTCATCGCTAAAGACCTGTGCACCGGCTTCATGAAGCGCCGCAAAGTCGATTGCTTGATGTCCGGCGCGTCCCTGTGTCACCGGCGCGTACTGTTTGATCTTCACAATTCCGGCTTCATTGCGTTGTTCCTGAGCATGAAACTTTTCGGGGGTATCGCAGGTCGGATTAATATTTGCCATTGCGCCGATCATGGTAAAGCCACCGTGTGCTGCTGCCTTCGCCCCCGTCACAATGGTTTCTTTATTGGTATAACCGGGTTCACGCAAATGAACGTGCATGTCGACAAGGCCGGGCGTTATGAGCGCCCCGTGCAAATCAATTACTTGATCAGCATCGGTTTCGATTTGACCCTGTTTATCTTGAATGACACCATTATCGATTAAGATATCTTGTGCAATGAGTTGGTGATGATCAATCACTTGACCATTTTTTAATAGGATTGACATTGATTTCTCCTTATAGGGCTTTCCGATAGCGTAGAATGCGGCTCAAAATGGCCATCCGAACAAACACCCCATTTTCCATCTGGGTAAAAATACGTGATTTAGGACTCTCTACCAAGTCACTATCGATTTCCACACCACGGTTAACGGGGGCTGGGTGAATGATAATGGCCTTTTCCTTCATCTGGTCGTAACGGGCTTTTGTCAGGCCGTAGCGTTCGTGATAATCACCAGTATCGACTTCAATATCAGCGCCGAGACGTTCGTTTTGAATCCGCAAGAGGTTAACAACGTCCATTTGGGGGAGCAGGTCGTCTAATTCGCCGTATTCACCATACTGGGTGAAGGTGTCATCGAACCACTGCTTAGGACCCGCAAAGTAAACCTTGGCACCGAGACGCGTTAACATTTGGGCATTAGAACGGGCAACTCGTGAATGGCTGATGTCGCCGACGATCAGGACCTTTAAGTCGTGGAAGCAATGGAACTGTTCCGCAATGGTCATCATGTCCAGCAGACATTGTGAGGGGTGCTGACCACTGCCATCGCCGGCATTAACGATGCCAATATTCAAATGATGATTTTTTAATAGATCACGGTAGTAGTTATTCTCTGAGTGGCGAATAACCGCAATGTCGACCCCGATTGATTCAATCGTCTTGAGCGTATCGTACAAGCTCTCCCCTTTATTAACAGAACTTGTTTGAGCATTAAAGTTAATAATCTTCATGCCTAATTTAAGCTGTGCCATTTGAAAGCTTGATTTTGTCCGGGTTGAATCTTCAAAGAAGAGATTCATAGCGTATGCCGGCCGTTTCAGTTCGACAGTCTTACCAGCCTTATAGGCTTGTGCCTCATGAATGAGGTCTAGGGCGTCCTCGGCGTCGAGTTGATCGATTGTTACAAGATTGGGTTGAATCCGTTCCGTTATCATCATTGTGATCGTCCTTTCTAAATGCCAAACAAAAAAGTGCAGTTTTAATCATTTCCTGATTAAAACTGCACTTGTATTGTTCAATGCATCCACTACACCGCATCAAACGCTACTGTACCGTTTTGTATCTCTCAGGAAACAATTAAATGGTTCAGTGATTATTTTATTTTTTCAATTGTGACGTCCTCGTGACCATCATATTCTTCCATGGCAACTTGAACTTGTTCGTCCATTGCAGTAGGAATGTTCTTCCCCACAAAATCAGGACGGATTGGTAATTCGCGGTGACCGCGATCGACTAATACAGCTAAGGAGATTTTCTTAGGACGACCAATGTCCATTAAAGCATCGAGGGCAGCGCGAACTGTCCGACCAGTAAAGAGCACGTCGTCAACCAAGATCACATGCTTATCATTAATATCAACGTTAATATTGGCAGCAGAAACTTCCGGTTCGCGATGGTAATCGGGAACATGACGGTCGTCTCGATAAAGTGTAATATCTAATTCTCCAACTGGAATTTCAATTTGTTCTAATTGCTTGAGCCGTTTAGCTAAACGCTTAGCAATGAAAATCCCACGCGTCTTAATGCCAACAAAAACAAGGTCATCAACACCCTTATTTTGTTCGATAATTTCATAGGTAATCCGTGTTAATGCTCTTTGCATGCTTGATCCGTCAACAACTTCGTGTGCCACCAATCTCACTCCTTCTTTATTAATACAAAAGACCTCTTAATCTCGTACTGCGACTAAGAGGTCTTCAAAATATTTCCTAAATATTCTCCGAATCCTTCTTAGCCTCGCTGGACTATCTTAAAGGTTACTCACTAGAAGATAGTTTAGTTTAAAGTCGGGCACTTGTCAATCACGAATTATACAATGCTACCACCAACCTAGCCTTTCAATGAACGATTAGTGACGTCATCCACTGAAATAGGAAAGTAACCCTCTTGAAGGCACTAATACTAGGGCGATACACATTTTGAATGAGTGCGCGGTTCGCAGTTTCAACGGCACAAAAAAACCGCTAGTCTTCCGACTAACGGTTATCGTGCATGGCGACGTCCTACCCTC
>NZ_AYYY01000032.1 GCF_001436295.1 Paucilactobacillus vaccinostercus DSM 20634 | reverse complement strand
TCTCAGACAGTAACTCAACGACTGGTTCAACGAGTGCTTCAGTTTCTGATAATGCTTCGACAACTGGCTCAACGAGCGACTCCGTATCGGATAGTGATTCAACCACTGGTTCAACAAGCGATTCCGTTTCAGATAGCAACTCAACCACTGGTTCAACAAGTACTTCAATTTCCGACAGTAACTCAACAACTGGTTCGATCAGTACATCAGCATCAGATGAGAATTCAACCACTGATTCAGCGAGTGATTCAACATCAAATAGTACGTCAACCACGACTTCGACGACGACTTCAATCAGCAACTCAGATTCGAACAGCGCTTCAGACAATGGTTCTGATAGTAGTTCACAATCTGATAGCACGTCAGATAATGGGTCGATCAGCACATCTGATTCAATGAGTACTTCGGACAACGGTTCAACGAGCACGTCAGAATCCAATAGCACTTCAGCGAACGGGACTCAGACGACGTCTGATTCAAACAGTACGTCAACGAATGGATCAACGAGCACCTCTGATTCATTGAGTGCTTCAACGAATGGTTCGACCAGCACCTCTGATTCACAAAGTGCTTCAGATAATGGTTCGACAAGCACGTCAGATTCATTGAGTGCTTCAGATAACGGTTCAACGAGCACCTCAGATTCATTGAGTACCTCGGACAACCGTTCAACGAACACCTCGGATTCAAACAGTGATTCCGACAATGGCTCGACCAGCACATCTGCTTCATTGAGCGAATCTGACAATGGGTCAACCAGTACTTCGGATTCACTTAGTGAATCCGATAACGGCTCAATCAGTGCTTCAACTTCGAACAGTTCATCTGACAATGGGTCAATGAGTACCTCAGATTCATTGAGCACTTCAGATAACGGTTCAAATAGCACGTCAGACTCAACTAGTGCTTCTGATAATGGTTCAACCAGCACGTCAGATTCTGGCAGTTCATCTGACAGTATCTCGACAGCCTACGTTGGTTCCGACAGTGCTTCAACCCTTGGTTCAGAAAGCACTTCGGATTCCGCAAGTACGTCAACGAGTGGTTCAACGAGCACCTCAGATTCCGCTAGTGATTCAAACAGTGGTTCAGATAGTACGTCAGATTCTGCAAGCACTTCGAATAGTGGTTCGGACAGTACGTCAATCTCATTGAACAACTCAACGAACGGCTCAACCAGCACCTCCGGTTCTGC
>NZ_AYYY01000031.1 GCF_001436295.1 Paucilactobacillus vaccinostercus DSM 20634 | reverse complement strand
TAAACGCGGTTCTGAATGTCTCTTAAAACCTGTCTCAAATATTGACTTCAATCCAATAAAATTTGTAAAGGCTTTGTTGAACACTTTTCAGTTGCCATTTTGCTATCTCCTTAAAAACTTAATTAGGACTAACTAAACTTCTTCTACTTCCTATTTTTCTACAATATATAGTATTACGCATTGGATGAATACACAATAAGCTGCTTTGACTTGAGTAGTGCAAACTTAATTAAGTACAGTGTATCTGAACTTGAAAAAGCAGCCCTTAAAGAAGTTATGAGCAACTTTTTTAAGTTTACGTAATACTTATTTTATAATCAATGTTGTAATGTTTTTTATAAAAACGATTATAAACTAAATTTAATTTAAAAAGCATTGGAAAGAAGGATACAGTATATGACTCAAGAAAATAACCATTTTAACTATCTTTTGATTGGTGGCGGCATGGCAGCGGATAAGGCCGCAACAGGTATCCGTAAAACGGATAGCAAGGGGACAATTGCAATTATTTCGGCAGATAATGATGCGCCTTATGCTCGCCCGGCTTTGAGTAAAAAATTATGGGTAGATGAAGAATTTAAGGAAAAAGATACAGATCTTAAAACGGCTGAAAAAAATAACGTCAAAATATTTCTGAGTAAAAAAGTTACAGTCCTCGACCCCACGGCGCATTCTGTAGTGACTACAAACGGAGAACACTTCCGTTATGATAAGCTGCTTCTAGCAACTGGAAGCCAAGCACAACGTATCCCAGGACCAGAAAGTGATTTGGTAGTTGCTCTAAGGTCAAAAGCAGACTACAGAAAAATCAAGGCTCTTAGTGGGAAACAAAAGCATATTATAGTTGTCGGTAGTGGTTACGTCGGCAGTGAAATTGCAGCTGGTTTAATTCAAAACGAAACAAAAGTGTCTTTGATAATTAGTGGGCAAAAAATTTATGATGAGCGTTTTCCGGATTATCTGAGCAGTCAGTATCAGCAAAAATACCTTGATGAGGGAATTAATATCCTAGTCAATAAACACGCGCAAAAATATGAAGTTGATGGACAAACAGTGAAACTTTACTTTAGTGATGGGCAGATTTTAGAAGGCGATGGGCTTGTCTTAGGTATAGGAGCAAACACCGATCACAGTTTGGGTGAAAATGCTGGACTATCTTCTGATAAATTCGGAATCATTGTTGATGAACACCTGCATACTTCTGCTCCTGATATTTGGGCTGCTGGAGATATTATTTCATATCCTGATAAAATATTGGGGCGTCAAAGTTCTGCACATGTTAACCATGCAGTTAAATCAGGGTTGATTGCAGGCAGAGCCATGGCTGGTGAAGAGGTCGTGTATGATTACACACCGTCGTTTTATAGCTGGGTTTTTGATATTTCGTGGGATGCAATTGGCCATCTCAGTTCTAAAATGCAGATGTACAGTGAGAAACTGCCGGGTGCGGCGGAAAAAAGTATAGTTTATTATTTTGACGACAGTGGAATTATTCAAGGAATCCTTTCTTGGAATTCTAAGGTAAACCTTAATCACTTGCGTAATATTCTTAAAATGAAGCCTACATTATCGCAACTACAGCAAGTCTTACCTCTTGAAAAAGTAGAATAGCTTTATAATAATAGTTATGCAAAGTGTAACTGAAGCATTTAAGCAGAATTAGAGTGTCTGTAAAGTTTTTTCTTGTAAAGACTCCTTTAGTATTGCAAGTAATTTTTGGGGAGTAAGTCAACTTTAAAATGAAAAGTTTGAGTATTAGAATATGATGCTTTAAATATTGTAAATAAAAAAGGACTGGGTCAAAACTAAAGTGCAACACAAAAGTTAGACAAAATTGAATATTTTTAAACTGCTAAGGCATGTTCCCTGTATTCGCAGGGATTCATGCCTTTTGTTTTCTGTGATATTCGTCGATTGTTAAACCAATCGACGTAATTCTTTGTGATTTCCTTGAATTCTCCAATATCTTTACACTGTGGAAATCCATTAAGACATTCTGTTTTAAGAAGATGAAAGAAGCTTTCAATTGGCGCATTATCAAGACAGTTTCCCTTACGAGACATGCTTTGTATAAATTTTTTTCAGAGAGTTTATCGGTATAGTAATTCAATTGATAATGGTAGATTGTAAAATTAATCCGAACGCTGTTCGGACAAAAAAGATCAGCTTCCTTTAAAATGGTGTTTACCACAAACCCATCTTTTAGGAGCTGATCTTTTGTCTAGT
>NZ_AYYY01000030.1:67038-67637 GCF_001436295.1 Paucilactobacillus vaccinostercus DSM 20634 | reverse complement strand
GGAATTTATTTCGGAAAGTTCATCGTGCTGGAACACCAGTATTTCATAAAAAAAGATCTGAACAAAACTACCAAACTTCCTGCATGTATGCTAGTAAATTAGTCATGCCTAACATGCAAAATGGTAGTGTTCGGATCATTAATTCTCGACAGGTTCAATTACCGAAATTAGGTCGCTTGCGTTTCAAGGGGATACCCCAAAAAATAGTCAATCGTATGGACAGTATTCGTATTGGTACAACCACGATCTCAATGGACGCTACTGGTCGTTACTATGTAGCAATGCAATTAGCATCTGAACAACCTTTTGTAGACAAAGTTAATAATGAAACCGTTACTGCTATTGGAATTGACTTAAATACTGATAATTTTCTAACTGATTCCGAAGGGAATATTGTTGCCAATCCTCGTTACTATCGTTCTGTTAGCGGGAAGTTGGCGAAAGCACAACGCAAGCTCTCTCGACGGGCACGACGTGCCAAACAAGAACATCGGCCGTTACGTGATGCCAAGAATTATCAGAAACAGCGTAACGTTGTTGCCACTATTCAGTGTAAAATTGCTAATCGTCGCAAAAATTTTCTACATCTCGTCTCGACC
>NZ_AYYY01000030.1:0-67028 GCF_001436295.1 Paucilactobacillus vaccinostercus DSM 20634 | reverse complement strand
ATTTGGTTGTCGCTGAAGAGCTTAGAAGTAGAAATATGTTACGAAATCACGCTCTGGCCATGAGTATTTCTGATGTTGGTTGGCGAACGCTTTTGGGCATGCTGGCTTATAAAGCCGACCTGTACGGTCGAAAATTTATCACCGTTAATCCGAGAAACACTACTCAGACATGCCATGATTGCGGGTTTATTATGGGCACTGGAATAATGAACAAACTTACACTAGCCGATCGTAATTGGGTATGTCCGCAGTGTGAAACTCACCATATTCGTGACCATAATGCCGCTCAAAATATTTTGGCTAAAGGTCTCGCATCAATGTAAAATTATACAGTCCGTCTGGCAACCTGCGGACTATAAAGGCTTTGGTAATTAGCGGATAAGACCTGCTTGCAGGCAAGCGCTGTATCTAAGCAATTTGTGGTCATTGCACCGTTAGGTACAGTTCTCACAAGCTTCCGACTTTAGTCGGGAGTGGTTGACTCAAGCACCAATGTATCAAGAAACCACCTTACCGCTGGCACAATCGAATGAAGTCGTCGTGGATGTGCTGGCCGCCAGTGTTAACCAAGTGGTGATGGCTAAGGCAAATGGGACGCACTATTCTAGTGAAGGGTAGCTACCATTAATTCCTGGGGTAGATGGTGTGGGCAAAACAGCGGATGGTCAGCTCGTCTATTTTGTTGGGTCGAAGCCCCGTTTTGGGACGTTAGCTGAGCAAGTCGTCACGGATGCGCACTATGTGATGCCGCTACCCGCCAACGCAACCCCAAGTGTAGTGGCGGCAACCGTTAATCCAGCGATGTCATCGTACATGGTGATCATGGCGCGGTTAGGACAAGAACAAGTTCAGGGCAAAAAAGTGCTCGTTTTAGGGGCCACCGGTAATGCGGGGCGCCTCGCGATTACGATTAGTAAATTATTAGGAGCTAGCACAACGATCGCGGTAGGCCGTAATGCTGAAGAATTGCGTGTGAGTGAAGCCGATCTAACACTTAATTTAATCGACACCGATTTTGAAGCACAATTGGGGCAGGTGAGCGACGTCGATGTGGTGCTGGATTATCTATGGAGTGACGTCATCGCACGGGTGATGCCAGCATTGCTCAAGCAACGCCAGAACCATCATCAACTACTGAACTGGGTAGAGATTGGTTCATTAGCGGGCAGTAGCTTTGCGTTCCCAGCGGCGGCGCTCCGAAGTACCGCATTGTCACTCATTGGCAGTGGGCAGGGCTCTTTTTCTGCCCATGATTTAGCAACGTATTTGCCGAAGTTACTGACGTTGATTAGCGATGGTACCCTACAAGTACCAGTAACCGCCTACCCATTGAGTACAGTTCATGAAAATTGGCCAACGGAAACGACCAACCGGATCATTTTTGTGACGGGAGACTAGTCTTTGATTCAGGACTGAAAATGAGTCGCAAAACTAAAGATCGAACAAGTAAAAATGCGTGCCGAAATTCAATTTTTCATGAATTTCGGTACGCATTTTTTTGATAGTGTTTGTGTTTTTAGGGATATGCGTGGACTAATCAACGTAGCCAAAGTTAACCGTTCCGGATAGGCTTACGAAAAATTGGCCCAGTTCCGTCGTGATATTGTCGTTTCCGCCACCAATGGCGTGTGAAGCGTGCGATGAACCGGCACCACCGAAGACCACTTGTTGATGGCCAGGACCCAACTGGCTCTTTTTGAGGTCGTTGACTGATTGTTGACTGGTCGTGTAGTGGCTGGGCGTAGCGTGCCGATTTTGGTTAGTCGTCGTCTTTTTGGCGCTTGGAGATGCTGGAAAGTACTTTTGGTAGGCTTGCATGGCGTTACGTGGGGTCGTCTTAGCCGCTTTCTTGATTGTGACGTGGAAAACTTGTTGTGCGCGGGTAAATGTTTGTGGCAGCGCAGTCTCATCACTAATCATTTGGTAGCCTTGCTGTTGCAACGCGGCCAAGTGATTAACGGTCGTGAAGACGATCGGGGCGTTAACGGCACCTTTGAGTGTCTGGGAGGTGACTGTTTGCTGAGTGGTTGGATCGGTGTAGATGACCGTTGCACTGGTTTGATCTTCTGAATTTGTCAGTTGAAGTGTTTGACTTGCGGTTCCAGATTGGCGCGCAAATGCGGCAATGTTGGCCGCAATAGATAATCCATTGTCGGCTAATGATTGCAATGTGAAAGTAGTTTGACCGTCGTCAGAGGTTAATTGGAATGACTCATCGCTAACCCAATCCGTGTATGTTGAAAGGTGGGTGACAAGGTCGGTAGTGCGGATACGTGTGAAGTAAAGTGTAACCCGTGCACGATTGCCAGCCAGTGTGATGGTGAGCTGTTTATGCTGGGTTGTCGTGGCGAGGTGTTGCGGTTCGGTCAGTGTAATTGTCTGACTGGTTGTGTTCGTTTGATTAGCAAAGTTGGCCAAGTTCTCGGCAATTGTCAGGCCGTTATCAGCAACAGATAGCGAGTTGAAAGTAGTAAGGCCATCATCCGTAGTCAATGAAGAGAAGGATTGATCAGCCACCCAATCACTGTAAGTAGATTGATTAGTCGTTAAATTAGTGGTCTTTGTGCGAGAAAAGTTAACGGTAGCCTGATTTTGATTACCATCAATGGTGATCAAAAATTGTTTGTGTTCAGTGGTGGTTACGACGTGGTCGGGCGCGGTTAGCAAAACGGTTTGACTGGTAGCATCAGCTTGGCTAGCAAAATTGGCAATCGTTGTGGCCAGTGTGGTTCCGTTGGAAAGAACCGATTGAGCGTCAAACGTAGTGAGGCCGTCATCCGTGGTTAGTGAACTAAACTGATCGTCCGTGGTCCAGTCGCTAACACTGGTTTGGTTAGTAACTAAATCGGTGGTTGCCGTTCGGGTGAACGTCAAGGTTTTTTGAGCTTGATTATTTGCGATGGTAACCGTAATCGTTTTGGATTGGGTCGTTGTTTCTAACTGGTGCTTGAGATACACGTTGAACGTCATATTTTGACCGATGGCAGTGCTATTAAAAGTCAGTTCATCACTATCACGCAGTTGCGCAAGAACGACGGGTAAATTGGCAACGACATAGTGGGTCGGAATCTTGAATTGGAGGCTATTCGTGTAACCTGAAAATTCAATGGTAACGACCTGTTCACCGTCACGATCATCGTCAAAAAACACAATTTGGCCATTAATAAGCGCTAGTGTAAAGGTCACAATGACCGCCCGATTAGTTGGCAGGGTGGTGGTTGAACTGAGTGCGTCAGCAGTCACGATTATATTTTGACCACTACTAGTCAGTTGGACGCCATTACTGGTGGCGTCATAACCGGTTGGTTGGTGAAAAACGTACTGAATATAAGCACTCGCCATAGGAATATACGTTGTTTGTTGAGTAACGAGGTCCGTATCAGTGGCCCATTTGACTGTTTGTGTTTGATTAGCAACCGTACCGTCAGCGTCTGCGGGGACGTTGTCAAAGGTAATGGTTCTTTGCGTGGTGAGTCCACTATGTTCAAAGTCGGTATAAACGTGTTTATGGGTGATCGTAATCGTCACATTATCACTCTGATCGTTGGTAAAGGTCCCAACACCGTTAGTCGTTGTGACATCATACTGCGCAGTATCGTATTGCGTTAGTGATGGGTAACCAAAAGCTTCCGCAACTGAATCCCCCAAGGTTCCCGTTACGGTCACTACTCGGGTGGCTTGACCTTCAACTGCGATAGTAATCGTTGCACTGGCACTGGTATTTATTGGATTGGATGTCTGACTATCAGTAGTAGCGCTTGTAGCAGAATCTGCGGTATTCGCTGAATCTGCTGTGACGGCTGCGTCGGTGGCTGCCGAAGAGTTCACGTCGGCTGCGAGGGCACTGCCGGAGATAGACGCGATGGCACTAGCTGATGTGGTCTCTGCTGAAGCATCGGACACCATTGGGTTACTAGTGGCAGGTTGCACGGTGGCATCTTGATAGCCGGCTGAAGAAGCTGCTTGAGCTGGAGTGGCTAGCGTGAGTGCACTCAGAGTTGAGACGGTGAGCAAACTGCCCCAGAGCCAGCGCTTTGACGCGCTAATATTATGCGATTGTTGTGAATTTTCGTGAGTATCCATGATGAAATTCCTCTCGGGTGCGCACCTAATCCTGCGCCTTTTTGCAGGCGATAATGGTGTCAGCCAGTTGACCCCAATCAGTGGGTGTTGGCGGATCTTGCCAGATAATCTGTGGTTGGGTAATGAAACTAGAATAAAAATCGGACAGGTAGATGTTTGTATGGTCACTAATATTTTCTTCGATCACAATATGGGCGTTGTTGAAAGCTTGGAGTGTGCTCACGATGTAGTCAGTGTAAAGGTCACCCTGTGAAAAGTCGACACAGACGTAAACCTTGTCTACGAGTGCCGCGGTGGGAATTGCGTTAATGAGGGCAAACATGTAACTGAAGTACAGGTTCGTGGCATCCTTCGCCGTAAATTTGAAGTCGGAATTACGTTGGAGTTGCATAATAAAGCTGCTCACAACTTCATCAAAGAGCGGATAAGATTCTTGAAAGAAGCTTACCTGGCTGGCGTCCACGAAGGTTGTGGGTTCAATGTAGAAGGTTGTGAATTGAATATGGATGTTAGAAATTTTATCGCGAAGTGGTAATTGCGTGAGTTGCGCGGGATCCACCAGAATATGGTGAGCGGCAACGTTTTTCATAAAGAGATCGGTCAGATGGTTAGCAGCAGGGACGATGTCTGGACTAAAGCGTGTCACATCGACAGCGATGTAATCTTGAACCATTAGGAAGGTATACAGGTAGTCGAGTTCGTCATCACTAACATTGATGAGGTACTCCTTAGCAAGGAGCGCTCGAATTGCCTGAAGCTGATCGACTAGCGATTGTGGAATGTCGGTTAATAAATTAGTTGCCACTGGATTTTCGCCGGTAACCCGAATAATCCAAAGTTTCAAGAAAATAGATAATTTATTGAGGCGCGTTGGCGTATAGCTGATGTCAAAGACGGCCTTCAACTGATCAATAAGCATTGTGATCAATGGGTCTAGGTCACTAAAGGGGCTGTCAATGCCGTTATAGGCGGTGTAGTAGAGCTGAAAAAGATGCAACCGCGTCATATATTCGGTACTCGTTAAGCTTTTGCTGACCACGGTATGGCTGAAGTCGAGCTGCTTGATGATTTTTTTCATGCGACTTTCAGCATGGTAGAAGGTGGCATTGCTGATAAAATGTTCCTTCATGTAGTCTGTTTTGGAAGACTGATGGGCATAAATATAGTGGTACTCAAAAACAACGAACATCAGTGAACGCTGAAGGTAGATTAAACCCACCTTTTGGAGTGCGACCGTTGTGATCTGATTGCCACGTAAAATGCCCTTTTCCGGTTCGTCCAGATAAATTGGATTATCCGCGTTGGAAATGGTCATTAAGTCATTATTAATAGTTGTTATTGCCTTGTGAAGTCGGTAAGGCGTAAGCGAAAACTGGTCTTGTAACTGAGCTTCCGAAACACGCTGTCCATGATGACGAATAAGTTGCTGCAAAATTTGATAATAAAGTGCGTCGTCCTCTTCAAAAAAAAGCTGGTAGTCCATCTGATCACCCGTTTGAATCAAAATGATAAGCCACGTATTTACTTTGGTAACTCTATTGTATCCCGAAACCGACATTTTAGGGTCGAACTTTTTAAATTAATCTCAAAAAACTCTCTCAATTTTTTTGAATTTTAGCAAAAATACCAGAGAGTGACACCATCGACATAGTTAGCTCCGTGAATTATTCTTAAAGTTGTAAACCCGTACAAATGATAACTGCCATAAATAGGCGTGAATTAATAACTTTGAGATATTTACTTTGGTCAGAAATAACTCAAATGTCGAATAAAATAATTGGTTTTGAAGGAGGAACGCACATGATGAGTAGTAGTGAAGATCAATGTCGGTTCAAATTAAAGAAGTATCGTGGTATTTTGATGGGCGAACTGCTGGATTTGATGAACGTCCATGAAGAAGAAGAGAGTGATCACGAAATTGGCGAAGGACAGCAATGTCTGTTTTGTAAGCGGTATAATCAACTTCGTGTAGATTTGGACAAAGTTAATCAATTACTAAAAAACACCAAGCGACCAGCTGTTGATCGTGAAAAGGTGACACAAATCAAACGTCATTTCTACTATGTATGCACTGATCAATACAACAACTCATATGTGCTTCGGGCTCGCAACAAGGGTGAAGCCAGTGATCTGCTGCGGGCAACACAAGAAGGCCGGACAACGGATGACCTGCAACATATTTCTCGGCGCGAAGCCTTCCAGATCATCGAATCATTTGAAGGCGCAGACGCCAAGCGGACATTGGACTACCTCCAACGCGATGATTACTACTTGGGTGTGGTATCGCAACACGAAGCGGAAGCAACCCAGGTTAGAGCGTAGAATTCTGACGTGAGATTCGTATGATTTAGAGCTTGATGGATCAAATAATACAGAAAAAAAGGAAGGCAGTAACTACGATGGTAGTTATGGTCTTCCTTTTTAAGTGTGTCCTTATAATTAAAGGACAGCTTTAGTTTTCGTTTGAAAGTCGCTCGGCTTCCTTATCAAGATTGGCGAATCCAGAGCCCTTTTTTGCTTGAGGGTGCTTTGCACGATCTTCTTCGGCCTTTTGGATCATGGCCTTGCGTTGTTCTTTACTTAATTTTGCCATATCGATCACCTCTTTATCACAAACCGCTGTAAATCACAAAATAATTGAGGATTGTTAATGGTTAACACATCCTAATGATCATTATAGTGCTCTCTAGATTGAAAATACAAACATTTCGCACGGTTATTTGGAAGGCGTCGTTAGGCCTGATGCTTAGATAGCTTTTTAACGGTTTTTGCCTGCTCGACTAAGGGGGGGCACCCAATCTCTGAGCATTCGTGACAACTAGCGGCACTGTGGCCCTTTTTCAAGAACCGATTGTAAAAGACGGCACCGACGATGGCGAATAGAATCACAGCAATGATGATGGTTGACATGGGAAAAGCTTCCTTTCTGTGTTAGAGGCTGATAACGGCTTCGTTATCGCTTTGGGCGTGTTTAACAAAGAGACCGTAGAAAATAATGGCAACGACAATAGCTGCCAAAACAAGGCCAACAGGTGAAAAGACATGATTGATCAGCTGTGAACTCTGATAAATAACCAGAGCCACCATGTAGGCCACTGATGTCTGATAGAAGACGGCCCGCCAAGTGGAACGGGCATCCCCAAATTCCTTGTACATCGTCCCGATTGAGGCGAAGCAGGGGGCACACAGCAGGTTAAAGGCAAGGAAAGAATAGCCGGCCATTGCGCTGTAGTTGGCACGTAGGAGTTCGGTGAAACTGGCGCCACTCGCTCCGGACATAAAGGTGATATGAAGGGTCCCGACGCAGTTTTCTTTAGCAATGAGGCCTGCCAAAACAGCCACGGTTGCGTGCCAATCACCGAATCCCAGTGGTGCAAAAATTGGTGCGATTACGGCTCCCAGGGCGCGCAAGATGCTATGATTTTGGTCGACCATTTGCATCCGGAAATTGAAACTGGAGAGGAACCAAATAAGGACGCAAGACAAGAAGATGATCGTTCCGGCCTTATAAATGAAGGCGTAGGCACGTTGCCAGACACTGCGGAGCGTATTATCAAGGCGTGGCAGGTGGTAAGCGGGGAGCTCCATCACAAACGGGGAATGATCGCCGCTAAACATCTTGGTTTTCTTCAGGAAGATACCGGAACAGACGACGGCTAATCCACCAAGAAAGTAGGCGGATGGTGCGACCCAGCTATTGTGCGGGAAGAAGGTTCCCGAAACCAGTGCGATAATTGTTAGCTTGGCGGAGCAGGGCATGAAGGTCGTCAGCATGATCGTCATCTTGCGATCTTTTTCATTTTCGATCGTGCGGGTCGCCATAATTCCGGGTACGCCACAACCCGTTGCGATTAGCATGGGGATAAACGATTTTCCTGAAAGATTAAAGTGGTGAAAAAGACGGTCCATGACAAACGCAATGCGTGCCATGTAGCCGCAGTCTTCCAAAATGCCGAGACACAAAAATAGCATTGCAATTTGCGGCAAAAAGCCAAGGACGGACCCAATCCCACCAATGATCCCATCGACAATGAGCCCTTCCAGCCATGGTGCCACATGCCAAGCAGTTAAAATGTGGGTCGCCGTGTTTGGGATTAGGGTCCCAAAGAGGTGATCGTTGACCCAGTCACTACCAATGGTACCGATTGTTTGAATCGAGAGGAAGTACACGAACCACATGATAAGGACGAAAATCGGTAGCGCTAGCCAGCGATTAGTAACAATTCGGTCGATTTTATCACTGACGGACATCTTGAAGTCACCGTGATCGATGACACACATATTGACGATGCGGGCAATGTAGTCGTAGCGGGCGTTCACCACGATACTGTCGCTTTCATCGTCGAAGATTCCTTCGGCAGTGTGGATAATAGTTTCAATTTCTTGGGCTTGGTGCGCATCGAACTCGAACTGGGCAGTAATTTCTTCATCGCGTTCGAAGAGCTTGATCGCAAACCAACGGCTTTGATCTTCAGGTACTCGATCTTTAATCTGGGCTTTGATCATTTCAATGGCTGATTCTAGCCGTGGATCGTAGCTTGGCATTGAATAAGTTTGTGGGTCGTCATCCCGAATCTTATCAATGAGCTTGTCAATATTATTATGCTTTAAGGCGCTGATGCCGACGACGGGAACGTCGAGCATGTATGCGAGTTTCTTCATATTGATGGTGCGATTTTTTTGTTTAGCTAGTAGGTCCATCATATTCAAAATCAAGACGATGGGGATACCAGTTTCCATGATTTGAAGCGTTAGGTATAGGTTACGTTCTAGGTTGGTAGAGTCGACCACGTCGAGAATCTTACGGGGCCGGTTATTGATTAAGAAGTTACGGGTAACGACTTCTTCGGAGCTGTAGGGTGATAACGAGTAGCTCCCCGGGAGGTCTTGAATCATGATGGTGTGGTCTTGTTTGAGTTGCCCTTCCTTACGTTCCACTGTGACGCCGGGCCAGTTGCCGACGCGTTGATTAGAACCGGTGAGGGTGTTGAATAGGGTGGTTTTACCACTATTAGGATTTCCTACGAGTGCTAGGGTTGTCATCTTTAATCACCTCAGACTTTCTCAATCATAATGCTATCAGCGTCGGCTTTGCGAAGGCTTAATTTGTATCCCCGAATGAGGAGCTCGATTGGATCACCTAACGGGGCAATTTGATTGACCTTTAGGAGGGTGCCACGAGTTAGCCCCATATCAAGCAGGCGTTTGCGGAGCGCTTTAGGACCGACGAGCTTCACCACGATCCCGGATTCACCGACCTGCAATTCGGACATGGTTTGCAGCTCCACGGCGTCGTCTTCAGCAATATTACGGACGGCAATTTTTTGTGCGATCTCATCGCTAATTGCCAGTCGCTGACCCTGAAAGTAAATCATCATGCCCATGGGGCCGTTCGAAGTAGAAATAATGGTGATGCTTTTACCGGCGATAATTCCCATTTCAGCCAAGCGGCGATTGAGTTTATGGTCGCCGTTTACTGAAATGATAATGTAGTTGCCACGGCGATTAAGTTCAGCTAAAGTTTTCACGTCTCCTGCCCTCCTTGGTGTCGAAGTTAATATTTTAATCATTTTCTCATTTAAAGAAAAATCAGTCAACGGTCCAATTACGGATAAACGGCATGATAACGGCATTTCGGTCTCTAGATGATACTAATTCTTAATTAGAATAGCTGAAAAGAAGGCACGTAAATTGGGCCTTCTTTTTCTAGTTTAGAACGATTCAAAATTAGAACATTCTCATTAAAATTAATGAGGAATTTTTACATTACTTTGACTTTACTTTTACATTGCCTTGCTAAAATGGCCGTGTAAAAGAGAGCGGGGGCACGTTTAGCTCGATTTTGCGGTGGTGCAACTATTGATTCCGAAATTAGTCAGCGGGTAAAAAAGGAGTAGTTCACAATGATTGATGAAACCTTAATCTTTGGGCATCGGGGGTATCCAGCTAAATTTCCAGAGAATTCGTTGAGTGGATTTAGTTATGCGATTGACCATGCAATTGATGGATTAGAATTTGATGTTCACCTGACAAAAGATAATATCCCCGTTATTATGCATGATGAAAAAATTAATCGGACGACAAATGGGCGCGGCAAAATAAGACAGTATACTTTTGACGAGTTACAGCAGTTTCAACTATCAAATGGAGAAACAATTCCCAGTCTGGAACAGCTATTACAGCTTGTGGCACAGCGAAGGGTTTATTTAAATTTAGAATTTAAAACAGATCGAGTGCACTATACCAATATTGAAAAAATTGTGTTAGACATGGTGCGTGACTACGATTTGGTATATCCAGTTATTTATTCTTCATTTTCGCTCCAAACATTGAAAAACGCATATCGAGTGGATGCTCACCAGCAATACTGCTTATTATCTGACCACGTATTGCACCAGCCCCAACGACTAGCACAGATTGCACATTTGTCAGGGGTTCATCTTAAGCACTATCAAAATTTGCCTAATTTAGAAGAACGAATTTGGACGGTAGATGATCCACAAAAGATGAAGCAACTTTTTGAAAAGCGAGTCGCTGGCATTATAACGGATGATTTTGAAATGGCACAGAGTGTTAAACCGGGAGTCCTTGTTTAAAAAAATTAAATGAAGCGTTTATAAATCTTAGTGAGATTTATAAACGCTTTTTTAGCGAGCTGATTTTACATGGTAAAGATCATGAATTCAAAAGTTACATATGATTTACTTTGCATTTACATCGGGCAGGTATATTGATGTTGAAACCATAGGAGGGAGTTGATTTTTTTGAACAAGGTATCAAAGACAATTGTTGCGGCAGTTAGTCTTCTTGGGATTGTCTTAAGTCTGGGAGGGTGTGCAAGTTCTAGTAAGAGTCAATCAAGTAAAACACTGACGGTGGTCTTTCTTCCAAGTGATTCGGCTAAGGAAGAATCCGCGGCACGTACGGATTTGAGTAAAAAGATTAGTGAGGCGACCGGTAAAAAGGTAAAGGTGCAAACGACGACTGATTACAACGTTGCCATTAATGCAATTTCGTCCGGGAAAGCGCAAATTGCGTTAATGGGTCCTGATGGATACATTGAAGCCCATAAACAAAACAGTCAGGTAAAGCCGTTAGTCACATATTCTGGCAAATCGGGTACGTTAAAAGATGCCAAATATTACAGTTATTTGATGGTGCCAAAGAATAAAGCAAGGAACTATCAAACGAATGGTAAATATGATTTGAGCAAGATCAAGCATCAACGGATTTCATTTGTATCTACCACTTCTACATCAGGCTATGCAATCCCGGCAGGGGCCCTGAAGAAAACCTTTAAGTTAAAAAATGAAGCGCAGTTACAAAAGAGTGGCGCAATTTTTTCAAAAGTACTATACGGTCAGTCCCATCAAGGGTCAGCGTTAAATCTTTTTAAAGGGGATGCTGATGTTGCCGCATTTGATGACATTGACATGGTTAGCTACGGTAAATTTAGCGGGAATAAGACGGGTGCTGGCGCCACTTATACCGTTAATAATGATGCGCCGGCACCGTTCAACACGGTTCGTGGTAAGCAGAGCACGGCAATTGCTGCCTATGCTGTTCAAAATGAACCGATTGTTGCGAATGAGGCAAAGGTCAGCAAGTCAGATGTGAAGAAAATCGTCAAGGTTCTGACTTCAAAGGAGGTTACCAATGATCAGCATTTCTTTGCCAAACCAGGTTCTAAAACACGAGGGATGTTTACCAAAGAGGGTAAAACGCATTTTATTGCAGTCAGCGATAAGTGGTATGCACCAACCCACAAGGTCCTAGGAAAGTAGGCGAACGGTATGTTAGCAGTGAATGAACTGTCAAAAAGTTATGACCAAGAAGCGATGTCACTTAAAGATATTTCGATGGAAATTGAAAAAGGTGAGATTACGGTAATTATTGGCCCCTCTGGTGCGGGGAAGACAACCCTGTTGCGGAGCCTTAACCAACTCATTAAGGATGATCAGGGAGAAATTTTGATTGATGGGCTCGATGTCAGAACCCTTAATCGAAGCAAGATGCGGCAAATGAGACGCAAAATTGGAATGGTTTTTCAGAATTATAACTTAATTGAACCACTCACCGTTTTAGAAAATGTTTTACATGGCACCTTGGGTGGTAAGCCAACATTGCTTGGGATTTTGTCCATTTATTCGGATAAGGAGCAGCAAGAGGCACTGGCGCTTATTAAGGAAATGGGACTAGAAGAATTTGCTTTCAAGCAGTGCAAGGATCTTAGCGGTGGTCAGAAACAACGGGTCGGGATTGCGCGGGCACTGATGAAACATCCACAAATTATTCTATGCGATGAACCGGTTGCGTCGTTGGATCCAAAATCGGCGACGTTAGTCATGGATATCTTACGGTCATTGGCGATTGAAAAGAAAATGACGATTGTCGTGACGTTGCATCAAGTTGAGCTGGCGAAGGAATATGCTGATCATATTATTGGTTTACGAGCTGGGAGTGTTGTGTTTGATGGCCCCAGTTCAGCGTTAGACGTTGCTGCCATTCGAACGATTTATGACTAGACGAGGGGATGATTTGATGAATCAAAGTGCCCATCAGTTTTTTAGGCATCGCAACTATCGATTATTACTGTTAATTACTGAAATTGTAGTTCTTTACCTTGCTGCCGCAGCACTGACGGGGTTTAACTCTAGTGCGTGGTTGGCGACAGACAAAGGCATTATTTGGTTGGCACAGAACTTTATTCCAAATGCGAATAGTTTGCAATATATGCCAGACATTTTGGCACAACTGTGGCAGACATTTTTGATCGCGGTCGCGGCTGCATCGTGTGCTGCGGTGATTGCAGTAGTGCTAGGAATGCTGGGTGCGCAAAACGTGGGGCTGTCAAAATGGAAAGTGGGATGGCTCATTCGAGGTTTTGCTTCAGTTATGCGGAACATCCCGATCGTTGCCTGGGCGATGATCTTACTGTTTTCGTTTAAACAAAATGAATTGACTGGATTTTTAGCATTACTGTTCATGAATATTGGGTTTCTGACACGTGCTTTTTTGGAAACCTTTGAAGATTTTGATGTTAAAAAGATGGAAGCCATCCAGACAACAGGGGCCACCTACACCACTTCAGTCGTCCAAGCGATGCTACCGGAAACTGCAGTGCCATTAATCGAGTGGCTACTATATATGATTGAAAATAATATCCGGGATGCGACCCTAGTGGGATTACTAACTGGAACGGGAATTGGCTTTATTTTTGATCTGTATTTTAAAAGTTTGCAATATGGTGCGGCCGGAATGGTGGTGGTTTCAATTGCCGTATTGGTCATTTTCTTAGAAATCTCGTCAAACAGAATTGGAAGGTTGATTAGATAATGGAGCAAAGAGCGGTAATTGAAAGCCAAGTTCGAGTCCGAGCTAAAAAGAAACGACGGCTAAACCGGCGTAAGCTGACGATTAACAGTGTTTTAACAGTCTTGGGAATTTTAACGATTTATACTTTGGCAACCATTGTTCCCGCCCATTTTAAGGTGATCGAGGCGGTGAATGAATTCATGGGGAACTTAAAAATAATGTTTTTAAGTCCCAATGTGGGGAATGATACTTTTTCTAAGTTATTGTCCGCACTTGGTCAAAGCATCTATTTAGCTGGTTTAACAACCATTGCGGGGGCTTTTGGTGGGTTCGTGATGGCCCTTCTTTCAGCCAATAATTTGGCACCACGGTGGCTATCACAGATTATGAAAAGCTTGATGGCATCAATTCGGGCGATTCCTACTATTTTATGGGTCTTGATTTACAGTGTGTCACTGGGACTGGGTGCCGATGCCGCCGTAATTGGACTGACATTTCATAGTGTGGCTTATCTTGCGAAAGTATTTGCTAACAGCATTGAAGAATTGCCACAGGACACGATTGAGGCGTTAAAAGTTGGTGGAATTGGGATATTACCTATTATTGCTCAAGCGGTAATTCCAACGGTTAAGTCTCGATTATTGAGTTGGACATTCATTCGATTTGAAATCAATTTTGCGAATGCGGTGGTAGTGGGCGCAGCTGCTGGAGCCGGCGGTATCGGGTATCAACTCTACATGGCAAGCAGCTTCTACTTTGATTTTCACGAGGTAGGGATGATTATTTATCTGATTTTGGCCTTTACGTTTGGTTTGGAATTAGTTTCAAGACGGTTAAGAGCCAAATTTATTGAAGCATAGGAAAGATGGAGGAGATCAAATGACAATTCAAGCAGTAGTATTCGATTGGGCGGGCACCACGGTTGACTACGGTAGTCGGGCACCCATTATTGCCTTTCAGCGCGCATTTGCTCGTTTTGGAATTGGGCTGAGTGAGGCAACGATTCGCACTGACGTTGGACTGGATAAAATTAAGCATGTAGAAAAAATACTGAAACAACCTGTAAATTGGCAACAATGGCAAACACAACATCCGGAGGTTAATCTGGAGGCGGCGGTTGAGTTGGTTTATGCGCAGTTTCAGACGGAGGTGGCCCAAGTAATCGGGGAGACGGCCATTCTAAAACCAGGCATGAAAGCTCTTATTAATTATTTGAATCAGCATCATCTCCAGATAGCAACGACATCGGGATATACGGAATCGATGGTTGCACAAAATTTAAAAATGACGGCTCGGCAAGGATATCAACCAGAAATCAACATCACTTCGGAACAAACCGATCTGATTGGTCGACCGCAGGCTGCAATGCTGAACTTGGCCATGAAAAAGATGCATATTGATGATCCACAAACTGTAATCAAGATTGGCGACACCGTAAATGATATTCTCGAGGGTAAAAATGCACATACAATTTCTGTCGGTGTAGTTGAAGGCAGTAATGTCATTGGCCTTTCAGCCGCTGAATTTGATGAGTTAAGCGAGTTACAGCGTCAAGAATACTGTCGAACTGCTAGAAAAACATTTGAAGACGCCGGCGCGGACTTTACGGTCGATACGATGGCAGACTTAATTCCCCTGATCGATCAATTGAATATGCCCACACACGAAACAGCCCCACTCCTCCTTACACCAGGACCACTAACTACTAGTGAATCCGTTAAACAAACGATGATGGTCGACCATGGGACTTGGGACGATGATTATAAACAGGTCACCTGGGGTCGAGGCAACACTGAGTACCGCGTTGAATGACGAATCCGTTCTTTTGATTGCGATCAATGGGGCTTATGGACGTCGAATGAGGGAGATTGTCGAGCGAATTGGGGTTCGACACGTTGAAGTTGAATTTACTGAAGATGAGCCGCTTGATGTTGAGCGCTTGTTAGCAATGATTGACCTACACCCTGAAATCACGCATGTGGCCCTAGTTCACTGTGAGACCACGACAGGAATATTGAATCCGATTGAGTCGATCGTACCGGCTTTGAAGCGTCGTGGTGTTTTAACGATTGTGGATGCTATGTCAAGCTTTGGTGGTGTTCCAATAAGTATTGATGAGTTACAGGTTGATTATTTAATTAGTAGTTCAAATAAATGTATTCAAGGTGTCCCCGGATTTTCATTTGTCATTGCTAAGACGGTTGTGATTGAGCAAACAGAGGGAAATGCCAATACGCTTTCACTAGATTTATATGATCAATGGAAGTGTTTTGAGGAACACGACGGGAAGTGGCGGTTTACTTCACCTACGCACGTTGTTTATGCGTTTCAACAAGCCTTGCATGAACTCAAGCAAGAGGGGGGCGTTGCTGCAAGGTTTAAACGATACCAACAAAATGAGCAGATGTTGCGGGATCAAATGATGCAGTTGGGCTATCGACCAGTCATTGATCAGGCAGTCCAATCACCGATTATTACGTCATTTAAATACCCATCCAGTGCGTTTAATTTCAGAAACTTTTATGATTTCCTGCGTCAACGAGGGTTCATCATCTATCCAGGAAAGGTATCAAAAATTAATAGTTTTCGGATTGGCAGTATCGGTGAGGTGACTACAGCCGATATCCAGCGATTGATTGAACTCGTGCAGACATATGAAATTGTGGCAATGGTCAACTGATGAGGGGACTGACAATGCTAGCATGAATATTTTGGGAAAAGTAAGCATTAATGGCGCCTTTTCGACAACGTTACTAAAAATATTGGATCAATTGAGTGTTCAAAGGCCGATGATTATCTGTGATGCCACACTACGAAGCCAACAAGTTGTGCAACGCCTGATCAGACATATTGAACATACACCGCGGAAACTAACTGTGTTTAGTGATTTCTCGGCTAATCCGAAATATAACGAAGTGCTTCAGGGAATTGCATGGTTTAAAAATCAGCAGTGTGATTTTTTAGTATCAATCGGTGGTGGGAGTTCTATTGACGTGGCGAAGTGTATTAAGGCGTTTCATAATTTATCGCCAGCGAAACCATACGTTGAACAGCCGATACTGCCTAGCGAGCTTAAACATTTAGCGATTCCGACCACTGCGGGGACAGGCAGCGAAGCGACCCACTTTGCCGTGCTGTATTATCAGGAAACGAAATATTCAATTGCGGATCAAAGTTTACGGCCAGACTATGTGATTCTCGATGCTCAGTTGTTGCGAACGTTGCCGGAATATCAGCGTAAGGCGGGGATGCTCGACGCACTGTGTCAGTCGATTGAGTCATATTGGGCACTTAAAGCCACGAATACTAGTCGACGATATGCCAGTAAGGCAATAGAACTCATTTTGAACGCCCACCAAGGATTTTTGATGAATCAAAATAAGGCTAATCAAGCAATGCTGCAGGCTGCCGATTATGCTGGAATGGCGATTGACATCACGACTACGACGGCCGCTCACGCCATGAGCTATCAATTAACCGCAAATTATCATATCGCCCACGGACACGCAGTAGGACTGTGTCTGCCAGCCGTTTGGCGCGAAATGCTTGTTCATATGAATTTGATTGAGGATCCACAACAACGCCAGGCGCTGAGCCAGGTTTTCGATGAAATTGCTTATTTATTAGGTTTCCAAGAACCAATGCAAGCAATTGACTGGTTGAATCACTTCATTGATGACTTACAACTATTGAGACCACAGTTAAAAAATACTGCTGAGTTAGAGACACTAGTTTCAGCAGTTAACGTTCAACGATTGAAGAATAATCCAGTCCCACTACATGCTGAACAGTTGCGCGAAATTTATGGTCAAGTTCTAAATCAAGGTAGTTCGACGAGATGATGATTTAACCAATTGGAATGAATGGGGCACATTGACCGTATTTGATCGGTGTGAATTTGTGGTGACGATCTGAAAAAATGATGTTGTCGGGAGGTACTAGAGTTGTGATAGAGATTATTAAGGCAGTGGTTTTAGGAATTGTGGAAGGAATTACCGAATTTTTGCCGATTAGTTCGACAGGACATTTGTATTTGGTGGACGAGTTTGTCCGGCTAAATGAGTCCACCGCATTCATTAACATGTTTATGGTGGTCATTCAATTGGGTGCGATTTTAGCGGTGGTGGCTCTTTACTTCAATAAGCTCAATCCGTGGGCGAGAAATAAGCAAGTCATTGAACGCAATCAAACATGGAGTTTGTGGTTTAAAGTGATTGTGGCTGTACTGCCATCAATCGTGATTGGGTTACCAGCGAATGATTGGCTGGAAGCAAATTTGACTAGCTGGCAGGTGATTGCCACAACCTTGATTGTGTACGGTATTTTGTTCATTGTCATTGAAAATTACAACCGAACGCGCACGGCTAAATTGACGAATTTGAATCAATTATCATACAAAACGGCAATTTTAATTGGAATCTTCCAGATTTTGTCGATGGTCCCTGGAACATCACGATCTGGGGCAACTATTTTAGGCGCGATTTTGATTGGGGCCTCCAGATATGTTGCCACCGAATTTTCGTTTTTCTTAGCAATTCCGACCATGTTTGGGGCATCATTGCTGAAAGTCGCCAAATATTTTGTGAATGGCAACACTTTTACTGGCGGGCAATTGGTGGTCCTACTAACCGGCGTCGTGGTTTCGTTTATTGTCGCGTATCTTTCCATTAAGTTTTTACTCGCGTATATTCGCAACAATAATTTCAAGGCTTTTGGTTGGTACCGAATTGTTATTGGGATCGTAGTGGTTATCTATTTTGGGCTGATTCGTTAAGCTAGATACTTAAAAACCCGGCATGAAATTTTAATTAATTTCATGCCGGGTTTATTGAGTTATTGAGTAATTAGTTTTAATTTAGTTACTTTTGGCCTGGTTCACCAGCTTCGGTGTACCCCTTAGCGTGGGCCCGTGACCGTAAGTCGGCTTCGATTGATTCGAGTGACCGGTTCCGTGTTTCGATTGTAAACTTAGCCACGAACCAGATGGCAACAAAGCATAGTAGCCCATAGATAATAAAGAGGCGGGCAATTCCTTGACCTTCGGCGTTCGCAACGCCACTTGGTGTAAAGGCAACCAGCAAAACGGTGAAGGATTCAGAAACCGCGAAGTTGGCTGCCCAGTTAATAACGGCTCCGAATGAGTTCCCAAGTCCACGAATGTTTAGTGGGAAAGCTTCACCAATCATGAGCCACATTACAGGACCCCATGTGGCGGAGAAGCAGGCGATGTACAGTGTTAGCGCAATGACACAGACCCATGAGCCAAGGTTACCGTCGCCGGCCTTCAGTAAAATCATAGCGGCAGACATGACGAAGAGGGCAACCCCCATCCCAATGGCACCGTACGTTAACATCTTTTTCCGATCGATTTTATCCATAATTTTAACGGCAATGGCGGTTACGACCACGTTAAAGATCCCGATGATGATGTGAGATTGGAGGGCAAAATGTTCACTAAATCCAGCAGAAATAAAAATTGTTGGGGCGTAGTAGAGCACGGTGTTGCAGCCCATGACTTGTTGGAAGATCGCTAGTCCAAGCGCCATGATTAACACGGGCCGGGCCATTGGACCGAAGAGTTCTTTAAAACCACCAGAAGGAATAGAAGCTTGAAGCTTGATATCGTGTAATTCTTCGTTCACGATACTGTCATTATTATTGAATTGGAGTAAAACGCGGCGAGCCTCGTCGATTTTGCCTGTTTTGACCAAGAATCGTGGTGATTCAGGTAAGAGCAATCCGCCGAAGAAGAGCAGTGCAGCAGGAACTGCGGCGAGAGCTAACATCCAGCGCCAACCATGAGCCTGTGAAACCCCGAAGAGGCCTTCTGGTGAGAGCCATTCGTTAAAGACGTAAGCAAAGAAGATCCCAGTCATAACCATTAATTGGAAGAGTGACCCGATACCACCACGCTTGTCGGCTGGAGCAAGTTCAGCCAAGTAGGTAGGAATCAGAGCCGACGCACCCCCAACGGCGATTCCGAGGAGAACCCGGAAGCTAACCAGCAGGGCATAATCTGGTGCGAGACCAGATCCCATCGCGCCAATGAAGAAGATGATAGCAGCGGTTAGAAGTAGCTTTTTCCGACCAAGGCGATCAGAGAGTGGTCCAATAATTGCCGCCCCTAAGATGGCCCCTAATAGGACGGATGCGGTAATGAAACCGTATTCAAAAGATCCCGTAGCAATGTGCAATTCTTTTCCAATAAAGAGCATGGCACCAGAGATAACCCCGGTATCATATCCAAAGAGCAACCCACCAAGGGCCCCGAAGAAGTAAATGAAGCCGACCGGTAAACGGTGCTTCGTCGAACTATTTGTCATAAGACAATGCCTCCTATTTCATGATAAATGCTAATTTGTCTAATAGATAACTTCAAAAATGCAGTAACCGTTTTCATGACGATTAGTATAGCGCTTTCAGTTTGTTTACGCAACAAACTAATTAAAAAAACAGGATCAAGTCTAACTTAAAAAGTCCCAGAAACCCCATCTATATCGGGGATCTATAGTTTTGTGATGAAAAAATAAAAAAGATTAGTTTGTTCATGATTGAACGATCAAAAATGGTCTAAAAAAATGAGAAGCCAGCGGCTTCTCATTAATAAAGTGCAACTATTATTCTTTTAGCGCCATTTCAATATCGAACGGAATGCGTGCTTTCTTAGCGTTACCAGCAACGATCGGCCCGGTTTTGGCCGCCTTTAAATTAAGACTTTGACGGAGCTGATTGGTAGTTTTTTGTTTTTCTGAACGGGATAGCACTTGGTATGAGACACCATTATGCATGACCGTTTGTTCAGTAGCAGATTTGGTGACAACGTTATTTTTGGCTTGATAATAGGCCCCCGCAATCGAGAGCATTTCTTTGAATGTGAGGTTGGTTCGCACATTGGCCGAAATAGAATGCATGAACTGCTTATTAAACAGCATTTGTGGGCTGGCCGTCTTCTTGAGGATTGCCGAAATGACCATGCGTTGTCGTTGAGTCCGACCGTAATCCCCGTTGGGATCCATGTAGCGCATTCGAGAAAAGGCTAGTGCGGCAGCCCCATTCATTTTGTGATAGGTTTTGAAATGGTGACCATCGGCCGCATACTTGAATGTACTAGAACCCTGATAGAATTTATAGCGATGTTTTCCGGTTTCATGGGCGGTGTCGGCACTGAAGGTGAAGGTAAGCGGCGACTTAATCGTGACCCCACCAACTTGATTGACGAGCTTTTCCAAGCCCCCCATGTTCACCAACGCGTAGTAGTCGATCGGGACGTTAAGATAGTTGGAGATGGTATTCACTGTGTCACTAATATTGGTGTAAGTGTAAACTGAGTTAATTTTTGACGGAAAGTCTTTTTCATATCCGGGAATTGCGACCATTGTGTCCCGTGGAATGGAATAAAGGGTCGTTTTTTCGGTTTTAGGATTAATGGTGACCAACATGATGGTGTCAGTTCGTCCTTTGTCGGTTCGTTTTAACTCGCCGGTATCGGTTCCCAGCAACAAAATTGAGAGGGGCTTTTTATGTTTAATGACGGTGTTAACATCTCGCCGGTGTTTGATGTTCGCCTTTTGGTATGAATTTGTGACCGTATCACTCAATGACTTATAGGTGCCGTGCGCGATTTTTACGATTCCAAACAGGACAACGATGATGATGAAAAAAATAATTCCCCGGTTTTGACGTGGTGGCCGTGCATTGTAGCGCTCCTGGCGTGTTTGTCTTGGCATAACGTGAGACCCTATCTTTCTTTCAAAGCTAACGCCAATTATACAACTGATACGAAACCGACGAAACGGAAATGCAGGGATATTTGTAATCTTACGAAATTTTAGGAGTTATTAATGTTGAGTGCGTTGATAGATACGGGATAACGGTATATTGAAGAACAAGAAAAAAGAAGCTACGCAATTTTGCATAGCCTCTCTTAATATTTATATTTTGATTATGCTTACACCGCATTCAAATTGCCCGAGTGCTGTGAGGTGAAAGAAGGCTAGTCACCATTCATAATCGAGTTTTTAACCACCACGTAGTCCACCTTACGGATGGATTCAAGATCACGACCACCCGCATATGAGATGGAAGACTGGAGGTCTTCTTGCATTTCTAAGAGGGTATCTTTAATTTCACCACGGTATGGGACGAGCATCTGCTTGCCTTCTACGTTACGGTAGGCACCCTTTTGGACTTCCGAAGCGGAGCCCCAATATTGCTTGTATTGCTTTCCGTCGAGCTTAATCATGTTACCGGGTGATTCAAGATGCCCAGCCAGCAGTGAGCCGACCATGACCATCGAAGCACCAAAGCGGATCGACTTAGCGATGTCGCCGTTGTGACGGATTCCTCCATCAGCGATGATGGGTTTACGAGCGGCCTTGCCGCACAGGCGAACCGCAGCTAATTGCCAGCCGCCAGTCCCGAAGCCGGTTTTTAGCTTGGTGATGCAGGCTTTACCAGGACCCACGCCGACCTTGGTAGCGTCGGCACCGGCGTTTTCCAGATCACGAACGGCTTCTGGTGTTGCCACGTTCCCAGCGATCACGAAGGCTTCTGGCAAGTTTTCCTTTATATACTTAATCATATTAATCACGTAATCGGAATGACCATGGGCCACGTCGATCGTGATATATTCGGGCGTTTCATCTGCCCCTTTAAGTTCATCGATAAATGTGTACTCTGCATCCTTAATCCCAACTGAGATGGAAGCGAAGAGATTTTTAGCGTGCATATCCTTCACGAAACCAAGCCGTTTTTCCGGTTGGAAACGATGCATGACGTAGAAATAGTTGTTTTGAGCTAACCAGATTGTAAGTGGTTCGTCGATCACACTTTCCATGTTGGCTGGAACGACCGGAATGTTAAACCGGCGGGGGCCAAATTGAATGCTAGCGTCCGCATCGTGCCGACTTTTAATAATACACTTGTTCGGAATTAGTTGAATATCATCGTAATCAAATGTGTCCATAATTGCCACTCCTTAAATGGTTGAGTTCCGTGAATCACCAAGGTGCTTCACGCGACATCCGTAATGCTAAAAGTAGTTCGGGTTCACAAATTATGTTGTAAACCATAAGCTAATATAATCGTATCTGTGATGCTTGTCAACAATAATCACGGATAATAATAATATTTTTCGTGGATAAAGTTCGGATTTTCCTTGACCTTGGTTTTGATGATTGGTACACTGATAAGGTGAGTGAAATATGAACTTAATCGAATTTAATGGGGTGACAAAATATGGCTTCTGTTGTAATCGTGGGTAGCCAATGGGGTGACGAAGGAAAAGGAAAGATGACTGACTATTTGAGTCAGAATGCGGATTTAATTGTCCGCTATCAAGGTGGTAACAACGCCGGTCATACAATTGTATTTGATGGCAAGACGTTTAAGTTACATCTGATTCCTTCAGGCATTTTCTTTACTGATAAGTTGAGTGTAATCGGCAATGGTGTCGTGGTTAATCCACAAGCCCTCGTTGAAGAATTGGCATATTTGAAGGATCAAGGTGTTGATCCTTCTGGTCTGCGAATTTCTAGCCGGGCTCACGTGACACTGCCATATCATATCCTGTTAGATAAGTGCCAAGAAAAGGCCAAGGGTGAGCACAAGGTTGGGACAACTAATAAAGGAATTGGCCCCACTTATATGGATAAAGTTTCCCGGATTGGGATTCGAATCGCTGACCTGTTGGACGCTGACACATTTGCAGCGAAATTAAAGGCTAACTTGGCCGAAAAGAATCAATTATTTGAGAAGCTATACGATGTTGAACCGTTGAAGTTCGAAGATATTTACGATAAATTCTACGATCTGGGACAACAAATTAAACAGTATGTGACGGATACTTCCGTTCTCGTCAACGACGCACTAGATAATGGTAAGAACGTTCTATTCGAAGGTGCTCAAGGGGTTATGTTGGACGTTGATCATGGAACTTACCCATACGTCACGTCATCTAATCCAATTGCTGGTGGAGTGACAACCGGTGTTGGTGTGGGTCCTAGCAAGGTGCAAACCGTTTTGGGAATTTGCAAAGCCTATTCAACGCGTGTGGGGGATGGTCCTTTCCCAACTGAATTGATGGACGCAACCGGTGATTACATCCGGGAAACGGGTCATGAATACGGGACTGTGACAAAGCGGCCTCGGCGGATTGGTTGGTTCGATAGTGTGGCGATGCGCCATGCCAAACGGGTATCGGGCGTGAATGCTTTGAGTTTAAACCTACTCGACGTGCTGACGGGTCTTGATACGATCAAGATTTGTACCGCCTACGAAATTAATGGCGAAAAGATTGATTACTATCCAGCTAACCTCAACGATTTGGCTGCTTGCAAGCCAGTTTATGAAGAATTACCAGGTTGGACTGAAGACATTACGCACGTCACGCACTTCGAAGATTTACCTGCTAACACGCAAAACTACCTCAAACGCTTGAGTGAACTGACAGGGATCGCCTTATCGACGGTATCTGTTGGGCCTGACAGACTTCAAACAATTATTTTGACTGATCCATGGGAAAAGGAGAGTGCACGATAATGATTGAACGTTACACAAGACCGGAAATGGGCCAAATTTGGTCGGAACAAAACCACTACCAAGCTTGGTTAGATGTCGAAATTGCAGCAACGAACGCCTGGGTTGAACAGGGCGAAGTACCTGCAGAGGACGCAAAGAAGATCCAAGACAATGCGACTTTTACGGTGGAACGCGTCGCTGAAATTGAAAAGACGACACACCACGATATCGTGGCGTTTACACGGACTGTTTCAGAATCTCTTGGGGCCGAAAAGAAGTGGGTTCACTTTGGTTTGACGAGTACCGACGTTGTGGATACAGCGAACGGGGTACAACTCAAGCAAGCCAATGAACTGCTTCGCAAGGACTTGTTAATGTTTAAAGATACCGTGGCAAAGCAGGCGCGTAAGTACAAGAATACGGTCATGATGGGCCGTACGCATGGTGTGCATGCTGAACCAACGACCTTTGGGTTGAAGTTATTGCGGTGGTATACCGAACTCGAACGTGATATTAAACGTTTTGACGCTGCTGCCGCCGGCGTTAACTCCGGCAAGATCAGCGGGGCCGTGGGAACCTATGCCAATGTGCCACCTGAAGTTGAAAAGAGTGTTATGAAGCAACTGGGACTGAATCGCCAACCCATCACCAGTCAGGTGTTGCCTCGTGATTTGCACGCAGACTACATTGCAACGTTAGGCTTAATTGCAACCGGTTTGGAAGAATTTGCAACTGAAATTCGGGGGCTGCAACGCTCGGAAATTCATGAAGTAGAAGAACACTTTGCGGCTGGTCAAAAGGGCTCGTCATCAATGCCACATAAGCGGAACCCAATTGGTTCAGAAAATATTTGTGGCTTAGCACGGGTCATTCGCGGCCATATCCAAACAGCTTACGAAAACATCCCACTGTGGCATGAACGTGACATTTCACATTCTTCAACAGAACGGATTATCCTGCCTGATACTACAATCTTGCTAGATTACATGTTGAACCGGTTCAATAAGATTGTTGCTAACTTGACGGTCTTCCCTGAAACTATGAAGAAAAACATGACACGCACATACGGCTTGATTTATAGCCAACGGTTGCTTTTGAAGCTGATCGAGAAGGGCTTGTCACGTGAACAAGCTTACGATTTAGTACAACCTCTGACGGCGAAGTCATGGGATGAACAGCTTCAATTCCGTGACCTTGTTGAAGGGAGTGCGGAAATTACTAAGCACTTAACACCTGCCGACATTGATGATGCGTTCGACTATCATTATCATTTGCGGTATGCCGACTATATTTTTGATCAAGTTGGTGTTTAGAAGTCGTTTTAGATAAAACAACTCCCTCTCTAGTTTTTGCAATTCAGCTAGAGAGGGAGTTTTTGTGTGGTTATTTTTAGAATTATTTGCTTAAAGCCAAGTGGTGCACTAATTGCCGGATGCGATCAAAACTTTCCGTGACTTGGACCGCTTTAAAGTGAAAATCATGCTCAATAACGGAGCGCCAGCTGGCATTGGGAGTGGCAATCCGATGAGCGGTGTAAGGGCAGTGGCTGAATTCGTTCGCAAAATCAGTTTCTTTGGCCGTGATTATATTTAAAGCTTGATTACTATAATGGTATGCAGTTTTTAATTGAGTGGTTGGATCGGTAAAAACCGCGATAAAATGATAAATCATAGGCGTGCTTCCTTTGTGGTTCAGAACTAGATTGTAGTATCGATACTACGCCAACTAAATGTTTTTTCAACTGCTAATATATGTGTTTTCTATGAAAAATAAGTAAAATGTTAAGGTTGATATTAGCCATCCGTATATCTATGAGGTGTATACGAAAGTAGAGTGAAAGATCGAATATCACTAATTGGTATTTGAAATTTGTTTAAAAATAAAAATATTTATAAAATATCAACGATATGTTATTATAAAAATATTTATAAAAGTGGCTGAGAAGGACGCTAAACGCTGATATAACAGTATTTCAGATTGAAATTAAAAATAAAGTTATAACTTACAGGTTGCTAGAATTACTGAGCGTGTTATCTTATTCCCATTGTTTCGCGGAAATGTTATTTCCGTGAGCGGAGATTATCAAAAAGGTGGGATTCAGATGAAACAACCAGAAGTAGAATTAAAGCGGTCATTAGGAATTTGGTCGGCGTTAGCCCTCGTCGTAGGGACAGTTATCGGTTCCGGAATCTTTTTCAAGCAAGCATCAGTCTTGGACAGTGCCGGTTCCTCAACCATGGCACTTCTGGCATGGGTAATTGGGGGGATCATTACCCTGACAGCCGGTTTGACGATCGCTGAAATCGGTGCGCAGTTACCTTACACCGGTGGCCTATACGTCTACATGGAAAAAATTTACGGACGTATCTGGGGCTTCCTATCTGGCTGGATGCAGATCATCGTGTATGGTCCGGCCATCATCGCTTCGCTTGCGGGATATTTAGCAGTGCTTCTGGTGAGTTTCTTTGGCCTTTCAAATGTTTGGCATGTACCACTTGCGCTCGCGGCCATGATTTTAATTGGTGGGTTGAACATGTTTGAAAATCGGTATGGGGCCGCATTTGCGATTGTGACGACGTGTTGCAAGCTCCTACCCATTGCGGCAATTATCATTTTTGGCCTTTTCTATGGTCATCAGGGTGCGCTGGGTCAAACCGTTGCGGGCGCTCAAACTAGTGCCGGTAACTTTGGGGTGGCGGTGTTAGCCACACTGTTTGGCTATGATGGCTGGATTCTGATTGCCAATTTGGGTGGTGAAATTAAAAATCCTCAAAAGGTGCTTCCTAAGGCGATTATTATTGGCCTCTCGTTCGTGCTGGTCGTTTACACGGCTGTGACGTTTGGCGTTTTCAACGGATTGTCGGCTGGTCTGATCCATAAGTTAGGCGATAACACGACACCATATCTAGCGACTCAGGCATTTGGTACTATTGGTGGCCGGCTACTGAACATTGGGGTGATCATTTCGATCATTGGGTGTATGAATGGCAAGATTATGACGTTTCCTCGGATTATGTATGCAATGGCTAAACGCCATGATTTACCATTTTCAAAGCAGTTGTCATATGTGAATGCCAAAACGCACGAACCAATGATTGCCACGGTGGCGATCATCGCCATTGCGAGTCTGATGGTTGGTTTCTTCAATGCAGATTACCTATCAGATCTTTGCATCTTTACCGTTTATTGCTTCTACGTGGCTGCCTTTATTGGTGTCTTCTTATTACGGAAGCGGATGCCAGGACCACGGCCGTTTTCAACGCCTTTGTATCCCATCACGCCGATTATCGCGATTGTCGGGGCACTGTTTGTGATCATCAGTGAACTATTTTCAGATCCAGTAGGCGCCATTGCGTCATTGTCAATTGTGGCCATTGGACTCCCCATCTTTTACGTGGTCAAAAAACGTGATACCAATCCGGTTGTTGATGAAATGGAAACGAACCGTTAATTTAACAATCGATAACGAATAAGCCACCTTCCTCAGGTCACATATTGTGACTTGGGAAGGTGGCTTATTCATTTAGTGATTTTGGTTGCGCTTTTTGATTTGAGTATTAATTCGGTGAACATCTAGAGACCACCAAAGTTTTAGAAGAAACCAAACTCCTATATATATTGCAATGTAGATGATTCCTAGATGAGATGGTACGCCGAACAGTCCATGGAGGAGATGGTTAGTACCAAATACGATGATGGCTGTTAAAACAAAATGTAGCGGTATGGCCCCATAAAAGGGGAGCTTTTCAATATCAAAAATAAACGATAATAACCCGATTAAAGCACTCATGACCAGCATTGCGGTCAATTGAAAACGTGAAACGGTAATTACAGACTGACTAACAAAAATCATTGTGAGCATACTCATTAAAGCACCGATTAGGAGCCCAGTACCGGCGTGCCGAATGATAGTTTTAAAATTATCCAAAATATCTCCTCACATTCCTAATTGTTTTTTTAATTCAGGTAGGTATTTCCGACTGATTGTGACTTTAATGTCATTCGTTAGTCGTGCCGTCATATTGCCTGAAAAGGCTGCTTCAAGGGTTTTTAGATGGTTAAGATTTAGAACAGCTCCCTTGGAGACTTGAATAAAATCGGTTTGGTTTAATTTAGCGAGCATTCGCTTCAATTGGCCGGTAATGTGAAATAAATGATTGATAGTATGAATAGTAATATCCGTTTTATTGATCTCAAGAAGGATAATGTCGGCTTGAGCAACCATGACAACGCGATCATCAGCAGGCAGTGCAAGTGTTTGGATCGGTTTTTCAAGAGTTTCGAGTTGGTTCATTATTGTGAGAACTGCGGGCGTGATTTCTCCAGATCGAACGACAATTTCTATTTCTCCGTTAAGCTCGCTGGCTTTTTCAAATTGAATTTTGATCAAAATTCACTTCTTTCTTGTTAATAATCAATGGAGATAGTTAACTGCGTTGAACGGCCAGAAGTTGGCTACGATGAGCAACGATCCCAATGATAATTGCGAAAATAAAAGAGCATGCACATAAAATTATTGTATCAGTTGTCCACGTAGTTAGCCCGTTAATGTTAATCCCAATCCCCATCGATTTTTCAAAGGTGGTTTGAGCGACAGAATGTCCGTTAAAAGTATCACGTAAAGGTTGTGACAGCAGGATCCGACGATACAGAGATGCGCTATAAGGTGCGGGCGTCCATTCAATCAGGTGCTGAGCGGCTTTAGGCAACATTCCGATGGGCATGTATACTCCAACAAAAAATCCTGCGGCAGTGCCTAACAATGAATGGACTGTACTTAGTGTTGACATTCTGCGAATAAATGACTGAATTAAGACGTTAAAGGATGTCCAAGTGGCAGCGTTCAGTACCATGACGATTAGTAATTGTGGGGTTAGTGACCAGTCAAAACCGAGCTGATCTGTAATGCGAAAGTAGGTGGCTAATCCTAGTAGCATTACGAGTTGCATGATGGTTCCGACAATCATGCCGTTAAAAATATAAGTAGCCTGAATATTTGCAGGGTGAATATCAGTCAACATTAAATCGACTAACCGTCCTTTTTCACGATCCATAACGGCTAGACTCGTTGCGTGACCGGTCGTTGTGATGGCAGTGGTTGCTAAGGTACCACCAATGAGCCAGTTATCGAGTAGTTCGTTTTTATGGGGAATATTGCCCCAGCTTAAACTCATGTTATGTTTTAAAAAGACGATGTAAAGAACAAACGCAATTAAGGCGCCAAGCAGTGAAAAGAGGACCCCACTGCGATCGCCAAAATATAATCGAAGATTTCTTCTTAGTAAACCTAGCATATTATCGAATTTCCTTTCCGGTGAGTGTTAGAAAAATATCATCAACGGTTCCATTTCTAAGTTCAAAGCTACTAATTAACGGTCGAATTAATTTTAGGATGGGAATACTGGCCATTGAATTGGATAGTGCAATGCTTAGGCCTGTTTTTGTTCTGGTAATCGGCAAATCAGCAGGTAAATTTTTGCGAACGAGATCTGGGGTGCTTGTGATTAAAGTAAGTCGTGTCGGCGCGTAAGTAGCTTTTAATTTGGGGATGGTATCGGCGGCAATGACGTGACCATCGTCAATAATGTAGACGAAATCGGCATTTTCAGCTTCTTCAAGGTAGTGAGTTGTCAGGACAATAGTAAGATGCTCATTTTGGCGCAGCCGATTGAGAATTTGCCAGATCATATTTCTCGTCTGAATGTCTAGCCCTGTTGAAGGCTCATCTAAAAAAAGGAGTGCTGGACGGTGTAGGATTGCCCGTGCAATATCTACACGACGTCGTTGCCCGCCAGAAAGCGTTTGGTATTTCTGGTCAGCGACAGTTAATAGCTGAAACTCGTTGAGAACATCTTCGACGCGGTGTGTTGTGATATTTTTGTACATTTTGGCGCGAAAAGTTAAATTTTGGCGAACGGTTAATTGACCATCAAGGACGCTTTCCTGAAAAACAACGCCAATATGACGATGGTAGTTTTGTGCATTGGGAATTTTGGCGTCGAAATTAATATTGCCACTATCGGGGGCAAGTGTGCCAATCAGCATACTAATTGTTGTCGATTTACCCGCACCGTTTGGCCCAAGAAGGGCGATGAATTTACCTGGATCAATTTGTAGACTGATATCTTTTACTGCAATTTTCTTTCCAAAAGATTTCTTTAAGTGATTAGCGCTTAATAGTGCCATGCATGGAACCTCCAGTATGATTAATTTGGAAGTTAGTATAGCAACGACTGATCGGTGTGTCTTGCAAAGGTCAATAAGTGGTGGATATTACCGCACGAGTGGTATTAATTTAAGAATCAAATTTTGGGGAATCAGGACGTGTTGAACCTCTATTTTCACCGCATGAAAAAAGATCTAAGAAAATCACTCGTTTTCTCAGACCTTTTATGGAGATACCTGTTATGTTTCACATGAAACAATTATGCTGGTTTGTTTTCATTGATATAAGCAGTAAGACGCTTCATGGCTTCCTTTAAGTCGTCCATTGAAGCGGCATAGCTCAGACGGATGTAGTGTTCGCCACCGGGACCAAAGCCGCTTCCAGCGATCAAGGCTAATTTATTCTTACGGACGAGGTCGTAACAGAATTCATTGTCATCTTGAATGTAACCGGCAGGGATTTTAGCGAAGACGTAGAAAGCCCCAGAAGGGTTCGCAATTTTGAAGCCGAGCTTAGTCATGGCTTCGACCACGAAGTCTCGACGTTTGATGTATTCGGCCTTCATTTTGAGGGTATCTTGGCGGCCAGCTTCTGTCGAGAGTGCTTCAGCCGCTGCGTACAGTTCGGGATTGGAAGCTGAGGTGACGTTGAATGCGTGGGCCAGGCTGACCCGTTTCATGAGGTCGGCCGGACCAGCAGCGATTCCAATTCGCCATCCCGTCATGGCGTGGGACTTTGAAACACCGTTGATTAACAGTGTTTGTTCAGGTAATTCGCCGGCAAATGAGGCGTGGGGCGCATCGTAGGTTAACTCGGAGTAGATTTCGTCGGAGATAACGATTAGATCGGTTTTACGAACAACGTCCGCGATCGCCTTGACCTGAGCGGCATTGTAAGTAACACCGGTGGGGTTGGAAGGAAAATTCAACAGGATGGCTTTAACCGCGGCCCCATTTTCATCAATGGCGTGTTGCAGTTGTTCTGGTGTTAAAACGAAACCGGAACTTTCAGTATTAATGTAAACCGGTTCGGCCCCATTAATTCGGATCAGTTGATCGTATAGCGAGAACGTTGGGCTAGGCATGAGGACCTTATCACCAGGATTTAAGATAGTATCCAAAAAGCTATGAAGCCCTTCGGTAGCGCCAACAGTCAGTGCAATTTCAGTATCAGGGTTGTAATCCAGATTGTAGCGGTCCTTCAAAAAATCTGCGGCTGCTTGACGGACAACTGGCCAACCGTTCGATGGACCGTAGTGGGACTGGTTAGTCGTAATGGCATTGATGGCGGCCTGCTTGATATGTTCAGGGACGTTAAAATCAGGCTCTCCAAGTGATAGCTTAAGAACGCCGTCAATCTTACTAGCTTCGGCATCGAAGATACGAATGGGATTGGGCTGGAGCCCGTCGTAGTTATGATTGAGATCCTTCAAGAGGCTGGGTTTAGTATTCGGCATGCAAAAAATCCTTCTTTCCAAGTGTTAACCGGCGTGACCGGTGCGTGGTAAAAGCGCTTAACCCCAGTATAAGCATTGCGGTAGTGGTTGGGAATAGAAGTTTGAGAAAATGGTGAGTGTTTTTTAATTTAATTTAAATTTAGTTACCTGTAACGGTGATAGTAGACGTGATACTGACAAATGAAAAATGAGAGAATGTGTACTTTGATGCAAATTTGCCAGCAGTTTGTGGGAGTCACAAGTGATGATGTGACTCAGCATCGACACTAACGAAAAAGTACCGGCGATAATCTTTGACGGATCATGACCGGTACTTTTTGAATGAATTAGAATTGATCGGGTAAGAGTGTTTTACCCAATTCTGGGTTGTGAGAGTAGTCGATCGGAATGTCGACAACGATGGGGCCGCTTGTACTGAAGGCTTGGTCGAGGACGTCTTCAAGCTGATCGGGTGTTTCAACGCGTAAGCCAGTTGCGCCAAAGCTTTCAGCGTACTTCACGTAGTCCACGGGGCCAAAGGTAACGGCGGCATTACGACCGTATTTCATTTCTTCTTGGAACTTCACCATGTCATAGTAGCCATCGTTCCAGATAATGTGGACGGTGTTGAGTCCTAGCCGGACCGCCGTTTCAAGTTCTTGACCGGTAAAGAGGAAGCCGGCGTCACCGGAAACGGAAACGGATTTAGCGTTGGGCCGTAGAAGTGCGGCTGAGATGGACCATGGCAAAGCAACGCCGAGCGTTTGCATACCATTACTGAAAAGTAAGTGGCGTGGTTCGTAGCTCCGGAAGTGACGAGCCATCCAGATGTAGTGGCTACCGACGTCGACGGAAACGGTCATTTTGTTATCGACCCGGGCCTGTAGGGCTTGAATTACGGCCAACGGATGGTTGGTGTTGCCAACACCAGCGGGTGGTGTTTGTTTTTGGTCGGCTTCAATTTCTTCGTGGAGTGTTTGTAGGTAGTGTTGTGACCCCTTTGAAGGTTCGTAACTGCCCAGTTCTTCATCAAGTTGATCCACGGTTGCGGCGATATCACCAATCAGCTCGGTTGTTGGCTGGAAATGCTTATCCAGTTGTGGTGCTTCTGTATCGATGACCGTGATCACGGCATCTTGTTCAGCGTTCCAGTTCCGGGGTTCGTATTCGATAGCGTCATAACCGACCGTGACGACAAGATCGGCGTGCTTCAGAAGTTTATCACCGGGTTGATTCCGGAAGAGACCGACCCGGCCGAAGAAGTAGTTTTGTTCGAGGTCTTCGGAGATGATACCAGCACCCTGAAATGTTTCAACAACCGGAATTTTAGCTGTCTTCACGAGTTTGCGGATTGCGGCGGTCACTTCTGGTGATGAAGCCCGCATTCCGACCAACAAGACGGGGAGCTGAGCCGTTTTGATTCGGCGTACTAGTTCCGCAATTGAAGCTTTATCCGCTGAACCAAGCTTTGGTTCAGCAAGTGGGGCAAGGGCGGGTGAGTCGACGACACTATCATCAACATCTTGTGGAATGCTGACAAATGCGGCGCCTTGCTTGCCTTGCGTGGCCGATTGGAAGGCGTTAGCGATGACTTCGGAGAGATTTTCAGCGTCGCCAACTTCGGCACTGTACTTAGAAATCGTGGAGAAAAGTTCCTTGTTCGCCATGCTTTGGTGGGTTAACCGGAAGAGGTCTTTACGTTGCACCTGACCAGAGATGGCAACCATGGGATCTCCTTCTGCCGTGGCGGTCACGACCGGCGTCGCTAGGTTGCTGGCACCGGGACCAGAAGTCGTGATGACGACACCGGGCTTGCCGGTAATCCGGCCAATTCCGGAGGCCAGAAAACCAGCATTTTGTTCGTGACGAGTCACGATCATTTGTGGTGAATTAGGGTCCTTGGGATGATCTAGGAGGTCAAATAGACGATCAATTTTGGCACCCGGAATTCCAAAGACATATTTAACTTGGTGATTAATGAGACTTTCAACAATGGCATCTGCGCCGTAACGTTTATTTTCTGACATGATGGTTCCCCTTTGATTCAAATGTAATTAAAAATAGAATACCATGTATTTTTCACTTGCCAAGGGGCGAAAATTGCTTGTGAAAAAGTGACAAGTTCACAAATGCCCGTTTGGTAGTAATCGTTGCCAAATAGCGCCATTCAAATAATGCTGAAAAATATTTTTTGCACATTGTGAATTCACAATTACAACGGACGACTTGATTATTTTTCACAAAGTTAAACTTCAGCAACGGAGCGGCGAGAAGTGGATGAAAAGAAAAATTAAAAAATAGCTTGACAATAATTAAAATTAGATTAGAATTGGTTTCAATTCAAACGACAATAATTTCAATGCATCGAGAAGAGTAGCTATTGAAGGCGAAGCAAGAGAGTCCGGGTGGTGTGAAAGGACATCGTCAACGTAGTGAAGATGAGCTCGAATAGTGTGTCGTCAGGTTCACGCTTGGCGAACGGTAGGAACCGTTAACTTCCCAGATATCTGATGGTATCGTTGAGGTGCATTCGTGCACGAACAAGGGTGGTAACACGATCATGCGTCCCTTACCTGTCATAATTGGCGGGTAAGGGACGCTTTTTTATTGGAATTTAGTCAGCCAAAGCGAGTAGGAGCGTGGTAGTGATGAAATTGAAATCTTATGAATATGCTGGAGGATTGGCAGAGATGCAACGGTGTTGTTGCTAATTAATCTGCTCAACCTAAACAATAAACCCAACGAATTTAATTTAAGAATGAAATCAAACACAACGATAATCAAAACGGAGGAATTTAATTATGAGTGAAAACAAAGATTTACATTTCGAAACCTTACAAGTGACGGCTGGCCAAACGGTTGATGAAACTGGTGCACGGGCGGTTCCAATTTACCAAACGACGTCATACGTCTTTAAGGATGCCGCGCAAGCCGCTGGTCGTTTCGCCCTGACGGATGCCGGCAATATTTACACTCGGCTAACCAACCCCACGACTTCTGTATTGGAAGCTCGGGTTGCCGCTCTTGAAAATGGGACTGCCGGTGTGGCCTTGGCAACTGGTTCAGCTGCGATCTCAGCCGCGATTTTGAACATTGCCGATCAAGGGGATGAAATCGTCGCTGCCAGCACTCTGTATGGTGGCACATTCGATCTCTTCAACGTTACTTTGAAAAAGCTGGGCATTACCACCCACTTCGTTGATCCTGACGATCCACAAAACTTTGCCAAAGAGATTAATGACAAGACTAAGGCCCTCTACATTGAAAGCATCGGGAACCCCGGTATTAACCTGATTGATTTTGAGGCCGTGGCTAAGGTCGCACATGATAACGGCTTGATTTTGATCGTCGATAACACCTTTGGCTCACCATACTTGGTACAACCATTGGACCATGGTGCTGACGTGGTCGTTCACTCAGCCACGAAGTTCATCGGTGGCCACGGGACCACAATGGGAGGCGTGATCGTTGAAAACGGTAAGTTCGACTACGCTGCTAGCGGCCGTTACCCTGGCTTTACCACACCGGACCCACAATACAACGGGTTAGTTTGGAATACCTTAAAGGGTGGAGCCTTCACGACCAAGGTTCGTGCACAATCGTTGCGTGACTTGGGTGGGACAATCAGTCCATTCAACTCATTCCTCTTGATTCAAGGTCTCGAAAGCCTATCGCTGCGGGTAGAACGGCACGTGGAAAATACGCGCAAGATTGTCAAATATCTGACTAACCATCCCAAGGTTGCGTGGGTCAATTATCCAGAACTCGAAGGTAGCAAGTATAAGCCATTAGCTGACAAGTACTTCCCCAAGGGGGTTGGTTCGATCTTCACGATTGGTCTAAAAGGTGGCGAAGCAGCTGGTAAGAAGCTGATTGAAAACTTGAACCTGTTCTCACTGTTGGCTAACGTCGGGGATGCGCATTCCTTGATCATCCATCCTGCTTCAACGACACACGCACAACTAAATGAAGAAGAACTGAAATTAACTGGAATCACGCCAGACCTTGTCCGTCTTTCAATCGGGATCGAAAATGCAGATGACTTGATTGATGATTTGGAACAGGCGTTGGGCAAAATCTAAAGCAATTTATTAATATAGTAGAAAAAAGATGGGATCTTTAGTTTTTGACTGGGATTTTTACGGAGAAATCGTGTGAACATGTGTATGATTTCCTGTGTGGGAAAGTTCTGAAAAACAAGTAAACGACTGGAGATCCTTTTGTGTACTCAAAAAAGCGATAAATTTAAGAGAAATTATGATTGTAATTAGTTTAGATGAGTAAATTTGGCACACATTTTGAAGAGAAGTATCGGTTGGTGAAAGACATAATGAGTGCGAGTTGAAGATGGTCTAAATGAAAATAATTGTCGTTGAACATTGGTAAAACGACAACGAGAAGACTTTCGTTACCGAGTCAGGGTATCTCCATTGTGAAATGGTGTACTCATTAAGAGGTAGTTTGTGAGAGCTACTTAAATCAAGGTGGTAACACGAAGGAATCCTTTCGTCCTTGCTCTAAATAATTTAGAGCGGGCGAAGGGATTCTTTAGGTTTAAGTGGGAAAAAGAGTGAATAGAAGTAAAGCTGGAGGAGTAGCATACATGTGTTTTTGAATTAGTTTCGGATGGGTTCCAGTTGTGTCCGGCAGATGAGTGTCAAATTGGACAGGGGCATGAACAGCTCGAAACATCGAGTAAGTTTCAAATTACCACCCCGTTACCGAATCGTCAGCGAGAAGCATATGAATTATTCTTACAACATGCTGGTATCGACGTCGCGGCTGTTGAATGGGTGGAAGATGCGACTGGCAAAACTTACGTGTACGATGTGAACACTAATACTAACTACAACCCAGCGGCCGAAGAAGAAACTAATGTATATGCTCATGAACACTTAGCTGAATTTTTGGGCGATCTATTAAGTGAAAAGTATGGGATTGAATTACCACAGTAAAATTAATGGAGGGGATAAACTATCGCAACAGTAACCAAAACACTCGCAACGCTTTTGCATCAAGCTCAACCTGAAGATTCCGGTGAGCTTTTCCAAATTGCCCGATCAGCCTTAATTGATTATCTAGCCAGCTTGAAACTAGCGGATCGAGAAGTAGCCGTTCAACGCTTGGTTGAACAGCTTAAAATCGAAGGTGGCGACACTGAAATTCTCAGCCAGTCGGTGACAACCACAGCCGAACGGGCCGCACTGATTAATGGGTTTCAGGGACACTATCTCGACTACGATGATGTTCAACCTAACTTTCGTGGGCATCCCAGTGTGACGATTTTTTCAGCATTGTTTGCGATTGCTGCACCGACAGACCAAATTGAAGATCTCCTCTGGGCGTACATTCAGGGTGTCGAGGTGGCCGGCCAATTTGGCCGGTTACTCAATCCGCATCATGCAGTTAGTGGCTGGCATTCAACGGCGACAATCGGGAGTATTGCGTCTGCGGCTGCAATTAGTATTTTTAAACGATTATCGGTTGAAAACACAGTGGCGATTTTGTCTGTCGCAGCTAGTCAGACGGCGGGAATGTTATTCCAAGCTGGCACTGATAATAAACCGTTACATGCAGGACTAGCAGCTCGCAATGCTGTGACTGCTTATCAGATTGTCCAAGCGGGACTTACTACGAGTGAAGATCCATTTAACAACCGCAACGGCTGGTTTAAAGTTATCGGTGACCTCGAGGTTAATGCAACTAATTGGCGCCAAACTTGGTTAAAACCAGCTCAAATCCAAACACCAGGTCTGTGGTTTAAGCAGCACCAATTTTGTTCAGCCGCAATTTCTGGCTATGATGCGGCAGTAGATCTGTGGCAAAAAGGAATTCAGTGGAAAGACTGTCAAAAAATCGTCATTCATTATCCCCAAAATGGTGATCGAGTACTTAATCAACCACGGCCTCAAACTGGACAGCAGGGAAAGTTCTCAATTGAGTATATTGTGTGGCAAGTATTGAACCACGGGGATGTTGATGATCAAAAATTTGCTGCCCTTCCAATTGAGTCACAATTTTATACAGACATCGAAATTTTTTCACGAACCAATGATTTGCCACAGGGATCAGTCACTTCACGACCCGCAAGGTTGGAAGTATTCGTGAATGGGGCGTCGATTGTGTCTGAGGTGGACGATCCGCTGGGGTCACCCGCCAATCCATTGCCGCAAGAAAAAATTATAGATAAGTTACAACGTGCAATAGGAGCGCAAAGTGCGCAAGTAGAAAAAATTGTGCGAAGCACCAATCAAACGGTTTCACAACTAGTTGAGGCCATAAAATAAAAAAATTTTTTAACATGTTAATTCAAATACCAAAACAATGTGATATCAACGTTTGTAGCTTACATTTCGTAAGTTTATTATGAAAATTCACTCATCATAATCTTAAAAACTGTTGACATTTTCTAATTAATACTTAATAATTGCGTAAACAGATTGATACGTTTAGATGAACGCAGAGATGAGTAAATTGTGATACTGCTTTCCAGAGAGTCATCATTTGGTGAGAGATGATAGTAGTTAGCAATCGAAGATGGTCTCATAAGCAGTTCTCATTGCCGAGCGATTTAGTTAGGTGGTGTCGGGTACTCCCGTTACAGAGTTGGGGTTTGAAACTAGTAGTCCTTTTCGACTGCCAGTGAGTACCCGAGAAGGAATAGCTTGTGAGGGTTATTCGAATTAAGGTGGTAACACGGAAGACGCTTCCGTCCTTGTCTAGAAATAGACAGCGACGGGGGCGCCTTTTTTCGTCGAAAATGTGAGTCATCACGGATCAATCTAAATTACATATCAAACATTAAGGGGTTTTGGATAATGAGTAAGAAGCGTTTAGGACTAGGATCAATTATTTTAGGAATTTCAGCAGTGACGGCGTTTTTCGTGCTGGCGCCACAACAAAATGCACAGGCATCCAAAAAGACGGTTACTTTTGGGGCTACTGGAACGAGTTTTCCAACGTCGTTTAAAAAGAATGACAAGTTAACGGGCTTTGACGTGGATGTTGCTAATACGGCGGCTAAGCGGTTGGGATATAAAACTAAATGGGTGACAGCCGATTTTGATGGTCTCTTTGGTTCGATTGATAATGGCAAGATTGATTCAGTGGCTAACGATGTCGCGATTACGAAGCAACGTAGTGATAAGTACCTCTTCACATCGGTCTACAGCTATGATGCAACGGCTGTAGCGGTGCAAAAGGGATCAAAATTTAAGAATCTGAAGGATCTAGAAGGTCATAAAGTCGCAGCAGTGATGGGATCAAACAATATTGATGCACTGAAAAAATATGACAAGAAAATTATTATTAAAACCTATGAATCACGGGATCAGGCTTACTCAGCCCTCAATAGCGGTCATGTTTCCGGCATGGTGAATACCCGACCAATTTTAGAGGCCACAATTAAGGAAAAGGGCCTTGATTGGAAGGTTGTTAAGGGATCGGCTAAGGTGAACAAGATTGCATTACCATTTAAAGACGATGCACATGGAAAAAAATTACAAAAACAATTTACAAAAGAAATCAACAAAATGCGTAAAGACGGTACGTTGACTAAAATTTCTAAGAAATATTACGGCTACGATACAACAAAAGAATAACAATCAAAGAGGGTAATCAGGCATGGCAATTAAACGATTAAATGATCCGGGTGACGCAAAGAAACTAACCGCTCTACTTCATCAAGCATATGCGGCGGATGTTGCATTAGGAATTCATTTTGGAGCAGCAACCATTGAAGAGGCAACGGTTGCGAGTCATATCAAAACGAAACCGACTTTCGTAATTGAAGAGAATGGTGACTTTGTTGCGACGGTGTCCGTAAGACTGCCATGGGCTGATAACCCTGGTCCATTTGCACTCCCTCATCTTGGTTGGGTGGCCACTAATCCGCGTTATCAACACCAGGGGCGGGCCAAACACCTGATCAATTGGGTGATTGAAAATTATATTCAAAAAGAATTACAGGCACCGGCGGTTAGTTTGGGAACGGCACTCGAACATCCTTGGTTGAGTAAAGCGTATGAAAAACTCGGATTTCAAAAAGTAGATGTTGTGAGAAAATTTCCAGATCATCAGACGTTGTACTTGGTCAAAGCGCTAGATGAGAAACAGGTTAAGCAGGTGCAAGATCAGTACCTACAGTCAGTATTGGAGGAATTAGTGAATGACTAGAAGACAAGGATGGACCAAAGTATTTTTCAAACTAACCCTATTTATTGCGGCACTAGCCAGTGTTATCTCATTGGCAAGTCCAGCATTTGCTGCTCAAAAAATACTGAAGGTAGGAACCACCGGTGAAAGTTTTCCAACGTCGTTTAAGAAAGGCGATAAGCTTGTTGGATTCGATGTTGAGATTACCAAATTAGTCGCTAAAAGGCTTGGATATAAGGTTAAGTTTGTGACAAGTGACTTTAGTGGGTTAATGGGTCAGCTTGATAGTGGCAAGGTTGACACGCTCTCACAGAACTTTGCTGTGACAGCAGATCGGAAGAAGAAGTTTACGTATTCGACACCATATAATCACTATGCCACCTCAGTAGCGGTGCTTAAGTCATCAAACTATAAAACATTAAAGAGTTTGGAAGGCAAAACGGTGGGAGCTGTAGTCGCGTCTGAAAATACAACCGCACTTAAGGATTATGATTCAAAAATTAATATTAAAACCTATGATACTCGTGACGAAATGTATCAAGCACTTAATAGTGGGCATGTCGAAGGCGTTGTCAACACGATTCCAGTGCTAAAAGCAACGATTAATCAGAAAAAATTACCATGGCGGGTAGTTAAGGGCCAAGCTTCGGATACACAAGTGGCTTTTCCATTTAAGAAAAATGCACATGGTAAAGCATTACAAAAGAAATTTAACAAGGAACTGAAAGTATTGAAAAAGGACGGTCAGATCAAGAAATTGGCTATTAAATACTTTGGCTATGATACGACAAAGGGGGAGCAATAAATGAATTTCGATTTTTCATACTTTTTAAGTCTATTTGCACAATTAATTCCATACGTTCCAATTACGCTATTGATGGCAGTCGTCTCAATGGTATTGGCGATTGTGTTAGGCATGGTTTTGACATCGTTTGAGCTCACTAAGGTAACCCCATTGCGTTGGTTTGCCCGGTTCTATATTTCACTTTTTCGTGGTATGCCAACCCTAGTGCAACTGTTTATTATCTATTACGGATTACCACAAATTTTTCCAGTTTTTCGTGGTATCCCCGCACTAGTGGCGGCCATCGTCGGACTTGGATTTAAACAGTCATCATACCTTGCAGAAATCTTTCGAGCCGCTATTGGTTCTGTCGATGATGGTCAGATTGAAGCGGGTCAGTCATTAAACATTAAACGCTCGAAGCTATTTTTCCATGTTGTATTACCACAGGCAACTGTGAACGCATTGCCTGCCACGGGAAATACATTTGTCAGTTTGATCAAAGAGACGTCGCTTGCGTTTGCTTTGGGACTAACCGAACTATTTGCGGACGGTAAAATGCTTGCCGGTGATTCGTTTAAGTATTTTGAAACGTATTTAGCCGTCGGGGTAATTTACTGGATTATCATTATTATTTATACATGGCTTCAAAGTATCTTAGAAAATGCGCTACAAAAACCATATAGGAGGGTTGCACATGTCGTTGATCAAAGTGAAAAACCTGTCCGTGAACATCGGACAGAAACCAGTTTTGAAACAAATTAATTTGGAAGTTGAAGAAGGCACAGTAACGGCGTTTGTGGGCCCCAGTGGTTCGGGGAAGACGACACTTTTACGGACGTTAAATTTACTTCAAGAACCTAGTGAAGGTTCTGTCGAGGTCAATGGATCGGTCGCTGAAGCGGGGCACATTAGCAAGCAAGTTATTGCCCAGGTGCGCCAGAATTCTGCGATGGTATTCCAACAATTTAATCTTTTTAAAAATAAAACCGCACTGGAAAACGTAGCTGCTCCATTAATTTTAAATGGTCAATTACCAAAAGCAGCCGCCAGACAACGCGCGCAAGAAGTTTTGGAACAGGTTGGTCTGGGCCAAGTGGCACATCAGTACCCAGTGACACTTTCTGGTGGGCAGCAACAACGGGTATCAATTGCTCGAGCGATTGCCGTCAGGCCGAAGGTAATCTTGCTTGATGAACCAACGTCCGCGCTCGATCCAGAGTTGGTGGAGAGCGTCTTGCAGACGATTGCGGCATTGGCGCGGGAGCATATTACGATGGTGCTGGTCACACATGAAATGGAGTTTGCTCGACAAATTGCGGACCAGGCCGTTTTCATTGAAGACGGCGAAATTTTGGATCAGGGTCCTGCAAAAGAGTTATTATCCGGTGATCAACCCGGTCGAATTAGTACATTTGTAAATTCACTAGAAAAAGTAGAAATCGAAAAATAAGGGAGACGTTAAGCGTGGCAGACGAAGCAACATTTACACAGTTAAAGGATAAAGTGGTTGAGGTTCGGCATTATATTCATCAGCATCCAGAACTATCAGATCAAGAATTTGAAACGACTAAGTATATTACGAACTATCTGACTAAGTTAGGGTATCGAATTATTACGCCTGAAAAGTTAAATACTGGCGTGATTGCGGAAATTGGTCAGGGCAAGCCAGTGGTTGGATTGCGGTCGGATATCGATGCACTCCCGATTAAAGAAGCGACTGGATTACCATACGCATCCGTCAATGATGGAGTGATGCATGCTTGTGGTCATGATTTTCACATCACGTCTCTACTAGGAGCCGCTGAAGTGTTGGCACAGGAAAAGGATTCGTTAAAGGGAACGATTCGATTGGTTTTCCAGCCGGCCGAAGAAACACACGTGGGTGCCCAAGAAGTAGATGCTGCTGGTGGCGCTGACGGGATTGATGCCATTATTGGGTTTCACAATAAGCCTGATTTAGGCGTTGGTGAGATTGGCTTACTCCCCGGTGGATTAATGGCCGCCGTAGATCAATTTAAGGTGACCTTTAAGGGAATTGGAACTCACGCGGCAATGCCACAATTTGGGAAGGATCCCATTATCGCACTGTCAGGAACGGTAAATGCTATTCAAACTATTGTGAGCCGCAATGAAAATCCTCAAAAAACAGCGGTTGTTTCAATTACCCATATTGAAGGTGGTTCCACGTGGAACGTTTTACCCGAAGAAGCTTGGTTTGAAGGAACCGTCCGGACTTTTGATGGTGAAGCACGTAAAACCGCCAAGAAACGATTTTATGAAATTGTGAATGGTCAGGCAGCTTCGTACGGTGTTGATGTTGAAATTGAATGGATCGAAGGCCCCGATGTTGTCGATAATGATCCGCAACTGACTAAATGGGTGGTTGATGAAACAAGTAAGCATTTGACGGTTGTTAAACCAGAACCATCAAATGCCGGGGAAGATTTTGCCTACTTTAGTCAGAAGATACCAAGTGTGTTTGCTTTTGTAGGGAGTCATGGTAATTCGGATTGGCACCATTCAGACTTACGGTTAGACGATGAAGGGTTAATTCCAGGTGTTAAGTGGTATTACTACAATGCAAAACGGTTGTTGGCAGAATTAGGCAAGGAGTAATAGTGTAATGGCAAGTGTACTTGATTCACAATTAATGCAGGGTAATTTTAGTACCCCTGCGATTCGTGAAATTTGGAGCGACGAAAATAAAATTAAGGCGCAATTAGCTGTTGAAGGGACTTTATCAAAGGTTGAGGGAGAACTGGGTGTGATTCCCAAGGAAGCTGGCGATAAAATTGCATCGATTGCGGATATTAAGAATTTTGACTTGGATGCGATTGTAAAAGAAAGTGCGGAAAAGATGCATTCTTTGATCGCGCTAATTCATACTTTGCAAACTTTGGCAGGTGAAGAATCCGGCGAGTACGTCCATTTTGGCGCCACGACACAAGACATTGTGGATACCGGTATTATGTTGCAAACTAAGCAAGCGTTTGATGTGCTCTATAAACATAGTGAGGCATTGATTGCGGCGCTGACGAAACAAACCGAAAAGTATCGTAATACGCCGATGATTGGTCGAACCCATGGTATTCAGGCGATTCCGATTACCTTTGGATTTAAGTTGGCGGTCTGGCTGGATGAAGCTCTGCGAAGCCAAGAACGTCTAAACGAACTCATTAATCACCAAGTGTTCGTCGGGAGTATTAGTGGTGCAGTTGGGACGTATGCCGCTTTTAACGGGTATGGTCCTGAAATTGAAAAGCGGGTTCTTAAGGCCCTAGATTTGAACGTTCCTAATATTTCATGGCAGTCATCGCGCGACCGGTTTTCTGAAATTGCCTCTGTTTTGGGAATTTATTCGGGGACGCTGGGTAAAATTGGGCACGAATTATTCAATTTGATGAAAACTGAGGTAAATGAGGTTACCGAGCCTTTCAAAAAAGGAGAAATTGGATCATCAACGATGCCGCAGAAGCGGAACCCGGCACTTCTGGAAGGCTTGGCTAGTTTAACTCAGCCGGTATTTAGCAATGTGGCCTTAATTCATCAGTCAATGTTATTTGACGGTGAACGGGATGCAATTCACTGGCGGAGTGAGTGGGTTGCTCTGCCGCAAATCACGAATTATTTGGATGCACAATTGGTGAATGCGACCCATATTATTAATGACTTCAATGTAAATGAAGCGCAAATGAAGCATAATATTGAGCTCCAGGGTGGACTACCATTTGCGGAAAAGATCATGTTTGAATTGGGCACGGTAATTGGCAAACAAACAGCCCATGAGTTGGTCTACGAAAGTGCCATGACCGCTATCGAACAGCACGTAGACTTTTTAGAGTTGATTTATCAGCGATCCGAGGTAAGTGATCACTTTAGTCGTGACGAGCTGAAATCATGGACGAATGCTGAAAATGATTTAGGGAATATTTCAGAACGCATTGATTTAGTCTTGGCACATGCTAAAAGTTTAAAAAACGGTTGATTTTTAAATAACTAAAAGTTATAATCATTTTCAATTAAATAGATTTTGAACGTTGAAATGAGTAGTTGGGGAGTTATCTTCAGAGAACTATCGGGTGGTGTGAGATAGTGATAATGAATTGACGAATATGGTTTCAATTTTAGTTCTCATTACTAAACATTTGTGAGGTAATGACGGTTATCACCGTTACATGATCAGGGTATTGAAGTTGAGTACCTGGTAAGGAGTAATCTGTGAAGGTTATTCAAATTAAGGTGGTAACGCGGAAAAGCACTTTCGTCCTTTGTTTATAAAAACAGGGGCGAAGGTGCTTTTTTGACTCTTAAAATTAATAAGGGAGTGTCGTGTTATGGCTGTAAGGGAAACAAGTTTGCAAGAAGAATTGGCAAAGGTCGATGTAGTTGAAGAAATGTGTGCTTGCCCAATTGATTTTTCAAAGAGCCGAGTTGCTAATCCGCGTCAGGGCGTCACGCAAAAGGAATATAGCGGTGTCGCTACCTCTAATTTTAATGTTCGTCAAAAATTCGAAAAAACACAAGCACCGCAGTTTACCAAGAAGTTTACGGACGGCACCTTACCCGTTGAGCCCGGTCGCTATCGGTTGATTTGGTCCCGGCACTGTCCTTGGGCCAACCGAATTGCGATCGCAATCGATTTGCTGGGATTGGATAAGGTAATTTCAAAGGGTGTTGTCGATCCGCTTCGACCAGCGGGAGTTGTTGGGGATTGGTTCTTTACTCTTGATGATGGAGATGTTGATCCCATACTGAAGACTAAGTCACTTAGTGAAAGCTATCGTAAGGCTGATCCGAATTATGAATTAAGAACGACCGTGCCGGCTCTGGTTGATATCCAGACTGGTGAAGTTGTCAATAATGATTACAATGTTCTAATTAATGAATTATCTTTAGCATGGCAGAAATATCAATCAAAAGATGCGCCAGATTTGTATCCTAAGGATTTACAAGAAGATATTGATGTTTTAAATCAAATTTTATTTGCAGATGTTAACACTGCTGTGAATGAAGCTGGTCAGGCCCGTTCACAAGCGTATTATGAAAAATATTATAATCAAGTGTTTGACCGTTTGGATTGGTTAGAAGATCGATTGAGTCATCAACGCTATTTATTTGGTAACCAAATTACCGATACCGATATTCGTTTGTATGTGACGTTAGCCCGGTTTGACCTAGTTTTCTATCAGAAATACTACGTCAATAAAAAGCGTCTAGTGGACTATCCGAATCTTTGGAATTATACAAAAGATTTATACAGCATTCCGGCATTTGGTAATAATACTGATTTTGATTCAATGAAGAAACGTTTTTTCCAAGTTGATCACACGCCATTTGAAGATCTACCGCGAATCATTCCTGCTGGTCCAGATTTAGCTATTTGGACGTCACCGAATGATCGGGACAGATTTGAAAGTCGACACTAGGTAGCTTGTAAATTGATCGAGTTTGAATGCGGCAATGTCGGGAGGAATCTAACGTGCAAATCAAAAAAATTGAGAATATTGAAATGGTTACTCAGTTAACTGCTTTGCTTCATCAAGCCTATGAGGCGGATATAAAATTAGGAATTCATTTTGCGGCATCTTCGGTGACTGAAAGAGATGTTTTAAAACATATTTTAAGTACGCCGACATTTATTCTTCAGGATGAGAGTGGTGTGATTGTTGCAACGACCTCGGTCAGACTACCGTGGTCCGACAATCCTGGTCCATTCGGATTGCCGCATCTGGGCTGGGTCGCTACAAATCCGAATTATCAAAAACAAGGTTTTGCAAAGCAGATAATTGATTGGGTGATTAATAATTATGTTAAACCGGAACTTCAGACTCCGGCCGTTACTATCGGAACAGCTTTTGATCATCCATGGCTGTCATCATTTTATCAATCAATTGGGTTTGAAACGATTGATATTGTACAGAAACCGAATGGACCTAAGGCAATTTTTTTTATTTCAATTTTTGATGAACAACGGACACAATCAATGAACAACACCTACTTAAATCGAGTTTTATCTGGCCAAAATAGGATTTATTAGCTGAATTACGAGGAGGAAGAAGTGTATGAAGAAAACGTTAAGCGGCATTGTTGGTAGCATTATTATCATTGGATTTGTTTTTCTGGGAGTCACACAATTGTGGGGGACAACTGCAAGTGCCAATTCAAGTAAAAAAACGATCACGATTGGGACTACCGGAACGAGTTTTCCGACATCGTATAAAAAAGGTAACAAGCTAGTTGGGTTTGATGTTGAGTTGATTAATAAAGCCGCTAAAGACTTAGGCTACAAGCCCAAGTGGGTGACGGGTGAATACGATGGATTGCTTGCAGATCTTGATGGAGGCAAGGTGGACACGGTCGCTAATGATGTCGCCATTACGCCTGCCAGATCAAAGAAATACACATTCAGTACACCATATAACGTTGAGGAAACAGCAATTGCGGTAAACAAAAGTTCAAAGTATAAGACAATTCATGACCTAGATGGGAAAACAGTTTCAACGGGTGCAGCTTCTAATAATACAGATAATTTAAAGAAATATGACCCAAAGATTAAGCTCAGAACGTTTGATGCCCGCGATCAATTTTATGAAGCTTTGTTGGCTGGCCATGTTGATGGGACCGTTGATACTAGGAATAACTTAAAGGCGATTATTAAAGCGAAAGGATATAACTGGAGAGTGGTTAGTGGAACTGCAGCGACTGTTAAAATTGCATTGCCATTTGCGAAGAATGCGCACGGTAAAAAGTTAAATAAGCAGTTCAGCAAAGAAATCAAAAAACTAAAGCAGAATGGTACTGTTAGCAAATTATCAAAGCAGTACTTTGGCTATGACGTGACAAAAGATGATAAATAATGGAGATGCGGCATAATGACAGACTATCAAAAATTAACGACATTAAATCAGCAAGGATACCAAACACATTGGGCGCAATGGCATACCAAAAGGGAGAGAGCTTTAAAAGCACCGTATGGCTGGCTCTCACTAAGAAGTATCGATTGGCTTGAAGATGGTAAGACAATCCAACTAAATGGGTTTCCGGGCTCTTGGTCGCAAAATAAGAATACGGTAACGTATTATCCTGAGCCGGACAAAAAAGTGACTAATCGGGGAGTAATACTTACAGAGCCAAAGGAAATTGTCGTTGAGAATGCAGAAGATGTGAATGTTGAGGACTTTGACTTTGAGGGTGTGCGCGCGCAGCTTATCAAACGGTTAGGATCTGATAAAAAATTTGCGGTACGGCAACGCGATCCGCAGTCAAAATTCCGTCAAGATTTTACTGGTGTACCGGTTTTTGAACCAACTCAAAAGTGGGTACTGCCTGCGAAGTATGTGCCACTCAGTGAATGGAAGAATGTTCAGACGGCTGCTGTGCTTGAAGGATTATCACATAATGAAACCCAAATTGGTAATTTAGTTTTTGAATATGATGGACATGAGTATAGCTTCGTTGTCTTTCAGGGACATAATGACGATTCAGGCTTGATTGAGACTGATCGGGTAACTGGTAAAACACGGTATTTAAATAATCGCCAGAACAGGGAGAACGTCGGATTGATTTTATTTAAGGATCAAACCAATGGTAACGAGACATACGGTGGTGGTCGTCGGTTGAAAATTGATATTTCAGATACCAATAAATTGGATTATGTAGATTTTAATAGTGCCGCCAATTATCCATGCGCACTTAGTTATTTTTGTACTTGCCCATTTCCACCCGAGCAAAATATATTACCATTTAAATTAACGGCTGGTGAGAAAACGCCAAATGTCTATTAGCTAAGCACAGATTATTATGAGTAAAATACGAATAATGAATGGAGAAAAAATATGACAAAATACGAACAAGTTCCTACAACAGTAGATCATGTCTTCGGTGGTGTTCCAATTGCTAAGCCTCTGTCATTTCGTGAAATCCAAAATTTAACAGAAGAAGAATACGAACAAAGATGGCATCAGTGGCATCAGGGACGAGAAGCTAAACTAAGTTCAGAGTATGGGTGGCTTTCTCTACGAAGCATTGATTGGCTCAAAGAAGGCGAGTCCAAGACCATTGGTGGATTTCCAGGTCAGTGGCGTCAAGATGGAAATACGGTGACGTATTTTCCGGAAGCGGGCAAGGATGTTAGCAATCGAGGAAAGGTTATTAAAGAACCTAAAGAAATTACTGTTGGTACGGTCGCAGATGTCAATGTTGAGGACTTTGATTATCAGGGTGTGCGTGCTCAATTAATTAAGAGAATTGGAAGCGACGACCGTAAGTTTGCGATTCGTCAACGTGATCCTCAATCTGATACTAGGCGTCATTTTGAAGAAGCAAAGCACTTTAAGCCTAGTAAAAATTGGGTTCTACCAGCACGCTATATTCCGTTGGAACATTGGGAAAGCGTGACAACCGAAGCTGTATTATCTGATTTATCACACAAAGAAACGGCAATCGGTAATCTTTACTTTACCTACCAAGATCAAGAGTACAAATTAATTGTTTTTCAAGGACACAATGATGATTCGGGTTGGACAAAAAAAGATCCGGAAACTAATCAAATAGTTTATTTAGATAATCGACAAGAAACTGAGGGAACGGGCAACATCTTATTCAAAGATGTAACCTCAGCTAAAGAGACATATGGTGGTGGAAGAGCGTTAGCATTTGATATATCTCATCCGAGCGAAGTTGATTATATTGATTTCAATACTGCTAGTAATTTACCCTGCTTCTTTACGGAATTCTGCACTTGTCCAGTATCTCCAAACGAAAACAAACTACCTTTTGCAATTAGAGCGGGTGAAACCAGTGAGCATTAATTGAATTTATGAAAGACGAACCATTTGCTAAAAAATCTCACAAATGAATCTGATATGAAGTAGGGAGCATTATAACGTGAAAATCACAAACGTAAAAACAATTTTGGCCAATCGATACTTATTTGTTCAGGTGGAAACCGATGAAGGACTGATCGGTGTGGGCGAATGTGGCACCTGGGGATTCCTAGATGCTGCGGCAGGTGCGGTAGAAGCCTTGAAAACGTACCTGATTGGTCAGAATCCTCTCCGAATTGAACATCATTGGCAGTATATGTATCGTTGCTGGCATTTTCGTGGTGCGGCCATCATGGGGGCCATTAGCGCCATTGATATTGCATTATGGGATATTGCAGGTAAATATTACGGTGCACCAGTATACGATTTAATTGGCGGCAAAACGCGCAATAAGGCGCGCGTTTACTATCATGTTGGCGGTAAAACAACTGAAGAAGTCGTTGCCAATTTGAAAGATGCAAAGGCAAAGGGATTTAATGCAGTCGGGCACCTATCACCGTTTTTAGATCAATCACGAGATGATCCGTATCACACAACCCAGGCCCGTGAAATTGGAGAGGCCATCGAACGTGTTGCGGCATTTCGAAATGCGGTGGGAAATGATGTAGATCTTTGCATTGAATTACATCGCCGGCTAAAGCCAGCCGATGCAGTAGCCTTTTGTCGGGGAATTGAGCAGTATTTGCCCTACTTCGTTGAAGATCCTATTAAGCCAGATAACTTTGATACGATGGCTTTTGTGGCAGACAAAACGACGGTCCCTATTGCGACCGGTGAGCGACTGAACACACCCCAAGAATTTGCGATGTTGATTAAACGCAATGCAGTACAGTATGTGCGTCCGGATGTATGCGCATGTGGCGGTATTACTGGAGCCAAGAAGATTGCGGCAATTGCGGAAGCAAACGATGTAGACGTTGTACCGCATAATCCACTTAGCCCAGTTTCAACGGCTGCGTGCTTGCAAATCGCGGTTAGCATTCCCAACTTTGCTTTGCTGGAATATCCGGGTGATAGTCAACCAGCATTATCAGAGAAATTTGGGCAAACGGGTGTTGAACGGGGTGTCCTGAAGCAGGATATGGTGAAGAAGACGTTTGAATGTCACGATGGCTTTATGGAAATTCCAACACGCAATGGAATTGGTATTGAACTAGTTGAAAATGTCGCAGAAAAGTATCCCTATCATATTCGACCAGTGAAGACGCGGTTGAGCATTGATGGATCGGTAGTTGATCAGTAGAAAATGTTAACAGTAATAGAGCCAGCGAATTAGTCTTGAACAGGGTATTAAATAAACTATTAGCGCATCCTCATTATTGAATGGGGATGCATTTTCAATAGTTTGACAGCCTGAATAAGTACTAAAAACAGTCAACTAAACGTGGACTTATGAAGATCTCGTGAGGTACATTCTCATCAAATTCTAAAAAATCATTGACATTATCTCATGAATGGGCAATAATAACTTACATTGAATATAGTTAGTGAATGCAAAGATGAGTAGGTTACGAGCTGATTCCAGAGAATCGTCACGTGGTGGAAGGCGATATCGGCAACTGATTGAAGATGGTCTTAGATGCAGTTCTCATCACCGAGCGTAAGTTAAGTGATGGCGGGGACTCCCGTTACAGAGTTAGGGTATGACCGTACTTGAACTGATGTTAAGTACCCGAAGAGGAGCAATTCGTGAGGGTTGCTTAAACTAAGGTGGTAACACGGAAAAAACACTTCCGTCCTTTATCTATTGATGAAATAGATTAGGACAGAAGTGTTTTTTATTTGCACGAGTTAACGAGATAATGGAGGGGCTTAACATGACAGGATTTAATACACGACTTATTCACGGACAAAATATCAATGACAACCAGACTGGGGCGGTTAACGTCCCAGTCTACCAATCATCAACGTATGCCTACCCGGATATTAATGGCAAGGTTCGTTGGGACTATTCCCGGTCTGGTAATCCGACCCGCGAGTACTTAGAAAAACAAATTGCGACACTCGAACATGGTGCTAATGGATTTGCGTTTGCTTCTGGGATGGCCGCCATTCACGCGGCGCTCGCCATTTTCAAAGAAGGGGATCACATCTTAATTGGTGATCAAATCTATGGTGGCACATACCGACTGATTAATGACTACTTCCAAGCACGAGGCATTACGTTTACGTCAGTCAATACCCAGGATTTGGAGGCGGTGAAAGCAGCCATTCAACCAAACACGAAGGCCATCTACTTTGAACCTGTCACAAACCCCCTTTTGCAAGTTACCAGTGTACGGGCGATTGCGGCAGTGGCGAAGGCACATGACTTTTTGACGATTGTCGACAATACTTTTCTGACACCATACCTGCAACAGCCCCTTGATTTAGGTGCTGACATCGTGGTTCATTCGGCTACAAAGTATCTGGGTGGGCACTCCGATGTGATTGCCGGCTTGGTGGTCACGAAGACGAAAGCGTTGGGAAAACGGATCTACTTCATTCAAAATGCACTTGGCGGTGTTTTATCACCAGAAAATGCCAACTTGGTACGACGGGGCATTCAAACCTTGTCAGTTCGGATGGATCGGCAACAGGAAAATGCGCGTCAGTTGATTGACTACCTTGCGAGTCGCGATGAGGTAGCGACCATTCACTACCCTGGTATTGCAGGGTCACGGGATCATGAAATTGCTGCAGAAGAGTGCGATGGCTTTGGTGGCGTCTTCTCCTTTGAATTACAAGATGACGTGGATGCACCAGCCTTTGTAAATAGTCTGCAATTAATTCGGCTAGCTGTCAGTTTGGGAGCCGTCGAAAGCCTAGCTGAACTGCCTTATGAAATGAGCCATGCGGAGTTGCCACCAGAAGAACGCTTGGCGGCTGGCATTACGCCCCAACTAATTCGGATTTCGGTGGGCATTGAAGATGCAGCGGACTTAATTAGCGATTTAAACCAAGCTTTGGCAACCGCTACCCGGCGTCAGAACGTTCATATTTTAAAACGGAGCATTGGATAATAAATAAGTTTCTACTATTATATAACACTAAAATGGAGTGAATATTTTGACACAGGATAAATTTGATACACTACGCATTCATGCCGGCTATAAACCAGAGGAAAATCAATTTGCTTCTTCCGTTCCCATTTATCAGACGGCCGCATTTGGACTAAGTAATACCGAAGTCGCTAACCAAATTGTGGCGGGGCAACAGCCCGGTCGGTTTGACTACTCGCGTGATGGCAATCCAACGGTTCACGTGTATGAACAACGAATTGCAGCCTTGGAAGGTGGCATTGATGCCGTGGCTGTAGGATCTGGGATGTCAGCCATCTCGTTTGCAATTTTTAATGTTGCGGAGGGTGGTGGCCGCATTATTGCGCCAACCAACATTTACGGATCAACGCTGGACGAATTCCGAAACTTTTTCCCTAAGTATGGGATTAACTTCGATTTTGTTGATGAAGTGAACGACTTTGACCGGATCAAGTCATTGATTCAAGACGATACCAAGGCCATCTACGTCGAAAGTGTCGCCAACCCGAGTACGGAGATTGCTGACATCGAAACCTTAGCGACCATTGCCCATGAAGCAGGCATTCCGTTGATTGTGGACAACACGTTCCCGACGCCGTACCTACTGCGCCCGTTTGAATACGGGGCCGACATCGTCGTTTACTCATCGACTAAGGGGATTAACGGTCATGGCAACACACTGTCAGGATTGGTAGTGGATCACGGTCAGTTTGACTGGTCGAGTGGCAAGTTTCCGCAGTTTACCGAGGAAGAATTTAACCTGGGGGATGAAGAACAGGGAATCCACGAAAGTTTTTATAGTAAATTTGGTGCAGCAGCCTTTATCAAACGAATTCGGATGAAATATGTTCGACTATTAGGGTCTGTTTTAGGGCCGATTGATGCTTACTTCGTGATGTTAGGTTTGGAGACCATTTCCGAACGGTTGACGAAACAGGTCGCCAGCACGACGGCGATTGCGAAGTTTTTAGCCGCTAACGAGCACGTCGAACGGGTGTACTATTCTGGTATTGAAGCTGATAATCCACTCGTTCCTAAGTACTTTCCTAAAGGCGTCGGGTCAGTATTGTCCTTTGAACTGAAGGGGGACGAAAAAAATATCGCAAAGTTAATCGGCAATGTCAAAATTTTTAGTTATATTCCGAACATTGGGGATGCAAAATCATTGATTGTTAATCCAACGCGGACGACCCATCGTGAAATTCCCGCCGAAATTCGGCAAAAACATGCGATGAATAACCAAATTATCCGCCTATCAATTGGATTAGAAGACATTGATGATTTGATTGGTGACCTCGATCAGGCGCTTGCAAAGGCGTTTGAATAGGGTATAACTATAAAAGGTGAAAGACAATTTTTCACAGTAATTATATTAGGAGGTGGTCGACCCAATGAACTGGTCAATCGTTCAACAGGGGATTCCGACATATGAAAAAGCCTTTATGATCACCTTAAAGCTTTCATTTTGGGGGATTTTAGGTGCCATTATCGTCGGGTTGATTGTAAGCTTCGTCCGATACTTTAAGGTGCCGGTGCTCCAGCGGATTTTAGGGGCATACGTTGAACTATCACGAAATACACCACTACTGATTCAGCTATTTTTCATCTATTACGCATTCCCAGAATTGGGATTTAAGATTTCGGCGGAAGCCAGTGGTGTGAGTGGCCTCATCTTTTTGGGTGGCAGCTATATGGCAGCCGCATTTGCCGGCGGACTTGAAGGGGTTCCAAAAATTCAAGTTGAGTCTGGGCGGGCAATCGGACTGACCGACTGGCAGTTAGCGCAGTACGTGGTTTTGCCACAGGGACTGTCTCTCAGTATTCCAGCCATTGCGGCCAACGTGATCTTTCTGATTAAGGAAACGTCTATTTTTACGGTGGTCGCCATTCCAGAACTCACGAATACGGCGTTGGATCAGATTGGAATGCTGTACGACACCAACGAAGCATTATTTAGCTTGGTAGTTGGGTACGCGATTATTTTGATCCCACTTTCAATTCTACTAACGTGGCTAGAAAGGAGGGCGCGTCGTGGCTCATTCGGGAATTAATATTTTATTTGAGGGCCGTAACATGGTTCGCCTACTCGGCGGTTTGTGGATTTCGGCTAAGATCGCCATCGTGGCAATTGTGGTCGGATTGATTCTAGGACTGATCCTGGGGGCCCTGAGAACCCTCCATAATCCGATCTTGCGCGTGATTTTGCGTCTCTACCTGGAATTTTTCCGGGTGATTCCAACGGTCGTCTTGCTATTTTTGTTTTACTATATTTTGCCTCAAAATTTTAACATCAATATGGGGGCAGAATCGATGGCGATGCTGGTATTTGCCCTCTGGTTTGCTGCAGAAATGAGTGATATTGTGCGGGGGGGTATTATTTCGGTATCCCCGCATCAGGTGGACGCAGGGAAGGCAATCGGCTTGAACCGGTTGCAGCTGTACTACTATGTATTGATCCCGCAGTCGATTCAATTGATGATTCCGGCGACGATTAACTTAGTTAGTCGGATTATCAAAACGACCTCATTACTGTTACTGATCAGCGTGATGGACGTAATCAATATTGGTCAGCAGATTATTGAAGCTAACGGTCAACGATACGAAAATGGTGCGTTTTGGGTGTACGGGTTCATCTTTATCCTGTACTTTATTTTATGTTACCCGCTGTCCCTTTGGGCACGGCATCTAGAACGAAAGGAGGTGGTCACTGCCAATGGCTAATGAGTTATTAACCGTGACACATTTAGTAAAAAATTACGGTAAAAAAGAAGTCTTACACGATATCAATTTTACAGTTGAAAAAGGAAGTGTGACCGTCTTACTAGGCCCCTCTGGCTCCGGGAAAAGTACGCTAATCCGGTGCTTAAACGGACTGGAAGAGTTTCACGGTGGTCAAATTAACTTTGAGGACCAAACGATTACGCCTGGATTTAAGAAATGGCAGCCGCTTCGGCAACATATCGGAATGGTCTTTCAAAGCTATGACCTCTTTCCTAATCGGACGGTGATCGACAATATTTTGTTGGGCCCACTGAAGGTCCAAAAACGTGATAAGAATGAGGCGCTCGCACAGGCCCGGCAGTTACTGAAGGAAGTGCAGTTATCGGAATACGAGAATGCCTATCCGCGTCAACTCTCGGGTGGTCAGAAACAGCGGATCGCGATCGTGCGTGCGCTCACGCTGAATCCAGACTTCATGCTATTTGATGAAGTCACGGCGTCACTGGATCCAGAAATGGTGCGTGGGGTTCTAGAGGTCATCGAAGGACTCGCAGCGCGGAAGATGACGATGCTCGTGGTAACGCATGAGATGAACTTTGCCAAGCAAATTGCGGATAAGGTTCTCTTTCTCGAGAACGGGAAGATCGTGGAAGAGTCATCAGGGCATCAATTCTTTGAACAACCGCAGACGCAACGGGCGCAAGACTTTTTGAGTAGTATGGATTTCTAGAGTTTTTGCGAAGTTAGAATAGGGTATCAGGAGTAGAACAGGTTTCATAAGCCAAAATTTGGAGGTATTAGGGATGAAATTAAAGCAAATTTTTAGAGCAGTTGTCGCTACCTTAGCGACTTTACTGGTGGTGTCAGTCGCAGCGACTGCAGTGCCAACCAAGGCCCATGCGGCGACCAATAATTCCAGCGTGAGTGCTATTAAGAAGCGCGGGACAATCAAAATTGCCGTTTTCGGTGATTTACAACCTTACGGCTGGGTGACTAAGAGTGGTAAGCGGACCGGGTACGATGTGTATCTTGCTCGTCAAATTGGAAAGGACTTAGGCGTTAAGGTCAAATTTGTTCAGGTTAACGCAGATAGTCGGGTAGATGCCTTGAAGTCAAACAAGGTTGATCTCGTCCTCGCGAACTTCACCGTTACTAAGGAACGGAAACAACAGGTCAGTTTTGCCAAACCTTACATGAAGGTTTCCGTGGGTGTGGTTTCCAAGAAGAGCAGTCCAGTTACCAAGGCTAGTCAGTTGAAGGGCAAGAAGGTGATCGTGACGAAAGGGACAACTGCCGAAGAATACTTCACGAAGCATTCTAATGGTGTGACCCTGCAAAAGTACGATTCCAAGACCCAACAATTTAATGCGTTGAAGAACGGCCGTGCGAAAGCTTTGGCTGACGATAACTCATACCTCTTTGCTTGGGTGAAGAAACACCCAACTTACACGGTGGGGATCAAGACAATTGGACCTAGCCAAACCATTTCGCCAGCGGTTAAGAAGGGCAATACGAGCTTGTTGAACTGGACAAACAAGGAAATCACCAAGTTGAACAAGAAGGGCTTCTTTGAAACCAACTACAATAAGAATCTTAAACCATACTTTGGTTCAGACATCAAAGCTAGCGACATCATCATTACCAACAATAAGTAATTAAGCTGAGATCACAACAGGGTCAGGTCACAACGACCGGATCCTGTTGTTTATCTAATGAGGAAGGGTGAGTTAGATGACAGAAAATAATGCAGCTTGTGAGTGGCATCCCGAGCAGTCACAAAAGGAGACGACACCGGCGACACTTGATTTAACGGCCTCGTTTGCGACCAGAGAGTTACCAGTTGAACCGAACCGGTATCGGTTAATTTGGGGCAAGTTTTGTCCGTGGGCGACACCGGTTGCGATCGTCTTACGGTTATTAGGGCTGGAACAGGCCGTTTCTGATGGAACGGTTCAGGCGCTACGGCGGACCGGACTGCCGACCGATTGGGTTTATGGGGCTGATGATAGTGTGAAGGATCCAGTCCTGGGCACCGCCCGCCTATCGGAAAGCTACCAACAGGCCGCGCCAGAATTTAATGGCCGCGCCTCAGTTCCCACACTGGTCGATGTAACCACCGGCAAAGCGGTCAATAATCAATCTAACGATCTACTCGATGAGTTCGCTCGTTACTGGCGTCAGTACCAAACAACCGAGCTGGATTTGTATCCCGAGGAGCGAGCTAACGAGGTAGCCGCCATCAATCAGATTATTTTGACTGATGTGACGGAAGTGCCCGGTCAAATTCTGGTAGCCCAGTCTCAGGCGGAGTACGATGAATTGGCACAACGGTTCTTTAACCGGTTAGAGTGGGCCGATCACTTGCTGGCGACTCAACCGTACCTAGTGGGAGAGACGTTAACGGTACCGGATATTCGGCTGTTTGTAAGCTTGGTTCGATTTGACATTGTATACTACTACCAAAACAAGCTGAGTGCGCATCGGTTAGTTGATTATCCTAATCTGTGGGCGTACGCCAAGCGCCTTTACCAGATTCCAGCCTTTAAGGAAACCACGGATTTCACAGCGATCAAGCAGCATTTCTATCAGGTTAGTGAAGCGCCTGTGACGTCGTTTGACCGAGTTGTGCCGTTTGGCATTGATGAGGCAAAATGGGATCAAGTGGACTAAAAATCAAAATGGAATCGTCTTTCATCTAAGAAGACGATTCCATTTTTTTCGTGATTTAGGGTCCATGAGCCTAATTACGGCTCACCCAGTAGTATGCCTCGTGGTGAAAAAGATAATCAAGCGGCATCAGGAGTGACCATAGTCCGACCAGCCCGCTAATCAGGTGAAGGGGCAGATTGCCCCAGCCCCATGTTTCAACAGTGGCTGGCTGTTGGCCATTCCATTTGAGCGCCAAGGTATCCCCAACGTCATACCAGCCGGTTAGCGTCATCGTGACGTTGGTCGTTCCAGATGAGGTGACCAGGGCAATGACGGCTCGCGTTCGCTGGTTGCTGCGATGAAGAGAATGACGAGTATATTGCTGGGCGCTGGTGATTTCACCAGTTACCGATTGATAGGTTATATCAGCGTAAAGGCCAGTGATACTCATATAAAGAAATACCAGGCTGGTAATTGTGAGCAGAATGGGGCCCAAGAAAGGAACACCATGGTGAGCCTTCCGAAGGGTACGAAACGTTTTTAGGTTGTGCATGCGAATACGGGATTTGAGTTGATCCATCAGTTTAAATTCGACTCCATCGTTAGTTTTAATCTTATGTAGCATAGCACAGGGGGATGAAGAAAAAACGAAGATTAGCTTAAGACGGATACCAGCCCGATTAAAACGAAACGTTATAATCTTAACTGAAACTAGCACGCTAATAATTAAAGTTAAAATAAAATGAGAAAAAAGTTTGTATTTTTAATTTTTTAATGCTATTCTAATAATCGTATTCCGATCGAGCAGATCAAAACTTACATAATAAATTTAATTAAATGGGACCAACGACGGGCGACCGCCTACCGACCAAACATAGAAAAGGAGAATGCGATATGATTTCACAAAGTGGACCTCAACGTTATATTTCAGATGCGAAGGCGTATGATCAGTTACCCAACTTTATTTCAGAACTCGGGGTAACGAAAGTCTTATTCTTGCATGGAACGAAATCTTTGGCAGCTGCCAAGCCTTATCTGCCAGATTTTGGTACTAACGTGGCGGTGGAAGACGTGTTATTTAACGGCGAGTGTTCCTATGAAGAAATCGATCGCGTCGCTAATATTGCCGCCCAAAAGGGGACAGAAATGGTGATCGCGCTTGGTGGTGGGAAAGTATTGGACACCGCGAAGAGTGTGACGACCGGCACACATATGTATTTGGTACTGATGCCCACGTTGGCCAGTAACTGTGCCCCATGGTCAGCCTTGAGCGTTCATTACAAGGAAAACGGCGAACACATTAACCATGAAATTTACAAGGAGACGGCTAACCTAATGTTGCTGAATCCAGAAGTGATTTTAAATTCACCAATTGATTACTTCGTTGCCGGAATTGCGGATACCTTGGCCAAGTTCTACGAGTCGGAGCTTATTTTCGAAGACTTGCCCGAAGAACAATTTACCATTGCGCTCACCATCTCACGGCAAATGGCTAATAATTGTCGCGACGTGCTGTTGCGTGATTCGATCCAAGCCGTTGAAGACATGAAGGCCGGACGAATGACCCACACTTGGCGCAACGTTGCCGAAACGATTATCGTCATGGCCGGGACGGTTGGTGGCTGGGGTGATTCATACGCACGGTCAACGGGGGCCCATTCAGTCCACGATGCCTTGACCCTTTTCCCACAAACGAGTCATCTCCTGCACGGGGCTAAAGTGGGGTATGGTATTTTGGTTCAGTTGGTGATCGAAAACCATTACGATCATATTAAGGAGCTATTGCCCCTTTACCGGACACTGGGAGTACCAACCAATTTCCACGAGTTGAATCTGGATGGCATTAGCGATGAAGATATTGAGAAGATTGCCTACGAAGCAACCACCGAAGAAAAAACGATGAATCTCATTCCACTGCCAATTACCGCTCAGACGGTTAAGGATGCCATGATGAAGCTCGAAACCATTACCGCAGGTGTGCAACAGAGCGCTTAACGATGGTACATGTAAAAAAGAATTAGGTGAAGGCCGCTGACAGTTGTCAGCGGCTTTTTAGCGGTCCACTGAAAAGACGATGTTCATTTCAAGTGGGGCATGGTAAAATTAAAACGAACAGACGTTCGAGAAGTTGACAGGGAGTAGTAGCCGAATCGTCGCGGTTTTTCATGAGTATGAAGAAGACGGCCCTTCAAACCGTGGGCGAAGGGCAACTAATGATAGGGCTGAATTAGCGCAAGATGATGTTGGCGTGTTATAGTACAAACTAAATTAGAAATATCGATAGTAAACAAAAAATACGACTCAACGAAGGGAGTTATCACGCATGCGTTTTTTACATACTGCAGATTGGCATATTGGTCGACGGCTGCATGGATTTGATTTGTCCGCGGAGCAGGAGGATGCGTTTCAACAGATTGAACAGATCGCATTGGATGAACAGGTGGACGGCATGATTATTGCGGGTGATTTGTATGACCGCAGTCTGCCAGCAGAAACGTCAGTTGCCCAACTGGATCGCATGCTACAGCGACTCAACTTAACGGACCATCTGCCACTCTATGCGGTTGCCGGTAACCATGATAGTGCGACGCGGTTGGCAACGGGGAATCCGTGGTACCAAAGTACTAATTTTTACCTAGCGACGAAGCTGGAAGAAGCCTTTACACCAGTAGAGTTACCGGATACTCAAATTTTTTTGTTGCCCTATTTCGAACCGTTTGCTGCGCAACAGTACTTTAATGATGAAACGCTCGTCCACCTAGATCAGGCTATGGTACCGGTAGTTGAACAGATGAAGACTCAATTTAATCCACAAAAGAAGCAGATTTTAGTCGCCCATTTCTTTGTGGCGGGGAGTGCTAAAACGGATTCGGAAACGCAACTAACGGTTGGTGGACTAGCTTCCGTTCCTGCAGCGTTACTCCAAGACTTTGACTACGTTGCTTTGGGGCACTTGCATGGAAAGGATGCCCTTCACGAACCCCACATGCGCTATTCGGGATCGCCAATTAAGTTCTCGCTATCCGAAGCGCAACAATCAAAAGGGGTGTGGATCATTGACACGGATCCGTTTCAGCTCACCTTCAAGCCTCTCAAACCATTACGGGATGTTCAACAAATTACGGCCCACTTTGATGACCTCATTGATCCGACTTTTTACGCGCAATTTGACCGGGAGAACTACTTTGGCTTTATCCTGCAGGATCGAAAACCAATTCTCAACGCATTACCGCGATTACGCGAGATTTATCCAAACGTGGTATCGCTGAGCCGCGAAGAAGGCTATTCGACTGCGGTGGAAAGTCAGGGGATGTCGGGAAAGCAAATTCGTCAGAAAGATCCGGTCGCATTACTCGGTGATTTCTACGAATCGGTGGCCAAAGAGGCCCTCACGGCGCAACAAATGAGTTGGGCGAAGGAAACGTTGAAAATTGCGAATGATGGAGGGACAAAATCGTGAAACCTTTAAAACTAACATTGACCAATTTTGGCCCGTACGCGCATCAGGTAATTGACTTCACTAAATTAGCAGCGGCGCCCATTTTTCTGATTTCGGGGAATACCGGCAGCGGTAAAACCACGATTTTTGATGCGATTACGTTTGCACTCTACGGAGAAGGGGCGAGCGATGATCGCCGACCGGAGGAAATGCGCTCCGACTTTGCTGATTCTGCGGATGCAACGGCCGTCGAATTATGGTTTGTGCATCAGGGCAAGCAATATCGTGTGTTGCGTCAGCCTAAGCAAACTCTCGATAAAAAACGAGGCGGCGGCCAACGTGAATTTCCCAGCTCGGGCGTCTTAGACGTGTATGAACACGATAAAAAAGTTGAGGAAATAACTAAAATGCAGGATATTAACCGGCATCTCGCCGGTATTTTGCAAATTACCCGCCAACAGTTTGTCCAAATTGTATTGCTCCCACAAGGTGACTTTCAGCGTTTTCTGGTTGCACCGAGTGCCGACAAGGAAGCAGTTCTGCGGAAAATTTTTAAAACGGATCTTTTTCAGCGTTGGGGCGAGGCGTTGAAAAACAAGCTCAAAAAGCAAACGGATCAAAAACGCGACTGGCAGAGTAGCATTGAAACCGAGATAGCAAAGGTGCAGTGGGCGGCGGACTTCGATCCAGCAACGCACGAAGACCAAGAGGTAATGACGTTACTGACTAGTCAGCAACAACGGGCACATCAAGCGTTGCAAGAAATTGAACGGCAACAGCAACTGGTACAAGAGCAACTTGAACGAGCCAAGAGTCAACTCACTGCGGACCAAAACATGAACGAACAAATCGTGCAGCTAGAAAAATGGCGGTCCCAGCTTCATGAACTACTGGCGCAAAAAGCGACAATCGATGAAAATCGCCAACAAATTGAGCAGTTGCAACAGGTACAACATGTTCAGCCACAATACGAAATGCTCCAGCAACAGGAGCAACGAATCGCGACGCTGCAACAGCGGGTACAAGAAACCCAGACCAAGGTGACTGACTTACATGCGACCCGCGCGACTTTGCAACAGCAGCAACAAACGTTACATGCGGCTGATGAACAAATTGCCCAGCACCGCGAGCGCGTCTCGATTCTGAAGCACCAGCGGCCCCAGTTTGAACGGCTGGCGGTGGTGACTCAGCAATTGGCCACGGCCACAAATGAGTGGCAAGAAGCACAGCAGCAGCTCAAGATGAGTGAGGATCAGATGACAACACTCAGGACGCAGCAACAACAGCGAACGGAACAATTACAGCGGTTGCCCAACCTAACGGAACGGTTAGGAACGCTGCGGCAGGCCGTTCAACAATTGACAAGTGATGGACACCGTTTGACTCAGTTTAGCGACCAATATCGTGCAAATCAGAAACTAGCCCGCCAGTTGGCGACTGAACAAACACGGTTAGATCAACTAGAGCAGACCGCCCAACAGGAACAGGCGCACCATGAGACGATTCGCAACAACTGGCTTCAGGGACAGATTGCGAATTTAGTCAGTCAACTCAAACCGGGCACCCCCTGTCCGGTTTGCGGGAGCACGGAACATCCCGCCCCAGCGACACGCCATGCTGGCGTGACTGTGGTTACCGACGATGACATGAAACAGGCAGATACGGCTCTACAATTAGCAAAATCGCAGGTTATTCAGCAAAAAACACAGTTAATGGAACAAAAAACACGATTAACCCAGCAACAAACGCAATTAATGCAGGATTTGGCCACTTTTCAGGCTCATTTGACCGCTTATTCGACTCCTATCGCATCGGATCCGGCCCAGTTGGAGGATGCTCAACAGCAAAATCAACAGAAGTTAGTGGCTGATCAAGATGAGTTAGAGACGGTTACGCAACAAATTACAGCTTTGCAACAGGTACAACACGAGCAAGCCGAAGCCGAAGCGCAGCTAACGACGCTCACCGACACGGTGACCCACCAGCAAGCGGTAGCGCAAGACGCACGTGAACAGCAACAAAAGTATCAAACTCAGTTGGAGGATATCCGGACGAACTTGCCAGCTGAATTTACGAGCTTGGCCCAGCTAGATCAGCATGTGACGTCGTTACAACAGGTAATTGAGCAGCATGAACACGCGGTTGCTCAGACTGAAACACAAGTACAGAGTAACCAAGCCACCATTGCCACAACGACGGGTACTTTAGCCGAGCTGCAGCAGACAATAGCGACGACCCAAGCACAGCTGGCAACGGCCCGGACGGCGTTTGAAGATGTGTTAGCCAGCACGCTGCAACTTGATAATGTGGCCCAGTATCAAGTGCTTTTACCGCAACTCACACAACTGAAGGCGCGACAGGAGCAGGTTGCCACGTATGAACATCAGGTCCAAGATAGTCAAGCGCGAGTTGCGACCTATCAAAAGGTAGTGGGTGATCATCAGACGGTTGATTTAGCGGTCGCTCAGGCGAAAATTGAGCAACAGAGTAATGAGCGGCTACGATTAAAACAGCAGTTTAATCAGGCCCACGATCGCTTGGTGCTTAATGACCAGATTTTGACCCAGATTGATCAGGCCCAGCAAAATATTCAACAACAAGCGCAACTTGTTTCGGAGTTACAGCTCTTAGTTGAAACGGTGAACGGCAACGGGGATGCTAAGCTTAGTCTGGAACGTTACGTCCTGCGGGCCCAGTTAGTTGAAATTCTCGAGGTCGCTAATCAGCGGTTACAACAACTCAGCTCAGGACGTTACTTATTGAAGTTGCACATGGAAACGGGAACCTACCAGAAAAATACCGGTCTTGAAATTGATGTGTATGACGATAATGTTGGAAAGGTGCGGAGTGTTCACACGATGTCAGGCGGTGAAAGTTTTATTGCAGCCCTTAGTTTGGCATTGGCGTTAGGTGAGGTGATTCAAAACGAGTCCGGTGGAATTAGCGTGGATACGCTATTTATCGATGAAGGATTTGGGTCACTGGACCATGATTCTCTAACAACCGCCATGGCTGCCTTAGAAAACATTGAGAGCGGTGACCGAATGATTGGGATCATCAGTCATGTCGATATGTTGAAGGAACGGATTCCATTTCAAATTCAAGTGACTGCCCAAGGGCAGGGCCGCAGTATGGCTAAAGTAGTTGCCCCGAGCTAACTTCAAATTCGGTTCTTGACGGCAGTCACTAAAACAACTACACTTGAAATCAATAAATGAGTAAATAATTAGAAAATCATGAAGAGATGAGTAGCCTAGTTAGTGCAGTACAGAGACCTGGGGTCGGTGAAATCCAGGCTGGATTGCTAGTCGAAGATGGTCTCGGAGCATTGTATGAGTGAGGAAACCCGAACTGGTACCGGTCGCTACCGTTATGAAGCGTTTGGTGACATTAAATTTTTTTAATGAAACTAATTGAGACTACTCATAAATGAGTAGTGAACCAAGGTGGTACCACGGGTTAGCGCTCGTCCTTTACATATTGTAAGGACGAGCGCTTTTTTTGACGGGAGGTTATGAAAAATGGGATTAACAGTAGCACTAGCACAAATGGATGTCGATTTTGCCAATCCAGGCGCTAATTTTGAGCGCGTTAGTCAAGTGATTGCCGAAGCAGCCAAGGAACATGCAGATATTGTGGTATTACCAGAGATGTGGAATACCGGGTACGCACTGGATCAGCTGAACGGTCTTGCCGACCCGAATGGTCAGAATACGCAGGAGTTATTACAGGAACTGGCTAGAAATTACCATATCAACATCGTTGGTGGATCGGTTGCCACGGCCCGCGATGATCGCTTCTATAACACTAGTTATATCGTTGATGATCAGGGGCGATTAGTTAGTTCGTACGATAAAGTGCATTTATTCGGATTGATGAATGAGGAACAGTACATTACAGCTGGTAAAACAGAAAATTATTTTCAATTGGCTGGTGCCGCAAGTGCGGGCGTGATTTGCTACGACATTCGCTTTCCGGAATGGTTGCGGACAAATGCGCGACACGGGGCAAAGGTATTATATGTCAGCGCTGAATGGCCTCAACCACGAATTGCCCAGTGGGAAGTTTTGCTGCGTGCTCGGGCGATTGAAAATCAAGCGTTTGTGGTGGCGGTCAATCGGGTGGGAGATGATCCGGACAATCACTTTAACGGACATTCACTTGTGATCGACCCACTGGGAAACATTATCGCTAATGCTGGTGAAACGGAAAAGGTGAAGCTAGCCACCATCGACTTTAGCCAAATTGAGGCGGTTCGGGGCCAAATCCCAGTTTTTAAGGATCGACGCCCGGAATTATATCGTTAAAAATATAGCTGTAGAAATGAAGGATATTGAAAATGAAATTTGAAGAATCGCAATTATTGCAGGGATTACCAAAACAGTTTTTTGCTAGCTTAGTCGCCAAGGTCAATCAAAAGGTGGCTTCGGGCGTGGATGTGATTAACCTTGGGCAGGGGAATCCTGATAAGCCCACCCCAGATTATATTGTAAAAAGTACCCAGGAAAAGGTTACGAAACCAATTAATCATAAGTACTCTCAATTTAGGGGACTACACGAGTTAAAAGTGGCTGCAGCCGATTTTTATCAGGAAAAGTATGGGGCAACGTTTGAACCAGAAAGTGAAGTCGCAATTTTGGGTGGTTCCAAGATTGGACTTGTTGAGTTACCGTGGGCCCTGATGAACCCGGGCGATCTCTTTTTACTCCCAGACCCTGGATACCCGGATTATCTTTCAGGGGCCGCACTGGGGCGGGTTAAATTTCAGACGGTACCATTATTAGAAGAAAATAACTTTTTACCTGATGTCGATCAGATTGACGAGGCCGTTGCCAAGAAAGCGAAGCTACTCTATTTGAACTATCCTAATAATCCGACGGGAGCTGTGGCAACCCGTGAATTTTACGAGCACGTTGTGGAATGGGCGAAGAAGTACCATGTGGGCATTATTAGTGATTTTGCGTATGGGGCGTTGGGCTTTGACGGGCAGGCACCAATTAGTTTTATGGAAGTTCCAGGTGCTAAAGAAGTGGGGATTGAATTCTATACATATTCGAAGACCTTTAACATGGCCGGCTGGCGGTTGGCCTTTGCGGTGGGAAATCCGGATATTATTGAAGCAATCAATTTAATTCAGGATCATCTGTTTGTGAGCGTATTCCCTGCGATCCAAGAGGCGGGCGTGGATGCTCTGCGTGACCCGCAGCGAGATGAAGAAATTGCTAAAATCGTGGCGCGTTATGAGCAACGACGTGATGCCTTTGTGGCTGCCAGCGCAAAGATTGGGTGGCAGGCAATTAAACCGGGGGGAACTTTCTATACACTAATGCCAGTTCCTGCTGGATATACGAGTGAATCGTTTGCCGATTTACTACTTGATAAAGCAGGCGTAGCTGTGGCACCCGCCAATGGGTTTGGCCGCCATGGTGAAGGTTACGTGCGAATTGGACTATTGGTATCGCCAGAACGATTAGTCGAGGCCGTGGAACGGATTGGCAAGTTAAATATTTTCTAGATATTATGCGGTAAAAGCATTCTCGTCCGATGATGGGGATGCTTTTTTAATGGAATTTACAAAATAGTTTAAAAATAGTGTTGACGAGATACGAAAAGCCGTGTATAGTAATTAATCGTTGTCACCGACGTTAACAACACCGTGATCAAAATGATCAAGAAAAAAGTTGTTGACATTGGATTATCGATCTGTTATTATTAATAACGTTGCTGATTCAAAAGGAAGCAACATGGTAGACCTTTGAAAACTGAACAAAGTTTCGACAAATCAAATGTGTAGGGTCCTTTAGCCCGTAGGGTTAAAGGCAAAACATTTGCGAAGTCAATTCGCTTAAAGTAACAAATCAAAAGAGCTAACAAGCTTCTTATTTTATATGAGAGTTTGATCCTGGCTCAGGATGA
>NZ_AYYY01000029.1 GCF_001436295.1 Paucilactobacillus vaccinostercus DSM 20634 | reverse complement strand
CTAATAATTCTAGAATTTTGGCTCTATTTTTCATCGGCTGGTTAGTTTTTTCCCAGTCCCTTGTTATGCACTATGGGGGAGTTGTGAATATGGAATGAACGCTTCGCCAGTAGCCGCGCTCAGTTGTTTCTGAAGCCAGTAGGTATCGTACCCCTTACCGTGTTTAAAACCGACTTGCTTGAATGTACCGACTAACTCGTAACCGAGATGCTGATGAAAAGCAAGGCTTGCCAGGTTCTCACCAGTCACGCAGGCTAATAAACTTGTGACGTGTTGGGTTGCCAGTTCCGTTTCTAAAGCCTGATAAAGTTGACGGCCAACGCCCTTGCCTCTGGCGGCTTTGTCCGTATAGATACTGGTCTCGACGGTCCAGTCGTAGGCGGCCCGTGGACGATAGCGGTGAGCGTAGACAAATCCGAGAATTTGCCCGTCGTCATCTTCTGCGACTAAATAGGGATAGTCGGCTAAAACCTCAGCGATGCGGTCCGCAAACTCGGAGACGGTCGGGACGGTGAGTTCAAAAGAAACCGCCGTATCCGTAATGTAAGGACGGTAAATTTTAAGTAACGCAGCAGCGTCACTAATGCGTGCAAGTCTGATATGCATGGCATGACTCCTCGATTCTGAAAAAAGTAATACGGATATTATACACGAATTGTTGGAAAAGTGTCCCTAAAAAAATCCGAAAATTGAAATTAAATTTTAGTTTGACTGTGCGAACATATGTTTGTATAATCTAAGGGTGAAAGGGAACGTGATCGGTGATTATTTTGAGGTGACTATGATGGATTATGGCAACGAACCACACGGGTTGTATTTTATGATAGATAATAAATCTTTTTATTCTAGCGTTGAATCGGTTGAAAGAAAGCTCAATCCACTGAAATCCATATTGGTTGTTGTCTCGATGACAGCCAACACAGGGGCGGGCTTAGTTTTATCTGCCTCGCCGATGGCAAAAAAACTATTTGGTATCACGAACGTTTCTCGTGCTCGGAATCTTCCTAAGGATCCCCGACTAATTAAAGTTGCACCTAGAATGAACCTATACATTCATCGCAACATCCAAATTAATCATATTTTTCAACAATTCGCGGCACCTGAGGATATTGTGCCGTATTCAATCGATGAAAGTTTACTCCAGATGCAGCATTCTTGGCGGCTATTCGGCAATACACCACGGGAAGTTGCACGAAAAATTCAACTAGAAGTAAAACGGCAATTAGGACTTTACGTTACTGTTGGGATTGGTGAAAATCCGACACAGGCTAAAGTCGCATTGGATCTAGTCGCGAAGCATGATTTTAGCCTGTTGGGTGACTTGAATTATGAAACATATCCCCAAACTGTTTGGCCAATTACTGAACTAAACCAAGTTTGGAGTATTGGGTCTCGGACGGCGAGTCACCTGAATCGCATTGGTATTCACTCAATGAAAAATTTAGCATATGCGGATCCGTATCAATTAAAGGATGAGTTTGGCCTCATGGGAGAGCAATTATTTGCCTTGGCGTGGGGGATTGATCGAACTGATGTACATAAGTTGGTGAAGATTAACGATAAATCATGGGGAAACTCGCAGGTACTCCCTAGCGACTATACTGTGCTCGAAGAAATCGAATTGGTGATCAGTGAAATTGTGGATCAGACCAGTTCACGAATGAGACATCATCAACAACTCGCAGGGTGTGTCGCACTCTCCATTGGCTTTGGCTATGCTAGCGCTGAAGATGATGGCCGCCAGGGATTTTCAAGATCCATGCGTATTGATCCAACGGATAATAGTCGTGAGCTGTTTGGTTATTGTCGCAAGCTGTTTGAAGATCAGTGGAATGGTGAAGTTGTCAGAAATATTGCGGTTTCGCTAAGTCGATTGACCGACAATAGTGGCTTACAACTGGATTTATTTCAAGAACCAGAAAGACAAATTAAGACGGCAGCCACTGATGCCGTGTTGGATCGCGTACGCGACCGTTTCGGCAGTACAGCCGTGTTTAAAGCAAAAAATTTAAAAAAGGGTGGGACTTTTTTACAACGCGCTGGGCTGGTGGGTGGACATAACGGTGGAAATGTATTTGATTAGTGAGGTGAACGTAATGAAACACAAATATGGACCAATTGACCAAATGAAGGATGATCGTGTCGCGCAACAGTTTTTCAAGAATGATTATGAAGAACGAGGAATGCTGAAATGGCAAGGTTTTTTTAAGTGATCACACTAGCTCTATCAAGAAGGATCAAAAGAAGGCCACTACGGAGATAGTCAAACCGCAGCAAACTAATCAAGAAATAGAAGCGCTTCTTTTTAGAGCACTTGAGTATCAATATCAGGTGCATATTCAGTTGAGTGAGTTACAGCAGGGCGAAACGATAGCTAGTGTGACAGGGTACGTAAAGCAATTAGAGCGCATCCGAGTTCTTATTCAAGTAGATCATAATCGGATACATGAATGGGATTTGAGTCAAATACGAAACGTACAATTGTGTCCCACCAATAAAATTAAATGGTCATGAAATTATTTTTGATGTGAGAAATAGCACGTAAAAATCCCGCAATTCAGTGATCACTGAGTTGCGGGATTCCTATTATTCTGTAATGTAGTCTAACAGCCGATTTATTACTATCTGATTTTCGGATGGCACACGGTATGCCAAAATTTGCTGTGGTGTTTGGTGCAACTTATTTTCTTGCGTGTATTGCGCATCATTAGCGACAATGGTGCGCACGTCATCTGGTAGTGGTTCGAGATGAAATTGCAAGCCAATAACACGATGATTCATGACAAACCCTTGGTTGCGTACTAGATCGCTGGAAAACAGCCAGTGATCTTCATCTGGGATAGCAAATTGCTCTTCGTGCCAGTGTAAAGCCGTGAGTTGTTTTGGTAAATCGGGAATGATAGTACTTTGGCGATAGACAGGTGCCCAGCCCACTTCTTTAGCTGCCGCTTTAGTAACGGGATATCCAAGCGTCTTGGTAATTTGTTGTGCACCGTAGCAGACACCAAACATCGGTTTATCCATATTAAGCATAGTTTGAATTAGGACTCGTTCTGCAGTAATCCAAGCTAGGTCATCATTGGGGCTCATTGGACCACCTAGTAAGATTAACATATCGACACTATCAGCTTCAGGTAAGATACCAAATTGATACGGATGATAAATGGTAATTTCGTGTCCGTGTTCGTGTGCCCAGGTGTAGATTGCTCCAGGGCCTTCATTCGGGGTATGTTGCAGGATACTTATGCGCATATTCGCCTTTCCATCAACGGCAATGTTGTTCTAAGTATCGCCTGCAAGTACCTAAGATAGGTTTATTTTAGCACCGTTGGGACGTTATTTCACGGTGATGATTCCTAAATCGATCATCGATTGTGCTGTGGCAATGATGGCTTCTTTAGCTGATCGAGGATGCCATCCTAGTAACTGAACGGCTTTATCATTTGAAGTTGCAGCATAGGTGCCTGCGACTGAGGCTACCATTTTGAGCATGGGATTTGTTTTGGCGGCGAGTTTTAAGGCTGGCGTCGGAATCTCGTGTTTGGGTAGTTTTTTAGAAAAGGTGGGAAATGCAGTTCGTAATATATTGGCTACTTCCAGCATTGAGAGTGTTTCACCAGTGGTCGCAAGAAAGCGTTGACCAGCAGCCTCTGGGCGTGTCATTGCGAGTAGATGTAAGCTAGCAACATCGCGGACGTCAACATAACCAGAATCAACTTTAGGTACTAGGGGTGTTTGGCCAGTCATCATTTCCTGAATTTGAATATTTGAATGGGAATAGTCATTTGCTAGTACCGGTCCCATAACGGCGACGGGATTAACAGTCGCGAGTTCTAATTTGGAACTATCATTGGCGATGAACTCCCAAGCGGCACGTTCCGAGAGTGTTTTTGATTTTTGATAGGCGTGAACACCGGGCTGGGTGAGGTCGGACCAGACTTCTTCGGTGAAGGGCGTTTTCTGGTGCTGATGACCTGCAAAAATGGCACCGTAGGCGGAGGTCAATACGACACGCTTAACATCGTGACGACTGGCAGCACGCAGTACATACAAGACACCTTGTATAGCTGGATCGATCATTTCAGACTCGTTCTTAAAATTTAACGTCGGTGTTGGTGAAGCCGGGTGAATGACATAGGTGGCACCCGAAATGGCAGCATCCCAATGAGCTTCATTAGTGAGATCCGCCGCCACGAAACTTAGATCGGTTAAATTTTGAATGCCAGCTTGATGTAACATTGACTCGATCAAAGGACGTTTTTTTTCAACATCGCGAACGGTTGTCCGGACAGCATAGCCTGCTTGGAGTAACTGAGCAATAATATGACTGGCAATAAATCCTGAACCACCGGTAACAACAACTAATTTTTTGGACATTTTGTTCTCCTTCTTTTGCTTGAGATAGTTGTAACGTCAGTGACAATAATGTACACTGCCTGTAAGCTCGTCACAAGCGTTATCAGGGCATCTGTGACAGAATGGAGAAGGTGTAATGGCAGCTACTAAACATGCGCAACTGATCCAAAAGGATTCACAAGATTATCTTACGGAAGCGTTATTTCAATTGTTGGAGAAAAAGTCTCTGGAGGAGATTAAGGTGACAGAATTGGTTACACGCGCCGGCGTGAGTCGGATGGCCTTTTACCGGAATTATCAAGGATTAGAAGACATTATACGACAGTATTTCGCACCTAAATTGAGTCGAATGTTTGATAATGTTATTTTTCAAAAATCGGCCACCATAAAATTACAAGATATGCAGACGTTTTTCGATGAGTTTGCAGCGCAATTACGATTATCCACGCAACGTAACTATGAGTACTTAATACGCGATTTATTCACTGAAAATATGAGTCATTACTATGAAAATTGGACTGGTTTGGATCCAGTTAAGCAGCGATATTGGAGTGTGTTCATGACCAATGGTGTTTATGGCATCTGGCGTGAATGGATGTTATCTGGTCAAAGGGAACCATTGGCGAATCTCCATAAATTAATTAAGACGCTTCAGGATACGACTGAGTTGGCACTAAAACAGAGATGAGGGGTATTTCTAAATGACAGAATCATGGCGCAAGACGGATAAAAAATTGTACTTTCCAAAAGGGGTTGAACAGGTGACGGTTCCGGCCACTAACTATATTGCATTAACGGGTGTTGGAGATCCTAATCAACCGGCGTTTTCTGCTAATATCACGGCGCTATACTCAGTAGCTTACGCTTTGAGATTTGCACTCAAAGGCGGTGCGGCTGGTGAACCATACGTGTATACCGTTTATCCGTTGGAAGGGGTGTGGACGACTACCGACGGATCACGAGGAGCAAATTTGAATAAAGCTGCATTGGCATACCGGTTAATGATTCGTCAACCGGCTCAGGTAACGTCAGCACTATTTGAGGCGGCAGTGGCTACGGCGACCAAGAAAAAAGGATTAGCAGAGTTAGTCAACGTCACGTTTGAACAATTCCCCGAAACAACGGCTGTACAGGCACTGCACGTGGGAAGTTTTGATACGGAGGGGGAGACTTTTGCCAAAATGGATGCGTATTTAACTGAAAATAACTTAAGGCGTATTCCGGTTGTCGATCAGTATTGGCATAGGGAAATCTATCTGTCTGATTTTAGGCGTGTCGAAGAAGCTAAGCGTAAGACACTGTTGCGGTATCGGGTACAGAACTAGTCATCGGAAGAGTCAGGGCGATGACACGGTTAGTAAGTTGTAATAGTCGAATTTTATATATTTGGAATTATAAAATTGTGATAAAATAAACGTTGTCTGATCTTGATGAAATCAGACAACGTAATCGGTATGCGGATTATATCCTAATCCAAATATTCTCTTAGAGGACCTCACTCATGTAGTGGGGCCCTCTGTTAATTTACAAAAAATCATGAATTAATTTAATAAAGAAGATGACCAGAACGATCAAAATCAGTGGTTTAGCAACACTTGAACCACCGCGTTTAAAGTAGCGAGCGCCTAAAAAGTTACCTGCAATTCCAAAAATGCCGGCTACGGCACCCAAGAGAAGGACGACTTTACCACTGAATAAAAAGACGGTGAGACTCGTGATGTTCGTTGTCAGATTGATCACCTTGGTGGTACCAGCCGCGAGGTTCATGGGCAGTTTAGCCAGCCCGGTTAGGCAAAGCAGCAGGAACGTCCCGGTTCCGGGACCGTAGAAGCCATCGTAAATTCCTAGGAAAACCGCGATAATGAGTGTGAGTCCGAGCTGACGAGGGGCCAACTGATCGGTAAGTAACCCACCGGCACTCAACGCGTTTTTCTTGAATAGGAGGTAAATGGCGGTGAGCGGTAAAATAATGAGTAAGATAATGCGAAAGTAACTATCGGAAATGTGGAGCGCTAATTTTGCACCGATGGTCGAACCAACGAGGGCGGACGCAATGGCAACGAGCGAAAGTTTGAGTTTCATGTAGCCACTACGTGCAAACTGGAGGGTGGACACCGTCGTTCCCATGGCGGAGGACAGTTTGTTGGTACCGATACAAAAATGAATTGGCATGCCCGTCATAATGTAGGCGGGCAATGAAATGAGACCGCCGCCCCCGGCGATAGAATCCACAAAGCCGCCTAGAAAGACTAAGGGACAAACAATTAAAAAGGTCGTTAAACTAATCAAAGGTCGTACTCCTCTCAAATAACATAAACTTAGAGTAGCACGCCGGCAGTATAAAAGATAAGATATATAATATATTCAAGCTATAAATATTATTTATGGAGGATGCCATGTTTAATATCAGTGATTATATTCTAACGATTGTGGCACAAGGGACGTTTTCTCAGGCGGCTAAGCAGCTCCATATTTCCCAACCCGCGCTGAGCATTGCAGTTAAAAAATTGGAAACTCAAATTGGTCAACCGCTCTTTGACCGGGGACAAACACCGCTTGCACTGACGACGGCGGGAGAATTATACGTGGCTAAAGCTCGTCAGGTGGTGGCCCTCGAAGAATCGTTAACGGATGACTTAACTCATTTGGAGCACCGCCTCACTGGCAATCTGACAATTGGTGGCGCGTTCATTTCGGTGACTTATTTATTACCGCCACTGCTTCGTCGGTTTCATGAACAGTTTCCGAATGTGCAACTTACCGTACTAGAAGCCCCGTTTCCAGACCTGCCACGACTATTACGAGATCGCCAAATTGATTTGGCGGTTGATACGGATTTGGTGCTGAATCCGCAGATCAACAGCGTGAAACTTTTTGAAAATCACGTTTTGTTGGCAGTACCGGATCATCTCATTACAGACGTCACCATATTGACCAAGGGCTATCAGTACGCTGATATTCTCGCCGATCAGCACATTCAGGCGCCACAAAGAGTTGCCCTAGCAACGTTTGCGCAGCTACCGTTTGTACTGATGACGCCATCCAATGAAATTGCACAGCGGACAGCACCATTATTTACGGCGGCCAATTTTAAACCAACCACCGCCATGATCGTGAATCAACAAATTAGCGCCTACGAGTTTGCCCGCCGAAACTGGGGTGCGGCCTTTGTAACGGATACGTTGATCAAGCATAGTACACCGGTTACGGGCATGCATTTTTATCGAATTGAAAGTGTGGAACAACCCCGCTACGTGGCAGCGTCGTATTACAAGCAGGACTACCAGTCCCAACGTCTGCAGAAATTTATTGCGGTTGCCCAACAGTTTTATCATTAAAAGGTCCCACAGGACCGCCATTATTGACGTACCTGTGGGACCTGTTTTAATGAAACGTGAGGATGAATTTGGTACCGGTGGGGTGTTGATTTTCAATCGTGATTGTACACTGGTTAGCGTCCGCGAGTTGTTTAGCGATGGCCATTCCTAACCCAGTTCCCGGAATCGTTCCGCGGGTATCACTGCCCCGATAGAAACGTTCGAAAATATGGGCTTGATCTTCGGCACTGATTCCCGGACCCTGATCCGTGACGGCAACCTGCGTCCCCTGATCCGTACGTTGTAAGGTGAGCGTGATGGTACTAGTTACGGGTGAATATTTCCCAGCGTTACTCAAAAAGTTAGTAATAATTTTTTCAATGCTTGGCGCATGGGCGGTAACCGTTATGCCCGCCGGAATCTGAGTGATGAGAGATTGTTGCAGAACGGGCGTCATTTTTTGAGCGAGGGTCTGTAAGGCGGCACTCAAATCAAACGGTTGCTGATCATAGGTGAGGCGATCGGCCCGCGATAGGGCCAAGAGGTTTTCAACGAGGGCCTGCATCTGATGTGATTCGTCATCAATATAGTCAATCGAATGCGGAACAATTTCGGGATGCGCATCACCGCGCCGTTTAATGAGTTGGGCATGGCTGCGAATCGTGGCGATGGGGGTCCGAAGTTCATGGGCGGCGTTTGAAACGAAGAGCTTTTCCTTTTCAGTTTGATCGTAGAGCTGTTGAAGTAAGCTATTAAAGCTGGTAGTGAGGTTCGTGACCTCGGTGGGTTTTGTCGGTACGGATAGTTGAATTTCGTTTTTAATACCGTGCTCGTTCACCTGTGAAGAGATTTTGTGAACCTGATCGGTAAGACGCTCTAGGGCCTCGGTCAAGCGGTTGGCAATCGAGCGAATGTAGAGCGGACTAATCAGCAGGGTGATGACCAGAATAATGACGGTCACGATAATCACATGTTCGAGAATTTCTAACTGGCTGCCTAATTTAGTCCAGAGTTGATACTTGATTCCCCGTGCATGGCCGGACGCGTAGTAGACGAAGCCGTCGCGATTACTATAGTAGAGGTGATCAATGAACGGAATTTTACGAATCTTGGATTCTAATAGGTCGTCCGTATCCGGCGAGTAGTAGTTTTTAACCTTTGCATCGCGACGCATGTTGGTCACGTGAACGTAGCTGGTGCTGGTATCCATGGTGCTATTGTTACGCCAATTCTCCCAATCGTCATCTCCATCGATCACCGTTTTTTTTAGGCTTGTAATGATATGGGTGGTGTTGGTTTGGCTAAGTTCCAATAACTGGTGGCCCACTGCGACAACGGTCGCCAAACTGGAGATGAGCATAATGACGATAATGAGCGCGGTAAAACTCCGGAGCATGATGGACGAACTGTTTTGGGATAGGCTGGTTTTTTTGTTCATGGGCAATTTCCTTACTGATTCAGCGACAAGGAGTACCCAACACCCCGCGTAGTGTGGATGAGCTTAGGCTTGCCGTCAAATTTATCGATTTTATTGCGCAAATAGCGGATATAGACATCGACCACGTTGGGTTGTCCTTCGAAATCGACGCCCCACACGAGGTTGAGTAGCTCGTCACGGGTGAAGGTTTTGCCGACTTCCTTGAACATTTCGTGAAGGAGATTGAACTCTCGCTGAGTGAGCTGAATGTTGTGTGAGCCACGGATAACTTGGCGTTTAGTCGCGTCGAGGGTCAGATCATCAAGGCGATAAAGACCGTTTTCCGGTGTCCCAGTCCCCATTCGCGGCCGTCGTAAAACGACCTGCATGCGGGCGAGTAGTTCTTCGGTGTCAAACGGTTTGGTGACATAATCATCGGCTCCGCCTAATAGTCCCGCGACTTTATCACCCGTGTAATCACGAGCAGTGAGCATGATGACGGGGACATCACTTTCCTTACGAATTCGGCGTAAGACCCCGAGTCCATCGAGTTTTGGGAGCATCCAGTCCAGTACTACGAGGTCGATATCGGGCAGGTGACTCAGAAAGGTAGTGACCGCACTTTCACCATCAAAGGCAGAAATGACCTGATAGTCTTCAAACTGAAATTCAGTGGTGAGTGAATCAACCAAGCCACGTTCATCTTCCACGAGTAATACTGTGTTTGTCATTTGTTTTGGAACTCCCATCGTTAGTTTGACTTCTATGTAAGTTGGTCATGGGTGGCGATACAGTGTTGTAACACTGATATTAGAAAGGAATATCCCATGACCAGATTTAGCGTACTACGTGCGTTTCACCGGTTCAAGTAGTGTGATCTGAGGATTTTCTGTGAAATTCTCATTTTACGCATGACTTGGTTGTGCTTCTTGGTCCCGTAAGGTGCAGTAGAAATTAGCAAATGTGAGACTGAAGTAGGGTTGCACGTAGAGAAGTGCGATCCCGCACGTAATGATAACGAGTAGCATCCACCCGATGAAACTCAGACTGAGAATAAAGTAGTCCATTTTATGTCCGTTCATCAGGTAACGACTCTGGGTGATGGCATCGAGATATGAGATCCCATGCCCATGATCTAGGGCATCGCGGTAAATATAGTAGGCCTGTGAGTAGGCAATGGATTTCACGATCCCAGGGATAATGAGTAAGATCATCCACAAAACAATGAAAATGAACTGAATAATGCCAATCACGATTACTCCCAATACATAGTGGGCATTGGTGAAAATAGTCATCGATTTTTTGAGGGGCTGGGTCGCAGTGGCCTGATCCCGAAAAAGATCAATGAGGACAAAATTAACGCCGACCGAAACTAGGGACAGGAGTAGGTTGAGTAACAAACTACCAGTGTCGGTGCTGTTCCAGACATCGGTGGGGGTGTTCCACCAGGGTAAATTCATGACGCCGGTGAACAGGGTCAGCAAGAAGATGGGAATAAAAAGAATAAAGAAAAATGAATAGTGCTGGTGCAATAAGGTCTTTGATTCACGCTTAAGTAATTGACGGTTCATGGCGATCCCTCCTTTGCCCTAATTATAAAGCAAAGGAGGGCCTAAGTAACGAGATTCTAATGGGCAAATAATTAGAATTGAATGAATTTGTGAAATCGTCAAATTGTGTTAATATCAGTTGCAAATAGTTGGAGGAACAGAGATGCAATTTTTGAAACGAATGTTAGTCACGTTATTGGTCATCGGTGGCATGCTGGGAGCAACGACTAGTCTGGCACATGCTAAAACGACGACCCAACCGGTGCCCACCATTTTTATCCACGGTCTTCAAGGGTCGCACAAGTCTACCGATAGTATGATTGCCGCGGCCGAAAAGCAGAAGGGTGCCAAAAAGGTGCTGAAGATCAACGTGGCGGCGGATGGCACCCTGCAGGTGACTGGTCAGTATTCTAAAAAAGTTCGGCGGCCACTGATTCAAATTAATTTTGAAAACAATACTGCTAGTATTGCGACGCAGACGCAGTGGTTGACGACCATTTTACAGGATTTAAAACGAAACGATGGTGTAAAAAAGTATAACGTTGTTGCCCATTCGGCGGGGAATATTACCTTGTTTGAAACGGTTACGGCGCACCACCAAACCCTACCGACGCTCAACAAGTATGTGATATTAGCGGGGCCGTTTAATGGGGTGATTGGGATGAACGATGAACCTAACCAAAATAAGCTGTTAGCGCACGATCGGCCCCAAATCTTTTACCCAGCTAATAGCTGGTACCCGAGTTACCGCCAACTATTAAAGGATGCCCAGCATTTTCCCAAGCACGTCAAAATTTTGAACATTTATAGTGATTTGGGGGATGGCACGCATTCCGATGGTCAGGTGACGGTGCAGTCGGAGCAATCCGTCAATTATCTGTTACGTGGGCGAAAGGTTCAGCTAAAAAATGTGAAGATGACGGGCCTCACCCACAGTGGGCTGCATCAAAGTACCCGGGTGAACCGATTGTGGATTAAGTTTTTATGGTGATATGAATTAAAGGACGACGACTTCGGTTGGCGCCTTTTTTTATCCATTTTTATGAGGAAAGTTGATCTAAATCAATTTTTTCTCTCACGACGGCGGCTATGATAGAGACAGTTAATCGGAACAGCAGTGGTAAATCGCTGCATGTGGACATGAGGAGTGAGTGAAATGAAGTTTCAAAAATTTATCCAAGATCATAATCACCAAATTACGTTGTTAACCGCAATTTTGATTGTTGCTGGTTACTTAACCAAGTATGGGCTCGGTAGTACGACGGGAGAAGCGATAATGTTAGCCGTTGCTTCCATTATCGCGGCGATTCCAATTGTGATTCACGCCTATCAAGCGCTTCGCGTAAAGGTGGTCAGCATTGAACTGCTTGTTAGTATTGCGGTCATCGGGTCCTTTATCATCGGCGAATATGATGAATCTGCGATTGTGACCTTTCTCTTTCTGTTCGGGAGTTACCTCGAAGAACGGACGCTGTCTAAGACCCGGCAATCGATCAAGTCGTTAACCGAAATGGCACCGACAACGGCAACGGTGGTTCAGGCGGACGGAACGACTGAAGAAGTCGACGTCGATGATGTCGATGAGGGTGATATTGTACTGGTTAAAACGGGTGGCTCGATTCCGGTGGATGGGAAAGTGATTGACGGGCATGGCTATACCGATGAATCAGTTGTGACCGGAGAATCGCGGCAGGTCGGCAAACAGATTCAAGACGACGTTTTTTCTGGCACGATGGTGAGCGATGGCTACCTCAAGATTCAAGCGACGAAGGTCGGTGACGATACAACGTTTGCCAAGATTATTGAACTCGTCGAAGATGCCCAGGATACTAAATCCCATGCGGAGAAATTTATTGATCGCTTTGCCCAATACTACACGCCTGCCGTACTGGTGATTGCACTGGTAGTCTTTCTCTTTTCAAGGGATTTCAAGTTAGCGATTACGGTACTGGTACTGGGATGCCCAGGGGCACTTGTGATTGGCGCGCCAGTTTCTAACGTTGCTGGAATCGGGAATGGTGCCAAACGGGGAATCCTCGTAAAGGGTGGCGAAGCAATGGATACCTTTTCGAAGATTGATACGTTTGTGTTTGATAAGACGGGAACGCTGACGACGGGAAAGACGTCGGTTTCGACGATGAAGACCTATAAGGGACACCGCGAAACGACGCTGGCATTGGTTGCCAAGGTGGAGAGTTTGTCTGATCATCCCCTTGGTCGGGCGATCGTGACATATGCCGACCAACAAGGCGCTAATTTTCAGACCCTGAACGTGACCGATAATCGTACGGTCAAGGGTCAGGGAATGATTGCTGAAATCGATCAGCAAACGGTATTGGCTGGTAACCTGAAACTGATGCAAGCCCAACAAGTGCCACTCAATGATGAGCAGCACAAGGATTTAGCGGCATTACAGGCGACTGGCAGTTCCGTGGTGCTCGTGGCAGTGGCCGGAGAATTGGCCGCCCTAATTGGAATCTCCGATATTATTCGACCAGAAGTGGCTACTCAATTACAACAGTTGCGGAATAAAGGCGCTAAGCACCTCGTGATGTTGACGGGGGACAACCAAGCAACCGCCGATTACGTGGCCCAAACGGTCGGCATCGATGAGGTTCACGCCGAACTAATGCCGGAGCAAAAGGTCACGTTTGTGAAGCAGTTTCAGCAAGCTGGTCGTACTGTGGCCTTTGTCGGGGACGGAATCAACGATAGTCCGTCTATCGCGACGGCCGACATTGGAATTGCGATGGGGAGTGGCACGGATGTAGCGATCGAAACATCGGATGTGGTGTTGATGCAGTCAAGTTTTGAGGCTCTAGTGCATGCTTACGGACTGGCTAAGAAGACGGTATTGAATACGAAGGAAAATATTACCATTGCAATTGCGGTCGTGGCATTTTTGCTGATTGGTTTGGTCGCCGGCTTTATCTACATGGCAAGTGGGATGTTCGTTCATGAAGCCAGCATTTTGGTGGTCATCTTTAACGCCATGCGGTTGATTGGTTATGGTCATGCAACTAGCGTGACGCCAACCCCGGTTCCACGAACAACAACCAAATAAATGGATAAAACTTGATTTAGATCAATTTTTTACCCAACGGGGCTCGTTATAATAAAGACAATCAAGGAAAACGAAACGGAGGAATTGATGATGACAAAAAAGGCAATTTTACAACTCGATGGACTAACCTGTCCGTCATGTATGCAAAAAATTGAACACGCGGTATCTAATCAGGATGGTGTAGAAACGGTCAAAGTCCTGTTCAATGCCGGTAAAGTGAAGGCGGATTTCGATGATGCCAAAACGAGTGCGGCTGATTTGGCGCAGGTCGTCACAAAACTCGGCTACACCGTTGAAAAAGTAAAAGTGAAAGACTAAATCAAAGAGGATGACAAACATGACAGACATTGATGCATTATACGAAGCAGAAGAAAAGCAAACCGATATTGATCACCACACACCAACCGCCGGCGCAATGACCGGCCACATTCTAGCTAACTTGCTGGTTAACAACGTTAAGCTACACCAGACATTATGGTACGTGAAGGGGCTGGAATCGTTACAACTCAAACCGCTATATGAAAAGTTGATTGCACAGGGCCGGCAACAATTTGATCAATTAGCCGACGTGCTCTTAGATGAAAATGAGATTGCGCCATCGACGGTGGGAGAATACCAGAAGTACACCATGCTGGAAGAAGACGGCCGTAACAAGTACCGTTCGGCTGCAGCGTTAGTCGATATTACGGCGCACGACTTTGCGACGCAAAACATGTTCATTGATCGGGCCATTATCCTGGCACAAAAGGAAAGTCGCCCAGCGATGGCTGCCTTTTTGACAACGTTACGCGGCCAAAACAACCATGCCATTCGCGTCTTGCAGGCCGTTTTAGGTAAGTCTGCTTGGGATGGATTGGTTGAAGAAGATGACGACGATGAGGACTAGACTGCGGTGTCCCGGTCAGTTTCTAATTACAAAATAAAGCAACGGTAAGGCCGTTAGATATCAACGAGGATGATTGATACCTAACGGCCTTTTTGGGCGAGGACAAATGGTTGACTCACGGCGCGAATTTCGCTATAACGATGATATTAATGAAAGGATCTGATAATTATGGCAGCTTTTGCCGCATTTGACGACGCAGAAATTATTGCAGATTTAAAACAAAATGTTCCGGATGGACAAGTCTTAACGGACGATGAGAGCTTGGCGAAGGGCTCGTTTAGTAGCCGACAGACTAGTGCAGAAAGTCAACGGGCTTTGGCAGTGATTGAGGCCCACTCGACGGCTGATATTCAAGGAACGCTGCAGACCGCTCGTAAGTACCACGTTGCGGTTGTTCCCCAAGATCAGTTTACTAGTACGGTAGTGGGAGCCGATGGGGTTGCCCATAGTTTTATTTTATCAACCAAACAGATGAATCAGATTATTGAAATCGATAAGGAAGACTCGGTGGCGGTAGTTCAGCCGGGTGTGATCAATGGTGATTTGGATCAAGCGGCCCGAAAGTAGGGAATGTTTTATGCGCCCGATCCAGGTTCTAAACCATTGTCCGGAATTGGGGGCAATGTGGCAACCAATGCCGGTGGTATGAGTACTGTCAAATATGGGGCCACTAAGGATAACGTGCTGGGATTGAAGGTCGTTTTGGCGGACGGTCGTGAAATTAAGGTTGGTGGACGGACCTTAAAACAGGCGTTTGGGTATAACCTCACGCAGTTGTTTGTGGGTTCAGAAGGGACTTTGGGAATTGTAACCGAAATTACGGTGAAACTATTACCGATCCCACTCGGAACGCCAATCATGGGCGTGGCCTTCTTTGATGACATGACGAAGTTAGCCAAAGCCGTCACGGCGATCCGGATTTCTGGGGTTTACCCGACAATGCTAGAAGCCCTTGATGGTAATACGATGGTAGCCCTAGATCACTATGAGCATACCACTTATAGTGATAACAGTGGTGCGATGTTGATTTTTAAGATCGAAAGTAGCACCGATGAGAGCATGGCGGTTTTGAAGGAACTCTTGCAAAAGTATGAGGCGCAAAATGTTGAGTTGACGACTGATGCGCCCCGTCAGGCGGCCCTTGAGCAGTTGCGACGGGACATGTTACCAGCCGTTTTTGCCGGTCAAAACCACATTATGGAAGACATGGCAATGCCGCTGTCAAAGCTGGCCCCGATGATGGATTACATTCATGATGTCGGCGAACAGTTGGGACTAAAGATTTATGTGGCGGGTCACGCGGGGGATGGTAACGTGCATCCCACGATCGTTTGGCCAAAGGATGAGGCAATGCCAGAGGCTGTGAACCAAGCCCTCCGACTGATGTTTGAAAAAACGTTGGCCTGGGAAGGCACTATTTCCGGAGAACATGCGGTTGGAATGCTCAAAAATCAGTGGAACAATGCGGAGTTAGGGCCCGATGTTGATCAACTGCAACACCAGATTAAGGCGTTACTGGATCCAATGGGGATCTTAAACCCTAAGCGTAAAATTAACTAACGGAATTAAACAATTTTCGCTGGTTGGTAGTTAGTAAAAAAAGATCTCGCAAGCTTTTTGCGGGATCTTTTTTACTCGTGAATTGCAGTAACCGTTGCGTTCATCAGCCCAATGGCCACGACCGTCATGATAAACAGGCCAAATAGATATAGGGGAAACAGCCAGGTGCCAAATAATTGGGCCAAAAAGCCGAAGACGGGCGGCATGATCATAATACCGAGGTACGATGCGGCCATCTGGGTGCCCATGACGGCGGCCGAATTGGTTTTTCCGAAGATTAGCGGGGTCAGGTAGTTCATGTTAGGATAAACGACGCTGTTACCCAAACCAATGAGAAATAGGCCAGCAGCCGTCCATGGACTGGCAACCCCCGCAATCCCCATGATGACGATCACCATGCCAACACGAATGATTGTCCAACTTTTGACGTGGGTGGAAATTAGCCCCGCAATAAAGCGTCCGCTGGTAATACCGACGTAGTAGAGCGTGACGACCAGTGCGGCCGTTGAAGCACTCAGATGACGTGAGTTAACAAGGAAGGTACCACCCCAAATACCGCATGTCATTTCCAGCGCGGTGGAGCCGATGAAGATGAGCCAAGCCCACCAGGCAGTTTTGAGTTTGGCAATTTCGGCTAGGGAGAGCGTTTTGACTGGTGTGGTGGTGTTGACAGGGGATGTAGGTTTCGGCCAACGTGGTAGCGATGTCCAAATAATGATGGCAATCACCATTTGAATGAGCATGGCCGCGATGTAGCCGTGTCGCCACTGGTGACCATAGCGCAGCGCAAATGACATCAGCACGGGGCTAATTGAAACGCCAATGCCGTAGAAGCAGTGAAGAAAATTCATGTGGATGGCGCGATAGTGCAGTGAGACGTAATTATTGAGCGCAATGTCGATGGACCCGGCACCGAGTCCGAGGGGAATAGCTGCTAGACACAGCGTCCAAAGGTTGCCAGAAAGTGCGAAACCCAACAACGAAACGGCGGTCAAAAAGGTGCTGACGGTGGCCACTTTGGCGGTCCCGAATCGGTGAATAACGCGGGCACTGATTAGACTGGAGATCACTGTGCCACACGAGACTAGGATAGTCAGTAAGTTTGCGGCTGAGATGGGTAAGTTGAGTTGTCGATAGATGGTGGGCCAAGCGGTCCCGAGAAGTGAATCCGGGACGCCGAGTCCGATAAAGGCGATATAGATGACAATTAAGACGGGCATAATTTCCTCGCTTCGATAAGAGTTAGTGGATAATGACTTTCATGCCGTAGGGGACGTTTTCGTAAACCCATTTGGCATCGGGAATTGTGAGTTGCACGCACCCATGAGAGACGGGGCGTTGACCAATTTGATTGGCAATATTGACGATGTAGTCACCGTTTTGGTTGACGGGGACGGTATGAAACAGGTATTCACCGTGGTTAAGCCAAGAGACGTAGTAGTTAGCGCCCTCTTGCTCCGACGCGTTGTAAAAATGTAAGCCGCGTTCCGCTTGAATCGTGTATGTACCACGAGGAGTGGCGTTATTTTTACCGGTGGCACAGTACATGGTGTAAAGCACGTGATTATGGTCGGCCGCGTTTCGAATGTAGACACGCTGAGCCGCAATATTAACATCAAAATATACCTGTGGATAATTGGCAAGTACAGGATAGGCCTGCTTTTCAGATGGTGCGCGCCAGTTCACCGTGGTGGTCGCTGATGACTGGTGTTTGACCGTTGCCTGACGGGCTGATTTGTTAGAACTGGTCTGTTTTTGATACAGGGCCTGAGTTCGTTGCACGCTTTGGGAATGGTGCTTGGTGCTGATGACATGACTCCCCCAAACACAAATTAGGCCGAGCAGTAAAATAATAATCAGATTAATCTTAAATTTAGGTTTCATAATTTTCCGTCCTAGTTAAAATCGGAGTGACGAAAAATGGTCAGGTTTTGTAACCGGGCGAACCAGTTGAGGTAAATGGCCTGGGCAACCTGACCCCAGATATAGGTGAGTAGAAGGGTTCCAACCATGTCGATGGGAAAGGCGGCGTTCATTCGAATCCGCGCCAGGGCCACCAGAAGGCAGAGCGCAATCATGAGAATGGTCAATAACCACCGGTGCCAGTTTTCAGTAATCCATGGGAAAACGGCAATCCAAACGAGATAGCACAACAACACGACGGTGAAGAAATGGTGACTCGGAAAACTAGCACTTGTTAAGGTTGCCGAATGAGCGGCTGGCCGTGGTCGAGCAACCCACCAACGCAAGACGACAAACCAGAGCTGGCCAATGAAGTATGTTCCGAGAACCCAAGTTGCGATGAGTTTATGCTTAAACCCCCAGAGAAAAAACCACAGCGCAACGGCGTAAATGCCACCCATAATGGGGTTGGCGAGGGCTGAAAAGAGCTTATTGAAAAGCGTTGTTCCCTGCGCAGCCAAGTGAGTTTGAAGATGGGCGTCCCAATAAACTAGCGCGTAAGAATCGTACTTTAGTAGCGCGATAATAATTAGTAAAATGAGCGTGGCAATGGTAACGTTAAGCCATCGATCACGGTTAGCGGTGATGTACATGTGGCTGACCTCCCAAACTGAGTTTCTTAGGTCTATTTTACCGCGTTCAATCTTGGAATTGGAGATATTTTGATTTTCGTGCGATAAAAGAATAAATAAACCGTTAAGTTTGATGGTGATCATCTGAAAAGATTGACGGTGACTAGGGAAACTGATTAAGATAGTGTCACGACGATGGCGGAAGTAACAAGAAGGAGTGGAAATAGGCAGTGAGGCTGAGTACAGGACTGACATGGATAGTATTAGCGGGCGTTGCGGTAGCTATTTATCGCGATCCTCAGTTAAAAACGTTGCCGGCGACTTGGCTGACGGAAGCGCAGCAGATGATTACCAGTCATCAGGCCACCCAATCAAGTGATCAGACGGCGGATACGACATCTTCGACTACCAGTAGTAGTGCGTCATCGTCAACCTCGACGAGTAGCACAACAGCTAGTAGCGATGCCACCCCAATTGAGTCAAACGTTCAGGGAAAAACATTAGCGACAACCTATTATTATCACTTTAAAGATAATGTACCGACGGCCGTTCGGCAGGAATTTGAGCGGGCGGTGGCGACCTATAACCAAACCGGGATTGTGAAGCTGGTGGCTGGGACCGGAACGACCAAGCAAAATCAAATCACTTTTTTTGTGTACCATAAGGCAGTGGATCAGCAGACTGCACAGACGATTGAGCTAGGATACGGCGGCCCCAATATTATTGAACAAACGGGCTGGGGTGCCTATACCGCAAACCATGCGAAGGCGGGCATCAACGTGGACTATTCGGCATCAATCAAACAGTCGGTGGCGACGCATGAACTGGGACACGCGCTTGGCTTAGATCATAGTACGAGTACCACCTCGGTCATGTATCCGGTCGATCAAGGGGTCACCACACTGTCTACCGCGGATATTAATGCGTTGAAATCAATCTATCAAAATTAGAATGGAAGGAATTAAAGCAAAATGACAATGTTAGTAGCACCACTCGCAATGGCGAATGCGGGAAAAATTGGTGTCGCGGCCGGGATACTCGTATTTGCAATTTTGTTCATCAAACTAATCATGGGATTTATCCGATTTTGTTTTCGGCATCCGATTATTTTTATCCTACTACTGGTCTGTGGTGGATTAGGACTTGCATTTAACGTATTATTGGCGGGCATCTTGATTCTGGCAGTCCTCATTGGTGGCGGTCTGGCGATGTTTCTGGGTAATTTTAACTAATAACTTAATTATATTAATCAATTAATCAGTGATGAACCGTCAGGGTGGACTTTTGACTTAACTAAGTAAAAAGATCCACCTTTTTTGTGAATTGTACTATCGTACGTATTTACCTGACGCCATGAAAACGATAAAATACGTACAAAGGGGATGATCACTGGTGGAAAAGAAGAAATTTACAACAACCCTAGATGGCGATCTCATCAAACAGTTAAAGATTGTTGCGGTGGAACAAAATACTAGTGTTGCAGGCATCTTAGAGCAATTAATTAAGGAATACTTGACGAAGCAACCAACTCATTTATATTAAACCTATCCAGGAATTTAACTTATGTATAAACTGGATAAACTGGGGATGACTACAAATGATTGTCAAGGCGGGTGAAGCGGATCGAGCTGAGTTTCGGTGCGCTTTTTTTGCGGCCATTTGTTTGACCCTTCTCTTTTGGATTTGATATGATGGTCCAGTAATGTGTTGGCAGCACAGGTTTGATAAGAGAGGGAGTAACATGACAATTAAAATGATCGCCGTCGATATGGATGGCACGTTTTTGCGTGACGATGATCAATATGACGTTCGACGGTTTAATCAGCAGTTTGCGAAATTGCGGCAACTTGGGATTCGGTTTGTCGCTGCTAGTGGATCGCAGCGACAACGACTTCAAAGTAAGTTTTCGGCTGTGGCCGATCAGATGGATTTCATCTCTGAGAATGGGTCGATCGTGTATTCTGATGGTCAATTGTTGGCGGTAGAGACGATTCCGCAGGAACTGTTGCAACAAGTACAACAGCTCGTTAAGACGGACTTTAATGTGCCACTAGCAACGACGGTGGTTTCTGGTGCCCGGAGTGCGTATGTTGATCAACAAGAATCACCGACGATTTTCAAGATTAAACAGCGTTACTATAACGAATTGACACGGGTTGATCATATTTTAGACGTGTCGAGTAGGCGTTTAGATGATCCCATCGTGAAGCTGGGGATTTGGTTTAATGCTGACGTCGATTTTGCCGCACAAACGAAGCGCGTGAAGCAGGCGTTACCGGCGAAACTGGAAAGCCTCGCATCGGGATTCAATACGGAATTAATTGGTCTTAGAGGTGTTAATAAACGAACGGGAATTGCGCACTTGCAGGCGAAGTATCGCATTCAAGATGACGAAGTGATGACGTTTGGAGATAACGAAAATGATGTGGCGATGTTGGAAATGACACCATACGGGTACGCTATGCAAAATGCGCACCAGTCGGCAAAGGCCGCAGCACATCATCTGGCACCGGATAATAATCGTGATGGCGTTTTAGATGTTATTGATCAAGTGATTGCTGATGCTCAGGAAGATGAAGAGCAAACTGCGTAATAAAAAATGCACGTCATCCGGTTAACTGGAGGCGTGCATTTTTTTGAGATTAAATAACCTTGAGCGGTGTTTTGCGTGTCGGCCGAGGAAAAGCCTGATCAATGACGGCCAATTCCTGTGGCGTCCAAGTGACGGCTTGAGCCGCAATATTGGCCTGAACATGGTCGATAGAACTGGCCTTGGGAATCGCCAAGACATCATTATTACGTAATACCCAAGCGAGTAATAGTTGATGAACAGTGATTTGCTTGGCCCGTGCGAGTTCCGCCAGTGCATCGGGAAGGTGAATCTCCTGACCGTCGCCCGAACCAAACGGAGAATAGCCAATTGTCGCAATACCCTGATCCTGATGGTAGGGCAATAGATCATACTCGATACCGCGTGAATCGAGGTTGTATAGGACTTCATTGGTACTAATTGTGGCCGAAGGCATGGTGAGATGCGCCATCCGTAAATCGGCCGTGTCAAAATTGGAAACACCGTATTGCTTGATTAGGCCTTCGCGTTGTAGTGTCTGCAGTCCCTGCAACGTTTCCTTGATGGGAGTGTCGCCCGGCCAATGAAGTAAGTAGAGATCAAGGTAGTTGGTTTGAAGCCGCTGCAGGCTGTTTTTGAGGGCGGTTCGCATCGTATTAAGGGTTGCGTGCCACGGATAAAATTTAGAAATCAGAAAAAGCTGTTCGCGTTGATAGGGAATAATGGCCTGGCCGACAAGGGACTCAGCCGCACCTTGACCGTACATTTCGGCGGTGTCGATGACGTTGATACCGTGCTCAATGCCGTAGCGAAGCGCGGCAATCTCCTGTGTACTTTGTTGGGCGTCCCCTTCGCCCAGATACCAAGTTCCCATGCCTAGATTAGACACCGATTGTGACCCGATTTTCATTCGAATACCCCTCTCTCATTGATTAAATTAACATCAGCCTAGTACAGGAGGTGCCAAAATACAATTCAAAACGTCTAGGATTTGGTAAAGGTAATTTAGCAAGCCATCGGAAGGGGGATTCTGGAGTAGGAAACTGGTGCTAGCGATTAATAATGCGCCGATTAGTAAGTTGAATGATCGTCTTAATAGTGGCTGGAATTAAGGAATTAACTCAATTCTAATAATATAACTATAAATAAGTTGTTACTTATAACTAAAAGTATATAAACTTATCAATTATGGCAAAATACATTGACTTTTCTCATTTTTATAGGAAAATAATGAGTGACTGATTAAACTTTTTTAATGAGTCATTACTTTAGGGGGTAGGATAATGAAGTTTACTGTCATTGGATCAGGCGCGATGGGTTTGCTCTATGGAATTTTGTTGAAGGACGCCGGTAACGAAGTCGATTTTGTGGACGGCTGGAAAGACAATGTTGAAAAAATTCGTGAGCAGGGTGGCGTATATGTGTCCCGTGACCACGAAGATAAGCACCTTGTGGATATCGACATTTACTATCCAGAAGAGTACCAGGGTAATCCGGACTGTTACATATTTTTCACGAAGCAAATGCAACTGGCAGAAATGCTAGAACGCTGTGCACACTTCTTTAAACCAACCCAATATGCATTTACCTGCATGAACGGGATGGGACATATCGAAAAGTTAGCTAAGTATTTTGAACCACAGAAGTTGATTGCGGGGACCGCTTTGGTTGCCACGGTGCTTAATGGTGCTGGGGATGTTGATTTTATCGGTAAGCGCGGTGCTGGCTCAATGAACTTAGCCAACTATACGGAAAAACCGGACGAATTCACGCATCAATTAGTGACCGAATTAGAAAAAGCGCAGTTCCATCCAACGCTGACAACCAACTTTGCCGGAACCTTGTTGGCAAAAGTGGTCTTCAATTCGGTGGTTAACACGATTTGCACGATGTTCGAAATGACCATGGGTGAGTATGCCGCGTACGATGGTGCCGAAGAGATGGCACGTCAGTTGATTGATGAAGCCTACGATGTCTGTGAACGAGACGGGGTTAAACTGATCAACACGCGTCAAGACGAAGTAGCTAGCATCATGTATGTTAGCAAGGAGGCGATGCCCCTGCATTATCCATCAATGTATCAGGATATGCATAACTATCGGCCAACCGAAGTGGACTACATTAATGGCTACCTCGTCAAAATCGGTCGTCGGCATAACTACGATGCCAAGACCCATGCCTTTTTAACTCACGAAGTTCATTTAGCCGAGTTAGGAAAACAGCGGGAATTAAAGCAACAGCAAGGGGAGACTGGAAGCTGATTGTAAAAACTAAAAGGGACGAAAAAACTTTTTCGTCCTTTTTAGTTTGTCTGCCGGGAAATATTGGTTTAAATCATCAAATAAATTTTAATATAGGAAAAATTATCCGGATAAATTTATTAAACCGCTTACTTATTTGTGATAAGATAAAAAGCAATAACGAAACCGTAAGGGAGTATTGCAAATGAGTAAACGACCAGCAGATCCAAACGTAGAAGAATTGCTAAAAAAAGATATATTTGAACGAGTTGCCGATGGGGATTGGTATCAATATGGGCATGAGCCAAAAATGCAAGCCATTGTTAAACGAAGTGCTCAAATTGTGCAGCAGATCAATGATGTGGCAAAAACTGACATTGAGAAGGCCGACCAGATGGTACGAGATTTTTTGCCAAACATTGAAGCGGGCGTTGATATTTATTATCCAATTTGTTCTATTGAGCATCCTAATAACCTCTATATTGGAGAGGGAACATTCATTAACGCAAATCTTCAAATATTGAGTGCCGGTAAAATTACGATTGGCAAGCACTGCTTTATTGGCCCAAATTGTCAGCTTTACACACCGAACCATCATCCTTCGAATGTTAAATTACGTCGTGAAGGTTGGCAATACGATCGACCAATCACAATTGGGGATGACTGCTGGTTCGGCGGCTCGGTGATCTTATTACCTGGTGTTACACTGGGTGACAATGTCGTCGTTGGCGCCGGTAGTGTGGTTACCCATGATTTACCAAGTAACGTGGTAGCGGCGGGTAATCCAGCTCGAATTATTAAGCATACGGATACAGAAGATTAGTTTTCTTCAATCTTAAAAGGGCCATGACAATCGTCATGGCCCTTTTGGGGAAATGTTCCTTAAATCAAAATGCCCTCACAGTGGTCGAGTTCGTGCTGGATGATTTGAGCGATCCAGTCCGTGAAGGTCTGTTGCTGTGGCTGAAACTGCCGATCGAGATAGCTAACGGTAATGGATTGGTAGCGCGTGGTCGTTTTTTGTCCACTGATTGAAAGACAACCCTCCGTCACGGAATGGGGATTGGCGCGGTGTGTAATTTTTGGATTGACCAGTGGAACGGCAAAGGGTCCCATTTGAACAACGATAATGCGCTTGTTGATGCCAATCATGTTGGCTGCCATTCCGACGCAGTCATCGTGATGGGCGGCTAAGGTGTCGAGCAGATCGGTGATGATCTGGCGATCCGCAGTAGTGGCCGGGTGGGCCTTTTGAGCTAGAAACGTCAGATCGTGGTTGATGGGTTTAATCATGGTAAAACCTCAATTCGTGTTATTTGCCCCAGTATAGCATAATTTGTGACGATGAATCTGGTATGATAAAGGGGAAACTAAGGGGGATCGTTGTAATGAACATACAATCAAAGGATATTGTAAATGGTATTACAACTGGGATTGCGATCGCGGTTGTATGCGGGATTTTAACCAAGAAATGGCCGCTCAGTATTGGGGTCGGGATTGTGGCAGGCGTCGCAGAAGTGGTAATTAGTCATTTCAGTCACCGCCAAAAGTAGTATGATATTCTCCGAGAACATTTGAAACAACGGAGATGGTATGATGGGATACTTATATTTAGGTCTGGCGGTAGTCGGCGAAATTGCTGGGACTAGTTTTTTGAAATACTCGAACGGCTTTAGTCATCTGTGGCCGAGTGTGGGAGTGGTTGTCGGGTATGTCATGTGCTTTTACTTCCTATCACTCGCTTTTCGTAGTATTAATTTGAGCATTGCCTACGCCATGTGGTCAGGAGTGGGGACGGTTGTCATTACCCTCATTTCAGTATTTATCCTACGCGAGTCAATCAACTTAGCCAGTGTGATCGGTATTACCCTCATTTTACTGGGAAGTATTATTTTGAACCTGTTTGGTTCAGCGCATTAGAAATAAAAAAACAGCAGGTTATACCCCGTTGAAGGAGCATAACTTGCTGTTTTTGATTACCAACTTGCTTTTTTGACGCCTGGAATTTGACCAGCGTGGGCGTATTCCCGAAAGTTAAGTCGTGACATGTTGAACTTCCGCATGTAACCACGAGGACGACCATCTAGGACATCGCGACGGTGCCGGCGTGTAGGCGAAGCATTACGAGGAAGCTGGCTGAGTGCAGCGTAGTCGTGATTAGCTTTAAGTTCCTGACGAAGGGCTGCGTACTTTTCGATTGTAGCGTCAATTTTTTGTGCTTTGGCAATTTTTGATTTTTTAGCCATTTTGGTTCTCCATTCTAAATTGGTGTGGGTTGGGTTAATAGTGGTACCTAGGGTCAATCCGGGCCGAACAAGGTGGACCGTGATTGTTACAGATTTTTAAAACAGGTCCTGTTTGATGACGAAACCTGTCAGTCACCGCCGAAGTCGTGACTAGTCTACCAGAAGTTGTGGCCGAATGGCTAGTAATGTGTCCTGATATTCTCCACTATAACGGAAAAAGTAATGAATGTAAATAGTAACTATTACTATTTAAAAGCAACTTGGACATAGTGCTATACAACAATGCGAGAAATCGGTAGAATTTGAATGAGATAATAATGGAGGAGTGGCAAAAATGAGTGCGTGGTTATTTGGTGGTAGCTGGGCGTTAGTCGTAGTTGTACTAGCGTGTTTAGCATTAAGTATGAGAACGAATAAGGTCCGGTTATTAAATGGGGTGTTAGGAAACTTGCTGCTAGGATGTATACTAGTGGCCCTGAGTGCAACGGTGTTGTTTTTGCATAACCGAGCGTTCACGGTTGTTTTCTTGGTGATGATGGCGTTGGTTGTGATGACCATCATTTTGATTTACGTCTTTTTGGGCGTGATTCTACTCATCAATGCCGCGATTGTTTGGCGTAAGGAAAGTCACACGATTCCGAATATGCTGACGTTATTTCTAGGATTGTTAATTGTGCTCAGTCCGTTTATTTTTGGCATATTAAATCGAATTTTTCCCAGCTTAGTTGTGCAACTGATTTCGAATGTGGTGGACGTTGTCGTGCTCTACGCTGTTTTCTGGTTTCTCTGTTTTATGACGTCGTTTTTCCTATCCCGGATTTTTAAACCCAGTTTGGACAAGGACTATATTATTGTATTAGGGGCGGGGTTACGACAGGGGCGGACCGTGTCCCCATTATTAGCCGCACGGGTTGACCGCGCAAAACAATTTCGTGATCTACAACTTGCCAAAACGGGTCGGGGCCCCATTTTAGTGATGTCTGGTGGTCAAGGGGCGGACGAAAAGGTGCCGGAAGCGCAGGCCATGATGGAGTATGCGGAATCAATTGGAGTGCCACGCGATCAAATTTTGATGGAAAACCGCTCAACGAATACTTTGGAAAATATGCGGTTTTCTAAACAAATTGTGAGTGATCATCAACTCGATCTCACAAAGGGGCTGTTTGCGACAAGCGACTATCATACGTACCGCGCAGCCGGTTACGCCCGCTATGTCGGGTTAAACATTGATGGTTTGGGTGCTAAAACCAGTAACTTCTTTATTCCTAACGCTCTAATTCGGGAATATGTCGCGATTTTGCTGGGACATAAATGGTTCCACGTCGTGATGGTAGGCGTGCTGATGGTGTTGGCGGTCGGGTCCACGATCTACACCACGCTGGTCCACTAAGGTTTCCAACCACGATAGGAACAACTTTGTGGTACACTAATAGCTGGTTAGTGAAGTTCAAATTAACATGGGAGATGCAAAATCGTGATCACACTTAAATCACAACGTGAGATTGATGGCATGGCTAAGTCGGGTGCTATTTTGGCTGGCATGCACATCGGATTACAAGATATTATCAAGCCTGGTGTTTCAAGCTGGGAAATTGAAAAGTTTGGCCGTGAATATATTGAAAGTCACGGTGCGATTCCCGCCGAAATGGGATTCGAAGGATACAAGTATGCTACTTGCGTCTCAATTAATGATGAAGTCGCCCATGCGGTTCCTCGCCGTGGGTTGATGCTCAAAGAAGGCGACATTGTGGCGGTGGATACCGTTGTGAACTGGCAGGGATACATGAGTGATTCGTGCTGGACGTTTGCGGTGGGTGAAATTTCGCCAGAACGCCAACGGTTGATGGATGTGACAAAGAAGTCGTTGTATCTGGGAATTGATCAGGCTGTGATCGGTAACCGGATTGGCGATATTGGTTACGCAATTCAGCATTACACCGAAGAAGAAATGGGTTGTGGGGATGTCCGCGAATTAATCGGGCATGGCATTCAACCAACGATGCATGAACGTCCAGATGTGCCGGCATACGGCGAACCAGGCCATGGTTTGCGGCTCAAAGAAGGTATGACGATTACGATCGAACCCATGATTACGACGGGCGGCTGGGAGATCAAGTCGAAGACGGCACCGAATGATAAGTGGGAATACTACGTTACGGAAGACGGCTCGGATTGCGCCCAGTATGAGCATACGATTGTCATTACAAAGGATGGTCCTAAGATTCTAACGAGTCAGGATCCAGAATTTGATAAGAAGTATTTGTTGTAATAGAGCGTGAGCGGGCACGGTTAGATGCCGTGGTATAAGGAAAAAGCGCCATTAATTGCGGGTTTGCAATTAGTGGCGCTTTTTCCTTATACGATAGGCGTCTGTGCCCGCGAGTGAAGTATGAAAAAAACGGCCATTTCAACCGCCCAAACTACATTAGCCAGCGAACCACGGCTAAAGAAATAATGCCAATGACCACGATAACCAGTAAACTCTTCGTAATAACGGCACCGATCACCGTTGGAATGGATGCGAAGAAATTTTCATAGTTGATACTTGGCAGGTGACCTAAATTTTGATGGAAAAGATTTTCAAACCAGAGCGCGGCCATGATTACGATCGGTACGAATGATAAAAATTCAATGATGGCGGGCGATAGTTGGTACTTTTTGAGGATGATAAACGGTGCAACGCGTGACAGCCACGTGGCGAGACCGCACCCAACAATGGTCAGTAAAATAAAGCTAGAAGAAGGCATGTTTAAGCACCACCCCACACCCGCACCCGATTAAGGTGACGAGTAAAATTAATAGATTACTAGGAACGAAAATGAGACCGACGTAGATTAGAATCAAAGTCAGCGTAATGACCATGACTTGCAGAAGCCGGTTAAGGGAACGATCCGAAATGACTTGCAAGTACAACAGACCGATAAACATGGCAACGAGGGCAAAATCCAGGCCAATCTTTTCTGGGTTTTGGATGAAGTTACCCAGTAGCGCGCCCACCAGAGAAGCGACGTTCCAAGTTAAATAGGCGATAAAATTGGCGGTATTAAACCAGGTGAAGCTCAGTGTGTCACCGGTATAATTACGTTTGTTCATCCCCAACGCAAAGCTTTCATCCGTCAAAAGCGTGCCGATAACGATGTTTTTGAAGAGCGATTCATTGTTAAAGTAACGGGCCACAGTGGTACTCATCAGGATCATGCGCGAGTTAACCAGAAAGATAGAAAAAACAATCGATAGGATGGGACTATGTGTGGCCAGCATGCTGACCGCGACGAATTGGGCGGAACCTCCATATGTAATGGCAGACATTAAAAGTACTAAAAGTGGATTAATTCCCGAGGCACGGGCAACAATCCCGAACGCTAAGCCGATACCAATATAGCCAAAAACCGTCGGTAGGGTATCTTTGACGGCGGTTGTGGCGTCGAGCCGATTATTCATGGTAAAACCTCCTCGTACAAAGAGCAATGAAAAACAGTATTAGATCTATTTTATGGGGCAACGAAGGGGATGTCAATCTTAAATTTTCATGAGGAAAAGTACTTTTATTATTGATGCTAGATAGTATAATAATTAGGATACTATGAGAGGAAGTGTTAGTGATTTACATAGTGGGAACAGGAACATTTGTCAATACCGGTGCAATTGTGGTCGGTGGCGTACTGGGGTACATATTTCAACGATTGTTGAAGCAAAGTTTACAAAAATCGATTATGCAGGCAATCGGGGTTGCCGTTGTGTTTATCGGAATTAGTGGAACGTTGGCACAGATGCTGGTCGTTCACGGCACCCAGATTGAAACGACGGGGATTTTGATGGCCACGATTTCACTCACGCTTGGGACATTGATTGGTGAGTTGATCAATATCGACGCACAGTTTGTGAAGCTTGGTCAGTGGCTGCGGCAAAAAGTGGGATCGGGGAGTGATTCACGGTTTGTGGACGGCTTTGTGAGCGCGACGTTAACGGTCTGTGTGGGGGCAATGGCCATTATTGGCCCGATTCAAGATGCCTTGCAGCACGATCCCAACATGCTATTCACGAAGGCAATTTTGGATGGGGTCATTATTGCGATTTACGCGGCAACGTTTGGATTAGGAGCGGTGTTCAGTGCACTGCCGGTGTTTGGTTTTCAAATGACGATTACGTTATTAGCCACGCTTATCGCCCCATTATTATCGACGGCCATGACAAATGGAATTTCATTGGTGGGATCGATGATGATTTTTTGTATCGGCCTTAACTTGCTATTTGACATGAAGATTCGGGTTGCCAATATGCTACCAGCCATCTTAGTGGTGGTCTTATACGCCGCCATTTAAAAAGAGATTATCGCACTTGCAAAGCTGAGTGTGATAATCCCTTTTTTAGTGAGTAAGTTGAATCTCAATCAGCTGTTTTAAGATACGACAGCCGGCTGCAAATGCTGCTGGTTCGGCGTAGGCGTAGGAAAGTCGAATGGCTTGCACGTGGTGAAAAGCATAGAGATCACCGGGATTAATCAGCACGCCTTGAGCACGGGCAGCATCAAACAGCGCGTCAATTTTAATGCGTGGATCCAGTTTTAGCCAGATGTAAAAGCCCCCGGTTGGTTCTTGCCACTTAGCGTAAGGGGCCAAATAGGTTTGAAGGCTCTGCAGTGCTGCTTGGGCTCGTTGTTGTAGCCGTGTTCGTGTTTGGACTAAATAGCGATCAAAATCGGAATTGGCTAGAATTTCAGCAAGTGCGAGTTGGGATAGCGAACTGGCGCCGTAGTCTGTTTGCATTTTGACGTCGGCAAGGCGGGAGATAATCGGCCGGGGGGCGACAACCCAGCCTAGCCGTAGTCCAGGAGCCAGAATTTTAGAACTACTCCCTAGGTAGATGACGGCACCGTGATCATCGAGTGCCTTGAGTGGCTGTGGGGGGCGCGTGTCAAACCAAAGATCCTGATACGCACTGTCCTCGATGATCGGGAGTTGCCGCCGGTTGGCAAAGGTCAGCAGCTCGCGGCGATGTTTAAGGGTCATGACCTGACCAGTCGGATTTTGAAAACTGGGAATGACATACAGGAGTTTTTGCTGTTCAGTTTGGGGAAGCTGCCAGTAGGCGACGCCATCACGGGTGAGGGGGAGGCCACGCAGATGGACCCCAGCAGACTGAAAGATTTGGAGCGAGTTTAGGTAGGTCGGCGTCTCGGTGTAGACGGTCGCGTGCTCGTCGAGGAGGGACAGGGAAATTAGTTGCAGGGCTTGGAGTGAACCGGACGTAATCAAAATGGTGTCGGCACTCGCCTGAATGCCCCATCGTTGAAGCCGCTGAGCGAGTTGTTCACGGAGCGCCAGTAATCCCTGTGGTTCGAGGTAGTTAAGCTGTTGCAACCGGTGACCAACACGGGTCAAGGCATCAGCAAAGAGCTGGTGTGGTAAGAAAGCGGGTGCGAGTTCGCCCGTGCTGAGGCGTATGGGCATTCGGGTTTCATGGGTGTTAATGGTTTGGATGGTATGAAGGTTAGCTTTAAAGTGTCCGCTTTGGATGTACTCTTGCCAGTTGACGGGCGCTTTTTTCATCATCAGTGACCAGGTGTTGCTGATGATGGTGGTGCCACCACCACGTTTACCACTGATCACGCCGTAATCGACGAGTTGGGTCATTGCCTGGCCGATCGTACTGCGATTAACCTGCAATTGCGCCGCTAGTTCTCGCTGTGGGGGAAGCTGATCTCCCAATGCCCAATTGCCGGTTTCAATTTCTTGGAGGCAGTAATTGACGAGTTGCTGGTAAAGGGGTTGATGAAGCTGTGGATTGGGGTGCCAATTAATAGTGACGCGCATGAGAACCCTCCGATCATTTGGCTGGTCATTTAATTTGACTTGGCTGGGATAAAAATAAATTAATTCGTTAGAATAGGGATTGTTGCTACAAGCTTAGCATAAGTATGATGAAATTTGGATGGTAATTGAAATGTTAACTTACGGACAGGGCCTCTTATTCGGGGTCGCTTATATTGCCCCGATTGGGGTACAAAATCTCTATACAATTAATACGGCATTGGCCCAGCCACGCGGACGGGCATTACGCGCCGCCCTAATTATCACGTTTTTTGATATTTCTCTGGCACTCGCCTCGTTTTTCGGAATTGGTAAATTACTCAAAGTCATCCCGTTGCTGGAACAGGTGATCCTGATCGTCGGCAGTCTGATGGTACTCGTGATTGGAGTGTCATTACTGAAAGCTCAAGATGTGACGATGCCTGACGCAGCGGCCAACGAGCGTTTTAGCTACTGGAAGGTGGTGGCGTCGGCCTTCGCCATCGCGTGGCTTAATCCACAGGCAATTTTAGATGGCACCATGCTCTTGGGGGCCTTCCGGGTATCGATGGTGGGCAATGCAGGCAATCTGTTTATTGGTGGTGTTTGTACGGCTTCGGTGCTGTGGTTTACAGGTTTGACGTTTGTGACGTCGTTACTCAAGGATCGGTTTCAAGCGAAATTTTTACTTTTGTTAAACCGGGTTTGCGGCGTGATTATTATTGGCTACGGCCTCCGCCTGCTCTGGAAATTTGTAGCCCAGTTCATTTAATGAAATAAAAAAGGGTGACTGGCCGCTGGCTACTTTGCGTAGTGAGTGACAGTCATCCATTTTTGTTTAGCTGTGTTGATGGGCGACCTTACCGGATACGGCCGCTGCCACGGCACCAACCAAGTCGTCGATGAAGGTGTTTACCGTGTTTGGATCTTTGTCTAGTTCGCCGATAATGCCCGGCTTAATATTGTCGACATAACCATAGCTGGTCGTCCCAATTTGGCCGTAAACCGTCGAAATCTGATTTCCTAAGGTTTCGTCGACACCAAAGACGCCGAGGTCGTGACCGACAATCGTTTGGAGGGGTTCGTCGAGAAGCCCTTGGTTGGCGAGCTTATCGAGTTGTAAACCAACCATAATGTTGTTGAGCACTTCACGCTTGTGCAGCACATCAATGACGGCATCGACAATTTCTGCCATTGTTACTTCGGGAATATGCCGGTGCTGTAAATCGTAAGCAACATCCGCAATTTTTTGGATCGTGACGCCACGGGCTTCAAATTCTTTTTGGACGTAGTTGAAGGCGGCGGTGTCAGGATATTTAACATTTTTATCCATCATTATTGATCACTTCATTTCTGTTTAATTTAACTTGTATGGCAACGGAGAGGAACGAATTCAGCAAAGTTGCTAAAATGTATCCGAGTTGATACAATAATTTTATTAATCATAACACAGTTACCACCGGGTAGCTTAAACACCGATATCATTCCTTTAGGTCTTGTAGGAATGGTACCGGTGTTTTGTGTTTTTAGGAGGAAAATTATTATGGCATGGATTGAGCTATTAATTGCGGGGATTTTGGAAACCGTGTGGGCGACCACACTGAAGCTAAGTCAGGGGTTTCACAAAACCAATTTTGCAATTTATACCATTGTGGCAATGGTGGGGAGCTTTTGGCTGCTTGCCCGAGCGATTAGATCGTTGCCGTTAGGATTGGCGTATCCGGTATGGACCGGAATCGGTGCAGTTGGGACGATCATCGTGGGGGTTATTTTTTTTGGCGACAAGCTATCGCCACTGACTTGGGGATTCGTGGTACTGTTACTGATTGGCATTGTCGGCATCAAGTTGACGGTTTAGTGCCATCATCAGGCAGTATGTTCCTCGTCTTTTAAGGTCATAGCGTTGATGGCAACAATGATGGTGCTCAAGGACATGACAACGGCGCCCACCATCGGGTTCAACATGAATCCCCATGGTGCTAGAATGCCAGCTGCGAGCGGAATTGTGATGATGTTGTAACCAGCTCCCCACCAAAGATTTTGGGTCATCTTGCGGTTGGTTTGCCGTGCTAACGTTAAAAATTCAATGATACTGTGCGGATCGCTGCGGACCAAGATGATGTCCGCGGAGCTAATGGCAACCTCGGTGCCAGAACCAATCGCAACACCGATGTCTGCCCGAGCAAGACTCGGCGCGTCATTGACACCGTCACCGACCATCATCACTTTGGCGTGGTCTTGTTGGTAATGACGGACGAGTTGTTCCTTGTCTTCGGGAAGAAGGCCGGCGTGGACGTGGTCAATGCCGAGTTGCTGCGCAACCTTTTGGGCACTCTGCGCATTATCACCTGTCATCATGACGGGAATCAAGCGTTGCTGTTTAAGTTGCGTAATGAGGGTCACCGCACTGGGTTTAATGGTATCTCCCTGGGCGACATATCCGAGAATCTGATCATTTTGAACGAGGAAACTAACGGTGTCTCCGGTTTGCAGCAGCCGCTCTAATGAAAAATGAGGGTGAGCCAGTTGGGCTTTTTCAACGTAGCCGGGAGAGACAATTTGATAGGCCTGTCCATCGATAGTGCCAGTAAGGCCAACCCCGGTTTGTTGCTGACTATCCGTTACGGAAAGTAAGTCGAGTTGGGCTTGCTGCGCTTGTTCGAGAATGCCCACGGCAAGGGGGTGACTGGAGCCACTTTCGAGGCTGGCCATCAGTTGCAAGACGCGTTGATCATCAAGATCGCTGACGCTGTGTGTCTCGTGAACGGTAAAGTTGCCTTCCGTTAGCGTTCCTGTTTTGTCCATCAAAACATAGCGTAAGTCGGGAACGGTTTCCAAAACATCACGGTGAGCAATCAGGAGACCATGACTTGCCGCGATGGCGGTACTACGCGCCACGACGAGGGGAATGGCCAATCCGAGTGCGTGCGGGCAGGCAATTACGAGCACGGTAACGGCAATCGAGAGCGCGATGGCGAGGTTATCGATTAGCAGCCAGCTGATAAAGGCAACGATGGCGACGGTGAGTGCCGCGTAGAAGAGCAGTCCGGCCACCCGATCAGCTGTATTTTCCTTAGCAGACTTTGAATTTTGTGCGGTTTGTACCAGTTTCATTACTTGGGCGAGGTAGCCGGAATCACCGGTTCCCGTAACTTTGACGCGTAAGGTGCCATCGCCATTAATGGCGCCCCCAATTACGGTGTCATTGGGGGCTTTTTTAACGGGCCGTGCTTCACCGGTCAGCATGGATTCGTTGACGTGGCTTGTGCCGTCAATAATTGTGCCGTCGGCCGGTACTTTTTCACCCGCCCGAATTTCAACGGTGTCGTCCAGTTGCAGCTGCTTAATGGGAACCTCAGTGATGGTATCGTCACTGATGAGGTGGGCGTCGCTGGGGAGGAGTTTAGCGAGTCGATCGAGGGCCGAACCGGCATTCATTACCGTATCCATTTCAATCCAGTGGCCCAGCAGCATGATGTCAATCAGGGTGACAAGTTCCCAGAAAAAGTCCATGACGTGACCAGGGAGATGAAGGACCTGGTTCGCGACGACGGCATAAATACTATAGATAAACGCAACGGAAATCCCCATGGCGATCAAAGTCATCATGGCCGGTTTTTTACTAGCCAGTTCTCCCTTAGCGCCACTGAAGAAGGGGGCACCACCATAAACAAAAATGATTGTTCCCAGAATGGCGACGAGCAAATCAGTCCAAGGATGGCTTGTAATTTGGAACGGCAGGTTAACGCCCATCATGGGGCTCATGATAATGACGGGGATGGTGAGAATGAGGGATACCCAGAATTTGCGTTTGAGATTGCCCATGTGCATCATGTGTCCCCCGTGCATCATCATATCGTGAGACCCGTGGTCACTCATAGTCATGTCCATATCCATATCTGGCATGGCCATTTTGTCAGGCATGTGATCGTGTGTTGTCATTTGAAATCCTCCTTGTAATTTTTATCGGTTACAAATGTAACTTTTACAAATTAAGGTTACATCTGTAACCGTAAACTGTCAATCCTTAAGCCAAAATAGTTGCATCAATCTGGGAAGTGTTCAACAATGACAGGCAGATGGTATCTCTACTATATCTGAAACGAAAGGGGTGTGTCTCGTGGGACGCACATTAGTAAAAATTGGACAAACGGATGTTGAAACAACAGCATTAGGACTTGGAGCAAACGCTGTAGGTGGTCGAAACCTATTTCCAAATTTGAAGGATGAAACGGGAATTGAAATTGTTCAGACGGCACTCAGAAGTGGTATCAACCTGATTGATACAGCGTATGCCTATGGATTAGGTCATTCTGAAGAACTGATTGGTCAGGCGATTCAGGATTTTGATCGCCATGAGATCACGATTGCCTCTAAGGGGGCCCATGATGGAGATCAGTTTAATAATGACCCCCAGTTTCTAACAACACAGGTTGAAAATAGTTTGCGACGGTTAAAGACGGACTATCTTGATATCTATTACATCCACTTTCCGGATGAAAAAACGCCTAAGGCCGAGGCAGTCGGTGCACTCCAACGACTGAAGGAACAGGGAAAAATTCGGGCAATCGGGGTTTCGAACTTTAGTCTCGATCAGATTAAGGAGGCTAACGCTGACGGTTATGTGGACATTGTGGAAGACCAGTTCAGTCTGCTCCACCAAGATAATCTGGCAAAGATGACCTACCTAAAGGACCACCAAATTAGTTTCGTTCCGTATTTCCCATTGGCTTCAGGACTATTGACGGGTAAATACGATGGGCCAGTTTCGTTTGCTGATGGCGATATTCGCGCGGAAAATCCGGATTTTCAAGCACCACGGTACGACCAAATTTTAGCGGCCGTTAAACGGGTTCAACCGATTGCGGACTTGCATCAAGCAACGGTCGCACAAACTATTTTAGCGTGGTACATGCAAAATCCACTGATTAGTATTGTGATTCCGGGAGCTAAGCAGCCCGCTCAAGTACAAAGCAACGCAGCGGCACTAGATGTTCAGTTAAATGACGAGGAATATGCTGAAATTGATCGCTTATTTGCCGCCTTTAAGTAATATAATATTCGAATATTTTACTAAAAGTATGATTAAGCAATGCTCTAAATTAGAATTAGTATAAAATAAAAAATAACATGAATATTAACAAGGACTGCCTTAATATGGCGGTTCTTTTCTTTTTATTCACTTATCGCATGGTCTTGACTTAGAATGATTATCGTTTAGAATAGGGACTGTTAAAAATAATATTTGGAGGTCCTTAGAATGTCACTAGTAGGAAAAAAGGTTGGAGAATTTAAGGCTCAAGCTTATCGCCAAGGTGAATTTATTGACGTGACGGATCAAGATTTATTAGGTCACTGGAGTATTATTATGTTCTATCCAGCGGACTTTTCGTTTGTTTGTCCCACCGAATTGCAAGATTTACAAGAACAGTATGCAAAACTACAAGCGCTCGGTGTGGAAGTTTATTCTGTTTCAACGGACACCCATTTCGTTCATAAAGCCTGGCATGATAATTCCGATGCCGTGGGCACGATTGAATTTACGATGATTGGTGATCCTTCTCAGCATATTTCACGGCTGTTTGATGTGCTAGATGAAGACCAAGGCTTAGCACAGCGTGGAACCTTTATCCTTGATCCTGAGGGAACCGTGCAGGCGATGGAAATCAACGCCGACGGAATTGGTCGGAATGCAAGTGAGTACCTTGATCGAATCAAAGCGGGTCAGTATGTTGCGGCTCATCCTGGTGAAGTTTGCCCGGCTAAGTGGAAGGAAGGCGAAGACACCTTGACACCTGGTTTGGACTTAGTTGGTAAGATTTAGGGTAACGAAGGGACAATGAGAAAATGGCAATCGATAGCACGGTAAAACAACAGCTAGCAGCATATTTAAAGTTGATGGAACACGAAGTTACCATCCGAGTTGATGCAGGCGATGATGATCGATCACAAAAGGTGCTGGCGTTCGTAAATGAAGTGGCAGCGATGTCACCGAAAATTAATGTCAAGCAGGGTCATTTGAAACGCCAACCTAGTTTTGCACTGGATCAGACGGGACAACCGGCCAGTGGAATTGAATTTGCGGGTATTCCGCTGGGACATGAATTCACATCATTTGTACTGGCACTGCTGCAAGTTTCAGGCCATGCCCCTAAGATTTCAGAACAGGATCGTCACCGAATTGAAGCCATCACGGCTGATTTACATTTTGAGACATTTGCCAGTTTGAGTTGTCATAATTGCCCAGATGTTGTTCAAGCATTGAATATTATGAGCGTCCTTAATTCTCATATTTCGCATAAGATGATTGAAGGTGGCATGTTTCAGGACGAAGCGACTGAAAAAAATATTTTAGCGGTTCCAACAGTATTTCTGAATGGTGAAGAATGGCATAATGGTCGGGCGACGCTGAGTGATTTGATCAGTAAAGCGGCCGGTGAAACTGGTCCCCAAAAGATTGAACAAGACTGGATAAACCAGCTCTTTGACGTATTGATTATTGGGGGTGGACCAGCTGCTGGAAGTGCGGCAATCTATGCGGCACGGAAGGGAATTCGTACAGCAATTGTTACGGATCATTTCGGTGGTCAGCCCCTTGATACGCTGGGAATTGAAAATATTGCCGGTATCGACTATGTTGAAGGTGAACAGTTAATGACCACCATCGCCAGTCAGGTGAAAAAATACGGGGTGGCTGTGCTAGAAGGCCAACAGGTCACGGCCATTGCTAAGCAGTCTCAACAGATCGATGTGACACTGGCGTCAGGTGATAGGCTGCAGACGAAGACAGCGATTATTGCGACCGGAGCCCGTTGGCGCACAATCGGGGTTCCCGGTGAGGCGGAGTTTAAGAATAAGGGTGTTGCCTATTGTCCACACTGTGACGGGCCGCTGTATAAGGGCAAGGACGTTGCCGTAATTGGTGGTGGCAATTCAGGTATCGAAGCCGCAATTGATTTGGCTGGGATTTGCCGGCACGTCACGGTTCTCGAATTTGCACCACGGTTAGGGGCCGACCAAGTGCTCCAAGCTAAAGCAGGCCAATTGAAAAATGTGACCTTAATCACGAACGCTGCCACACAGACCATTACCGGTGATGGTCGGGTAACGGGCTTGACCTACCAAGATCGTGCCACGCAGGTCATTAAGGAAATCGCGCTAGATGGTGTATTCGTTCAGATCGGTCTCCAACCGAATACGGAATGGGTACCAGCGGCGATTGATCAAAACCAGCATCATGAAATCATTGTTGATGCCAAAAATGCCACTAATTTAGCGGGCGTATTTGCAGCTGGGGATTGCACTGATTCAGCGTATAAGCAGATTGTGATTGCGACCGGAGCAGGTGCGAGTGCAGCGCTGAGTGCGTTTGATTATTTAATTAGATCGTAAGATGATTTATTGACGGGAAAACTTTGAGATAAAAGAAGTTTTTCCGTTTTTTTTATGCTCTTTTTGCGACAAAATGGATGATGGAAAACGTGTATCATTTGAAATGAAGTGCACAAGTACGATACGATAAGAAAGAAATAGTGGTAAAAGAGGAGGTACTCATTGCTAATATCATTACAACATTTAAGAAAAGAATATCCTGGTGGAAAAGTAGCCGTAGAAGACGTCTCAGTGGATATTAACGCTGGTGACTTTGTCTGCTTTATCGGTACTTCCGGATCAGGAAAGACGACGACACTGCGGATGATTAACCGGATGATTAATCCGACGTCGGGTAAAATTTTACTCAACGATGAGGATGTCACCAAAATGGATCCGGTGAAACTCCGTCGCAAATTAGGTTATGTGATTCAAGATGTTGGGTTGATGCCGCATATGACCATCCGTGACAACATCACATTAGTTCCTAAATTACTCAAATGGTCCAAGGAAAAACGGGCTCAGCGAGCAGAAAAACTAATTAAACTGGCACAACTACCAACTGAATTTTTAGATCGTTATCCGTCTGAATTATCTGGTGGGCAGCAACAACGAATCGGAGTTGTGCGGGCGTTTGCGGCTAATCAAGATATTATTTTGATGGATGAACCGTTTGGCGCACTTGATCCAATCACACGGGAATCGCTACAAGATCTTGTGTTGGATTTACAAAAGCGGTTAGGGAAGACGTTTATTTTTGTGACGCATGATATGGACGAGGCATTACGATTAGCAACCAAAATCGTAATCATGTCAGAAGGTAAAATCGTTCAAATGGATTCCCCAGATAATATTTTAAAGCATCCTAAAAATGACTTCGTGAAGCATTTGATTGGGGAAGACCGGTTGATTCAAGCGCGGCCAAGTGTGACGACCGTTGGTCAAATTATGCTGAAGGCGCCGATTAGCATTTCTGAAAATGCATCCTTACATAGGGCGCTTCAAACCATGCATGAAAAGCGAGTTGATACGCTCCTAGTAACGGATGACGAAGATCATCTCGTCGGTGTGCTTGATATCGAGCAGCTGGATCTGGGATATCACCGGAAACGGCCGGTCAGCGAAGTCATGAATCGTGAGATCTACTTTGTCCATGAAAGCTCGATCATTCGTGATTCCGTGAACCGAATCCTGAAGTTGGGTTACCGAAACATTCCGGTCATTAATCAAGCGGGAAAGCTCGTCGGAATTGTGACCCGGGCCACCCTCGTGGATATGGTGTATGACGCGTTGTGGGGCCAAGAGGATAGTGGGGATGATGCCGTTCCTGAACTGAAAAATGCGGTTACCGCCCAGCAAAAGAAGGATACGATTGCACCGGCAAAGGGGGCATTAGATGATTAATTTCCTGCAAGCTAATGGAATTGATTTGTTGGAGAAAACCTGGCAACATATCTATATTTCATTTATTTCGCTGGGGTTAGGGATCATCGTTGCCGTTCCGCTAGCCGTTGTCTTAACGCGGTTTGACAAAATTGCCGGTTTCGTCATTGGTCTGGCAAGTGTGCTTCAAACAGTTCCTTCGATGGCGTTACTAGCCATGATGATTCCAATTTTTGGGATCGGTAATTTGCCCGCCATCGTGGCCCTGTTTATCTATTCCCTCCTCCCAATTTTGCGAAATTCTTATCTCGGAATCAAAAATGTTAATCCGGCCGTTTTAGATGCGGCAAAGGGGATTGGAATGAATAATATCCAGTCAATTTTTCAGGTTGAGTTGCGACTGGCGGCGCCCGTCATTATGTCGGGAATTCGACTATCGGCCACGTTCGTGATCGCTTGGGCCGCACTGGCATCGTATATTGGTGCTGGTGGACTGGGGGACTTTATCTTTAATGGGTTGAACTTGTACCGTAGTGATCTTATTTTAGGTGGGTCGATTCCGGTCATCATATTGGCACTGGTCACCGATTACCTCTTAGGCAAAGTTGAACAGCTTGTGACGCCTAAGACGGCACGCGCGTAAGGAGGTCCCAGATGAAAAAGAAAAAATGGGCATTCTTACTCAGCCTTGTGGGGGTACTCACGCTGACGTTAGCCGGTTGTGGATTTCCCGGACTAAGCAATTCGTCGAGTAATACGGTGCGAATTGCGGCGCAAAGTACGACGGAACAACAAATTGTCGCGGCGATTGATAAACAAATGATTGAACATTATACGCCACTCAAAGTGACCATTATTCAAAACTTAGGCTCTGCGAATGTTAGTTTTGCGGCCCTTCGTAATGGGGATGCTGATATTTCGGCAATTCGTTATAACGGCACGGATTTGTCCGATATTCTTGGTAAAACTACCAGCCATAATCCGACGAAGGATAATCGGACGGTGGTGAAGACGTTTAAGAATAAGTATCATCTCATTTATCTGAAGTCCTATGGGTTTGCGGATACCTATTCGTGGATGGTTACGCAAAAGACGGCCAAAAAGTACCACTTAAATAATGTATCGGATATGAAAGCACACGCTGCGGAAATGAAAGCAGGTATCGACCAGGCTTGGCGTGATCGACGCGGTGATGGGTATGACGGTTTCAAGCAAATCTACGGGTTTGGGTTTAACCATCTGTACTCGATGCAAATCGGACTCGTTTACGATGCGTTGGCTTCTGGCAAGATGGATGCCGTACTCGGGTATTCGACGGATGGTCGAATTAGCAGTTATAACCTGAAGATGTTGAAGGATAACAAACACTACTTCCCACCGTACGAGGCGTCACCAGTGGCGACCGAGGCGATTTTGAAGAAGCATCCAGAGTTAAAACCGGTGCTAAATAAACTGGCCGGCAAAATTTCAGTTAAGACGATGCAAAAGCTCAATTACCAAGTAGATAATGATTTGGAAGAGCCGGATGTTGTGGCAGCGAAGTTTTTGAAGACGCATCACTATTTTGAAGGGGGGTCAAACTAATGGCTGGAATGAATTTATGGCAGCAATTAATCACGTACTTTATGCAAAATGGCATGTACGTCTTGCAACAGTTTGGCCGGCACTTTTTGATCTCGATCTACGGGGTCTTGTTAGCGGCAATTGTTGGGATTCCCCTTGGAATATTTATTTCACGGTATCGAAAACTAAGTTCGACGGTGGTGGGATTAGCGAACGTTATTCAAACAATTCCATCGTTGGCGATGCTATCGATTTTGATGCTCGGCCTCGGGTTGGGGGTCAATACGGTGATTGTGACGGTCTTTCTTTATTCGCTACTTCCAATTCTGAAGAATACCTACACGGGTATGCAAAACGTCAATAAGGACGTGATCGATGCGGGGAAGGGCATTGGGATGACCTCTTGGCAGCGACTTTACTACGTCGAGCTGCCCTTATCGATGTCGGTGATCATGGCTGGCTTACGAAACGCCTTGGTCCTGGCAATTGGAATTACGGCGATTGGCTCGTTCGTGGGTGCTGGCGGTCTGGGTGATATTATCATTCGGGGAACCAATGCGACGGATGGTGGGGCGATTATCCTCGCCGGCGCCTTGCCGACAGCCTTAATGGCAATTATTGCCGACGGTGTATTAGGCTTTTTGGAACACCGTCTCGACCCATCCTCAAAAAAAGTTAAAAATTAATTTTTTGCACGTTTGAAAAAAATACAAAATAAGCGTTTCACAGTGATTGCTGGTTTAATCACAAGTGAAACGCTTTCTTTTTAACGACCGTTTGCATGAATGCCATCAAATGCAAATGAACTGTGCAAAAATGAGATAAAAGTATAATATACGAAACTAATATACAAGAATTGAGCTTTACTTTTGAATATTAGCCAATTAGAATACTAAATAACGTTTATTGACTATCAAATAAACTTATAATACATAAGCAAACGAGCGAGGGGGATTTGACGTGGATGTTTTAACAAGTTATCAGGCGTATTTTGCAGGGCAGTGGCAGGAGAGTGAATCTCAAGAAACGATTGAAATTCGATCGCCATGGCGGCATGAGGTGATCGGTTCGGTACAGTCCGTGACGCAAAACGAAGTTGATCAGGCAATTGCGGCGGCGCACCGTGTCCAGGGATCATGGGCCAACTTATCAATGAATGAGCGCGGGCAGTACTTAGATCGGTGGGCAGATGAAATCGAAGCCGATGTTAACGCACTTGCCATGGCCGTAATGGATGAAGTCGGTAAGAATTTCGAAGATGCTAAAAAAGAGGTTTTGCGAACGGTAGATTTAATTCATTACACCGTCCAAGAAGCTTTACACATGCATGGTCAGAGTGTGCGAGGCGACGGTTTCCCCGGTGGGTCAAAAGATAAGCTCGGGATTATTACCCGGGTCCCACTAGGGACGGTGTTAGCGATTTCGCCATTTAATTACCCGATTAATCTCTCGGCGGCAAAAATTGCACCCGCGTTGATGGCGGGTAATACGGTGATCTTCAAACCGGCCACCCAAGGTTCCATTTGTGGTATTAAAATGATTCAGGCGTTTGATCGCGCAGGCTTTCCAGCCGGTGTCTTAAGTCTGTTAACGGGTCACGGCGCTATTATCGGAGATTACCTCACGGAACATCCCGGCATTAACATGATTAGTTTCACGGGGAGCACCCAGACGGGAAAGCACCTCTCACAGAAGTCGATCATGATTCCACTAGTTTTGGAACTCGGTGGTAAGGATCCGGCAATTGTGTGCCAGAACGCTGATTTGGACCGCACTGCCAAAAATATTATTGGTGGCGCCTTTGCCTATTCTGGTCAACGGTGTACGGCGGTGAAACGGGTACTGGTCAACGAGGCGGTGGCCGATGAATTGGTCGCCAAACTAAAACCTGCAGTAGAAGCCCTAAAAGTTGGGTCACCGGCTGAAGGCAGCGATGTGGTCCCGTTAATCGATGACAAGGCGGCAGATTTTGTCCAAGGCTTGATTGATGACGCGTTGGCCAAGGGGGCCACACTGGTTACTGGTAATCAACGAGACGGTAATTTGTTGGCACCAACACTATTGGATAACGTAACGCCGGAGATGGATATTGCCTGGGTCGAGCCCTTTGGCCCAGTACTGCCAATTATCCGCGTCACGTCCAATGCGCAGGCGATTGATCTAGCGAACCGGTCAGATTTCGGTCTACAGGCCAGCGTCTTTACGCAGGATATCGATGAGGCCCTTGAGATTTCACGGGGTGTCGAAGCGGGGACCGTTCAAGTCAACGGGCGTCCATCACGGGGACCAGATAATTTTCCATTCTTAGGCGTCAAGGCCTCGGGGATGGGAACCCAAGGGGTGCACAACAGTATTTTGTCGATGTCGCGTGAAAAGTTAACGGTATTAAATTTGAAATAGAGGCTTAGTCGAGTCAGAGATGGCCCCGCTTGGAGGGTTAGGTAAGCTGGTTCGACGAAATAAATAGCCGATTCGATGGGTGGCCAGTTGGTCACCCAATTTTGATGCTGTGATGGGACGTTCTACCATTGAAAGTTATTTCAAGCTGGAGTACGCTATTAGGAATACTTACAGGTAGGAGAGATGTGTATGGAGAATAAACGATTAGGTGTGAGCACGGGACTGGCAGCCTATATTTTGTGGGGGATGCTGGGGGTTTTCTGGGAACTGTTACACGCGGTACCGGCCATGGATACGTTGGCGTATCGAATTGTGTGGTCACTTGTGACGATTGGGATTGTTCTGACTATGCAACGTAGCTGGCGTGTGGTTTGGCAAACGATTTTGACGTTGACTAAAAATCGAAAAATTGGGTGGATTGTACTCAGTTCCCTGCTAATTTCGGTGAACTGGCTGATCTACATTTACATGGTGGGGCATCACCAAGCAACGGAAGCGAGTTTAGGATATTACATTATGCCGCTGATGAACGTCGCCGTCGCCATCCTCTTTTTACACGAACAGTTGTCGCGAACGAAACTGATTGCGATTTTCTTTGTTATTATTGGCGTGGTGATTTTGACGGTTCAAACGGGATCGTTGCCGTTGAATACGCTATTGATGGCAGGTTCGTTTTGCTTTTACGGTCTGATCAAAAAGCAGGTTCAGTTACCGGCCACGATTTCGTTAACCTTGGAGACCTTGTTTGTGGCCCCGATTGCGGTCGTCTATCTGTTACTATCACCGCATGTAATGACTCAAAACGGACCGCATATTACACTGCTGTTGATTTCAAGCGGTGTGATCACGGTAATTCCGCTGCTTTTGTTTGCGGTAGCCACTAAAAATACGGATTTTATTACTCTGGGATTCATTCAATATTTGAACCCCACCATTCAATTATTGATGGCGGTATTTGTATTACATGAAGCCTTCAGCTGGCATAAGGCAGTCGTGTTTGCGTTCATCTGGTTTGGAATTTTGGTATTTATTTTCGGTAGTCTGAGAAGCTATCGTAAGTTACAACAGATGCGTCCGGCACCCCAAGATCGCAAAACAGCTGACGAGCAACAAACATATTCTAAAAAAGTAGTTGAAAAAGTTTAATTGCACCAATCTAAAAGGCCGCCATCGAAAGAGATGGTGGCCTTTTAATACATAACTGCTAATTAGCAGCGACAGTCAAATAATCGAGAATTTGGAACAATAAATCTTGATTGTGAGGGTCTAATGGATGGTTGATGATCTGATCCACACTGGTATCAAAGATCGATTGCTTGATGAATTCACGGTCTTCACCAACTAATGAAAGTAGTGTCGTTGGTGTCGTTTCCAGATGGAATTGAAGGCCAATTGCGTTCAAAAATTGGAATCCTTGGTTGGCCCACGTTGGTGACGAAAAGAGTGGTATCGACTGGAGTGGCATTTCAAAGCCCTCACCATGCCAATGAAGAGCGGTGAACTGACGGGGAAATTTTTTAAGAAGTTGGCGGGTCGTCTGGGAACTTGCGACGGGGCCCCAACCAACTTCGATCGGACTGGGAGTAACCTGAGCGCCAAATGTCATGGCCAGTTGTTGAGCGCCGAGGCAAATTCCTAACATCGGTAGATTACGGGTGACCACGGTTTGGATTAGTCGTCGTTCTTCCTTGAGCCAGGCGTAGTCGTCGTGGACACTCATGGGGCCACCGAGGACAACTAGAAATTCAATATCATCGGCACTTGGTAGTGAATCACCGTTGAAAGTTTGAATGAGGTCGGAGTGATACCCGTGGGCGCGGATCCATTCATTGATTAGTCCCGGGGTTTCAAACGCGACGTGTTGAATTATCGTAATTTTCATGTTGGCCCTCCCGTTAAAAGTAGAATTGTTAGTTTCTATTATAAGGGTCGGTGACGCAGAAGCAAATCAAAAAAAGAAATGAAATTTTTTGCATATTGTACTTTATTTATGTGCAACTAAGTGTCATAATAACTTTAACAAATCTGAATACTAATTCACAAGAAGGGGTAGTTTTAATGACAGAAAAGGTTGCATTAATTACTGGTGCCGGTCAAGGAATCGGTGAAGGAATCGCGAAACAACTAGCTAATGATGGCTTTCAAGTTGCCTTAGCTGGACGTCATTTGGATAAAGTTCAACGTGTCGCAAATGATATTAACGAAGCCGGTGGCAAGGCCATTGCCATCAAGGCAGATGTTCAAAGTAAGCAAGAAGTTTTCGACAGTGTTGCACAAACTGTTGCACAACTAGGCCACTTGGACGTATTTGTAAACAACGCGGGGATTGCCCACGTTGCACAAGTAATTAATACCGAAGAAGAAGACCTAGATCGTCTATTAAACATCAACGTTAAGGGAACGGTATTCGGCATTCAGGCCGCTGCCACACAGTTCAAGAAGCAGGGAACTCCAGGGAAGATCATCAATGCCTCTTCAATTGCGGGACATGAAGGATTCGAATTATTAGGAGCTTACTCAGCCACTAAGTTTGCCATTCGTGGCATTACGCAGGCTGCAGCCAAAGAATTGGCTCAAGATAAGATCACGGTTAACGCCTACTGCCCAGGAATCGTATTGACACCAATGTGGGACCAAATTGATGCCGAAATGGGTGAATTGCACGGGGTACCAGCTGGCGAATCAATCAAGCAATACCTTTCCGGCATTGCCCTTGGTCGTGGCGAGCAACCAGCCGATGTTGCCAACTTAGTATCATTTTTGGCTAGTGACAAAGCTGACTATATCACCGGTCAAGCCATCATGGTTGACGGTGGGATTAAGTACGTTTAATTGATATTTGACTGAAAAAAGTAGTGTCCAATTGCGCTGGGCACTACTTTTTGTATGCAAATAATTTGCGAAAGGAAGCTCTTTCAGATAAGCTAGATTTATAGTTGATTAGCTGCTAGGATTTGAGAGGAGTTCAGACATGACCGAAGTTAAATATCCCAAAACAATGGCCCAACTGAATCAATTGATTGCCGATTTAAGTCAGTTACAGACCAATATTCAGCAAATTCACTGGTATATGCGGGGCCCAGAATTTTTTAAGTTACACCCCAAGATGGATGATTTTAATGATACCTTAGCGGATCAGTTAGATGAAGTGGCGGAACGGTTAATTGCGCTGGGTGGCTCACCATACGCGACCACTCACGAGTTTATCGATCATACCGGATTACCAGACGAAAGGGTGACTTGGCAGCAATACGAGTTACCGGACTATATGCATCGCCTAGATGATCAGTTTAAGTATCTGGCTGGTCAGTATCAGTTGGGAATGGATGCGGCTGATGAAGAACGTGATTTTCCGACCCAAGATATGCTAAATGGATTTAAGAGTGAGATTGATAAGAACATTTGGATGGTTTCCGCCTTTTTAGGCAAGGGACCGCTAGATTAGCAAAATCCAATCGATAAGTTACTTGCGGGTGCGCAGCAAACTATGCTATAGTGGCTACCGCTAGTTAACTAACGATTGGAGATGGCGACATGACCCAAGACAATGGGCGGTTGTTAAAAAAAGCGGCAAATCAGTTGAACCGGAATTTTGATCAGTTTGCCCAGCAGTATGGTTTAACCAGTATGCAGATGGCGATCATTGATTTTATCGGCCGTCATGAGGGTCGAGTCGTAACGCAACGAGATATTGAACATGAATTCAATATTCAACGTTCGACTGCGACGACAATGTTACAACGAATGGAAAAAAAGCAGTTAATTGTTCGGCAGGTGCTCAAAGATGACGCCCGTCAAAAGCAGGTTCAGTTGCTGCCCGATGCCATTAAATTGGAAAATGTTGTGTCTCAGTATATGCTGAAAGAAAATGAACGATTATCGATGAAGTTTACGTACGACGACATTATGACCTTTCAACGGATTTTGACGTTTTACGCTAATGATTATAAAAACCAGGACTGAGAAAAATCAGTCCTGGTTTTTTGGGTGCGCACTATTGCATATGATCTTGCATAAATTGGTTAATCCGTTCGTAGGCCTTTAATAGATTTTCTTTGCTGTTTGCGTAGCTGAGCCGGATATGATCGGGCTGGCTGAAGGCCTTGCCGCTGACCACTGCAACGTGGGCCTGCGTCAAGAGGGCTTCCACAAAGTCCTCTGTCGAGGCGAATCCACAAAGTTGAACGGCCTTTTTCACATTGGGGAAAAGGTAGAAGGCCCCCTGTGGTTTCGTGGGGAGATCAAAACCGGGAAGCGCCGCAATTTTGGGATAAATCGTGTTGAGTCGGTCTTCGAATGCGGCACGCATTGCTTGCGCTTCTTTTTGATCGCCGGTTAAGGCGGCAATCGCGGCGTATTGGCTGACAGCGGCCGGATTACCAGTTGCGTGACTCGCAACGGTATTCATGATCTTGATGGTCTTGGCATCGCCGAGAACGTAACCAATCCGCCAGCCGGTCATTGAGTAGGTTTTTGAAACGCCTGAAACTAGGAGCGTGTGTTGCTTGATTGCTTCGCCAAGGGTGACGATTGAAGTAAACTCGTGACCGTTGAAGATCAAATTACTATAAATATCGTCAGCAATGATGGTAATATCGTGGGCCACCGCCCAATCACCGATGGCTTTTAATTCAGCGGCTTCGTAAATTAAGCCAGATGGATTTTGTGGTGAATTAATGACCAACGCTTGGGTAGTGGGGGTGATTGCAGCTTCCAAATCAGCAACCGTAACTTTGTGATCCTTGCCAGTCGTTGGTACGGCAATGGCGTTGCCACCGGCCAGATGAACTTGTTCGGCGTAGCTGACCCAGAATGGTTCGGGAAGCAAGACATCTTCACCAGCATTGAGAATCACTTGGAAGATTAGAAATAGTGAAAACTTGGCCCCATCTGTCACAATCACTTGGTCTGGAGTGTAAGTGACACCGTCTTCGAGTTGAATGCGGTCGCAGATGGCCTGCTTTAATTCTGGTAGACCACCGGCAGGAGTGTAGAAACTGGCTTTACCAGATTCAATCGCATCAATTGCCGCCCGTTTGATTGGTTCTGGGGTGGTGAAATCCGGTTCCCCGATTGACAGGTTGATGACGTCGACACCCTTGGCGATCAAGGCTTTAGTTTTGGCAGACATTGCCAGAGTGGCGGAAGGCTGAACTTTCAGTACATCTTTTGAAATTGACACGTTAACGACTCCCTACTTTTCAAAATTTAGCGAAACATATTACTACTAATAATATAGCTTGAATTTGTTAGAAATTACAGGTTATTTGGTTAAATTGGAGAAATTAATTTTGAACTGTTGACGATTGATATGGTGAAGCCGACGGTGTTTTTTGAAAAAATGCCGTATTAGCCGCAAGAGACGGCGAAATGATGAGCAGATAATTTTCAATGCCGGTATATCATTGATTGAATCCATAATATTAAACTCCTAGAAATGATACATAATAGGTCAAGTGAAATTCATAATTTAGTCACGATTATTAGCTAAAGTAATAAACATCAATTATTAATACTATTTTTTTAAGGAGGGCCATTATGAATTTTTTAAAACGGGCCTGGCTCAGCCTATCAGCTAAGAAGGGACGGTCGGTACTACTTGTGTTAGTCACGACCGCCATAATGTTGTTTGTTTTAGCAGGGATGCTAATCCATACGGCGGCTGATCAGGCGACTGCCAATGCCAAAAAGAGTGTCGGCGCGACACTTACCTTGTCGGCCAATCGGTCGTCGGCGTTCAAGAAGATGCGGGCGTCAAGCTCATCATCATCTAAACCTAAGTTGAAGATGTCGTCGGTTAAGCTGAGTGATGCCAAGAAGATTGCTAAATTGGCCAACGTGGCGAGTTATAATGCGACGGTTTCAGCCTCGGTTAACGCCAAGAGTTTTGACGCGATTTCGACGTCCAGCTCGACAAGCACAATGCCAGGGGGCGCTTCAAGTAGTAGTTCGGGTGATATCTCCCTTTCTGGGGTGACTAACACCAGCCAATCGACCAGCTTTACGGATGGCACGAACAAGATTACAAAGGGCCGTGGTCTAACCAGTTCTGATAAGAACACGAACAACGTTGTGGTGGAATCTGAATTAGCTAAGGAAGATAGCTTGAGCGTTGGAGATACCATCACCGTGAAGAAGAGCGGTAAGACTTACAAGTTGAAGATCGTCGGAATTTATAAATCAACATCGAGTTCTTCAACCCAAATGGGTCCTGGTGCCAGTGATCCCGCCAACACAATCTATTCGTCATACACGTTAGCGAATACGGTTAAGGGCAGCAAGTACGCGGGCACTGCCGATTCGGTCACATTTACTATTTCTAACCCGTCGAAGGTTAACAGTGTTAAGGCAGCGGGCAAGAAATTGATCAATACCAGCAAGTACTCACTCGCAACTAACGATAGCAGTTACCAAGCGGTGAAATCGTCAATGAACAACATCAAATCCTTTGCCGATAAGATTGTATGGCTCGTGGCGATTGCTGGAACCATTATTCTGGCATTGATCGTTATCTTAATGATTCGCGAACGGCGTCACGAAATTGGTATTTTACTATCAATGGGTGAAGCACGATGGAAGATTGTCGGTCAGTTCTTTGCGGAACTGGTGATGGTCCTTGTGGTATCGCTGTGCTTAGCTGGCATTGGTGGTAAGTTTGTCGGCGATAAGCTGGGCAGTGAATTAATGTCACAACAGACCCAGTCATCATCAGCAACCATTTCGGCTCCCGGTGATTCCAACGGCGGTAATATGGGTGGCGGTAGTCGTCCAAGTGGTGGTGCACCGAGTGGCGGCGGTCAAGGCGGTGGCATGGCCGTTCATAGCAGTATGGGCGGTCAAACTGGTACGACGAGTGCCAGCGCGGACACTGACCTGGACATTAACGTCACCGCACTGACAATGGTGGAATTAGGTGGCTTTGGATTAGCCATTATCTTCTTGTCAACGATGCTGGCTTCAGGTGGTATTTTACGCCTGCAACCGAAGAAAGTACTCATCGAGTCATAAAAGGAGGGCCTAACATGTTAGAAGCCAAAAATATTGGGTACTGGTACACCCATAAAGACGATTATTTATTCAAAGATGTCAATCTGACGTTTGAAGCCGGCCAATCCTACGCAATTGTTGGGCAAAGCGGCTCTGGTAAGACGACGTTTCTGTCCCTATTAGCGGGCCTCGATCAACCTAAGGCGGGACAAATTCTGTACGAAGGTCAGGATATTAAAAAAATTGGCATGACAAACTATCGTAAAAGAGACGTTTCAGTGGTGTTTCAGTCCTATAACCTATTTACGTACATGTCGCCATTAGATAACCTACTGACAGCAATGGCGATTACGGGTTCCCAACATGCCGGCGATAAGGAGTTTGCGGCGACGATGCTCAAGAAGCTCGGAATTACCGAAGATCTGATGCGTAAAAATGTGCAACACCTCTCTGGGGGGCAACAGCAACGGGTCGCGATCGCACGAACCATGGCATGCGATGCCCAACTGGTTGTTGCCGATGAACCCACCGGTAACCTAGATGAGAATAACACGGTTGAGGTCGTGGGACTCTTTCAAAAAATTGCGCATGAACAGGGCAAGTGTGTCATCATTGTGACCCATGAATCTGCGGTGGCCGAAATGTGTGATACAACCTATCGACTGGAAAAGAAGGTCTTTAGTCAGGTCTAGTTACCGATTAGTGAGTCAATCAAGAACATAATAAAATAAGAAAAGCTTGGAAAACGATGTGTTTTCCAAGCTTTTTTGCTAGGCGATGGGAACGTTTAGGGCAGCTAGAATCCCTTTGAGCGTTTCAGTCGCACTGAAGAACGGAATTTCGCTACTGAGGGCGAAGTAGTTCAGTGGCGTGGCCGTGGTTTGCTCGGGGGCGTTATTGACGACTAGCCAGACATTTGAGGGCGTTAATTGTGCGAGCTGTTCAGTGCTGGGAGCGACTAACGTCTCAACACCGGTTTGATCAAGCATGGTGCGTAATGAGTGATCCTGCCCAGCAGTTTCATCGAGAATCGCAACTTGACCGTCTTGGACGGGCTTAAGGTGGTAACTGTCATCCAACGATTTAGCCAGCGCCTCTTGGTAGGTGGGCGCAATCCCGATCGTTTCACCCGTCGATTTCATTTCGGGGGATAGCGAACAAGCCATTCCCGCCAGCTTGGTGAAGGAGAAGACGGGCGCCTTGACGGCCACGTGATCGGGTTCTGGCGCATAACCAGGCTGAATGTGAAGGTCGGTCAATGACTGACCCAAAATTAACTTAGTGGCAATCTTGGCGAGGTGTTGGCCGGTCACTTTACTCATGAACGGGACTGTCCGGCTAGCCCGCGGATTGACTTCAATGACGTATACCTGGTCACTAACGATAAATTGAATGTTCATCATGCCCACACAGTGCACCTGTTGACCAATTTTAATCGCAGTCGCAATGATGGCGTCTTTTTGAGCCTGGGTGAGTCGCTGGGGCGGGTACACGGCAATTGAATCACCGGAGTGAATCCCAGAACCTTCTAAATGCTCCATGATTCCGGGGATGAAAACGTTATGCCCGTCGCTGAGAATATCTGCTTCACACTCGATACCGGCGACATAGTGGTCGATTAAAATGGGTTGATGCGGTGCGGCCTGCATGGCTTTGGCAACGTAGGTTGCGAGCTCGGTTTCGTCATGGACAACAGCCATGGCGCGTCCGCCAAGGACAAAGCTCGGGCGCACCATAACTGGATAGCCGATCTGAGGCGCGATCTGCTGGGCTTGCGCAAGATTCATGGCGGTGGCACCAGCGGGCTGGGCAATCTGTTGGGTTTTCAGAAGTTCTTCAAATTGGTGCCGATCTTCCGTTTGGGTGATGCCGGCTAACGAGGTGCCCATGATGTGGACACCGTGATCGACGAGGGCCTGCGTTAGGTTGATTGCCGTTTGCCCCCCAAATTGGACGATCACGCCCAGCGGGTGTTCGAGGTCAACGATGTGCATGACACTCTCGATGGTGAGCGGTTCGAAGTACAGTTTGTCTGAAATTGAAAAGTCAGTTGAGACGGTTTCCGGATTATTGTTAATGATGATGGCGTGGTACCCCGCCGCTTGAATCGCCTGGACGCAGTGCACGGTGGTGTAGTCAAATTCCACGCCTTGCCCGATTCGAATTGGACCGGATCCCAGCACGATGATGCTGTTACCCAACGGTTGGCTTTCATTTTCGCCCGGAAAGAAACTACTGTAAAAATAAGGGGTTTCGCTCGCAAATTCACCAGCACAGGTATCTACCATTTTATAAACCGGCGTCAACTGAGCCTCGGTTAATTGCGCTTCAATCGCGGCGATTGGTTGTCCTGTAGCTGCAGCGATGTTGTCGTTACTAAAACCGAACTGTTTCGCGGTGGCCAAACGGTCGGGTGTTAGTCCCTGACCGAGTTGCTGCTTGAGTTGCCAGATATGATTCAGTTTGTGGAGAAAAATGGGGGTGATTTGGGTCAGTGCTGCGATCTTGTCGATAGTCCAACCACGATCAAGGGCGGCAAATAGTTCGAAAAGACGCTGGTCGGTCGGGTGTTGCAATGCCGTTGTGAGCTCTGTATCGGTTGGCACGTTGAGCGGAAGAAGCGTTGCTTGGACTTGCGGTTCGATTTCTAAGGAACTAACGGCCTTGAGGAGGGCTTCTTCCAGGGTGAGCCCAATGCCCATGACTTCACCGGTAGCCTTCATTTGAGTGCCTAATTCTCGGTTGGCACCGGTGAATTTATCGAATGGTAACCGTGGAATTTTGGCGACCACGTAGTCTAGCGCAGGTTCAAAGGCGGCGTAGGTACTTTCGGTCACGGGGTTTGTGATCTCACTGAGGGTGAGCCCAATTGCGATTTTGGCCGTAATTTTGGCGATCGGGTAGCCGGTGGCTTTTGAGGCGAGGGCTGAAGAACGACTCACCCGGGGGTTGACTTCGATAACGTAGTATTGGTCGCTATGCGGATCTTGTGCGAGTTGAACGTTACAGCCCCCCTTGATTTGAAGCGCGTCAACAATGGCGAGTGAAGCGTAACGGAGACGCTGAAACTGCTGATCGTTGAGCGATTGGCTGGGGGCGACCACGATTGAATCCCCCGTGTGGATGCCGACGGGGTCGAAGTTTTCCATGCAGCAGACGCTAATCTTGTCGCCGTTTGCATCCCGCATGACTTCAAACTCGATTTCCTTGAAGCCAGCGATACTTTTTTCGATCAGACATTCGGTCACGGGAGACATTGCGAGCCCGCGGGTGGCAATTTTAGTCAGTTCCGCGGGGGTAGCTGCAATTCCACCGCCCGTTCCACCGAGGGTGTAGGCTGGCCGCACGATGACTGGATAGCCGATTTGATCAGCAAATTGGAGGGCGCTTGCGAGTGAGTGCACCGTGAGACTGGCTGGAATGGGTTGGTGAATGTCTTGCATGAGTTGCTTAAACTTTTCGCGATCTTCAGCCTGTTCGATGGTCGCAAGGCCGGTCCCCAGTAGCTGGATGTGGTACTGATCTAAAACACCGGCATCGTTGAGTTCCACGGCAAGGTTTAACCCGGTTTGACCGCCCAATGTTGGGAGCAGGGCGTCGGGGCGTTCCTTGGCTAAAATCGCACTGACGGATTCCAGGGTCAGGGGTTCCAAGTAAACCTGATCGGCAATTTCATCGTCAGTCATAATGGTCGCCGGATTGGAGTTGATCAAGACGACCTCGTAACCTTCTTCACGCAGACTAATGCAGGCCTGACTACCAGCGTAATCAAATTCAGCGGCTTGCCCGATGACAATGGGGCCGGAACCAATGACGGCAATTTTATGAATGGAGTGGTCTTTAGGCATGCAATTTCACCTCTTTGTGCATTAATTGTTTGAATTGGTGGAAGAAATTAGTGGCATCAAGGGGGCCGGGATTAGCTTCCGGATGAAACTGGACGCTGATGACGGGCATGTGTTGCATGGCCAACCCTTCGATGGTGTGATCGTCACCCTCAACTGCGGTCACGACGAGATCGGTATCCTTCAGTGATGCGGGATCGACAGCGTAGCCGTGATTTTGGCTGGTCATAATGGTGTGGTTACTCGTTAACAGTTTAACGGGATGGTTGAGACCCCGGTGACCAAACGGTAGTTGGTAAGTCTTGGCCCCGTTGGCAAGGGCGAGAAGCTGGTGACCAAGGCAAATGCCGGCCACTGGATAGCAGGCTTCCAATTGCTGGATAAGGGGTAAGTAGTCGGTGTAGACGCTGGGATCGTCAGGACCGTTTGAAATCAGAATGCCGTCGGGATGGGCCTGCTTAATTTCAGCCAGACTCGTTGTGTAAGGGAGCACGGTCACGTCGCAATTGGCCGCCAGCAGTTCACTAATGATGCCCTGCTTGATGCCAAAGTCGATGACAACAACATGGTAGTCCGCATGCAGTGCGAGGTAAGTTTGATGCTGAAGCTGGGGCTTTTTACTGAGTTCAGTGCTGAGCGTGGGATAAAGGGTGTTGAAATCGGCCACGGTCAGTGGTTCATTGGCGATGATCGCCTTAAGGGTCCCATGCTGGCGAATATGCTTGGTGAGCGCCCGTGTATCCAGATTGCTCATTCCGGGGATGTGCAGATCTTTTAACCAAGCATCTAATGATAGGTTGGCGTCTCCGATTTCATTTTCGAGGTGCCGCACTAAAACAGCCTGACAGGTAGACTGAGAACTTTGATTTTGGTTTTTGAAGATCCCATAGGTCCCAATGAGGGGGTAAGTAAATGTCAGAAGTTGATTGGTATAAGAAGGGTCTGTGATTGCTTCTTGATAACCGGTCATGCCAGTGTTAAATACGACTTCGCCAGCTGCGAGGGCGTTGTGATCGCCAAAAGCAAGTCCTTCAAAAGTGGTGCCATCTGATAATGTGAGGTATTTTTTCATTATTCGGTATCCCTCCGTATGTTTATTCAAATTATTTGTCACTATATTAACTGTTTATTGAATGAATAGTCAATACTAAACTTCATAAAATATGGAAAAAGTTAGCGATAAATGAATAAAATATAGTATATATCGAATATTAATGAATAAAAATAAAAAACAACTTGCTTTTTCTAAACATTCATTGTAATCTGATACCAATTAATAAAGATTCACGAAATGCATATAGAGAGATGATGAAGATGAAAATTGCACTAGTCGGGATTTCTGGCTACGGTGGTATGGTGCTCTATCAAATGCTACAGCACCATTCACAGGTCACTCAAATTGAATTATACGGTCATCAACAAACGGTACCGACCCCCTTATCACAGGTGGTCCCCTTATTCGTTGGCGATCACACGCACCAAGTTCTTCCATATGATAGTAGCAAAATTATGGCCCATAACGATGCGGTCTTTTTTGCCACTTCGGCCGGGGTCACTTCACAATTAGCGGCGCCGTTCATTGCACACCATTTTCCGGTCATTGATCTATCGGGAGACTACCGCTTAAAGCAGCCGGCAACCTATGAAAAGTGGTATCACAAGCCAGCTGCAAAGTTGGCGGATTTACAGATGGCCCATTACGGATTAGCTGAATTAAATGATGCGCGACACCAATCCTACATTGCTAATCCTGGTTGCTATGCGACCGCAACGTTGCTGGGATTGGCTCCATTGATCCAAGACCATTTGGTCGATGTCGATTCGATTATTGTCGATGCTAAGTCGGGAACGTCTGGTGCTGGTAAGACGCCATCGGCAATGGCCCACTTCACACAGGTAAATGATAACCTGCAACTTTATAAGGTGAACGAACATAAGCACATTCCTGAAATCGTGCAGCAACTCCAGCAGTGGGATTCGACGGTGAGTGCCATCCAATTTAGTACCACGCTATTGCCAATCACCCGGGGAATTTTAGCCACGATTTACGTTAAGGCGACCCCCACGACGACGGCGACGATGGTTGATCACGTGTTTCAAACGACGTACGCTAACCAGCCATTTGTCCGCTATACTGGGCAGCAAATGCCGACAATTAAGCAGGTTGTGGGAACTAACTACTGTGACTTAGGGGTTATATATAACGAGGCAACGCATACCATTATGGTGGCGAGCGTCATTGATAATCTCGTCAAGGGTGCCGGTGGGCAAGCAATTCAAAACTTTAATCAAATGAATGGGTTTGATGAAGCGGACGGTTTACCAACGGATGTCTTATTACCATAAAGAAGGGGACTTGAAAATGACAGTGACAACGACTAAAAACATAACGACATTAGCAACCTATACTTGGCCACAGGGCTTTTATAGCGACGGACTTAATGCGGGACTTAGAGAAGGCAAAAAGGATATGGGCTGGCTTTATTCAGAGGTTCCGGCTGCAGCGGCGGGCGTTTATACGACCAACCAGTTTCAGGCCGCTCCCACTAAGCTGACCAAACAAACGATTGAGGCAACCCATCACTTACAGGCCATGATCATGAACAGTGCGAATGCGAATTCTTGCACGGGTGTCCAAGGTGCTCAAAATGCCGCATTGATGCAGGCTTGGACGGCACAAAAACTCGGAATTGCACCAGAACTTGTGGGGGTCGCCTCAACCGGAATTATCGGTGAGCAACTTCCGATGGGCGTTATCGAAGCTGGATTAGATCACTTACAATTGACTAAAAACGATGCGGTAACGACGGCCATTTTAACCACCGATCTGCATCCCAAGACGATTAGTATCCAATTTGAACTGGATGGGCAGACTGTGACAATGAGCGGTTTTGCAAAGGGATCGGGGATGATTCATCCTAATATGGCGACGATGCTTGGTTTTGTAACCACCGATGCTCAGATCACCGGGGATCAGTTGCAGAAGCTGTTGAGTCAAGAAGTGGACGAAACCTTTAACCAGATCACGGTGGACGGTGATACATCCACAAACGATATGGTCGTGGTCCTGGCAAACGGGATGGCGAACAACCAGACTCTAACGCCAGATCAAGAGGACTATGACACGTTTGTCGCTGCTTTTCATCAGGTATTGAGCTTCTTGGCACAGTCAATCGCGCAGGATGGCGAGGGGGCGTCGAAACTTGTTGAAACAGATGTCATTGGTGCACTTAACCATGATGAGGCCCAGATGGTCGCGAAGGCAATTGTCGGATCTAACCTCGTGAAAGCGGCCATTTTTGGTGAGGATCCGAACTGGGGCCGACTGATGGGCGCGATCGGGCAGACCGACGCACACGTCGATGTTGATCATGTGTCAATTTGGTTTAACGGTCTGCTCATTGTTAAGAACAGTCAGGCGGCTTTATTTGATGCAGCCGAAATGAAGGCTAGTTTGGGAGAATCAGTCGTCAAAATCAAAGTTGATTTGAATAGCGGTGAGGGTACAGGACAGGCCTGGGGGTGTGATTTGACGTACCAATACGTCAAGATCAATGCCGCCTACCATAGTTAAGAGGGAGTGTGGATGACGATGGCAGAAACAATTGTAATTAAGGTCGGTGGTCATGCCAGTGATCAGTTGCCGCAACAGTTTTATCAGCAGTTAACGCGCTGGCAAGCCGAAGGCAAACACATTCTGGTGATTCATGGTGGCGGACCACAAATTAGTCGTTGGTCGGATCAGATGGGGCTAACGGTCCACAAGCATCATGGTATTCGGGTGACAGATGCCAAGACGCTCGCCGTGACTCAAGCGGTACTCCTCGGCGTTGTGCAACCCGCAATTTGCCAGCAGTTTAGTCAGCATCATCTGCACGTTGTCGGATTGAACACCAGTGATAATCAATTGCTGGGTGGAGAATACCTAGATCAAAAGGAATATGGCGAAGTTGGCCAGATTACCAGCGTCAATGAAACCTGGTTGCAAGAAGTCTTGCATGATGAAATCGGGGTATTGGCACCATTGGCCCAGACTATTGATGGGCATTTACTAAACGTCAACGCGGATACGGCGGCCGCCGCAATTGCGGCTAAGCTGGGGGCAAATAAGCTGGTACTACTCACAGATGTTCCGGGGGTCCTCAATGCGGGCAAGGTCGTGCCACTACTGGATCAGGAGGGCGCAGATCAACTATTTGAGCAAAAACAAATTAAAGCAGGTATGATGCCTAAAATTAAGGCCGCTTTTAATGCGTTACATGATGGGGTCCATCAAGTGTTGATCACAAATGATCTGACCAGTTCGGGCACGATTTTACATCGGTCAACCAAGCGGGTCGCAGGTTAATTCATGGAGGTAATTTAGCATGCAAAATATTTTTCCAACTTATCAGCAGTATCCAATCGATATTGTCGCAGGCCATGATTGGCACCTGACGGATCGTCAGGGACATACATATTTAGATTTCACGAGCGGAATCGGGGTCTGCAATTTTGGCTATAGTAATGAAACGATCGTACAAAACGTCACCGAACAGCTTGGTCAAATTTGGCATACTTCAAACTTGTACGAGAGCGCGTTGGTGGATGAGGTTGCGGGAGCACTATGTGAACCGGGGATGCTCGCGTTTTTCTGTAATTCAGGTACCGAAGCTAACGAGGCGGCACTAAAATTAGCCCGTAAGGCCACCGGCAAACCGACTGTTTTAAGTTTCAATAATAGCTTTCATGGGCGGACATACGGGGCGATGTCGCTGACCGGTAACCCCGATATTCAGGCTGGATTTGCACCACTGGTACCGGCCATTAAGTTTGCCGACTACAACGATCCAGCAGCCATTACGGCCATTGATCAGCAAACCGCCGCTGTCATTCTTGAAGTCATCCAGGGTGAAGGTGGGGTGGTCAATGGTGAGCCACAATGGCTTCATGATGTTCAGACCGCCTGTCATGCTGCGGGGGCGTTACTGATTATTGATGAGGTCCAAACTGGCATGGGCCGAACCGGTCAGAAGTTTGCCTATCAAAACTTTGATTTGGATCCAGATATTGTGACGGTAGCCAAGGGAATTGGTAATGGGCTGCCGCTCGGAGCGATGATCGGTAAGCAAGCATTGGCCCCGGCATTTGGACCGGGTACCCACGGCACCACCTTTGGCGGGAACAAACTCGCATTGGCTTCCGCCAAGGGAGTCTTGGCGCAATTAACACCAACCTTTTTACACGAAGTCCAGGCAAAAAGTGTTCCGGTCTGGCAAGCGTTGCAAACTGAAATTGCCCCGTTAGCTGCGGTGGCGGGAATTTCTGGTAAGGGACTGATGATCGGCATTCAATTAGAGACCACGGTCGATGTGAACCAAGTGATTGATCAGCTGCAACAGGCGGGAATACTGACGTTGTCTGCCAAGCACAATACACTGCGACTACTACCACCATTAGTTATGAGTTCGGCCGATTTACTGGCTGGATTGGCACAAATTAAGACCGTACTGACCACCATCGGGGAGGAGTAAACCATGAATCATTTTCAAAATAAATCCTTTTTAAAGGAAATTGACTTTTCATCCAGTGAGTTAACCTATTTGATCGACTTTGCCGCGCACCTGAAATACCTCAAGCATCACAATATCCCGCATCCCTATTTACAGGGCAAAAATATTGCACTGTTGTTTGAAAAAACGTCAACTCGGACCCGGTCATCATTTACAGTGGCGTCCATTGATCTCGGTGCCCATCCCGAATTCTTGGGTAAAAATGATATTCAGTTTGGCAAGAAGGAGTCGACCATCGACACCGCCAAGGTACTGGGCCGGATGTTTGATGGTATTGAATACCGGGGGTTTGCCCAAGAAACGGTAGAACAACTGGCACAATATAGTGGCGTGCCCGTCTGGAATGGGTTAACCAACGAGTGGCATCCCACACAAATGATTGCGGACTTTTTGACATTGAAGGAAAATTTTGGCCATTTAAATGGGCTGACGCTGACCTATCTTGGCGATGGCCGCAACAATATGGGCAATTCACTGTTGGTAACGGCCGCTAAATTGGGCGTTAACATTCATATTGGTGCTCCTAAAGCACTCTGGCCAGCCGACTCGGTGGTGAAGCTGGCGCAGGAGGCGGCTCAAAAGAGTGGCAGTCATGTGTTACTGACCGAAGACCCAACCGAGGCTGTGCAAGGGGCGGACGCCCTTTACACGGATGTGTGGATTTCAATGGGAGAAGATGTTGATCCGGCTGAGCGAATTAACCTGCTGAAACCCTACCAGATCAATCAGGCATTGCTGGATCAAACTGGTAAAGATAGTACGATCATCATGCACTGTTTGCCGGCTTACCATGATCATTTGACGGAGGTCGGCAAGGCACTCGGGGAACAATTCCAGATGGCCGCCATCGAAATTACCGATGATGTGTTTAATGGCCCCCACTCGGTGGTCTTTGACGAGGCTGAAAACCGGATGCACGCGATCAAAGCAATTATGGCCGCAACGTTGGGCGACTTGTTTATCCCTGATCAGCTATTTGAATAGGATTGCGGCCTCGCGAAAGCGGGGCCTTTTTACGTACCTTGCCAGACATCATGAACAAAATATGACCAAAAAGTAATGAATTATTGAATTATGACCGTAAACTACCAGTTAAAAAGAAGTTTATGATACAATCGAACATACGGTGATTATGATTTACTAAATTTAGGGGGCAATCCCCGGATAGGTGGAGAAATGAAAGAAAGCAATTTATCAATAAAACAGTTTTTTGCTGAGATTAAGAAGGCCTTAAAACCAAACTACAAGAGTGCGGTAGGTGCGCTTGTGGGACTATTCGTTATTTCAGTTGCTATTATTCTTGGACTAGGCGTGGTAGGTTACATGTTGCTACGCTCACTGATGATGAAGTATTACATGATGATGTACGGGATGAGTACAATCACTTCATTAATTACCGGTGCGTTAACCGTGCTGCTAGTGTTAGTACTTTACATTATTTTGTTCTTTGTCATCTACTTCTTCCGTACGGCCATTCAATTTAATTTTCAAGACGTGGTTCGTGATCCAAGTCGGAAGATTCAAATTCGTCAAATCTTTAGCCAGTTTAAACGCTTGAAGAAGTGGCAACTGGTTCGGTTGGCACTATGGGTTTGGTTATTCACAACATTGTGGCAGTTACCGGTGGATATCTTAAACGGGTTCTTCGGTAGCAACCAGATTGTTGCGGCGATCTTGAAAGCAGTTGGTGCTGTGATTGCCATCTGGAAGGGCGTTGAATATTCTCAAGGCTTGTTGTTGTACCGTGAGAAGCAACCAGAATTTTTAGGTCAATCAATGCGCCACGCGTTAACTGCAAGTCGGCGGTTCATGGGTGGTCGAAAGATCAACTACATTATCTTGATGATTGCGGGCGTTGTCCCTGTCATTTTGTGGACGGCGATCTGGAGTGCGATCATCTACTTTGGCTCTAACTACGGTAGCTTCACGATGCCAACGGCGGTTGTGTACATTCTGGTCATCATCTTGATCTTAGGAATCTGCGCTTATTTGCCAGTATTGTTGATGATGGAACCCGTTTACTTTGAAGCTAATAAGAAGCATATCAACTTAGAAAGTGTCTATGCAGACACGCTACTACCTGAAGAAAAACTGGTCGATCCACTACCAGAAATTAACGAACAACCTCAGGAAACTGAAACGTCAGAAGATTAATCATCATGACAAAAAACACCGTCCAATAAGGACGGTGTTTTTGTATACCAAATTATTATTAAAAGACTTTCATATCAGTCCAAACGGTTGGTAGTGTGTTGAAATTGTAGCTGCTTAAACCAGCCTGAATCTTGTTACCAGTAAACATGGCGGTGTGTGACCGGGCCAACATTAGGTTGAGCTCGTTTTCAGGGTTGAACTGAACCATGATGACAGGGATGTGCCAAGCCCAGGCAGCACCGATTTCAAAGATTGTACCTGCATCGGGTTCCATGTTTTGTTCCTCGTACTTATAGTCGAGAATCGCAACAACTACATCGGCGCGTTTAACTTGGCGCATATCGGTGTTGTAAACCGAGTCTTGCCAATCGCGTGAACCGAAAGGAAGCTTTTCTTCTTGGTGTTCTTGGGGATTATAGATTTCTTCTGCATCGATCGTTGGATTATGCTTGAGTGCATCCATCACCACATCGATGCGTTTCTTTTGCTCGTCTGAAAAGAACGGACTAGCGAGATAAACTTTATTTTGATACATGGGAACACCTCTCAATTATTTTGTCTGTCTTATTGTACGGGAATTTGACAGGGAAGTTAAGCCTTGATTTTATTCTTGCAATCGGAGAGGAACCTTAAATTAAAATGTAAGCGCAATCATTATTATTATTTTCTCCTAATATTCTTCACAAATTCTTCACATTTAAAGTTTAATATCCAACTTATAGAAAATATAAGATTTTATAATCAGTGGGGAGGAGAACCAATATGTGGAAAAACGATGACTGTAACTATCAACGCTTTTTAGTTTCGAGTAGCGGCTGTCCGATGATTAAACGAGGGTTCACGGGGAAGGTAACCAAGGAATATCAAAACACCTATTTGATTGAATTAGATATGGCCAGTATTCAAGAGGCGGATCGCACTAGCTTGATGCGAATCAATGAGTTCAATGGTCGGGTCATTATTGCAAAGAAGTACGTTCATGAGATTGCGGACTTGAACCAAGAATATGCTTAATCATTTTTGGATCAACAAGGCATAAGATAATAGAATAAAAATTGACAATTCGGTGTGGGCACGCTAGAATACAATCAACAATTGAAGTGATGACGTAATATAGTAGAAGTTTATCGGGACAACCAGAAATTTAGCGGGGCTGTGAGCTAGACGTGGGTAGGCATTGAATTACAATTACGGAACTTTCAGAAATGAACGGATCGTCGCGTTACTGACGAAGAGCGGAAAATAGCAATATTTTCAATTCAAGGTGGTACCGCGGAATATTCGTCCCTGATCTTATATGAGATCGGGGACTTTTTTGATCCAAAAAACTAGGAGGATACAGATGAACATAATTGACGAACTACGCTGGCGGGGGGCCGTCAATCAAACAACGGATGAAGCAGACTTACGGAAATTGACTGATGAAAAGAAAATCAGTCTATACTGCGGTGTGGATCCAACGGGTGACAGTTTACATATTGGTCACTTAATTCCGTTTATGATGCTGAAACGGTTCCAATTGCAAGGACACCATCCGGTAATTTTGATTGGTGGTGGAACTGGTGCGATTGGCGACCCATCAGGGAAGAACTCGGAACGTAAACTCCAGACAATGGAACAAGTACAGCACAATAAGGAAGCTTTGACGAGTCAGATGGAGAACCTGTTTGGTACAGAGAACTTTACGATCGTTGATAATTACGATTGGTTATCACAGTTTTCTCTATTAGACTTCCTCCGTGATTATGGAAAGCTGTTTAACGTGAATACCATGTTGAACAAGGAAGTCGTTGCGAGCCGGTTAGAAGTCGGAATTTCCTTCACTGAATTCACCTACCAGATTTTACAATCCGTTGACTTCCTTCATCTATTCCAAGCAGAGGACGTTCAGTTACAAGTTGGGGGCGCAGATCAATGGGGCAATATTACGGCCGGGATTGATTTAATTCATAAGATTGAGGGCGCCGATGCCCGGGCCCACGCACTAACGATTCCATTAATGCTTAAAGCCGATGGCACAAAGTTTGGTAAGACTGCCGGTGGGGCAGTTTGGTTGGATCCCGAAAAGACAACGCCATACGAATTTTACCAATTTTGGATTAACCAAGATGATCGTGATGTTGTGAAATACCTGAAGTACTTCACCTTCTTGAATGAAGATGAAATCAATGAACTGGCTCACAAAGTTGAGACACAACCTGAAAAGCGGGAAGCACAACGCCGTTTGGCAGAAGAAGTGACAGAATTTGTTCATGGTAAACAGGCGGTTGAGGAGGCACAACATATTACGGCTGCGTTGTTCTCTGGTAACGTTGCGGATTTAACAACGGCTGAAATCGAGCAAGGCTTTAAAAATATGCCGTCCGTTGACGTATCCGCAGAAAAGAAGAACATCATTTTGTGGTTGGTTGACGATACTAAGATTGAATCATCAAGACGGCAGGCCCGTGAAGATGTTCAAAATGGTGCAATTCGCATTAACGGTGAGAAGGTCACAGATCTTGAAGCTGAGATCGATCCTGCCAGCCATTTTGATGGAAAGTTTGTCATTGTTCGTCGTGGGAAGAAGAAGTATTTCCTAGCGCGAATTCACTAAAATGAGATAAAAATGAGAAAGCCAAAAAAGTTTACTTTTTTGGCTTTTTATTTTTTGCTAATTTTGAGTCTTCATTTGGCCCTTGTTTTGAATTAAATGACGACTAATACGAACAAAAATAGTTCCGTATGAGCTTTTAATAGTTAAAAAACGAACAATGCTTCTTTGAACTATAAAAAAGCTAGTAAATGGTATGTTGACGAATTCGACTTTGGTCTGTATAGTAAGTAGACGTTGTTGCGATACATAAACGCAACATGGTAGACCTTTGAAAACTGAACAAAGTTTCGACAAATCAAATGTGTAGG
>NZ_AYYY01000003.1 GCF_001436295.1 Paucilactobacillus vaccinostercus DSM 20634 | reverse complement strand
TATCAGGTTATGCTGACAAATTTGTCCAAAAATTCGGATTAAATTTGCAATCTACCATCTTAATAGTCCTGAATCAGTAGCTGATGGGTTGTGAATGTTAATGTAAAGGTCAAGATTACTTCTGAATTATCGGCATGCAGGAGCTGTTAGTGCCTGTAAATCACCTTATGAGGCAGCGTGATGGTTGACGTAAAAGCCCCCGGATGACTAACAGTGATTTCGCTAGTCATCCGGGAGATTAAGGATAATTTAATTAGTAGTCATTATTCAGTTAATAATAGCTGGTCGGCATCGTTAATTTCGATGACCTTGCCAGGCTTTTGCGTAATTAGGCCTTGACGCTCGAATAAGGCGAGCTTACGGCTGATGCTTTCAGGGGTGGTGCCGAGGAACGTCGCCAGGTCCTTTTTCTTTAATGGTAGTTTAAACGTGTCGGTTTTGAGCGCTGCCGCTGTTTCAGTGATATAGTTCGCTAAACGGGCTTCGACGGATTCAGTGGCCGTGCTGGTTGTTTGACGTTCCAGTTGACTGAGACGTTTGCCAAAGACGTTTAAGACGTTGATGCTGATACTGGGATATTTTTGCATCAAGTCTTGAAAGTCTGAACGGCGAATACTGCAAACATCCGTCGGTACTAAGGCTTCACCGAATGAGGTTCGCCGTTGATTTTCAAATAAGGCAGCTTCGCCATCGATATCACCAGTTTGTAATAGGTATAGTAACTGCTCGCGACCATTGGCAGCTAGCTGATAGACTTTAACCTGCCCATTGGCAACAATCATCAGTGAATCCAGTGGATCGTCAGCACCAAATAAGGTGCTGCCGGCTGGATAGTGGTGGTGACGAACGATCGATTCGATGGTGTCTAATTGTTCACTACCGAGTTCGCTAAAAATTGGGACTAACCGCACACATTCATGTTCTGCCATAAGGCCCACCTCCTGAATAAATTCACCCTAACTATAACAGATTTTGCTTGGTAGATAGGGTTTAACGTTTTAAATTTCCTACTGTTTTAATAACTATATTGTAGCGTAAAACTTTTTTGAATTTCTTGACGGCCGTCAAGTTCTGATCAATCAAATCCGGTTATGATAGAACCATCAAATGAACGACACGGAGGTAATTGATTATGAAAATTATTATGCAATTAGGAACGTTGACTTGCCCATCATGCATGACCAAGATCGAAAAGGCCGTTGCTAACCATGACGGCGTTGAGAATGTTAAGGTGCTATTCAATGCCAGCAAGGTAAAGGCTAACTTTGATCCTGAAGTGACGAATGCCGATGATTTGGCACAAGTTGTTACCGGACTTGGTTACGAAGTTGAAAACGTCAAGGTTAAGTAGGAGGAATAAACGATGAGTGAACTAACGATCGACGAACAATACGCAGCGGAATTAAAACAGAGTGACATTGATCACCATGTCCCAACAGCGGGCGCAATGACGAATCACATTTTATCTAACTTAATGGTTGCTTACGTTAAGTTGACCCAAGTGAAGTGGTACGTTAAAGGACCACAATCATTGGCATTGCGGACAGCATATCAACGTTTGTTAGATCAGAATGTCCGTCAGTTTGCTGAATTAGGCGAATTACTCCTAGATGAAAACCAGAAGCCATCTTCCACAACGGCTGAATTAACCAAGTATTCCATGTTGGAAGAAAATGGGGCTTTCAAGTATCAATCTGCTGATGAACTCGTGGCCGCAACAATCAAGGGTTTTGATACGGAAAACCTATTCGTTGACCGGGCTATCAAGCTTGCTGAAAAAGAAACCCGGCCGGCACTGGCGGCTTGGTTAGTTGCTTATCGTGGCAGTAACAATCGCAATATTCGGGAATTACAAGCTTATCTTGGTAACGATGCTCGAACTGGTTTGGAGGAAGAAGATGAGGATGACAACGATTAGGTCGTTGTCGCTGAAGAATTAAACGCTCTGGATAGCGATTGTGTGGGCAAACTATCCAGGGCGTTTTTGCTATTACAACGGGCCTGCGCTATACTAACGACAATTAAATTATATGGGAGGGCCCCGAGATGGCGATTAGCGACATTGTGATGTGGACATTTGTCTTTATTATTGCGACTGGGTTCGTAACGGTGGTTTCAACGGCGGTACTGTTGAAGCGAGCAAAACGAGCGCCCAAGGATGCCGAGCAGTCCCACAGTGATGACGACGATGACTGGAAAAAAGATGATTGGAACCATGATGACTGGAAAAAGGGCGATTGGAAAGATTGACTCGATAAGTTGCCTGACGGATACGGTGCTTAACTGAGTCAACTGGCACTAAAAAGACGGTATAACCAACTGAGATTGGCGACACCGTCTTTTTTGGCGTTATTTGGTTTTTAGCAGTAGATCCAAGGAGTGTTCAAGATTCTGAACATCAGCCGTGGTCATCGCATCTACACAATTATTAATATTACGGGCGATGACGAGTTTCATGGCCTTGTCGATACTTGATTTCACTGCTGAAAGTTGAACTAAGACATCTTCGCAAGGACGATTTTCGTCCATCATACGTAAAACGCTGTCCAGTTGACCAGCCGAGCGTTTCAGCCGGGTCTTGATCTGCTTGTTAGTGACATATTCTTCAGTAGTTGCCATGATTCATGATGCCCCCTTCGTAATTAGGCAAGTGCTTTTTTGAGTTCGGCTTCAAAATCAGGCTTAGGACGTGCTCCGACCATGTGACTGACGACTTGGCCATCTTTCTTAATCAGGAAGGTTGGAATTCCTTGAACTTGGAATTGACTGGCCGTAGCTTGGTCATGGTCAATGTTCAATGAAACGAAGTTGACCTGGTCCTTGTAAGCGGGGTCTTCAGAAAGGGACTTAAGAATTGGGTCCATCATGCGACATGGTGGGCACCAGTCCGCACGAAAATCAATAACGGCGATACCAGTATCTGTTTCTTTGGCAAAATCTTGATCATGTATTTCTTTAATCATTTTAGCTGACTCCTTTAGTAAGTATTTGTCACTAAATAATATACCCCCATAGGTATATATGAGCAAGTGTTCTGCTTCTGGCCGTGGAGGGATTTAAAAAGGACTGATGTATTGGGTGATTAGATAATAACGATTCGTTGTGGAAGCTAGTGGCTCCTGAGAATCCACTAGTTGTGATCGCGAGCATTAACGTTGAAGATCTCATGTTGACGCGAGCGTGTTATACTAGCGCTTCATAATTATACAACCCAGGGTATTTGGTAGAATTATGTTGAATTATTAGAAACCGCTTATTTAAGCAAAGTAAAACGTTGTAGAGTTCATTATAAAACGAAACACAGAGCTTATAAACCCCAATAGGTCAAGAATCTTAATTAAAGAATCCTTTAGTAGCAAGTATTTTAGTGCTTTACAAGGTGTATAACTAATGTATAAAAAGTTATTTTATATAGTTAATTATATCTGTGAGTTTGAAGCTAAATAATCTGTGTTGAAGGAGTTTATTATTGAGATGGTTTTTAAACATTTAAGTGAAGTTGAGCGTGGTGAAATTGAAATTCTGTTGGAAACAGGGGCATACCCAAGCATTCATTGCACATACGTTACATCGTGCTAGAAGTACTATTAGTCTTGAAATTATTCGTAGCCAAGAATTTCAAGATTTTAGGCTATTTTCACCTAAACGTCGTCAGCATTTCTATCGATATAACGCCATGATCGCGGCAGGAAACGCACGTGAGCGTAGTCAGCATATTGGTCGTAAGCCATTAATTACACCAGAATTAAAATTTTTAATCGCAAAGGGATATGAGCACCATTGGTCACCGGACGAAATCATTCACGGTAATCCAAATATTAAAATATGTCGTAACACTATCTATAACTGGATTTTAAGAGGCTGGATTCCTAAAGTTAGCCATAATCAAATTAAGCATTATCATCGGCGTAATAGACGTCGAAAAGAAGCTTTGGAGGAAGCTAACCGACAAATGATCAAGTCAAGATCTATTGATAAAAGACCAAAGGTCATCAACGATCGAAAACGATTTGGCGATTGGAAAATTGACTGTGTATTACCGTCTCGCGAAGGAAAAAAGGTAATCGTAACATTCAACGAACGTTTGTCTCGTTATACTTTCATGGCTTTAGCTGAAGGTCAATCAGGCGAGGCTTTAATGCCCGTTATTGATACTTTTATGGCACTTTACGGGGATACCGTGCGTTCAATTACTTGTGACCATGGAAAAGAGTTTGCGAACACGATCACCATTATGCAAATCGAACAAACATATCGTAAAGAATTATACTTTGCGCATGCATATTCTCCCGAAGAACGCGGTACAAACGAGAACTCAAATGGTTTGATACGTACTTTTTTACCCAAAAAGCATACTTTTGAATCGAAAACTCAAGCCGACATGAAACGCATAGCAAAAGAATTAAACACACGTCCCAAAAAAGTTCTTAATTGGAAGACGTGTGCTTAAGTTTTTGCGACATTTCGAGACCAACGGTCTTAAAATTCGGCTTGTATAATTATTAGAAAACAATGTTTAAGATTTAATTAAGATGTTGCATTTTTACTTGACATGCGCCTACCAATTTCTACTTCACATAATCCGCAGTATTCAAAGCAAACCCCTAACCATTACGGCTAAGGGCTTTTTATTTGGAAAGTTTGTGAAATGAAATTGGTATAGTTTATGTAACACTCTGAAACCTTAATTTAACAGCATTCCGATTTTAGGAAACTTAGTGAAATTTAAACAATGTCATCATTTGAAATCATATTAAAAAGAGCCCTCACGTCACGTGTGAACGACTCTTTTTTGTTAACGATTACTGCTGTTGGATGTAACAACAGCATATCCTACTATTAAATATTTGTAAATGATTTCTTAATTTAATAAATTCTAGTGAAATATATCCATTAATTCTTCGGGTACTCTAGGACAACTTGACACATGATGTGTAAATTCTGACCACAATAATATTAATATGTATTGATCCTTAGCTTCTTCTAGCAACCCTAAATCAACTTCCCATGGAAACTCGGCACCAAAATATTCTTGGCAAAACATCTTTAAGTAATCGTAATTTAATCCTTTAATTTCCATAACTAAGCACTCCTTTTTTGTTGACTTAGTGGTCCACCCCATGCTTGATTGAGAGGTTGGTTGAGCGGTGACGAGCAAGGTTGTACCCTTGTTGACGATTACAAAATATAATCATCGTAGGATACAGCCTTAACCATACTTGACCGATCGGCCGTCTCGCGTATGTATTGTTTAATCCCGTGGGCTGCTGCTATCAAGCATACCGCCACCCCTCACATTTATCGCCCTGCGAGCATTGGTGACGGTAACCGTGCTTTACACACCGATAAACCGCCCTGACCCTTATTGGTGGTCACCACCTCGAACTACCAAGCCACGGGATAAGCCATTATGTAGTTAGTCGGGATTTTATGAGTCCGCCCCCGAGGACGTGTCCATTTAATTGCTAGTCAAAGCGCGCTGTTTGTCTTCAACGCCTTTGATGCTAAGCAACACTGTGTGGTACTGAGTAATGGCTCTAAGCCTTGACATAACAGTGTTTGTAGGGTATCATAGCTTCTGTGGATTGCTACTATTGATTAACTGATTACTTCCAATAATCACTAATCTAATTTTTTGCTTAGTTGCTTAACATCTCTATTTAGTTTTACCACCTTAGCTAATTGGCGTTAGCTAGGGCTTTTTTATTACTATTAAACAAGTCCATTAAACCATACAATAGCAGTACCTGTAAATGGTTTTTTATAAATTTCCCGAAATTTTATAGTTTTCACTATTTCACGAATTAATTATTTCATGAATTAATTATTTCACTATTTCATGGATATTTAGAGAAAGTAGTGTTATGATTTTTGTATCAAGTGTTTAAGGATGTGAAACCACATGACAAAAACCATTGTTACCGGTAATTTTAAGGGAGGAGTTGGCAAGACAACAAACGCTGTTATGATTGCCTACACTCTTGCTAAGCAGGGTAAGAAAACTTTACTAGTTGATTTAGATCCACAGGCAAATGCTACTGATTTACTCTTCTTAACTATGAAAAATGTATTAGGTGTTAAACCTACATTTCAATCAACATTAGAAGTAGCGCTTGAAAGCGGGGACTTAAAACCCGCTTTAGTTGATGTAATGGATAATTTACAAATGCTTCCTTCATATGAAGACTTACAAGACTATGAAAAGTATTTATTCTCTACTTTTGATGATGATTACAGTCAGGATTCTTATTTCAGTAAGTTATTAGCTAAGATTAAGGATAACTACGACTATGTGATTTTAGATGTGCCACCACAATTAAATAAGTATACAGACTCAGCTTTAGTATCTTGTGATTATGTTATTATCGTCCTTCAAACACAACAGCGGTCTTTAAGTGGTGCTAAGACGTATACAGAACACCTCTTACAGATTAAGGAAGACTACAAACTTAACCTTGAACTATTAGGGGTTTTACCAGTGCTTCTACAGAATGGTAATGAGCTAGACCTTGATATACTATCAGATGCTTTAGACTTCTTTGGTAAGCCTAATATGTTTGAGATTCAAATTAAACAGATGGCACGCTTGAAGCGCTTTGATCGAACGGGCATTACTAATAGCCACAGAGTAATTCATGATAGACGTGTACACGCTATTTATGCTGAGGTTGTAAAAGAGATTGAAACACGTATTAAAGTATTTGAGGATGCTAAGGAGTGATTAAATGACTGAACCAAAGCCGGGACTAGGATTGACTTCAACTCTACTAGGTAGAGCTACTAAAACTAAAGCACCTGTTAAAGTTGAACCTGAGCAATCTAAAAAACATGTTAGAACATTACCTGATAACCAGATTTTAATTCAGCCAAGTAGAAAGCTATTAAGGTCTGATCTACCTAAAACAATTACCATTAAAAAGGATACTCATATGGCAATTAAACAGATTGCTTCTGTGGAAGATAAGAAGATATATGATGTTGTCGATGAGATTGTAGAAACCTACATCAAGAATATGTCTGATAGCTCTAAGAAAGTTATCTTAAATGCTGTACGTGAAGTTCAAAAGAATATGACTGATATGTAGGAAGCTAATAGCTCTCTTTTTTTATAGTATTAATTTCATTATTTCCCGAAATAATTATTTCAGCATTTCACGAATTACTTATTTCACTATTTCAGTAAAGTACTAAGAAAGTTCTTAAATTGACCCCATAATAGGATTATTATGGGGTCACAAAGAAAGAAGTTGCTCAATATGACAACTACAGAAACGGATTGGATCAAGCAATTTACAATTACTGAGCTATTAGTAATACAGATTTAATTAATCAAGCTGATAATAATTTTGCATGTAGCGTTGATATGAATCTGGGTAGCATGGTTATTACTGATACAGACACACACAAAGACACCTAATAGTTAACTACTAGGTGTCTTTGTGTATTCTTGTAGTCGTCTTACAGCGTCTTTACAGTCCAGTAATTATATAATATGGTACTACAATCATCTGGACATTATACTAGTCATAGTGGCATAATTATGCTGTTTGAGTGATTTATTATAACTATATGTTTTCATGATTGAAATATTAATTTTAGATGGGGGAAAATGATTATGTTATTTTCGGATAAAATTGGAAGTGGAGAACAAAATGGAAAGTAAAAGGTTGGTTCTGACATCCACAGTAGTATTAAGTTTATTAGTTCTTGGGGGCTGTTCTATCAGCAATAAAAAAAATTCAAGCACAGGTTCTAGCACCGAAAAGGTTACATCTACTTATTATCAGAATATGAGTAAGGCGGACAAGAAGAACACCCAGTTTAAATTTACATTATCTCAGGACGAAACAAAAGATAACACTGCTGACCCAGTCTATATGGTCTCAATGAAAGTCACAAACAAGACTAATAAGGCGATTAAATTCCATAAGGATAAATTTATCTTTGATTCCCCTGAGAAGAAAATTATTTCATCCGGTGATGGCATTTTGAGTGTGCTTCCAGGTAAGTCAAAGACTATTGATCAGATGTTTGACGACGTACCAGAGCAGGGGACATTGGGTGATGGTGTGATCGAATACTTAAACAGTAGCAATAAGCTTGCTTATAGCCAATTTGATAACAATGTAGCTACATCGGCTAATTTAAAGAATAATGATAGTACGAAGAGTACTAGCGAAAATAGTAGTAGCACCATTAGTAGTTCTACGAATTCTAGCTCTACCACTGCTAGCAACTCTTCTACAACCGCACAGAGCACTGCGGCATTAAATGAAAAAGCTGCGGCCAGTACTAGCCCATCAGGTACTCCAGGGGCACACTTAACAGAAGCACAGGCTGCACAAAAGCTACAGAACTGGGCAAATGCTACCGGAGATGGGTCAATGGATGTTAGTTCGTTAACAGTTAGTGAGGGTAGTAATGGATATGGATTCGACGAAGGTGATGGTTTGTCGTGGGGTGTTAATTATGATGGTACTATTCATGCACCCGGAGACCCGGTTCAGTAGATAAATTGCTAAATCGTGTTCAATAAACTGCCGCCAAGCGGCCTGGGACTTAATCCGGTATAGTGGCAAAATAGCTGGAATCTTCGGCCCAGTGGCAGTTTGAGCTTGTAAGGCCGCTGCTAAATTCGCTGACTGCGTTAATTCTTGTTCATGATGCCATTCATCGGTACCCACGGTGTGTTCACGCGCCACCCGCAATAGGGCTGTTTGATCTAAGCCCCACGTGTGGGCGAATACCGACGTTTTTTTGACCAATTGTCTCTGGGCATAATCAGCCACCAACTCCCGAGCATTCAACGCTACTGGCGCTTGATTTGGGGTGCTCTGTTGCTGAGACTGTTGCATTTGTTGCTCAATATAAGGCATGGCTTCGCGAATTAACTGGGCCTGTTGCGGTTGCGTTTCCGCTAATTTATTCAAACTAGCCTGTACTTTGGCACTATTTTGCAGATAATCCGTCATATGCGCTTGGGCTTGATCAGGCGTCGAGTACTGTTGCTGTTCATCAATCCAGTCTTGAATTAATTGCGTCAAATAATCATAGTCCACCAAGACGACTGAGCCAACGGCTAAGGAAAAGTCTAAAGCGGCTAATTCTTCGGGAACTTTTTCGGGCTCTTGGTTAGTAACCGCCGCTTTAATCCGCAGATATTTACCTGTATAGGATTCTACTTCGGGCTGAGCAATACCAAAGGCCTTTTCACTGTTTTTCCAAGTGAAATCGTTGTACATGGATAAGGAATTCAATTGCTGATTCACTTGGCGAAAGGCTTTCACAAACTGTACCTTGGCAGTGGTTCCTTTCAGGTCATCGGCCGCCGTCGGCGTTGGAGCAATGGCTTTTAAATCGACCACAGCCTTTTGAAATTTTAAGACAGCCTGCTGATAAGTGGGACGAATGATGACATTAAAAGAGCCTTCGCCACTATATAACTTGTAAGCTTCACGTTCATTCACTTCCATGATTGCTGGCACCCGAAAGGTCACAATTTGGCCTTCTTGTTTTAATTCCCGGTTTTGGAGCCGGTTGGTGCGTGAGTAGGCTTGAATGAGTTCTTGATAAGCTAAGGTGCGGTCAACAAAGAGCGTGTTTAGCCGAGGGGCATCAAAACCCGTTAATAACCGCCGCACCACAATCACTAGATTAATTTCCTGATCCGGTTGCAAATGAGCAAAGACCGCCTCACGCCGGGCAGCCCGTTTTGCGACATCTTCGTTATAGAGATTCAAATCGGCTAAATCAAAATTAGTGTGATACTGCTGATTATAATCCTTTAAAAGGGTGGCCATTTGGTCATGTTTGTGCGCACTCTGATCTTCGTTTTCACTTAATGAATAAGTAATCGCAATTCGGGGCCAATCAGGATCTAGCTGATTGTGAGTAGTCTTTTTCGCGGCTTTAAAGGCTTGATAATAGCGTTGCGCCATTTCAATGGAACTGGTGGTCAAAATAGCATTGTAGTTGCCATGACCCAAACTCGTTTTACGTGGGCCTTTTTGTAAAATATATTGAACAACTTGGTTAATATGTTCATCAGTCTCAAAGTCAGCCGGAGTTAAATACGTTTCTTCCAGGTCCTTGACTGACATCGCTTGAATCTTGGCTTGAATTTTTGCTTCATCAGCTGTACTCAGCAGGCGGCCTTGCTTATCGCGACGTGCTTTGACGCGCTGGGTTTCTTTCTCGAGGGCCCGGGTTATTAACGTATCTTTGCCAATTGTTGTTACATGTTCGACGTTAAACGGTAACACGGCTTGGTCCTCTAAGGCGTCTCGTAAGTTATAAACGTGACAGACTTTACCAAATAGCTCCTCAGTCGTAACCGCTAGATCACCCTTGAGCTGTTTTTTATTTTCATTAAAGATGGGGGTGCCGGTGTAACCATACCAATTACTATTGACAAACGCGTCCCGAATTTCCTTTTGCATCTTACCAAATTGCGACCGGTGGGCTTCGTCAACAAAGAAGATCACCCGTTGCTTTAAAGTCTTACTAAAGCGGGATTGCTTACCGGTTGCCAGCTGGGCTTGCGTTTTTTTGACCGCCCGATGGAGCTTTTGAATCGAGGTAACCAAGACCTTACCGTCATTTTGTTGCAACTTACGCATTAAATCACCGGTATTTTGCGCTTCGTTAATGGCAATATCATCATTGGCAGCATAGGCACTAAAGTTGCTAGTTGTCTGTTCGTCTAAATCCCGCCGGTCAACTAAAAAGATGACCTTATCGACACCAGGATCTTGCGCAGCTAATTTAGCGGTCTTATATGAGGTGAGTGTTTTACCAGAACCCGTGGTATGCCAAACAAAACCATCCTGATGGTCGTGAATCCGGTGCATCACGGCTTCAATCGCATAAATCTGATAAGGCCGTAAGAGAATTAAGCTTTGCCGCTCTTGGTCGATGACTGTATATTCACTGACCATTTTGTGGGCCATGGGAATATTAAGGACTTGGCGCGTGAACGCTAACCCGTTTTCCACGGGGTGATTATCCCGCGTCCGCCAATTAAACAAAAAAGCTTTATTGAAATGATCCGGTTCGGCATTCGCAAAATACGCCGTACTATCCGGCGTCATAATCACAAACATTTGCAGCAGCGAGTAAATCCCCGTATATTTACCTTCCTGCGCATATTTTTCAATTTGATTAAAAGCCTGGTTAAGTTCGACCGTGGCCTTTTTTAGTTCCAGTTGAATTAAGGGTAACCCATTAATCAATAGGGTTACGTCAAACCGGCGATCAGGATCGACATCCTGAGTACCAGCTAACCGTGGTCGCACTGCTTGTCGGACCACTTCATAACTAGATTTACCGCCAGCGACGTCCGCTTTCCAAAACAACTCGAGTGTCACCGTGCCCAGCTTAGCATCATCACGTTCAACTTCCACTTTGCCAATGCCATTTTCGGCGGCTAGTAATTTAGCCGCTTCGTAAGGTGTCCGGACCTCAATCGCCCGTTTAACCTGATTAAATTCGGTATCAGTTAAAGGGTGTCCCTGCAATTTAGCATAGTTATTGTTATTTAATTTATCGCGAAAATTAGCCCATAATTGATCCGGCGTCGCACCATACAGGTCTTTGCGCTCCACCCATTGATTACTTCCGGTCGTTAAGGTTTTAACAACTTCTTTTTCAAACGACAATTCCAACATAAAAACAGTCCTTCCCCCACTTTTAAATGACCTACTAGTTTATTATACGCGAACCGCTTGGCATTTAGGCTTCATAATTTAATATAGCTAGGATACAAATAAAGCCAAATAGACAAGCATCAAAAAAACGGAAGGCTAATTATTAAGTAACCGTTCCGTCCTTTTATGTTGAAACATTTCGAATTTCTGGTAGTGGGATAAACCGATCAGCGTCAATCACAATATCATTGGCATTGTAACCATGAATCAAGGTGGTGATATCTGGCCAATGACGGTTGTTTTGGTCAACCGTTTTTAATTGAATGGTCACTGGTTGCTGACGCTGATATGCGTCCGCCAATACCTCGGTAATTGTTGCTAAGGATTGTTGCGGTCGTGGAACGTATACTGCATTCAACTGCTGGTTCTGTTGGTTTAATGCGGCAGTATGATCGGATAAATAGAATCCCTGCCATTTCATCATGCCCCGGTCATGGTAATCATGTTCAAAAAAATGCCTAACCGTGGCTAAATCAAATTCTTGATTATTCAAGTGGCACCCGCTTTCGTTGAATCAGCTTTTGGCTTGCCGGCCACCGTTCCCCAGTAAAGCCGACAAATTCGATCGTTAGCTTTATATCTTGTCGTAATGCTTTTAGTAATTTTTCTAAACCAGCTAAATCATAGTGAGCTAATTTATGTAAGGGAACAGATTGCAAGCGCTCATTAGCCCGTTGACTGTTAAAAAACAGATTATAGGTCTGATCGTAGGTGTCATTAGTCAACATTAACCAATAGCGGGTTTGGGGACGCCGCTTAAACAATAAGGTTAACCGCCCCTTAATAATCTCGATATCGCTATTCATAGCTATTGCCTCCATTATGTCCGCCCACTAGTGAAGCCCGCTTGATAGCGGTGCCTCCCTTTAATAAACTGGTCGCGTAAACTAGTTTGGTGAACCCAAATTGCCGGTGAATTTCATCAATCACCTGGTTTAACCGGCTACGGCGAATTTGGTTACGCGGTGTTTCAAATAAATTAAGTTGTTGGCCGGAATTGGCACTTAGTTTACTGCTATAAACACCAATATTCCGGACAGCTTGACCGTCCCAATTCTGACGGAATAACCACAATAATTGTTGCGTCAAAACTTGATTGTCATTAGTTGGTTCAATTTTTAAAGCCTGGTTAAAGCCACCGCGACCATCTGCTTCAGCTGCGACATAGGAAAACCCAATGCTTAGCGATAGACACCCCGCCAGTTTATGGTGGTGCCGAAGCCGCGCCGCCACCTGTTCCCCAATTTCTTTAATGACGGTTTCAATTTCGACTTGGTTAAAATAATCCCGTGGTAGCACTTGTGAATTACCCAGGCTAGCTTCTTTAACCTTAGTTGGTTCCGTAACTTGCGCGCGATCAATTCCCCAGGCCGTAGCAAATAACTGGCTACCAATGACGCCAAGCTGCTGTTTGAGTAAATAAGGGTTGGTATGGGCTAGGTCATACATATTGTGAATGTGAAGGCGGTTCAAACGTTTCGCCATACGGGGGCCAATCCCCCAAACGTCCGTTAGTTCAGTAATTGACCAAATTTTATCCGGCACAGTTTCGTAATGGATTTCACCGATCAATTCATGATTATGTTTAGCGTAAAGGTCTAAGGCTAATTTAGCTTGCACCGGATTGTCACCAATTCCCACGGTGGTATACAAGCCTAGCTTTTGCCGAACTGTCTTTTGAATCAAGCGTGCCACTTCGCGAACGGAATTACCAAACAGCCGCCAAGTATAGGTCATATCAAGAATGCTTTCATCAATCGAATACGGCCAAACCTCTTGTTCAGTGGTAAATTGATGAAAGATCTGATTGATCTGCAAATTACGTTGAATATAAAGGTTCATGCGCGGTGGCACGACCCACAACCTGGGGTCATTGGGTAAGTCACGTTTACGGGAGACGTTGGCTTTAAGATGAAATAAGTGCTTAGCTTCGGGTGACGTGGCTAAAATGAGCCCGCCATTAGTATTTTCAGCTTCGCTAAGGACCACTAACGGGACTTTTAAGGGATTAAGCCCCCGGGCAACGGCTTCGCAACTAGCATAAAAGGACTTGTTATCGATTAAGAAGAACACGCCATGCGGTTCATCATCAAAAAACATTTAGATCACTTCCGTTAGCTTTTACCTGTATTGTAGCATATAAAGCGAACACATGTTCCCTAAAAACTGGCAGAAAGTTGATTAAAAATAGTCGAAAGTCCATTATAGTCATGCTATAATGTAGACAGAAAAAGGAAGCCCCGCGTGAACAGGGCTTCCCATGTAGAGCCGTTTAAGACGGTGGCATTAATTAACGACTTAAAATAACCGCTAGCTGTGCCAAGCTAAGGCGGTTATTTTTTTTGCTGACTTTTGATCAGCTCAACAATTAATGCGATTAAGGCCACGATAAAAGTACCGAAAGCCAGCATTAATTGTAAAGCGTCCGACACGGACACCTAGGCTACTCCTTTCGTTAGGATTTATGGGCTTTAAAGGTTTAACACCATAAGCACCACCTCCGATTGGAAATAGCCACCGCCTTAACTTCTCTACAAGATACTATTATACAGGCAGACTAGCATCTTAACCACGTTTAAAATAAAAGAACCAGCGAGATTTTATTGGTATCGTGATTCAAATATAACTTATAAAATAGTGGTAAGATTGACTAAAAGAAAAACAATAGTTACTAATTGATATTAGCAGATAAAGGGGTGCTTCTTTGATAGATACCACAAAAATTATTTCCAAAAGGGCAGAATCTAATATAAATAAAATAGCAGAAGAGCTTAAAAGTCAGGGAAAACTAGAAGAATACGACTTATTGGTTTTACTTGTTAAATATATGGTTGATTTATATTGTTTTGAAGTAAATAATTATCCAAAAAACCGATCTATTCCTCAAATAATTAGTCGTACAATTATGGAAACTTACTTTTATGTTCTTTATTTGACTAAAAGTGAGGATAATAAGGCAACATATGAAATTAAAAAAGAGGCTTACAATTTAATTGCACGGAGAGACGAGGTTAAAAAGCTTATAAATGCTTTGTTTAATTCTCAATTGATTAATACAAATAATCCTAAAGACGTGATACAAAGGAACAAAGCAATAGAACTAGCAAAAAAATCCGACACACAAGAAGGGGAATTAGAAAGACAAAAAGACAATATCAACGATAAGATTAAAGAATTCTTTGATAACAATTCCATCAGTATTAGCCCTAAGGGCTTTAAAGATTTTTATAATGTTAGCAAAGATACGAATGGAAATTACTTGCATGGTTTACAAAACTTAGCTATATATGTTAATGAGGGGGAACGTTACAATCTCCTTATGCATCAGACTTCGAAAAGAGTACATGCAACTAATGTTTACCAAGAATATGATGTATCAAATATGGCTCCTAAAAACAATCCAGACGACAATATACCAATATTTATTAGTACGCTCTTTGTTGGGAATGCTCTCAAATCTATAACTGACTTTTGCAATATAAAATCGTTATTTGATAAAAACCTAGGAAGGTACGTAGATAAACTTAAGCATGAAATTCAAATTGAACATAGATGAACAAATGAAACGATAGTATCCTTCCTCAACGTCCGCTAGTGTATGTTGTGACAATTTGCTTTTCTTACCTAGTGGCTGGTGAAAGCTTATGCATATCTTGACACATCAGTATTTGAACATGATCACTTACAAGTTTTGGTGTAAGGCTATTCGTCAATTTAACAACTTTTCTCGCACTTTGTAGGCTTGAGCATAAACAAGATAGAATTTGAGATCATCTTATCTAAAATTTCATATTTTTTAGAGGAGAAACAAATACTAATTCATCAGCATTCTATGTTTATGTCTGTCTTGGGTTCAAGGGTTTACACGGTTTCTTGGATCAATACTCGAAAAATATGCAGCTTTCACCAGCCACTACCTAGGTCACTAAATATTTCACAGGAACATTCTTGATTTTCTTTAAATAGTGTGGATACACTTTCTAAGCAAGTGGGGTCACTTAGTGATTTCAATATTTGAGTAAGGGTTAGTGTGCCGATGCCAGCGTTAGTAAAAATAGTACTTGTCACCTTCTTGTTACTTCCCATTAAGATTATTTTTCGATGATGCTGTAGTTGAGGGAGCTAATGGGGTTGTTGCTAATAATCCAACTAAGATTACTAGTTTCTTTGAGAACCTTTTTTAAGGATAATCAGGAACTACGCCATTTATATTGTATCAGTCCTAATAGTGATGATTACGAAACTGAATGGGGTGTTGCCAGTTGCAAAAAAGATGGCAAATTGTTCGTATTTCACGGTTTTGATAGATATAAGTTTAATCAACAAAATAAAATAAGCTTTCTAAAAGTTGAAATTAGAAAGTGGAAGAGCAGCCATTAAGTATACTCAATTTGAGCAAAAGTGAATTTGCGCTAAATGTGAGCTGAAAGTTTGAGACATTTTCTGGGAGAGATTATTTTGAATGAACTAAATATTGATTTGACTAAGCAAAAATTTACGGATGGAATTCAGATTTTCAAAGACGATCATGTTTCACTAAAACACAAAAATTTTATTTTTGCACGAAATGGCTCTGGAAAGTCCACTTTTGCTTCACTTTTGAAGGAACAATGTTCTCCAAATCTCGATGTTCGAGTATTTGCCGGTTTTGATACTGTATTGGGTGAAAATGAGAAGTTGAATGCATTTTCGCTTTCGATAAATGCTGGTGAGAACGAACTTGCAATTAAGCAGAAAGAAACGGAGATTCAAGCAAAGCAAAATGAGTTAAAGCGGGTCACTAGTGAGATTGATGACTCGGACATACATAATCTGAAAGCAAAAAAGGCGGCGGCGGAAGCAGCAGTCCAAAAAAATAATACTGCTATTGACAAGTTCTATTCGGACTCAGCTGCATACATCAAAAAGAGAACTCAGCCGCAAATATCTAAGACGACCTATAATAAGAGTGACTTTAAGAAGGAAATTTCCCACGCTGCGGCGCTCCAAGAGATTGATGTTACTCAGTTAAAGAAGACGCTTGAAACCGAGGAACTATTCGTTAATACTGTCGAATGGAAGCACGTTAACTATTCAGCATATCTGAAAAGTACAAATGAAATTCTCAAGAGTAAAGTTGAGGAGAAAAACCGTATTAAACGGCTTCAAAATAATCAGCAAAGGATTAATTTTGCTGAAGAAGGCATGCGAATTCATAAACATCAGAGCGGAGAGATTTGCGCATTTTGTGGAAACGCTATTTCCGAAGAAACCTTTCAAGAACTCGAATCATACTTTAGTGCTGATGAAGTGGCAGTATTGAGAAACCGAATTGTTGAGGGTAAGAAAAAAGTAAGTCAATTATCAAGCTTAATTATAAGCATGAAATGGACTCAGGCAGCATTTTATCCGGAATATCAGGAAACGGCTGGGAATATTTGGGATGATTTAGTTGCACATAAAAAGATAATATTATCATTTTGTGACGCTTTGGAAGACGCACTAGAATCCAAAGAAAAAAAATTTATTTAGCGAGTTGGACGAATTAGACATAGAAGTTCCAGAAGATTTTGATTTTTCGAGTTACAATTCGTTGGTGAAGAATAATAAGGAGTATGGAGCATCACTCGCAACAAAAAAAAGGGAGGCACAAGAAAAGCTCCGATATAACATGATTTACAAATTACTTGGTCAGTTCAAATATGATGTGAAATATGCGCAGATGAACGATGTAAGAAAAATATTTAAAAATGTCAAAGAAGAGTTTGACAAAAAAGTAGGACAGCAAGCAGACCTTGAAGCGGACATTCAGAATTTGAATGATCAAATTGATGCTTTGAAGCCGAAAGCCGAGGTACAGGCAATTAAAAACATCAACAAACGTTTACAAGGAGTTGTTCCATGGCAGTTAACTTACACAGAAAATGAAGAGACTGGTTATTACCAGGTTTCACAAACTGTAGGTAAAAAAAGCACACTACGCGGAGTGAAAGAGTTATCCACTGGTGAAAAAAATGTAATTGCACTATTATATTTTTTAGAGAAACTAGGGGAGACAACCATACAAACATCTACGTCTCCAAAGTTAATAATTTTTGATGACCCAATGAATTCGAACGACTCTGATATGCAATATTTAATTATTACGGAAATGCAGAAACTTTATCAAGGGAAGCAAAGAGAACGCTTTGATCACCAAAAAGACTTCATTGTAATCATGACTCATAATATTCATTTTTACTTAAACGTTCCTCCGCATGGGGCATTTGAAGACAAGAAAGGCAAGACAAAATATGATAAGAGTGACTTTTATCATTTGCGGCAAGGGTCATTCGTTCAGATTACTGATGCGAAGCGGGATATGCAGACAAATTATGATGCACTCTGGATAGAACTTGGTGATTTGGCAAAACATGGGTATACAAATTCCATGCTTAACTCAATGCGTCGAATTATTGAGACGTACATCGAGTTTACGGGAATTAAGCAGGATGAATTTTATCGGAATAATGAGCAGTATCTCAAACTATTCAATGTTAATTCTCATTCAGCCATTGACGAGTTTTCTGCACAATCCTTTACCGAGAGCGCAGATGAGTTGGTATCAATCTTTCATCGGATTTTTGCGGATAATCACGCTGAAGCTCATTTCACAGCACACTGGAAAAACGATAATGCAGTAAAGCATTAGTTCTCAATATTTATTTTGATAGTAGCACGTACATCGCTCTGCAATTTCTCTCATATCATCGTTTCGCCAAGCATACATTTGAATGAACAATATCTTTAATTAAAAACAGAGCTGCATTTTATTATTACAGCCAAAGCAACTGGCCACTAGGGTATACCCTATTGGCCTTTTTTGATTCTGTGCTATACTAGGAATTACAAATGTTCATTAGAACTGTCCAAAAGGAAGTGCTGACAATGGCTAAAATTGGTTATGCTCGTGTGAGTTCCAAAGAGCAACATTTAGATCGACAGCTAGCGGCCTTAAAAGGCGTTGATAAATTATTTACGGATAAATTAAGTGGAGCTAACACTAATCGGCCAGAACTGCAAAAAATGCTGGCCTATATTCGTGAGGGAGATATTGTCCTGGTCACTGAATTAGATCGCTTAGGCAGAAACAACCATGATTTGACTAAGATTATGAACTCCATTCAAAATAAGGGTGCCACCCTAGATGTGTTGAATTTACCGTCCATGACAGGGATTGCTGACCCTAACTTGCGTCAACTGATGACCAACCTCATTATTGAACTGTATAAGTATCAGGCTGAAAGTGAACGGAAGCGGATCATTGAACGCCAGCAACAAGGCATTGCCCTGGCTAAGCAACAAGGCAAATATCATGGTCGGAAGCCTCAATATGCCAAAGATGATCCCCGCTTACAACATGCATTTAAGCTTTATCAGGCGGGCATGAGTGATGTAGATGTGTCCCGTAATACCGGGATTAAGCGAACGACCTTTATCAGATATCGAAAGAAGTTCGATATAAAAAGATGAGATTTATATGCGATAATTACGTTATACTAGTTTAGAGAGGGTGACATAATGATCATTCAAACAAGGGAACTTACTAAAACTTATCAATCAAAAGTAGTGGTTGACCATATTGATTTAGCAATCAAAGAAGGAAGCTTAACCGCGCTACTAGGACCCAATGGCGCTGGCAAAACAACCACTATATCGATGCTCACAAAGATATTAAATCCAACCAGTGGAATGATCAAGATGAAACCAGACATAAAGATTAGCATGGTATTTCAACAGAGTATTTTAGATAATGATTTGACAGTTATGGAAAATTTGAGTATTCGAAATAAACTTTATAAAGAAGCCAAATCTAATCATATTGATGCTTTGATTCAGAAAATCGGGTTAACTGAATTTATTAATCAAAAATACGGCCGACTTTCTGGTGGGCAACGGCGACGAGTTGATATAGCAAGAGCTCTACTTAATCAACCTGATATTATTTTTTTGGATGAGCCAACTACGGGTTTGGATATCCAAACCCGCTCGGCAATTTGGAAATTGTTGCATTCATTGCAAAGTCAAAATAATTTAACCATTATTTTGACAACACACTATCTTGAAGAAGCAGACAATGCAGATGAGGTTTATATTATTGATCATGGCAAAATAATTGCCAGCGGATCCGCTGATGAAATTAAAACACAAAACTCTAGCAGTAAACTCGTGATTGTTTCTGAACAAGCTGATCAATTAATGGCATTGATACCAAGTAAAATAATTCATACGCAGATTAATCATAAAACCATTTGTTTAACGGCTAATTCTGACGAAGCACTCTCATTATTATTAAATTTTCGTAGTTTCATTAAAACGTTCACTTATCAAGAGGGGACGATGGATGATGCTTTTTTGTCATTAACCGGAAGGAAGATGCGTTGATATGATTACTTTAACAAGGAGAAATCTACTGTTGTATTTCCGCAATCGCCCCGGAGTATTCTTTTCATTATTGGGAGCAATGATTTCATTTCTCTTATATATTGTCTTTCTAAAAAAGTCAATGATAAGTAGCTGGAAAACTGTCCCTAATTCTCACCAATTACTTGATTTTTGGTTGATTGGAGGGACTTTATCAGTGACTGCCATCACAACCACCCTTACCTCACTTGGACAATTAGTAAAAGATAAAGAACGCAAGGTTATTAAAGATTTTTGTTTAACAGACCTTTCTCATTTTGAAATCACCATGAGCTATATGTTAAGTGCCGCTTTGATTGGCTTTATTATGCAAATAGTTATGTTCGCACTGATGATAGGATACTTTTCAATCACAGATAACTTGACCATGCCATGGGAGTCGCTACCAGCTGTAATTTGCGTTGCTCTTTTTAGCTCTTTACTAGCAGTTGTAATTAATATGATGTTTATCCAGTTTATTAGTCGCTTTGATTCCTTGAACGCTATAGGAACAATTGTTGGCACGGCCTCTGGCTTTTTAGTGGGTACCTATATTCCAATTGGTATTCTTCCTAACTTTGCGCAGTTACTTATCAAATTAACTCCGGGTGCATATGTAGCAGCCATTTATCGACAAATACTTATGGCAGATAAATTAAAAACCGCTTTTCATGGTCAGCAAAGCCATTTTGAAAAAACGATGGGGATTAAGTTAGAGTGGCATCATTTATTAACTGGAATGCAATCGACTGTGCTCCTTACCATAGTTTTTTTATTAGGAATAGCAGTTTTACTAATTGTTGACTTAATTCGAAGCAAGGAAAATGTGAGAACGGTTGATTGAGATAGCAAATATGATGAAACAAGTAGACCAATGTTTTGTGATTATTGATTAAGCATTCCAAGTAAATTGCGAGGGATCAATAATGCCTATAAAAATCCGATTAAATTGGAATCTGCCTTAATTGCATCGACACTCAGTCACATTACGATATTGGCCTAGCCAATAAACTATGCTGGATAAAATTGATTTTGGTTAATTTTTATTATTCCCGAATTGTCAAAAGTCAAAGTCAGGCGAAATTTTCAGGGAGCAGTAGATTAAGTAGTACAATGTAGATATCGAGTTAAATGGAGGAAATTCAATGTATAAAGCGGTTGTTTTTTTTGATCTAGATGGCACACTATTTGATAATCAAAAGAATGTTTCTGATGACAACATTGCAGCAATTAATCAGTTACGAGAGAACAATATTCTCCCTGTAATTTCAACTGGCCGAAATATTTTTGAAATTCAATATGTGATTGACGCTACCGGTATCAATTCATTAGTCAGTGCGAACGGTAGTTATGTTCAATATCAAGGGAAAAAGCTAAAGGCTGAGCAAATTAGTGATGAGGTGATTGAAGAGATTTTAGCATTTGCCAAAAAGCAGGGCGATGTGATTTCATTCTATAACAATGAAGAATTTGCCTTAACAGCTGAAAATGACTTAACTAAAGTTAACTATCGGCTGTTAAGATTGACGCCGCACGTTGAGCCGGACTTTTACAAGACTCATGAAGTCAATTTCTTGAACGTTTTTAATTATGATAAAGATAAACTGTATCAGGATGAATTCAAGGGTGAATTGTCATTGGTTAGAAATAATCCTCGCTGTTTAGATACGATGAAGTGGGGGGTATCGAAGCAAACTGGCATTCAAGCACTCTTGAAGAAAGCGCAATTAGGGGACATTCCGTCCTATGCTTTCGGAGATCAGCTGAATGATTTGCAAATGTTTGCTGAAGTGGATTACCCAGTCGCAATGGGTAATGGTCACCCAGATGTGAAAGCCAAAGCATCATTCGTCACTACTTCAAATGTGAATGGCGGAATTGTGAATGGGCTGAAGCATTACGGGTTAATCAAATAACTTACGACATGCAATCATTTAAGGGCTTCACCCTGAAATCCTCGTTTTGGATTTTGGGATGAAGCCCTTAAATGATGGGATTAAAGCATCAATTGTCCCAGTTTTCCAAATGGATTGAATTAGTCCATCTGTTTTTTAATGTTAGCCAAGGTCATTTCACTGGTATCAGTAAAGTTCACATCTGCATCCTTCAAAATTGTCTTGTCACCAATTCCAATGGAGGTTTCCCCAGCGGCGTTAATTGATTCAACTCCAGCGGCAGCATCTTCGACTCCAATGCATTGTTCTGGTTTCAAATTGATCAGTTCGGCACCTTTGAGGTAAATTTCTGGATCTGGTTTGCCTTTGCTCAAAGTTTTTGGATCCACAATCTTTGGAAAATAATCAGTCAATTGTAGCTTCTTCAAAACAGTAGGAGCATTTTTTGATGCAGAAGCTAATGATAACAGATAACCACCATCTTTAATTTCATCCAGGAATTCTTTAATCCCCGGAAGAATATTAGCTGGAGTCATTTTGTCAACCAACTTCAAGTAGTTTGTATTTTTTTCCGTTGCAAGATCAACCTTCTGATCGTCAGTATAGTGGTCTTGTAGATTACCTGCTTTTAAAATCATTTCAAGAGAATCCATCCGGCTGATTCCCTTTAATCCGTCTTCAAGTTCTTTGGACCATGGGGCACCCACCTTGTCAGCAACTTGATGCCAAGCTTGGCTGTGGAAAACCGAAGTATCCGTAATTACACCGTCGAGATCGAAGACAAAACCTTTAATATCTGAAAACTTTGCCATTGTATTTCACTCCTAATCTTATTTGTAAGTAATAACAGTTGGCTTGTTCTTGGATAATGAATAACCCTTGTCACCAACCTTGATGTGACTGCTCGAATCGGCAGTCACATTGATTTTATGATGACCGATTTCAAAATTGTACGTGATGCCTTGATACGTTTGCTTAAATGATACCTTACTCCAAGTGGTTGGAAGGTGCGGGTTGATGGAAACCTCGTCGGTGTCAAACCGAACCCCGCCGTAACACTTGGTTTCAATTTCAAGCGTAGCACCCATGACGCCAAGGTGAATACCTTCAGCAGTGGTCCCACCTTGGATATCATAGTAATCGGAGAACAAGGCGGTTGAGAACAATTGCCAGGATTGATCCATATTGCCATCCATTTCATCCAGAACTGAATAAACAATTCGTGAAAGGGTGGATCCGTGAGTCGTTCGATCAAGGTAAAATCTTAAATTGGTGGTAAAGTAGTTGGCGGGCAACTTGTAACCAAGCCGGGTAATGACGTTTTGAACTTCATCAAATGGTAATTCGTAATAAGCCATCAAAGTGTCGGCTTGTTTGGCAACTTGATAGGAATCAGGTGACTTACCTTCACCCTTTAACAGTCGATCAATTCGCGATATATCACCGTATTTCTTCCGGTAAGAATCAAAGTTGAGCTTGGAAAGATTGAAGTAACCGGAAAATTGACCAATGATGCCTTCTTCGTTGATATCGAGACGAAGTTTGTGGGCAATATCACTCATTTGATCAAGTAAACTATTGTCTGTTTGGGCTTTTTCATTGGCAGATTTGATTATCTTAGGATCTTCATGACTCATCAGCTCTGCGACTTTATCAAATAACCAAGAAACCATGATATTGGTATAAGCATTATTAGTGAGTCCGTGATCATCAGAGTTTGGATATTCTTCGTGGAATTCATCTGGTCCCATGACGTGATGAATATCGTAACGATCATCTTTTTTATCGTAGCTTGCCATGCTGACCCAGAACTTGCAAATTGACAATAACATTTCTAATCCGTAGTTCTTCATGAATTCGGTATCACCTGTTAGATGAACATAATTAATGACATCGTAGGCAACTGACAGTGAAACGTGACGTTGCAAGCGACTGTTATCCGGATCCCATTCACCACTAACCGGGTTCAAGTGAACAAATTGAGATTGTTCATCCCCATACATCCCTGACTGCCAAGGATACATTGCCCCTTGCTTGTCTTCCGAGGCGGCGTATTTGCGCGCTTCACCGATTCGATTATAGCGATATAACAAGCACTGTTTAGCAATTGCTGGGTAATGAATAGCATAAAACGGTAGATCAAAGGTGACATCCCAGAAGATGTGGCCTCGATAAGCTTCACCGTGCAAGCCACGAGCGCCGACTGAGGAATCTAATTGACCAGAAGCCAAGGCGGCACTTGTCACAAGCATATGGTAGATGTTAACCCGCGTCAGTTTTTGGCTGGTCATATCATTATCAATTTGGATATCTGAATTCTGCCAAACGTTGCTCCAGAACTTTTGACTGTCGGCGAGGGTGTCATTGAACGAAGAAGCGTTCAGTTCCTTTTGGGCGGGTTGTTCCAAGTTGGCATCCTGAGTTTGGCTGGTAAATACTGTGACACATTTTTCAAATACATACGGTTTCTCAGGTTCTACTTGGATATCCAATTTTTGCTGGATTTGTTTATCTTCAGTTTCAGCTAAAATTAACTTGGTGGTATCGATATCTTTGCTAGAAAGCTTAGAATTAATCACAAAGTTAACGTGGGACGTCTTGGTTTGACCGGTTAACGAAATCTGGTTATCGTGGGTAACCATGCCAATGACGTCGATATGGTGTTGATCGAAATCCTGATAGCGCTCAACATTGCCATTAATAACAGTCCCGTCAATTTTTGAATAGAGTTGAATGCTCCCAGAAAAGTTGATTGGTTTTAATTCATACTTGATGGAATAACGATGCCAATTTGTCATATTGGCAACTTTGGTAGCCCGAACTTGCAAAATGTGGCCAGTTGATAATTGAATATGCAAGGTGGTTGTTAAAACACCGGTTCGCAAATTTAGGCTTCGATAAATATCTTGAATATCTTCTTTTTTAATTTCAAACGGTTGTTGATGATCCACCCCAAAACTGATGTATTGAGCATTGGGGAGGTTTACTAGATCTTCGTTGACAACATCCCGACCGTTAATTTTGGTTGTGAGTTGATTGTAGACACCAGCAACGTACATCCCAGGGTAATTATCCTGGTTGGCGTTCGCTTCGACATACGCACCCCGCAGGCCAAAGTAGCCGTTACCGATTGTCAGCATGGCCTCTTGCCCATAGTTACGCTTGCCGCTGTACTCACCATAATAATCAAGGTGCCACTTCAAATATTCCTGTTTTTCTGCCACTGCTTTTTCCAAACCAACATCTTGAACCTTATGCAGGTTAACGACCGGAATATTCATCATGTTGGCAATTGCTAGGCCAATATCGATCTTTTGATGATTAATACCGATGATCGTGTCAGAGAATTCATAGTTCAATGAATTCTCAATAATTGCTGCATCAATTGGCAACCCAGTGAGGGCAGCCTTAATGTTCTCAAGATTATCGCCAATTGAAAATTTGGGGTTGTAGGTGATCATAAACTTCCTAAAAGGGGGCTTATTGGAATTCTCTGAATAATTGATTTCCATGACCCCATCACGAGCCCTTATCGCAAACGTTCTCATAACAAAACCTCTTCTCAAGTATTTCCATTTGTGAAAATCATCTATAAGTTAATTCTAGTTCAAATATCCGGTAATCGCAATTAATTGGGGGTTTGAAAGCAATTTGAGCAAGCCGGCTGTTTTCATTTTTGCTGATTTTCGAGTAGATCTTTGATTTCTGAAAGCAGGACTTCCTTGCGATCAACACTGGCGGTTTTGGGCTATTTTTTAACTATCCGATTAATGATTTTGGATTGAAGTCAATATTTGAGACAGGTTTTAAGAGACATTCAGAACCGCGTTTA
>NZ_AYYY01000028.1 GCF_001436295.1 Paucilactobacillus vaccinostercus DSM 20634 | reverse complement strand
AAAAGAGCTAACAAGCTTCTTATTTTATATGAGAGTTTGATCCTGGCTCAGGATGAACGCTGGCGGTGTGCCTAATACATGCAAGTCGTACGCATTCCCGTTTTTGATTGAAGGTGCTTGCACCTGATTGATAAAACATCGGAATGAGTGGCGGACGGGTGAGTAACACGTGGGTAACCTGCCCAGAAGTGGGGGATAACATTTGGAAACAGATGCTAATACCGCATAATAGATAGAACCACATGGTTCTATTTTGAAAGATGGCCTTTGTGCTATCACTTCTGGATGGACCCGCGGTGTATTAGCTAGTTGGTAAGGTAACGGCTTACCAAGGCAATGATACATAGCCGAACTGAGAGGTTGATCGGCCACAATGGGACTGAGACACGGCCCATACTCCTACGGGAGGCAGCAGTAGGGAATCTTCCACAATGGGCGCAAGCCTGATGGAGCAACACCGCGTGAGTGAAGAAGGGTTTCGGCTCGTAAAACTCTGTTGTTAAAGAAGAACGTATCTAAGAGTAACTGCTTAGGTAGTGACGGTATTTAACCAGAAAGCCACGGCTAACTACGTGCCAGCAGCCGCGGTAATACGTAGGTGGCAAGCGTTATCCGGATTTATTGGGCGTAAAGCGAGCGCAGGCGGTTTTTTAAGTCTGATGTGAAAGCCTTCGGCTTAACCGAAGAAGTGCATCGGAAACTGGGAAACTTGAGTGCAGAAGAGGACAGTGGAACTCCATGTGTAGCGGTGAAATGCGTAGATATATGGAAGAACACCAGTGGCGAAGGCGGCTGTCTGGTCTGTAACTGACGCTGAGGCTCGAAAGCATGGGTAGCGAACAGGATTAGATACCCTGGTAGTCCATGCCGTAAACGATGAATGCTAAGTGTTGGAGGGTTTCCGCCCTTCAGTGCTGCAGCTAACGCATTAAGCATTCCGCCTGGGGAGTACGACCGCAAGGTTGAAACTCAAAGGAATTGACGGGGGCCCGCACAAGCGGTGGAGCATGTGGTTTAATTCGAAGCAACGCGAAGAACCTTACCAGGTCTTGACATCTAGCGCCAATCTCAGAGATGAGACGTTCCCTTCGGGGACGCTAAGACAGGTGGTGCATGGTTGTCGTCAGCTCGTGTCGTGAGATGTTGGGTTAAGTCCCGCAACGAGCGCAACCCTTATTATCAGTTGCCAGCATTCAGTTGGGCACTCTGGTGAGACTGCCGGTGACAAACCGGAGGAAGGTGGGGACGACGTCAAATCATCATGCCCCTTATGACCTGGGCTACACACGTGCTACAATGGACGGTACAACGAGTTGCGAACTCGCGAGGGTAAGCTAATCTCTTAAAGCCGTTCTCAGTTCGGACTGTAGGCTGCAACTCGCCTACACGAAGTCGGAATCGCTAGTAATCGCGGATCAGCATGCCGCGGTGAATACGTTCCCGGGCCTTGTACACACCGCCCGTCACACCATGAGAGTTTGTAACACCCAAAGTCGGTGGGGTAACCCTTCGGGGAGCCAGCCGCCTAAGGTGGGACAGATGATTAGGGTGAAGTCGTAACAAGGTAGCCGTAGGAGAACCTGCGGCTGGATCACCTCCTTTCTAAGGAATAAAACGGAGCCTTGCACGTTTGACTTGT
>NZ_AYYY01000027.1 GCF_001436295.1 Paucilactobacillus vaccinostercus DSM 20634 | reverse complement strand
TTTGCCTTTAACCCTACGGGCTAAAGGACCCTACACATTTGATTTGTCGAAACTTTATTCAGTTTTCAAAGGTCTACCATGTTGCTTCCTTTTGAATCAGCAACGCTATTAATAATAACAGATTGATAATTCAATGTCAACAACTTTTTTCTTGATCATTTTGATCATGGTGTTGTTAACGTCGGTGACAACGATTAATTACTATACACGGCTTTTCGTATCTCGTCAACACTATTTTTAAACTATTTTGTAAATTCCATTAAAAAAGCATCCCCCTTTAATAACGGGAATGCCTTAATCGAATAATATCTATTAAGAGTTATATACTTTATATGAAAACAAACGCATCATTTTCACTAAAAAAGATGACTCTAACAAGTCATCTTAATAAAAGCCTATTCTTCTGGTAGTTCTCCAGCATCATATACATCAGCAACATCATCGTTTGACTCAAGTTCATCAATCAGATGTTGATATTGAGATGCTTTGTCAGCAGGAACTGCAGTCGTATTTTGAGGAATCATTGTCACTTCAGCAGTATCCAAATCGTATCCCTTTTCTTGTAAGGCATCACGAACACTAGCTAAGTCACTTGGAACAGTGTAAATTTCAAATGCTGCCTCTTCAGTGTTCATATCTTCCGCACCAGCATCCAAGGCATCCATCAACATTGTATCTTCATCAGTGTCCAAATCTTCGCGAAGAATAACAATGTATCCACGGCGATCAAACATGTACGAAACCGATCCCGTAGCGCCAAGAGAGCCACCTGAATGAGTAAATGCTGAACGAACGGCAGCTGCGGTCCGGTTCTTGTTATCAGTCAATGCTGACACCATAATTGCAATACCACCAGGACCGTAGCCTTCATAGGTAATTTCGTCGAACTTAGCGCCACCGGCACCAGTTGCTTTATCAATCGCACGTTGAACATTGTCTTTCGGCATGTTGGCAGCACGAGCCTTATCCATTACCAAACGAAGTTGAGGGTTGTTTGCTGGATCAGGATCACCTGCTTTTGCGGCTTGATACAAGTCACGTGAAATTTTTTGGAAAATTTTGCCACGTTTGGCATCTTGGGCGTTTTTACGTCCTTGAATATTATGCCATTTTGAATGTCCTGACATAGTAACTCCTCTTTTCTATTTATTTTCAAATAACACACACGAAAAGTCTATCAAAATCAGCAAGTGATTTCAAGATTTAAAACTGTTTATCTATGATCGGTGGATAACTTTATTAATTCCCAATAGTAAAATCCCGATAATAATCGCCCCGATTAGGTAAATTAAGCTACTGCTAAAAATAGCATTCGGTAATTGCGGACTGAATGATGCTAAAACTTCCTGAGACGTTAAAACACTCGTCAGGACCATATTGGCACCCTTGATGATAATTAGGGTGAGAATCCCGCCAAATAATGCGACGATTCCCAACCAACTAAGCACATAACGTTTGAACAACGCAACAACCAATAACAAGACTAAAACGCCTCCACTGACAATTTGCATCACATTCACTGCTTGTTTAACCGTTGCCAGTTCATTACTAACGGTCGTCAGTTCGGTTGTATCTAACTGGTCATTAATCACCGATGTCATTTTTGCTCTTAATTCACTCTTAACCGTACTAGATAGGCTAACTGAGCCATAGCCCAAACTAGAAACTTTTTGATTAATTAATCGATCAACTCGATTATAGACTGGTGTGTAGTCAATACTAACTGTTTGATCATTGAACACATCACTAATTGCATCTTTTATCAATTCGTTAGCAATCTTTTTTGTCATGATTTTCTCAGACAATCCATACTGCGAAGCGCTCTGATTAACATCCGAAACGATCTCATCCCCAATTTGAGATTCGGTTATCTGATTGGCAACAAACTTTTCATTAAGTAAGGTTTGATTGGCAATCATCGTTATCATAAAAATAACGATAAATACTATCCCCAAAAATTTAGAACCAACATGGCGTTTTTGCTGCACGGGTTGTTGGCCCATTGAATGACGTTCCTGTCTTGATTGCAACTAATGATAGCCACCTTTCTATTTTGCTGAATCGCGTTCAACAAATCCATGAGGTAGGATAATATTGCGTTCGTCAACTTCTTCACTATTCATCAGCTTAGTCAACAATCGCATTGAAACGGCTCCAATATCATAGAGTGGTTGTGTCACTGAAGACATTTTGGGACGCGTGACTTCAGCATACTTGGTGTCATTTGACGTAATAATTTCGAACGCTTCTGGTACTTTCACGCCACGATCAGTCAAGCCATTTAGTAACCCGGCTGCAAGCTCATCATCACCAACAAACGCCGCTGAAATATCTGAATTTTGTAGCTGTTCAGCCAGCTTATAACCCGCATCATAAGATTCATTGGTTCCAAACACAGATGCGTCATCGAATTCAATTCCCGCTGCTTCGAGTGCCTGCTTATATCCGTTCAAACGATACTTCCCGTTGATTGCTTGATCAATGGGACCAGTAACTAAAGCAACATGTTGGTTGCCGTGGTTCAACAAGTTAGTTACCGCTTCTTTAGTTGCGGCAACATAGTCAATGCTGACACTAGGAAGATTATCCTCTTCTCCCATAAAACCAGAAACAACAACTGGGATCTGAGCGCGTTTAAATTCCTGCTTGATATCATCGCCGATCTTGTTACCCATAAATACAATTCCATCAACCTGCTTCGCTAGAAGTGTATTCACAACCTGTAACTCTTTACTACCATTTTCATCAGAGTTTGCCAGAATGATATTGTATTTGTACATCGATGCGATGTCATCAATTCCGAGCGCTAATTGCGCAAAAAAGGCATTCGTAACATCGGGAATGATAACCCCCACGGTTGTCGTTTTCTTACTTGCAAGACCACGTGCCACCGCATTTGGGCGATAATCCAATCGTTCAATAACGTCCAGCACCTTTTTGCGCGTTGCTGGTTTAACATTGGGATTACCATTTACAACCCGAGAGACAGTGGCCATCGAAACTGCTGCTTCTCTTGCGACATCGTAAATTGTGACTGTTTGTTTTTCCATTTACATTAAGCCCTTTCATTGTTGATTTAACTAGCTTTCATTTTCTTTCATAACTTAGCTAATATAGCAGATAATTACCAAAAGTGCAATCTGAAAACCCTATTTTTCGTAAAAATGACATATTTAGATATGGTATAATCGTATCTGATAAATAAAAAAGGAGCGAGTTTAATGACACAATTAGAAAAAGTACAGCAACAAGTCGCTGATCTTCACTTAGACGTTGCGTATCTGAGCGATCCAATGACAATCAATTATTTAACCGGGTTCGGTAGTGACCCCATCGAAAGAATCCTGGCATTACTCGTCTTTCCTGATCACGATCCCTTCATCTTTGCCCCCGCATTGGAAGTGGAAGCAATTAAGGATACCGGCTGGAAGTTTCCGGTATATGGCTACCTTGACCACGAACAGCCATTCCAAATGATTGCTAACCAAATCAAAAAAAGAAATCCCAATCCCAAAGTATGGGGAATTGAACAATCACAATTGACCGTTAGTCGCTTAAAATCATTGACCACTGAATTTCCCAATGCCACCTTTAATACCGACTTAACACCAAACATCGAAAAACTTCGGCTCATTAAGACCGAAGGCGAAATTAAAAAGCTTGATGAAGCTGGTAAATGGGCCGATTTTGCCTTCAAAGTGGGATTTGAAGCTGTTAAGGTTGGACAATCCGAGCAACAAATTGCAGCAACCTTAGAATATGCACTCAAACAACACGGTATCATGCAAATGAGTTTCGATACGCTTGTTCAAGCTGGTGCACACGCCGCTGAACCACATGGTGCCACTTCAATCAATAAGGTGCAAAACAATGAATTAGTTTTGTTCGACCTAGGTACCATCTACGAAGGCTATATCAGTGATGCTTCTAGAACCGTGGGTGTTGGCACGTTGACAGACAAACAAAAAGATATTTATCAAGTTTGCTTGGAAGCTCAACTAACAGCCCAAGCGGCTGCCAAACCAGGCATGACTGCCGCACAATTAGATAAAGTAGCTCGTGATATTATTGATCGTGCCGGCTACGGCGAATACTTTATTCACCGTCTCGGTCACGGTATGGGAATGAGTGAACATGAATTTCCATCAATCATGGCGGGAAATGACATGGAACTAGAACCTGGAATGTGCTTCTCAATTGAACCAGGAATTTACATTCCCGGCGTTGCAGGTGTCCGCATTGAGGATTGCGTTCATATTACCAAGGATGGCTGTTTACCATTTACTCATACTTCCAAGGACTTAACATTTGTTGACTAGTGATAAAAAAGCATGCGACGATTGAACACTATCAATCGTCGCATGCTTTTTGTTTACCGAATATGAATTGATTAGTCTTGATCAGATTCCGTATCCGTTTTGTCAATTACAATATCTTCTTCTGGTTGTTCGCGTGTCACTGACGATAACTGTTCCCGAATTGAAGCAGTTTGTTCGTCAAAATTGTCATTACTGAAGTGTGACAAGGCTTCATCCTTCTTTGTACTCAATTTATCACTTGTGTTTTGCACTTTTTCCTGAAAACTTTCCTTATAATCATCAGCATTATCAAGAAATTCTTCGGCTGTGTCCTCTGCTAATAATGCATAATCAATTGCATTTTCCTTTAAGTCAGTCCACGTCTGACGAGCAGTTTGTCGCAATTGTTCTTTTCGACTTTCAGATAATGACCGATATGCAACAAAGGCTACCGCACCACCGACCACTAAACCAGCTAATCCTTTTTTCATGAGTTTTCCTCCCATTTAATCTTGGCTATTTTTCTTGTTTCGATGTCGTTTCCAAATACTTGTAACCGCCGTCTTACCAAGCGTTGCAGCTAAACCTGTTCCTGCTGTTTTTTTAGCGCTCCCCTTGAATCGATCCGTCACCTTATGCGTTGCATCGTTCAACTCAGAAACACTCGTTCCCAAATCGGCAACTGCTTGAAATGCCGGATCAATCGTCGATACCTTTTGATTAACATCTTCTAGCAATTCATTGGCATTGCCTAAAATAACCTCAACTTCTTTACTAAGTGCATCGGCATCATTCGTTAATACCGCAACACTATTTTTAGTTTCTTTTAACGTTGCACTTAAGCGAACTAAAAATAGGCCGATAAATAAGACTAGAATTAAAAATGCGATTGCTGCAATTAACCCTGCGATTTGTCCCACCGTCATCCATGTTCCCTCCTTACAGAATAGACCACATTATATGTTCAAGCATATCACGTTACAAATTTCACCGCAACGAAATCTACATGAACGGTTCAAACAACGCTAGCAGTTCCCTAATTTTTTTGCTACTATACCAATAGTCTGTCAAATTGGAGGAGTTTTTGGTGAATCTGACTATACTCGCGTCTATCAACGCCAACATTTCAAAACAAACAACAAGTTTTACGAATTCATTAACCAAAATTAGCTGGCAATCAATTGCTGAACATGCACTTAGCCGGCTCTTAATGATTGTTACCATTACTGTCGCGTTCGCCTTTATTCTGTGGATCGGCCGCTGGCTAATCAATCGAACGTTTAAACGCTACCTCGCTAAAACGCCACTGGCACCGAACCGAACCAATACGATTCGCACCTTAACACTCAACATTTTCCGATATACATGTTTCTTTTTCTACCTTTACGCCATTCTTTCGCTCATCGGTGTACCTGTGGGGACGTTAATCGCCGGTGCCGGAATTTTCAGTATCGCTCTTGGACTTGGTGCCCAAGGATTTGTTAGCGATGTTGTGACTGGTTTCTTTATTTTAATCGAGCAACAAATTGATGTTGGTGATGTTATTCAAATCGGTACCATTAAAGGTACCGTCACCTCGCTTGGAATACGAACAACCCAAGTGACCAGTGCTGACGGTACCCTCAATTTTATCCCTAATCGTAATATTACCATCGTTAGTAACTTCTCCCGTAATAATATGCACGTCCAAATTGACATTCGCATTGACTCTAACGCACCACTTAATCAAATTAAGACGATCGTAACGAGTGTCAATGAAAAGCTGAACGCTCAATTTGCAGAGGTGACCTCCGGACCAGACATCGTGGGACCTACTTTGAACAGTAATAATTTACTTGTTTTTCGAATTACCGTTACAACCGAAAATGGTGCCCAAGAAAAAATTCGTAGTGCTTACCTTTCCGAGTATCTTAGTGCATTACAAGAGCAACACGTTACACTCATCAAGTATACCGATAAAAAGGACCTATCTTAATCACCGCTATAATAAAAACCTTCGAAAAAATTTTTTCGAAGGTTTTTATTATGCTTAAATTGTATTAAATCGATGTTCAAAATACCCCGTAATCGCACGAATTCCTGGTTCAATAGCCGCCGTATTAGGTGCCATTTTCTCACTGTGTAGTGAATAAGGACTGTCAACGCCCAACCAAAACATGGTTCCCGGAATCTTTGAAATCAAATAACCGAAGTCCTCTCCAGTCATCGCAGGTTTTGTCTCAATAAAGTTAACATCTGTTTGATGGCTCATATAATCAATAAAATCTGCGGTAATGGCAGGATTATTTTCAACGGGTAGATAACCACCCTGATGAAGCGTTAAATCAACCTGACAACCGTACGTTAATGCAACTCCTTCAGCAATACTACGGACCCGTTGCTGCATTAATCGATTATTATCCTGTGTTAATGCCCGAATTGTGCCATCAATATGTGCATGGCCGGCAATCACATTTCCTGTATCACCCGCAGTTAGGTGACCTAAAGTTACCACTCCACCTTGAATTGGATCAACACTCCGGCTAACAACCGATTGAATTTGCATGACAAACGCACTAGCCGCTACTACCATATCATTGGCATTATGTGGGTAGGCCGCATGCCCACTTTTACCATAAAAATCAGCATGAATTTCACATGTCCCAGCAAAGAGAGTTCCATTCAAACAGCCAATAGCACCAGCAGGTAGTTGCGGATTATCATGCAACGCATAAATTTCATCGGGCATCCATTCATCGAGAGCGCCACTTTGATAAAGCTGCATCCCCCCGCTATGATTTTCTTCAGATGGTTGAAAGATAAAAATCAAATCATACTGTGGTTGGTGATCGGCAAAATAACTCAAAACACCTAACGCCACCGTCATGTGAATATCGTGCCCACATGCATGACTAATCCCTTCGTGCTTCGATTTAAACGATAGACCAGTTTCCTCAGTAACGGGTAAAGCATCTATGTCCGTCCGATAGCCAATCCGTTTACTATGGTCTCGTCCAGCCACCTTCACAAGTATTGCAGTTGGCAATTGGGTCACCGTTTTAACCGTTAAGAAATCCTGTGGCATCTGCCCAATAACGGTGTTCAGAAAGTCATGTGTCTTAAATTCTTCCAGTCCAAGCTCAGGATACTGATGGAGATGACGGTAAATTTCTAACAATTGATTGTTTGATAACGTCATATTAATTTCAGCCTACAGCTTTCTTAATTCGTCCATTAATTCAGTCTTGCTCTTAGTTTTATCATCAATATCTTTAATCTTACGAGCAGGAACACCAGCAACCACCGTGTTTGGTTCAACGTCCTTTGTGACGACCGCGCCAGCACCAACGACTGAGCCTGCCCCAACATGTACGCCTTCCAAAACAACACAGTTTGCACCGATCAGCACATCGTCATCCACAATGACAGGCGTAGCCGAAGGTGGCTCTACCACGCCAGCTAACACAGTTCCAGCACCAATGTGGCAATTTTTTCCTACGATTGCACGGCCCCCGAGCACGGCGCCCATGTCAATCATGGTCCCTTCACCGATTTCAGCACCAATATTGATTTGTGCCCCCATCATCACAACGGCATTATCGCCAATGAGCACTTTTTCACGGATAACGGCACCGGGTTCGATCCGTGCATTAATTTCTTTCATATCAAGTAAGGGTACCCCTGAATTACGGCGATCATTCTCAATCTCATAATCCGCGATTACACCTTCATTAGCAGCTAAGAATGGCTTAACATCCTTCCAGTCACCAAAAATAACTCCACTTTGGTCATTTACAAATGGTCTGATCCCGTCTGGAAAGGTAACCTGTGCAAGATCACCTCGTAAATATACTTTAACAGGTGTCTTCTTTTCAGAATTACCAATGTAATTAATAATTGATTGTGCATCTAGCTTTGCCATGTGAAACTCCCCTTCTCTAACTACATTTGATCTTTAGTTATAATATCATACTCTTCATCAATATCATGAACAAGATGGTTAATTGCTTTAAAAAGTTCACGACGCGTTACAATCCCCGTAAAATCACCATTATCCGCCACAACTGGTAAAAATGGTTGATCCGTTAATAAGTGCAAATCTTGTTCAACATCATACGGATCGCTAATTGTTGGGGCATCTGTTTGCATGACATCCGCAACTTTAATTGTTTTTAGTTTTTCAACATTAATCGTTTCAGTTTCAAACATTTGTTCTGTAATCATGGCCAAGGATAATAATCCTTTATACCGACCATCATTATCAAGCACCACAATTTTAGCGTATTTGATTCGGGTTAAAACCAAAAATGCGTGGTATAAATTATTATTTTCTAACACGTTGGCAACAATGTTGGCGGGAATCAAAAATTTTTCTTTGTTTTCCGTTAACATATGCTCAACTGCTGAGTTAATCATCGAAAGCTCTCCCTTCATTAGCTCCATTGTAGCTAACTCGGTTTCAATTAGATACATAAAAAACAGATGATAATAAAGTTTTACACTTTACACACGGTTACTTCTTTTCGCGTTCAAACTCGAGACGAAGTTCCGGTATTGCGTTCATCGAACGATTGTAGTACTGGACCGTAAATCGAGTTGACTGCACATCTACAATGGCAAAGGTACCGCCCAAACGCGCATACCGACCGCGTGGCAAGCTAATGCTGCCTGGATTCACATACAAGATTCCCTGACTATATATCGCACTTAGTTGATGAGTATGCCCATAAGCAACGATATCAGCATGTTGCTCCTGCGCCAAAAACGCCAAGTTGTTCATGGTAAAGTTAACATTTTGCAAATGCCCATGAGTCACCAACAATCGCTGGATGCCAACTTCTAACAGTTGCTGTTTGGCGAACGGCTGACCGAAATCATTGTTTCCCAACACACTGGGCATGCTTTCAAATAGTGGGTCATTAACCGCCATTTCTGAATCACCACAGTGAACCATAATGTCCACCGAAGTTTTAAACGTGGCCGCAATGGTTGTCAATATTTCACGATCTCCGTGATTATCACTGACAATTAAAATTTTCATTCTTCCGTCCACCAACTTTCAAACTGCGTCATCATCTGGCGCATTGCTCGTCCTCGATGGCTGACACTATTTTTCTGTTCATCAGTTAATTCCGCCATGGCACTATTCAATTTCGGCAAGAAAAATAACGGATCATAACCGAAGCCGTTTTCACCTCGCCGTTGAGTTAAAATTAGCCCATTCACATCGCCATTGGCTACAAGCTTTTGTCCGTTGGGTTTCAGCGCCACCAACGTCGTATGAAAGTGCGCCGTTCGTTGATCCATCGAAACACCCACCAAGTTCGCTAACAATTTATCATTATTGGCATCATCATCATGATCCCCCGCATATCGTGCAGAATGAATTCCAGGTGCCCCGTCCAACGCATCGACTACAAGGCCAGAATCATCAGCGACTACTGGTAGTTGAGTCGCAGTTACGACAGCCTGAGCCTTAATTAAAGCATTTTCTTCAAAAGTTGTCCCATTTTCTTCTATTTCAATCGGTCGGTCAAAGTCCGCCAACGTCTTCACTTCAATTTGCCATGGCGCAAACAACTCACGGTATTCACGCGCCTTATTGGGATTTTTAGTTGCTACAACAATTTGCTTCATACTAATCTCCTAGCTTAATGTTTGAAACATCAATCATCTTATTTTCTAACCATTGCCCAGCGACATTCCGAAATTCAATTGGATCGCCGGTTGTAAAATACCAAGTTCGCGCTTTGGGAGCATCCGATAACCCATCAAGCGCTATCAATTGGTCTTTGACAAACTGGGCAGTGGCCGCCCCCGCATCAACCAATGGAATTGGCGTCCTCAGCGCCTGCTGAATTTCAGCTTGTAACAACGGAAAATGGGTGCAGCCGTAAATAATTGCATCCACTGGATGCTCATTGAAGAACTGCATTTTTTCAGCAACTACTTGCCGGGCATGATCAGTTTTCATCATATTCTTTTCAACAAGTGTCACGAATTCCTGGCAAGCCAATCCAATGACCTGGCTATTGGGATCAAGCGCTTGAATCTGTTTGGAGTATGCTTGACTTTCAATCGTCTTTTCCGTGGCAATAACACCAATTCGTTGGTGATTCGGTAATGCAAGCGCCGCATGACTACCAGGACTGATAACCCCAACCACCGGAATCGGTAACTGTGCTTTCAGATATTCCAAGGCCGCAGCTGTCGCCGTGTTACAGGCAATAATCATCAATTTAATATCATATTCAAGTAAAAAGCGAGCAATTTGAAGGCAAAATTGTTGGATCTCTTCAACCGGCCGGATACCATATGGTAACCGTGCTTGATCACCAACAAATACAATTGATTCATGCGGTAGTTCCCGTTGCAATACCTTGGCAACTGTGAGGCCACCGATGCCAGAATCCATGATCCCGATTGGGCGTTTGTCCATTATTCTCGTCTCCTCTCACCAATCTCTGATTCTTAATTATTACGTTGTCTTTAGATTTTTTCAAGGAAAATAACCTAATTAATCCTTTAACCGACTTAATTAACCTGTATAATAGTGATTGATTAAATAAAGGAGTGCACTTATGTCTCAACGATTATACGAACAACTATTACATGATTCGGCTGGCCTACCTCAATCCGTACTACGCGATGTCCTCATCCCCGCCGTTTTAGATAAAGAAACCGATGGTATTTTATACTGGGCCGGTAAGGATTTGGCTCGGCAATTTCCGGTTGAAAGTACCTCATCCATTGTCGCACTATTTGATCAACTCGGTTTTGGCCATCTGAAATTAAAAAAGCAAACTAGCAAACAACAAATCTGGCTATTAGACGGTCAATTAGTCACCGATCGTCTTACACTACCACGACCTAACTTTACATTGGAAGCCGGTTTTCTGGCACAGCAAATTGAACTACAAACCAATGCAACGACCGAAGCCCAGGTCACCGAACAAAAGAAAAACATGGTCGAAATCTTAGTTCAACATAATATTAAGGATTCAGCTAGTGATATTGAACCAGTTGAGTTTCTTCAATTGGAAACACCACAGACTGATGACGCCGAATAAAAAACGCTTGCCAACAAGGCAAGCGTTTTTTCTGTGATCACTAATTAAAGATATTGGTTCAAAAGTTGACTCAACTGTTCTTTTGAGTGATAGCCAACAATCGTATCTACTACTTGACCATCTTTTTTGACAACCAAGGTTGGAATACTCATGATGCCAAATTCTTGTGGTGTATTCGGGTTTTGGTCAACATCCATCTTGTTAAATGTGACATTCGTCATCTCTTCGGATAACTGTTCAACAACGGGTGATTGCATCCGACAAGGGCCACACCAAGTTGCCCAAAAATCTGTTAATGTCACACCTGTTGCGGTGTCTTTTTTAAATGTTTGATCTGTTGTTTCTGCGACTGCCATTTCAAATTCCCCCTTAATTTATGATTATCCATAGTGTACCAAAAGTTTTTTAAAATACAAATTTATTTGCTTACTTTTAATCAGTTTAAATTTGCTTACAAAAAGACGATCGTGGCACCATCACCACCCGCATTAGGAGCTGCGTATTCGAATGACTTCACTCGCGGATTACTTTGCAGATACTGGTGGGTTCCTTTCCGTAAAGCGCCGGTGCCCTTACCGTGAATAATGGTTACTGACGGTAAATTATTTAAGATAGCATGGTCAATAAACCGTTCCACTTCTTGCATTGCTTCTTCATAGCGGTGCCCCCGCAAATCAAGTCTTGCGGACGTCTGTCGTGTCTGTTGTGTGTGGACCATTGCCCGTCTTGGCTTCTTTTCTGTTTCTTGAATATTCGTCTTATCCGTCTTTTCCAAGTCACTTTCGGCAACCTTCATCTTAAGAATTCCTAGTTGAACTTCCCAATCTTGTTTGCCCATCTTGCGTGTCAGCTCGCCATACTGGCCATATGACTTCACCAATACCGCATCACCCACCTTCAGGTTATGTTTGCGTTTTTCACGTTGCAGGACCTTATTTTGCTTTAAACGCGGGTCATCGACATGTAAGGCATTCAGGGCGCCCTTTGCATCAATCAGCTGGTTTTCTTTAACGTTTACCCCTTGCTGACGTTCCATCTCACGCAGATGACTAATAATTTTATCAGCTTGTTTCCGTGCATCGGCAACCAAGTGATTTGCTTCAACCCGTGCCTTTTGATTCATTTGTTCCTTATTATTCTCAAACTGACTCAGTTTCTGTTTCAGCTCTTTTTGTAGTGCTTCGGCATCGTGTAACTGGCCCTCTAAGGCTGTCGCATGATCATGTGCTTGTTTTCGTTGCGCCACCAAGTCACCAATCATATCATTAAGGTCCTGGCTGTCATCGTCGGTTAACGACCGTGCTTCTGTGATAATTTGAGGATCAATTCCCAATCGAGTGGCGATCTCAAACGCATTAGAACGACCTGGTATTCCCAATAACAGCCGATAAGTTGGTTGAAGCGTTTCCTGATCAAATTCCATGCTGGCATTCATCGTTTCAGGACGATCATACCCGTAGACTTTGAGTTCTGGATAGTGGGTCGTGACCATCACATAGCTCCCCTTAGTTCCAATTGCATCCAGAATCGCCATCGCGAGTGCTGCTCCCTCCTTAGGATCCGTTCCGGCTCCTAATTCGTCTAGCAAAACTAGGCTGCGATCATCCAACTGATCTAAAATTCGTTTGACGTTTTCGATATGGCCTGAAAAAGTACTGAGATTTTGTTCCAGTGACTGTTCATCGCCAATATCAGCAAAAATATTACTGAAAACGCCGACCGTACTCTCTTCATCAGCCGTAATGTATAATCCAGACTGCGCCATCAACTGAAGAAGTCCCATTGTTTTTAGCGTAATGGTCTTCCCACCCGTATTAGGTCCCGAAATAATAATCGCCTTATACGACTCACCAATAATAATATCGTTAGCCACCATCTTTTGAGGATCGATCAATGGATGGCGTGCCTTTCGTAACGCCACATGATTGTCTGCACTCACAATTGGCAATGTCGCCTTCGTCGCATGTGCTAGCAATGCCTTGGCATTTACAAAATCCAAATGACCAAGAATCCCTTCATTGTGCTTAATTTCAAATCGGTAAGGAACTAATAACGCTGATAATTCAGTCAAAATTCGTTGTTCTTCATGGCGCTCCTCGATTTGAGCCTCACGCAACTTATTATTTAACTCCATAACTGCCTGTGGTTCAATAAATAGCGTTTGGCCTGTTTGACTTTGGTCATGTACCACGCCACCAAAGTGACTCCGGTAGTTTGCCTGGACGGGCAAGACATACCGCTCATTACGCATAGTCACAATCGCATCACTTAAATACTTCGCGTCTTTACCACGCGTATAGTCTTCCATCTTTTGACGAATCAGTGTTTCGTTTCGTGTGATCTTTTCACGCAGGCCGTGTAATTTAGGCGATGCTTCATCCGTTAACCGACCATCGTCTTCTAGTGCGTCAACCAATTGCTTTGTAATCGTTGGAATCGTCACTAACTCGTCAACGTAGTGTTCAATCGCCCGCACATCAATTTCTTGTTGCCGTAATTTTTCAAAGAACGTTTTGACCGTGGCACTTGCCCGCAATACACGACTCACCTGAGCAAGTTCAGTCCCATTGAGGGTCGCCTTAATCTTGAGTCGCTTAAGTTGTGTTGAGATATCACTCAACGTTGGAATTGGGATTCCCCCGGCCAGCCGAAGAATATCAGCTCCGGCGGTGGTTTCCGCCAACAACTGAGTCACAATTGTCATGTCGGCCTCGGGTTGGAGCTGTTCCAACTCTTTTTTGCCGGCCGCAGAAACTAAGTACGGCGACAGCTGTCCCTTAATTTTATCAAACGCCATTGTTTCTAATATTTTTGTGTTCATTTATCTATTCCTTTAATTTAACGATTTGACAGCCACGTGATAAACTGTTGTGATATCACTGGCGTGTTATGAATCATCCATTGTGCAACCACGGAAGAACTGAGTTGGTTTTGCCACCCATCATTGGGGAAAACTTGAAACACTACCAGAATTGCAAATACCGTCACATACACCAATCCTAAACTAATAATTCCGCCGGCAACCGCATTAGCTTGGTGAATAACCGGTAATTTAGTCAACAAATTCAAACGTCGGCTCCCCCAGTGACAGAGCCCAATCACAATCCCAAAAATAATCATGAAGGCAATCCCGTTATAGAAAAACGCATTGCCGTTACTCAGTTGACTGCTATTCGCCGTTTGTGAAGTTAAAATTGGGAAAAAGCCAGCAAGCCAATTGCCAATCGTGGTTGCCCCGGCCTTAGCAACCACGATTGCGATCACGTAACTAACAATATTCAGTAGCATTCGTAACAGGCCCTGACGTTTTCCGTGAAAGAATCCCCAAACTAGTAAGCATAAAATTATAATTGTCAGTATCATCGAGTTGCTTCCTTACTGGTCTTGCTCATGAAGTCGTTCAACTTCCTTTTGTTTTTCAATTTGGTCAGCAACCGCATTGAAAGCAACTAAATTAGCCCGCTGCAGAGCCGATAATTTAGGATTAACTTCCTTCAAGTATTCAATCTGTTCGTTTACCAATTGTTCAGCAACCTTCACATGCTCCGCCGATCCTGGTCCGGCAATGGTGTAGGTTTCACCATCAATTTCAATTTTATATCTTTTCTTTACATTTTCACTCATTATGGGCCTCCTAAAAAGACTATCTGTAATATTCTATCATTATCAATTTTTAATTACTATTGGAAAGATTATGCTACACTAAATTCATCAAGTTTAAAGGATGTCAGTCATGCAAGAAGTTCATCAAGTTTCATCGGCCGAGATTACTCGGTTAAAACAATATTATACATCGTCGCTTACTTCAACCCCACCTGGTGCAGTATTTCGTGCTAAAAAAAATGGAACGGTTGTCACAGCTTACCGGTCAGGTAAAGTAATGTTTCAAGGCCCCCATATTCAATCTGAGCTCGCTCGGTGGCATTTTACCCCACAAGCTGCGGCAACCACATCCCATACCAGCACACATCGTCACGCTACGTCCCAACCATTGCCCACTGGTTTTGCAACGTGGTCGGTGCTTGGCTCTGACGAAGTCGGAACTGGCAGCTTCTTTGGACCACTCACTGTAGCCGCAGTATTCGTCGATCGTGATCACTTGGATACCGTGAAAGCCCTTGGCATTCAAGATTCAAAGAAGCTCACCGATCCCGAAATCATTAAAATGGCTAAGCAGCTAATTACCTTTCTACCGTACCATGTTGTTAATTTAATGCCCGATAAGTATAACCAATTAATGGCACGCTACCATAATCAAGGCCAGCTCAAAGCCCTCTGTCACAACCTAGCCCTCCAAAAGGTCTTGCAAAAAATTCAGCCAACGACTCCTGATGCAATCTTAATTGATCAGTTTGTCGCCCCCGCTACCTACTATCGCTACTTGAAGGGGCAACCAGTCATTCTCAAGGACCACGTCTACTTTCAAATCAAGGGTGAACAGGCTCATCTTGCTGTTGCAGCCGCCTCGGTACTCGCGCGCTATGTGTCACTACAGGTGATGGATCAGCTTACGGAACAGGCTGGCATTACCCTACCAATTGGTGCCGGCAATGCTGTCGATCAAATTGCAGCCAAGCTGCTGCACCGCGGTCTTTCACTTGATCAGTTTGCCAAGGTCCATTTCGCTAACACACAAAAAGCCCAAGCAATTGCCACACACTTAAAGTAAAAAGCCTCGTGAGATTTTTCTCAGGCTATACTCCTTCTTGGGTAGACAAGCAAATAATTAAAGCTTGCCTTCCTAGGAA
>NZ_AYYY01000026.1 GCF_001436295.1 Paucilactobacillus vaccinostercus DSM 20634 | reverse complement strand
AGGCTGAATTAGCACAAACAGATGCCGAATACAAGCGATCACGATGTGGTCGGAAAACTAAGCTGAGCGATGAGTTAAAGCAAACCATTCTAAACCATTTACGTCTAAGCTGGTCACCAGGAATGATTGCTCACGAATTTAAACTAGCTACTAAATCTATTTATAATTGGCTAAATCAGGGGAGAATTGGTTTCTCCTTGAATGATCTACCTGAACATGGCGTACGCCAACGGCGTAACGTTGACCAACGATCCAAATATAATCAATCTTTGGGGCGATCAATTGAACAGCGTCCCATGATGATTAATCAACGTAATCGCATCGGCGATTTTGAACTAGATACAGTCGTTGGTCCTCGTGGGCATAGTAAGGCAGTTTTATTAACTTTAATCGATCGCAAATCACGGTTCCTTTGGGCATACCGGTTAAAAGATCGGACGA
>NZ_AYYY01000025.1 GCF_001436295.1 Paucilactobacillus vaccinostercus DSM 20634 | reverse complement strand
GCTAACGCCTACTACGGTCAAAACAATGCGAAGTCGAAGGGCCACGCCCACAAGGCTTAAGCGCGTAAATAAATAGGTTTCAAAATCCGTTATGGGTTTTGAAACCTATTTTTTTGCAGTTAACTGTTTGATGAGGCGACCAAGGTTAGCGGCTGTTCGGGTGAGATTGGGACCTGCTACTTGAATGGCATGTGCCAGACTATCGGCGCCCGCAACGATTGGAAAAATGGCATCAATTTGATCGTACAAATTACCGATGTCTTCGGCGACGTTCCCGGTAAGGGCAATTACGGTGCAGGCGGGCACGGTTGATTTGGCCGCCTTGGCAACACCAAAGGGCGTTTTACCGTATTGTGTTTGAGCATCCAGACGACCTTCACCGGTAATTACGATATCTGCGGTTTTGACGCGCTGCTTAAAATGAGTGGCCTCCAGAACGATCTCGACACCGGCCCGCATGGTTGCGGGGGTGAATGCGAGCAGCGCCATGCCAATCCCACCGGCAGCACCACTTCCGGCGAGGGTGCTGACAGGACGCGCGACGACTTGTTCGACCAATTGACCAAAGTGCCGGAGATTATGATCTAATTGACGCACCATTTCACGATTAGCGCCTTTTTGAGGGCCAAAGACGGCACTAGCACCATTGGGACCCGTCAGCGGGTTAGTGACGTCTGAGGCGACGATAAAGTGGGTATCAGCGATTCTGGGATCAATGTGGTGGGTGTCGATGCGCACTAGTTGGTCCAACTGTCCGCCGCCAGGGGCCAGTTCGTGATGCTGGCGATCTAGGAGGTGCACCCCCAGCGCTTGCAAGAGGCCCGCACCACCATCATTTGTTGCACTGCCGCCTAAGCCGATAATAATCGTTTTAGCCCCGTGATCTAAGGCAGCGATGATTTGTTCGCCGGTCCCTCGCGAAGTGGCTGTGAGGGGATTGAGATGGCCCTGCATGAGCCCGAGACCACTCGCGGCAGCAACTTCAATTACGGCCGTTTGGCGGTGATTGATCAGACCATAAGCAGATTGGACAGGGCTACCAAGGGGGCCGGTGGTGGTCGTTGTGACCAATGAACCTTGATTGGCGGTTACCAAGGCGCGCACCGTCCCTTCGCCACCGTCGGCCATGGGCAGCAGGTCAAAAGTGGCGGTCGGCCAAGCGGCGCGAAGCCCCTGATGAATTGCGTGCGCCGCTTCTACGGCGGTGAGTGATCCTTTAAATGAATCTGGTGCAATGAGAAATTTCATACGTACGCCTCACTTATTATGATAATTCCATTAAAAACCAGTCGATTTGTTAGGTCAATCCCAAAAATTGTTCAAATAATTTTTTGTCCGAATAAATCGGAATCAAGTGGCAACAAATGCCGATTTAACAGTATTTTAAGAAACATAATAAAGTCTTAAAGTCGAAAACGATTACAAAAATTATGAAATAAATCAAATTTGTACTTGATTTATACGTACAAATATTTTATTGTAATGTATGTAAGCGGTACCTCATAAATCAGATTCTAGACATGGCTTATGAATATGCCGCAACTACACAGCCATTATTTACCGTTAGTTGATGAGTGTTAATGTAATTGATTCTTCCAATCAGGTTACCCTTTTTAGAGAGCGCTTACGTTAACAACATCATGTTTAATTCTTTGGAGCAAAGGAGAAAAGTATAATGCAAAATGAAAAGAAAATCCCAAGTTGGTTCATATACTTCTTTGGATCATTTGGTGGAATCCTTTTTGGTTATGATATTGGTGTTATGACCGGTGCTTTACCATTCTTGAAAATTGATTGGGCAAGCGCAATGTCAAATGCCACATTAGTCGGATGGGTGACATCTGGTGTTACGTTCGGTGCCATCTTTGGTGGGGCTTTGGCCGGACAATTAGCCGATCGTCTTGGACGTCGTCGTATGATCTTATATTCAGCTATTATCTTCTGTGTATTCTCACTGTTATCAGGGGTTGCACCTACAAACGGTGTTATGTACTTGATCATCATTCGGTGCTTCCTTGGGTTGGCCGTTGGTGCCGCTTCAGCCTTGGTACCACCTTACATGGCCGAACTTGCACCTGCCCGTCTTCGTGGCCGGATGAATGGTTTGAACCAAACCATGATCGTGTCTGGGATGTTGATTTCATACATCATGGACTACGTCTTCAAAGGTTTGCCAACAGCATGGGGCTGGCGTATTATGTTAGCCTTCGCCGCTGTTCCAGCCATCATCTTGTTCTTCGGGGTTCTGAAATTGCCAGAATCACCACGTTACTTGGTTAACCATGGTTTGAATGATGACGCTCGTCGTGTCTTGAGCTATGTTCGTGACAACGACAACGAAATCGACAGTGAATTAAACGACATCAAGAAGACTGCTGCAGCAGAAAACAACGCCGCAGAAGCACAAAAGAGTGTCAGCTATGCATCATTGTTCACTGGTAAGTATCGTTACCTTGTTATCGCCGGTGTTGGGGTTGCTGCGTTCCAACAATTCCAAGGTGCTAACGCGATCTTCTACTACATTCCTTTGATTGTTGAAAGTGCGCTTAAGATTAACGCCAGTGATGCTTTGATCTGGTCAGTTCTTCAAGGGGTTATCTTGGTTGTTGGTGCCCTTCTCTACATGATCATCGCTGAAAAGTTCAAGCGTCGTAGCTTGATCATGACCGGTGGTTCAATCATGGCGATTTCATTCTTGATCCCTGCCATTGTTAACAAGGTTACTGGTACTGAACATCCAATGCTCTTGTTAGTATTCCTTTGTATCTATGTTTTCTTCTATGCCTTTACTTGGGCTCCATTGACTTGGGTTATCGTTGGTGAAATCTTCCCATTGGCTGTTCGTGGTAAAGCCGCTGGTTTAGCTTCATCATTCAACTGGATTGGTTCATTCGTTGTTGGTCTTTTGTTCCCAATTATGACTGCTGCTCTTCCACAAGAAGCCGTGTTCGCGATCTTCGGTATTATCTGTATCTTCGGTGTTATCTTTGTTAAGACTCGCGTCCCAGAAACTAAAGGGATCTCACTTGAAGAAATCGAAGCTCAAAACATTAAGGAATAGGACATTCTGTTTCAAAACGAGTGGTTCGTGTATCTAGAAAAAAATAAAAAACATTAGTTACTATGTCTTGGTTGCGCGTAATAATTAAATAGTTTTATGGCAGAATCTAAACGGATTCTGCTTTTTTTTGCGTAAAAATAAATTTTTACCAAATTTTCATTTTTTAACTTGAACGGGAAGAAAAAATGCATCGTAATGGGATTTTGTGCGCTCAAAGCTTTCTCATTTAGTTAAAAAAGAGGGGAGATAAGCAACTGAAATTTGTATGATAAATAAAATAATCGTTGATTTATACGGATAAATTAGATAAAGTATTTAATGTAAACGTTATCCGTACGCTTATTTTATTTTTAGTTAATTTAGTAACCGCATTCATAAACAATATTCAATGATTGTAAAATAGTGGTTCTGTAGTATACAGAATTACGGAAGTGTCATCGTTTTAGTGATCGGGAACGCTAAACTGGCATTGCGGTGAAGAATTAACCATGGCAAAGGAGAAGAAAGTAGTGGAAAAAGAGAAGAAGATTCCAAGTTGGTTCATTTATTTCTTTGGATCATTTGGTGGTATTTTGTTTGGTTACGATATTGGAGTAATGACGGGTGCATTACCATTTTTGAAAATTGATTGGGCGTTAACCAATGCAACGTTGACGGGGTGGATCACTTCGGCCGTCATGTTCGGAGCTATTTTTGGAGCTTCCATTGCCGGTCAATTATCCGATCGTTGGGGTCGTCGGAAGATGATCTTGCTGTCGGCCGTGATTTTTATGATTTTTTCTATTTTATCTGGCTTAGCGCCCAACAACGGCACGCTATATCTGATCGTGGTCCGTGTATTCTTGGGACTCGCCGTGGGGGCCGCTTCAGCGCTGGTACCATCCTATATGTCTGAAATGTCGCCAGCCCGCTTACGGGGATCATTATCAGGGTTAAACCAAACCATGATTGTTTCCGGGATGTTGTTGTCCTACATTATGGATTTCTTGTTGAAAGATTTACCAGAAGCTTGGGCATGGCGGGTGATGTTGACACTTGCAGCTGTGCCGGCAATTATTTTATTTTTCGGCGTCATGAAGCTGCCTGAATCACCACGGTTCCTTGTTAAAACGGGACATGAGGATCAAGCCGTTCAAGTGCTGGGATATATTCGCGATAGTGAACAAGAAGTTCAAGATGAACTAACCCAAATTAAGACGACTGCTCAACAGGAAACGGCTGCCGCACAGGCGGTGACCTGGGGCACCCTCTTCAATTCGAAGTATCGTTACCTCGTAATCGCCGGTGTCGGCGTTGCCGCATTTCAGCAATTCCAAGGGGCGAATGCCATCTTTTACTATATTCCGTTGATCGTTGAACAGGCCACAGGGAATGCTGCTAGTTCTGCCTTATTGTGGCCCGTGATTCAAGGGGTGATCTTGGTCGCTGGTTCGTTAGTATTCTTAGTGATTGCCGAAAAATTCAAGCGCCGGACATTGATTACGCTCGGTGGCTCTGTGATGGCCCTGTCATTCTTACTGCCAGCCGTTATTAATAAGCTGGTACCGGATGCCAGTCCAATGATGATCGTTGTGTTCTTATCACTTTACGTGGCGTTCTACTCCTTCACATGGGCACCGCTGACCTGGGTCATTGTGGGAGAAATTTTCCCACTTGCAATTCGGGGGCGTGCATCTGGCTTAGCTTCATCGCTAAACTGGATCGGTTCTTGGCTGGTTGGGTTACTCTTCCCAGTCATGACAGCACATATGCCACAAGCGGCCGTTTTTGCGGTCTTTGGGGTTATCTGTGTACTGGGTGTGATCTTTACCCGGTTCTGCGTGCCAGAAACCAAAGGAAAGTCCTTGGAAGAAATTGAAGAACAGGGAACTCACCATGGTCGTGCGGCAGAATTAAAAGATGCTGACGTAACGGATTAAATTAAAAATAAAAACTTCGCTGCCCTTTCGGCAACGAAGTTTTTTTGTTAGTACGGATATTGTTCACCAAACTCATAAACAAGTTCAGGTTCTTTGCTGACACGGTGATTTTTGTTGATCGCATCCATGAGGTGCATTTCCTCAGTCGTTAATTCAAAATCGTAAATTTGTGCGTTTTGCGCAATTCGATCAGGATGAATGGACTTGGGAATAAATGAGATGCCATTTTGATAGTGCCAGCGTAAAATGATTTGAGCTGGGGAACGATGCTTTTGTTCGGCAATTTTGACCAGTGTGGGTTCGTTGAAGACCTTACCACGACCTAGTGGACTCCATGCTTGCGTGGCAATGTTGTTTTCTTCGTGGAAGTGAATCAGCGGCTTTTGACTCATGTAGGGACTGACTTCGATTTGGTTCAAAACAGGCATTTCACGAGCCTGCGTAGCAAGGTATTGCAGATGGACCATACCGTAGTTGCTGACCCCAATTGATTTGGTTAAGCCTTGTGCCTTCAAGTCTTCAAATGCGCGCCAAGTGTCAAAGAAATGGGTGTTGATCGGCCAGTGAATTAAAAGGAGGTCGACGTAGTCCATTTGGAGCTTTTTCAGAGATTCTTTCAGTGACCGAATAGTAGCGTCGTAGCCTTGATTGGCTTCGGAAATTTTAGTGGTGATAAATAATTCTTCCCGTGGCACCTGTAAATCGTGTAAAATCTTACCGAGGTACTGTTCGTTTTCGTACATTTGGGCGGTATCAAAAAGGCGGTACCCCTGTTCCCAAGCAGCGGTAACTGCTTGGTTAAATTCGTCTTGATCAGTAATCTTGTAAACACCAAACCCCTGTTGTGGCATCTGATTGCCATCGGCGAGGGTAATCAAATTATTACTAATATCTGTCATAATATCCTCCGCTAAGTTTATTTATCAACCACTATTATAAACATAATTTGGGAAAAGGCGAAAAGATTCTGACCTGGTGGCCCCCAAAACTGGGTGCAAGTGATATAGTAATAACAAATAAATCGAAAAAATGAGGAGTATGCTTCGTGGAAAGTAAATATGAAATTGTTAAGCAAGGACTGAAGTCTGATATTATTGCTGGCAAGTACCAGGTTAGCGATAAGCTACCAACCGAATCTGAGCTTATGGCACAGTACAGTGTTAGCCGCTATACGATTCGGCGGGCGATTAGTGAATTACAAAACGAGCATTACGTCTACCGAATTCAAGGGGGCGGGATGTACGTTGATGATTGGCAAAAGGGCCGGTCAACGAAGGTCAACAACAAAATGGTGGGTGTGATTACGACACACATTGCTGACTATATTTTCCCAAGTATTATCAGTGGGATTGACCGGGTTATTTCAGATAACGGCTATTCAATGATTTTGAGCAACACCCACAATAATCATCAAAAGGAACGGCGGAGTTTAATTCGGATGCTCGATAACAACGTGGAAGCGATGATTATTGAACCAACTCAAAGTGCGCTACCTAATCCGAACAGAGACATCTACGAAAAAATTAAAGCGTCGAAGATTCCCACGCTGTTTATCGATGCCCATTACGAGGATTTTGATTTTCCATACGTTGAGACCCATGATATGGAAGCCGAACAGCATATGACGGAGTACCTCTTTACACAGGGGCACGAAAAAATTCTAGGAATTTTTCAAATTGATGATTTGCAAGGTGTTCACCGCATGGATGGCTTTATTCACGCCTACCTCAAGCATCCAAAGATTTCCTACCTCAGTGAAATGGTGATGTATCAGTCCAGCGACGAGATGGCTAAGATCTTTGATAAAGTTTCAGCGATCTTTTCGCGGGAGGACCGGCCGACCGCCATTGCGTGCTACAACGATCAATTAGCCATTCAGATTATTGATGTCGTTCGCTCACTGGATCTACGTGTGCCTGAAGACGTTGCAGTGGTGGGCTTTGATGACTACGAATTAAGCAAGTACATTGAACCCAGCTTGACGACTACCGTTCATCCTAAAGGAAAGATGGGAATCGATGCGGGGAAGACTTTGATGAAGCTGATTAATCACGAGGAAGTCGATTCCATTTCGTATGATTTGGATATGCGGATTCGAAAATCCGCCGGCATTAAGAAAAATTGGTCCGGTATGTAATTAAAGTTATTTTATAAATTTAGCAAAAAGTCGCTGAAATCAGCGGCTTTTTTATTAATTTAAAAACTTTTTTTGTGGTCATTTTACCGGCCAGATGGTTAGTATCTAAGGGATTTATGCGAGTTAAAAATGGTTAAAAGGATATTTTTATGCTATCAAAAAAAGTTTTTGTTGATTTATACGGACAAATATCATACAATATGTATGTAAGCGATTTAAGTGTTGCAACCACTTGGATGGAAGCGCCGTTCAAAGTGCAACACAATAAATTAAAAAGGAGATCATCTCATGTCATTACAAGTACCTGATTATGAATTCTGGTTTGCAACTGGTAGTCAATTCCTTTATGGTGAAGAACAACTGAAGTCAGTTGAAAACGACGCCCGTGAAATTGTCGATAAATTGAATGCAAGTGGCAAATTGCCATACAAAGTTGTCTTTAAGTTGGTTGCTACAACCGCTGAAAACATCACTCAATTTATGAAGGATGCCAACTACAACGATAACGTTGCCGGTGTTATCACATGGATGCACACATTCTCACCAGCTAAAAACTGGATCCGCGGTACTAAGTTGTTACAGAAGCCTTTGCTTCACTTAGCAACTCAGTTCTTGAACAAGATCCCATATGACACAATTGACTTTGATTACATGAACCTTAACCAAAGTGCCCATGGTGACCGTGAATACGGCTACATCAATGCACGTTTAGGCGTAAAGAACAAGATTGTTTACGGCTGGTGGGGCGATGAAGAAACCCAAGAAGAAATCGGTAAGTGGGAAGACGTTGCAGTTGCCTACAACGAAAGCCAAAAGATTCGCATCGTTCGTTTCGGCGACAACATGCGTAACGTTGCCGTTACTGAAGGTGACAAAGTTTCAGCACAAATCAAATTTGGCTGGACAGTTGACTACTATGGTGTCGGCGACTTAGTTGAAGAAATCAAACATGTTTCTGAAGACGACGTTAACGCTAAGTACGAAGACTTACAAAAAGACTATGAATTCGTTGTTGGTGACAACACACCTGAAAAATTCGAATCATCAGTTAAGGAACAACTCCGTCAATACTTCGCTTTGAAGTCATTCATGGACAAGAACAACTACCAAGGCTTCGTTACAAACTTCGAAGATCTTTGGGGCTTGAAGCAATTGCCTGGTTTAGCTGCTCAATTATTGATGGCTGAAGGCTATGGCTTCGGTGCTGAAGGTGACTGGAAGACTGCTGCCTTAGGTCGTTTGATGAAGATCATGTCACACAATGACAAGACGATCTTCATGGAAGACTACACCCTTGAATTACGTAAGGGCAAAGAAGCCATCCTTGGTTCACACATGCTTGAAGTTGACCCTTCAATCGCTAGTGACAAGCCACGTGTTGAAGTTCACCCACTTGATATTGGTGGTAAAGATGATCCTGCACGTCTTGTATTCGCCGGCTCAGATGGTGAAGGTATCGATGTAACATTGACTGATATGGGTGACGACTTCCGTCTGATTTCATACGAAGTAAATGCTGCGAAGACTCCAGAAGCAACACCATACTTGCCAGTTGCCCAACAACTTTGGACACCTAAGATGGGCTTGAAGCACGGTGCTACTGAATGGATCCGCCTTGGTGGTGGACACCACACTGTTCTGTCACTTTCACTTACGACTGAACAAATTCAAGAATTTGCTGACATGATCGACTTGAACTTCGTCGACATCAAGTAATTCAATGATATAATGAAGCCGGCCAGTAATGGTCGGCTTTTTTTATGGGTGCGATAGGGAGCTGGAGCACTACGACGACATGTCATGGGAGTTGATAATTGTGTATCAAGCAGATGAACATCGTTACGACACAATGCTTTACCGGAATTTAGGAACATCGGGACTCAAAGTTTCCGCCATTGCCCTTGGCTTTTGGCATAACTTTGGTGACACAACCCCGCTGAGTAATCAGAAAAAGCTAGTTTTTGATGCGTTCGATCGGGGAATTACGTACTTCGATTTAGCGAACAACTATGGCCCGGAACCGGGAGCTGCTGAAAAAAACTTTGGTAAGATTTTTCACGATCATCTCACGAGCTATCGGGATGAAATGGTGATTTCATCAAAGGCCGGCTATACTATGTGGCCTGGACCTTATGGCGACTGGGGATCACGGAAGTATCTGATTGCGAGTCTTGATCAAAGCTTGAAGCGAATGGGGCTCGACTATGTCGACATTTTCTACCATCATCGGCCAGATCCGAATACTCCGATGGAAGAAACGGCACGGGCATTAGATCAAATTGTCCGTGATGGCAAGGCACTATACGTTGGTATTTCCAACTATTCTGCCGACCAAACTAAGCAGATGGCTGCTTTATTAAAGGACCTCGGGACACCATTTATTGTGCATCAACCCCGGTACAACATGTTTGACCGGTGGATTGAAGATGGGCTCACGGATGTCCTCGAAGACGAGGGCGTGGGGGCGGTTGTCTTCAGTCCGTTAGCACAGGGTCGCTTAACCGATCGTTACCTACACGGTATTCCAGAGGACTCGCGGGCTAATCGTTCGGATAGTCCCTTCCTGTCGAAAGACCGGGTTGAACCGACCATTCGGATCGCGCAGCAACTCAATGAGGTTGCTCAACAACGGGGGCAGTCACTGGCACAAATGGCGCTCGCTTGGAATCTGCGTCAAAAGGCGGTTTCAAGTGTGATTGTCGGTGCATCAAGAACTGCCCAACTCGACGATAATATTCAAGCCTTACAGCATCTCGACTTTACTGCCGCAGAATTAGCGAATATTGATCGTATTTTGAACGGTGCTGAATTTAAATAGCGTTAAAAAAAGACTGAGAAATTTTTTCTCAGTCTTTTTTGTCGCTTGAATTAGGAACCAAGCTTAATTCAATTTAACGACGTGCCAACCCGGTTTTAGGCTGAATTGATCGTACTGTCGAACAAATTGGTGATCGTTTCCCGAAATACCGAACAGAATACGAAGTTCCTCGCTGGAATAAACCCGATAGACCTTCGTAATCTTAAGCTGGTTGGTCGCTTGGTTTTGTTTGACCGTGACCGTGGTGGTGGCCGGATTGGTCTTTTTCAATGTTTTAACGAGTGGGTTAGTCTGGTACAGATAAACCCGTTCGTTTTTAGTGCCGAGTTGCCGATACCACAGCTGGTGACCGTGTTGGCTACTGGAGGTGAGGGGATAGGTAATCGTGGTTTTCACTTCCGTTGTCCCAAAGTGGTTGTGATAGTTAAGCACGATCAATCCGATACTACCAAGTGTCAAAATGAGCCCGACCGCGACCCAGCAGTTCTTTTTGAAGCTGGGTTGCATGAAAATCATGGTGGCGGCAAACAGAACCGCACCAATAAAGAGCAAAATAACAATCATTAATCCCACCTTCTTTCGTCTTTTTTCAAGAGGAAGGTGAGCGCAAACCCGACGAAGGCAAAGATGGTCGCAATCGCAAAGGCGTAACGAAAGCCGAGGACGTTAGCATTGAGTGCTAAATGGCGATAGGCGATGGGGGTTGCCTTCGCGATGGCACTGCTAGGAACATGGTTCATGGTGACGTTTGACATGACAGATACCAATACGGCGGTGCCCATGGATGCGAAGACTTGGCGTGCAGTGTTGTTAACAACCGTCCCATCCCCAATGAGAGTTAATGGGAGGGCGTTCATTCCCGTGGTAGTAACGGGCATCATGGTCATTGAGATCCCAAACATCCGGACCATGTAGAGACACACAATGTACAAAATCGGTGTGTTGGATGTGATCGGAATGAATGCGGCCGTCGTGATGGTTAGAAGAAACATCCCTGTAATGGCCATGTTACGGGCACCGAGTCGATCAAAAATCCGGCCCGTGATGGGGTTCATCACCCCGATGACGATGGCACCGGGGAAAAGGGTTAATCCTGAAGCAAGTGGCGATTCGCCACCAACGGTTTGCAGGTACAGGGGTAAGACCAAGGTAAACCCATTCATCGACATGAACGAAACGGCAACCAAAATACACGAAAGGGTGAATGCCGGACTTTTAAAGACGTTGAATTGTAAGAGGGGATTCTTGATTTTGAGGGACCGCTGAATAAAGAGTGCGATCACGACTACCCCCACAACGAGGCTGACGTAGACGATTGGGTCGGACCAGTTGTAAGAACCGACCATCGAGAAACCGAAGAGCATGGTGCCGAAGCCCACAACGGAAAGGAGGACGGAGAACCAATCGATGGGGGCGTCCTTCGTGGGCAATACCTTGCGAAGGGTTATACTTCCCAAGATGATGACGATGATTGAAATCGGCATGATGGATAAAAAGAGCATCCGCCATGAGTAGTGGATTAAAATCCAGCCCGAAAAGGTAGGTCCGATTGCGGGAGCTAGGCCAATAACAAGGCCAGCACTCCCCATTGCGGCCCCGCGTTGGGACGGCGGAAAGATGGAGGTCATGATGGTTTGGTAAACCGGTGAGGCAACTCCGACCCCGACGGCCATAACCAACCGACCGGCTAGGATCGTATAAAAGGTTTGTGCAAAGTAACAGACGACGGTACCGACCAAGAAAATCAACATTGCGCTAAGATACAGTTTACGAGAATCGAAGCGTCGCAAGAAAAAGCCCGTGATGGGAATCGTGATCCCCATCATTAACATAAAGCCGGTCGTTAACCATTGAACGGTATTGGCAGAAATGTTGAAGGACTTCATCAGGGTTGGAAACGCCGTGGTGAGCATAGTGGAAGTCAGAAAAGTACTAAATGTACCGACTAATAACGTAAAAACGAGGGCCAGTCGGTTGTAGGGCTTCCCGTTTTGATCTAATGGTTTTGTTTCAGATGCCATGGATGGCAACTCGATCACCTCGGATAAATATATTTGCGTTCGCACTAAAAAGACACAAATGCTATTGTAGCACGCGAAGTGAGATAAAAAAAGTTTACTGCCTTTTAGCAGTAAACTAATCGTGGTGGTCACCTATAGATTTTCGTCCATTTTGAACGTTAGTTGAGATAATTCCAATCCGTGCATGATCAGGTCTTCAATCAGGCGCTTGGTCCGATCGGCCATTGCTTGAGTCATTGCGTGATTTTGTTGTGTCAGATAGGCAGTTGCTGCAGTGGTATCCATGTCACGGACCGCTTCAATTGCTTGATCAACGAACTGATAATGGAATTGGCGTGCTTCTTTTAAGTAGTCCAAATCTGCCGAAATAAACTGAGCGTGGTGACTTTCCACCAGCATGGAGAGGGTCCGATACATCCAATAGGCACTGTCTAAGCTAATGTCGAGACGCATTGGTGTTTGAGCGTAGCTAGGATCAGTTGCGGTGGCATTGCCGAAGAAGGGCACGTACGGCGCAAATGAGGGCACGCCAAAGCATAACCACATGATCGCACTGGCAGCCTCAGGGGCGTCGTTACGAACTTGCAGGATGTGAGAGTTTTGGGTCCGACTCAGTGAGATTGGGCGGTAACGGTGCTTGTCAGCGTCACTGCCATGGCCGAGGGGATCAAAGTCGGTTTGATTGTAGTGGCTGCCTAAAACCTGTTCAATTGCTTGCAGGGTAATTTTATGATCGGGGATGACGATGAACGGCAGATCAAAGTCTTCGGGATCACCGGCATCGAGCCCGTTCAAAATTTTGTGGGCGTACCATTGCCGCGGTGTATTGTAGTGTTGATCGAATTCGGTGGCAGTACCGAAAATATGGCGGAAGTTCCAGCCATGATCATCGGGATTTAAGTGATGATCGCTGACAAATTCTTGAATGCCATCGGACCACATGAAATTATCGGTGTCGCTAAAGTCCACTTCTTGGATGGCAACCCGGTTGCCGGTCGCCGCGTAGGCGTTGTCTGGAATTCGTTCGGCAACCCAGTGATGACCGGTGACAATTTCCATATACCAGATGTCGTGACGATCACTAAAGATCACGCCGTTGCCTTCGGGCGAACCATATTGCGCGATGATGTCACCTAGACGGCTGACACCTTCCCGCGCGGAATCGATAAAGGGCAGAACCATGGCGACCATGGCATCTTCTGCGAGTCCGTCTGCCACCAGGGGATCAAAAGCCAGTACCCGTTCGTTGGCGTAGACGCTTTCCGTCGCACTCATGCCGACATTTTGTTCGTTAAAGCCATTTTCATCGAAGACGCCTTCGTTGACAACGTCAACGTTAGGAGTGGCTTGGTAGCGGTAGCCATGGGCGGGCGTTTGTGCTTCAAACCCGTTTTTATAGGATTTAACGGTTTTGCTCATGTCAAATCCGGGATAAATGACGAATTTTTGGGGTGTCAGCGGACGGAAAGTGTCATCGTTGCGGGCCGCCATTGTGGAACCATCAATGGTCGCCTGTTTGCCGACGAGGACGGTGGTACAAGCAGATAAGTTTTGCATTAAAAATAGATCCTTTCTGAATTGTGATACTTCATTTTAACGCTTTGAAATGAGAATAGGAATTAATTACTGTTGCGCTAATGTGGTGAGGGTTGCTTTGATTTCAGCAACTGAGGCTTGACCTGGTGCCGAGGCGGCACCAACCGTCCCAAACGTGGCAATACTTCCAAACGTGTCGCCCGCCAACCGGGAGATGCGGCCCAACCGACCCATTGACATCGCAATAATGGGCGGTTCAATTTGATGATCCGCCGCGAGTGTGGCATCCATGAGTGCCATGACGTCTTCGCGGGCATGAGGGGTAACCGCAACTTTAACAATCGAAGGGGCCTTTTTGGCCATTTGGGCGAACAAAAAGATGAGGTTATCTTTCTCGGGCGTTTCGGCGAAGTCGTGATGGCTCAAAATAGTGGTGACGTGGTGGTCGCTGGCCAGTTGATGTAATGCGTCGTAGGTCGCGTCATCTTGTGAAAATTCGATATCGATGGCGTCGACGAGCTTGTGGGTGATCAGAGCAGTGTAGCTTTCCTGATAGTCAGGCCCCTGATAGTCTCGTTGACCACCTTCCGTACTGGTTCGATTGGTGGCGATAATCGGAATCTGACCAGTGATTGTCCGCAGCGTTTTGGCGGTAGCGATTAGTTGCTCCGTATCCGTTAGGTCGGTCAGGTAATCGAGCCGCCATTCGAGCATATCGGCTGCTGAGGCAACGATTTGGTGAGCCTGAGTGAGAACGTCATCGTAAGTACGAGCGACGATGGGGGCGATCACTTTCTGGCCGGCCTGAGGACCAAGTGTTAGCGTGCCAATGGTGATTGTTTTGGGATTAGTAGGCATAGGGTGGGACTCCTTTGGTAAGTTTCTTTGACAGTATCATTAATGGGAGATTGATTCAATAAGAAAAGCGATCGGAATTTCCGATCGCTTTTGACTATCTCGTTAGTGAGACTATTTAGCGTTTTGTTGGGCTTCCAATTTGGTTTCCAATTCCTTAACGATCTGTTCATGTTTGTCTTCAGTCAGACGAACCTTGAATAGATAGATTAATGCGGCAATGAGGATCAAGACCATTGGCCCGTAGAACATGTATGATTTAAAGTTCAATAATTGCAGGGCGCTAATGCTACTTGGTTTAGCGTTACCAATCATCCCAGAGTGAACGGCAGCGATCCCGACAACCCCGTTAGAAACGGCACCGGCGACCTTATCGATCAACGGCCGGACTGAAAGGGTTACGGATTCGTTCCGGTTTCCGTTCTTCAACTGGCCATATTCCACGCTATCTGTGATGGTCATCAAAGCGGCCAAGAAGATCATTGGGTATGGGAAGAAGAAGATTGAAACGGCGATTAGGACGATCAGGATGTTTTGACCGGCAAACAAGAAGAGTGCATAACCAACTAACATCATGATAATGCCGCCGACGTAAATGGCACGACGCTTAATAACGGCGACAACGGCAGGAAACAGTGAAACAGAAATAATACCAAGAATGGCGGTGATAACCCCGACCAGTGAGAATTTACCAGGTTGTCCGAGAACATACTGGAAGTAGTAGGCGAGCAGGTTATTCGTCAACACATAACTCAGGGCGAATAAGAAGTATGACAAAGCCAACCACATTAGTTGATCGTTTTGACCAATCACCTTAAAGACGTCGCGGAAACGAACTTTTTCGGTGTTGTTCCGAATCAGGTTCTTTTGTTCTTTGGTTCCCATGGCGGTCGCCAAGGCCCCTAAGAAGGAAATCAAACCAACGACAATCGCAAATCCTAACCAACCGGTCTTAGTTTTGGTATCACCAGACGTGCCGGAGAAGGTCTGTGAGAAGAAGATGATTAATGGGAAAATAAAGATTGGCACCCCTTGGGCACCCAATGTGGAACCAAAACGACCGATTGTTCCAAACTTAGCCCGGACCTTCGAATCAACACTGAGTGCGGGGAGCATTGACCAGAAGGAAATATCCTTGAATGAATAAAAAATATCCAAAATAACAAATGCAATTCCAAAGAGGACAAGGTAAAGTACCGGGTTGCTGGTGGTCAAACCACCAAAGTCAGTGAAGATAACGGCCAGCATGATTGAACTGACAAGGGCACCAACTAGCAGCCATGGTTTGAATTTACCCCACCGGGTTTCGGTATTATCAACGGCTCCACCGATCAATGGATCAAAGACAATTTCGACCAGTCGGATGACCATCATTAAGGTGGTTACCGAGGCGATCATCTTGGTATTGAAGGCGTGGTTGCTGGTATCGAATAGTTGACTGGTAACAAAAAGCATCAAATAGGTACTTAACGTGGCATAGAAGGTATCATGTCCGAAGGCCCCTAACGCATATGACGTATACTGCTTAGCGTGACTCATAATTTTTCCTCCTCAAATAATGAGACTGTATCAATTAATAGCGGCGTTCAATAATCTTTTGCAAGATCTTATCGCGTTGTGTTTCCTTTGCAATGTCAAAACGAGATTCCTCTAAATCGTTAAAGTTGTCGATCAGCACCAATGATTCCAGATACAGACGTAACTGACGCTTAATGTACTTGACGTCGGCTTCATCGGGTTGCTGGTTGCTGCCTTGCAATACCAATTTGGCGAATTCCGTTGGATCAATTTTGATTTTATCGTTGTTGTTAGCCAAAATAAATCACTCCCTAATAATGATTAGTTCAACGATGTAAACGCTTGCCTTAATGTAAAACACAATGGTTAAAAAGGCAAGGATTTTTTAGTAAAAAACGCTTGTTAAAAACTGAATTAGTTTTTAAAACGCCTATATGAAAGCGCTTTAGACACTAGTAATAATTTACTAAAAAATTCAAGAATGCAAAAAGAATAGTCTTATCATACCGGATTACAGTACATTTGTTAATGCTTTTTAGACTAAATGAAAATAAGTGTCATATTTTTGCGTATTTCAATTTCATTTGATGAAAAAGATGAAAATAGGCTGGTTGAACTTCGTTACTATAATGTAGCTATAAAAAAAACACCCATTCAATTTCACAAGGGTCAATAATTTTTTTGAGATTATGGTTGACAGATAGTTTAATTATTGTTAAAGTGTGTTTAATCAATTTCACAGGAGATTTTAATATGCGAAGTATCAATTTATTACAATTGAATAGCTTTTATTACTATTGGTTTATGAAGTGATGTTTGAGTCTAACTCAGACGCAAACATCACGTTTGCATCTGAGTGACCAATAGTTTTTAAGCATATTAAAAAATATTTGCCACATAGATGTTAAGGATTTTGAACAATAACATTGTGTGGCGTTTTTATTTGGTGATGACCATCTCTCTATAGGTGGACTGAAGCCTCACAGTGTTAGGACACTGTGAGGCTTTTTATTTTACCTGGAGGAGGGCGAATTATCATGAGAGAGAACATTGAGATTAGTGGACAGACAAGGTTATACGGATTATTTGCTCATCCGGCGCACCACAGTTTATCGCCGCTGATGCACAATACGAGCTTCAATAATCGGGAAATTGATGCTCGGTACCTGGCGTTTGATTTACAACCAGCTGATTTGGCACAGGGCGTTGCAGCAATTCGGGCGTTAGACTTGGGCGGCGTTAACTTATCAATGCCCTTCAAGCAAACCATCATTCCGATGCTAGATGAAATTACACCGCGGGCCCAATTATTAGAATCTGTGAATGTGATTAAGAATTCTAATGGTCATCTCATTGGTGACAGTGTCGACGGCGAAGGATTCTTCGCTAACCTGATTGCAGAAGGGGTAACGGTTGCTCAGCAAGCGATGGTGGTTTTGGGAGCCGGCGGTGCTGGTTTATCAATTATTCAGGCCGGCATTGATCATCAGTTGGCTGAAATTACCGTCTTCAAGCGTCGCAACCCACGTTTCGAGCAGGTAGCACAGCAACTCGCAACGATGGCCAAAGGGCGTTCAACGAAGGTGCGCCTTGTCGACTATGATGATGTTGCCCAAATGACAACGGTCGTGGCTCGAAGTACCTTGATTGTCAACGCAACGAACCTGGGGATGGGCGACTACCAAGCCCAAATGCCTGCGCCACCTGGTGTTTTAGCTCAGCTCAACGCACACCATGTTGTGTGCGACGTCATTTATTCGCCACTTGAAACACAGTTCTTATCAGTCGCCAAACAAAAAGGCTGTCAAACATTTAACGGTCTTGGAATGCTGATTTATCAAGGCGCTCTCAGTTTTAAATTTTGGACAGGACAGGATATGCCAGTTCAACTCGTTAGAAAAACCATTCAAACTCAACTCAACCAACAATAGAAAGCAGGAATTCAATATGATTATCATTCTAAACAACAGTAAAGCCGCCCAAATCAAACAATTGCTCAATACCCACTTCGGGGGCAAAACCGATATCTTCACCCACGGCAACCGAATTGCCCTGAACAAGGTGACACCGGATCAATTGACTGACGATGAAAAAGCCGGAATTGCCGACATTATCATGGATCACCCGGGTGCCGTGCAAAGTAGTCGCGCCCTCCATCCAGAAGACACAATTATTAAATTACCTCACACCCAAATTGGTGGCTATGGAAATTTTGTGATGATGGCCGGTCCATGTTCTGTTGAATCAGAGGCCCATGTGAGTGCAATGGCTAAGGTAGCTAAGGACGGCGGGGCAACGGTTCTGCGTGGGGGGGCCTTCAAACCAAGAACCTCACCATACTCATTCCAAGGTTTGGGTGTTGCCGGGTTGAAGTACCTGCGTGAAGCAGCTGACAAGCAAAATATGGATATGATCACCGAAGTTATGGACGAAGAACATTTGGAAGTTGTTTGCCAGTACGCCGACATGATCCAAATTGGTGCTCGAAACATGCAAAACTTCTCCCTATTGAAGGCAGTCGGTAAAACGCGGAAGCCCGTTTTACTGAAGCGCGGAATGTCCGCAACGATTGATGATCTGCTCAATGCGGCAGAATACATTGCCGCTGGCGGTAATACCCAAATCGCGTTGTCAGAACGGGGAGTACGGACATTTGATGACAAATACACGCGTAACACGTTCGATGTCAGCGCAGTACCCGTTTTGAAGAAGCTGACCCACTACCCAATCATTGCCGATCCAAGCCATGCTGAAGGTCACTGGGATTTGGTGACTCCGATGGCTCTGGCTGCGACAGCTAGTGGTTCGGATGGCATTGTGGTGGAAATTCATGACAACCCAGAAAAAGCCCTTTCGGATGGGCCACAGGCCTTGAAGCCGAAGACTTACAAGAAGATGACGAGTGAAGTTTTCGCACTTCACGATATGCTCAATTCATTCAACCAACAAGAAGGTGCAGTTGTAAATGGCTAAGGTCGAAGTTCAGTTACCACAAACTCAATACACGGTGTTGATCGAACCCGGGTTGCTCAATCAGATTGGCGATTTAATTGCTAAGCAGTGGTCGGGACGGAAAGTCGCGTTGATTACCGATTCCAACGTTGGCCCGTTGTACCAGACACAAGTGAGCGATCAATTGACGGCCGCCGGCTTTACGGTTTGCGACTATGTTGTCCCGGCTGGTGAGGCGTCTAAGTCTTGGCCAGTCATTGCGGATTTAGCCGCTAAGATGGCAGCCGACCACTTCACCCGTAGCGATGGTGTGATTGCCCTTGGTGGCGGGGTTGTTGGGGATCTAGCCGGTTTTACGGCATCGATTTACATGCGGGGAATCTCGTTTATCCAAATTCCCACGTCATTGTTGGCGCAGGTCGATAGTTCCGTCGGTGGGAAGACGGCCATTGATTTGGGAGATGCCAAAAATATCATTGGGACATTTTACCAACCCGATGCGGTCTATATCGATCCCAATACGCTAGACACGATGACTGACCGCTATGTGGCGGAGGGTTACGGTGAGATTGTGAAAACGGCGGCACTGGATTCTGCTGATTTTTGGCACCTGATTGAACAGATTAATTCGGTGGCCGATATTCGCGCCCACGCAACCGAACTAAGTCGACGCAGCGTGTCTTACAAGGCACGCATTGTGATGGCCGATGAAAAGGAGACTGGTCAACGCCAGTTACTTAATTTTGGTCATACGATGGGGCATGCGATTGAACTATTGGCCCATGGTGGCCTAGCCCACGGGGAAGCTGTCAGTGTGGGAATGGTCCACATTATGCGGGTTTTTGAACAATTACAATTAACTAAGCCAGGAATCACTGCTGCAATCGAAGAGCGACTCAAGGCGGTCGGTTTGCCGACAGAATCCGCGTTACTCGGAACTCCAGAGTTCTATGAAAAAATAAAAAATGATAAAAAGAATAAAAATGGTACACTAAACTTGGTTTATGTCGAAGACTACGGAACCCCGCATATTTACGGAATTCCGACTGATGAAGTCAAGGCATTTTTCAAGGAATAGTTAATGAAGGAACAGTAGGAAAGGTAGGCATGATCACGTATGCGCTATGCAACAGCAGGAGAGTCACACGGACCAGAATTAACCGCCATTATTGAAGGCATTCCAGCCGGATTGAAGGTTTCGGCCGATCAGATCAATGACGATTTAAAACGGCGGCAGCAAGGATATGGACGGGGAAACCGGATGAAAATTGAAACGGACCAGGTCAAGATTTTATCTGGGGTCCGGCATCAAGAATCGTTGGGGTCACCAATCACACTGAACGTGACGAACCGTGATCACGCACACTGGGGTGAAGTGATGTCACCAACCGCACCAGCCACACCAGAAAATAGTGTCCGCCAAGTAACCCGGCCCCGGCCAGGGCATGCCGACCTAGTTGGTGGAATGAAGTATCGCCACAAGGATTTACGGAACGTGTTAGAACGGTCGAGTGCTCGCGAAACGACGATGAGGGTGGCGGTTGGGAGTTTATGTAAACAATTGCTGGCTGAAATTGGGGTCGAGGTGCTCGGGTTCGTGAAAGAGATCGGTGGCGTTCAAGCCGATAATGCCAAGATGAGCCAATACGAGAATCTTACACAACTTAAAAAGGCCACGGATGAGAGTCCCACGCGCACGTTTGACGCCGAGGCGGATGAGAAGATGCGGGAGCTAATCGATAAGACCAAGCGTGATGGGGACACCCTTGGCGGCATCGTGGAAGTGATTGCAACGGGGATGCCGGCTGGCTTAGGGAGCTATGTTGGTGCCGACACTAAATTGGATGCTAAATTAGCGGCCGCAATCGTGGGCATTAACGCCTTCAAAGGGGTGGAATTCGGTGATGGATTTGAATTTGCCCACCATCCGGGGAGCGAAGGTATGGATGAAATTTTCTGGAATGAGGATCAAGGCTTTTTCCGTCAGACCAACCACTTAGGTGGATTTGAAGGTGGGATGACAAACGGCCAACCGATCGTAGTGAAGGCCGTCATGAAGCCAATTCCAACGCTTTACAAACCATTGATGAGTGTCGATGTGAAAACGAAGGAAGCCTATAAGGCAAACGTGGAACGTTCTGATACTACCGCTGTAACGGCCGCTGCCGTGGTTGCGGAAGCGATGGTCGCGATTCAACTGGCAACCGCCTTACTAGACAAGTTTGACACGGATTCAATTGACCGGTTGAAAGAACAAGTAGCAACCTATAATGAAGAATTAAAACGGTACTAAGCAGGCCGTGATTTAAAAGTGATGGCAGATTACGAGCAAGGGGATATCAAGATGACAACAGTTGAACTACCGAAAAGCGAAAATGGCCTTCATGGCACACTCACCGTTCCGGGTGATAAGAGTATTTCACACCGCAGCATTATGTTAGGCGCAATTAGTCACGGGACAACGGTGGTGAACCACTTTTTGCTGTCGGATGATTGCCTCCATACGATCGGGGCGTTTAGGGAATTAGGGGTTGCGATCGCGGTTGATGGTGATCAAGTTACAATTGAAGGTAAGGGGGGCTTTAACCACTTTACTAAGCCTACCAAACCGCTTGATATGGGCAACTCTGGCACCTCAACGCGGCTTTTACTAGGCTTCTTGAGCCACCAGCCATTTGATATTGACCTGTTTGGGGATGCGTCACTTAGCAAGCGGCCCCTTGATCGGGTGATCAAGCCGTTGGCTAAAATGGGAGTGCATGTGACCGCTACGGATGATAATTTTTTGCCGGTGACTCTGCATGCCAATCCGCGACTTCGGGGCCTTGATTACCAATTACCGGTAGCGAGTGCCCAAGTAAAAAGCGCCCTGATTTGGGCGGGCTTGCAGGCGGAACAACCGAGTCATTTGACTGAAAAGTTGATCACCCGGGACCATACTGAAAAAATGATTGCCCAGTTTGGGGGTCATTTGGAACAAGACGGTCTGGAAATTACAGTGACGCCACAGGATCACTTTGAGGCGCAACAGATTACGGTACCAGGTGATATTTCATCTGCCGCCTTTTTCTTGGTGGCGGCCGCGTGCGTACCTGGCAGTCAGATTACCCTCAAGCAAGTGGGACTTAATCAGACGCGGGATGGGATCTTAAAGGCGCTGGATCAGATGAACGCCCATTACACGATTACGAACCGCTCGACAGATAGTGAACCGGCTGGTGATATTACGATTGGATACCAAGCATTGACGGCGCTGAAGCTGGGTGCAAAAGACATTCCAGCGGTCGTCGATGAAGTGCCACTCATTGTATTGGCAGCCACACAGGCCCGGGGGACGACGGTCATTACCGGCGCCGAAGAATTACGGGTAAAGGAAACGGATCGGATTGCGACTGTTACCGAGGAACTGACGAAAATGGGTGCGAAGATTACGCCACAACCTGATGGATTCATTATTGAAGGTGGCACGAAATTGCATACCGCGACGACGCCGTTAGATTCCCATGGTGATCATCGAATCGGGATGATGCTGGCGGTTGCGAACCTGATTGCGGGTGGAAACAGCGTTTTAAACAACGCGGATTCAATCAGTGTTTCATACCCTGAATTTTTTAACGATCTCGACCAATTGCGATAAAGAAGAGGTAGCGGCATGCAAATTGTAGTAAACGGGTTAGGTGAAATGGGTGCGTCATTAGCACTCGCCATTAAAAATGCGAATACCAATGTGGAGATTATCGGTGTTGACCGTAATCAGGCGGCGCTGGATCAAGCAGCGGCAATGGGGCTGACTACTCAGACGACGACTGACTTAATGACGGTCGCGGCTCAAGCCGATGTGATCATTTTAGCGACCCCCATTCGAGCCATTATCGCAACCCTGCGTGATTTAGCGCAGGTTCCCCTCAAAGAAGGGGTGCTGGTAACCGATACCGGAAGCACCAAGGTCCAGGTGATGGCGGCTGCTCAAGGTTTAATTAAGCGGCAGATTGCCTTTGTTGGGGGCCACGCGATGGCGGGCACCCAGAAGGCGGGCATCCATGCACTGGACGCCCACCTCTATGATGGGGCCCCCTACTTTTTGGTTGGTGACGATGTAGCAGCCCAACGGCGGTTGCGGACGTTATTAGCTGGGGTGGGGGTTCAATTAATCCCGATGCCGGCCGAGCAGCATGATCAGATGATGGCTTACCTGAGCGACCTACCACATGTCGTTTCTGCCGCACTGGTGAACAGTACACGTCAAACTGCGGCCCAGTATCCTGAGCTACCCCGTTATGCGGCGGGCGGATTTAAGGATACGACCCGGATTGGCGGCGCTGATCCGCAAATGTGGACGGATATTTTAACGACGAATCGGGCTGCGACGTTGGCCGCACTGCATAGCTATCAGGATAGTTTAGCGCAACTCGTGACGGCACTGGAACAAGATGATCCCCAGCAGATCTACGACTTTTTTGCGGCTTCAAGGCAACTGCGGCAAAAGTTTGAGGAGGAAATGGGATGACCGATAAAGTAGTACTAATTGGGTTTATGGGCGCCGGCAAAACAACTGTGGGTGCCAGAATGGCTGCCCAGTTGGATACATATCAGCATGATTTAGACCAGATTATCGAACAGCACCTGGGCGAATCGATTCAGAATTTTTTTGCTCGAGAAGGCGAAGCGGCTTTTCGGACGTTAGAGGCGCAGGTCTTGGACCGGCAGCTGGCAGAAATCGGCGTCTTATCGACTGGGGGCGGGGTGGTGATGACCCCGACAAGTCGGCAACTGTTGCAACGCACAGCGACGCCGGTGGTTTACTTACGAACACAGCCGGAAGAATTGTTACGCCGACTGCAAGGTGATTCGCAGCGCCCGCTACTCAAGCAGATGGATCGGGAGGGTTTCATGGCACTGTGGCGGTACAGAGAACCGCTGTACCAGGCCGCAGCGGATGTTGTGGTCGATACAGACGGCCTGACGATTGATCAGATTGTGACACTAATTTCAAAACGATTGGAGCAAAACTAAACTGATGGATGAACTGCGCAAACAAATTGATGAATATGATAATCAGATTATGACCGCCCTTGATAAACGCTATGACGTGGTTAAACAGGTGGCGAAATATAAAGAGGCTCATGGATTACCTGTGCTGCAGTTTGATCGGATGACGCAGTTGGTCGATCGATTGACGGAGACGTATGGCAGTGAAAACCTATCGAGCGATTTTATCGCGCAATTATACGATCTGATCATGCACCACGCCATCGAACTCGAAAATGAGACAATTGATGATTAAAACACGAATAATGTGAGTATTATTAATCTTTTTAATATAAATCTCATTTTTAGTGTTGACATTCACATTTTAGGGGAGTAAATTAATACCAATCAAATAAATCAAAACAAGCAATGACAAGGAAAAGTAGAAGATATGAGTGTTGATACAGAGAACTTCGTTTGCTGAGAGAAGCCGCACTGATTGATTTCGAAAGTAGCCTTTGAGCTATCCGCTGAAAATAAGTAGGTTGGATTGGGAGTGCCCATTAATGCACCGACACATTAGACTTTATCAGGATGAGCGGCGTCCAGCGCGACAGCTCGTTTGATCTCAGTGATTTTTGGCTGTGATGATTCTGCTCTTAAAGCGCTAGTGTGTGATAGAGGCAGCTACGGCAACGGGGCTGTAAACTAAGGGTGGTAACACGCAGAAGCGTCCTTAAGATCTTTTAATAGGTCTTTTGGGCGCTTTTTTGTGTCCGCAGGTGGGCCACGCCGTTTGATGCAATTATGATAATGAAAGGGTGAGGGTGTATGGAAATGACAATGACGATTGAACATATGATATGTCAACATTGTGGTGCAGAAGTTCCGTTTGGTAAATATTGTAGTGAGTGTGGCACCAAGGTGTTAAGTCACCAGGGATCAGAACAATATCAAACCACATTTTGCGTTAACTGCGGTGCCATGACACCCGATGCCAAATATTGCTCACGGTGTGGTTATGAGAAAGATTACCAGCATTTTTAAGAATCTTAACCTACAAAATAAAAAAACTTTATTTTCAAAAAAGTAGTTGACATTACGCAAAATTATAGTAAGTTAATACATATAGATTTTAATCAAATTCTAATTTGATTCTAATCATTGAAAGGAGGTGAATAAATGCAAACGAAACAGTCAAGTAAGACACAACTTAGTGGTGCAGAGTTGTTAATCAATTCTTTATCAAAACAGCAGGTCAGCCTCATCTTTGGTTATCCTGGTGGAACGATTCTCCCTCAATATGATGCGATGTATCGCAAGCACTTCAAAAATATTTTGGTGAGACACGAACAAGCAGCCGCACACGCCGCTGAAGGGTTTGCCAAATCAACTGGCAAAACCGGCGTGGTCCTTGTGACAAGTGGTCCGGGTGCGACAAACGCAATTACCGGCATCACGGATGCGATGCGTGATTCAGTTCCAATGGTTGTCTTCACTGGTCAGGTGGGCACCAAGCTGATCGGAACGGATGCGTTCCAAGAAGCCGATGTGCTCAGCCTCACCAAATCAATTACCAAACGTAACTACCAGATTCGTTCAGTCGATGAAATTGAATCAACTGTCGCAGATGCGTTTGAAACTGCCAACTCTGGTCGTCGCGGCCCCGTGGTCGTCGATCTACCGAAAAATGTGATGTCAGAAAAAATTGAAATTGATGAGACCAAGCCAGTGACCAACCAACCAGCAACTCCTCAGATGAGTGCTGAAAGTGCTGATAACCTACATGCGATCATTCAAGCATTGAAGCACGCAAGTAAGCCATTGATGATTGCGGGAGGCGGCGTTGTCGCAGCACAAGCAAGTCCAGAATTCATAGAATTTGCGCATCAACATCAGATTCCGGTAGTCAGTTCACTACTTGGATTAGGGGTACTCCCTAACGCGGATCCGTTGTTCATGGGAATGGCCGGCATGCACGGCTCCTACGCAGCTAACATGGCATTACATAAGTGTGATTTATTGATTAATATCGGATGTCGGTTTGAAGATCGGCTAGCAACAAACACGAAACGATTTGCACCAAACGCCGAAGTGGCTCATATCGATATCGATCCCAAAGAAATTGGTAAGATTATTGAGACCAAGTATCAGGTGGTGGCTGATGCAAAGGATGCGCTTGATCAGATGCTGACTTACGACACCACGGCAGACACGCATGCCGAATGGGTGACCGAAAATCAACAACGCAAAGCACAACATCCTTATCACTATCGGAAGCAAGACGGTGCAATCAAACCGCAACAGTTAATCGAAAAAGTTGGTGCATTGACTGAAGGTAAGGCGTACGTGGTGACCGACGTTGGGCAACATCAAATGTGGGCAGCGCAGTTCTATCCGTATTCGTTCCCACGACAACTCGTGACAAGCGGGGGACTTGGAACAATGGGATTTGGCTTGCCAGCCGCGATTGGGACCCAATTCGCGCATCCGGATCAACCGATCATTTTGTTTACTGGTGATGGCAGTTTACAAATGACGAGCGAAGAAATGGATGTCTTGAGTGCCTATCACTTGAACGTAAAAGTGATCTTGTTAAACAACGGGACTCTAGGAATGGTGCGCCAATGGCAAGACCTGTTCTATGATGAACGACGGTCGCAAACTGTCTTCCATGAACAGCCGGATTTCCAGAAGCTAGCACAAGCCTACGGACTTGAAAACTACCTTCTTGATCCTCATGGAAATTGGGAGCAGCAATTACAACAAGCCTTATCTTCAGAACACTCAGCTTTGATCGAAGTTCCAATTCCGAAGTTAGAGGCCGTTGAACCAATGATTACCCCTGGGCAATCAAACGACCATATGATCGGTGTGGATTAGAGTGTTTCTGCGGTAGTTGCACAGGCAAGGTTTTAACGAACAAACTCAATTAGAATTAGACAAACAATTATAAATGGATATATAAATTGGAGGAAAATACATATGTCAGCTGATATGCTATATGAAAAAGACGTTACTACAAACTACTTGGACGGCAAGAAAATTGCCTTTATCGGATACGGTGCTCAGGGTCATGCCCAAGCAAACAACTTACGTGATTCAGGCTTCGATGTCATCATCGGTGCCCGTCCAGGTAAGTCATGGGATGCTGCTAAGAAGGATGGCTTCGATGTCTTCACCGTTGCCGAAGCTGCTAAGCAAGCTGACTGGATTCAAGTATTAACAACTGACGAAAACATGGGTGACATTTACCGTGAATCAATCGCCGATGGCCTTGAAGAAGGAAACATCTTAGGATTCTCACACGGCTTCAATATTTACTACGGCGAAATCAAGCCACCAAAGAACGTTGACGTTGTCATCATGGCCCCTAAAGGTCCAGGTAACCTTTGCCGTCGGACATACAAAGAAGGCTTCGGGGTTCCCGCATTATACGGTTACTGGCAAGACTTCTCAGGTCATGCTGAAGACCTTTCAAAAGAATTTGCCAAGGGTAACGGGGCAGCTCGTGCCGGCTTACTGAAAACAACATTCAAAGAAGAAACTGATGAAGATCTCTTCGGTGAACAAAACGTCCTCATGGGTGGTGTAACTGCCCTGATCGAAACTGGGTTTGAAGTTTTGACTGAAGACGGCTACTCACCACAATTAGCCTACTTTGAAGTACAACACGAAATGAAATTGATCTGTGACTTGATCTATGAGGGTGGTTTCAACAAGATGTATGCTGACTGCTCAAACACTTCAGAATACGGTTCATACGTCATCGGACCTCGTGTCATCGGACCAGAATCAAAGGCTGCTATGAAGCAAGCTTTGAAGGAAATCCAAGACGGGACCTTTGCGAAGAACTTCATGGACGACTTCCGTGCAGGCTTCCCAGACCTTAAGAAGATGCGCGAACGTTCAGCTAATTCACAACTTTCACAAGTTGGTGCAGAATTGCGTTCGAAGATGCCATTCGTTAACGATGCTGACAAGTACAGCACACCAGAAGACTAGGCACACGATTCCAATCAGTCTTTGACGGGCGGACTCAAACTGCCGGTCATCCTCTAAAGTAATGTAAACCCAATAAAAAGGGGCCGCAGTCACAATCGTGGCGGGCTCTTTTTTTACATATTAACGAATGTATTAAGGCTGAAACATAAAAATTAAGCTAACGATTTCGATCAATTTCGATGTCAGAAAGCAATGTCGATATTTTTTAACCGTGAGTGAATGCGCGACGACGCGGACGTAACCATGTCGTTTGACGCCTTAATCTGCAGATACTAGGAAGTTAACTATTTTGAAAGCAACTAAAAAAGAAAGGGTGGTGGCGAAATGGCAGTCACAGATTCAGAACCAGTATTAACACAGTCAGATGTCGAAAAAGCAAGCGAGGTGTTGGCACCCATTATTCGCCACACACCGTTACAACATGATGTTTACCTATCACAACGTTATAACTGTCAGGTCTATTTAAAGCGTGAAGACTTACAAGAAGTCCGGTCTTTTAAGATTCGGGGGGCCTATTATGCTATCAGCCAGACAACGCCGGCAGAACGAAAACGGGGCGTTGTTTGCGCCAGTGCCGGTAACCATGCGCAGGGCGTGGCGTGGACCTGCCATCACATGGGCGTTCATGCGACCATCTTTATGCCAACTACGACCCCGAAGCAAAAGGTAACCCAGGTCCAGTTCTTCGGTGGCGATGACGTCACGATCAAGCTGACGGGCGATACGTTTGACGCTTCTGCGAGCGCCGCCACTGAATTTTGTGAGCGCGAAAATCAAACCTTCATCGCTCCGTTTGACAATGTCAACACGATGGCTGGTCAAGGGACCATTGCAACGGAAATTTTTGCCGATGCCCAAGATAGTGACATCGACGTGGACTACATCACGGTCGCAATCGGCGGGGGTGGCTTGATTAGTGGTATTTCAACCTACACCAAGGGGGTCAGCCCTGCAACAAAAGTGGTGGGCGTGGAACCCTCTGGAGCGGCCTCGATGGCGGCAGCCTTTAAGCAAGGACAGCCAGTAACCCTCGATAAGATCGAGACGTTTGTCGATGGCGCTGCGGTGAAGACGGCCGGCGATTTAACCTATCAAACGGCTAAGCGCAATATCGATCAGTTGGTACAAGTACCAGAAGACGCCGTGTGCCAGACGATTCTAGACCTCTATACCAAGGAAGCGATCGTAGCCGAACCTGCCGGGGCCCTAAGTGTCGGCGCATTAGAAAATATTCGCGATGAGATTAAGGGCAAGACAGTGGTGTGCGTCATTAGTGGCGGGAACAACGACATCAACCGAATGCAAGAAATCGAAGAACGGGCGTTGATTTACGGTGGTGTGCAACACTACTTCATCGTTGATTTTCCCCAACGGCCAGGGGCCCTGCGAGAATTCACGAATGAAGTCCTCGGACCGGATGATGATATCACGAAGTTTGAATATACCAAGAAGGTTAACCGCGGGCAGGGACCCGTTTTAATCGGGGTTTTGCTTGGTGACCGCAATACGTATCCGGCGTTGATCGAACGAATGACGAAGTTTGATCCCCACTTTATCAACCTGGTTGATAATCAAATGTTATACACGATGCTGGTCTAGTCATTTAGAGTGAAAGGAGCGAGGAACTTGACACAACCCATTTTGTCATTTAGAGATGTGTCCTTACAACGTGGGCAACGACAAATTTTAAAACACATCGATTGGACGATTCAGCCACGCGAAAACTGGGCCATTCTTGGCTTGAATGGTGCCGGTAAAACGACGATGCTAAAAATTATTCATGGTGATTTATGGCCATCCGAAGGGCAAATGGAAGTTCTCGGTGGGATCTTTGGTCATACTTCCATTCCAGAATTGACGAAACGGATCGGCTGGGTGAGTACCGCTCTCCAAGACTGGCTCCATCCCGGCGACCTAGTTGAAAAAATTGTTCTCTCAGGCAAATTTGCCAGTATTGGCATTTATGAACAGTTTACGAAGGCGGAATTGGAACGGGCCAAAGAAATTCTCAGCGAAATGGGTGGCGCCAAGCTGATTGGTAAATCATACCGGGTCTTATCACAAGGCGAGCGGCAACTGGTAATGATTGCTAGGGCCATGATGGCGGAACCAGAATTGTTAATTTTGGATGAACCCTGCAACGGACTCGACTTGTTTGCGCGCGAAGCGTTGTTACAACGGGTGGCTAAAATTGCCACAATGCCGAAGAGCCCGGCCCTCCTGTTTGTTTCCCACTACACGGAAGAACTGATGCCATGCTTTCAAAATGTCCTCCTGTTAAAGGATGGTACGGTTTTCCAACAAGGCAAACGGGATGACATTCTAACTGATGATACGTTGAGTCACTTTTACGCGGCACCGATTCAAACCGCACGAATTGGTACGGATCGATTGGCCGTTTATCCGCGCTAGTGTTACTACCGAATAATCTGAATGAATTGAATGAAACCAAAAAGCACTTATCACTGAGGCAAGGTCCTGGTGGTAGGTGCTTTTTGCGGTCTCGGCATGGCTGCTATCGGTGATGAGACCGACTATTTAACCGTAAGTTATTAAATTTTCCTTAGAAACCGGATTAACTAATATTAGTGTTAACTAATTTTTAGTATAATGTGATTATAGATAGTACCAGTCATCATTTGCGATTTGGAGGATTTCAATGAACAATCTTGGAACAAGCAGCTGGTTACTCAGAGTGCTTAAGGGCGCACTGATTGGGACGGGGTTTATTTTACCCGGTATTAGCGGTGGGGCCCTAGCGGCAGTCTTTGGACTGTATGAACGGATTATCGAATTTTTAGCTCATCCGTTGCGACATTTTAAACGAGACGTTTTCTTTTTTCTACCAGTCGGCATTGGGGCGATTGGCGGAATTTTTTTACTCTCCTATGCGGTGAGCTACCTGCTGGGCAATTTTGAAACGGTCGTCCTCTGGTTTTTTATTGGGGCGATTGTGGGCACCCTTCCCGCATTATGGCATGATGCCGGTCAACAGGGACGGCAGCCACGGGATATTGTGATCATGCTGAGTGCGCTGGCGGCTATGCTCTTGTTTTTACGATTCGGCGCGCCACTATTGACAACGCTTGAGCCGACTTTTGGCGCCTGGGTGCTCGGTGGCGCACTGATTGGTCTGGGCCTGGTGATTCCCGGTCTGAGTCCCTCTAATTTTCTCATCTATTTGGGATTGTATAAGGGGATGACCGATGGAATTAAAACTGGGGATGTGACCGTTTTGCTGCCCCTGCTAGTGGGGGTTGGATTAGTGATCGCGTTAATGGCAAAGCTCATGGCGTATTTATTTAAGGTTGTTTATCCCCAGTTATTCCACTTTATTCTAGGCGTGGTGTTAGCGTCGACGGTGATGATTGTGCCGAGCGAGACGCTTCAGTTGGCCCCCTTAGAATTGGGTGCAGCGGGTGCGTTATTGGTGTTAGGAATTTGGCTAGGTTGGTGGATGAGTCGCTTGGACCAACGTGTCCGAACAAGTAAGGAGGATCCTGATTGACTGTAAGTTTGGGGTATTGGATTGGCTTTTTTGCGTTTATTGTGGTGATGCTGGCACTCGACCTCGGTGTGTTTCACAAGAATAATGAAACACCGACGATTAAATCGTCGCTACTGTGGAGTGCGTTTTGGATTGGGTTAGCGTTTTTGTTTGCCGGCGGTGTTTGGCTGTTCGCCGGTGGTGAGTACGCCTTAGACTTTGTGACCGCGTACCTGCTGGAAAAATCGCTGAGTATTGATAATCTGTTTATCTTTATTCTGGTCTTTGGCTTCTTTCAAATTAAACCGCAATACCAACACCGGATCTTGTTCTGGGGCGTGTTCGGGGCCCTCGTAATGCGGGTGATTTTTATCTTCGCCGGTGTTGCCCTGCTCGATCGGTTCAAATGGCTCATGATTTTATTTGGGCTGTTCCTTGTAGTAACCGGTGTTAAGATGCTGTTCGAAAAGAAAGACCACGCTGATGATCTAAATGATAACCTCATCGTCAAGGGCTTACGGCGGCTACTTCCGTTTAAAGAAGATGCCACCGTCCCGAAGATGGTGCTGCGGGTTGACGGCAAATTAATGGCAACCCAGTTTCTGATGGCCCTCTTATTTATTGAAGTGTCCGATCTGGTCTTTGCGGTCGACTCCATTCCGGCTGTTCTTTCCGTATCACAGAATACGTTTATTGTGGTCACCTCGAACATTTTTGCGATCATGGGCTTACGGTCCCTGTACTTTGCGTTGAGTGGGATTTTGCCACTTTTCCGTTATATTAAGTACGCCTTGGCCGTCATCTTGGCCTTTATTGGAATCAAGATGATTCTAAACGAAGTGGCCCACTATGCTGGTTGGACGTGGCAGATTTCGAACGTGGTTTCATTAGTGGTGATCATTGGGTTGATCACGATTTCAATCGTGGCGTCGGTGATTGTGGATCGCGTCTTGAAGCGGCGTCAGCTTTAAACGATTAAAAAGGAAAGTGGAAAAAAAGGTGGTTTGACTTCGAGCATAGCTAGTGCCTTTTTTTCCCGATTTAAAGTTCGGAGATATGAAGGTGGTTGGCTTTTTTCAGCCACTTTTTTTGGGTTGGCGGGGTATAATTGAACCAGAGTTTTAGAAGAGGAGAATATAAACGATGTCAAAAATTAATGCTGATCAATTAGCTGCAATCCAGCAATTTGCTTGTGAGTTTGCTCGTCAGGATCATAGCGGTCATGGAGTGGACCATTTGAATCGGGTGGCAGCTATGATCCGAACCATTAGTGCACAGGAACCGGTGGATGAGTCGGTGGCGCTGGCGGCTGGCTGGTTGCATGATGTGATTGACGATAAATTGACGGATGACCCGGCGAGTCGCCAGCAAGCGGTGATTGACCAATTGACACAGGTGGGGGTTGATCATGAGACGCAGACCGCAATTATGGCGATTATGACGAACATGTCGTTTGCTAAAAGTCTGGGAGCCCATGCCCAGCCACTCTCACTAGAGGGACAAGTGGTGCAAGATGCCGATCGGTTAGATGCGATTGGGGCGCTGGGAATTGGCCGGGCCTTTTATTACAGTGGCCGGTTTGGTGAAGAGATGTATGATCCAGCCAAAAAGCCCCGGCTTAACATGACGAAGGAACAATATCGTCACGAGCCGGGGACCACGATTAATCATTTTTATGAAAAGTTATTTAAGATTGCCGATCAGCTTAATACGCCAACTGCCCGGCGAATTGGCCAACACCGTCAACAACTGATGGCCGACTTTGTGGCGAGCTTTAAGCAGGAGTGGCGTGGCGAATAGCTACGACCGTAGATGGCGTGGGCGAAGCGGGGATTTGCGTTTTCCGAGTAACCGAACAAGAAGATTGGTGACGCCGGAAACCAGAAGGGCGAACCCCATGGTGAACGCAATAGTCACCATGACGGCCTTAAACCCACTCAACGATAGGCCGATTAGTGCAATCAGACCACCGACAACGGCGAGAATTAGTACTAATCCAATTAAACCAGAGGCGGCATTTGTCAGGTCGGAGCGGCTTAGGTCGAACCCGCCTGCGCAAATGTTACTACATAGAATTAACCAGATTAACACGCTCCAGCCGCTAAATGGGGCGCCGGAAAGTAATGAAACATCCAGAAACGAGTGTGTTTCGACAAACGATGACCAAGACGTCAGCAATTCGGGAAGGAGCCAATGAATAGATTACCAAACTGCTGGTAGAACCGATGTTGATCCCAAGTGTGGTTGACGTATCCGAGGGATAAATCGGTAGGGTCGTTTTGGTTGGGAATTCGAAGCGGCCGGAAACCGGTAATCTTGTGGCCGAAGATCACGGCCATGATAAGATGGCTGAATTCATGAATAATAATGCCGAGACAGCCGCCAAAGATTTGCGCGTGGAATCCAAATAGGTTGACGATCTGCTGCTTGGTATTGTGGTTCACCACCACGAGGGCGCTACCGAGTAGTCCGGGAATGATGACGAGATATAAAACGAGTTGTCCGTAAGTTGTGAGTAAGGTTTGTCCCATTCAATTCTCCTTGTCAGTGTTATTGTTGTTGCAAGTCCTCAAATTTTGCATGAACAAGGGTGGCCATGTCAACCGCGTTGACCTTGACCGAACGACCAATCTTACCTGAGGAAACGTAGATAAAGGGAATCTCGCGGGCTGATTGGTCGATGTAAATTGGATACTTAAATTTTTCGTAAATTCCAATGGGGGTGTTGGCACCATGCTCGTACCCCGTGGTTTTCAGTAGATCTTTGAGCGGCACCATGTTGACCTTTTTATTGCCGGAAACCTTAGCCATCTTCTTTTCGTCGAGATGGGTGTCAACGGGAACCACCCCCACGACGGGACCGGTGGTATTGCCGGCCAACACGAGGGTTTTGTAAATGAGGTGTTCCTCAATGCCGTTATGATCGACATTCAACTGGGCAACGTCGCCTTCTTGATGTGTCGGAAAGGCGGCCTGCTCGTAGGGAATGCTATTTTTGTCGAGAATCTGTTCAACTAATGTTTTTTTGATCTTTTTCTTTTTACCCATGTTAAAAACCTCGAATCTTAATATGTGGATCGAACCAATTTTTTAAAAGTATACAACCAATTATGTAAATCTGGTATACTCGAAACCAAAAGAGTACAGCAATGGTCAAAATTTAGGAGCTAATGAAATGGCAGACTTAGTATATCGCGAGGTCATGCATGATCTCAAGGAACGGATTTTTAAAAATCAGTTCGAAAATAAGAAGTTACCAGACGAACGTAGCCTGAGTGAATCGTATGGTGTGAGTCGCAGCTCAATTAAACGGGCACTGAACGTGCTGGCTCAACAAGGAATTATTTTTAAAAAACGTGGTTCGGGGACCTTTATCAATCCCCTTTATTTGAAGAATCAGTCATTGTTTCATTACGAGGGGACCAATCTTGGTGTAACTGATAGTTTTAATTTAGACGGTCAACACCCAAGTGTCAAATTATTGGACTACCAGGTCGTCCCGGCGACTCCGGAACTGCAGCAGGATTTATTTTTGAATGAAAATGATTTTGTGTACCAGATCAAACGGCTGCGGCTATTGGACAACCGACCGATCATTATTGAAACGGGATATATTCCCATTAAAGTGGCGCCAGCCCTGACGCCGGAAATTGTGACTGGCTCGATTTTTAATTACTTAGAAGATAACGCGGGAAAGTCGGTTACCAAGTCATTTATGTCGATCTTGGCGGAACCGTCTAACGAAGAGGATCAGTCACTTCTTGGATTGAACGATCGGGAGCCGGTCGGGATCATGGAAGGGATCTTCTTCCTCGATGATGGCACCCCATTTGAATTTTCGAATATGCGCGTGCATTACAAGTATCTTAAATATAATACGTTTGTCAGTTTAGATGGCGAATAGCGAGATTGTGGGTATCAGATTAAATTGATCTGGTACTCACAATTTTTATTAATAAATTTTTTGAAATCATTTAAATTTAGAATCGGAAAGTAGTATACTGTTGTCAGTAGCGGAGTTTGTATGCTCCAAAAATTGGACCGTATCAATTTTCAAAAAGGTTGACTTTTTCTCAAAAGTCAGTATTATAGGGTTTGTAAATTGATCCGACACAACAAGGGTATATTTACGTTGCGTTACACAGTCAAGATGATAAGTAGTTATTAATTTATTGAAGGAGTGTTAATTTCATGGCAGTAGATTACGATTCCAAAGCATATTTGGAAAAAGTTGATGCATGGTGGCGCGCAAGCACCTACCTTTCTGGCGGCATGATTTTCTTAAAGAACAACCCATTGTTCTCAGTTACAAATACACCACTTAAGGCAGACGATATTAAGGTTAAGCCAATTGGTCACTGGGGTACTATCTCAGGCCAAACTTTCCTTTACGCCCATGCTAACCGTTTGATTAACAAGTACGGATTAAACATGTTCTACATTGGTGGCCCTGGTCACGGTGGACAAGTTATGGTTACCAACTCATACTTGGACGGTTCATACACTGAGGACTACCCAGAAATTACCCAAGACGTTGAAGGTATGTCACGCTTATTCAAGCGCTTCTCATTCCCAGGTGGAATTGGATCACATATGACTGCTCAAACTCCAGGTTCACTTCACGAAGGTGGCGAACTTGGTTACTCACTTTCACACGCAACTGGTGCAATCTTGGACAACCCAGATCAAATCGCCTTCACTGTTATCGGTGATGGTGAAGTTGAAACTGGTCCTGCAATGACTGCTTGGCATTCAATCAAGTTCGTAAACCCTAAGAACGATGGTGCTGTGCTACCAATCTTAGACCTTAACGGATTCAAGATCTCAAACCCAACAATCTTCTCACGGATGAGTGATGTCGAAATCACTAAGTTCTTCGAAGGTTTAGGTTACTCACCACGTTTCCTTGAAAACAACGACATTCACGATTACATGACTTACCATGAAAAAGCTGCTAAGTTATTTGACCGCGCAATCGAAGATATCAAGGATATCCAACATGATGCCCGTGAAAACGGCCGTTATGAAGATGGCGAAGTACCAGCATGGCCAGTTATCGTGGCTCGTTTACCAAAGGGCTGGGGCGGTCCTACACACAACCCTGCCGGCGAACCAATCGAAAACTCATTCCGTGCTCACCAAGTTCCACTTGGTCTTTCACAAAAGAACCTTAAAGAATTGCCAGAATTCGAAGCTTGGATGAACTCATACAAGCCAGAAGAATTATTTAACGCTGACGGTTCACTTAAAGATGAAATTGCTGAAATTGCACCTAAGGGTGACAAGCGTATGGCAATGAACCCAGTTGCTAACGGTGGCCGTGCTCGTGGCGAAAAGCCAGAATTGCTCGACTTGCCAGACTGGAAAGAATTCACTAACGATGTAACCGCTGAAAACCGTGGAACGACATTTGCTGATGCAAACCGTAACATGGATATGAACGTTCTTTCTGGCTACTTAGCTAAGTTGTCACAAAAGAACCCAACTTCATTCCGTTTCTTCGGCCCTGACGAAACAATGTCAAACCGTCTATGGGAAATGTTCAAGGTTACAAACCGTCAATGGATGGAAGAAGTTCACGAACCAAACGATCAACACGAAGCCCCAGAAGGCCGTATCTTGGATGCTCAATTATCAGAACACCAAGCTGAAGGCTGGCTTGAAGCTTATACCTTAACTGGTCGTACTGGTATCTTTGCTTCATATGAATCATTCTTACGAGTAGTGGACTCAATGATTACTCAACACTTCAAGTGGATTCGTCAAGCTGCTGTTGAAGACTGGCGTAATGATTACCCATCATTGAACTTGATCTCAACATCAACTGTATTCCAACAAGACCACAATGGTTACACTCACCAAGATCCAGGTCTGTTGACTCACTTGGCTGAAAAGAAGTCTGACTTTGTTCGTCAATACTTGCCAGCTGACGCAAACTCATTGCTTGCTGTCTTTGACCGTGCATTTACTGAACGTCAAAAGATCAACCATATCGTTGCTTCAAAACAACCACGTCAACAATGGTTCTCAGTTGACGAAGCTGCTGAATTAGCAACTACTGGTTTGAAGACTATTGACTGGGCTTCAACTGTTGCTGAAGGTGAAAAAGCTGATATCGTCTTTGCTTCTGCTGGTGTTGAACCAACAATTGAAACATTGGCTGCTATCGACTTGATCAACGATGCCTTCCCAGCTGTTAAGTTCCGTTACGTCAACGTTGTTGAATTAGGCCGTCTCCAAAAGAAAAACGGACCTTTGAACGACGACCGTGCCCTTTCTGACGAAGAATTCACTAAGTTCTTCGGCGAATCAGGGACACCAGTTCTGTTCGGCTTCCACGGTTACGAAGATTTGATCGAATCAATCTTCTACGAACGTCAACACCTTGGCCTCCATGTTCATGGTTACCGTGAAGATGGTGACATCACGACTCAATACGACATGCGTGTTTACTCAGAACTTGATCGTTTCCACCAAGCCAAAGATGCTGTTTCGGCATTGGTTGCTGAAGGAACTATCAAGGAAGCAGACGCCCAAGCCTTCGATAAGAAGATGGACGACGTTCTTGCAAAACACTTCAAGGTTACTCGTGATGAAGGTCGCGATATCGAAGAATTCACTAACTGGAAGTGGACTGCATTAAAGAAGTAATTTCCGATTACTTGTTTAAGCACCTTAAATAACTTAAAAGCAGACGCTAGGCGTCTGCTTTTTTGTCATCTAAATCTTGAGATGTGGGGGAAACAATATTTTGACAGAACAGTTGATTTACTTGTACGGCAAGCTTGGCCTGCACCACACAGCGTTGGACATGTTGACTGATCGTGGTTACACGATTCTGCGGGGAGTCGATGATCAAACCGATGCTGATTTTTTACGGCGTGCTCGTGAAGCTCAAATCGTGGTGATGGATGATCATTATTTTAAGGAGGCTTGGTTTGACCAACTCCCACAGCTCCGACTGATTATCCGGCGGGGTGTCGGTTATGATAAGATTCCGATTGAGGCGGCCACACAACGTCACGTGTGGGTTGCAAATACGCCGGGGGCCAATGCCAGTTCGGTTGCTGAAATTGCCGTGGGATTGATGTTAGAGACGGTTCGTAAGATGCCAGCTGCGCGTGATTATCTGAACCAACTGACGGGTAAAATGTATCCAAGTTATCTCGTTAGTCATAGTTTGGGATCGCGAACGGTCGGCTTAGTCGGGTATGGCAATATTGCGAAGGCCACGGAGCAAATGGTGGCTGGATTTGGGGCAAAAATTTTGGTGACTGCGCGTCACCCCCATACGCCAAAATATGGTCAATTTGTCGATTTGGCGACTCTCTTGGCTGAATCGGATGTGGTGTCACTCCATTTACCAGCCACTGCTGAGACGACAGGCTTGTTTGATCGGCAGTTGTTTGCGCAAATGAAAACTGATGCCATTCTGATCAACACATCGCGCGGGTCGTTGGTGAATGAAACTGATCTGGTTGCCGCAATTGATGGTGGTATCATTGGGGGTGCCGGATTGGATACGACGGGTATGGAACCTGTTCCAGCGCAAAGTCCATTATTAGCGCATGAACGGATTGTGCTACTGCCCCATATTGGCGGGTTTACCATCGAAGCAGAAGTTAAGACCGCACACATGGTTGCCCAAAACTGTATTGATTTGTTTGAAGAACGCACGCCAAGATTCGCACTTAATTAAAATCATATTAATATATGATGAGATTTTTCGTTGTTCATCCTCATTATCAGGAGTATCATAGAACCATGAGAAACAAAGTATTGATGATGAGGAAGGGATTCAAATGAAAAAAGTAATTGCAACACCCAATGCACCCGCCGCGTTAGGACCCTATTCACAAGCTGTTTTCGCCAATGGCGTGTTGTACGGGTCGGGCCAAGTGGGCCTCAATCCGGAAACGGGTGAATTTGCCGGCACTACGATCGAAGCACAAGCGCGTCAGATTTTTAGGAACATTAACGCGGTTTTGACCGAAGCCGGATTCACACCGGCCGATGTGGTTAAGACCACCATCTTTTTGGATAACGTGGCTGATTTTGCAACGGTGAACGGATTATACGAACAATTTTTCCAAAATAGTCAGGTCTTGCCGGCGCGGTCCTGTGTTGAAGTGGCTCAGCTACCAGCGGGGGCACTCATCGAAATTGAGTATATTGCAACTAAATAATGATTCGAGATCAAAGTAGGTAGAGACGATTAAATTCGCCTTTACCTATTTTTTTATATCTAATAGTAGTTGAAAACGTTTCGTAAAACGTTAAACTAATAAAAACACGAACATTAAGAAGATAAAATTTAAAAATGTTTGGAAAATCAATTGACGGGACCGGGTCAGGTTGGTACACTAAGGGTGCAAAATGATGGATTAAGGAAAGGAAGAATCATGAAAAAAATTGCGGTTGTGATGGGTTCAATTTCTGACTGGCCAACCATGAAACTTACTACCGATTTATTAGACCAGCTGAAACTACCTTATGAACGTCATATTATCTCAGCGCACCGGATGCCGGTGCAGTTACAAGAATTTGGTCAAACAGCGGCCGATCAAGGCTTCGGGGTGATTATTGCGGGTGCCGGTGGCGCCGCTCATTTACCCGGAATGTTAGCGGCCAACACGGTGTTACCTGTGATTGGCGTGCCCATTGAAAGTCATGCGCTTCATGGCATGGATTCATTGCTGTCGATCGTCCAAATGCCTAGCGGTGTTCCTGTTGCAACGACGGCGATCGGTAATTCAGGGGCGAAGAACGCAGCGTTGTTAGCAGCCGAAATGCTTGCCATTACTGAACCAACGGTGACAAAAAGCTTGAAGGCCTTTCGGGCCCATCAAACGCAGGAGGCGATCAATAGTGAACAACAGTTCTGAGACGCCACTATTACCGCCAGCATGTATTGGGATTGTCGGGGGCGGTCAGCTAGGCCAGATGATGGCTTTATCGGCCAAAGAAATGGGCTATAAGGTTGGCGTTCTCGATCCGACACCGGATTGTCCTACCGCACAGGTTTCTGATTTCCAAATTACGGCTGAATATGATGACCACGATGCGTTACTTGAACTGGCTAAGAAAAGCGATGTTTTAACCTATGAATTTGAAAACGTTGATGTTGCCACGCTCAAAGATGCCCAAAAGTTGGCGGCTCTGCCACAGGGAACCGAGTTACTCGAAATTACGGGTAATCGGATTAACGAAAAAACGTTCCTGCGACAACACGGGATTCCCGTTACCGATTTTGCAGTGGTTGATGGTGCTGATCAACTAACCGCTGCGGTGGCTCAAATCGGGTATCCTAGTATTTTGAAAACGGCCGATGGGGGCTACGATGGTCACGGTCAGCAAGATTTAAACTCGGCGGCCGATTTACCGGCTGGGCGAAAACTTGCAAGTCAAGCGCAATGTATTTTGGAAAAGCGCCAGGCCTTTGCAAAGGAACTTTCCGTGATGGTCACGCGTAGTGCAGCAGGGACGATTCAAGTTTTTCCAGTTTCGGAGAATATCCATCATCACCATATTCTGCATAAGAGCATCATTCCTGCGCGGGTGAATCAAGCTGTTCACGATCATGCTCAGGAGTTGGCTCGGCGCATTGCCACAGGACTTAATCTGCGCGGCGTTCTCGGGATTGAATACTTTATGCTCCCCGATGGTCAACTAATGGTTAACGAACTGGCACCACGACCTCATAATTCCGGTCACTACACAATCGAAGCATGTAACGTCTCACAATTTGAAGCGCATATTCGCAGTATTTGTGGATTAGAAATTCCAACCATCGAACTCAAGCAGCCCGCGGTCATGGTCAATTTACTGGGCCAACAGTTACAACCCGCGCGGCAAAAATTACCACAGCGACCACAGTGGCATTTTCATGACTATGGCAAAGCTGAAAGTCGACAGGATCGGAAGATGGGCCATATCACCATCTTGGGCGATCTTGATCAATCATTGACATCAATTAAATCAGAAGGCATCTGGGAGGCTGAATCATAATGGAAAAGGGTACGTTAATTAAAGAAGGAAAAGCAAAACGGTTATATCACACTGACGAGGACGGCTACGTGTGGGTTGAATACATGGATCAGGCAACCGCACTGAACGGAAAACGCAAGGATCACATCGTCGGCAAGGGTGTTTTGAACAACCAGATCGATACGATGTTATTCAAGATGTTGATGGATAACGGCATTCACACCGATTTTGTGAAGCAGCTATCCGATAACGAACAGTTAAACCTAACCGTTGACATTATTCCCCTCGAAGTTGTGGTCCGGAATGCGGCCTCGGGTAGTTTCCAACGAAAATTTGCGGTACCGTACTTACAAAAATTTGACCACCCCGTTGTGGAATACTTCTACAAGTCAGACGAGTTGGATGATCCTGCGATTAATACCAGTCAAGCTTTGGCATTGGGCGTGATTAAACCCGGTGAAAGTGAACGACTACAGGAACTGGCACTTCAAATTAACGATTTACTCAAGGCACGGTTTGCCAAGGCTGGTTTAGAATTAGTTGACTTTAAGGTTGAATTTGGCAAGAAGGCCGATGGCGAAATTATTTTGGCCGATGAAATTTCACCCGATTCATGCCGGTTAGTTGATCTGGAAACCCGTGATTCCTTCGATAAGGATGTTTTCCGTAAGAAGACTGGCGACCTCGTAACCACCTATCAAGAAGTGTTGAACCGGTTGAACGACTCACAGGAGGAAGCCTAATGTATCGCGTTAAAGTCTATGTGACCTATAAAGAATCGATCCTTGATCCCCAAGGCGAAGCCGTTAAGACTGCCTTACACCGGCTCGACTACCAAACCGTCGAAAAGGTAACCGTTGGGAAGTACTTTGAATTAAACATTGCTGATCGTGGTCAAAATATTGACGAAGAAGTCGATCAAATGTGCGATCAATTATTGGCCAACGTGAACATGGAAAGCTACCGTTACGAGATCGAATCAACGACTACGGAGGGCTAGTTAATGAAGTATGCAATTATTCGCTTCCCCGGCTCAAACTGTGACTGGGATCTGTTCTACGTATTACGTGATGTGATGGCAGTGACCCCTGAATTTGTCGATTATCGGGAAACCACGTTGCCAGATGAAACGGCGGCCGTGTTGGTTCCCGGTGGTTTTTCATACGGGGATTACTTACGAAGTGGGGCGATTGCCCGGTTTTCACCGATTATGGCGGCCGTGAAGGCGTTCGCGGATGCGGGCCATCCAGTAATTGGAATTTGCAATGGATTCCAAATTCTCACAGAAGCCGGTCTGTTGCCCGGTGCATTACGAAAAAATAGTAGCCTGGACTTTATCTGCAAGCCGCAACCATTGACGGTGACAAATGCGACTACGTTATTTACCCACGAGTTTGATGCGGGTGAAACCGTGATGTTTCCCATTGCGCATGGTGAGGGAAACTACTACTGCGACGACGCAACGTTGGCGCAACTCAAGCAAAATCACCAAATTGCGTTTACCTATCAAAATAATCCCAACGGGAGTACGGCAGATATTGCCGGTGTGACAAACGAGCGGGGGAACGTCCTCGGCATGATGCCCCATCCAGAGCGGGCGAGTGAAGCAATTTTAGGTGGCGATGATGGTCAACGACTATTCGCCAGCTTAATTGCCAGCGTGACTGCAGCCGCTCAGTAGGGTCAGCTGACAGTATCACTGTGACCCTTTATTTCGCACCCTAACTTACAAAGGAGAATTCCAAAACATGATGACCGAATTATCACCCGCAGAAATTAAGGCTCAAGGTCTTTATCTCCAGTGGGGATTGAGCGAAGACGAATTTCAACAGGTTGAAAAGATTTTAGGACGCCTGCCAAACTTTACCGAAACAGGTTTATTTGCCGCAATGTGGAGTGAACACTGTGCCTACAAAAATTCCAAACCACTCTTGAAACAGTTCAAGACGACTAGCGACCGGATCTTACAAGGACCCGGTGAAGGGGCTGGCGTGCTCGATATTGGTGACGGTCAAGCCGTTGTCTTCAAGGCGGAAAGCCATAACCATCCAACCGCAGTCGAGCCATATCAAGGCGCCGCAACTGGCGTTGGTGGCATTGTCCGTGATATTTTTTCGATGGGCGCTCGACCAGTTGCCATGCTCGATAGCTTACACTTCGGTGAGTTAGACGATGCCGCAACCAAGTACTTGGTCGATCAGACAATTGCCGGAATTGGCGATTATGGTAACTGTATGGGGATTCCAACCGTCGGCGGCGAAACGACCTTTGACGCAATTTTCAAAAATAATACGATCATGAATGCAATGTGTGTCGGAATTTTAAACGTTGATGACCAACAAAAGGGTGCCGCTGCCGGCGATGGCAACTCGATTTATTACGTGGGCGCTAAAACGGGGCGGGACGGCATTCAGGGCGCGATCTTTGCTTCGGCTGAATTTAGTGACGAACAGGAATCACAACGCTCCGCGGTTCAAGTTGGCGATCCATTTGCCGAAAAACAACTCATGGAGGCCTGCTTGGAATTGATTCACGATCATGCCGATATTTTGGTTGGCATTCAAGACATGGGGGCGGCTGGGTTAGTATCATCCTCCGCTGAAATGGGGGCCAAGGCGGGCTACGGTATGCAACTTGATTTGGACCTCGTTCCCCAACGTGAAAGTGGCATGATTCCTTACGAATTGATGCTGTCGGAATCACAGGAGCGGATGTTGCTGTGCGTTAAGAAGGGCCACGAACAAGAAGTTGAAGCGCTCTTCGCAAAGTATGAGTCCGAAGCCGTTAAAATCGGCCATGTGACCGCGGAGACGCAGTATCAACTCTTCCATAAGGGGCAGCAAGTGGCCGATGTACCAGTGCACGCACTGGTTGATGAAGCGCCGGTTTACACGCAACCAAGTCGCCAACCGGAACGCCTCAAGCAAGTGACTGAGCAGTTCGAACCAGAAATTGAAAATATGAACGACACGTTCATTGAGTTGCTCGAACAACCAACCATTGCCAGCAAGCACGCCATCTACGAACGTTACGATTCGCAAGTGCAAACGAACACGGTGGTTGCACCGGGGGCTGATTCAGCCGTTATTCGACTCCGCGGAACTAATAAGGGCTTGGCGATGACGACCGATGCCAACCCACGGTATATGTATTTGGATCCTTACAAGGGCGGCCAAATTGCGTTGAGTGAAGCCGCACGAAACATTGTTGCGAGTGGGGCCCAACCGCTTGGAATCACCGACTGCTTGAACTTCGGGAGTCCTGAAGACCCAGAAGTTTATTACGAATTACAACAGGCGACAAAGGGGATGGCGGAAGCCTGCGATACCTTTGGAACACCGGTCATTTCTGGTAATGTATCACTTTATAACGAATTTAATAAGCAACCAATCTATCCAACACCGATGGTCGGTATGGTGGGCTTAATCGAATCGATGGATCGACTAACGACCATCGACTTCAAACACACTGGTGATCTGATTTACGTCATCGGGACCACCAAGGATGATTTTAATGGTAGTGAAATTCAAAAAATGCAAAATGAAACGGTTAGTGGGCAGCTATTTGACTTTGATCTGCAGGTAGAAAAGCAACATCAGGATTTGGTCAGCGACTTGATTGACCAACACTTGGTGGCGAGTGCTCACGACTTAGCCGAAGGTGGCTTAGCAGTTGGTTTGGCAGAAAGTAGTTTTGCCGGCGATCTGGGTGTGGCCGTTACCGTCGATCTACCACAAAGTTGGCTGTTTGCGGAAACCCAATCACGATTCATCGTTTCGGTTACACCAGACAACCAGGCTGCGTTCGAAGCGCTGGCAGGTGATCAAGCACAACTAATTGGAACCGTTGATGATGACCGGTTTGCTATTCACACGAACGGCCAGTCCATCGACATGAGTCTAGCGGATGCTAAGCATTCGTGGAAAGAGGCATTGGCATGGCAACTGAACTAAAAAGTCTGAACGAAGAATGCGGTGTGTTCGGCGTCTGGAACGACGATCAGGCCGCACAACGGACCTACTTCGGTCTCCACAGTCTCCAACACCGCGGCCAAGAAGGCGCCGGAATCGTGGTCAAAACCGACGAGGATCGTCTGATTGGTCATAAGGGCCTCGGCCTTCTCGCAGACGTCTTTGATCGGCCAGAGTCGATCGACGAATTACAAGGGCGCAGCGCGATTGGTCACGTTCGTTACGGTACGGCGGGGAGCCGGGGAATTGAAAACATTCAGCCCCTGCTATTCCACTATTTAAAAGAAGACGTCGCACTGGCACACAACGGGAACCTCACTAACGCGGTCAGCATGCGGGAAAAGCTGGAAGCAGATGGCGCTATTTTTCAATCTAACTCGGATACCGAGGTCTTGATGCATTTGATTCAGCGTCAACCACAAGCGCAGTTTGTCGATCGCTTGAAGGCCAGCTTACGCCAAATTAAGGGCGGCTTTGCCTACCTGATTTTGACGAAGGATGCGCTGTATGCTGCCCTTGATCCGAATGGATTTCGGCCACTAGTCGTGGGGCAACTTGAAAGTGGCTCTTACATTGTAGCTAGTGAAACCTGTGCGTTGGACGTGGTGGGCGCCAAGTTTGTGCGTGACGTACAACCGGGCGAACTGATTCAGATTGATGACAGTGGCTACCACGTCATGCAATACACCACGGAGACACAACTCGCAATCTGTTCGATGGAATACATCTACTTTGCGCGGCCAGATTCTGATATTTATGGGGTTAATGTTCATATGGCGCGCCAAGAAATGGGGCGGCAGGTGGCACTAGAAAACCCGATCGATGCTGACATTGTGGTGGGGGTTCCTAATTCATCACTTTCGGCCGCTTCAGGAGTGGCACAGCAACTCGGCGTGCCGGATGAAATGGGCCTCATTAAAAATCAATACAGCTCACGGACCTTTATTCAACCAACGCAGGAACTACGGGAGCAAGGGGTCAAGATGAAGCTTTCGGCTGTTCGGGCCGTTGTGGCGGGGAAGAAAGTGGCACTCGTCGATGATTCAATCGTGCGGGGCACTACCAGCCAATATATCGTGCGGATGCTCAAGGCGGCTGGTGCTAAAGAAGTTCACCTCTTAATTGCCTCGCCACCGTTGAAGTACCCATGTTTTTATGGCATCGATATTGAACATACCCGTGAACTAATGGCGGCCAACTACACGGTGGAAGAAATGCGCGACCAGATTGGTGCGGATTCACTTCACTTTCTGAGCTTGCCCGGGTTGATCAAGGCGATTGGCTTGAAGCAGGATGCACCGAATGAAGGGCTGTGTGTGGCGTACTTTAGTGGTGACTATCCGACTGCACTGTACGACTACGAAGCGGGTTTTGAAGCACCTAAGACGGCCGATGATCATGTTTTAGCCGCGTCGGCCAATCAGCCCACGACGATTTAACGGAGGAGATTTAACGATGAAAAACGCGTACGAAGAAGCAGGAGTTAACATCGCCGCCGGGGAGGCCGTCGTTGACGCACTTCAAAAAAAGGTTCATGAAACTGATCCGCACGTTCTTGGGGGCATTGGCGGATTTGCCGGCTGTTACCAACTCAGTGAGGACCAACTGGATGCTCCAGTGTTAGTTGCCGGAAGTGACGGTGTGGGGACCAAGGTCTTACTGGCCGCCAAGTCAGGTCAGGTGAACACGATCGGGCAAGACCTCGTTGCCATGTGCGTGAACGATCTGTTAGCACAAGGGGCCTTACCGCTATTCTTCTTGGATTACCTCGCCTTGTCGAAGCTGGAAGAAGATCAGGTGAGCGAAATCTTGAGTGGCGTCTTGGCTGCCTGTCAGGAACAAGGGATCACACTACTCGGTGGAGAAACGGCTGAAATGCCCGGTGTTTACCAGCCGCAGCACTTTGATTTAGCCGGATTTGCAGTGGGGTTAGCCAGTAAACAGGCATTATTGACACCGGCTAACGTGCAGGCCGGCGACTATCTGATTGGGTTACCATCCAATGGCTTACACAGTAACGGCTTTTCACTCGTCCGGAAAATCTTGTTTACCGACCACGATTATCAGTTTGACCAAGTGCTCCCCAGTATTGGGCACGCACTGATCGATGAGTTGCTCCGGCCAACCAAACTCTACGTGAACGTTTTACGACCGTTGCTCGGTCAACACTTGATCGCCGGTGCGGCTCATATTACTGGAGGCGGATTACTAGAAAATGTCCCTCGGATGTTTAACGATTCCTTGGCCGCCGAGATTAATACGGGGACGTGGCCGCAACAAGCGATTTTTAACGAACTCGTGAAGTTAGGCAACTTGTCGGTGACGGACCGTTACCAGACCTTCAACATGGGGATTGGAATGGTTTTGGCCGTTCATCCAGCGCAACTCGATGCTGTCACCGATCAGCTGATTGCGCAGCATGAACCGTTTTATCATATTGGCCGAATGAAGCCGCGTGATAATGGGGATGCGGTTCAACTTGTGGGGGTAGACAATGATTAAGATTGCAGTATTTGCGTCGGGAACGGGCACTAACTTTGTGGCCCTTTACGACCATATCAAGCAGGCCCAGTTGCCAATTGAAATTACCCGGGTGATCTGTGATCAACCTAAAGCAGCGGTGTTAGACCGGGCTCGCGAACGGCAGATTCCAATTTGGACGCACCGGCTCAAGGAATTTGAGGGGAAGGAAGCTTACGAACAGGCAATTTTGACGCAGGTTCAAGCCGACAACGCCCAGTTACTAGTTTTGGCGGGGTACATGCGAATTGTGACCCAGGTACTACTAAACGCCTATGCGGGCAAGATTATTAATATTCATCCGGCATTATTACCCTCGTTTCCGGGACGTCACGGCATTGAAGACGCCTTTGATTACGGGGTCAAGGTGACAGGGGTGACGGTGCATTACGTGGACTCGGGTGTCGATAGTGGTCCCGTAATTGCCCAGCAACCGGTGGCGATCTTACCGGAGGATTCGGTGGAGTCACTGGCGATGAAGATTCACGATGTTGAACATGAACTGTATTTTGAGAGTCTGTGTCAGGTATTACGTGATCAAGGATTACTGACGGTACAGGATAACGGATAAAGGAGAGAATTTATCAAATGAAAACGGCATTATTGAGTGTATCTGATAAAACAGGAATTGTTGAATTTGCAGCAGGATTAATTAAACAGGGTTACCGGATTTTGTCCACTGGTGGGACGAAAAAAGCGCTCGAAAGCGCCCAAATCGCCGTCACCGCGGTCGAAGATGTGACCGGCTTCCCAGAAATGCTAGATGGACGGGTTAAAACCTTGCATCCTGCCATTCATGGGGGCTTACTAGCTCGGCGCGATTTACCAGAACATATGGCAGCCTTAAAGAAGCAAAAAATTGATCCCATTGACTTAGTTGCTGTTAACCTTTATCCGTTCAAGAAAACCATCTTGACGGCCGGTGTCACTGAGCCGGAAGCTATCGAACAAATTGATATCGGTGGTCCCAGCATGTTACGCTCGGCCGCTAAGAATTTTGCTGGTGTGTTACCCGTCGTCGATCCTACTGACTATGACAAAGTATTGGCAGCGATTGAAAATGATACGGCTGATTTGGCTTTCCGCCGTCAGCTGGCATTGAAGGTCTTCCAACACACGTCAGCCTACGATACCCTGATCGCGCAATACCTGGGTCGGACCGCTGCCGAAGAATTCCCTGACAGCCTAACCATGACCTACACGAAAAAGCAGGAACTCCGTTATGGTGAAAACAGCCATCAAAAAGCCGCCTTTTACCAAGATGCGATTCCCGTACCATTTTCAATTGCATCTGCTAAGCAACTTCACGGTAAGGAATTATCGTACAACAACATTAAGGATGCTGATGCGGGCCTGAAGATGGCCGCAGAATTCGAGCAACCCGCTGTGGTGGCCGTGAAGCACATGAACCCATGTGGAATTGGTCTGGGAGAAACGATTGAAGCAGCGTGGGATAAGGCATATGAAGCCGACTCCATGTCAATTTTCGGGGGCATTATCGTGCTTAACCGGAACGTGGACTTGGCGACGGCAGAAAAGATGCATAAATTATTCCTTGAAATTATCATTGCCCCAAGTTTTGATCAGGACGCCTACGAAGTATTAGCCAAAAAGAAGAATTTACGCTTATTGACGGTCGACTTCAACGCACGTTTAGATGCCAAAGAGCTCGAAACGGTTTCGGTTATGGGCGGGGTCCTTCGTCAGGAACAAGATACGCTGATCGAATCGGCGGAAGACTTTCAAGTTGTTTCAGACCGGCAACCAACGGCACAAGAAGTGAAGGCAATGGTCTTTGCACAAATCGTGGCTAAGCACGTGAAGAGTAATGCGATTGTGGTGGCGACTGACACGCAAACGTTAGGAATTGGCGCGGGCCAAATGAACCGGGTCGGATCAGCTGAAATTGCGGTGGCACAAGCAGAAAAAGCCGCTAACTATGATCAAGCAGTCCTCGCTTCGGACGCGTACTTCCCAATGGGTGACAGTGTCGAATTTGCCGCTAAGCACGGCATTAAGGCCATCGTAGAACCCGGTGGCAGCATTCGAGATCAAGAATCGATCGACAACGCGAACAAGTATGGGGTCACATTAGTCTTCTCTGGCCGCAGACACTTTAGACATTAGAACGGAGCACGCCTTTCAGCCTTATGGCGCGAAGGGGTGAATTTTCACCTAAATAGCATGGATCACACCATTCAAAATTAATCATCCAACTTATGGGTGATTAATTTTGTTGAATGATCGATTAAAAGAGCTTGACCAAATGAGGGGAGTCAACAACATGGCGACGGTATTAGTAATTGGTAGCGGGGCGCGCGAACACGCAATGTGTCGGCAACTGCGCCACAGTTCACAGGTGACAGAGGTGTTTTGTGCACCGGGGAATCCGGGGATGACATACGACGGTATTACCTGTGTGGCAATTGAAGAATTAGATTTCGCGGGGTTAGTCGCGTTTGCCCAACACCACCATGTGGACTTAACGGTGGTGGGACCTGAACTTCCCCTCCAACGAGGGGCGGTTGATGCTTTCGAGGCTGCGGGCTTACGGGTATTTGGTCCTAACCGGCAGGCGGCCGCACTGGAAGGTTCAAAGAAGTTTGCCAAGCAAATTATGGCTCACGCTGGGGTACCAACGGGACGCTATCAAAGCTATACTGATGAGCAGACGGCGTTGGCGGCATTGAATGACCAAACCTTCCCGCTAGTGATTAAAGCCAATGGGCTCGCTGCTGGTAAGGGCGTGGTGATTGCTCAGGATCGAGATGAGGCGGCGGCCACCGTTCATCAAATGCTGGGAGAACACGAATTTTCAACAACTGAAATTATCTTTGAAGAGTTCTTGGTTGGTCAGGAATTTTCGTTTATGGCGTTTGTGAGTGGTGATCAGATCGTTCCAATGCCACTGGCACAAGATCACAAGGCGGCCTACGATGGTGATAAGGGGCCCAATACCGGTGGCATGGGCGCATACAGTCCGTTGCCCCAGTTTGAAGCTGGATTGAGTGACCAATGCTTGACGAGTATTTTGCGGCCGGTTGTGACGGCGATGGCCGATAATGGCACCCCGTTTACTGGAATCTTGTATGCGGGCCTGATTATGACTGCTCAGGGACCCAAGGTGATCGAGTTTAATGTTCGTTTTGGGGATCCGGAAACGGCAGTGGTATTACCCCAACTCAAGAGTGACTTCTACCAATTACTGGTCGATTTACTGGATCATCAACCGGTGACCGCACAGTGGCAAACGGCGGCAACGTATCTCGGGGTGGTTGTGAGTTCCGCAACGTATCCGCAAGCTTCCGGTCACGGGGCAGATTTAACCCGGTTTACGCAGTTGCCGGCCGGATTACATTGCAATTTTGCCGGAGCGGCCGAGGATGATGGTCAGCTTGTGAGCCATGGTGGGCGCATTTTGTGCCTCACCACCCAAGCGGCCGATATTGTCGCTGCTCAGGATAAAATATACGCTTGGCTGGATGCACAGACGCTCCCCGGCTTGCGGTACCGGCACGATATTGGCAATAAGGGCGTCAAGTAAGCTTAGTAAAAATAGAATTCACGTATATTAGCACACAAAACCCCCACATCATTGACGATGTGGGGGTTTTAGAGTGGTCTATTTGATTTTAACGATCAACACATCGCACTTGGCGTTGCGGTTGACGTAGCTGGTAACGGAGCCGACCATGAACCGTTCAACGGCTGATAAGCCGGTGGTACCAACAACGATCAATTCGTTAGCGTGATCAGCGGGGAATTCGCGGGCAATGACTGATTTAGGATTACCAAAACGAACGTGGATGCTGACGTCTTCTAGTCCGGCGTCGAGGGCTTGTTGCTTCAAGTCGTCCAGACGTTGTTCGATCTCTTCAACCAGACTATAGATCACATCTCCACTAACGGCACCGCCGTAGCTGTCAGAGAATTGATTGACTTCCACGACGTTTAAAATATCCAGATGGGTATTATTTTGCTTAGCAATTTCAATTGCTTTAGCGATCACTTGTGGAGTTGCCTTGGATCCGTCCACCGGAGCCAGGACGTTCTTGTATTGTTGTAACATAAGGCAGGTCTTCTTTCTATATGGAATGGTTTGTTATTATCTTAATTATACTATTGATTACGCTTCCTGTAAGCAAAAGTCTTAAAAAAGTCTCTTAGCGCACGGTGTTTCATATTTCGTCTAGGAAAAGCTGTGATTTTTTGATCAAAAAATTAGGCCAGTCATTGATAAATCAGCGTTAAACCGTCCGATAAGGTGAATCTTTTTCACTAACTTTTTCATCGTCAGAATGGGAGAAATAGGTGATTTAAAAGAGATTGTAATCGGTTTCAAAAGGTGGTAAGCTATGGGCGAAAGCTGATTGAATGACATAATTACTCAAACAGTCTATTAAATCGAGATTTAGGTAGGGGGACGTTGATTATGCGCTACGTTTCAATGACATCACACAATATTGGTCGGAATTTAGCCACGGAACAGTATTTGATGAATCACAAGGATTTTGGTGAGCCATTGCTGCTGTTCTACTATGAAGAGCCATGTATCATTGTCGGTCGGAACCAAAACACACTGGAAGAAATCAATCAGAAGTACGTCGATGATCATCATATTCGGGTGACGCGGCGGTTATCCGGTGGTGGCGCGGTTTATCAAGATCTCGGTAATTTATGCTTCAGCTTCGTGGTTGATAGCAATAGCGAAGAGTTTGGTGATTTCAAATCCTTTACCCAGCCAATCGTCGATGCGCTGCACGAAATGGGCGCAACGACGGCCGAGGTCAGCGGTCGCAATGATATTTTAGTTGATGGCAAGAAGTTCTCGGGCAACGCCATGTACACGAAGAATGGCAAGACGTTTTCACACGGCACACTGATGCTGGATGTTGACTTAGACGTCGTGACGCACGCCTTGAACGTTCCTGAAGATAAGATCAAGTCAAAGGGGATTAAGTCCGTCCGCTCACGGGTGACGAATCTCAAACCCTACTTAGCCGATAACTATCGGGATTTAACCGTACCAAAATTTCGCGACATTCTGTTAAAGAAGCTTTTCCATGTCGATGACCTCGCCGAAATTAAAGATCAAGAATATGTGGTGACCCCAGATGAGCAGACTAAGATCGATGCGATTTATGAGCAATTTTATAATAACTGGGACTGGGTGTACGGCAAATCACCGACGTTTAGTGTTCAAAAGCGGCAACACTTTGACATGGGGACGGTCGATGCCCGACTAACCGTGGCAGACGGCCAAATTACGGATATTAAATTTTACGGAGATTTCTTCGGCCCGCAAGATGTGAGTGCGCTAGCCGAGCAGCTCAAGGGTAGTCATTATGATCGGGAAACTCTCAAAAAGGTGCTCGATCAAGCCGATACGAGCCAGTATATTGTCGGGATTACGACCGATCAATTGGTCGATCTACTGGCCTAGCGGGCGTTCGCGACGCCATACTAATCCAGATCGATGAAGGATCACCATATATTGGTGGTTCTTTTTTGATTTTAATAGTAAAATGAAACTACTATCAATTGGGAGCGATTTAATTTGAAAGAAGCAAGACAAACAATTTCATACGCAACAGTAGCAATGATCATTTATTGTGTCGTAAGCCTATTAATGTACGCGCAGACGGGGACTGCCCTCTGGAGCGTGGAAGTCATTGTCCACACCGGAATTGCCATAGCGCTCTTTTTGATCGCTGCGGTTCTCAGTGCGATGAACTCCCGTAGTGCGGTTTATGTGATGATGTTAGTGCTTCTGATTTATACGATTGCACTAGTCGTGGCGTTTGTTCAGGTGACGTGGCACTCAGATGCCAGTTCCTTTATTAAAATGCTAATTAATGTACTGAGTGTGATTGGTGTCGTGATAAATGTCCTCTGTGCAGCTGCGGCGGTGCGGCTACGGACCCATCAGTCTAATTTTAAATTTCTTAGAAGGAAGTAACTCATGGAAATCAATGTACAACAGTTTATTGATCAAGTAATGGATGGCCAGTATACGCAACAAAGCGAGACGGTTGACGATGGTCAGGTGACGGTAGCAACCGGTATCGCGGCGATGGCGCAGGCGATCAGTCAGCAGCAACTGGCGCAATTTGAGTGGCAGGTGACGGTGCCAGAAGCTGAACAGCCAGTAAGCGTGCGCTTGGAAACGAGCGTGATCAACTTACCATTGGTGAATGCCAAGACCATTTCGAAGATTATGGACGTTAATGCCACCGCGGAAGTAAACGTCTATCTGGTGTGTGAGACGCCGGATATTAATCGGTCGGGGTTACGCATCGATAAGTTGGCGTCGGCCACCGCGTTGGTAGACGATGCTGACAGCGAGACGGGGGCTGCTCAGCAGTGGATCGACGAAAAGTTAGCAGCGGTTCGCGATAATATTGCAGCCGCGAAGGAAGAAAAAGACTAGTTTGATTTGCACCGATTCTTAAAACATGGTATGCTAGTTCCATGCGATGAGTCGAGAACGTCAGGCAGCTTTCGAGCTGTTCCGCGCAAGCGGCTAGTGACATTTCGAGTGGGACACGTTTACCTACCGGATGATGTAGGGTGTCCGATCATGATGCGTTGTGGAGCGCTCATGATCTGAGATAATATCAATACACATTGAAAATGGACCATCATACAACGTTAGTTGTGTGATGGTCCATTTTTGCGTGGTACGATGAGTTAATTCGAGAGTTACTTAACTAAAAAGAGATGCTCATTGACGAGATCAAACGGCGCGAAGTTGCGGTTAAGCCGTTGTGTTGCCTCTGGATCGATGAACTGTGCGTTTTCCCAGAATTCGTGGGAGTTTGTTGCGCCATTTTGTTCACCGAGGGTGATGAGTGTGATGTCGGGATAGTCCGCGCGGATCATTTGGAGAAGTTCCCAATCGGTGGTTTGCTTATCAGGGGCCCATGACATGATGACGAATTGGACCTGATCGCCGTATTTACGCAGCGCTGCTAAGGCGTCTAGGGGCTCGATCGTGGTCACCGGATGTTTGCCCGTCTCGTTTTCAGCCGTCCACGATTGACTGTCAGTGGTGTAAATTGTCTGGGTCTGGCTGAGGTTGCGTAGCCCCTTGGAAATGTAGCCGTTACCGGCCATCACTTCCAAAACGGGCGCATGATTGATGTAGTGCGCGAGGTCACTGATGACCGGTGCGCTGATGTAAGCCCACATGCCGTACGTCGTTTCTAAGTATTCGCGATAGTTTCGCAGGAGACGATCGACCTCAGGCAACGCCGCCGTGTACTGGTTCCAGAGCTGATCACCCTGCGGATCGCCAGCCGGATACTTGTGGTTAACGAATTGAAAGATGGTATCTTGAATATCGTCTGGTAAAAGTAACTTGGGGAGGGGCTGCGGTAGGAGCCCGTTTTTTAGCAGCCGATCGCTTTCGATAACGTTATTAATGAGATATTTCACGGATGGAAAGTCGTCAAATAAAGTGGCATACGTTGTCAATTGTTGAATGTAGCCACTTGGTTGGGCCTTTTGTCGGGTCTTAATCATTTTTTTGAGCTTTTTACGCTGTTTTGGATTCATTACCAACCTCGTTTAGAAAAGATGTAGGTCAAGCTCTTCTTGCTTGCCATAGAATTTATCGGTGTCCTTACGATGGGTACGACCGTAGAGGTAGCCATCAATGAGCTGATAAATTTCGTACCGGTCATCGCTAGATAATGTCTGGTGATTAAAGGTTAATTCTTTGCCAGATAAGAATAGCTTACCGAGATCGTACTCGTCTTTTTCGGTTTTGCCAGTCAGGTAGTCTAAGCTGACATCGAAGTATTCCGCCAATTTTTTGGCTTCCACGTATGACGGTGTTCGAATGCCCCGCTCCCAGTTACCAATTTGGGACGGGGTATTTGGTTTTTCATTTTTAGTCAGGTGGTCGTTAAGCGCCGTTGCCAATTCCTTTAGCGTGATATTTTCACCACGGCGTAGGGCCCGTAAACGTTCTGGAAACATCTCATCACATCCTTTAGATTATTTTAACATTCTTATGTAACCATTGATCAATAAAATCGTACACGGTCGATCGATCGGTTTCGTTTAAGATCTCGTGGCGCATCTGGTCAAACAGGTGTAACGTAACTGCCGTGAAGTGATCGTGTGTCAGTTGATCGAAGAGACGTTTGGGACCACGGCCAAACTTGCCGACGGGATCATGGGTGCCACTGGTAAGAAGAAGCGGTAAATCGCGCCGAATCCCGTGGTACCAGTCAGCCGTTGTTGCCATCTTGGTGAGGGTGAACAGGGCGTAGAAACCATTATACGTGAAAATAAAGCCAGACCACGGATCACGATTGTAAGAATCAATGATTTTTGAATCGTGCGTCAGCCAAGAATATTTGACGTGGCGGTTGAAGCGCTTGGAAAAGCTCCCAAACGCTAACCGGTCAAAGAAGGTCCCAGTTTGATGACCGGCAGTTTTACTCAACGAGACCACTAGCGGCCAAACGGGGATGAGCTCGGGATGCGGGGCCGTTGTGCCGGTTAAAATGCAGCCGGCAAGCTGGTTACTCAGCCGTGGCAAGAGTGCCTGAGCCATCATCGATCCCATACTATGCCCGAGAAGGACGTAGGGCAGGTGAGGATACTGCGCTTTGACTTGATGAAAGAGCTGAACCTCATCATCCAGAAGGTGCAAAACGGGGTGTTCGCCAAAGTAACCCAACTCAGTCGGGGAACTATGCCCGTGCCCTAAGTGATCGTCCCCCACGACCAGCCAGCCCTGTTGGACCAGGTGTTGCGCGTACTCGTCGTAACGGTTGATATGTTCGGCCATCCCGTGAATAATGTGGATGATGCCGATTGGGGGTTGTGTTGGACACCATTTTTTGGCATAAATAGTAGTATGATCATCACTAGATAAAAAATGAAATTCGTTAGACAAGGTGGAATCTCCTTTGAAGAAAAAATACTGGTATTGGATCTTAGCAATCTTCGTCATCATGCTTGCAGGGGGCCTATTAGGAGCCGGACTGTACTTTTATCAAGTGGCCGTTGTGCCGGGCCAAAAAAGTTTTTTGAGTAAGAAAACCCCGTTGCGTAAGTCAGATCCATTATATCATCAAAAATTATGGTATGAGAACGCAAATAAACAGCGTTGGACAATAAAATCGGCCGGCGGGAACTATCGGCTGGTGGCAAACTATATTCCCGCAACCCATAAGTCGGCCAAGACGGTGCTCATTGCGCATGGGTTTAACGGTAGTAAGAATGATATGGGGGCGTACGCCTATCTTTTCCACCAACTCGGCTATAACGTCTTACTACGGGATGCACGGGGGCACGGGCAGAGCCAAGGCAACTATATTGGTTACGGCTGGCCGGATCGTTTAGATGATAAAAAATGGATTCAGCAAATTATCCACAAAAATGGTGACCAGTCGAAAATTGTGATGTTCGGTGTCAGCATGGGGGGCGCCACGACGATGATGGTCAGCGGCCTGCACCTACCAAGTCAGGTGAAGGCGTTCGTGGAAGACTGTGGGTACACAAACGCCAAAACGGAAATCAATTATCAGGCACAACAACTCTATCATTTACCCACGATCGTGAGATGGCCGTTGATTAATATTGTGAGCGGAATTACCCGTATTCGAGCGGGGTACTTCTTTGGGCAGGCGAACGCGATTGCGCAACTGCACCATAATCACCGCCCAATGCTGTTCATCCACGGGGGCAAGGATACCTTTGTGCCAACCAAAATGATTGACCAGAACTACCAAGCAACTCGGGGACCCAAGCAAAAGTGGATCGTTAAAAATGCCGGCCACGCTAAGTCGTATCAGACAAGCCCCAAGCAGTATGAGCAACATGTCGCTGCCTTTTTGAAGCAGTATGTTAAATAAGGCAAAAAACGAGGAAAATTATTAAATTTCCTCGTTTTTTTATCCATTAATTGAATTCTGAATGTCGCTCAAAGGAAAGTTGCCAGTCGATAATTGAACTGAAAATAATGAGTAAATTAGAACGGTTCTAATCCTAATTTAGAACGGTTCTCACTTACTTATTGTAACATTATTTTAATATTTCTAATTAACGAACCAAACAAAAGTGTCAAAATACTATTTGAGTTAAGGGGTGCTTTAACGGAAAAATACGTGGCAAGGCGTTGAAATAGCACGTTTTTTTCATCATTGGCCGGATTATTGACCTGATCGAAAAATGAGCTTTTTAAATAATCAGATGATTAACTGATTAGTGAATATCAAACTAAAAATAGATTAACGTGCCTTGACATTTATGAGAAAATCCAGAATAATTCACACTAATTTATAATGTTAGGGGATGGAATTATGCATTGGGGATTTATTAATGGTAGTCCAAATGCGCACGGACATACGGCCAAATTGGCGCAGTACTTGTTAGCGGATCAGTCACAGGTGAGCTGGAACTTAGTGGAGCACCATGTGGCCCAGTTAGGGCAGCAGCGGCAGGCCCAAGATGATGATTTTTTGGCAATTGCTAAAGAAGTGGCGGCCGTCGATGCCCTCCTCATTGGCACGCCGATTTACTGGTCGGATATGACGGGTTTGCTAAAAACATTTCTTGACCGGTGCACGCTGGTGGCGCGCCAGTTTGATTTTAGTCAAATCCCGGTTTACGTGCTGATTAACGGGACGCAATCGCCCACCACAACGGCGGCCGGAATTGCGCCAGCGGTCGCGCAGCTGTGCGACTTTTTGAAGATGGATTTTCAAGACGCCATCTACGTGGATACGAGTGTCATCGTGCAGCCGGCCGACTATGCAGCCGCGTTACATAACGAACAACAAAAATTACATATGATCGTCAAAGCGGGGTAGTGGCTGATGGATGCACTATTTGGCAACCAACTTGTAGTTGGTTACGGAAATAAAAAGATTATTGATCATCAATCGATTCATATTGCTACCGGCCAAATTACCGGATTGATTGGTCCAAACGGGAGTGGTAAATCGACATTGCTCAAGGCCATTAGCGGGATTAAACCGGTGAATGAGGGGCAAGTATTTGTCAACGAGCGTGAAATCGGCCGATTGAGTACCAAACAACGGGCGAAATGCATTGCCTATCTGGCCCAGTCGCCCAGTGTTCCGGGAGATTTGACGGTGGAAAATTTAGTTAAGCTTGGGCGCTATGCGTACGGTCGTGGCTTGTTTGGTCGGGACCAGGACGCCGCCGTTCAGGTTCAGCAGGCCCTGGTAGCGGCCAAGGTCGCCGAGTTGGCTAATCGGCCAATTGATGCCCTATCCGGCGGTCAGCGGCAACGTGCCTTTATTGCGATGACACTCGCCCACAATAGTCCAATCATTATGCTAGATGAACCGACCACCTACCTTGATTTGACCCATCAACTCGATGTCCTGAACTTGCTCCGGCAGTTGAATACCACAGCGCATAAAACGGTGGTGCTCGTGCTGCATGATTTGAATCAGGCGGCCCAGTACTGTGACCAGTTGGTCTGTTTGCAACAAGGTCAAATTGTGGCCACGGGAACGCCCCATGAAGTGTTGACGGAACAGCTCTTAGCCGATGTCTTTCAGGTCAGTGCCAAGGTGAGTTTCCGGACGCAGACGCAGTATCCGCAGATGACCGATTACGAAACGCTGGTGAACCGATGAGACGAATAAAACTGTGGCAGCTCAACGTTTTGTTAGCCCTTGTTTTGATTAGCGTGGCCGTTTTGGGGCTCTGCACGGGCGTGAAGTGGGAATCGTTAACCCTCTTATGGCGCGCACCGGCAAGCTTAGACGGGCGCATTATGTGGACCATTCGGATTCCCCGTATTTTGAGCGTTGTGATGGTGGGGGCGCTATTGTCAGTCAGTGGCTTGCTGATGCAAAGCCTGTCACGTAACCCCATTGCGGATCCCTCGATTTTGGGGGTGAATGCTGGTGCCATGCTGGCACTGATTATTGGGTCGCTGCTCGGAATGAGTCTGTCGATTGTGACGACGATATGGTTGAGCTTGGTGGGGGCCGCGGTGGCTTTTACGGCGGTACTCCTGATCGCAATGACGCGGCAGGGACTAGACGTCTTACGCTTTATTCTCGGGGGCACGGTTTTTTCTAGTTTTATTAGTTGCCTAGCCTATGCGGGCAGCCTGCTCACCAATACAACGATGCAATTTCGCAATCTACTAGTCGGTGGTTTCAGCGCGGTGACGTACGCCCACGTGCGGGTGCTATGCGGCGGTCTGATCATTGTGCTGGCGACGATTTTGCTCATGCGCAAGCAACTGAGTTTATTGGTGTTGGATGATACCACGGCGCGCTCCCTAGGCGCAAAACCAGGCCTCACACGGGTGGTGGCCGCATTGCTGGTTGTGATTAGTGCGGGGATTAGCGTGGCCGTTGCGGGAAATATCGGCTTTGTTGGGTTAGGAATTCCCCAAATGATTAATTATGTGCATCCGGATCGGTTGGAGCGTAATGTGGTCCCAACGGTGTTACTTGGCGCCATCTTTATGATGGTGGTTGATATTGTCGCCAAGACTTTGACTGCTCCGAGCGAATTACCGCTGTCCGCGTTGAGCGCGATTTGCGGCGGAATCTTTCTGTTGCTTGTCATTATGAAAGGTGCACGGGTGACTGAAAGATGAGTAAAAAAAGAGTGACCATCAGTTGGCTTGGCGCGCTCGGGTGTCTGGGAGGCTTATGTCTGTTGCTTCTATCAATGGGAGACATTCATCTGTCGCTATGGACGACAACCCAGACGTTGTTGGGTCTGTCATCCGATCGAGTCGCCAACCTAGTGGTCTGGGATATGCGGGTACCTTATGTTTGGGCAGCTTTAATTACTGGTAGCTGTCTGGCCGTCAGTGGCCTCATTTTACAGAGTTTGACGAATAATGATTTGGTTGATTCAAGCCTGTTAGGGGTGAATGCCGGCGCGAGTCTTGGCGCGGTCATCTTGATTGGCTTGAGCGGGCTCGTCAAAACGATTAGCGTTGATCGTTGGTTACCTGCAGCCGCCGTTGTGGGCGCCTGCATTAGCCTGTTACTGGTGATGCTAATCGGCAAAAGTGGCACCAAAATGCAAATTTTGCTTGGTGGGGTGGCGTTGACCGCCCTACTGAACGGGATCATTTTGATGATCCAACTGCGAATGGATAGTTTTGATTTTGATAAAATTTTAGTTTGGTTAAGTGGTAGTTTTTGGAATACGGAGATGGCTTTTTTACGCCCGTATGCGGGCCTCACCGTCCTATTACTGGGCGCAACGTGGCTGTTGCATCGTGAGTTAGCCGTACTGGTATTAGGCGATCAAATGGCGCGCAGTGCGGGGGTGAATTTGACGACCGTTAAGCGTCTCCTCATGCTTCTCGCCGTTGCAATGGCGGCCGTTGCCGTCTCGGTCGGGGGTGCGATTAGCTTAGTCGGGCTGATGGCGCCGAACATGGCGCGCCGCTTTTGTGGAAGTCGCATTCAGGTCTTATTACCAGTGACCTGTTTACTCGGGTGCGTGATCATGGTGCTTGCCACGGTGGTCGCCAATAATCTTTTTTTACCATCGGTATTGCCGGTGGGATTAGTAGTTGCGGTTATTACGATGCCGTACTTTTTGTACCAACTATTTAAGGGTTAATTAATTATGAGGGGAATGGATGAGAATGAAAAAGTGGAAATTGGTAGCCGTTGTATTGACAGCGGCAGTGATGTTTGCCGGCTGTGGAAAGGCCAGTTCGTCGTCTAGTAGCAGTCAGCAGACGAGAACGATTAAGACGGCGAAGGGTAACGTGAAGGTTCCCGTTCATCCAAAACGGGTGGTTTCGACCGTGTATACCGGTGAGATTTTATCATTGGGGGTTCATGTCAGTGGGTCAACAAGCATGGACTTGGCGAACCCCTTTCTGAGCCAGAAGACGGTGAAGAAGATCAAAAATTTGGGTAACGGCCTTAATAGCGAAGCCGTGTTGAAACTCAAGCCGGATTTGATCATTACCAGCAATGAATCAGATGTGAAAAAATTAAAGAAAATTGCCCCAGTAGTGTATATTCCCTATGGGTCGACCGGTAATGTGTACCAGACGTTAACGAAATTTGGTCAGATTTTAAACCGGCAAAAGCAGGCGAAGGCGGTAGCCAGTGACCTGAAGCAAACGGCGAAGACAGAGACAACCAAATTGACGCAGGCGGGCATTAATCCCGCTAAGACGACGGTGGGGATGTACGAAATGCAAAATAGTAAGCTCTACGTGGATGGCTCAAGTTGGGGGCGGGGCGGTGAAGCACTCGTGACGGCGATGAAATTTAAGCTGCCAACCTCGATTCAAAAGATTCAAGATGGCGCGGGATACAAGCAAATTTCCACCGAGTCATTGAGTCACTATTCCGCCGATTGGATGTTCTTTACGAGTTATAGTTCGGCCAAGAGTGGTAGTGACCAGGCCGTCAGCGACTTAAAGAGTAATCCGGTATGGCAGAACCTACCGGCTGTGAAGGCGGGCCACGTGGTGGAATTACCGTTTAACAAGATGTATTACTATGATCCAGCGGCAGTTAAGGGACAAATGAAGATGATCACCGCCGCGATGATTAAGCAAAATTAAAAATAAGAGTGGAAAAAAAGGCGGTTTGACTTCGAGCATAGCCTAGAAAACCGAATGATTCATACTTTGAATCGTTTGGTTATCGTAGCTAAGCGGAGAAGTCAGCCTTTTTTTCCCGATTTCGGCTATTAAAGTTCGGAGACACAAAAGTGGCTGGGGGGGGTTCCCCAGCCACTTTTTGCGGCACGGTGATCATTTAAACGCGATTTTGCATATAAACGAGTTCATCCGTGGAAATTTGTTCGTTGAGTCGGTTGGCGAGCTCGGGCACGATTTGCTGACTGGCCTGCCGTTCCTGAATGAAGGTGTGTTCAGCCTGAAAGACCTGAATGAAGAGTGTTGCAAGGTAGTCTTCATCAAGTTCTGTACTTTGCCGGAACTGTTGCGTTCGTTGCAGGTAGGAATTACGCACCATGTTGACCTCGGCTAAGTTATCAGCGGTTTGGATGGTATTGAGGTAGTCCACCACCGCTTTTGTGAGGAGGTCCATTAAGGTCATGATTTCCTTGCGTTGCTGGTGCACACGATCATGAAATGGGGACGTGTGCTGAGCTTTGTCGGGTGTCAGTGCCGGTTGCGCGTCGTGCGGTGCTGTTGGTGTTGCGGGAGCACTCGGTTCGACGGGACGGTCAGCGGATGACGATGGCAATTGTGTAAGACGTCCATGACGATCAGGTCGTTGTTGCGCGTACTTCAGAAGTTTGTTCATCGCCTCTGGACTCATCTTGTCACCGTAAAGTTTCTTGAATTTATCTATGTCGGTGGTGAGGAGGTCGATGTTTTGGTGGTATTTACGCATGAACTTCTTGTGTTTGCGCTGGTTTTGTCGTTTCCGTAATCGGTGAGTTAGTTGGCGCGATACCAGCCGAGTGAAGCCCTTAAAGCCCCCAGGACCGTTTTTGATGGAAATGCGACTCAGCATCTGTTGGTAAATGCGGCGGGTGGCTTCGGATATTTCGCCATCGTCGGTGAGTTGATCGAGGGTTTCTAGTTCCACTTTTTGCGCCTTTTCCATCAACTGCATGTAACTCTTACGATCGACGTGTTGATCAAAGCCGAGTTGACTGGTGATGACCTGACTGACCTGTTCAATTTCTTTGGAGGCCGGATTACCCTGTCGCAGAGCTTCCAGTGCGGAGTAGACCATCTGGTTCAGGGCATCCTTGTACTGATCATCCGTAAAGCTCTGCTTTTTCGGTGCCAGAATCAGTGGATATACAATTGTTGCCACTAAGAGGCTAATGAGGATCACGACGGCCGCAATGAAAATAATCTGATCGCGAAAGGCAAAGGCATGACCGGCAATGACGGTTGGAATCGAGAACGCCATCGCCAGGGTGATCGTTCCGTGAATCCCACCGGTGGCCACTTGCAGGGCCGTTTGATGGGGTGACTGAGTGTCTTCCTTGATCTTAACGAGCCGGAATCGGACCCAACTGTAACGAATGGCGAACATCAAGACGTAGAGCAGGCACCCAATTCCGAAGAGTAAGGTGTTTTCTTGGAGGCTCAGTGACATGATGACGTGGGGCAGCGTCGTCCCGAGGAGCACGAAGACAAACCCGTTGAGGATGTCCGCTAAGATGGTCCAAGTGGTATTCGACACGATTTGCAGCTTTGTCGAAGTCAGTTGAAGACGGGATCGCAGCATGCCATGCGCTAACCCAGCCGCCACGACGGCCAGAATGCCGGAAACACCGAGACGTTCGGCAATCCAATAAACGAACAGGGGGGTCATGACGTTGATGGGGATGATGACGGCACTAATGTCGGTATGGGTGCGGGTCAGGTACATCCGCAAGCTCACAATCAGCATTCCGAGAATCCAGCCAACGATTAGGCCGCCGAGAAAGACTTTTAAAAAGGAAAGAACGCTGGTGGAAAGAGAAAAATTACCCGATACAAAGCTGGCTAAGGCCAAGTCAAACAAGACGATCCCAGATGCGTCATTAAAGAGCGATTCGTGTTCCAATGCGTTATGCACATGACTGGGAACCACGACGTTTTGGGTGATCGACTCGACGGCAACCGCGTCGGTCGGGGTGATGATTGCCGCCAGCATGAAGGCTAATGACAGTGGGAGGGCACTCCAGACGCTGTGGGCGGCCACGCCCGTTAAAATGATGGTCACCAAAACGAGTGAGACGGCCATGGACAGCATGTTCGACACGTTTTTGGAGAGCTTTTCGAGGGACTGATTTTGTCCGTCATTAAACATTAACGGGGCAATGATGATCAGCATGAAAATTTCGGGATCGAGTTTAAAGTTAAACATGGGATCCAAAGAAAGGATGAGACCGGCCGCAATTTGAAATAGGGCCAGTGGGACCTTGGGCAGTAGTAATCCGACAATGTTGGCGCCAACGACGGCCGCTAACAACAAGACGGCGGATGTAATAATGGTCACGTGGTTCATCTCCGATCAAAACTTAATGGGTTAATTTTACCAGAGTCCATCGAAAAGTTAAGGTATACAACAACAAAAAGCTGACGATTATAGGGAATCGTCAGCTTGGGTAAAAATTAATTTAATGAAGTCCAGCCCAAACGATCGGGGCTTGAAGGAGCACGAGTAAGCCGATCGTCCAGCCAATGTCACTTGCCGTCACACGGACGACTGAATAGGTACTACGCGGTTGGCCTTCAACAAAGCCGTGGGAGATCATGGCCTGGGCCAAGTTTTCTGACCAGGTAATGGCGACCAAGATAGCCTTGAAGTAGAGCCTCGGTGACCACCATGAGAGGGTGACACCTCGCATGGCCGCTGCGTTTTTGATTGTCAAGATGGTCGTTTTAATTTTGGGAAGCATGTTAAATGCCGCGAGAGTGCCGTACGCAAACTTGGAAGGCAAATGGCAGTTTTGCTCCAAACTGTGCGCAAGCACCAGTGGACTGGTCGTTAAGGTGAACGCCGCGCCGGCAAAGACGTAGGCGTACATTCGGGTGAAGAGGGCGACCGCGGTGGCGAGTTGATGCGCACCGAAAAAATAAATGGTGGTGAAGAGTCCGACCGCCGGAATGAGTGGTACGACCAGCAACCACATGAGTGCGCGCCAACGAATCCGGTGGCTGATCAGGTAGATGCTGGCCGTCACCACGATTAGCAGGTTAGCGGCCGTATTATAGGTAAACGAAATCTCGAGTGAGGCGAGTAAAACGGTTAATAATTTGAGACTGGGGTTCACTATAACACCTCCGCGTACTGTAAGTGATGTTGGTCAAAGACCACATGGTAATCGACCCACGTTGCCAGATCGGTCAGCTGATGACTGATGATGATGGCGGTCTGATGCTGTGCTTGGCAACTCTCGTGGAGGAGCTGAAAGACCTGATTAATTGACTGGCGGTCCAGCCCCTTGAGTGGTTCGTCGAGCAATAAAATGGCCGGACTAATGATCAGCATCGTTAAGATTTGAAGCTTTTTTTGTTGCCCCTCGCTGAGCGAATAAACCACCCGCTCGTCCATGCCGTCGAGGCCGAGTTGCGTCAGAGCTTGGTCAATTTTTTGATCAGAAAAGTAGTCGGTTAACCGGTGCTGCTTGCTGAGGGCGAGTTCTTCGGCAACTGTGATGTCGATAAATTGATGGGCCGACTCCTGAAAGACGAGCGCAATTTGTTGCCAATACTTCTTTTTCCGGATGGCTTGAATATCCGTTCCATCAAGTGTGATGGTCCCCTGATACGCAAACATCCGAACGAGAGCGGTGAACAGCGTCGACTTGCCGATCCCGTTATGGCCCGTAATCAGCGTCAATTTATGCGCATAGAGCGAGAAATCAGCGGCGGTTAGAAGAGATCGGGTCCCCCGCGCGAGCGTCAGTGATTGGAGGTGAATGACCTCGTGATCGGTCGCGCCGGGTAGGGCGACTGGAACGTGGGCTTGTTGATGATAGCTAGCCAGCAGGGTGTGTCGTTGCTCGGTGGCGAGTTGACGAACCTGCCGCTGGGGATTGAACTGGTAAATTTGATCGACAAGGGTGTCATACCCCGACAGATCGTGGTCGGTAATAATGATGGTTTTATGATACTGATCTCGTAATACAGCGAGCTGGTCTAATAGCTGCTTGCGTGATTGTGGATCAACACTCGCAAAGGGTTCGTCGAGCAAAAAGATGTGACTGTCCATGGCGATCATAATTGCTAGTGCGCATTTCTGTTTTTCACCACCGGACAACGTGCTAAACTGACGGTCGGCCAGCGGTTCAATGTGGCAAAACCGCAGCGCTTGTTGCACCCGACGATCAATTTCGTCAGGGGCAACTTGTAAGTTTTCGAGACTGAAAATCAGTTCGTGGCGCACGGTGTCTAAGGTAAACTGCTGATCGGGATCTTGAAACATGAAGCCGATTTGCTGGTCGGTGGCGACGTCAACGTGGCCGTGAAGCAACTGGCCGCCGAACGTGGGATACAGGCCCGCCATTAGTTTCAGCAGGGTCGACTTACCACATCCCGATGGGCCGACTAATAGGGATAGCTGGCCAGCGGGGATGGTTAACGTGAGGTCGGTCAATGTGGGTGGTTGTTGATCGTATTGAAATGTCAGGTGGTCAATTTTGATGGGTGCCATATGGGTCATTGCTCCTAACGGGCGACTAAGACGTGAGCGCGATTGAGTAGGTTAGTAATTAGTTTGACGAACACGCCCCCGAAGATAAAGATGGAAATGAGGCGGGCGATGAACAAGATAATGAGAAGTTGGAGATGGAATGCGCTATACCCATTTTTAAACATATCCCACGCGAAGGTCAAAACGGTTGAGGTAATCGTGGAGAGTCCCAGCGTTACCCAGTTGTAATACTTGTAGCCGGTCAGGGTAAACCCAAGTTCGGCGGCCACCCCTTGAACGACGCCAGAAATTAAGGTTGCGGCGCCCCATTGACCCCCGAAAAACATTTCACCAACGGCCGCTAAAAATTCGCCTAAAAAGGCGGTACCGGGGAGTCGAAGCATGAAACCGGCCAGTGGGCCCGCCATGATCCACAGCCCCATCATGAGGTCGTTAGCCATTGGGGCGAGCCCAATGGGGGTCAGTACGACGGTGAGGGCGTTGTAAATGAAATCTGTTCCCATGAAAATGGCCCCGAATATAATGCCAATTAGTGCTAGTAAAATGATGTCGCGAACGTGTAACTTTTTGTCTTGATGCATGGTGAATCCTCCCTAGTTGGGTTTCACAGAGCAGACGTTTGTGCTCAACCCAATCAATTCAATCAATCCAAACCCAGGATCAATTAAATTGATCACGTTGATGCTCAACGTCTAACCGCTCTGTTGCACACCCTAAATTAATCAAAACCACATCCCAGGTAAAAAACCAACCAAACCAACTAAAAAACGTCCCTCCGCTAACGGAGAGACGTTAAATTAAGTATCATTAATGACTTAATAATAGCGATTTTAATATCTCCCTTCGCTGGTACTAACCAGAGCAGGTTCAATGGGTATATCTCAGCCAAAATGGCACCCCAGATGTAATATGATTTAAGGCCAATATAACCGATCTGTTTGAAAAATGCAATTATAAATTTTCAGTTAATGATCATTTGAAATGTTTGCGTCCACCGATTAAGCTCGGTATAATCATCTCTGGTGAAGAATTTTAACGGATTGATTCAAGGGAGGACCAGTGTCACATGAAAAGAATAAAGAAGAGTGGATTATTGATTGGACTCATTGCCATCGTATTGGTGGTGGGATACTTTGCATTTAACGCGGCCGATGCCGCCAGCACGACGCAAAAGGCCACTGCGACGAGCAGTACTTCAAGTAGTACCGTAGCGAAGGTCGTCAAGACGGTCGACTGGACACAGTCCTCGGAAAAAAAGGCGTATCCTGATCTAACGAAGTATCCGAAAGCCTGGCTGGATGTCAACATTGCCAAGCAACGGGTATACATTCGCGACGGCGCCAACCATAATCAGGTGTTGTACACGATGTATTGTTCAACCGGCAAGAATAACGCCACACCGCGTGGTACGTACCATATTCAAGCAGAACGGGGCCCTCATTTCTACAATGCGAGTGAAAAAGAGGGGGCTAATTACTACGTGTCATGGAAGAATCATGGTGAATACTTATTCCACACGGTGCCCGTCGACGCTAACGGCAACTATATTAAGTCGATCGCCGATAATATCGGGCATAAAGCGTCCTCTCACGGCTGTGTGCAACTCACGATTCCCGATGCCAAGTGGGTTTATGAGAACGTTCCTTACGGTATGAAGGTTGTTGTGCATTAGCTGGCAGCCGAACTACCGCGATTATCAATAAAATAGGCAGCGCCACTTGACTGGTCATTGACCAATCAAGTGGCGTTTTTTGGTGCGGAAAGAAAGCTAACATTACCGTGGTTAGTTGATTGGAATGCCTAAAAAGGCGCCATAAATTTAGCTAATTTGCATAATGAATTCAAGCGCAGGTCCCGATATACTGACTTCAAGTTGAGTAGTCGCACACGAGGATGATGGGAGCGATATGAATGGAAAAACAACGAATTAGAACTAATCCCGATGGGACTAAACGGGCGCTTAGTAATCGCCATGTTCAGTTGATTGCGATTGGTGGCACAATTGGCACCGGATTATTTTTAGGCGCCGGAAGCACGATTACCAAAACGGGACCGTCGATTTTAGTTGTGTACGCGGTATTAGGACTATTTTTCTTTTTGATGATGCGCGCAATTGGTGAAATGTTTTATTCAGATCCATCACAGCACACATTTGTCTCGTTTATCAGTCGTTATCTGGGTCCAGCGGCAGGCAAGTTTAGCGGCTGGACATACTGGGTCGGACTAGTGTTTGTCGGAATGGCTGAATTAACAGCAGTTGCTACCTATGTTCAGTATTGGGTGCCGGGGGTGCCCGCGTGGATTATCGAAATCGTCTTTTTAGCGGTCCTAACGACCATTAATTTAGTTGCCGCCCGACTATTTGGTGAAGCCGAGTTTTGGTTTGCGATGGTTAAGATTATTGCCATTATCATGATGATCGTCATTGGAATATATATGGTGGTGACGCATTTCAAAACGCCAACTGGTACCGCAACGTTTAGTAACATTACCAGTGGTTATGCGCTTTTCCCAAAGGGGATTAGTAGCTTTGTTGCGGCGTTTCCGATGGTGTTCTTTGCCTTTCAGGGAATTGAATTTGTCAGCATCACGATCGGTGAAACGAAGGAACCACGAACGGTATTGAAAAAGGCCATCAACGAAACCCTATTTAGAATTTTGATTTTTTATATTGGCGCCTTGGTTGTTATTATGAGTATCATTCCGTGGCGGTCGTTGACAGCGTCACAAAGTCCGTTTGTGCAAGTCTTTCAGTTGGCCGGGTTGCCGGCCGCTGCTGCAGTCATTAATTTCGTCGTGTTGACGGCCGCCGCTTCGGCACTGAATAGCGTCATTTTTTCCGCCGGTCGTCATTTTTACCAGCTCGCCACGGAAGCGTCGGAGAAATCATGGGTCCACCGTCATTTTGGCATCATTTCCAGAAACGGGGTTCCAGCGGCGGCCATTTTAATTTCTGCCGGTTTCGTGTTGATCACGCCAATCATGAGTTTGTCACACGGCCTGCTAGCAGTCTTTACGATTGTGACTTCTATTTCTAGCGATATGTACTTGATTGTCTATACAATGGCGATGCTGGCTCACCGGCGTTACCGCGCTTCGGCTGACTTTTTGCCTACCGGTTTCAAGATGCCCGGTTATCGCGTCACCAGTGTGGCGACCATTCTCTTCTTCGCGGTCATTTTCGTGAGTCTCTTCTTCATTAGCGGGGATGCGATTCCGGCCGTCGGTGCGATTATTTGGACGCTGGTTTTTGGTGGCTGGTGCTATCTTGAGGAGCAACGTAGCGTGGTCGTTAATAAATGAAAATAATTCTAGCTAACTAATAAGATCACGGCAGCCAGACGATACGTCTCGTTTAGTTGCCGTGATCTTATTGTGAATTAAAAAAGTGACCCGCCATAGTAGCTGGTCACTTACCGATTTAGTGTTGTTTAAATAATTGAGTGAGGTAGTTCATAAAGGTATCGAGGTAGCGTTGTTTGTCAACGTTCACCGCCACCTTGACGTTGGTTGTTGGGTCGTTGAGCCGATCCTTATCACCAACGGTCCGGCCGTAGTTGCTTTCATCATAGGTAACCTTCATGTTCAAATCGATGGTTTGGACAAATGAAGGATCCAGTGCAACGCCCACAGCGAGGGGATCGTGCAAGGCACATCCGTTTTTATCGATGTCGAGGTTGTAGTAAGCGTCGATGTAGAAGTCGGTGATGTCGGCATAGTTTTTACCAGCATCGGTGCCGAGATTCCGCCAAACTTGAGTTTCCGCCTTGGTCAGGAGGGTCCGTAATGTAACGTCCAAGCCGACCATCGTAATCTTCAAGTGACTGCGCATCACGCGATCCGCAGCTTCTGGATCTTGGTTGATGTTGGCTTCGGCGTCGGAGGTAACGTTCCCTTCAACGGTGAGGGCACCACCCATGAAGGTGACGTTGCCGATCAAGTCTGCGATTGCAGGGTCCTTAGCGAGGGCTGCATCTAAGTTGGTCATTGGGCCAGTCGGCACGAAAATTAAGTTGTCTGCATATTTGTGAGCAGCTTCGATCAGAAAATCAATGCCGGATTGGGTTTCGATGGGACGTTTCGCCTTTGGTAATGCGACTTCACCAATCCCATTGTTCCCATGAATATCTTTGCTAACTTGCATCACATCAAAGTGATCGGTGGTGCTTGAATGACTGGCACCCAAGAAAACAGGAACATCAGTTGCGCCTAACAACTCTAAAAGCTTGAGGCTGTTTTCGCCAGATTGTTCAACCAAACAGTTACCGTATGAGCTTACGATCCCGATCAAATCTACGTCGGGAGCAGCCAGTGCGTATGCAATGGCGAGGGCGTCATCGACACCGGTATCTAAATCAAGAATCATCTTTTTTGTTGCCATGTAACTACCTCCAAATTTGTTGATGTAAGCCTTTTCTGCATATTTAATGATAACCAACTTTCCGTAAAAAAACAAACAAAACAACAAAACTGACGCATGATTTACGAAAATTGTTATAATAAGACCTAATAAACTGGAGAAGATAAGTAAAACGGTTTAACGAAAGGTGAGTTGACATGCAAGATTTTTACGATGTGACGATTGTTGGTGGCGGACCAGCCGGAATGTTTGCGGCTTTTTATGCCGGATTACGGGAGCTAAAAGCCCAATTAATTGAAAGTCTCCCCCAATTAGGTGGACAGGTCAGTGCACTGTATCCCGAAAAGGAAATTTTGGATATTGCGGGCTTTGCCAGTGTGACGGGGCAACAGCTGATTGACCAGCTATCAGAGCAGATGAAGCAGGCACCAATCGAAAACTACCTTGGCGAAACGGTCGAGGACGTTGTCAAAGTGGATGGGGGCTTTAAAGTGGTGACGAACCAACGGACGTCCTATTCTAAGACCGTAATTATTGCGCTGGGCAATGGTGCGTTTTCACCGCGTAAGCTGGCCGTGGAAAATGCTGATCAATTTGAAAACCACCAGTTATTCTATGCAGTCACCCATCGTGATGATTTCCGCGATCAACGGGTGCTGATTGCTGGTGGTGGAGATTCCGCAATTGATATGGCCTTAATGTTGGAACCCGTGGCCGCGGAAGTTCATTTGATGCACCGGCGGGAAAAATTCCGCGGACTGGAACACGAAGTGACGAAGCTCAAGCAGTCGAGCGTCCAACTGGAATTACCCTACCTGTTAAAAGAGATTGATGAAAATGCGGACCATTCGTTACACCTAACAATGAAGAAAATGCGTTCAGATGACGAAAAGGAGCTAGATGTTGATGATGTGATCGTCAACTACGGCTTTACGTCTGACAATAAGGCACTGACGAGTTGGTCGTTGGAATTAGAACAAAATCGGCATGATATTGTGGTTGATTCGACGATGCAAACGAGTGTGGCGGGTGTGTATGCGATTGGGGATGGCGTCAACTTTGACGGTAAGGTGAAGTTGATCGCGAGTGCATTTGGAGAGGCCCCAACGGCAATCAGTTCGGTGGCTAAGCAGCTCTACCCAGATAGACACGCGCCAGTGCATAGCACATCGTTGGCGTCGAGAAAAAATAGGGTGTGAAGCAAGGGCGCTTAGAAGTTGAGCATTAACGGAATAAGACCTGTTGATTCCTGAATTTGGAATTGACAGGTCTTATTTGGTTAAGCGCAGACTTCTGCCCTTGCGGAACCCAACTAATCTGAAATGTAAAAAGTAACACTAGGCATATTATTTTTTGACTTACCTAAGACGGGTTAAGCGCAGGAGTCTGCTCTGCGGAACCCAACTAAAAAAACAGAGTACCAGACCTGTTGATTCCTGAATTTGGAATTGACAGGTCTTATTTGGTTAAGCGCACTTTGCTGTGCGCCGATGACGATCGAACTATCTCGAAGCCCGAGAGTTCGAATCGCAGACTTCTGCCCTTGCGGAACCCAACTAAAAAGCGGAACTGTTAATACCAGCACGCTGAAAAATTTTAGTGGTAACGAAAAAGCAACACCATCTTCACAGTTTGTGAAGAGCGGTGTTGCCCTAGCTAAGGCTATTGCTTAACGGCCCAGACTGTACTGTAACCGACGCGTAAAATTTTGTTACCATCCTGTTTGAGCGTCCAAGTTTCTGGGCCGCCTTTGTACATTCCGGCAGGTTCACCCGTTCCAGAAATGACGTAATTACCGTCTACCATTTTATACGAGACATCGTTAAGGACGATAGCGGGCATATTCGAAGCACTGTATGTGGCCGAAGTTGCGGTAAATTCGTAGGTTGAGGCAAAGCCGGCTGCGTCACTCTTTTCGGTTTCCTGGTAGGTGCCGATTAACGCGGCAGGGATTCCCGGGTGAGTCGCGGTGTCGGTCGAGCTGGCACTGGCGCTGGAAGCACTTGAGGTGCTAGAGGCCGAACTACTACTTGATTGGCTTGATTGACTACTTTGGCTACTTGAAGATTCTGACGATGATGAGGTCTTAGTGGTCTTTTTGTGGTGCGATTGTTTTTTGGCGCTGGTCGAACTATTGTCGCTCGATTTAGCCGATTTTTGGCTATCGCTGCTGCCACATCCGGCCAGTGTGAGTGACAATAGCGCAGCTGCGGTGATACTGATTCCAACCCATTTTTTCATGTTCCTAGTTCCCCCAATAGTTTTCTGTAAGCTAAATTATAACAGAATAAGATTTGGGAAAATATTAGTTGTCAAATAAATAATGGGAAAGATAGAATTAATGTGCAGAGAAAATGACACCTAAAGTGAGTAACTACACTTTAGGTAATTATGTAAAATAGTTAAAATTGAAATCAAAAAATGAAGGCTCGTTCATACTTTACATAAATTTCGTAAAATCAGCACGAACCTTCATTTTTGGTACAACCGTAAACTACTCATTTATCAAAAACAACACACGACAAATCTAAAAATATGCGCCGATCCGAACAATTGTGAAACATAAACTGAAAGCATTCACGATTGCGTCGATTTAAAAATAGGTCGTGTGTCATAATCCGAATATTGAAGCTTCTGCCTGCTCACAGGTTATTGATCAAGCATGCTGGGATTAATTCTATGTTCTTTAAAGTAATATTCGCGATCATGTTGGTTGACCTGCCGTGCGACTTGGCAGGGGTTACCATAAGCAACGACATTATCCGGAAGGTTTTTGGTAACGATGCTGCCGGCACCGATGACGACATTATTGCCAATCGTGATTCCTGGTAAAATTGTGACACCGGCACCAATCCAACAATTGGTACCGATGCGGACAGGTGCATTATATTGATACCCCTTTGCCCGTAGTTCGGGAAGAATGGGATGACTAGCTGTGGCAATGGTGACGTTGGGGCCAAACATTGTCCGACTACCGACATAGATATGAGTGTCGTCAACGAGCGTTAGGTTGAAATTACCGTAGATGTTATCGCCAAAGTGAACGTGTTTTCCGCCAAAATTTGCGTGAAAGGGTGGTTCGAGGTAGCAGCCTTCGCCAATTTCTGCAAACATTTCGTGTAAGAGTTGTTGCCGTCGTTTTTGTTCCGTTGGCCGAGTTTGATTGTAGTCGTATAGACGTTCGAGACAGGCCAATTGTATTTCTGATATCTCGGAATCGCTGGGATCATAAAGTGTTTGGTTATGCATATTTTCTTTGTTCGTCGTAAAGATCGCCCCTTAATAGGTAATATAAAAAATACTGAATGCTGGCTAGATTATAGCACGTGTGGCCGATTTTGAAAGCGCTTTTTAAGCGGGCAAGTTAACGTAACGAAGTAATTCTCTTAATTGGGATTAGAGATGGTAACTCAACCAAATGGTATAAATCTTACTTTAATTGGAAATAGCCCACATGCCGATCTGGAAGGTGAAAATAACCTTAGAAAACAGACGATACGTCAATCTGGCAATACGGATGTATGTTAAAATAACCGGAAGTATGAGGTAAAATTAATCCAACTAGAAGGAGACTACTGATCGGGAATATGAGTACTGGCGTAATTGCACTATCGTACATTTCATCGCTTATCGTGAATGCAGTCGTGCTGTTGGGCTGCGTCTCCTTATTCATGTGGATTGAGCGGGAATCCGAAAACGAATTTATCAAGCGGCACCGTTATTTTTTGCTCTGTTCACTCGGGATTGCGTACTTAGCGTTGGCCTATATGGAAGCTCAGGCCAATAATCTGCTATCGCGCAATTTGACGGGCTTTCATTGGACCTATCTCAACATGGTGATTGTCGGACTCTTTAATCTTATTTTGAGATTACGGATCAAACCGCAGCTCGTCATTACACTTCTTTTTACAATGGTTTGGGGGATCAGCGGTATGATGACATCGGCGGTGTCGCCCATTTCCGTGGAGCAAACTGTGGGCCTGATGGTGGTTGAATGCCTGATTTATGGGTTTGCCAAGCAGATCGTGGCGCGCCCATGGCTATACGTGATCACATTTATTGTTTTCTCGTTTTTTGGCCTTTCAATGGGATCAATGCTCTACAAGGGGCAGACGGCGGGTGCGTGGGCCCGTCAAATTCTGGCGTTAGTTGTGCTGGAAGGCGTCATCATATTATATGCACGACTACTGGGAAAGCAGAATGAAAGGATTCGGGAATTTAAACATCGCGCTGAATTTGATGGCCTGACTGGTTGTAAAACGTTTGGCGTGTTTAATACCGATTTACAGGACGCCTATCAGCATTTTACACAGACGCGTAAAATCTATGCCATGTATGCGATGGATCTTGACCACTTTAAGCAAATCAATGATACATATGGGCACGTTGCCGGCAATGAGGTACTGAAGACGGTGGCCCACAAAATTAAAGAGCTGGTTGATAATTTAGACTATCCGGCCGCACTTTATCGCACCGGCGGGGAAGAATTTACAATGCTGATGTACGAGGTCAACCCAGACGAAGCCCGTAACGAAGCCATTTCCAAAATGATTCAGGCCGAGGTCGCCCAGTTAAATTTTGTGTTTGATGAGCGCCAAGTAAAGATCACAATTTCACTCGGTGAAGATATTGTCACTGCGAATGATGCGAATTATTTAGACCTTTATAAGCGTGCGGATCACTTTTTGTATACGTCGAAGCATCGGGGACGCAACACGATTACGCTGCACGGACAAAATTAAAATAGAGGACCAGCATGTTTACTTTGCTAGTCCTCTATTTTGTTAGGCGTGATACGAGTTTATTAAAAAATTGTTTTAGCCCGTGAAATTAATTCGTTAAGCATAGAAGCTGATACATGACCAGCAATTTCGCCATGGCGGGCATCAAAATCGTAATTTGGCAGTTGGAATGTAATGATGGACCCTGAAATACCGCTGGCATGATCGTCAACGGGAACATAAATGCGGTGGTCGTGCTTAACTTTGGATGTAATTGGCATTCCGATAATCATCCCCATTGCTTGATTATAACCGTCGTTGGACAGTACCACCATCGGGCGGCGAATATGACCACTTTGCGGGCGATGACCGACTTCCTCATGCCCAGCATGGGGTTCTGCATCGATGAAGATCAGGTCTCCTTGTTTAGGAGTTACCATTCAATGTTCTCCTTTCCGACAGGTGATTCATTCCCGAAATTCCCCACGTCATTAAGCTCGGCACGAAAATCAATGTTGTCATATTCACCAGAGGTCCAAGGATTTTGATCAGCAACGACGTACTCTAGTGAACCATCAGATTTAGCCTTTAGAATAAATTTTTGACCTTCAGGAACGCCGGCTGTAACTGGGACTGTGAGGATCAAAGAATTGCCAGTTTTTCGAGTTGAAAATTCACCTAAAATCCGTTCGGAAGGTAATGGCTTAGTCATGAAAATTCCTTCTTTCTTTTGTATTTACAAGTATATACTGAGAGTGCCTGACAATTAATTCGATCGGAAAAGTTTGACTACCGCCAGTGGATAAATACGATTAATAGGTAGTTAACCGTGTTTAAGTTGCTAAAATAGGTTAAGGTATAGCTACAAAAGGAGCAACTGTCATGATTGTAAAAAGTAGAAAAGTTGGCAATGCCATCGTCGTCACGATTCCTAATGAGCTTGCAATTCCTGAGAATGTAGAATTTGAACCCGTAATTGATGCGGAGGGTAATTTGGTGTTTAAACGCGTTAATGAGTTATCGAGTGAAGAACAGGTTGATATTGTGAAGTTTATGCACCAGTACAGACCGCTGATGGAAAAGTTAAAAGATAAGTAAGACGGATGCGGAAAATCATTATTTGACGAAATTTTTTTGATTTTTGTGCGAATTGATATTGATTATGCAAAAAGAAAATCAATTAAGTTTTTTTGTAAACGGTAAGTAGCTAATAAAGCATCCCCGCTAAGTATTTTGCTCAGCGGGGATTTTGTATAACCTATTTATTTCATTAAAAAAGCCGTTTATCACAACTAATAAATTGTGGTAAACGGCCTAATTTAATGCTAGTTCTTACTATCATCAGGGTTCGTAATCTTAATTCGGTTAGAATCCGTTGATGAGTGAGTTAATTCAGGTGCATCGGTTGAGTACTCGCTCGCCGTCGTCTTATCCCCGTTTTCGGAGTAGAGGCTGGTTGACTTGCCCTTCAACTGATCTTCAATCTTAATTTCTTTATCCAATCCGTTCGAATAGTTGTACTTCGACGCGTTGACGGCCTTGAAGCCTTTTGGATTATAGAAGCGCAGCAGGTTCTTATCGTTCAAGGAATCTGAGAGGCTCAGTTCCTTGTTGACCTTGGTTTGATCCTTCTTCAACTGCTTCTTCTGGGCGGCCGTTAGAGTGGCCTTTTTACCCGTCTTATTACTGTAGATGACGTCAGAAATGCTGGTATAGTTTGGCGTCACGAAGTCTTGGTTCCGGAAGGCGACGACCTGATCGTGTTGACTAGAGAAGAGGTCGGTCCCGAACTGGATGTAGCGCTTCGAACTGACACCGAGCAAATGCATGAGGGTTGGCAAGACGTCAATTTCACCACCGTAAGTGTGGGATATATAGCCCTTACCACCAGAATTAGGAATTAGGAACATCAATGGCACCCGCTGGAGTTGTGCGTCGTCATAGTCGGTCCAGTCATCAGAACTCTTGCCTAGCACGGAAGCTAGTTTTTTGTTTTCAGAATCGGAAATACCGTAGTGATCACCATAAATGACGAAGATCGACTTGTCGTAGAGACCGGTCTTCTTCAGGTAGGTGAAGAATTCCTTCAAGGACTGATCGAGATAGTGGGCGGTCACAAAGTAGTTATCCACGGCACTATCACCGGTATCCACCGTCTTGAAGTTTGGATCCTCGTCTTCGGAGTCGAGGTCGTACGGGAAGTGGTTTGTGACGGTAATGTACTTCGCGTAGAACGGTTGTTGTAGTCGTTCAAGGTACTTCACGGAATCGTTGAACAGCAGCTTATCCTTCAAACCATAGCCGGTCGACTTATCGCCAGACGTATCATAGTAGCTGGCGTCGAAGAAGTACTGGTAGCCCATGTTCTTGTAGACGTTGTTTCGGTTCCAGAAACTGGCCACGTTCCCATGAAAGACGGCGCTGGTATAGCCGGCCCGTTGCTTCAAAATTGATGGGGCCGCTTGGAAGGTGTTGTCGCTCCCCAGCGTTGCGAAGAGGGACCCTTGTGAAAGCCCGTACGTACTGGTTTCTAGCATGTTCTCGGCATCACTGGTCTTACCTTGCCCCACTTGATGGAAGAAGTTATCAAAGGCGTAGGTGTTGCTACCGTGGTAGATCGAGTTGAGGAATGGGGTGACTTCCTGTCCGTTAATCTTCTTATCAATCAGGAATTGCTGGAAACTTTCCAGATGGATCACGAAGACGTTGCGCCCCTTGGCAATCCCGTACATACTCTTGTTCGGGCTGGCATAGTGGGCGTCGGTGAATTTCTTAACGGCCTCTAGTTCGGACTTCGTGGCCGATTTACGCATGTTGCTGGTGTGTTGGGATTTGATCCCGTCGTAAATGGTGAAGGCGTCGACACCCAGATACTTGACGATGTAGGTCCGATCAAACGTCCGCGTGAGTAGCTGTGGGCGACTCATTTCACCGAGCGATAGATTGACACCAAAGAGGGTCACCGCCACCGACGTGATGGCAAAAGCCATCCGGTGATTGACGCCGCGCGGATCGAACTTAATCTTGCGAAACAGCATCATCAGTAAAATAATGACGATATCGATCCAGTACAAAATATCGTGGACGTTAGTGAGCGCGAGCGAACTGCCACTCAATCCTTGATCAACTTTCGAGTAGCCGGTCATGGTGGCCACCGTCATAAAGTCGGTAAATTCCCGGAAGTAAATGACGTTCAAATAGAGCAATACCGTGTTACCAATGTATAGCGCCATTAAAATCGGGTAGAAAAACCGCGATCGCTTGAAGTAAAAGGCGAGGCCAAACATAAAAATGGTCGTCGCGATCGGGTTAATCAGCAGAATAAAATATTGAAAAACGCCTTCTGCACCCAATCGAAAATCGACGAAGTAGGCCAGTAGCGTTTTTAACCAAAAAAGAAACACCAAAATGGTAAAGAGACCCATTCTTGTGTCCTTCATTGTATTTAACTTGTGCATGTAATTAACATCCTCACAGTCTGAATAGGTATGAATTTAAATTATAAACATTCATATTTTATCATACATTCTTCATGGCCGTTTCGAGATTTAGCAACAATAATAAAAAGTTAATTCTTCTGGATTGATTTCAGTGAGCTACTCATCACTCAAGTAATGAGCTTCTAGAAACACCGCCAACTTGTTGTGCGTTCATTGAACGCACAACAGCGGTCACGGCTATTACCTAAGGCCTACTCCAGGCCAGTTACTTTTTATTTATTAAGCACGACAGATATTCAAAGCCGCATTCACGTCTCGATCATGTTCAACATCACAATTTGGGCATGTCCAACGGCGAATGTTTAATGCATGTTTACCATCATCATAGCCACAATTGGCACAAACCTGGCTCGTTTTATACGGGTTCACAATCACAAGTTGTTTACCGTACCAACTAGCTTTGTACGCTAGCATCGTCCTTAATAATCGCCAGCCCTGATTCGCAATTGCACGGGCAAGATGGTGATTTCTTAGTAGATTTTTGGTTTTCAAGTCTTCCATTTTGATCACATCGTACTGCTCGACTAATTGCTTACTAATCTGATGTAGGTAGTTATTACGTTGGTTAGCGATCTTTTCATTGTACTTGGCAACCATCAATTTAGCCTTTTGATAGTTCTTAAAATCTGTTAGTTCGCGAGGCTCTAATACATGATTGTGGTGATCCCGGGCAATTTGAGTTTGTGCTTGAAGGCGACGACGCGCCAAGCGTTTTTCCCAATAGTGTTTCTTATCGGCTAATTGTTTATCAAAACGCTTGGTAGGATATTTAACACCAGTACTAGTAATCACCAAATCAGACACACCTAAATCAAGACCGACAATGTGCTTCGTTTTTTCGAGCGGCTCAATCGACGTATCAACCAACAAGATAGCATAGTATTTATTAGTCACAGACCGCCGAATCGTCACCCTTTTGATTGTGCCCTTAATCAAAGCACCTGTTTTAAAACTCATCGATCCCAATTTAGGCAAGATAATCTGGTGAGTGTCAACGACTTCAATATTATGATTCACCATTTTGACTTGATAACTTTTCTTAGGATACTTGCGTGACTTAAATTTTGGAAATCCTCGATGTTGCTTGAAAAAACAACGGTAGGCTTCAATTAAATCATGATTTGTGACTTGGAGGCTTGTACTTTCGACAGATTTCAAAAAGGGATATTCGCGCTTTAACTGGGGTAAAAGATAATCTAAAGTATAGGATGACGGTAACGATAACTCCGGATTATTTTCATACCGCGTTATCAACATATTCAACATTTGATTCCAGACAAAACGATTACAGCCAAAACTGGCTTGAATTTGGGCCCGTTGTTCACGGTTTGGATAGACTCGCAATTTGATTCCTTTTAAAAACAACACCGCCACCTCCTGATTAATTTCATTATATCAGAACAAGTGTTCGTTTTAAATAATGCTTTAAGTTGAGTCATCTCACAACTAAAGTAACGCGCTTTCTCAACTATCCATAGTAAAAAAAGATGGTATCGCTTTAACGATTGCGGTAAGGTTGAGGTACTTCAAGCAACGGCTGATTCAGGGAGGTTACGATCATGACAAAGTTAAACGTCTACGTCGTCAGACATGGTCAAACATATTACAATATCTACAATAAATTGCAGGGGTGGAGTAATTCACCACTGACCGATAAGGGAATTCAAGACGCCCAGGCCGCCGGGCAAAAGCTGGCCGAGACGACCTTTGCGGCGGCCTACTGTAGTGATACCACGCGGGCCGAACAAACCGCGAAGATGATCTTAGCGGCCAACCACGCAGGGGCACCGGAGACACCGATCGTGGCACCGTACTTTCGGGAAGAATTTTACGGCTATTTTGAAGGGACGAATATGGATGAAGCTTGGTACATGGCGGGCGCACCCCACGGTCTAGCGACGTTCAAACAAATTGTAGAAAAGTATTCGATTGGTAAGGCCAAGGATCTTTTGAAGGCTGCCGATCCCTTCCACGATGCGGAAGATAATGCAGAATACTGGCAGCGACTCGACCAAGGCTTTGCCCTGATTCGAAGCAATGACCAGCTAAAGGACGGGGATAACGTCCTCTTAATTAGTCACGGCAATACCGTGTTGAGCATGATGGAAAAGTTTGGTCAGGGAAAGTATGATCTGACCGTCCGGCCCCAAAATGGCAGTGTCACCAAGCTCATCGTGACGGCCGACGATGTCACCGTCGACTACTATAATCGTAAGTAGTTAGCGTTGCAGGCGCTGTTCAATTTCAGCACGCTGATCGGCCAGCCATGGCGGTAAGACGAGGTGGGTGCCCAATTGATCGAGGGGTTCATCAACGGTGAATCCGGGGGCCGGTGTGGCGAGTTCGAGCCGGTTGTCACTCGGGTCACGAAGATAGATGCTCTTAAACCAGTGGCGGTTACGGAATAGTTCCAGTTGCCAGCCCTGTTGCACCGCCTTTTGCCAGTATGCAAATAATTGTTGATCATCGGCGACCTGTAAGGCCAAGTGATCGACGCTGCCCCGCCCAAAGCGTGTTCGTTGCTGGGTCGGGGCTTTTTTTAGCCCAATAAAGTTGTGATCCGCTAACTGCACCTGACCCGTGGCATCGGTGGGCGCCGCGATGAATTGATCGAAGAAGCGCGCACTGGCGGCCGGATCCGGTCCGAGCCAGTGCGTGCCGAGAATTTTGACAATCTGATTTTGAGCAGGCACTGGCGAAGCAGGATTGATTTGAGCCGTTGTGAGTTGGGCGTCACCTTCACGCAAAATGATGTGGAACTCATCTAGGTCATCGAAGGTCAACTGGTCGGCAGTGTGGGTGACAGCGACGTGTTGGGCGGTCAACCATTGCGCCCACCAATCGCTGGTGTGCCGAGGAATTTGAAGGATGAGATCGCTGATCGAATGGTTGCCATCGGTACGATGACCGAGGTAGGGGATGATAAAAAACGTGATAACGGTTCCTGGCGATCCGAGGTAGTCCCCGTAGAAGAGGTGCTCGATGGCGGGATTTTCCTGATTGACCGTATCTTTGACGAGGCGCAGTCCCAAAGTATGGGTGTAAAACGCGTGATTACTGGTAAAATTCGACGCTAAAACCGAGATATGATGGATTTGCATGACGTAACCTCCCAAATAACTGATAAGTTGTTGGTTTCAGTATAGTGGTTGCGCGCGTTTTGTGCACGAAATTAGGGCCATTGATGATACAATGGAGCTTAGAAGAATGTGATGGGGTGACAGCGTGGAAATTAAACAGGTAACGGGAAAAAGTGGAGCGGTCTTTGAAGACGCCCTCGCCATACGACTGGCAGTGTTTGTGCGAGAACAAGGGGTGCCAGAAGCCCTCGAAAAGGACAACGATGATGCGATTGCGACACACTACGTCGGTTACGTGGCCGGCCAACCGGTAGTCACGTTACGAACGGTTTTGACGGACCAACGGCTTCATATCCAGCGCGTCGCGACGATCCAGTCCGCGCGGCACCATGGGTATGCGGCCACTTTGATGACCCACGTTCTCGATCAGGCACAAGCGGATGACCATGTGCAGTCTGCGTACCTCGGAGCCCAACTAACGGCCCTCGGGTTCTACGACCGGTTGGGATTCACGCCACACGGTGATGTTTTCGAAGAAGCAGGGATTATGCACCGCCAAATGGTCAAGTCCCTAAAATAGAGGAGTAATTATGGAATCAGACAAGCAAAAACGAATGCTCGATCTCAGTAAATTACAGTTTAAAATTGGGGAATTAAGCCGGATGACCGGTGTTTCGACGCGCCAGCTACGGTATTGGGAGAAAAAAGCATTCATTGCGGCTAAGCAACGCCAAGAAGAGCAGGATGCGCGGGTGTTTGGGTTTGACGCCTACGTCAAGGTATCGCTTGTGAAGCACTTAATGGATGAAGGCTACACGCTGAGTGCGGCGAATGACAAGAGTAAAACCCTGATTGAGGATGCCAAATGGGCGCACCATTTTGCCCGACAGGCATTTCATGGAATCGAAAATGTCAACGGTCGGCGGCGGTTGAACCTTGGATTTATCGACGATGCGCATGAACAAGTTTTGTACGGGGTGACCAATGATGAAGGTAAGATCCACTATGAAATTCATCCGGCACAGTCGAATCAGGAGACGTCGGGCAACTAAAATGCTAAAATAAATTCAATTTTAAGATAAGTGAGGTCTTTTCCTGTGAGTGAATATAATGTCGCAATTGTGGGTGCAACCGGAGCGGTCGGCACACGAATGATCCAAATGGTCGAGCAATCGACGCTTAAGGTAAAAACAATTAAGCTCTTGGCCTCGAAGCATTCGGCCGGCACCGTGCTCAAGTTCAAGGGCCAAGACACGGTCGTTGAAGAAACCACCCCCGAATCATTTACGGGAATCGACCTAGCGCTCTTTTCTGCTGGTGGCGCCGTATCGAAGCAGTTTGCCCCCGAAGCCATTAAGCGCGGGGCGGTCGTGGTGGATAATACCTCGGCCTTTCGGATGGATCCTAACGTGCCGTTGGTGGTTCCCGAAGTCAATGCGGAGGCACTGAACGAGCATCAGGGCTTGATCGCCAACCCCAACTGTTCAACAATTCAAATGGTGATGGCGCTCGAACCGATTCGTGAGCGCTATGGGTTATCGCGCGTGATCGTGACAACCTTACAGGCGGTCAGTGGTGCGGGAAATCGGGCGGTCCAAGAGACCCTCGATGAGAGCCAAGCCTACTTAGACGGAAAGACATACACCCCCAAGATTATGCCGGTTAGGGGTGACAAAAAACACTACCAGCAAGCGTTTAACGTACTGCCTCAGATTGATGTGTTTGAAGAAGATGGCTACACCCACGAAGAGTGGAAGATGATTCATGAAACGAAGAAAATCATGTGTGGCGGCGATATGAATAGTAATGATATTCAGGTCACGGCAACTTGTTCGCGGGTGCCGGTGCCGATTGCACACTGTGAATCCGTGTACTTTGAAGTGCTGGATAAGCATGCCACGGTGGCGGGCATTCAGGATGCAATTGCTAACTTCGACGGGGATGTCTTACAAGACGATCCGGCCGAGCAGCTGTATCCGCAACCAATCACGGCGCAGGGCCGACGGGAAACATTCGTGGGTCGGATTCGCCCCGATCAGGAAAATAAGGGCGCATTCCACTTATGGAACGTGGCCGATAATCTGCTGAAGGGTGCGGCCTGGAACTCCGTTGAAATTGCGGAATACTTGGATAAAATGGATTTATTGCACGTTCCTAGTGCAGCAGAATAGCAAAACAGCGGTACGACGACGATTGAGTCGCGGTACCGCTGTTTTTTGAGTAAATCACTATTTACGCCACCAATGATTGTTCATTAACAACCACATAGTCAGAACGGCTAAAACCAGCATGACCATGATGGTTAGTTCCCAACCGATCGGGGACGACTCGAACGGCAGGTGCACGTTTTGGCCGAAGAAGCCGAACACAATTGACGGAATTGTGAGGACAATGGAATAGATGGTCAAGAATCTCATCGTGTTGTTCAGGTTGCTATCGAGGACTTTGGAATAGGCATTTGAGATCCGCTCGATGATGTTGGAGGTCATGGTGGCCATTTCTAGTCCTTGTTCGGCTTCGATTAAGACGTCGTCGAGATCGTTGGTTTGCTGCGTTGTGAGATTTCGTGACCGGCGCTTCAAATCTTTGAGCAGCGAAACGTTGCCTCGAAGGGAAGTTAGGATGTAGATCAGGCCGGTTTCAAGGTTGACGAACGCCGCAATGGCCTTGCGGTCCGTCCGCCGTTCTAGCGAGCGCTGAATTTCGACCCGTTGGGAATCAGCCTGCCGAATTGGGGCAAAGTAGTCGGTGGACAGCTGATAAAGCATCGGGAGTACCAAATCGATTTGATCATTAATGTGCTGAGTATCCGATTTATGGTCGACCTGTTCTTCGAGGAGTTCGGTCACGAAGTTGGTCTGCTCCGTGGTAAAGGTGATGAGGTTATCGTTGGTAAACATGATCCCAATGGGCGCAGTCTGCGATTCGGCGTCATCGTCTGGGACACAGTAGACGTCAAAAATGAGCAGGGTAATATTGGCGCGGGGATCAGCTTCGACACGGGCACGTTCATCCGGGTCAATGGCGTAGGCTAGCATTTCGTCGGTGACCTGATACTGCGTCACGAGCTTGATGGTTTCTTCACTCGTCGGGTTTTGGACGTTAATCCAATTCAAATGTGGCGTTACAGGGGTGACTGTTAACATAATCGTAACTCTCCTTATTATTCTCATCCATTAAACACTTTGTCTTGGCGATTGTAAAGGATCTGTCATAGAATAGAACATGAAAGGATGGTGATCGGACATGTGCACCAGTATTTATCAAGTTGCTCAGGATGGCACGCACTTACTAGCGCGGACAATGGACTGGCCGTCGCTCGAAAATTCACCGGTCTTTTTACCCCGTCAGTTTCACTGGCAGACACGGTTTGATCATCATACCTATACGAACCGCTACGCCATTGTGGGGGGCGGTCAGTTTGACCGGTTACGGGCCGATATTTCCGATGGCGTTAACGAAAAGGGCTTGTGTGCCCAGAAGCTGACGTTTGCTAACGGGGCTCAATTGAGAAGTCAACGACGCGCCGACAAAACGCAACTAGCCGGTTTTGAATTCGTGTTATGGGCGTTAGGCCACTGTGCGTCCGTTGCCGATGTCATTGCGCAATTACCAGACATTGAGCTGATGGATGATACCCACAGTGACGTGAAGTACGGGTATCCGGAACTGCATTTTGCACTGACGGACCCGACCGGCCGCATTGTGGTCATTGAACCCACGACGATGCCGATGCGGGTGATCGAAAATCCGCTGGGAGTTGTGACAAATAGTCCGAACTTTGACAAGCAGTTGGCCCAATTGGATCAGTACATGGACTTTACGTCGGCGTTTCGGACCGGCCAGGTGCCATTAAATACCGCTAAGGTCACGACGGGCAGCCTGTCGGGCAAATCGATTCCACCGGGATCGTATTCGCCGGGGGCCCGCTTTATTCGGGCGGCCTACTTTAAGGAACGGGCTGATCAGCCCCGTAATGAACAAGAAGCATTTATCAGTAGTTGGCGATTATTGGATGGTGTAACCGTACCCAAGAATACCGACCATCAAGCCACCTACTCGGTTTATCGCGCGGCGACGGTAGCGGAAAGCCGCAGCTACTATTTTCAGGCCTATCACCAAACGGCCGTGACCAAGTTGACTCTCGACGAGCAACTATGTCAACAAACCCATGCACAACGGTTTGTGGCACGTGATGCACCAATTGTCTTTAATTTAAACGAAAACGGAGCACTTAGACGACCATGACAATTCATTGGCAGACAACCCAAATCGTTCCAGCAAGCGCCGATCAGGTTCCACTGAGGGAACTATTAGAACAGCACTGGCTCCTCCCGCACCGCATCGTCCACTTTCTCCGAATCCGGGAAAATGTCTGGTTAAACGGTCGCTACCAACCGATGAGTACCCCCGTTCAGGCAGGGGATCAGGTTGTTTTACGCTTTAGCGGGGATGAGTTTCGCACCGCGACATCCAACTATCTCGTTGATGACACCCAACCGGTGACGGTTCTCTTTGAAAATGATGATCTTTTAGTCGTCAATAAGCCGGCGGGGATTAAGACCCATCCAAACCGGCAAGATGAGCGGGGCACCCTGATGAACTTTGTGGCGGGGCATTTAGCACGGCAGAATGCCGTCCCCTTCATGGTGCATCGCATTGATCAACAGACGAGTGGGGCGGTATTGATTGCCAAAAATCCAATCGTCGTGCCGCTTTTGGATCGCTTGATTAGCAGCCGGCAGATTCACCGCCACTATTTAGCCATTACGGACGGAGTGTTCCTCGAACCGGCGGGGGTCATCACGTTGCCCATCGGTCGCGATGAGGCCGACCGCCGCAAGCGGCAAATTGATGGCGTTCATGCGCAGACTGCCCGAACCCACTATCAGGTGTTGGGGGCGTACGGCACGCATAGTCTGGTGAGGTTACAATTGGAAACGGGACGCACGCACCAGATTCGGGTTCATCTAGCCGCCATGCAGGCCCCGATCGTGGGCGATCCATTGTATAACGAGCGACCAAACGCCAAAATGATGTTACACGGAACGGCACTGACGGTCGTGTTACCGTTTACGGGCCAAAAAATCACGGTTAATGCGCCAAATCCGCGCTATTTTGAAGAAAGTATAGTAAAATGGCACTTGAAATAATTGAATCGGTGTAAGGGGGAAACTAATTGTCACTTATTGAAAAGCTCTATGGTCCGTTTTTTGACCTGCACAACTGGGCTGCGGTTATTGGCTCCGGTCAGGACTGGCTGGTGATTTTATCACTGGTGATGATTGAGTGTCTGTTGTCGGTAGACAACGCAATTGTGTTGGCAACGCAAACGAGAGTGTTACCAACGTTAAAAGAACAAGAAAAGTCACTGTTTTATGGGTTGTGGGGCGCCTACCTGTTCCGCTTTTTAATCATCGGAATTGGGACCTACCTAATTCATATCTGGGAGATCAAGGTAATTGGGGCGCTGTACCTGATGTACCTCGTTTACCGCTTTTTTCATCACAAGATGTTTGGCCGAAAACCGGTCAAAGTACCGAAGGAAAAGAAGCATCGGGTACTCCCCTTATTTTGGTCCGTTGTTGTGCAAATTGAATTAATGGACATCATCTTTTCAGTAGATTCCGTCCTTGCCTCCCTTGCAATTTCATCGAATCCGGTGATTGTGCTGATTGGGGGCTTGATTGGGATTTTGTGTATGCGGGGGATTGCGGAGATTATCATGAACCTCATGCGCAAGATTCCGGAATTGGAACCGATGGCGTACGTGTTGATTGCGGTCATTGCGATTAAGCTGTTTTTGACGATTCCAGCGATCGACATTGAAATTCCGTCGGGCCTGTTCGGCGTCTTTATTCTGGCAATGTTTTTTGTGACCCTTCTCATTCATGTTATCCGCCGCAAGGCCAAAAAGGAGTAATACGAAGATGGCAGTAACAGCAACGGCGACCAACTTTGACGAACAGGTCGCCCAAGATAAACTCACGATCGTCGACTTTTGGGCGCCTTGGTGTGCCCCATGTAAAATGATGGAACCCGTCATCGATCAGTTAGACGAACAGTTCCGAGATCGGGTCACCTTTGTCCGGTTTAACGTTGATGATAGCCAGGAAATTGCGGCGCGTTATCACGTATTGAGCGTGCCGAGCCTGGTTGTTTTTAACGATGGGGTGGCAAAAGAAAAGCTTACCGGTCTGTTTAGTCGTGACAAGTTGGCACGCTACGTGGAACAAAAAATTAAACAACTTCAATAGGGATGATCGTTGCCGGATGCCGGCAGCGGTGATCTTTTTTTTAACGATCTCATTCGGGTGGCAGACAGTTTTTGGGCCAATTTTCCATAATGTTCAGGCAAAAAAGTGCGCCAATGACGATGAAACGTAATACACTAGGAATAACTAAAAAATAAGGGAGTGCGGGTAATGCTTGATTATACGAAACAGGAACAGTGGAAAAACGGCTTTGGCCAGCAGCAGTCACCAGTGCCGCTGAATACCGCCACGGCCCAAGCGGCCGTCGCTAACCATCTACTAGTGTGGCAAAACGATATCGAAGGGGTCAGCCTGAGCGATAAAGAGATTAACTTTCAAATGAATGGCCATGGTCATGCAGTACTCGAGCAACGACCGTATCAGTTCCAACAACTTCATTTTCACGCGCCCGCCGAGCACGTGATTGACGATGATCAGGCAGCGATGGAATGGCACTTTGTGTTCCAAGACGCGGCTGGGCAGCTGGCTGTCGTCGCCCGTGTAGCCCACATTGGCGCCCCTGATCCCGTATTTGAACAGCTTTTAACGCAGTTTAAGCCCCACGAGACGGTGACCCTGAAGCAATTGCTAGATGTACATGCGGAGCTACCAGCTACGGGGCCGGTGTTACGCTATCTCGGTTCACTGACGACCCCGCCATTGACTGAGGGCGTCCGGTGGTACGTCGCGCAAACGCCATTAAGCGTCTCTAAAGGCCAACTTGCGCGTTACCATCAGCTATTTGAACACCCCAACAATCGGCACCTGCAAGCACTCAATGGGCGCCCAGTATTGCAAACGAAGCTCAACTAAGAGGAGGATCCGACAATGAAAATTGGATTTATTGGCACCGGCGTGATGGGCACTGGCATCATTAATAACTTATTGACAGCCGGTCATGAGGTCACTGTTTATAATCGGACACAGTCACGGGCCCAAACCGTGATTGATCATGGGGCTCACTGGGCGGCGTCACCCGTCGCAGCGGCCACCGGTCAGCAACTCGTTTTCACGATGGTGGGATACCCACAAGATGTCGAAGCCGTTTATTTCGGGCAGCAGGGGATTTTTCAGCAGGCCACACCAGACCAAGTACTGATCGATATGACGACTAGTACGCCCTCATTGGCACAACGAATTGGGCACTTCGCCGATAAGCAGGGATTGCATGTTCTCGACGCACCAGTGTCGGGTGGTGATGTCGGCGCAAAAAATGCGACGCTAACGATCATGGTTGGGGGGCACCGCGACACGTATGAGCAGGTCGTTCCGGTCTTTGAACAGATTGGACAGCGCCATAACTATTTTGGCGGATACGGGGCCGGACAACATGCGAAGATGGCAAATCAGATTATGATTGCCGGCACGATGACTGGTTTGACGGAAATGCTGGTGTACGCTAAGGCTGCCAAGCTGGATCTACCAACGGTCTTGGAAACGTTAAGTTCGGGTGGCGCAGATAATTGGAGCATGGATAACTACGTGCCCCGAATTTTAAAAGACGACTACACTCCCGGCTTTTTTGCGAAGCATTTTCTGAAAGATTTGAGAATTGCAATTGATGAAGCAGAAAAAATGGAATTGAACTTACCAGCCACGCAACAAGCTAAACGATTGTATGAACAGTTGGTTGATGAACGCCAACTGGGTAACGACGGTACACAGGCTTTGGTGAAGTTGTGGTGGAATTAATAAGTTAAATAAAAAATGGCACGACTCACATGATTTTGATTGTGAGTCGTGCCACTTTTTAAATTGAATAACGTTTTTCACTAAGCTTCAAAGTATTCGTATAATTTTTCAGCCGTTAGTTGTTGCTTTTCTTCACCCTTGAAGTCGGCCTTAATCTGGCCGTCACCAAGAACGATCAACCGGTTACCATAGATCAATGCGTCTTCCAAATGATGGGTAATCATCAGGGCGGTTAGCCCGTCTTCGGTAATCCGTTCGTTGGTCGCATTGAGCAGGTTTTGACTGGTTCGTGGGTCTAGCGCCGCAGTATGCTCATCAAGAAGAATGATGTCGGGGCGTTTGAGCGTGGCCATCAGGAAGCTCAGTGCTTGGCGTTGACCACCGGATAGGTTGCCGGTGGCGGTATTCATCCGATCTTCCAGACCGTTATGCATAATCCCCGCAATACGGGTGAAATCTGTCATTTGTTGTTTCAGTTTCCGGGGAATGAGGTGGCGTTTTTCGCCCCGTTTTTGTGCCAGCAACATGTTTTCAGCGACCGTCATACGAGGAGCGGTTCCCAGTTTAGGATCTTGGAAAACACGACTCAAGAACTTGGTGCGTTCTTCTTCGGTTTGGTGGGTAATATCGTTGCCGTGAAGTAAAATGTGGCCGTCATCAACCGGTAAATTACCCCCGATGACGTTGAAGAGGGTGGATTTACCAGCCCCGTTGGAGCCCACAATCGTGATAAAGTCGCCTTCATTGATGGTCAAGTTGAGCTTCTTCAGAATTTCAGTTTCGTTACTGGTACCTTTGTTGACCAGTGTGACGATGTCTTTTAATTCGAGAATTGGTTTAGTCATGGGCTTTAACCCCCTTGGTAAAGATCCGATCGAGATGTAAGGCGTGACGGAACTGCGGTAGCATCATGCAGATTGCGAGAACTAGTGATGAAAGGAGGTTCAGATCGTTGGCGCTGAATCCGAGTTGCAAAACAGCCATCAAGATCAACCGGTAAATAATACTCCCCATGGTCACTGCCAGTAGACGTTGGTTCAGGGTGAGTTCACCGAAGGCCACTTCACCAATGATGATCGAAGCCAGGGCGATCACGATGGTCCCAATCCCCATGTTAATATCGGCGTATCCATTACTTTGTGATACTAGGGCACCACAGATGCCCACCATGCCGTTAGAAACCATCAGGCCCATAATCTTCATGTTGTCGGTATGAATTCCTAGCGACTTCGCCATCTTCTCGTTATCGCCGGTCGCAATAAAAGCTTGACCGAGATCGGTTTGCAAGAAGAAGACGAGGATGATGGTAATAATGGCGATCACTAACATCCCCAAAAAGACCGTGTCAAAGTAGTTGGGCATCGCAGCCAAAAACTTGGCTTTGAGAAGGGTTGAGTGTCCTAACAGCGATGTGTTGGACTTACCCATGATCCGCAGGTTAACGGAGTAGGCGGCCGTCATGACTAAGATTCCGGCCAATAGGATGTCGATCTTGCCCTTGGTGTACAGTAGGCCCGTGACTAGTCCCGCGGCCATCCCAGCCAGACAGGCGAAGATGGTGGCCGTCAGTGGTGAGTAACCATGGACGATGGCGGTAACGGCGACGGCGGCCCCCATTGGGAAGGTTCCTTCAACCGTCATATCGGCAATGTTTAAAATTCTAAAGGTCAGGAATAGTCCTAGTCCGAGGATTGCCCAGAGTAGGCCTTGACCGATTGCAGAAACAACTAAACTCATTATTTGTAGACCTCCCCATGTTGTTCGGCGTCCTTCAAGAAGCGGGCGGGAACGTGTAATCCGAGTTTCTTGGCTTGCTTGAGATTCAAAGTTGGATCTCCGTTCTTAATGTACTTGATTGGTGTCGTGGCGGTCTTTTTCTTACCCTTTAAGATTTGACCGGCTAAGCGACCACCTTCCACACCGAGCTTGTATTGGTTAATACTGTAGGTGGCTACCCCACCATCCTTCACCATCGTATCGACGGCGGGGAAGACGGGCTTGTTGGCGGCGTTGGCGTTTGCAATCAGCGTTTGCATCGCACCGGCGATCGTGTTGTCGGTTGGAATGAAGATGGCGTCAACTTGGGTGAGGGCTTCTTGGGAAACCTGGTTCAAATCGTTACTGTTAGAAATGGAGTACGATTTCAAGTTAACGTGTTCTTCCTTACACAGCTTAACGAAAAGGGCGTGTTCCGTTGTTGCAGAACTGTCGCTAGATGTGTAAATGATTCCGAGGGTCTTCATGTGAGGCATGAATTCCTTGATCAGTTTCAATTGTTTCTTGAGTGGTGCCTGATCGGAAACGCCGGTGATATTGCCGCCGGGCTTCTTATTGTTCTTAACGAGTCCTGCACCGTGGGGATCGGTAACCGCCCCTAAAACGATGGGAATCTTCGATGTGGCATTGGCTAATGCTTGTGAAGCAGGGGTCGTAATCCCGACGAGAACATCGTTGTTTTCGTTCACGAGCTTAGAAGCCATGGTCTTCAAGTTACTTTGATCACCCTGAGCATTTTGGTAATCAATTTTGACGCTTTTTCCTTTATAGCCTTCTTTGGCTAGTCCGGCGACCACGCCTTTATGAATCTGATCGAGGGCGGGGTGATGCATCAAGGTTAAAATCCCAACCGTGGGCGTTTTTTGCTTAGTGATGCCGCCGCCTTCTTGAAAGTATGCGAATCCGAGAAAAACTAATAGAATCGCGATCAATGTGTACATGCGTTTCATTTGTATTCCACCTCGTCAAATAATTGCTGAAACAAAAAAATAAGGAGCCCCACACGAGGCTCCTTTTATCCAAAGAAAAAGCCTGCATGAGAGAATCCATGCAGACTATGGAAAGTTAAACAAGTCAGCACAGATACAATCTGAAAAGTTCAGGTTGCACCTGCGATGAGCACACAACCTGATTACCGACTTTGCCACCAAATATTCAGTTGTTGTGTTGGATAACTCATCTGACCATTCTCCTAACGTCGTCTTAATGTGTTCAAGTATAGATAAGAGGAGAAAACTTGTCAACGCGTATTTGAAAAAAGGTTCATTGAAAAAACATGGTTTGTTCTTATATAATAATATTTGTACAAAAATATTTATAATAACGGTAAAGCGGAGAATAGTACGATTATGAGCCACTAATTTTCTTAAAATCATGAATATTAAAATATTTATATTAAATTTCGAAAGTTGTGCTAACCGTTGATATACCAGCGATAAACCGTCATTTTTTGATAAACCGAAAATGAAGTGAATTGTAATGTGATGGTTTAACGGTATGATGAGAATAAATTGAAACGGGGGAATTTACAGTGGGATATAATTTTTCAGCAGGACCAGGAATCATGCCAGCACAGGTTGTTGAACAAATTAAGCGTGATATGCCATCTTATCAAGGAAGCGGTATGAGCATTATGGAGATTAGCCACCGTTCCGCGCTATACACGGATCTGGCCGCCGAAGCGCAGCAGGACTTGCGGGACCTGATGCACATTAGCGACGATTACGCCGTGTTATTTCTACACGGGGGTGGCACGCTGCAATTCACGAATGTGCCCCTTAACTTGGCACAACAGCACCATCACGTAGCCTACTTAAATTCCGGACACTGGGCCCAAAAAGCGCTCGAGGCGGCCCAACGGATTGAAGGCCTCCAAGTTGACGATGTTCCGTCACTTGATGGCAATCTGCCCACCATTCAGGACCCGCAGCGCGGGGCGTTGGATTACCTGCACATCACGACGAACAATACCATTGAAGGGACGACATACCACCACATTCCAACGATCGACCAACCGTTGGTGGCGGATATGTCATCTAATATTTTGGCTCAGCCCTACGATATTAATCAGTTTGACCTCGTCTACGCCGGCGCCCAAAAGAATATCGGCCCAGCCGGCATGGCGATTGTGATTGTGAAACGTGAACGGTTAACCGACCAACCAATCTTGTCGGAAATTATGGATTACCGTCTGGAGGATAAGAAGGATTCGGCACTGAATACACCGCCCGTCTTCTGCACTTACGCTGCCGGCTTAACGTTTAAGTGGCTGAAGCAGTTTGGCGGCGTTGATGCCATTTATCAGCGTAATCAGGAACAAGCCAAGATGCTCTATGACTTTATTGATAACTCGAAGCTCTTCAACAATCCGGTACTCCCCGCCCAACGGTCACTGACGAACATCGTCTTTGTGACGGGGGATGCGCAATTAGATGCACAATTCATCGCGGCTGCCCGGGCGCAAGGGCTCGTTAACCTTGCGGGACATCGATTGGTGGGTGGCATACGGGCCAGCCTGTACAATGCGATGCCGACGGCCGGCGTGACAGCACTGATTAACGTTATGAAAGATTTTGAAGTTCAACACGGAGGACAATTCTAATGTATGCAATTAAAACCTATAATGTGATTTCAAACGTCGGTTTGGCAGTTTTTCCCAAGGATCAGTATGTGATCAATGGCGAACAAGAACCAGATGCCCTTTTGATCCGGAGCCAGAACCTCCATCGGGGGGTCTTGCCGGTGAGCCTGCTGGCAATCGGTCGCGCGGGGGCGGGAGTCAATAACATCCCCCTCGATAAGGCAAGCGAAAACGGGGTGGTGGTCTTTAACGCCCCCGGGGCTAACGCCAATGCGGTCAAGGAACTGGTGATTGCCATCTTGATCATGGCGGCCCGACCAATTTTACCGGCGATTAATTGGACCAAGTCACTCACTAATGGCGACGCCGCGGACGTCACGCTACAGGCCGAAGCCGGGAAGAACCACTATCGCGGTACCGAACTGGCTGGCAAAACCCTCGGCGTGATCGGACTGGGAGCGGTCGGATCGAAGGTCGCTGATATGGCGCACCAAATGGGGATGAACGTGATTGGGTACGATCCCTATATTTCGGTTGAGCACGCTTGGCAGGTACAAAGCGACATTCCACGGGCTGATTCACTCAAGGAAGTGCTCGAAGCCAGCGACTACGTCACGATTCACATTCCCTATAATGAACGAAATAAGAATCTGATTGGTGCCGAAGAACTATTAATGATGAAAAAAGGGGCCGTCCTACTCAACTATTCGCGTAACGGCATCGTAGAAGAAACGGCTGTGATGGCCGCCCTCAACGTGGGTCAGCTCGATCAATATTGGACGGACTTCGCGTCGGATGCGCTCATTAAACACGATAAGGTCGTGGTGACACCCCATCTTGGTGGCACCACTAAGGAAGCCGAGGATAACTGTGCCCAAATGGTGGCCACGACGCTGCGGAAGTACTTAGAGACGGGGGAGATTGAGCATTCGGTCAACTACCCAGACGTGCGGATGCCGTTTAATTCACCATACCGTCTGACCCTCCTGCACCAAAACGTGCCTAACATGGTTGGACGCGTGGCGACGATCTTGGCGGATCTCAACATTAACATTGCCAACATGATTAACGCATCCCGGGGCGATTTCGCCTACACCTTGATTGACGTTGATCAAATGGATGATGAGCTCTACCATAAGTTTGAAGAAAAGTGCCTGTCAATTGATGAGATGATTCGGGTACGGGGCATTCGTAACGCCAAGTTTAATGGATGAGGAATGAATCATTAAATTAAAAAAAGATGAGAAATTGTGTTGACACTGTGCAAGAAGTTTTGTATACTAATGTCAACAATTTGATGAACGGCGCGTGAATGAGTCGTTGGATTAGCTGTGAGCGAACTTTTCAGGAAGCATCGGCAATGAGAAGATGCAAGTTCCTTGCAGTGAAAGAACGGTTTTGGCGCAGGTCCTTTTCGAGGGATCATGGGCAGACACCCAATATAATGTCAGGGTATTGGTTTTCAGTACCTGGTGAGATGGTATATGTGAGTATGCCATAAACAAAGGTGGTAACACGCGAGAGCGTCCTTGTTGTAAACATTCGTTTACAGTGGGGACGCTCTTTTTTCGTTCATCAAACCACATAGCACCACATAGAACAATCGATTACTCACAACACATATTTGCTACATATACACATAGAACACGCTGGTCAAAACACATAATCCCTAGTGAAAGGATGGTAGCAAACCATATGACACATACTAATGAGAGAACCACAAACGTTAATTGGCCGCATTTATCGGTCTTATACTAAAAATTAAAATCACATTAAATTCGGTGGGTGGACTATTACGATAGTGCACTCTTTTTTCGTGGCTAAAAACGCAGATATCAATTGAAATGTAACCGATTTCACAATATAATAGATGCTAGATGACTTGTTGCTGATGGATGATCGAAAGGCAGGGATTGTATGGCTGAAGAACGAATTTTGATCTTAGTAAAACCGGACGGCGTGGCCCACGGACACATTGGGGAAATTGTGACCCGTCTTGAGAAAAAAGCGTATCACGTTGACGCCCTTAAAATTGTGATGGCGACCAAGGATCAGCTGGCGCGGCACTATTCACAGCTTGTTGAAAAGCCGTTTTATCATGAAATTGAAGACTACATGCAAGAGGGGCCAATCGTTGCGATGGTCGCCAGCGGGACGAATATTATTGATGTGTTCCACCGGATGGCAGGAGCAACTAATCCGTCGGACGCCGCTTTCGGCACGATTCGCGCTGATTTTGGTCGTGAATGGCCCGATGGCATTTTGAGAAACGTCGTGCACAGTTCGGACAGCGTTGCTTCAGCAGAAAATGAAATTCAAATCTGGTTCCCTGAGTTGGCTGATGAGACGGCATAGCTGGCCGCATCGGGCGGTGAGGAGGAACCAGCGATGACCATCTTTACCGAGTTTCAATTGACGGGTGACCTGCAAAATCAGGCACCGATGGAAAAGTATATGAGACACCAGTTTCCGTTTGCTGGTGTGCGGACGCCCGAACGAAAACAACAGGCGGCCCAGTTGATTCGGCAAAGCAGGCAAGTGCCCCTCCCTGAGCTGCTTGCAGGAATTGATGCCCTGTACCGGCGACCAGAGCGCGAATACCAGTACATTGCGATCGATGTGAGCGTCGCCAATGTTCGGCGATTGTCACTGACTGAGCTTTCGCAGCTGACGCAGTATGTCACGCAAACCGCGTGGTGGGATAGTGTGGATTCGTGGCGGAAGTTATATGGCGAGTATGTTCGATACGTTCCCGAGGACAAGCTGACGGTGTTTGCGCTATTTTATCAGCAGCCTAATCTGTGGATGAGGCGAATATCGATACTATTGCAATTATTAGAAAAGCAAACACTGGATCGGCAGCTACTCACCCAAGCGATCGAGTTCGATGCCCTCACTGATGAATTCTTTATCCAAAAAGCGATTGGGTGGGCGCTCCGTGATTTTAGCAAGTATGATGCGGACTGGGTACGTACGTTTATGGATGAACACGCGTTGAGTGCGTTGGCCGTTCGTGAGGGGAGTAAATATTTATAGTCAGTAAAAAACACGCCATTGATGAGCATATCAATGGCGTGTTTTATTTGAAAGTTAACCGATTACCGGCTGGCAGCGAGGGCGTGTAGCGACGCGTCGACTTTTTCGGCACACATCCGGCCTTCATGAATTCCCCAGATGACCAAACTAGGCCCGCGGCGACAATCGCCAGCTACGAAGAGTTGACCGTCATTAGTGGTGTAATCCTTATTCTTGTCGGTGACACCGAATTCATCGAAGAGCCATTGTTCGGCACCGGTGAAGCCCATGGCCAGCAAAACGAGGTCTGCTTTGATGCGCTTTTGGGTGCCATCGATGGGTTGGAAGTGTGAGACTTCACTGACTTCGACTTGGGCAACGTGCCCGTTCTGACCAAAGAAACCGGTCGCCGTTGCGGTGTAACGGGTGATATCCCCAAACAAGCTGCGGGCTTCCTGTTGCCCGTAACCGTTTTTGAGCACCATCGGCCATTCCGGCCATTGGTTCTCCGCCGTCCGCTCCTTGGGAAGGGCGGGAGTGATTTCGAGCTGGGTAATCCCCGCACAACCCTGGCGAATCGCCGTTCCGATACAGTCGTTACCCGTATCGCCACCACCCAGAACGAGAACGTGTTTGCCAGCCAACTTGGTTGTTGCGGCCGTTCCGTCCTCTAACACGGACTGAGTAGCTAATTTCAGGTAGTCGGCAGCTTGATAAATACCATCTAAGTCACGTCCTGGAACGGTGAGATCGCGCGCCTGCCGAGCTCCGGTACAGATGACGATTCGATCGAAATCTTGGCGCAGCTGAGCAGCAGAGATGTCTTTACCGACCTCGGTATTGGCAACTAGCTCAATACCAACTTTCCGGAGTGCGTCAAAGCGGCGTGCAACGATCTCTTTAGGGAGTTTCATGTTCGGAATGCCGTACATGAGAAAACCACCAAACCGATCGTCGCGTTCAAAGATGGTGACCGAATGCCCCAGTTGGTTGAGACGCCAAGCGGCCGAAATACCAGCGGGGCCACTACCAATCACGGCGATTTTCTTACCTGTTCGGTGAGCCGGTTTGCCAGAATCAACGACCCAACCATTTTTGAAGGCTTGTTCGATAATAAATTTTTCATTATTGCGAATTGTGACACCGGGGCCGTTGAGGGCGTTGACGCAGGAAACCTCACAGGGGGCCGGACAAACCCGACCGGTCATATCTGGTAGGTAGTTCGTGCGCGTTAGCCGTTCGAACGCCCGCTTATCCTGATTTTTGTAGACCAGGTCGTTCCATTCGGGGATCAGGTTATCATTTGGACACCCACTGACGGCCTTGCCATCCCCGTAAAAGACGCCGTGATGACAGAATGGAATCCCGCAATTCATACAACGAGCAGCCTGTTGCCGGCGATCCTCATCGTTTAAGTCCAGTTCCATCACGTCAAAGTCTTTGATCCGTTTCATTACCGGACGCATCGGGTTGTTTTTCCGATTATAGAGTAAAAAGCCTCTCGGATTTCCCATTGATGATTCCTCCTAACTTTGGCTGCTGGTTGCGGCGTAGAAAGCTTTTTCTACGACTTGATCCTTTGGAATCCCAGCATCTGAATATTGTTTGATTAGATCGTGCATCTTGTGGTAGTCACGCGGATAGACCTTGATGAAAGTTTGCTTTTCGTCTTCCCAGTGATCCAAGATCTTTTTCGCAGTGACTGAATTTGTGAAGTAGTAGTGCTTTTGGAGCATGTCTTTTAGAACATGACTGTCGTCGCCGGTTTCGTCGAGATGGTACAGATCAACGAGTTCGGGATTGCATTGTTGTTCAAAGTCGTGCTTCCAATCGTAGATGTAGGCGACACCACCTGACATCCCCGCCGCAAAGTTCCGGCCGGTCCGTCCAAGGATCACGGCGACGCCCCCGGTCATGTATTCGCAGCCGTTGTTGCCAACACCTTCGACGACCACCTTGGCACCGGAATTACGAACGCAGAATCGTTCACCGGCCCGACCGTTGAAGTAGGCTTCACCAGCCGTGGCACCAAAGCAGGCAACGTTCCCCACAATCGGCGCGTGGGCGTACAGCGTTTGGGCTTGTTCGGGGGCGGCGACGATTAAGCGACCGCCCGAGAGGCCTTTACCAACGTAATCATTGGCTTCACCAGTGAGCTTGATTTCTAGTCCCTGGGTAATGAAGGCGCCGAAACTTTGACCAGCAGTCCCGTGGTAGTTGAACTTCAACGATCCCGGTTTGAGACCGTCGTTGCCAAAGTGGGCAGCGATCCAGCCACCTAAACGGGCACCGGCTGAACGGTCAGTGTTGTTGATCGGCAGGTCAACGGTTGTGGCATTGCCGTTTTCCAGACTTGTTTTGGCAAAGAGGTCCAAATCTGGCCAGTCGTACTTGGCCTTGAAGGGATCCTTGACCTTTCGATCGATGGTGATGGTTTTGCCAATCATCCGGTCGTAATTTAACGTCTTGGCTTTGCCAGCTGGGACGTAGCGGGGGGTTAGATGTTCGCCGTGGCCGACCATTTCATCAATGGTACGGTACCCGAGTTGCGCCATCTGTTCCCGTAAATCCTGTGCCAAAAAGCGCATCATGTTCATGACGTGTTCGGGTTTGCCGGCGTAGAGTTTCCGGAGGTCTGGGTTTTGGGTTGTGATCCCGATGGGACAAGTGTTTAAGTTACATTTGCGCATCATGACGCACCCAATTGAAACCATGGTGAGCGTGGCAAAACTGAATTCTTCCGCCCCGAGCATGACGGCCACGGCGATGTCACGACCGGTCATTAACTTACCGTCGACTTCAAGGGTGGTCCGTTGCCGGAGATGATTGAGGGCCAATGTCTGGTGGGCATCGGCAAGCCCCATTTCCCACGGTAGGCCACTATCGCGGGTTGAGTTACGTGGTGCCGCCCCGGTTCCACCATCGTAGCCTGCGATGACCACGGTGTTGGCGCCCGCCTTGACGACCCCCGCAGCAATGGTGCCGACGCCGGTCGAAGAAACTAGTTTGACGTTGATCTTGGCGTAGGGGTTTACCTGCTTGAGGTCGTAAATCAGTTGGGCAAGGTCTTCAATGGAATAGATATCATGGTGCGGTGGTGGTGAAATCAACTGCACCCCGGCGATCGATCCCCGAATATCAGCGACCCAAGGGTAAGCCTTACCGGCTGGCAGTTGACCACCTTCACCGGGCTTGGCGCCTTGTGCCATCTTGATTTGCAGTTCTTCGGCGTTCATGAGGTATTCGGTATTGACCCCAAAACGGGCGGTTGAAACCTGCTTAATTTTACTGTGCCGATCGAGACCGTCCGGACCAACTTTGAAACGCCGGCGATCTTCGCCTCCTTCACCAGTGTTACTACGGGCGCCAAGCTTGTTCATGGCGATAGCGATGGTTTCATGGGCTTCTTGTGACAGGGAACCAAAGCTCATGGCGCCGGTCTTGAAGCGTTTCACGATTGAACTGACGGGTTCGACTTCACTGATTGGCACCGGCTTACGATCGGTGGTATCAATATGCCACATGGAACGAAGGGTGACTGGATCGGTCAGCATGTCGGTATTCATCTGATCGGCATACTTTTGGTACTCTTCGTAGCTACCAGAGCGCACGGCCTTTTGAAATTGATAAATTGATTTGGGATTGTACAGGTGGTGTTCACCATCGACCTTATACTGGTAGCTGCCACCAGAAGGGAGATCATCGATTGCATGGGCGTCGTAGGCGTCTTGGTAGTGCCGGTAATACTCGGCTTCAATTTGGTTTAGATCGATGCCCCCAATCCGACTCGGAGTGCCCGTGAAGTACTGGGCAATGACATCGTCCGCCAGACCAATCGCTTCAAACAACTGCGCCCCTTGATAGCCAGCGACGGTCGAAATCCCCATCCGGCTCATGATCTTAACAATGCCCTTAACGGCCGCATGACAGTAGTTATCGAGCTGTTGTGCGTAGCCCCGTTCTACCAAGGTCGCGAAGGCTCCGTAAGGATGAATAGCTGCGGCCCCGTAACCAACGAGACAGGCAAAATGGTGAATTTCGGTCGCTTCAGCCGTATCAACAACGAGGGAAGCGGCGGTACTCTTGCCTTGACGAACCAGGTAGTTATGTAACCCAGCAACGGCCAACAGCACCGGAATGGTCATTTGGTGGTCACCAACCGGCCGATCGGTGAGAATCAAGATGGCCGCCCCATCATCAATCGCGTTTTCGGCCTGTTTGAAGAGGGCTTCTAGCGCATGCGCCAGCCGGTTGGGAATGTCATCCAACGTGTAGGCGAGTGACAGTGTTGCCACCTTTAAGGACGGTAGGTCGATACTGTTGAGTTTGGCGTAGTCTTGGTTATTTAAAATAGGAGACTCGATTTTTAGCTTTTGACAGTTGTCCGCAATATCTTGGGTGATATCACCATCACGCCCGAGGAAGAGGGTGGTATCAATGACCACCTTTTCACGGAGTGGATCGATGGGTGGATTGGTCACCTGCGCAAATGACTGCTTAAAATAGGTAAACAGAAGTTCAGATTTACGACTCAACACGGCGAGTGGTGAATCAAAGCCCATGGCGACCACGGGTTCGCCCCCGTTTTGGGCCATGGGAATCAAGGCGGTTTCAATCACTTCATGGGTATAACCGTTACGCCGCCAAAGCTGTTGCAAAGCGGCGTCGCTGATTTTAGCCTCGGCTTTGACTTCTGGCAGGTTGCTCAGCGTCAAACGGTTAGCAGTCAACCACTGCTCATAGGGATGTGCGGTGGCAAACTCGCGCTTTAACTGATCAGACTTGTAAATTGTTTTTTTACTGGTATCCACCAGAATCATTTCTGCGGGAGAAAGAATGCCCTTTTCCTTAATGTCGGTGGGTTCGATATCCACAATGCCGGATTCTGAACCAACCACCAAAACGTTATCCTTGGTCAGGGTGTAGCGGGATGGCCGTAGCCCATTACGATCAAGGAAGGCGCCGACTTGGATCCCATCGGTGAAACATAGGGCGGCAGGACCGTCCCAAGGGGCCATGAAGGTTGCATTGTATTCATCAAAGGCCCGTTGTTGTTTGGGCATCTTGGCGTCGGGACCCCAGGCTTCTGGGATCATCATCATAAGGGCTTGAGGAATGGATCTACCGTGTCGGTAAAGGTATTCCATACAGTTTTCGAGTTTGGCTGAATCGGAATCATCCTCGTCGTAAACTTCAATGCCGTGACTGATAAGCCAATTTTCGGCGCCCTTCAGCGTGTTAATTTCACCGTTGTGGGCGAGAAAACGAAATGGTTGGGCGCGTTCCCAACTCGGAAATGTGTTAGTGGAGAAGCGGGAGTGAATCAGGCAAATCGCACTTTGCATGCTTTCGTCGTGTAAATCGGGGTAAAAGAGCCCGACTTGGTAGGCGTGCAGCATCCCCTTGTAGACGATTGTGCGACTTGAGAGGGAACAGATGGCCAATGATTGATGACCAAATGTTTTCTCAAGTTGGCGCCGTAACCGGTACAGGTGATCCTCAAATGGCCGGCCCGCGGCAACGTCAACGGGCCGCTGAATAATGACCTGAATGAATCCAGGCATCGATTTTTGGGCAGCTGGGCCACAACTTTCGTAGACAAACGGCACGCTCCGGGTCAAGAGCACCGGAAAACCAGCGTCACGCATTTGTTGCTGAACGGAAGCGAGCATTGCGGCTTGTTCCTGTTCATCGTGCGGTAAAAAGAGTTGGGCCACGGCGTAGTCGCCAAATGGTGGCAACGTTAGTTGAGCCTGTTTCATTTGATTACGGAAAAATTGATCAGGCATCGCCATCAAAATTCCGGCACCGTCACCAGTGTCTGGTTCGGCGCCAGTACCACCACGGTGATTCATTCGTTGCAACATTGTTAAAGCTTTTTCCACGAGTTCATGACTCGGACGTCCGTCGACTTGGGTAATGAAGCCCATCCCGCACGCATCGCGTTCAAACTCTGGGGAATACATTAATTTTCCTGTGGGCATCGGACTGCTCATTTAACCACCTACCTATTAAACATGAGTTAAAAATTAAAATATGGACTTAATTTCTAATGTTATTCTAATGAACGCGGTTCAGCAATGTAAAAACAACTAAAATAAATTCTGCTTTTAGTTAAAATCACTAAAGAAAAGGCCAATTTAGCCGGTAAATTTGATAAATAGCGCAATTTGTGAATAATATTCCAAAAATAGATGATAGATGGTTTTAATTTTGTTGTAATGAATCATATAAAATACTAGTCAAAAATCCCGTAAAATGCTTGAATAATCTTGCAAAAATGTGGAGGATGTGGTTATAATTTAATTCAATTTTAATAAAAATGATCACTTTGAAAATGAGGATCATTAGTCGGAGCGAACCGGCCAATTGCCCGTGGTACTGGCGGTTCTACGATGTGATCGGGAGGTGTTTGGCTCAGCGTAGTGATGTGATCAACCGGTTGATTGACTATTACCTGTCGTTATTTACGTACTTTTCGTAAGCAATTTATTGGGAAGATTAGGCGAATGTCGGTTGTAACCGTGATATGATAATAGTAATTTGAAGCACGATCAGCACCAAGTACATAATTTTAAATTTGAAAGGGGTTTGTCAGATATGGCAACTTTAAAAGTGACAGATCTTCACGTCAGTGTTTCTGATGATGAAGAAAAAACACAACGAGAGATTTTAAAAGGGGTTAACTTAACGTTAAACACTGGTGAAACGCACGCGATCATGGGACCTAACGGAACCGGGAAATCGACGTTGTCTGAGACCATCATGGGCAACCCAAACTATATTGTGACGAAGGGGGATGTCACCCTCGACGGCGAAAGTATCTTGGGTAAACCCGTCGATGAGCGTGCGCGCGCAGGGTTGTTCCTTGCCATGCAATATCCTGCTGAAATTAAGGGGATTACGAACGCCGAATTTATGCGTGCGGCGATTAATGCGCGCCGTCCCGAAGATGACCCCATTTCTATTCGGGCCTTCTTGAAGGAACTGGATAAAAATATCGGGGTCCTTAACATGTCAGATGAAATGACAGAACGGTACCTGAACGAAGGCTTTTCCGGTGGTGAAAAGAAACGTAACGAAATTTTACAATTGATGATGATCAAGCCGAAGTTTGCCATCCTTGACGAAATTGATTCCGGCCTTGATATTGACGCCCTCCAAGTGGTTGCCAAGGGCGTTAACGAGATGGCTAGTCCGGACTTTGGTATGTTGATGATTACCCACTACCAACGGTTGTTAAACTACATCCATCCGGATCAAGTCCACGTGATGATGGACGGCCGGATCGTGAAGACCGGCGACTTCTCACTGGCCCAAGAACTGGAAGCCAAGGGGTACGCAGGGCTACGCGATGAACTCGGATTAGATGTGAACCTCGTCGATGATGACGTGCCAACAGGAAACGGGGATGAATAGAATGCCTAAATCAGCAACATTGGAACTCAATCCGGCACTGCTCGAAGCTGCCAAGTTCGACCAAGAACCACAATGGTTTGCTGACCTGCGCCAAGCGGCTTGGGACCAGGCACCAGACCTTGCACTTCCTGACTTTGCCAAGATTAATTACCGTCATTGGCCCCTACTCGACTTTGCCGCTAGCGGGACCGCAAACGAGACTGTTCCCGCCGAAATTGCGGCCCAGCAAGACGAGTACAACTTTGTCAGTGTGAGCAACGCGACGGTGAAATTGACTTTGCCCGCAGATTTAGCCGCTCAGGGCGTCGTGTTTTGCGATCTGGCCACGGCGGTTAAAGAACATGGTGACCTCTTGCAACAGTATTTGTTAACCAAAGCCATTAAGGCCGATGAAGATCGTTTAACCGCGGTCAATGCTGCATTGATGACGACCGGTTTCTTCCTTTATGTGCCGGCTAACGTCACGATTAAAGCCCCGATCAGTATTTTGCAGGTGCAGGATAGTCGTCAGGCTAGCAATTTTGTGAGCCATTCCGTGATTGTTGGGGGCGACAATAGTAACTTCCAAGTACTCCAACGGGTGACGACGGTGGGCGAGGAAAAGAATCCAGCAAGCCTTGCTGTTGAAGTGATTACGCTTCCCGGCAGCCACGTGAAGTTCTCTTCCCTAGATTCATTAGGAGAACAAACGCATGCCTATTTCAACCGGCGTGGTCATTTGGAACGTGATTCAGAGATTGACTGGACGATGGGTGTCTTAAATGATGGCAATACGATTGCCGATTTTGATTCCGACCTCAAAGGTGCCGGATCACACGCGGAAGTACAGACGGTGGCCATTTCGACGGGCAAGCAAACCCAAGGAATCGACACAAGTGTGACTAACTATGGTAAGCATTCGGAAGGTAACATTTTACAACGTGGGGTGCTCCTTGAAAAGTCGGCGCTGGTCTTTAACGGGGTTGGTAAAATCATTCATGGTGCACACGGTGCGCAGGCCCAACAGGAAAACCGAATTTTGATGTTGTCGCCGGAAGCTCGTGGAGACGCCAATCCGATTTTGTTGATTGACGAAAACGATGTGATTGCCGGTCATGCGGCCAGTGTAGGTCGGGTTGATCAAGGGCAGATGTACTACTTGATGAGTCGGGGACTGACCAAAGAAGTCGCACAACGTTTAGTTATTTTAGGATTTTTAGGGGTTGTATTGTCAGAAATTCCAGTTGCTAGCGTCCGAGATCAGATGATAGCAATGATCGAAAGGAAGCTAATCAATGGACAACGGGCTGAATAATTCACGCAAAGATTTTCCGATTTTAGATCAAACGGTTAATGATGAACCGTTAGTTTACTTAGATAACGCGGCAACGACCCAAAAGCCGAACCAGGTTTTACAAGAAATTATGCGCTATTACCAAAACGATAACGCTAACGTGCACCGCGGTGTGCACACGCTCGCCGAACGAGCCACGACCAGCTATGAAGCCGCGCGTGATAAGGTGGCAGCCTTTATTAACGCGCCGAGTCGTAAGTGTGTCGTATACACGCGATCGACGACGGAAGGCCTCAACTGGGTCGCTAGTAGCTTCGGTAATTTAGTTGTTAACGAGGGCGACGAAATTGTGATTTCAGAATTAGAACATCACAGTAATATTGTCCCGTGGCAACAGGTGGCCGCCAAACAACACGCGACCTTGAAGTACATTCCGTTAACCGCTGATGGGGAGCTAGATATGGTCAGTGCCCGCCAGCTAATTACGGATCAGACGAAGATTGTGTCGATTGCGCAGGCCGCTAACGTGATGGGCGTGGTGAATCAGATCAAGGAACTCGCCCAACTCGCCCATCAGCATGGGGCGTACATGATTGCCGACGGGGCGCAAGCCGCTCCCCATATGCGGGTCGACGTGCAGGACTTAGATGTGGACTTCTACGCCTTTTCCGGCCACAAGATGTTGGCACCAACGGGAATTGGCGCGCTATATGGCAAGGAAGACCTGCTTGAAAAAATGCCCCCTGCCCAGTTCGGTGGTGAAATGATCGACTTTGTGCACCATCAAAGTGCGTCATGGAAAGAACTACCATGGAAGTTTGAAGCCGGCACGCCCAATATTAGTGGCGCCATTGCGTTAGGCAGCGCCATCGACTACTTGAATCAGCTCGGGATGGCTAACATTGAGGCGTACGAGCAAGACCTTGTGGATTACACGTTGCCAAAGTTATTAGAGATCGAGGGGCTCACCGTTTATGGGCCGCATGATCCAGCTAAGCACACTGGTGTGATGGCCTTTAACTTGGATAACCTGCACCCCCATGATGTGGCGACCGGGTTAGACATGGAAGGAATTGCGGTTCGGGCCGGCCACCATTGTGCCCAACCGTTAATGGAATATTTGGATGTCAGTGCCACTGCCCGCGCCAGTTTTTATTTCTATAACACGAAGGCAGAAGCGGATCGGTTAGTGAACGCAATCGAAGCAGTAAAGGAGTTCTTTAATCATGGGACTGTCTAGTTTAAATCATTTGTACCGCGAAGTGGTCTTAGACCATTCGCAACATCCGCGTCATCACGGCGCACTACCCGCCGCCACGGATCACTTGGAATTACGTAATCCCACCTGTGGGGATGTGATTGATGTGCAGGCGCAAATCAAGGACGGGGTCATTACCGACCTGGCCTTTGATGGTAGCGGGTGTACGATTTCACAGGCGTCAGCTAGTATGATGACGACCGTTTTGATCGGGCAACCGGTAGACCATGCGCGGGAGTTAATTTTAAATTTTTCCAACCTGATTACGGGAAAAGAAATTGATGCAAAAATGGAAGACGAGTTGGAAGATGCCGCGGTCATTGGTTCCGTGGCTGAATTTCCGACGCGGATCAAGTGTGCGGCACTCGCCTGGCACGCCTTAGATGAACTACTGGATAAGAAGGGAGCTGCTGCTAAGGATGACTGATGTAAGAGACATCGTTAAAGATACAGACTACGAGTACGGGTTTCATGACGATATTGATTACGCCTACAAGACGGGGAAGGGCATTAGTGAACGAATTGTTCGTGAAATCTCAGCTGAAAAAGATGAACCGCAGTGGATGCTTGACTACCGTTTAGCGGCCTATCATGCTTATTTAAAAATGCCTGAACCAGCTTGGGGACCTGATTTATCGGGACTCGACCTTGAAAATATGACGTTTTATCAAAAAGCCACGGATAAGCAGTACCGCGACTGGGATGACGTTCCCGAAAAAATTAAGACAACCTTTGATAAGTTAGGGGTGCCCCAAGCCGAACGGAAGTATTTGGCGGGATCTTCTGCCCAGTACGAATCCGAAGTGGTCTATCACCGGATGGCAGAATCGTTTGAAAAGCTGGGAATCGTCTTTACGGATACGGATACTGCCTTAAAGGAATACCCAGAGTTGTTCAAAAAATGGTTTGGCAAGCTCGTTAAACCAACGAACAACAAGTATGCGGCCCTCAATTCCGCCGTGTGGTCTGGTGGCACGTTCATCTATGTGCCAAAGGGCGTCACGGTGACGACCCCGATTCAATCGTATTTCCGGATCAATGCCGAGAAGTCGGGGCAGTTTGAACGGACGTTGATCATCGTGGATGAAGGCGCGCACGTCGAATACGTCGAAGGGTGTACGGCGCCCACTTACACGAGTGATAGTTTGCACGCGGCGGTTGTTGAAGTGAACGTATTACCGAACGCCTACTGCCGGTACACAACGATTCAAAACTGGTCGAATAACATCTATAGTTTGGAAACCAAACGGTCCCAAGCAATGGAAAATGCCGTAATGGAATGGGTCGATGGTAACCTGGGATCGAAGGTTACGATGAAGTACCCTTCCGTTTACCTAAATGGTGAAGGGGCGCGGGGAACGATGCTCTCAATCGCCGTGGCGGGTAAAAACATCGATTCAGATACTGGTGCCCAAATGATTCATAACGCACCGAACACCTCGTCATCGGTTGTGTCTAAGTCGATCGCCAAGGACGGCGGGGCTGTCGATTATCGGGGAAAAATCAAGTTTAGCAAGCATTCGGATGGGTCGTTCGCGCATGTGGAATGTGATACAATCATCATGGATGACAAGTCCTCAAGTGATACGATTCCGTTTAATGAAATTTTGAATAACAATGTTTCGATGGAACACGAAGCTAAGGTGTCAAAAATTTCTGAAGAGCAACTCTATTACCTGATGAGTCGGGGGATTTCAGAAGCAAAGGCGACGGAAATGATCATTATGAGCTTTGTGGAACCCTTTACGAAGGAACTACCGATGGAATACGCGGTTGAATTGAACCGGCTAATTAGTTTTGAAATGGAAGGCTCGATTGGCTAAGTACCGATTAAAATGATGATCAAAAACGCGTTAAGCAACCTAAGGAGGACGTCAAATGAGTACATCAGCTGACTTTAAAGAACGCGCACTGGCTGCGCTTGAAAACGTAATTGACCCAGAACTGGGAATTGATATTGTAAACCTCGGTTTAATCTATAACGTCGAACTGAGCGACGAAGGCACGTGTAAGGTGACCATGACCCTCACGATTGCAGGGTGCCCATTGACCGACTACTTAAACGACGCCATCACGGAAGAGATTTCTGGTTTTGACGAGGTTAAAAACGTCGACATCAACCTTGTTTGGGAACCGGCATGGTCGATTGAAAAGATGTCGCGAGAAGCACGAATGGAATTAGGTATTCATTAAGCAGATACCTTGTTAGACGTTAAATGATCCTCACTGCAGAGTTAATCTGGGGTGAGGATCATTTTTTATGAGTAATCAGTGGTGGTTAACCGCATTGCTGATAACGATTTTCTCATTTTTAGAGTAATATCGGGATGTGCTAATTGTTGATATACCAGTGGTATAGAATGGATAAAGCTGGTGGTGAAAATAAAATTAAATAAAAATGAGAAATTGTCTTGCATTCTCTAATTATGAGCGGTATATTATGAGTATCAAATTTGAAGGAGGTTACGACCATGAAACAGGTAGAAATTAACAGCAAACAAATTATTGCGACCGCGGCCGTAACCGCAAAACTTCAAGCCTTATTATTATGATGCTGGACTCTGACAATTAATGTCGAGTCCTATTTGCGTTATGAAATGGGGCTTGACCAGCACCCCATTTCAATGGGGTGCTTTTTTATTTGCTAAACAGGGATTAAGGATAAGGAAAGGTGATTCATATGACTAAACAAATTCAATTTTTTGATACAACATTGCGTGACGGAGAACAAACCATTGGGGTGAACTTCAGCATTGAAGAAAAGGTAGAAATCGCTAAGCAGCTTGAAGCTTGGGGCGTTGATTGTATTGAAGCCGGATTCCCCGTCGCCTCTGAAGGAGACTTTGAAGCGGTCAGTGCCGTCGCCGCAGCCGTGAAGCACACATGCGTCACTGGGCTGGCTCGCGCACGCAAAGGTGATATCGACGCATGTGTTAAAGCAACTGCGCAAGCCGCTCATAAACAGATCCATGTCTTTATCGCCACGAGTCCTGTTCATCGTGAATCAAAGCTACATATGACAAAGGAACAGGTCCTTGAATCCATTACCGATTCAGTTACATATGCCCATCAATTCTTCGACATTGTTGAATTTTCACCCGAAGATGCGACGAGAACCGAACATGATTATCTCTGTACCGCAATCCAAACGGCGATTGATGCTGGGGCTTCCGTGATCAACATTCCTGATACGGTGGGCTACACCAATCCTGCTGAATTCGCAGAACTCTTCCAATACATGCAAAAACACATTCCATCATTTGATGACGTCACGTTCTCAGTTCACTGCCACGATGACTTGGGGATGGCCGTTGCGAACAGCCTTGCTTCCATTGAAAATGGCGCTACTCGAATTGAGGGAACGATCAACGGAATTGGCGAACGTGCTGGTAACGCCGCCTTGGAAGAAGTTGCCGCTGCCCTCTACGTCCGGAAAGATTATTACAACGCGGAAGATAATATTGATTTGAAGGAAACCAAGATGACGAGTGACATGATTAGCAACTATGCGAACATGCCGGTTCCCCGGAACAAAGCCGTGGTTGGCGCAAACGCCTTCGCACATGAATCTGGCATTCACCAAGACGGGATGTTGAAGAACCCAAACACCTACGAAATTTTGACACCTGAAACGGTGGGGGCCAATAAGACAACGTTGCCACTCGGCAAACTTTCCGGTTCCCATGCAGTGATGGCCAAGCTTCACGCAATGGGCTTCAAGGTTGATCGTGAAGAAATGAAGGAAATTTTCCCAATCTTTAAGGATAAAGCGGATCATACTTCAATCGTGTCCGAAGATGATCTTCGTGAAATTATGAAACAAATCAAAAAGGTGGTCGCATAGTATGCAAGAAAACAAAACAGCTCAAATTGCCGTTCTCGCCGGTGATTACATTGGTCCCGAAATTATGGCAGCCGGACTAAAGGTCCTGCAAGCCGTCAGCGAAGAGGGGCGCTTTGAATACAAAATTCATGAAGAGCCCTTTGGGGGGGCGGCAATCGATCAAGCGGGTGATCCGTTACCACAACAAACGCTTGAAACGTGCCAACAAAGCGATGCCATTTTACTGGCCGCTATCGGGGGGCCAAAGTGGGATCAGGCACCGAAACGTCCTGAGGCCGGGCTGTTGGAAATTCGGAAGGCATTAAACCTATTTGCTAATATTCGACCGACCGCGATTAGTTCCGCGATGCAACAGTATTCACCGATTAAAAACGAGAAGCCCGTTGATTTCGTCATCGTGCGGGAGCTAACGAGTGGCATCTACTTTGGGACACCGCGTGAAAAACACGCTGATTACGCGCTTGATACCATGCGGTATACCAAAGAAGAGGTTCAGCGAATCACCCACATTGCCTTTCAAATGGCGCAAAAGCGGCGTCATCATGTCACACTTGTCGACAAGGCCAACGTGCTGGCAACCAGCAAGTTTTGGCGCGAGATTGTCGGTGAGATTGCACGGGACTATCCAGATGTGACTTACGATACCAGCTATGTAGACGCGGCGTCGATGAAGATCATTTCAGCGCCCGATCAGTTCGATGTGATTCTGACCGAAAACCTCTTTGGGGATATTCTCAGTGATGAATCAGCTGAAATCACGGGGTCCCTCGGAACGATTCCATCAATGAGCCAAGGCAGTGATGGCCCGGCACTCTATGAACCAATTCATGGGTCCGCACCCGATATTGCTGGTAAAGGGATTGCCGATCCGATCTCGATGGTTAAATCGGTGGCGATGATGTTAGCGAACACGTTTGATCGACAGGATCTCGCAACCGAAATTACCGATGCGATTAACGAGACGATCAGCAAGCAAATTATGACTCCCGATCTTGGCGGTCATGCCAATACCGACGAGGTAACCCAAGCAATTATTAATTCGATTCAAGAAAGCAGGCGTGCATAATGCAACAGACAATGTTTGATAAACTTTGGAACCGACACGTGATTTCCGGCAAGCCCGGTGAACCACAATTGATTTACGTGGATCTTCACTTACTTCATGAGGTGACGTCACCTCAGGCATTTGAAGGGTTACGGGAAAACAATCGTCAGGTTCGGCGTCCGGATAAGACGTTCGCGACAATGGACCATAACGTACCGACGATTGATATTTTCAACGTTCAGGATGCCATTTCACGCAAGCAAATCGAAACATTGGATAAGAACGCCAAGGAATTTGGGGTTCGTCTTGCGGGGATGGGGCACGAAGATCAGGGGATCATTCACGTGATTGGCCCGCAATTAGGGTTAACCCAACCCGGGATGGTAGTCGTCTGTGGTGACTCTCACACGGCCACCCATGGGGCGTTTGGTTCCATTGCCTTTGGTATCGGGACCAGCGAAGTGGAACACGTTTTAGCCACCCAGACAATCTGGCAAACCAAACCCAAGACAATGGGCATTCATGTTCACGGAAAGTTACCGCACGGGGTCTACGCCAAGGACATTATCATGGGAATTATTGCTCGTGAAGGGGTGGCCTTTGGGACCGGCTATTCAGCCGAACTTTACGGTGACACAATTGAAAATATGAGCATGGAAGAACGCATGACGTTGTGTAACATGGGGATTGAAGGGGGCGCCAAGATGATGAACATCGCGCCCGATCAGACCACCTTCGATTACGTGGCAGGACGCAAGTACGCACCAAAGAACATGGCTCAGGCGATTGAAGATTGGCAACAGTTTTACACCGATAGCCCCGACGCGTTTGATAAGGTGATTGACTTTGACGTTAGTGACCTTGCCCCATTTGTTTCTTGGGGAACGAACCCGGGCATGGCGGTGCCCGTGGATCAAGCCTTTCCAGCCGTTCAGAATGCAGATGATCAGAAAGCTTATGATTATGTGGGCCTGCAACCTGGACAAACGGCACCGGAAATCCCGATTCAATTTATTTTCTTTGGATCGTGTACGAACGGTCGCCTCTCAGATTTGAAGATCGCTGCTCATATTTTGAAGGGCCAGCACATCGCGGATGGGGTGACAGCACTAGTCGTTCCCGGATCGCGGGCAGTTAAGAAGGCGGCCGAGAAGATGGGAATCGATCAAATCTTCAAGGATGCCGGGTGTGAATGGCGTGAACCAGGCTGTTCGGCCTGTCTGGGGATGAACCCCGATCAAGTACCAGCCGGCATGCACTGTGCGTCGACTTCCAACCGTAACTTTGAAGGCCGGCAGGGTGCCGGTTCTAGAACGCATTTGGCTAGCCCAGCGATGGTTGCCTATGCCGCAATTAACGGCCACTTTGTTGATATTAGAAAGGAAGAAGCCTAATGGAACCTATTACAACTGTCACGAGTACCACCATCCCTTTGATGAAGGAAAATATTGATACGGATCAAATTATTCCTAAGCAGTTCTTGAAAAATATTTTGAAGGTGGGTTACGGGCGCAATCTCTTCTTCGATTGGCGCTACATCGGCCCCAACAAACCAAATCCAGATTTCATTTTGAACAAGCCAGAACGTCAAGGTGCCGAAATTTTGGTAACGGGAGACAACTTTGGCTGTGGTTCATCACGGGAACACGCGGTGTGGGCACTGAAGGATTTTGGTTTCAAAGTGGTCATTGCCGGTGGCTATAGCGATATTTTCTACATGAACAGTACAAAAAACGGGGTCTTGGCGATTATCTTGCCGGAAGATCAACGTCAAATCTTGGCCGCCATTGCGCCCGACGAGAAAATTACGGTCGATCTGCCGAATCAGGAGGTCCGGTACGCGGATTACACGTTCCCATTTGAGATTGACCCCCTGTGGAAGGACAAGTTCATTAAGGGACTGGACGACATCGCCATTACAATGGGGTACGAAGATCAGATTGAAGCATACGAAGCTAAGATTCCGAGCTATAACTAGGGCATTAGCCTAACTCGTTATCAACAGGCAATAACAGACGCGTGAAACGGGAATCACGCGGATACATAGTAAAGAGGGTAACTAAATATGGAAATGCAAAGTGGTATAGAACTGCAGAGAAGAATTGATCGAACACACGAATCACCATTGTTTTACAAGATTTTTGCCTTAGTTGCCGGTGGCATGTTTTTGGACGCCGCCGACGTCTACATGGCGAGTGCCGTGGCCAGCACCGTTTTAAAAACCGGTTGGTCGACTCTCGCCCAGAACTCCTACTTTCTATCCAGTGGGTTTTTAGGCCTCTTTATCGGATCGTTAACGGCCGGGTTTATCGGGGATCTCAAGGGTCGGCGGGTCGCTTACCAAATCAACTTGCTTTTGTTTGGTGGCTTTACGTTCCTCGCCGCCTTTGCCCCCAACATGTGGATGCTTATCATTTGTCGTTTGTTCTCAAGCATCGGCTTGGGTTCAGAAATTGTGACCGGCTATTCAATGGTCAATGAATTTGCACCCATTCACAGCCGTGGCAAGTGGTGTGCGGCAGTGTCACTAATTGCGAATTCTGGGGCACCAATTACGATGTTGCTCTGTACGCTTATCATTCCGCACTATGGTTGGCGGGTGATGTTTGCTGGAATTGGGATTGTGGCCGCCGTTTTGTGGTATCTCCGGCGTGATATTCCAGAATCACCACGTTGGCTGATGGCCCACGGGAAGGAAACCCAAGCAGAGCAGATCATTGAACAACTCGAAGTCAATGGTAGCGATGATTTTACCGATACCAAGACAACGAAGCGGGAGACGGTTCATCACTCAATCGGAATCAGTTTGTTTGTGGCCATTGTGGCGGTTTCGGCAACTATTATTTGTCAGTATACCTTCACCTCATGGGTGCCAACCTTGTTGCTAAAGCGGGGCATTAATATCTCTGGTTCACTGGGTCTGTCAACGTTGATGATGCTCGGGGCGCCAGTCGGTTGTGCCATCGGGGCCTTTCTGGTTGACCGAATTGGCCGGAAGAAGACGATCGTGCCAGCCTTTCTGTTGACCGCCGTTTTCGGAATGTTTTATGCTCGTCAAGATACCATGACTGGTGTGGTCATCATTGGCTTTCTGTTGACTGCCTGCTTCTATGTATTGATGGCTGCGGTTGTCGCTGTTTACGTGGCGGAACTGTTCCCAACAACGTTCCGGTTCCGTGGTTCTGGTATTGCAAACGGGATCGCTAAACTGTTCACCGTTGCCATGCCGATTGTGGTGGCTTGGATGCTAAAGGTGACCACGACGAACATGATTTTCTGGACGATTAGTGCAATTGCGCTGTTTGCCGGAATTGTGGTCTGGTCATTGGGCGATGAAACGAACCAAAAGGATATTGGTTAAATCGAGGCGTAAAATGACAGAATGGAACGCGACACTTTATGATCGGCAACATGATTTTGTGGCCGAATACGGGAAGGGATTGTTAACGTTTGTCCCACAGCGGCCAAAGCAAGCAATTTTGGATCTGGGTTGCGGAACGGGCACGTTGACGGCCCAACTTAATTCATTGGGGGATGATGTGAAGGGAACGGACCGCTCGCCGGCGATGATCGCACAGGCTCGACGTTCGTATCCGACGATTCAGTTTGAGGTGGAAGATGGTCTACAAATGACGGATGTTAACCGGTGGGATGTCATCTTTTCCAACGCCGTTTTCCATTGGATTCAAGACCATCCCCGTTTGTTACGCCGAATTTATCAAGCGTTGCGACCAGGGGGCCAACTCATTTGTGAGTTTGGTGCGGCCGGTAACATCGCAACGATCGAAAATGGGTTTCGTGAGGCCATTGCGGCATATGGCGGCACGTATCACTCCAAATTCAACTTTGCGACGGTTGCCCAGTTGACCCAGCAGGCGCAAGTTGCGGGGCTTGTTGTTGAAAAATGCTATGACTTTGAGCGGCCGACACCGTTAAAGGCTGGTGAACAAGGACTAGCCAATTGGGCCCGTCAGTTTTTTGCCAGTGAACTAGCATCCTTTTCACCCGTTGAGCAAGATGAAATCCTAGCTCGTTTAGCCACGCGGGTTCGGGACGAATTATGGGACGGTCACCAATGGGTGGCCGATTACCGCCGGATTCGGTGTGTGGCGCGTAAAGACTAAAAAAATGTCAGAACCGTGAAATATCGGTTCTGACATTTTTTTAGTTTAAGGTAATACCTGAACGCCATCAGTAACAATGGAGAGCTGAACGGTTTGGGCGGTTAACCCGTGATCGATCAGGGCCTGTTGGAACGCAGGAAACGCCTGATCATCGATGATGGTCATGACCGTTGGGCCGGCACCACTTAAGTAGGTCGCGAGAGCGCCAGTCTGGTGGGCGATCGTCCGAATTTGTTGTAACTCAGGAACGAGTCGTTGTCGGTAGGGTTCGTGAAACTGATCGGCTTCGATGAGCTTACCGAGGGTCGCATAATCTTGCGTGAATAGTGACGCCACGAACGTGTTTCCCACTGAGCTGGCATGAACCGCATCGTGAAAATCAAGTTGTGCTGGTAACACCCCACGGCTGTCGCTCGTTTTGAGCTCGTAGTCGGGAATGTAGGCGACAAACGAGAGTCGGGGAAACTGGGCCTTGATGGCGACAAATTGGTCATCAACGTTGGTCCCAATGACCAGATCGCCGAAGATAGCGGGAGCCACGTTGTCGGGATGGCCTTCAATTTGGCAGGCAAACTCGACCTTTTGCTGGTCGGTTAAGTTCAGATGCCCGAGTTGGTTGGCAATTTCAATGCCGGCCACAATGGCGGCCGAACTACTGCCTAGGCCGCGAGTTACAGGAATTTCAGAAACCATCTTAAACGCGTGGGGCTGTAAGTTTGGTGCGAGCTGTAGCGCGGTACTCAGAATCATATTGGTTTCATCAGTAGGAACCTCGGCACCCAGATCATGGTCAATGAACCAGTGGTCGGTCGCTTCGAGCACGTCAATGGTCAGGTACAGGGAAACGGCAATTCCAATGGAGTCAAATCCCGGTCCCAAGTTGGCGCTAGTTGCAGGTACTTTAATCTGCATATGAATGACTTCCTTTACGAGAGAACTTTGTAAGCTGCAAGAAGATTGATCGTGTCCTTTTGTTCTAGGGCGTCTTTCAATTCTGCCAGCTGGGTTTTTGACATATCGTGAGTGATAATTACGACCCGTGCAGTTTGGTTGTCGGTTGGATTATCATTTTTGGTCTGAACGATTTGGCTAAAGCTGGCCCCGATCTTAGTCATGATCTGGGTGAGCTTCAACATTTGACCCGGAATATCCAACATTTCTAATGAAAGGTAGTAGGGGTATACTACTTCGTCAGCCTTCACATGGTCGGCTTGATTTTGATAGTTGTTAAACGAGTTTCCGGTGGTTCCCAAGACAATGTTTTTGGTGACGGAGACGATATCGCTTAAGACACTGTTAGCGGTTGGTAGGCCACCAGCACCGGGACCATAGAAGAGGGTCTCGCCAACGGCTTGGCCGGTCACCATGACGGCGTTGTTTTCATTGTTAATCGTTGCGAGGGGATGGTCGGCTGGCACGAGAACGGGGCCAACTTCAGCGAAGACGCCATCGTTGATCCGACGGGCAATGCCTAATAGTTTGATGGTGTAGCCCAATGATGCGGCGGTTTCAACATCCAGTAATTGCATGTGCCGAATACCGGAGACCTTCATTTCGTTGAGTTTTAAGTGGGTTCCAAACGAGAACTGGCTTAAAATAATCATCTTGTAGGCGGCGTCGATTCCGTCGACGTCATTGGTCGGATCAGATTCCGCAAAGCCGAGTTCCTGGGCCTTTTGTAAGGCGTCAGCATAGCTCCAGTTTTTTTGTTGCATCTGCGTTAAAATGTAGTTAGTGGTTCCGTTGACGATCCCCTTCACTTCGAGAATCTGATCGGCGGAGAAGCTGTTGACGATGGTCCGTAAGATTGGAATCCCACCGGCCACGCTGGCTTCGTACATCAAGTCGCAGTGGTTTTGCTGGGCAATAGATGTTAATTCTTCTCCCGCCGAGGCGATCAAATCCTTATTGGCAGTTACGACGTGTTTCTTGGCGGTCAGTAGTTGGGTGATAATTTCCTTGGCGGGATGAATGCCCCCCATCACTTCGACTACGATACCGATTTCGGGATCGTTGACGATGTCATCGAGGTTGTCGGTGAGGTTGATGCGACTGGTATCGACATCGTCGCGGTGTTTCGCTACGTTTCTAACGACAATTGTTTTGACACTGAGTTGCCGACCGGTAATGTTTGAAATTTTATCTTGGTTATTTTCGACCATTTGTAAAACACCGCTGCCGACGGTGCCGAGGCCGATTAACCCAATTTTAATTGTTTCCATATTTGAGTCCCTCATTTTTTCCATCATTTCCTACCATTTTAGCATAGCAAAATACATTACGCATAGTTTATAATGAGAATATTATGAAAAACGGAGGGTATCTTTCTAATGAAATATCGAAGTACACGAGGCACTGCCGATCAGGCCATTAATTCCGCCGCGGCCATTATTCAAGGACTGGCACCGGATGGCGGCCTATACGTTCCTGTGACATTTCCACAACCAACATTTTCGTTGGACCAGTTAGTTGGACTATCCTATCAAGAAACGGCCAAGCTCGTTTTAAGCTGGTTTTTCGATGACTACAGTGATGAACAACTACAAGATAGCGTGACGGCCGCTTATGGCAGCCAGTTTGATGACGCCAAAATTGTGCCCGTGACGGCTAAAACGGCGGGCAACTACTATATGGAACTGTTCCACGGCCCAACGCTGGCCTTTAAGGATTTAGCATTGCAAGTCCTACCACAATTGATGACGCGGGCGGTGAAGCTCCAAGGCGTTGATCACAATATCGTCATTTTAACGGCCACGTCTGGTGATACGGGAACCGCCTCGATGCGTGGCTTCCAAGATGTTGATGGCACCCAAGTGATTGTCTTTTATCCCCACGGTGGCGTGAGTCCGGTACAATTGCGCCAAATGCTCACCCAGCAAGGACGGAATTTAAAGGTCGTTGCGGTGGAAGGAAACTTTGATCAGGCCCAAGCAAACGTGAAGAAAATCTTTGGTGATCGTGAATTTGGGCAGCAACTTGCCCAAGCTGGTCATCAGTTCTCATCAGCCAATTCAATGAATATCGGCCGGTTGATTCCCCAGATTGCGTACTACTTCTATACGTATGCACAGATGGTGGCCCAACAAACCATCCAGCTCGGCGATCAGCTTAGTTTTACGGTGCCGACCGGGAACTTTGGCGATATTTTAGCCGGATACTATGCTAAGAAACTGGGATTGCCAATTAAAAAGCTGATCTGTGCGTCGAACCAGAACAACGTGCTGACGGACTTCTTTAAGACTGGCAAGTACGATCGCAACCGGCCCTTCTTCCTGACGAATTCACCATCAATGGATATTTTGGTGTCCAGCAATCTTGAACGCCTATTATTTGATGCCGCTGATCAGGATGAAACGGTGGTGCAGGACCTGATGCAACAGCTGGCACAGACCGGTGCCTACCAAATTTCGGATGACATGCGGGCCCAATTATCAGACTTTGCGGCCGGGTTTGCGAGTGAAGCCGATATTCAAGCCGAAATTAAGCGGGTCTACGAAACGGATGGGTACGCCATCGATCCGCATACGGCGGTCGCGTCAGCAGTTGCTCACCGGTACCAAGCTGAAGAAGATGGGACCACCCCGATGGTTGTTTTATCAACGGCGAGCCCATACAAGTTCCCTGAAACGGTGTTAAAGGCCATTACCGAGCAACCCGTTGAACCGGGCTTGAAGGCAGTTAATCAGTTAAACCAGTTGTTGCAAGACACATTACCGGCCGGCGTTCGCGATTTATTTGAACTTAAGGAACGGGCAGAAGTCGTGGTTGAGCCGGACGAAATGAAACAGTACATTCAAACACATTTATAGAATCCCCTTAAAAAACACAGTGGCGTCTCGCGCACTGTGTTTTTTGTATGACTTAATTTTACTAAGTAGTGAAAGCGGATAACTAAGAAAAAGTTAGTCAAAATCCCTAAAATTAAAATATAATTAGAAAAATCCGTTGACAATGAGAAAAACGATGATAGAATTCTAATTATTCAAGGAGTTAGAGCTTGCTTAATTCAATTGAAGGAGATGAGGCGTTAATCGGACGTTTTTTTGGACGTCCGAACTCGAAAGCAAGGATTATGCGGTACCACTTCAGCAGTGGTTGAAAGGTTGGCGATTGGGTTAAGACAGAGAATTGACGGATCAAGTCGTGAGGAAAAGCACTTATAGCATTATTTTCGGGAAATACATATTTTTAAGTCGAATGGTCGCAAAGACCGATTAATTTAGTTAGCACCATCTTGTGGCAACCACTAGCACAGGCTTATTTGGGTGGTGCTAATTCAGGATTCGTTTTCGTTATGGTGAGAACGACAAATCGAAAGGAAACTTGATTATGCAAAAAATTGAAGCATTGGGAAAATGGGTAAGCCGCTGGTTTACCGTACTTGTTATTGTTTGGGCTGCGTTTAACTACTTTTTACCAGGTACCAGTACTTGGGTTGTGCCGAATACATCGTACTTACTGGGAATCATCCTGTTCGGGATGGGGTTAACCTTACGGGGTGAAGATTTTGCCCGGATCATTAAGAAACCCGTTCCCGTCATCTTAGGGACCGTTGCGCATTATGTTATCATGCCAACCATCGCATGGGTGCTATGTTTAATCTTCCATTTACAAGGGGCGACTGCTGCAGGGGTCATTCTCGTGGGATCTTGTCCTAGTGGGACATCATCAAGTGTGATGGCCTACCTTGCCGGTGGGGATGTTGCGTTGGATGTTTCGATTGAAACACTGTCAACGTTACTCGCACCAATCGCATTGCCAAGTCTTTTGTTATTGTTTGCCGGTCGTTACGTTGCAATTCCAACCCAGTCGCTGTTCTTAAGTACCATTGAAATCGTGATTGTGCCGATCGTCTTAGGGGTTGTGATTCACACGGTATTTGGGAAGCACATCGAAAAAATCACCAAGGCTTTGCCACTGATTTCGCAAGTTGCCATTCTACTGATCATTGGTGCGGTTATCTCAGCTAACCATGCCAACCTCTTCACCGCCGCAACAGCAATGGTTATCCCGGTTGTTATTTTGCACAACTTGTCTGGGTACGGTCTAGGCTTCCTCTTCTCAAAACTAATCCGGTTACGTGATCCACAACGCAAGGCCATTACGTTTGAAGTTGGGATGCAAGATTCTAGTTTGGGTGCCACACTGGCAATGAAGTATTTTGCCCCCGCTGCAGCCATTCCTTCAACAATTTTCAGTATCTGGCACAATATTTCTGGTTCAGTGCTGTCATCATATTGGCGCACACACACCGAAAAGAAGCAGGCGGCAACAACCAGCAGCGTGCATCACGCACATCACGCAGCGGGTTATACCAACTAGTCATGAATGATTAATGCGACGTCTATCAGTTACCGGCAAGTTTGGCGGTAGTTGATGGACGTTTTTTAATGGAATTGAAGGGGTGAAACATGTGAAGCAAACAAATAATTGGCGCCGGAACCTCTGGTTTTTATGGGTCGGCAACTTTATGACTGGAATGGGCTTTTCGATGACGGTGCCGTTTCTCGCGTTATTTATCGATACACTGGGGACCTTCAATAAGTGGCAATTAAATATGCTTACGGGGATTGCCTTCGCGATTACCTTCTTGGCAAAGGCGATCGTTTCGCCGTACTGGGGTAAACTAGCTGATCAATACGGTCGCAAGCCAATGTGCTTACGTGCTTCACTGGGGATGACGGTAACGATCACGGCGTGCGGGTTTGTACCCAACGTGGCGGTGCTAATCGTGCTACGGGCCATTCAGGGGTGCTTTTCGGGGTATATTAACAATGCGAACGCCATCGTAGCGGCGAGTGTACCGCTAGATCGCAGTGGGAAAGCACTCGGTACTTTAGCGACTGGCAACGTCGTAGGAACGCTCCTTGGTCCTCTAATCGGTGGTATCTTAGCGGACTCGTTTGGCTATCGTGAAGCCTACTACGTGACTGGTATGATGATGTTTGTCGTGTTCATGATGACGCTTCTATTTGTGCATGAACAGTTCACACCGGTTCAAAAGGACGAAATGGTGCCGACAAAGCAGATTTTCCGGGAACTACAATATCCTCTGTTGATTTGGGGCTTGTTCATCACCACGATGATCATCCAAGCAGCCAACATGTCGATGACGTCGGTGGTCAGTTTGCTGATTAAGGAGTTGTGTCATAATCACGGACAGATTGCACTCGTCAGCGGCGTCATCACGTCCCTTCCGGGGGTGGTGACGCTGATTGCTTCACCGTTACTGGGGATGTTAAGTGATCGAATCGGACCGGAAAAGGTGCTAATGAACGGTCTTGTGCTAGCGGTAATCTGCTTTATTCCGATGGGCTTTATTACAAACGTTTGGCAGTTAGGCGCGCTACGGGCCCTACTGGGAATTTCGGATGCAGCGCTGTTACCGGCAATTCAATCGTTAATGACATTTTACGTGCCGAAGAGTGGGTTTGGTCGGATCTTTAGCTATAATCAGTCGTTTCAGGCCCTGGGAAGTGTCGGTGGGCCGATGATGGGGGCGGTGGTCGCCAGCATGTTTGAGTACCGAAGCGTCTTTTTAGCGACGGCGATTTTGGAAATTGCTAATGTTCTCTTCCTGATTCCAGCAACCAAGGCGTTGTGGCATGCGGGCCCCATTCGTCAGCGTGGGCCAATCGGTGGGCAAGCCAATATCCATGAAATTAATAGTTAAGTGAACTAAAATGGGAGCCATGACGAAGGTCACAGCTCCCATTATTAATGATAAGAAAATTAGTGGTATTCGGAGATTTCGATCAGGTTGTGGTCGGGATCATTGATGTAAAGCGAGGTTAATTTACCATGGGCCCCGTTGCGTTCTACGGGGCCTTCAATGATGTCGACGTAGTAGCTTTCAAGGTGGTTTTTAACCTCATCGAGCGGATCTTTGACGATGATGCAAAAGTCAGCGGCACCGGGAGTAGGGTGACCGGCAACCGGTTGGTGCGGAGTAGCCACCACCTGTAGCTTAATGGCTTGTTTGCCGCACAAAAGGGTCTGGCGGCCATCATCAGTTTCGATGATGGGCATGTCAAAAACTTCGTGGTAGAAGCGCAGGCTTTTTTCGAGGTTTGTGACGGTGAGGGTAATGTGATCCATATCTTTAATTTTCATTGTTAGGCTTCCTTTAAGTAGCGAATTGGACTGATTAGTGGCGTAATTTCGGGTGATAGTGAGTGTTGTGCGGCCCACTGCTAAAGTTTGTGGTGCATTCAATAATGCGGTAAAGGGCCGGTGACACGGTCGCTTACGTCGTTCTGTAACTAGTATAGCATATAAATTGGCGTTGTTAATTTAGTGATGCAAGTGTTAACATTGGTTCTTAGTGATTTATTAATGAAGACAAGGGCCGCGATCGTGGCGGCAGATAGAAAAGGAAGAAAAATGAGTTTATTAGAAGTTGACGGCTTAAGCATGAGCTTTGCCGATAAAAAATTGTATGATGATGCGAGCTTTCAGCTCAACGCCCACGAACACATGGGGATTGTGGGGCAAAACGGTGCGGGAAAAAGTACGCTCATCAAAATCTTGACGGGAACGGTGCTGGCCGTAGAAGGAACCGTGAAGTGGCAAAATCACATTCGCATTGGGTACTTGGACCAATACGCGGACATTGAGGACGGCACGACACTGATCGAATTTTTACACACCGCATTTAAGGATTTGTATGAAATTAATGATCAGATGAACGACTGTTACGCCCAGTACGCCGAGACCATGGACGATAAGTTGCTGGAACGGGCGGGGCGCTACCAAGAGCAGCTGGAAGCGCGTAATTTCTACGATATTGAAACCGAAATTAACCGGGTTATGAGCGGGCTGGGGTTAAACGAACTCGGTAACGATCATATTGTTGCACAAATGAGTGGTGGTCAGCGGTCAAAGATTATTTTGGCCAAGCTGTTACTGGAAAGTCCCGATGTTATTCTGTTGGACGAACCGACCAACTACTTGGATACGGCCCATATTGACTGGCTGATCGAGTACTTAAATGACTTTGATGGTGCCGCAATGGTGATCTCTCACGACTACGATTTCTTGGAAAAGGTCACGAACTGTATCTGTGATGTTTCGTTTGGTAAGATCACCAAGTATCGGGGCAGCTTCAAGCAGGCGATGCGGCAAAAGGAAGAACGGAAAGAAACCCAGTTGCGGGAATATGAAAAGCAACAGGTCGAAATCGAAAAGGCTGAACGGTTTATTCGAAAGAACAAGGCCGGTTCTAAATCGACAATGGCTAAGTCACGGGAGAAAATGTTGGCGCGGATGGATCGGATCGATCCGCCTTCGGAAAATCTCGTGGCGACGTTTAATTTTCCGTACGAAGATACGGGATCGCAGAATGCGCTACGGGTGGAAGACCTTTCCGTAGGGTATAACAAGCCGTTACTAGCCCCCGTGACGTTCTCAATGACGATGGGCGAAAAGCTGATTTTCAAGGGCTTCAACGGGGTGGGTAAGTCAACGCTCATTAAATCAATTTTGGGCAAAATTCCGGCTAAGGGTGGGTCATCACAGTTTTCACCATCCGCACGGATTAACTATTTTGATCAGGATTTGATTTGGGATGACGCTTCGTTGACCCCCTTACAGACCATTCAAAACCAATTTCCAACAATGCTGCCGAAAACCATCCGGACACGCCTCGCCCGGGCCGGCATCAATGCGGCCAACGCGATGAAGCCCATGAATCTCCTTTCCGGTGGTGAACAGACGAAGGTGAAGCTCGCGATCTTGGAGTTGACGCCATGTAATTTCTTAATCATGGACGAACCGACGAACCACTTGGATGATGAGACCAAGGATGGGTTGAAGAAGGCCCTCCAAAAATTTCCAGGCAATTTAATCTTGGTTAGTCATGAGGAAAGCTTCTATACGGGCTGGGTTGATAAGATTTTGAACGTGGAAAAGCTGAGTTTGAAGTAAATATTTTTTAAGACCACTATAAATTTTTATAGTGGTCTTTTTGCGAAAATTATTTTAAATGTATTGCTTATAAAACTAATTTTTAGAGTGAATATTTAACCAATGTGGCGGCGGTCATTCCGTCAGTTATTATGTTGGTTTGCTCAAGTTGAATTAAGGTTGCGGCTAAGTTGACGTTTGATCAGCGAGAACCGCAGATATTACATAGTCATTAAAACGTTGAGAAGTTCTTGAACTGATTGATGTAAGCTTTCTTTTGATTTGTCGTTTCCTAAATGGGTATAGAGTTCACCAACATAGATGTTTTGATCAAATAGAAAGTTAAAAACTTGATCAATAATAGGGCGTGTTTGTTCGGGTTCTTGAACCGGTCCAAATGGATTGGCAAAGAAGGTGGTGCTCATACCAACTTCATCTGTGGTTCCCAGCGCAAATCGTTTTCCAGCAATGAAGGTCTGCTTAGCGGCATTTTTGGTTTCAAAGCGGTGAATGCCAACTGCCTGATCATAATTGTTTGCGTAAACCCACATATCAATATGGTGATGAGCTATAACGCGATCATAGGTGTTGGAAGGAATAATTACCCGTGCGTTTTTTTGTTCAGGATTGAGATAGACCCCGCGATCCATATTATTGAAGGCCACGGCACTACTTAGATCATCTAACCTGACAAAAGCCCCAATTTCGGTTCCCTGAGCATATAATTCATGAGGATTAACTGAATCAAGTGTGAAACTACCCATATCGTCAAAGATGGTTTCCATGTGAATAATTTGATTTCCCGCAATTTCTTGAAGTGCTTCGATGGATTCTGACTTACCAGCACCTGAATCGCCAAAGAAGACAACTGTTTTTGTTTTACCATTAGTAAACTGGATTTGAACCATTGATCCATGAATTGGTAAGCGATGTTGGTCAATCATGTGGAGGTTATGTAATGTTAAACACATTTTTTTCATGTACCCAAAATACGTTGTTTGATCATTGTAGGGCACTTCACCAACCCAGATATCATTTTGGAGATCATGATGGTAATGGCTGACTTGGCCTTCCGTTTTGGATAGTCCAAATAGCAAGATTAAATCGGGTTTGTGATCTTGAATATCCTGTGGTTGTGCAAGCTCAAATAAATTGGCAAGACTGAGACCGTTAACAAGGTAATCTTTATGAAAGTAGATAAAAGCTAAGCTTTCGCCTACTTTAGCGGGATAACAATACCAGTCCTCAGAAGCTTCTGAAAAATGCGTGATTGGATTATAATCGACGGCCGTAAAAAGTCCCTTTCGTTTGTTACTTTGTGTGTGCATCATCAACGGAGGACAAAGCATAATTTTATCTAAAAATGGAATTGAAATAAGTGATGAGTACGCTTTAGGTGTATCCCATTGAACAGTTCTAGTCATAATACTAGCGTTGGTGCCGGCGTTTACTTGACGATAGATATGATTACTAGAGTTTTGTAATTTTTCTTCCACATTTCGATAGAGTGTCCGAACTAAATCATTAAACCGATCATCAACAGTTAAAAACTCACTGGCTACTACTTGATTTGAAGCAGCATTGATGACAGAAACACGCAAAAATGATCGATAAAACGAATAGAATTGTTCAATGCTTGCTAGCAACGTGGTGCTTGTAATCGAAGTGGCATTAACGGACTGGTCAGTTAAAACCTGTTTGATCATGGTAATGTAGGTTTGTGCATCTAGTTGCTGGATGGACGAAATTTGGTTTTCTTCAGAGTTTAAAAATTGCGTGACGACAAGTTCCATTTCCTGACTATTAAGTAAGTCAAAACCGTTATTAAAGTATTTTTGATTATTATCAAGGATTGCAATTTTACGAGCTAAATTTAAATATATTGAGGTTGTACTGATATTTTGACTATTGGTCATCTGGCATGACATCCCTTTCTGAGAGTGTGATTTATAAGTGTGGGGATGATCATAATACAATGAAAAATGGAATACAAGCTTAGAATATATAACTCAAAGACGCTAAAAGTGGTCAAAGCACTGTTAACCCGTAACTTTGATTAGGTTGACAATGATGATAAAAAATTTTTTTGCAAAATAAAAAACCTTCTCAGAAAAGACGAGAAAGTTTTTGTGTAGTTAGATTAATTTCAGCAAGTCCGACGGTGTTTGTAATGAAAATTCTGCGTCAACTAAGTTTTCGGGTTGGGCAGAACCCCAGAGAGCGGCACCAAAATGGGCGCCAGCCGCCGTGGCTGCTTTTAAGTCGTTGATGGTATCGCCGATGTAGATCGACTCTGCCGCCACGCCGTTGACTTTAGCAATCCCAGCCAGTACCGGATCCGGATCTGGTTTGTGCTTTTTTGTATCATCGGCCGTGACGTAGTGGTCGAAGTACTTAGCGATGGCAAAGTTTTTCGCAAACTCGTTGCGGTACTCATCGGTGGTTTTCGAAGTGGCGACCACGAGGTTAATCTCTGGATGAGTGGCTAACTGTGAAAGTACATCTTCAATTTCTGGAAAAACTTTAACCTGCGCCGTATTTTGATAGGCCAAATCAAACCATTCCTTGAAGATTGGTTGGAGGTCGGCTTCGGCCACCCCGGCACCCCGGAGTGCATCCAGAGCGGTGATGCCGAAGAGCTTGGTGAGGTCGTGGTAGTCACGATGATAACCGTGCTTTTCCAGGGTCACCTGAAGTGCGGGCATGTACATCTCAATCGTATCAATCAGTGTGCCATCAATATCGAAAATAAAGTTTTTCAGCATATGCACTCCTTGTGTTAGTCGTTGAAGTTGTCAGTTTCGACGTCCCGTAGGAAATCAGCCAGATGCTTGAAGTAAACGGGAGCGTTATCGATCATGTGGTGGTGGCCCCCATTGGGAGTGGTGGCCAACCGAGCGTGTGGAATCTGATCAGCCATCCGCTTAGCAGTGGCAATTGGCATGGTTTCATGTTCCCCGAACGTGATTAGGGTTGGCATTGTGATGTTATGGATCTGGTCACGCACATCCCATTCCTTTAATTTACCCGTGATCACGAATTCGTTGTCGCCTTGGAAAGCGTTGTAAACGGGAGTGGCCATGGTGCTGACCAAATGAGAAATCGCAGCGGGTTGCTTACGATCAACATAGCCTTCGTTTAGCACGTCGACGTATTTTTGGTAACGATCGTTATCATAATCGTTGTTGGCCTCGCACTGCTTCATAAAGGCCACGGCGTCAGCGGGAAGTGCTGTTTCGCGCACGTGATTGATGTTAGTGACGTATTCGTCGATGTTGTCGACCATTGATGAAATAATGGCGCCCTTCAAGTGTTGACCGTACTTCAACGCATACATTTGGACTAAAGCGCCGCCCCAACTTTGGCCGATCAGGTAGAAGTTGTCGAGTCCCATCTTTTGGCGAACTTCTTCGACTTCGTCCAGGAAGTAGTCGTAAGTCAGGTATTTCTTAGCGATTTCAGGATCGGAGTAGTCGGGTTGGTCTGAGTAAAATGATCCGAGTTGGTCATACATGTGAACCGTGACATCGAGCCCCTGCTTCTTGAGTTCTTCAGCAAAGTTCTCCCAGTATTCGTGGGTTCCACCGGGGCCCCCATGCAAGCAGAGCAGATGGATGGCACCAGTTCCCTGCGTGCGTGTCCATAAATGGTAGCCGTTATCGAGTGTCAAAATTGTCGTTCCTTGTTTCATTACTTCACCCATTTTCTAAAAATTAGTTGCTTATAGTGTAGCTCAATTGAATAGGGGTTGCCAAATAAAACTTCTTCTGTTAACCTGTATTAAAAATAAGGTTAACAAGGAGTGCGGCATGGATACAAAACAGACGGTGTTGGATTATTTAGCCCAGCATGAGGGGCAGTGGGTGAGTAGCAAGGAGATCGTGACGACGCTGGCCGTTTCACGAACGGCGGTGTGGAAGGCAATCAAGCAATTGCAAGAGCACCACTATCAGATTGATAGTCAAACGGGGAAGGGGTACTTGTATACCCCGAACGCGACGCTCAGCCAGACCGTGATCGCACAGCAAATTGCCCCCGAATGGACATTGGAGGTGCACGATCAGATTGATTCGACGAACATTCGGGCCAAGCAGTTAGCCGCCCAGCCCCAAATGACGCCCACCGTTGTGGTGGCGAACGAACAAACCACTGGGTACGGCCGGTTTGGTCGTCACTTTTATTCACCGAGTCAAACGGGAATCTACATGAGCTTTTTACTGCCGATCGGGGAACGGCAACTCAACCCCGGTAAACTGACGACGGGGGTCGCCGTGGCGGCAGCTAACGCGATCGAACAACAATATGATGTTGATGTGCAAATTAAGTGGGTCAACGATCTGGTGGTTAACGAACATAAAGTCGCTGGCATTTTGTCAGAGGCAATTGCGGATGTCGAATCCGGGACGATTTCGAGTGTGATTGTGGGCATTGGCATCAATATCGCGCCGAGCGACGTGGTTCCGGCAGAATTGCGGCGCAAGGTGGGAGCGTTGACGTCATTGACCCAGCTGGATCGTAATAAGACGGTTGTGAATGTGATTCAAGCGGTCACGGCCCTACTTAAGAATGAAGATCACCACGCCATTATGGATGAGTACCGTCGCCGCTGCTTTGTCATCGGGCAACGTGTACAGGTGCGGATTGGGAAACGCGAACTGGATGGCGTGGTGCAAACCATCGATGATGATGGGGCCTTACAACTGCAAACAAAAACCGGCCGCCAAATGGTGGGCGCCGGTGAGATTACTAAGTTAAATTTAAAGGATGGTGGTTATCGTGGGTAAGTCACGATTAAAAGAAAATTTATTTGCCGCAGAACTCGCAATTTTTCTCGCGATTAGCGCACAACTGACAATTCCATTACCGCTGGTACCCTTAACGGGGCAGACGTTGGCGGTGGGGGTCCTCGCCTCTATTACGAGTTATCGGTTAGCCAATAAAAGTTTGATCGTCTACGTCTTGCTTGGTTTAATCGGGTTACCGGTTTATGCGAGCGCTGGTGCTGGCGTGGGCGTTTTATTCGGCCCACTGGGGGGCTTTATCTGGGGCTTCTTTATTCAAGCATGGCTAATCATTGCCTGCCGGCGCCGGCCGACGTTTGGTTATCTTGTCTTTGGAAACTTCGTCGGGGGCCTCGCACAGCTGATTATTGGGAGCCTGTGGTTGATGGCTTTCAATCACCTATCCCTGATGGCGGCCGCTGCTAGTGGCCTAATTCCGTTCTTAATTCCTGGTGCGATTAAGGCCGTGCTGGCCGCAATGGTCGCCAACATTTTACTAGCCAAGGTTAAGTTACCCTTTCACGTTAACGAACGGTAGGAATGACAAGGTGGCTCTCACCTAACTCAATCCGGTACGTAATGGCCTCGTTACCACGAACGGTCATGCCAAAGTCGGTGCTGAATAGTACCAGTCCTAAGCGGTGACCGGCGGCGAGGTGGTGAAAGATGGGCTGCAACTTCAAGGTTAAAGCGACGCGTTGACCGGCCGCCAGTGCATCAATTTGTGCGCTACTATGCCGGTTTTGTAAATTAATATGACCAAATGAAATCACATGGTAATCACTAGGACGATCGGCGAGGGTAAATTCTCGCAGGTCGTCTTTTTGCCAGTGATAACCTAATTCCAATCCCTGCCGATTGAGCATGGTTGGAGAAACGTTGAAGCGTCGAGCCGTACCATAGTCGACTAGCTGGGCACTGAGCATGCCGTGATCGACGGAAACGGTTAGTGAAACCGTCAGTTCGGGGGTCCCCTGAAGGAGAAGATCATCCTTGAACTGGGGTGTTTTAAACTGACAGCTAAAGGCGTTATTAGTGGTTACGAGTGCCGTTTGCCAAACTGTAGGTTGCCGGGAGAACGTTTGAAATTGGTCGACTGGCAACTGATCGTTAAAGGTGACTGAGTCAGTTGTTGCCACGGCGCGTTCACGGAGACCGTCAGTGGTTAGTTGCCATTGACGGGCGTGCCCCGGTTGTTCCCACTGATCAGTACTGGTCCATGTTTCAGGAACCACGTTATCTTGGGCAATTAAATCTGGTAGCACGTCGTTGGCGTGGTTATCAACCTGCCACAGTTTGTTTGAAAGCCAAAGATTAACAATGTCGGTAAAGTCAATTGAACGAAAGGCGTTGATGTAAATATGCTGGCCCTGATGCAGTACGAGTTTACGAGCAACGGGCAGGTCGGCTAGGCCATCCCAGAGACTCTTAACCTGATTAAGTTTTACGTTCCAATCATTGAGACCATGGACCATCATAATATCGGCCTGAATGTTCTTAATGTTGGGCCGGTAATTTCGCTGCCGCCAGAAGTCATTGTAGTTACCGGTGGCGCGATCCATGGCGCGGGCCATTTGCTGGAGGTAGTCGTTGAACGCGGCCTGAACGTGGTGATAATCCCCCGCGTTTTTGGTTCGACTAAAGGTCTCTGCCGCCAGGACGTCGGCGTCTTCACCGGGAAAGCCACCGGGGGCCATGACAAGCCCGTTTTCCCGGTAGTAGTCGTACCAACTTGAGATGGCTGCTTCACTGATAATGGTTTTGAGACCAGTCACACCGGTGGTGGCCGCCGCGGTTGCCAGGGTGCCAAGGTAGCTCCGACCGGTCATAGCAACGTTACCACTGCACCACCAAGCAGAGATCTCAATTTGATCGGTCCGGTTGGTGAACGCCCGCCGCTGACCGTTTAGCCATTCAATGACGGCGATTGTCGCCAGTGTTTGTTCAGGGGAACCACAGGTTTGGAACCCGTCTGAATCTTTAGTACCAATGCCCGCACTATAGATGATCGCAAAGCCCCGTACGGCGAGGTAGTTATTCAATGTGTACGTGGCCTGATGGTGCACGGTTTCCTCAGCAGTAGTGGTTTCACCCTGCGTTGACCGGTGACTCGTCGGTGTGGGAAAGGCGGGAATATCGGGCTGTTGCTGGGGATCTTTATGCGTCAGTTTGGTGGCCACCGAGTGGGTCATTTTTTCGCCCCAAGCATCGTTAGTTCCCTGATTGTAAGGACTAGCGGTGTAAACGGCGGGGATTTGGAGACCGTCATTTGTTTCAGCAGGCCGCGTAATCTCGACTTTGATGAGGTCGCGTTGTCCGTCTGAGTCGGTGTCCAAGTCAGTTTCAACGTAGACCACCTCGTTGATTAACTGGGTGGGATCGAAAACGGCAAGGGCCTTACCATTAAAGAACAGTGGTTTTTGGGTGGCGGGGAGCTGATACAGGGGGACTAAAAAACCGCGGCTAGTGAGCGCATCGATAAATGATTGCCCGTTTTTGGTGTGGGTGCACAAGAGCAGGTACCAGGCATCGATGATGGCCGCTGGCTGATCCAGCGCATGCTCGAGGGCGGGGAGCTGAATGGTACGCCATGCCACGTCTGGATGGGCGGGATCGTAATCGACATCGACTTCAAATGCGAGTAGTTGCAAGGCAACGAGTTGAAACATATGACGCGACACGGGGCGCTGCTGGGCACGGCATTCGGCCAGCGTTAAGTCACTCGTGGCTAAGGTTTGTGTCAAAAAGGCATGCCAACCGGCTTCACTGGGGTTCTCAAGCATGGTATGGCGGAGAAAGTGGTACCATAATTCGGTAGCGGTCAATTGGTCGGTCTGATCGTCGAGAAATCCGAGCTGGGTGAGTTCAGCGATTTTTTGATGGGTAGAAACGGGTTGAATTGCAAATTGGTTATTTTTCATAGCGGGCCTCTCAATTTTTTGCGGACAGAAAAGATTTTAGTTCACGGATACTATTCAATTCCGTATAATGGTTAAGGATTAGTTTAACATAAGTTATGATAATGGTTTAATGATGATAATCATGTGTCAACTAGAGAAAAACGTAAAGAAGGTTTGGGATTGGCTGGAAACGTTATTGAATTTCGTCACATTAGCAAGAGCTACGACGAAACACAAGTATTGAAGCAAATTGATTTCGAAATCGAGGCGGGAAAATTTTATACCTTATTGGGCCCGTCAGGATGTGGTAAAACCACGATTTTGCGAATGATTGCGGGATTTTTACAACCGACTGCGGGTGACATCTTGTTCGAAGGCCAACGGGTGAATGACTTACCGGCCAATCGGCGCCAGGTTAACACGGTCTTTCAAGATTACGCGCTGTTTCCACATCTAAATGTCGCGCAAAACGTAGCGTTTGGGTTGGAGATTAAAAAGGTGGCCAAGGGGCAGATTGCACAGAAGGTGGAAGAAGCCCTGCGACTGGTTCAACTCAGCGGATATGGTAATCGAGAAATTTCTGAACTGTCCGGTGGTCAAAAACAACGGGTCGCCATTGCTAGAGCGATTGCCAATGAGCCTAAGGTGCTCCTCCTAGATGAACCGCTATCCGCATTGGATCATAAGCTACGTAAGGAAATGCAAAGTGAACTACGCTCGTTACAGCGGCGTTTAGGCATTACCTTTATTTTTGTGACCCACGATCAAGAGGAAGCCTTAGCAATGAGTGATCAAATTTTTGTCATGAATGCCGGCAAGATTCTCCAAAGCGGGACGCCGGTTGATATTTATGATGAACCGATCAACCACTTTGTTGCGGATTTCATTGGTGAAAGCAATATTATTCCCGGCAAAATGAAAGCCGATTACGTGGTGAGTTTTGACGGACACGAGTTTGACTGCGTTGATGCGGGGATGAAGCAAAACGAACCCGTCGAAGTTGTGATTCGCCCAGAAGATTTGGATATTACCGCCGCTAATACGGGGCAGGTCAACGTTACGGTCGATACGCAGCTGTTCCGGGGCGTTGACTACCAAATTACCGCCCATGATGTTAACGATAATGAATGGAAGATTAATTCGATTCACAAAACCACGGTCGGCCAGTTAGTCGGTCTCGCTTTTGATCCGGAAGATATTCATGTCATGCGTTACGGTGAAGACGAAGCGACCTTCGATGCGCGCTTGGAACGCTACGAATAGGGAGGGCGAACAATGAAAAGCAAAACAGCCTACCTCACGCCCTATTTTTTGTGGATTGCCCTCTTTGTGATCGCCCCCATGGCGTTGATCCTATACCAGTCGTTTTTTAGTATCACAGGCCATTTCACGTTTGGTAACTACGAGCAGTACTTGTCGTCGGGCGTCTACCTCAAGATGACGGTTAACTCGATTTGGTACGCCTTCATCATCACGGTACTGGCACTTTTAGTGAGCTACCCAACGGCCTACCTGATTAACCATTTAAAGAACAAACAATTATGGTTACTGCTAATTATCCTGCCAACGTGGATTAACCTCCTATTGAAAACCTATGCGTTCATTGGATTATTTAGTCAAAACGGCTCGATCAATGATTTTCTCCGATTTGTCGGTCTGGGGAGTCATCAGATTTTGTTTACGGACGCGAGCTTTATTTTTGTGGCCACCTACATCGAAATTCCGTTCATGATTCTGCCCATTTTTAACGCCCTCGATGAATTAAATCCATCTCTGGTGAATGCTAGTCGTGATTTAGGCGCCAGTGCGTGGCAGACATTTCGACGGGTGATTTTTCCGCTGACCATGCCGGGCGTTAAGGCCGGTGTCCAGGCCGTATTCATTCCATCACTTTCCCTCTTCATGATTACCCGTCTGATCGGGGGCAATCGTGTGATTACGCTGGGGACGGCCATCGAGGAACACTTCTTGGTGACTCAGAACTGGGGGATGGGGTCGACAATTGGGGTGATCTTGATTCTAGCCATGTTTGTGGTGATGTTTTTGACCCGGGATCGTAAGAACAAAGGGGGGCAGATTCGATGAAACGTGATCACCCAATTCGATGGAGCAACCTCTACCTGTTACTGGTCTTTATCGTGCTCTACTTACCGATTATTTATCTGATTATTTACTCATTCAATGCCGGTGATACGATGGATCGCATCACGGGGTTCTCATGGCGGCACTACCTCACGCTGTTTGCGGACACGCGCATGATCAGTATTGTGCTTAATACCGTGATTATTGCGGTATTGTCGGCACTGCTAGCGACGATCATTGGGACGTTCGGTGCGCTCGGTATTGATCAACTCAAAAAGCGGAGTCTCCAAAATGGTATTCTGTCATTAAATAATGTCTTGATGGTTTCGCCGGATGTTATTATTGGGGCCAGTTTTTTAATCTTCTTTACCTTTCTGGGCGTCAAGCTGGGATTTGGTTCGGTCCTCCTCAGTCACATTGCCTTTTCGGTGCCCATTGTGGTGCTCATGGTCCTGCCCAAAATCAAGGATATGTCGCAAACGATGATTGATGCGGCCTATGATTTGGGGGCAACCAAGTGGCAAACGTTGACGCGTGTGATTCTGCCGGCGATTACCCCCGGGATTTTTGCGGGGTATTTCATGGCGTTCACGTATTCACTGGATGACTTTGCGGTCACTTTTTTCGTGACTGGAAACGGCTTTTCGACGTTATCCGTCGAGATCTATTCGCGCGCACGGCAGGGAATTGATCTGGAAGTCAATGCCTTATCGACGTTGATGTTCCTCGTATCATTGTTGTTGGTGGGTGGGTATTACCTGTTAAACCGGTACAATGAAAAGAAAAAAATTCACCGTGCGAAGGCGAGTCAGGAGGTGGATGACGCATGAAAAAATTGACGCTCATCATTACTGCCATTCTGATTTTTTGTGGTGTCCTCTTTGGAATCAACCACGAATTGAATGCCAAAACCAGTGCTGACGGACAAAGGGTTCTCAATATCTATAACTGGGGCGATTATATTGACCCCGCATTAATTAAAAAGTTTGAACATCAAACGGGCTACCACGTCGTGTATGAAACGTTTGATAGCAACGAGGCGATGTTGACCAAAATCAAGCAGGGGGGGACGAGCTATGATTTGGCGGTACCGAGTGATTACACGGTCCAACGCATGCGTAAAGCCCACCTGTTAGTGAAGCTCGACAAGCGTCGGTTACCACTGTTAAAAAATATTGATCAGCGTTTTATGAACTTAACATTTGACCCCGGTAATGATTATTCGGTACCCTATTTTTGGGGGACATTAGGAATTGTTTATAATGATCAGATGGTTAAAGCGAGTCAGGTTCAGCACTGGTCACAGCTATGGAACCCGCAGTTTAAGAACCAGATCATGCTGACTGATAGTGCGCGTGACATGCTCGCGATTGCGCTGATTCCACTAGGCTATTCGGTTAATACCACGAACAAGACGCAGTTGGATCAGGCCGCCAAGCGCTTGGACCAGTTAGCGCCGAACACCAAAGCGGTTGTTGCTGATGAAATCAAGATGTACATGGAACAAGATGAGGCGGCAGTTGCGGTCACTTATTCGGGTGAGGCAGCGGAAATGATGGCTAACAACACTCATTTACACTACGTTGTGCCAAGTGAAGGAAGCAACATGTGGTTTGACAACTGGGTCATTCCAAAGACGGCCAAGCACCGCAAGGCCGCCTATGCCTTTTTGAACTTTATGTTGGAACCAAAAAACGCTGCACAAAATGCTGAATACATTGGGTACTCAACCCCTAATAAGGCGGCCATGAAAGATTTACCGGCCAGCGTTAGAAATGATGCCCAATTTTATCCGAGTCGTGAAACGGTGACTCACTTGCAGGTCTACAAGGACTTACCGTTAAAAACGATTGGCGATTATAACGATTTATTTTTAGAGTTTAAGATGTTTAAGAAGTAGGCCAACACGAAAGTTGAGGACGATCATGACTGAATTAGGAATTATTGCGATGTTACTGATTTGCACGGCGGTGGTGGGAACCCTCGCACAGCGCATTCAGGTACCAGCTGTGATTGGACAAATTCTGGTAGGGGTATTATTCGGACCAGCAGTGTTAAATCTCGTGCATCCGACGGAAATTATTTCCTTTATCGCCGAAATTGGGGTGATCATCCTGATGTTTATGGCGGGGTTGGAAAGTGACCTGCAGTTGCTACGCCGGTATTTGACACCGTCGTTGAGCGTTGCCGTCTGTGGGGTCGTTGTTCCCATGGTGGTCTTTATGCTGGCAGGAAAGATTGCGCACTTGTCGACAGAACACGCGGCCTTTTTGGCGATTACGTTTGCCGCCACATCTGTTTCCATTACCGTGGAAGTTCTACAAGAAATGAAGCGGCTTAACGGCAAGGAAGGGACAACCATTTTAGGGGCCGCCGTGGTGGATGACATTTTAGCCGTATTAATTTTGAGTGTTTTTGTGACCCTCACTCATGATGGCGGTAGCGGGCATCAATTGCCGCTCCAATGGAGTTTACTGATTCAGCTGATTTACTTTGTGGCGGTGTACCTGTTTGTGAAGTGGCTCGCACCATGGGTTATGCGGCTTGGCAACCTCATGAAGGTTAACTCAGCACCAACCGTTTTATCGATTTCAATTTGTTTAGCGATGGCTTACGTTGCAGATTTGGTTGGGTTAAGTGCGGTTGTCGGGGCCTTCTTTGCGGGAATCGCGATTGGCCAGACGGGTGTCAGTCGGGAAATCGAAAACACGGTCACACCGATTGGTTACGCCTTTTTCATTCCGATCTTCTTTGTAAGTATCGGATTAGAAATGACCTTTGCCAGCCTGAAAGATCAATGGATTTTAATTGTGGTTCTGACAATCTTGGCAGTGGTCACGAAGCTCTATGGTGGGGCAATCGGGGCTAAATTAACTGGCTTCAGCTGGCACTCCGGGTTAGCAGTGGGGGCCGGGATGATCTCACGGGGCGAAATGGCTTTGATCATTGCGCAAATCGGGTTATCAGCCAAGATCCTAACGGGAAATCAATATTCCGATATGGTGATCGTGATTGTTCTGAGTACCTTGATCGCACCACTAATGCTCAAACACTACTTTAAAAAAGTTGAATAGAAAAATGCGCATTCTCCTCATCAGGAAAATGCGCATTTTTTATGTTAGTCTTTATGACTAAGCTTACTGTGTGAATAGCCGTAGCTAAAGTAGAGAATAATACCGATCAAGAACCAGACACCGGCGCCAATCCAAGTTTCTAATTGTAATTGCGTTAGCATAACCAAGCAGGCGATTCCTGAAAGAACTGGTAAGACGGGGTACCAGGGAACCTTGAAGCCGCCTTCGTTTTTGATGTCCTTACGATGACGCAGGGGAATGACACCAAATGAGACGAACGTAAAGGCAAGCAGCGTACCGATGTTAACCAAGCTAGTGAGCTGGTCTAGTGGCACCAAGCCGCCCATGATAGCAATGATGATGGTAACGGTGATGAGCGCGTTAACTGGGATCTTGTGCTTGTCACTGATTTTATCAAGGAAGCTGGGTAACAAGCCGTCCCGACCAATTGAGTAAACTAAACGAGAACTAGAGTAAATCATGGTGACCATCATGGTGAACATCCCAATCAAAGCACCAATGGAAATCAGGCCTGCGGCCCAATCTTGATGAACCAACTGAAGGGCAAAGGAGACGGGATTGGCCACGTCTAACTTGGTGTATTTCACAATCCCAGTTAAGACGATGGAAACCGCCATGTATAAGACGGTGGCGACGATCAAGGTCCCGATAATCCCGATTGGCATATTCTTCTTGGCGTTCTTAACTTCGGCGGCTGATGATGAAACGGCATCAAATCCGAGGTAGGCGAAGAAGACGAGTGCGGCTCCTTGCATGACCCCAGAAGCCTTGTAAGGTAAGAATGGGTGCCAGTTACTTGGTTTGACGTAAAAGGCGCCAACGATGACGAAAATAATGATAATAGCAATTTTAATGATCACGGCCCAATTATTAATTCGCATGGACGTGGTCATGCCTCGTGAGAGCAAAAATGAGATCAAGAGGACGATGATAATGGCGACTAAATTGAAATAAGTGCCATGGGCGGGATCAAAGGGGCCGGAAATGGCCTTTGGAACGTGGAGACCAAAGCCCTCGATGAACGAATCGAAGTAGGCTGCCCAGCCGGTTGAAACGGCCGCTACGGCGAGCATGTATTCAAGAATTAAGGCCCAACCTAAAATCCAGCCAATAATTTCGCCCATAACGACGTTCCCGTAAGAATAGGCACTTCCGGCGATGGGCATGGCGGAAGCAAATTCGGCATAACACATGGCTGCTAACGCACACACGACGGCGGACCCTAAAAATGATAAAATAATTCCTGGGCCACTGGTTGTTGCGGCGACAGTTCCTGGTAAAATAAAAATACCGGTGCCGATGACGGCCCCAATTCCGAGGGCCATCAGATCGAAGGCCGATAGTGTTTTGACGAAGCGGTTATCCCGCTCAAGATAACGGTCAAGACTTTCCTTTCGGAATAAATTAGAAAACATAAATAAACCACCTTTGGTATAATGAATAATAGCATTTTAAACTAGGGAATATCATACCGTTGGTTAAGATTAAAAGTCAATTAAAATTCGACTAATCTGTGAAATGTGGGAGGAATTGTGAATAAATGAAAATTGAAGTGACAAGTGGCGCGGTTGTTTATCGAATCGTTGATCAAAAAATTGAGTATTTGTTGTTGCAAAGCATGAACAAAGGTAACTTTTGGGGCTTTCCGAAGGGCCACGTTGAGGTGGGAGAAGATTTATTGCAGACCGCACACCGTGAAATTAGGGAAGAAACGCAGCTTGATTTAACCATTAACGATCAGTTTCACGTGACGACGGAATACGATTTGCCCAACGGCAACCACAAGAAAATGACGTTGTATACCGCAAAACTCGAGCAAGCAACGGATTTAACGTTACAAGCGATTGAAATCAAAAATGCGGGTTGGTTTGACTATGAGACTGCTCGAAATCGGTTAACGTACGACAACTTGAAGCAATTATTAGATGATGTGAATACATATCTAACAACCAAGTAATTTAATTAGAATAGGAAGAAGTTTGATGAAGCATGTATTAGTCATTACCGGAGCGGCTGGTTCCGGCAAAACGACGGTCAGTAACTATTTAAGTGAACATTTCCAAATTCCACGCGTCGTCACCCATACCACGCGCCGACCCCGCCGCGGTGAAGTTGATGGCCGGGATTATTATTTTGAGACCCGGCAGTCGATGGGCCAGCTCCACCTCCTTGAGCGTGTTGAATACGATCATCATTTATATGGGTCCTCGTATGAAGGGTTACAAAAGGCGTGGCAGGATCATGATATGGCAACGATTGTGCTTGATACCAAGGGCGCGCAGACGTATCACGAACGGTTGGGGGAACAAGCAGTGGTTATTTTTCTGACCGTCACCAAGCAGCATGCGTTAGTTAAACGACTTGCGAAACGTGGCGACCTTAAAACTGCGGTTAAGCAGCGCATTGCGAGTGCGGAGTACCATCGTGATCTGACCCTGCCGGACGAATTGACGGCGACGGCCCAAGTCATTACTAACGACGAATGGGAACACACGCAGCAACAGTTGGACGAGTTGGTTCAGACGCTCCAATAAAGGAACACACTTTACTTTGGTTCTCGTGGTGACTATGGTAATATGACGGGTAGAGAAGACATTCAGACGATAGATGGGGCGTTGACATGGAAACAAAGACAACTCAGGCGCTAACAATTTTACAAGATAACCACTATAAAGTAACGAAGCAGCGGCGGTCACTCATTGAGTTTTTAGCACAGCATCGTGATCGCTACGTTGAAATCACCAAGATAGATGCTTACTTGCGGCAGCTTTTCCCGGGGATGAGTCATAATACGATTTATCGCAACCTCAAGGAATTCGAAGAGATCGGCATTGTGGAGACCCACGTGGAAAACGATCAGATGCAAGTCAAGTATCAGTGTGATTATGAAAATCAGCATCACCACCACTTTGTTTGTCAGAATTGTGGGCGTGTTACCGAAATTCAAATGTGTCCCATCGATATGGCCTTTTTTGAGAGTCAATTACCGGGGGCGCAAATTACCGGTCATCGGTTTGAACTGGTGGGCCTATGTGCGCAGTGTCGTGCAGCTCAAAATAGTGATAAGTGACAAATCGAATTCCTGGCGTGGAAAGCGATGCGTCACTTTTTTTGTCACCGATGAAAGTGACTGAAAGATTGAAAAAGCTTCGCGAAATCTTAACAAACTCGACCGGTGAAAGTAGTATACTCAAGACTGATAAAAAGGTAAGCAGAAACTAAGGGGAGAAATGAATTATGGCCTATCGCACACCACCATTTATTACACCATTTGCCATTGTTTCCATTGTGTTAGCGTTAGGGGCAACCAACGTTGTTGTGAACAAGGCAACGAATACGAGTGAAGGGGCAACGGTGACTAAGACGTCATCGAGCACGACTTCCACGTCAGCGTCGGATGAGAGTAAAGCTAGTTCCGATACCGCCAGCTCGGAGAGCAAGCCGAGCGTTGATGACGCGAGCTCTGAGTCTTCTGATGATACCAAGGCTAGTTCCGCCAAGACGACGGAGACGAGTTCGTCTGCTAAAACGGATACGGGCACGACGACCGGCACAGACGCAACGAAGTCAACGGGGACAACCGGTACCACGGACACTGGAACGGGAACAACCAACAACACGACCGATGATACGACCACAACCGGCAATACTGATACCACCACTGGTGATACAGGAACCACTGGAAATACCACGGGCACGACGACTAACGCAACGACCAATAGTTAATCAGTAAAGGAGAAAACGAACATGCTCAGTATTTTAGACATGATTAATCACGGTTTGGGGTACTTTAACCTCAACGTGAAGTTAAAAAATCGCATTTACACGGCGATTGGGTTTGTTGGCCAGTGGTATTTAATCTACGTTGCCGTCCGGTTGCTGCATAACGGCGTTTGGCTGCGCGGAGTGCTCTACCTATTGGTCTTTGTACTCCTTTTGTATTTTTCAGTATTGAACGTGTTGTATTACTTCACCGCAAAGACGACGAAGTTTGATATTTCTCCGAAGATTGAAAAATTAATGGGAGGCCCCCGCAAGGAAGATTTGAAAAAGGATCAAGCAACATCGGCCGCACCCATTATCCCAGCAAACGGGTTGTTTACCAACGATCAAATCTTGCCGGCGAACGTTGCGGTTAATGAACATGAACGGGCCAACCTGAAGCGGGTTGTGAAGCAGCTCATTGACGCACAGGTATTGCTAGACGATTACGGGGCCTTAGACGAACGCCAGATTATTCGGCAAAACCGGGAAACTGGTGAGCCGGTGCCAGCATTACGACCAGACCAACCGATCCCCTATTTCGAATTGGTACCCACCGGTGCACGACTAGAAATTTACATTGGGCTGAACCAGATGGAACGGTTGGCCGTGGGTCATATTACGAGTGTCGGTTTGACCGAAGTGACGACGGCACGAAAAAATTATCAGTTATATTTAGCGAACGTCTTTATAAGTGGGGGACCCGTGAAGATCGCCGGTCGCTCGGACGCAACGCTGGTTTCTGAGGAACCATATGAACTGAATGTTAAGGTGGCCTACAAGACTAAACCCACAAACTAAAATTGATTTTATGATGAGATGTTGATATATTATAGTCTAATCTAATTTTAATAAAGGATTGAGGGATTGTATATGAGTGATAAGATACAGCGATTAGTGGGCCGAATGCGATCGGGTTTAAAGGATGTTTCACCTTCCAAAATTCGGGCGTTCGACCAAGAAGTTTCTGAAATTCCCGGGATTATTAAGTTAACGTTAGGCGAACCAGATTTTGATACGCCTGAGCATATTAAGGAAGCCGCAATTAGAAGTATCCGAGCGAATCACTCACACTACCCGCAATCAGCCGGAACGCCGGGACTTCGTCAGGCGGCCGCTAATTTCCTAGATAAAAAATATCAGCTACACTATACGGCAGATAACGTTGTCGTGACCGTGGGCGCTACTGAGGCCATTTCGGTGGCGATTGGCGCGGTTGTTAATCAAGGCGACAAGGTAATTATTCCCACCCCCATTTGGCCAATGTACATTCCAATTGCCCAGATGCAGGGAGCTGATCCAGTCTTCATTGATACGTCGGCGGATGACTATGTTTTAACACCAAAACGGCTAGAAGAAACGATTCAGCAGTACGGGGATCAGGTCAAAGCAGTCGTATTGAATTTTCCTTCTAATCCAACCGGCATCACCTATCGGCGCGAGGATACGAAAGCCATTGCGGCCGTGCTCAAGAAGTACGATGTGTTTGTCATTTCAGATGAAATTTACAGTGAACTCACATACGGTGATTCCCATGTCTCAGTGGCCGAGTACCTGCCGGAACAGACGATTTTAATTAATGGGGTTTCTAAGTCACACGCCATGACGGGCTGGCGGATCGGGATTATTTGTGCGCCAGAACCGATCGTGCAACAGATCTTCAAGCTGCATCAATTTTCAGTTACCACGGCCACTTACGTTGCACAAGACGCCGCACAGGAAGCCTTTGAAAATGGATTTGACGATGGTCAAGTAATGCGGGCGGAATATGAAAAGCGGGGGCGTTTTGTTTACGAGCAAATGAAGGCCATGGGCTTTGGCGTTTCGCAGCCCCAAGGTGCCTTTTACCTGTTCTGTGAACTACCGGCGTGGCTCGATGAGGACGAAGACAGTTTCTGTCACCATCTAGCGTACGATTATCAAGTCGCAGTCGCTGCGGGAACGCCGTTTGGCCCCGGTGGCGAGAACCACATTCGTATTAGTTATGCGTCATCGATGGCGCAATTACGTGAAGCGATGAAACGCCTTAAAGCGTATATGGCCACGAAACAACCTGAATAAGATCAAAAGATGACGCGGTAGCGTCATTTTTTTGTGATTAAGAAAAGATAATGAACAGAACGAATATTTAAATGCTAATTGTTACATTGGTAAGAGCTTACGTGTTCAGTTTTAGTAGTAACTTAGGTACCTAACTATCTGAATCAAAAAGGGGCTAAATGCTTAAGATTATGAATAAATTCTTGATAGTAACCGCTTACAGAGGGGCAATGCTTTGACGGGATTCTAAAATTGTTCTAAAATTTAACTTAATGTTTATTAAATTAGAGACGAAATCTTAAATTAATATTCACATAATCTTGAAAATTTGGAGGATATTCGTATGTCAATGATCGAATTTCATGATGTTCAAAAATACTATGGCGATTTCCATGCACTCAAGAACATTAATCTAACTGTTGAAGCAGGTGAAACCGTCGTATTAATTGGACCATCTGGTTCTGGTAAGAGTACCCTGATTCGTACAATTAATGGGTTGGAACCCATTCAAAAAGGTCAGCTGATTGTTAACGGCTATGACTTAGCTGATAAGAAAACTGATCCCAACAAGATCCGTAAAAATGTCGGAATGGTATTCCAACACTTTAATTTGTATGCCAACAAGACCGTGTTAGAAAACATTATGCTGGCGCCCAAAATTGTTTTGAAGCGCCCAGATGATGAAAATCGCGAATTTGCGATGAAGTTATTAGATAAGGTGGGCTTAGCTAATAAAGCTGATAGCTATCCACGTCAATTATCAGGTGGTCAGCAACAACGGATTGCGATCGCGCGTAGTTTGGCCATGAAGCCAAAGTGTCTGTTATTTGATGAACCAACATCAGCATTGGATCCTGAAATGATCGATGATGTGTTGAACGTTATGAAAGATATTGCTCGCGATTCTGATATGACCATGCTGGTGGTTACCCATGAAATGGGCTTTGCCCGTGAAGTTGGCGATCGGGTGATCTTCATGGCTGACGGTGAAATCTTGGAAGATGATAGTAAGGAAACCTTCTTTGATGGTCAACCAAGCAACGAGCGTGCTCGTCAATTCTTAAGCAAGATTATTGTGCACAAATAGGGGAGGGAACAGCCATGAAAAAATTGACACGCTTCATGGGGCTGTTTTCTGCACTCGCACTGTTGTTGATCTTGATGACATCTTGTGGTTCGAATTCAGCACTATCTAAACGAGACGTGTTACAGGCCGATAAGGAATCGAATACGATTACCTGGGGTGTAAAGGCCGACACGAAGCTCTTTGGACTAATGAATGTGAAAACTAACCAGGTTGAAGGGTTTGAAATTGATCTGGCTAAGGCGATGACAAAAGAAATCCTGGGTAAGAATGGGAAGGCGATCTTTGTGCCGGTAACCAGTCAAACTCGGGTGCCGCTACTTCGGAACGGGAACATTGATGCAATCATGGCCACAATGACCATCACACCAGACCGGGCTAAACAAGTCGACTTCACGCGTTCGTACTTTAACGCTGGGCAAGCCATCCTCGTGAAAAAGGGCAGTCCCATTAAGAGCGTGAAGGATTTGGATAAGTCTGGTTCCGTTGTACTCGGGGTTACGGGGTCAAACTCGGTGGAAAATATTGCCAAGTATGCACCTAAAGCAAGAGTCTTGCAGCTTTCCGATTACGCTCAGGCATTGACAGCGTTGAAGTCGGGACAAGGACAAGCCTTAACGACTGATAACGGGATTTTATATGGGATGTCCGTTGAAAATCCGGGCTACACCGTTGTCGGTGGTTCCTTCACGAAGGAACCATACGGAATTGCGGTCAATAAAGGCCAAGACAAGTTCCGTCACCGGTTGAACAAGGCGCTGACGACACTCGAAAAGAATGGGACTTACAACCGCATCTTGAAGAAGTGGTTCGGGAACGTTCAAGGATTTAATTATGAGGAGATGAAACGCTAATGATTCACATTTTTGCGACCCAGTGGCCGTTACTGCTCGAAGGGCTTGGCCGAACATTATTGTGTAGTATCATCGCGTTATTCTTTAGCCTGATTATTGGATCGTTGTTTGCGATCTTTGAAATCATGCCAAACAAGATCATGCGCGTGATTGGTAATATCTACGTGGAAGTTTTCCGGAATATTCCACTGCTGGTAATTACCATGTTCTTCTTCGTTGTGATTCCCTTGTACGTCACGAAAATTAACGGGTTTACGGCTGGGACGATTGGGCTGACAATCTATACGTCAGCGTTTATCGCCGAAACGGTTCGTTCAGGGATTCAATCCGTGGATCCTGGTCAAATGGAAGGCGCCATGTCCAACGGTCTGACGTTCTGGCAATCAATGCGTTACGTGGTATTGCCACAGGCGTTCAAGATTGTCATTCCACCACTGGGCAACCAATTTATTAACCTAGTTAAAAATTCATCGGTACTGGCCTTCGTGGCTGGTTTTGATCTGATGTATCAGGGAAATATGATCGCTAACAATACGTTGCAAACCATGCCAACGTTCTTCGTGGTGGGGATTTTATACCTCGTCATCACGATGCCGTTGAGTTACTACATGCGTTATCTGGAAAAGAAATTAGCCTAAAGGAGGTAGTGAACCATGCAAAACTTTATTGACGCGTATTCATGGATCAACATTCGCTACCTGCTTCAAGGACTATGGGTAACGGTCGAAGTTTCAGTTGCTTCAATTATTTTAAGTTATATTTTTGGGACGATCTTAGGGATTATTCGGTATGCCAACATCAAGTACGTTTCAGCAATCGTCGGTTTCATTATCGATTTAATTCGGAACCTGCCATTGCTGCTGATTATCTTCTTTACGTACTTTGGATTACCGAACTTAGGGTTTAAGCCAGCCATTATTGAGGCTGCAATTCTCGCCATGACGGTTTTCGAATCAATGATGATTGCCGAAATTGTGCGTTCTGGGATTGTGGCGGTAGATTCCGGTCAGATGGAAGGGGCGCTTTCTAACGGTCTTTCTTACTGGCAAGGACTGCGAATTGTGATCTTGCCACAGGCAATGAAGAATATGATTCCGGCACTAGTGAGTCAGTTTATTTCACTTGTGAAGGATACGTCACTGGCTACGATCATCGTGTTACCAGAAATGATGTATCATGCGCAAATTATTTACGGACAAAACACCAATTACATCATCCCGATGTTCATTGCGTTGGCCGTACTTTACTTTATTGTTTGTTATGCCCTATCACTCTTGGCCAAGTACTTAGACAAGAGAATGTCGTACAGATAAAAAGGTAAAATTAAAAGGAACTGTGATTGATTAAAATCGCAGTTCCTTTTTTTGAACTTTTAATTAGTTAAAATTGACCTTCGAACTTAATTTGGTATGACTTTGTTTCACCAGCAGGAAGGGTGACATCACCGAAGTTTGGATGGTGTGGCGTGTCTGACAGCGTTTGGGCTTCCAGAGCGACTGCTTCCCAAGGATGACCAACGCCACGGTTGTAAGTCATTGAATCGTCAAATGAGTTAGCGGTAAAGACGACCAACCCGTTGCGTTGTGAGTAAACCTTCAGTGAATGACCACTGGCCGGGTCGCGAAGGGTTGCGACTGGTGTGTCGGCACTTGGCTTCACAACCAAAATGTCGTCAAAGCCTTTTTCAGTGGTGTTTTGCATGCCGTCAATGGCGTCCTTGAACACCGTTGGTTGGCTGAAATCAAATGGGGTTCCAGCATTGTCGAGCAGGTTACCCGTCGCAATCTTTTCGCTATCGAATTCAAGATGTGAGTCGGCGTTTGCTTGGAATGTGTGGGCTAAGATATCCGTTGTATCCGCGTCGCCTAAGTTCCAATAAGCATGGCTCGTTGGGTTGAAGAGGGTATCTTCATCACTAGTAGCGGTAAAGTCAATTGTTACCGAGTTGTCGTTGGCTAGTGTGTAGGTAACCGTGGTGGGCATTTTACCTGGGAACTGGTCCATGGCCGTTGTGAACGTCTTGCTAAGCTTTAATGAAACGCCGTTAGCATCTTCGCTAGTTTCAGCATCCCAAACTTGGTTAGCAAATCCATTTGCGCCACCATGTAAGTTATTGTTGCCTTCGTTTTGGTCAACCTGGTAATCCTTGCCGTTTAATGAGAATTGACCATCTTTAAGACGACCGCCAATCCGGCCAATGATCCGCCCAGCAAAGAAGGGATTGTTTGTGTAGTTTTCGAGGTCGTCAGCGCTCAAGAGTAGGTTGGTCTTCCCATCAGTGTATGAACGCCACAGACCAGCGAAGGTCAGTACTGAAATACTGATCCCGTTGTCGTTTGTTAATGTGTATTCATCAACCGTTTGTCCTTCGTGTTCGCCAAATACCTTTTTTGAAATGTTCATTAATAAATGCCTCCAGAAAAGTTTATTCAACCATATTTAACCGTTACGACAATTTTAGCACGCTTTGCCCGTAAACAAAACAAAGAAAGCGGTTGTTAAAAATTTATTAGAAAACGCTTGCAAAATAGTGTAAGCCCTTTTATAATGATTCTTGTAAGTTGGTTGAGCACACAAACAAACTAAGCAATTATTTCAATTATCTGTCACTGTGCTGAACTAAAAAAACATTGCAAAGTGAGGAGTTGTATCATGCATAAAGTATCTAGAGGATTTATCTACTTCTTCGGTGCGTTAGGCGGAATCTTATTTGGTTATGATACAGGTGTTATCTCAGGTGCGATCTTGTTTATTCAAAAACAATTGCATTTGGGGACATGGCAACAAGGTTGGATTGTTTCAGGTGTTTTGTTAGGTGCTCTGGTTGGTGCGATTGTGATCGGACCTCTGGGTGACAAGTTTGGTCGGAAAAAGATGGTGTTGACCGCCGCCGTGATCTTCTTTATTGGGGCACTTGGTTGTGGGCTAGCCATGGGATTCTGGTCATTAGTTTTGTTCCGGTTTATTTTGGGGATCGCCGTTGGTGGTGCTTCAACGATGGTACCAATGTACCTGTCAGAAGTTGCACCTGCTGAAATGCGTGGGACCCTTTCAAGTTTGAACCAATTGATGATCATGACTGGGATTTTCTTAGCATACGTTACTAACTACGCATGGTCAGGTCTCTATTCAGGCTGGCGGATCATGTTAGCTGCTGCGACAGTACCTGCCGCAATTCTGTTTATTGGTGGTTTATTCTTACCTGAAAGTCCTCGTTTCTTAGTTCGGGTTGGTAAAGTGGACGAAGCTCGTGGTGTCTTAGGGCAATTACGGAATGCGGATCAAGTCCAAGCCGAATTGACTGACATTGAAGAAAAAGCAAAAATTAAAATGGGTGGCTGGGGAGATGTCTTCTCTAAAGTTGCTCGTCCAGCATTAATTATTGGCCTTGGCTTAGCGGTATTCCAACAAGTCATGGGATGTAACACGGTGCTTTACTATGCACCAACGATCTTTACTGATATTGGTTTTGGGGTTTCTGCAGCGCTGTTAGCCCACATTGGGATCGGGATCTTTAACGTGATCGTGACTGCGATTGCCGTGGTTATCATGGATAAAGTTAACCGTAAGACAATGCTGATTGTCGGTGCGTTGGGGATGGCGGCTTCGCTATTCACATTAGGGATTGCAATGCACTACTCACACAACTCAATGACCGCAGCCTACATCGCTGCGATTGCCTTGACGGTTTACATCGCCTTCTTCTCAGCAACATGGGGCCCTGTAATGTGGGTTATGATTGGTGAAGTCTTCCCATTGAACATTCGTGGACTTGGTGTTGGTTTAAGTGGGACGTTCAACTGGGGCGCTAACATGATCGTTTCATTGACTTTCCCAACATTATTGGCTGCACTTGGAACAGAGAAACTCTTTATCGGTTATGGGGTATTGTGTGTTCTGGCTATTTGGTTCGTTCACTCAGGTGTGTTCGAAACTCGTGGCAAGTCTTTGGAACAAATCGAAGGCTACTTGGACGAACGTGCCGGTGTTGCTGCTAAAAACTAAGCATTAAATAGCAATAAACGAAGAGACTGGGAAAATCCCAGTCTCTTTTTGACGTGTTTATTTTAGTCGCTGAATCAAAACAAACAGGGAACCTTCAACCTTGACTGTGAAACCATAACGCCTGATCTTGTATTGGTGGCGTTTTCACGAAAAAATTGATAGACTGGGGTCAATCACTAGATATGAGGAGGAACTGACAATGAAACGATATCAAAAGATTCTAGTTGGCGTGGATGGCTCATCACAGGCTAAATTAGCCCTGTCTCGGGCAATTGACATAGCTGCGGGGTGCGATGCAGCTCTTTTGATTGCCGCCGTCCAAAATGACGGTAAATTTGCGAATTTGGCAACGGGGCGTGCCTCATTATACCGGCTGTCACCGCAGATGGTAAATGAATCGCAACAGCAACTGCAGCTATTTGTTAATCGTTGTGTCCAACAGGCTCAAGAAGCCGGTGTGCGTGTTTCATCGTTAGTTTATTACGGTAGTGCCAAAGAAGAATTAGCGGTTAATCTCCCTCGTCGTGAGCATGCTGATCTGATCGTTGTCGGGGCGACTGGTCTGAATCGGGTGGAACGAATGATTATTGGTTCCACCGCGGCGTACATCGTGGCGAACGCTGATGAAGATGTGGTCATCGTTAAAGCGAATTAAATGCCGACTGAGAAGGCCTTTACAACGTCGAAATGGTATGACATACTGACGTTACAAAAAGTAAGTGGAGGCGTCGCGATGAGTTATACGGTTGATTTTAAGACTGTTGATCAAGTTGGCTTGACCCAGTCACCAGTTGCACCCGCACTGGCCGGTTTAAGGGCTAATGAGGCCCGGTATTTTTGGAATAAGTATCAGCACACCTTTGTGACGGAACCGGCGGCTGAGCACCCTGATATTGTGGCTTATGTGGCTGAGATTCTGAAAGAAAAACAAATCAGTATTTCGGCCCAACCACTGGAAGTTTCACAGTTTGAAGTCGCAGGAATCAAAATGACCTATATTTTTTATATTGATGGGTTGAGTATTAATGTGATGTACACGCTAGCTGAAGGTGGCAAACGGGCGGTGGGGTTGAAATTGTCCGATGGAATGGCAATCCCCGCACCACTAGTAGACAAGTTTAAGTTCGCCCGGCAACGGTCGAAGCTGGCCGGAACGATCCGCGGCAGTTATTTCGTGATTAAGGGGAACTACGAGTAAATCAAAACTACAGGATCACCAAAGCCTTGAACGCTGGTCGTTCAGGGCTTTTTTACGTGTTAATTGGAAACCATGAAGTTTGGTGAGTGATGTTTGAGTGCCGTTAAACGGGTTTGTAAATAAAGTTAACTAACTCGGTAAATCGTGAGACTCGTATATGACTTTAAAGGTCAAAAAATACTAATAAAAGTAAATTATAGCCCTGTGAGGCATTACTTATATCTAAAAGATGTTTTTAATGCTGTGGGTACAAGTTAAACACTGATATAACAACGTTTGAGACGATTATTAGAAATAATGATGATCAAAGGCCTCAACTAAAAGTAGCAGAAAAAGCAAAAAAAGTCGCTAAAAAACGGAAAAATCCATTGACGAATGAAACCGATTACAATATAATCGCAGTTAGGAAATTGAATTTATTATGGTTGTTTAATTTTTTTACGGAGAGGTGCTAGTTATGGATCAAAAGATTTCAAATTCTGAGGGCGCACCACAGAAACCAAAAAACATGGTTCCGTGGAATGAGCGTTTTTCATATAGTTTAAGTGATTTTGCATGTAACCTGTCCTTCCAAATGGTTGGGACGTATTTAATGATTTTCTACACTGATACATTTGGGATCAGTGCTGCCGCTGTCGGAACGTTATTCTTCGTTGCTCGGTTCTTTGACGCCGTTGATGGACCAATTTGGGGGATCTTAATTGACCACACACATACTCGTTTTGGGAAGAGTCGACCTTACTGGTTATGGTTCTCAATTCCATTTGCGGTCTTCTGTGTGTTAGTTTTCACCACACCAAACTTAAGTTTAACCGGTAAGTTGATCTGGGCTTACATTACTTACATTGGTGTTGATGTTTTGTATTCAGCAGTTAATATTCCAATTACTTCGATTTTGCCATCATTAACAAGTAATCCCCAAGAACGGGTTGTGCTATCAACTATTCGTCAATTCATGGGAACTGCCGGTGCCGCAATTATTACTGGGATCACCTTAACCATGGTTGCCAAATTTGGTGGTGGTTCAACAACTAGTGCGCGTGGCTGGTTCATCTGGGCACTCATTGTGGCCATCATTGTTGTAATTATTTTTGGAATCGTTTTCAAAAATACTAAAGAACGTGTCCAAACCAAGAGTTCACGGAAGTCAATTCCGATTAAGACCGCGGTTAAGGCATTGCGGAGTAACTGGCCATGGGCCATCATCATCTTCATCAACTTTATCTACTGGTTGGGGATGCAGACGCGTTCACAAGTTACGGTTTACTTCTTCAAGTACAATATGCACAACACTGCTTTATCATCATTCGTATTGAGTTTACAATTCGTGTCACTGATTGCCGTTGTTTTGACGCCTTGGACTGCTAAGATGATTGGGAAACGTAATACCATGCTTGGTGGAATGATCCTAGCCTGCATTGGTCAATTGCTATTGAGTTTGGGCGCTGCTCACTTGAGCGTTTCCATCATCATCGTGGCTACGATCATTGGTTACTTAGGAACTGGTTATGTTTCTGGATTGATCGCCGTTATGCTTGCTGACGCCGTTGATTACGGTGAATGGAAGAACGGGGTTCGTGCCGAAGGGATTGTAACTTCCTTCTCAAGTTTCAGTGCCAAGCTTGGAATGGGCTTTGGTGGTGTGATCACTGGTTGGATTCTTTCAGCCACTGGCTACGTTGCCAACCACGCCCAATCCGCAACTGCTTTACACGGGATCGAATTGAACTACATCTGGGTACCACTATTAGGTTTCGCCCTTTCAGGATTAGCACTTGCCTTCTACAAAGTTGACGGAATTGAAAAACAAATGCTCGGTGACTTAGCCGTTAAACATGCACGTGAAAATGCAGAGGATGACGACGAAAAGTAATCAGCCAACCATAATATAATTCAAAAAAAACGATCATTCGCAATTGACGAATGATCGTTTTTTAGTGGAGTGCATTAGGATAAGTCGCGAGGAAATCAACTGCGGCCCCGCGCAAGTTAGCGGCATCGGTATAAGTGCAAGTAGTGAGCGAGGGAAGAATCGTGCCGATCTTACTGGCGTCACGACAGGCCGCTACTTCTTGGTTAAGCCGCGGTAGGAGCTCGGGGTTATTGGAGACTGCCCCACCAATGACAATTCTTTCTGGGTCAAAACTATATTGTAAGTTGAAGATTGCCCGTGCCAGAACTCGGTAAAAGCGATCAACTTCCTGCTTTGCAAGTGGGTGATCGCTTTCGGCGAGATCGAAAACTTCTTTGCCATTGTAAATGTGGCCGTCGGCTTGGCGCTTCGTGAAGTGGCGGGCCACTTTGACCGGTGAGGCGATGTCGCTAAGAATATGGTGGTCATCAACGAGCATGTAGCCGAATTCACCGCCAAACAGGTGCTTGCCATGCCAAATATGGTTATCGATAATGACAGCCCCGCCGACCCCAGTTCCAATGATCATAAAGAGCAGATTGGATACATCTTGGCCAGCACCGTCTGTTAGTTCCGCCAGTGCAGCACAGTTTGCATCATTTTCGAGTGTAACGGGCAGGTGTAGTTGTTGGGTCAATGCCGACTGGATATCAAAGCCATGAATGTAATCAATGGCACTTTTACCTTCAATTTGGCCGGTCTGCTTATTAACGGATCCCGGAATGCTAATCCCGACGCCGGCGATGGGGGTACGGTGTTGCAGGAGGTTAACGTGCATCTGCAAAACTTGATAGAACTCAGTCAGGGTAGCTGGAGTAGTTGATTGGCCAGTTTTGGCGAGCTCATGGCCGTCCCAGGTACCAAACTTAATGCTGGTCCCCCCAACATCGATGAGTGCAATCTTGCTCATTTGCTGTCACCCCCGAAGGTTTGAGAGGAGTGGAAGTAAAGGTTGAGATCCGCGTTGAAAAACTTAGTCGTCGAAAGGTTAAAGGCGATATTATTGCCGTAGTAGTTAATTTGCGTCAGGGTCAGTAAGGCATGATCGTCATGAATGCCGGTCAACTGCCGTTGTTGGTCATTCAGAGTGGTGACACTGATGTAGTTTTCGGCATTGTTGACACTAATGTCATAATCACGCTTAACGGCATGAAAGATTGACTGTTGCGCATCGGCCAGGCTTAGTTGAGCAACTTGTGTTTTGAGGTAGTAGCTATCTTCTATGCAGTAGCGCTGGCCGTTTAACTGGCGTAACCGGAGTACGTGGATCAGTGGCTCACCAATTGTAATGTGGAGGTGGTTGGCCTGAAACTGATTGGCAAGAACGTCTTCCAGCGCTAGCACGGTCGAGGTGAGGTGAGAATCGACAGCGCGCATGGCTTTCCCGGCCCCCAATGAGAGATTAACGACGGGGGCGTCATGCATAGTAATCTGGTTAATGTAGTAGCCGCTGCCTTTAACCCGGCGGAGCAACCCTTGCTGACAGACTTCATCGATCGCCTTTCGGATTGTGTTGCGACTAACCTGATAGTGATCGGTCAGTTGTGCTTCACTGGGCAGTTTATCAACGTAAGTTTGCTCATTAATTTGTTTAATAATATCGTCTGCAATATCGTGATACATTTTTCATCATTCCCAACTAATTGATATTCAAAAGGCCTTGCTAAACTTGTACCTACAAGTTATAATAACACATAATGAAAACGGTTTAAACGTGGAGGCTATAACAAATGAAACAAATGCAGGGATACCAAATGCCAAAGGACTTTTTATGGGGTGGTGCAGTCGCCGCTCACCAGCTTGAAGGTGCTTGGCAAGCCGGTGGGAAGGGCATCAGTATCGCGGACGTCATGACCGGTGGTGATAAGAACCAGGCTCGTGTTGTGACGGAGACGGTGGAACCCGGAAAGATATATCCTAATCACTGGGGAATTGACTTTTATCATCAGTATCCACAAGATATTAAGTTATTTGCTGAAATGGGGCTCAACTGTTTCCGGACGTCGATTGCTTGGACCCGTATTTTTCCGAATGGGGATGAGGAGGAACCAAACGAAGCCGGATTACAGTTTTATGAGGACTTATTTGCACAATGCTTGCGTAATGGCATTCAGCCGGTTGTGACGCTGTCTCATTTTGAAATGCCATATCACTTGGTAAAGGCCTATGGAGGCTGGCAGAACCGGCAGTTGATTACGTTTTTTGAACGTTTTGCGCGGGTCTGTTTCGAACGGTTCCATCACCAAGTGAAGTACTGGATGACGTTTAATGAAATTAATAATCAAACCAACTGGCGCGATCCGCATCATCTGCTACAAAACTCAGGATTAATACTTGCGGATGATGAAAACTGGGAAGAAGCAATGTTTCAGGCAGCGCATAATGAGTTTGTCGCAAGTGCCCGTGCGGTGCAAGTGGCCCATGAAATTGACGATCAACTCCAAGTGGGGGCGATGGTGGCGATGTGTCCGATCTATCCGCTAACGTCTAAGCCGGCTGATGTGTTGAAAGCACAGCGGGCTATGCAGACACGCTACTACTATGGGGATGTCCAAGCGCTGGGACAATACCCGCAATGGTTGCTGAAGTATTGGCAACGGCATGATTATAAAATTGAGATTAGCGAGGCAGATCGACAGACACTACGCGCCGGAACCGTTGATTATATCGGGTTCAGTTATTATATGTCGTTTGCCACCCAAGCAGGGGGGGAACAGGAACTCTTCTTTGATGAAGCACGGGATCTAGTAGATAATCCGCACCTCGAAAAAACAGATTGGGGCTGGCAAATCGACCCTGTGGGGCTCCGCTATGGCATGAATTGGATGAACGATCGCTGGCATAAACCGCAGTTTATTGTTGAAAACGGCTTTGGTGCCTATGATCAATTGACTGCCGATGGTCAAGTTCATGATCCTTACCGGATTGACTATTTTCATGACCATATCCTCCAAATGGAAAAAGCCGTCGTGGAAGACGGCGTTGAACTTATCGGGTATACACCCTGGGGGCACATTGATCTGATCTCAGCTAGCACCGGTGAAATGAAGAAACGTTACGGGATGATCTATGTGGATCAAGACGATCACGGCAACGGCAGTCTCAAACGGATTAGAAAAGATTCGTTTTATTGGTATCAAAAGGTAATTGCGTCGCGTGGCGCTGATCTCGCAACTGATACTAGTGATGAAGAATAAGGCGGATATGCTCCATGTTGAGCACGTTATGAATCACGAGTGAACAACCGCCCAGTAGCGCGGAGAAGTGGACATCCTTGGAAAAAACGAGGGGCGGCACAAGGGGCATGTAGGACAAGTTGAGCTGAATGACACGCAGAAGGTCCGGCAACTCATTGATGATTTCGGAGTTAAAGAAGATCATTTGGGGATCAAACGAGATGATCAAATGGTTCACGATCAAGGATAGGTGGTAACAAAAATCGTCAAGAATCTTGGTGACACCGGGATCTTGCTGAGTATAGGCTTGTGCCATATCTTTGAGGGAAAAGTCCTTTCCTAAAACATCCTGAAGTTTTTCAAGAACGCGTTGTTCAGACCATTCAGTTTCAATTGGCTTGAGCTGTGACAGGGGGACGTTTTGACAGTCGTCTTTAAAAATCATGTGACCGACGTCCCCAGCTCGCCCAAAGTAGCCCTTATAGAGTTGCCGATTAATGAGGATTCCCGCGCCAATGTGCTTGCCGACGGTTAACGAGATGATATTGACCAGTTCTTGTTGACTGAAGTCCTGTTCGAAAACGGCGGAAAGGTTAGAGGCGTTTTCGATGACGACGGGGACCTCAAACTTTTCTTGTAGGGCAGTTTGTAAATTGAAGTTGCCAACTGTTTTGAACGGAGAGTCGATAATGTTTCCCCGGTAGACGTACCCCGGAATGGCAATGGAGATGCCACAGAGCCCGTTTTGGGTTTCAAAGTCCGGTAGTTCGGCAATGCTGTCACAAATATTTTGAAAGAGTTGTTGGAGGGTCTGGGCCTTTGACTGGGTAACTGTGTACTCTAACGTCCTCCCATCAAACTGATTTGACATAATCTCAATTTGATCGTCAGTGACACTAAAATTAACCACAAAGCCAAACTTGGCATTTAATTGCACGAGTTCTGGCCGCCGGCCACCACTCGTGGTGCTCTGCCCCTCGCCGATACTGGTAATGAAATTAGCTTTCATGAGGTCGTTAATAATATTTGAAACCGTAACTTTATTAAGCCCCAACTCTTGTGATACTTGATTACGAGAGATGGGGCCTTTATTAATGATGGTCTGAAAAACGGAGCGGTTATTGGCGTTTTTCATGGTGTCTTTTTTGATAACCATTTCCTATTCCCCCAAAGAATTTTAGTTAGCAATATCGCTCACGATAACTAACAGTACAATGATTGATATTTGAAGTTATTATATCTTAATTAGGATAGGGATGAAAGGGGACACAAGATTACAAAAAAAGAAATGTAAGCGTTGACATTTGAACTGAATGAAGCTATGATAAATGCATAGTTTGAAAACAAACTTTTCAAACAAATTTGAGAGGTGAAGATTAAGATGAAATTTACAGATGGTTATTGGCTCACTCGACCGCAATATCAGATCAATTCGCCACAGGAAGTTTTTGATTACAAAGTTGATGGCAAGCAATTGATCGCATATGCGCCGTACAACAAAATTACAACTCGTAATGATGAACTTAACTTAGGGATGACGACCGTGAAGTTGTCATCACCAGTTGAAGGGGTGATTGGCGTTAAGCTCGTTCACTTTGATCAGCTGACTAAGGGTCCTAGTTACGAATTATCTGATGAAAACCCGGATGTGGATATCAAAACCAGTGATGATGAAATTTCACTGACTTCTGGCCCACTAACGGCGAAGTTACCCGTTCGGAAGGATTTCAAGATTGAATTCGAAGCCGATGGTGAAACTGTCACGAAGTCAGAACCTAAGTCCGAAGGTGAAATTACCGATACGGGCGACAAGAAGCACTACATGCGTGAGAAGTTATCGATTGACGTCGATGAACTCATTTATGGGATGGGCGAACGGTTCACACCATTTGTTAAGAACGGTCAAGAAGTTGACATTGTTCAAAAAGATGGTGGGACTGGGAGTGAACAAGCCTACAAGAATATTCCATTCTACTTAAGTAGCAAAGGATACGGAGTATTCGTGAACCAGCCAGAAACCGTTTCGTTTGAAGTGGCCTCTGAAGATGTCGACAAGGTCCAATTCAGCGTTGAAGGACAATCAATCGAATACTTTGTGATTTATGGGCCAACCCCACAGGAAGTTTTGAACCGTTATACTCGCTTGACGGGGAAGATCACCTTGCCACCAGCTTGGTCATTTGGGCTATGGCTATCAACGTCATTCACGACTGACTATAGTGAAAAGACTGTTATGGGCTATATCAACGGCATGCAAGAACGTCATATTCCGTTGGATGTCTTCCATTTTGATTGCTTCTGGCAAAAGGGCTTTGAATGGTGCAACTTTGAATGGGATCCAGAAATGTTCCCAGATCCAGAAGGGTTGATCAAGAAGATCCACGATAAGGGCGTCAAGGTTTGTGTCTGGATTAACTCATACATTGGTCAAAAGTCACCATTGTTTAAGGAAGCAGCCGAAAAGGGGTACTTCATCAAACGCAAAGATGGTAATGTTTGGCAATGGGATCTTTGGCAAGCTGGCATGGGGATTGTCGACTTCACCAATCCCGAAGCTACTAAATGGTATCAAAGCAAATTAAAGGCCTTACTCGATATGGGTGTTGATTGCTTCAAGACGGACTTCGGTGAACGGATTCCAACCGAAGACGCCGTGTACTACGATGGATCTGATCCAAAACGGATTCACAACTACTACACCTACCTTTACAATGAAGCCGTTTTCGATCTATTGAAAGAAGAAAAGGGTGAAGATGAAGCAGTCTTGTTTGCCCGTTCCGCAACTGTCGGGTCACAGAAGTTCCCTGTTCACTGGGGTGGTGATAACCTGTCACGTTACAATTCAATGGCCGATTCATTGCGTGGTGGCTTATCATTCTTGATGTCAGGATTTGGTTTCTGGAGCCATGATATTGGTGGGTTCGAGGAAAGTGCCACCCCTGATATCTACAAACGGTGGACTCAGTTTGGTTTGTTATCATCACACAGTCGGTACCATGGAAGCATTGAAGCCCGGGTGCCTTGGAACTACGATGATGAAGCGGTCGATGTCACCCGGAAGTTTGTGGACTTCAAGCTGTCGATCATGCCATACCTTTACACCGAAGCGGTTCACACGGCAGAAACCGGAACCCCATTGATGCGGCCAGTCTTCATGGAATACTTGAAGGACCGGAATGCGTACACGCTGGACAAGGAATATATGCTTGGTAGCAAGCTCTTGGTTGCCCCCATCTTCAACGATCAAGGCAAAGCCAACTACTACCTACCAGCCGGCAAGTGGACGAACGTCTTAACGGAACAGTATTACGATGTGACCGATGGTGGTAACTGGTTCTCAGAAACGTACGATCACCTGAACTTACCATTGTTAGCTCGTGAAAATAGTATCTTGGTTCGTAATGAAGCAGCACAACACGCTGATTACGACTATACCAAGGATGTCACTATTCACCTGTACAACATGGTTCAAGGAACAACTGAGCAAAAAGTTGTTGATGATCATGGACAAGACGCAGCGAAGGTAACGGTCACCCGTGATGGTAAGCACTTTACGGTTGTTGCTGATGGTCTCAATGGTAATGTCACGGTTAAAGTTCATGAAGCAGGTCAAGTAACTGAAGAAAAGGTCGGCGAATTCGACATCTAGTCGGTTTCATAGTCCCGTTTCTTGTGGGCCAGTGACGAACTGATTGAATGAACAAGATATATAATGAAATGAAGAGAAAGGGTGCGTAACCGAGTGGTTATCGCACTCTTTTTTTATTATTCAACGATTTTATTAATAGTGTTCTCCACTGCGCTGTTCCTGAATAAAAAGTCAGAAAGCGTTTACAATGATTTTGACTGTGATATAATTAAAGCCATAAAATGGGTAAATTTTTTTGAAATGAGGATACAGGAAAATGGCACTAAATAAGCAGAGCATTAGAAACTTGAACGAAAAATCGGTTTTGCGCCAAATTTTTGTTGAAGGACCGATTTCACGCATTCAAATTTCACGGAACTTAAAATTAAACAAGTCCACTGTTTCAGCCATTTTCAACGACCTAAATGATCGACAATTAGTCATGGAAATGGGGCAGGGTGAAAGTACACAGGTTGGTGGCCGTAAGCCAGTTATGATCAAAGTCAATCAGCAATACGGATATACGATCAACTTTGATATTGGCTACCATCACCTAGATATGATGGCGAACTACCTCGATGGCACGGCGTTCAAGTACGCCCGGTTTGAAACTGAGGGCGCTGATATTCACCAAATATTAGCATTGATCATCAAGTCAGTGCGGGCGTTTGAAGATCCTGGTACGGTGAAGGGCCTACTCGGCATCTCCGTGGCGGTTCACGGGATTGTTTATCAACACCAAGTGACCTACTCACCATTTATCGATATGGAAGATGTTTCCATTTACGAACAGCTCACTCAGACATTCACCGTGCCGATCGTTGTCGATAACGAAGCTAACTTGGTAGCGGTCTTCCAACGTGATTTTTCAGATGACGATGAACATAACATGAATAACATTGTGGTCATTAGTATTCACAAGGGGATTGGTGCTGGGATCATCATTAACCATCAAATTTATCGTGGTGAGCAAGGGGAAGCCGGCGAAATTGGCCGGGCGGTTTACCCAACGGTTTTTGCCGATCCCGGTAAGGTCGAAAAAATTGAAAATTACGCATCCCAAGATGCAATCATTGACCTGCTGAAGAAACAAAAGGGGCTGACGCACCTCGACTTCGATGAAGTCGCCGAGCTATACGCGCAAGATGATGCAATCGTGGTGAAGGCTATCGATGATTTTCGGGATTACATCACCATGATCGTCTATAATGCCGCCGTCAGCTATAATCCGGATACGATCTACCTGAGCTCCAACTTAATCGAAACCATTGACCAACTACTCCCGATGATTGTGGATAAGTATAACCGGCTCCCTGAAAATGGGAACACGGATATTCGCATGTTGAAGGGGGCTAAGTATGCATCGTTGCTTGGCGGCTGCTCAGCTGTCACCCATCTGGCGCTCAAGATGTCGAATCAACGGTTGAAGTTTAATTTTGATTTAAGCAATGCATTTGATGATTAGCTTGTGACATAAGGCTGTCACTTTCTGCGCTACGTGAGTAGTGGGAAAGGGCGCCTTTTTTTGATGAAATTTTAGGCAGTGTCCAGAAGACGATGGCGTGGTCTGAATTTCACAAAAACTAAGCAGAAAAAGTCGTAAATAACCTGATGAAAAGGCTTGCAAAACAAATATGATGCACTATAATAGGACATGTAAGTTGGTTGACACAACAAACTAAACAATGGGAGGCTATTTTCAATATGGCTTATTGGAATGTTGATAAAGTACCCTATGTTGGTACCGGAGATTTAAAATCAGGACTCGGTTTTCATTACTACAACGCTGATGAAGTAATTGGTGGTAAGAAGATGCGCGATTGGCTACGCTTCTCCGTTGCCTATTGGCACACATTTGACCAACGTTTAGTTGACCCATTTGGTGATGGTACGGCAATTCGTCCATACGACAAGTACACGGATCCAATGGATCAAGCCTTGGCTAAAGTTGACTATGCATTTGAATTCTATGACAAATTAGGGGTTGACTACCTTTGCTTCCACGATCGTGACTTGGCTCCAGAAGGCGACACATTACGTGAAACCAACCAGAACTTGGATAAGATTGTGGACAAGATCGTGGATTACCAAAAGACATCTGGGATGAAAGTTCTTTGGAACACATCGAACTTATTTACTAATCCACGGTTTGTGGCGGGCGCTGCAACCTCACCATACGCAGATATCTTTGCCTACTCAGCAGCTCAATTGAAACACAGCTTGGAGATTGGGAAGCGCGTTGGTTCTGAGAACTATGTCTTCTGGGGTGGTCGTGAAGGTTACGAATCACTTTGGAATACGGACATGAAGAAGGAACAAGAACACGCAGCTAAGATGTTCCATATGGCGAAGGACTATGCGAATGAAATTGGATTTGACGCACAAATGTTATTGGAACCCAAGCCAAAGGAACCAACGACGCATCAATATGATTTTGACGCTGCAACAACCATTGCCTTCATGAAGGAATACGGGTTGGATAAGGACTTCAAGCTGAATTTGGAAGGAAACCATGCTAACTTAGCTGGTCACACTTATCAACACGAAATTCGGACAGCGCGTGAAGCCGGCTTGCTCGGTTCATTGGATGCTAACGAAGGCGACAAGTTGATTGGATGGGATATTGATGAATATCCTTCAAACCTTTATGAAACAACTGCCGCAATGTACGAAGTGGTTGAGAGTGGGAGCATTGGCCCTCGCGGTGGGTTGAACTTTGATGCTAAACCACGTCGTTCTTCATTTGCACCGGAAGACCTCTTCTATGGTCACATCGTCGGGATGGATAGCTTTGCTGCCGGCCTACGGGTTGCCATGAAGATGAAGGAAGACAAAGTACTTGAGAACTTGGTTGCTGATCGGTACAGCTCATATAAGAGTGGTATTGGTGCAGACATCGAAAGCGGTAAAGCAACCTTTGCCGACCTTGAAAAGTACTCACTTGATAAGACCCAAAAGGATCTACGTGACGCAACTAGTTCAGATCATCTTGAACAAGTTAAAGACACCATTAACCACTACATTGTCAGTGTATTGGGTAAATAATCAGTGCCTTCAGCAAGGTGGAGGATGGGCAAAACCCACCCTCCATTTTGTTAGTTAAGATCAAAATAATGGAAATAGAACTGTGAAACAAGCTGGAGCTCTCGTAGTAATCTGGTTTGCACAACTCAACTCAGGAGGAATTTAATATGAGCTACGTACTAGGTGTGGATTTAGGAACTAGCGCGGTTAAGGTATCCGCCGTTGACCGGAACGGGAATATCGTCGCCCAACAAAGTTTCGATTATGAATTAAGTAACCCCAAACCAGGTTACAGTGAACAGAACCCAGAAGATTGGGTTTCTGGAACCACGGTGGCTATCGTGCGCTTGATTTTGAAGGATGGAATCAAACCGGAAGAAATTGAAGGAATTAGTTACTCTGGTCAAATGCATGGGCTCGTCTTACTGGACGAAAATAACCAAGTATTGCGTCCTGCCATTTTGTGGAATGACACCCGGACGACCAAGCAACGGGAAGAAATTTTAGAGACTATGGGTGACGAGTACATCAACATTACCCGGAACCAGCCCCTCGAAGGGTTCACATTGCCTAAAATTTTATGGGTGAAGGAAAACGAACCTAATATTTTTGCTAAGGCGAAAACGTTCTTGCTCCCCAAGGACTACCTGCGTTACCGGATGACCGGAAAAATTCAAATGGAATACTCGGATGCTGCCGGAACAGTCTTACTGGATGTTGCGAAGAAGCAATGGAGTGAAACCATCTGCAACAAGTTCGGCATCCCAGTTTCAATGTGCCCACCTCTGATCGAATCAATCGGGTATGCGGGCAATATTTCAGAAAGCTATTCACTATTTTCTGGCATGTCAACCAGCACAAAAGTCTTCGGTGGCGCGGCCGACAACGCTGCCGGTGCCGTGGGTTCAGGAATCTTAGCGCCCAACATGGTCATGGCTAGTATCGGGACCTCTGGCGTGGTCCTCAAGTACGAGGATAACTCGGACGTTGACTATCAAGGCAAACTGCATTTCTTCAACCATGCCATTCCAGATAAGTTCTACACGATGGGCGTGACATTAGCTGCCGGGTACAGTTTAAGCTGGCTCAAGAAGACCTTTGGCCCGAACGAAGACTTCACTAGTTTTGTATCAACGGCGGGTGACTCAACGGTCGGTGCCAATGGATTAATTTTCACACCATATATCGTGGGTGAACGGACACCGCATGCCGACGCCGACATCCGTGGAAGCTTTATTGGGGTTGATGGCACGGATAAGCGGTCGGACTTTGTACGGGCCGTCTTGGAAGGAATCATTTACTCATTCGCTGATATTATGGATATCTTCGAAGAAAAGGGCCAAGACTTTGACACCGTCGTTTCAATTGGTGGTGGTGCCAAGAGTCCGCTCTGGCTTCAAATTCAAGCCGATATCTTCAATCGTAAAGTAGTTAGCTTGAAGAACGAACAGGGACCAGGAATGGGGGCTGCAATGTTAGCAGCTGTCGGTCTCGGCTGGTTTGATACCGTGCAAGATTGTGCCAAGGAATTTGTTCACTTCGGCAAGGTCTACGAACCAGATGCTGAAAATGTGAAGAAGTATCGAGAAATGCACCAAATCTATAAGCAAGTTTATGAGGCCACCAAAGACGTCAGTCACCAACTTTTGGATTACCGACGTAAATACTAGTCGTTAAAGATAATTTTCACTTAAATGCGTGATAATATACAAAAAAACGTTAAATACATCATAATGATGAATATTTAACGTTTTTTATTGCATAAATATCATTATTGAATTAAAGTATACGTAAGATAATAGTTGATGATAATAAAGGAGTGGCATTATGGATAGTTCAATTTTAACCAACCGGTATCAGCATCCGGCACCAAATCTATTAGCGCAAATTGGGACGCTTGCAGCAACCACACAAGATGCAATTGATTTGTCGATTGGGGATCCAGATTTCAAAACCCCCGATGCAGTGATCGACGCAGCTTTCGCCAAGACGAAGGCGGGGATGACCCATTACACCGAAGCAAGCGGGTTGCCAGAATTACGGGCAGCTATCCAGACGTACTATCAAAGTAAGTATCAGTTGTCGTTTACCATCCCCCAGATTCGGGTAACGGTGGGCGCGTCACACGCGCTGTTTATTGCCCTTGCCGCACTGATTAATCCCGGTGACGAGGTCATTGTGCCAGAACCAAGCTTTTCACCCTATCCCGAAGAGGTAAAGGTAGTTGGTGGGGTCCCCGTGATGCTTGATACCCGGCCAGAGGAGGGCTTTGCGATTAAACCCGCTGATGTTGCTAAACTGATTACCGATAAGACCAAGGCAATCATCATTAACACACCGAATAACCCCACCGGCAATGTGATGGCCCCTGCTGATGCCCAGCAGTTAGCGCAGCTTGCTCAAGAACGTGGTATTTTTATTATGGCCGATGAGGTCTACTCCGATTTCTTATTAGGAGATCATCAGTTTACACCAATGGCGACTTACGCACCCGATAACGTCATTACATTGGGGAGCTTTTCGAAGAGTTTTGCGATGACGGGCTGGCGAATTGGCTATTTGATCGGACCCGAATATCTCACGGAAGCTGCCCGGTTAGTCAATGAAGGGATCACGTATTCTGCCCCCGCACCGTCCCAAAATGCGGCACTGTATGCGCTTCAACATGCGGATGAGATTATTCCAGAGTTTGCGGCGACCTTTGCCAAACGCCTGACCTTTATCAAGGAACAAGTGGCCCAGATTGAGTGGCTCGATGTATCGCCGATTCAGGGGAGCATTTATGCGTTTGTGGATATTCGTCAGACGGGCCTTGATTCGGTGACCTTTGCTGAACAGCTACTGAAAAAGGCAGGAATTATTGTGATTCCAGGATTGGCATTTGGACAGGCCGGCGAAGGGTTTGTCAGAATTGCTGCCACGCAGCCGCTAGAGGTCATTAAAACAGCGTTCGATAAAATAAAACAGTTAAGCCCAGCTGATTTTAAAGCGTAATAGGAGGAGTTAAAGGTTATGAAAATTATTATGTACAGTGTGCTCGCCGAAGAAAAGCCCTATATCGAGGCGTGGGAAAAGAAAACGGGGAATCAGGTAACCCAGATCGAAGACCGCTTAACCCCTGAAACAGTCGAACTGGCTAAAGGTTACGACGGGATCGATATGCAACAAACAAGTGATGTGAAAGATCCAATCGTATACGAAAAGCTCGCTTCGTACGGAATGAAACAACTGACGGGACGAATGGTTGGATATGAAATTTTTGATCTGGATTTAGCCACCCAAAATGGATTAACGGTCACTAACATTCCCGCTTATTCACCACGGGCAATCGCCGAGATGGGCGTCACGCAGGCCATGTATTTGATCCGTAATATTGGTTACTTCCAGCAACGGATGAGTAATGGTGATTTCCGGTGGAACGGGATGATTAGTCAGGAAATTCATGATTTGACCGTCGGTATCATCGGTGCGGGGCACATTGGTGGGGCCTCAGCACAATTGTATACGGCTTTGGGGGCCAAGGTTTTAGCAACCGATCCCGTTTATAACGTGGAACTTGAACCCTACTTGGAATATACGGATTTGGATACCGTTTTGACCCAGTCTGATATCGTGACGATTCACACACCATTGAAAGAGGATACGCGTGAATTGATCAACAAAGATACTTTGGGCAAGATGAAGAAGAGTGCATACTTTATTAATATGGCTCGCGGGGGGCTCGTGAACACCCAAGATTTGATTACAGCCCTACAGAACCATGAAATTGCCGGTGCGGCGCTTGACACAATTGCGGATGAAACGGAATTCTTTGAGACACAGATGGATCCGACGAAGACCCCGCAAGATTATCAAACATTGCAGGCAATGCCTAATGTGCTGATGACGCCTCACTCAGCTTATTTTACGAACAAAGCGGTTAAAAACATTGTGGAAATTGGGTTGAACGATGTGGTGACGATTGTGAACGGTCAAAAGAGTCCCCACGCGTTGAACTAGATTAATGGTCTGGTAATTTTCCCGCAAGTTTTCTATACTAAAACAATATTGAAAAACGGGAGAATTGAAAATGATCAAACTTATTGTGGCCTTACTGCTAATTTTTGCGCTGGGGTTATTGGGCCTAATTATCTGGCAAGTTATCAAGCAACGTCCGAAGATGACTTGGCGTGATCAGTTACTGGGGTTTGGCATCGGTGGCCTGACGGATTTTCTGGATACCTTAGGGGTTGGAAGCTTCGTTACGACAACGACCCTGTTTGGGTGGACACACTACCTCGATGATGAGCGGCAGTTACCGGGAACGATGAATATGGCCCACGCGATCCCAACGGTGGCCGAAGCCCTATTCTTTGTGACGGCGGTGAAGGTGGACATCCTCACGATGGGCGCCATGGTGATCGCAGCAATTATCGGGTCGTTAGTTGGCAGCGAGGTGGTCGTCAGAATGAACGCCGCCGTGATTCAAAAAACGATGGCGCTGGCATTAATTGCGACCTCGATTTTGATGGCCATTAATAAGATGGGCTGGATTTCGATCATTGCCGTCCACAATGAAGCACTCGGGCTAACCGGTTGGCCGCTGGTGATTGGGGTGGCGGGGAACTTTGTGCTGGGGATGTTAATGTCGGCCGGTGTCGGTCTGTACGCCCCTTGCATGGTGCTCGTTTACTTCCTAGGATTGAAGCCCATCGCGGCCTTTCCGATTATGATGCTATCGTGTGCGATGCTAATGCCAAGCGTTAGCGTCAACTTCATTCGCAATGGCCGGTTTTCACTTCGTGGCATCTTTGGGTTCATTGTGGGCGGCATCGTCGGGGTTGTGATTGCGGCCACGGTTGTCAAGAGCATGTCGCTGGAAGTTCTGGGCTGGTTGATCGTAGTGGTGAGTTTCTGGACCGCTTACCAGCTCTGGCGCAGTGGAATTGCGTCTAGTCGTCAGATAAAAGCATCAAAGTAAATAAAAACGCGCTTGGAAATTGTCTAAATTTTCCAAGCGCGTTTTCTAATCACTATGATTATTGTTGTTGATATTTGGCAAATCGTTGTTGGTCGGTAGCAGAGAGTTCTACTTTGAGCTGCGTACCGGTTGCGAGGTAGTCGGTGCTGAGAATATGAGCATGGTCGTTGAGGTACGACACGACTTCACCATCGGCAAATGGAATTAATAACTCTACTGTGACGTAGTTGGTGAAGAGATGACTCTTAATTACCCCAACTAGCATACCAAGGGACTGTTCATCACGAGCTGATAAAACAACCTGATCGTCGCCGTCCATGACGGGAAACTGAACTTCCATCTTATCCGCCTTATTAAAGACGAGGATCATCGGGATATCTTCAATGCCAATTTCCTTCAGGGTTGCGGCAGTGGTTGCCATCATTTCTTGGTAGTGTGGATCTGAGTAGTCGATGACTTGGATCAATAAATCAGCGTTTGCGGCCTCGGCCAGTGTAGACTTAAAGGCTTGGACGAGGTGGGTGGGTAGCTTGCTGACAAAGCCAACCGTGTCACTCAGCAAAAACTGTTTTTGATCGGGAAGGGTTAACTGCCGGACGCTAGTATCCAACGTGGCGAATAACATATTTTTTTCGAAAACTTGTTTGTCATCATCGATACCAAACATCCGGACGAGACCATTCATGATGGTTGATTTGCCGGCGTTAGTGTAGCCGACAAGTGCGGCTGTCGGAATGCCACTTTTAGCCCGTTGTTGGCGTTGCGTAGTAGCCGATTTATTAAGTTCGGCGAGTTCGCCTCGCAAATGGGTAATCGCATTTTGAATAGTCCGACGGTTCATTTCGAGCTTCGTTTCACCAGCCCCACGGTTGGTAAAGCTCCCGCCACCGGCACCAGTTTGTTGATCCAACCGTTGATTAGCGCTGGTTTTTAGGCGTGGTAGGCGGTACTGTAACTGGGCAATTTCTACTTGGAGTTTGGCTTCCCGAGACTTAGCGCGTTTGGCAAAGATTTCGAGAATCAAAGCGGTCCGATCTAAGATGCGGGCCGTCGTGTTTTCCTCGAGGTTACGAATTTGGCTGGGTGACAGCTCATCGTTGGTGACCACGGTCTGAACACCAGTTGCGGTGATCAGTTCGGCGAGTTCTTCGACCTTCCCTTTACCAAAGTAGGTTGCGGCGTTGGGACGGTCGAGCGATTGCACGAGGCGATCAGCGACGGTCATTTCGTTGGCTTCGATTAGATTGGCAAGCTCTTCCATTGAGTAGTCAAAATCGACTTGTTGGTTAGCTAAATTAAGTCCGGCAATGATCACCGGTTCGGTTGTTGGTTGTGTATCCATAAGTACCTCCTAAAATGTGAAAGATGGCAACGAGGTGCACTGGATTTTAAATTGGCATCATCGCAAGCTCCTTTATGAGTTATGGCAGGGTTAATTGGTTATAAAAGTCAACGTCAGTGGTGGTAGCGGTTAGGGTAACCTTGGTGATACTGCCGTTAGCGGGCGCGACAGGGGGAATCTGTTTGGCGTACTTACTGATGATGGAACGAATAGCAGTGCCGTGGGACACCACCAAAATCGTACTGCCATCGGGAAACTGCCGCAGTTTATCGATTCCGTGGCCGTAACGCGTCCAGAAGGCGTGATCATCTTCCGCATCGTGAAACGGATCGTTTTTGGCGATCAAGTCGCGCGTCCCTTCGAGGGTGTAGCGGTCGACGAACTGTTCGAAGCGCGTGAGCCCATCGGCCTTACCGATTTGTTTCCAGGTGTCCGGCCCGATAGCACCTTCGAAGAAGCCGAAAAATTCTTCCCGAAAGTCCGGTTCCTGAATGGGTTCGGTAAGGTCACTGACGTTAGCCGCCAAAATTGTCCGGGCCGTGATGACGGTTCGACTCAGGTCACTGCTATAAGCAGCATCGAAGTGGACATTCTTGAGTTGGTCAGCCACCCGTTGGGCATCAGCGCGTCCCTTGGCAGTCAGTGGCGCATCGGACCACCCCTGAATTCGATCGTACAAGTTCAGATAAGTTTGTCCGTGACGGACAAAATAAACGTTAATTGACATAGTACTGGTCTCCTTTAAATGGGATTTAACGGACGTTCATTGCACTAATAGTTTACCATACTTACTGATTCGAATGGCTGGAGAAGTGTTCATGATGCTAGATCGTGTTAAGCCGTCCGAGTGCTTGCCGGATGAGGGGCGCATGTTCCTTACTACCAGTGAAGATAAGACGATCGTTTAATTCAATTGCGGTGTCGCCCGAAGGCTTAATAAAGTGTCCATGACGGTAGATTTGACTGATGGTAATTTCACTTACAAACGGGAGATTTCGAATTTCGGTCCCCGTGTAGCGGAGGTTCCGAACGGTTACTTCGTAAATGCCAGATTCGGTACTTTGAAGCATTCGGAGTGTCGATGGGACTTCAATCAGACTCCGGAGAATACTGATGTTCGCCTCTGGCGTGCTGTAAACTTCCACACCGGCGTCAATCAATTCATCCTCGGCATTGTTAAGAATATTACGATCTTCGAACCGCGCAATTACTCGGGTGACGCCCATTTTCTTGGCGGCTAAGGCAAGACGGTAATTTTTCATGGCATCAAAGTGCCCGAGAACAAGGATATCGGTTGCGAAAACGTCTTGAGCAACAACATCTTGTGTTTCCAGGCTGGGTAAGAGGGCCACGTTAACCTGACTATTGTAGGCATGGTAATTTTTTTCCTTATCGGTGTACATTTTGATATCGTAGTTGCCCTTCGCGAGCTGTTGCGCCACGGGAATCGTGGCGAGGTTAGTACCAATGAAGTGCACAATCGTGGGCTTGAGCGTTTCTTTTTCAGGTTGAAAGTAGTGGTTGAAAAGCAGTGGTGCGAGGATGCAGGTGATGATGGCGGCGAGCGTAAAGGCCCCGGATTGTTGACTGGTCACCGCGTGCATACTTTTCGCGACTTTCAGGACCGCTAAGACCAGTGTAATCGTGGCCGTATTCAGGGCCGTTCCGGCAAATGCGTTAGCCGTGGAAAAGCGGCGCTTAAGAATTGCATAGACCAGCACCTTAGCTGCCAAGTATGCGATAAAGAAGAGTGGAATTAAGATGAGGGTTTTGGGGTCTTGGACGAGTTGGGGGATGTTCAGGGTGGCCCCACTCATAATGAAGAAGATCGGAATTAACAACCCGTAGCCAAATGAATCCAATTTATCACGGGTGTCCTCATGTGGTTGGAGCAGTTTAAGCACAATACCAGCCAAAAAGGCGCCAAAGATACTTTCGGCCCCCACGGATTCGGCAATCGCGACCAAGGTGACGATCAAGAAAAAGGCCAGCCGGATGTCGAGTTGCGTGGTGGATTTATTGATTCGTTCGAAAAAGCTAAAGAACCGCCGAAACCGTTTGAACAAAATGACGGCTGCTAAAAATAACAAACAAATGAGCCAAAGCGAGTGGCTAGAAGAACCAAAAGCGGCCGCGTAAATGGTCAGGGCCAGCATTGGGACGACTTCACCCAGGACGGCAATCAAAAGGACGGTTTGACCAAATGGTTTGCTGAAGAGCTCGCGTTCCTTGAGTGTGGCGATAACGACCCCGAGGCTGACCGTGGCAAAAAGGATGGCCGCCAACCAAAGATCGCTGAAGAGACCGGTCACCTTGAACACAATCGCAATCAGCAATGAAAGAATCACAATTGAGAGATACGAAAAGCTGGCCAGCTTTAAGGGTGAAGTGGCCGGTTGAGCTTGCTTAGTACGATGAGGTTGCCGTTGAAAGAGGGAAAAGTCAATTTCCATCCCACTTAAAAATAACAGCACGATCACGCCAATATCCGAGAGGGTGTTGAGTGATGAAGTGGCACTGACAACGTTGAGGGCGCTTTTTCCCAGCAGAATACCGACGATAATTTCGATGACTGCGGTGGGAAGCGCTGAGATTTTGAACTTCGCCATGATGAGCGGGGTGATTAAGGCCGCGAACAAGACGATAACGAGCGAAAGTTGATCCAATGTTATTGCTCCTTGAGTTGAATTAATTGATTGTAAAATAAAACGCCACTAGTATAACAAAACTAGTGACGACTTGATACAGATTAGCGGGTGAAATTACGAGAAATAATGTGGCGCCGAATGTGACGGACAATCCAAAAGAGGGTGGTCGGCGTAATGGCGATGAGCGCAATACACATGATAATGAGGGCTAAATGGGCCTGCACGAAAGGAATCGTCCCGAAAAAGTAGCCGAGGGCGCTCCCCACGCATACCCAAAGGCCCACACCCAAGAAATTGGCAATTGTAAAGCGGGTCAGTTTGAACCGGGAAGTTCCAGCAATGAGGGGGACGAAGGTCCGAATGAGCGGAACAAAGCGCCCGAAAACGACGGCGAGAATACCGTATTTTTGGAAAAAACGTTCGGTTCGCAGCAGGGTATGACTTTTAACGTGCCGGCGAAAGAACGACCATTTTAGGAGGCGATTGCCGATGTGAAAGTTGACCGTATCGCCGATGACGGCCGCGGAGAAGAAAACAAAAATAAGTACAAAGATGTTCAGCTCTGATCCGGCAACGGCCGCGAGGGCACTCGTTAGGAAAATCAGGGATTCACCAGGCAGCCACGGGAAAACGACCAACCCGGTTTCCATGAAGATCAGCATGAATAAAATCAGATAGCTCCACGGTCCTAGCCAGTTGACCATTGGTAAAATGACGTCATTTAGATGTGACAAAATATACATCACCTGATCCATTAGACGGGCCTCCACTCGCTTAATTTAGTATTGATGAAAAGCGTTTTCAATTGTGATTACTCCTATTCTAAGGAGTTTTGTGCAAAAAAACTACCAATTTGCTGAACATTTAACAATTATTTGAGAAACTAACCGGGGAAACTAAGTGATCGTATCGCTTGATGATATTAGTGAACATGATATAATTATTTAATTACTTTTTTACGGGGGCGTCGATTTGGCAGATTCAATTCAAGATTACGAACAAGAACATTTAAATGAAGTAATTGATAAAATTCAATTAGCTGAAGATGCGGCAAAGAAGAATATCGGCACGGCTAAAAAGGACGTCGACGATATTAATTCTCAATTTGACGATATTCATGTCAATACCACATCCTATTCCGGGATGATGGACACGGCGATGTCGGTCCGCCAACAACAGCAAATGCTGGCAGAGCGGGAAGGTAGTTGGCAACATGCCAACCAGAAACTACAAACATTACAGAAACTGGCACAAACGCCATATTTTGCCCGGATTGATTTCCAAGAAACGGGCGAAGAACACCCAGAAACCATTTATATCGGGTTGGCAACTTTCACCGACCGACCGGATCATTTTTTGGTGTATGATTGGCGCGCACCCATTTCAAGCGTCTACTATGATGGTGGACTCGGAGAGATTAGTTATCAGACTCCCGATGGTACGCAAACGGTCAATGTGAGTTTGAAGCGGCAGTTTCAAATTAAAGACGGGGCCATTGTCACCATCTTTGACACCGATGAAACGGTCGGCGACCAGATGTTGCTGGAAGCGTTGGGAACCCATTCCAACACGAAAATGAAGAGCATCGTCACGACGATCCAAAAGGCACAAAACCAAATTATTCGGAATACCGATGCCCAGTTACTCTTTGTTCAAGGGGCTGCTGGTTCCGGTAAAACGGCTGCGGTCCTCCAACGGGTCGCTTGGTTACTATACCGGTATCGAGGGAACCTCAATTCGGGACAGGTGGTCTTATTTTCACCAAACCAATTATTCAATGACTACATCAATCAAGTCTTGCCAGAGTTGGGCGAACAGAATATGGTACAAATGACCTACTTCCAGTTTGCTAACCGCCGGCTGCCCAATATGACGGTACAAACGCTACAACAACGATTTGAGGCCGATCAAAGTGCGGCTGCGCAAAAGATTACCGCCTTGAAGACGAGCTTAGCCTTCTTTAAGGCCACGAACCGGTACGCGCATTACCTGGAAAAAGATGATATGCGATTCCGGAACCTCATGTTTGACGGGAAGGTCTTCATCAGTCGTGAAAAGATTCGCGACATCTACTATTCATTCAACCTTAACTATCACTTGGGCAACCGATTAGACGCAACGAAACAGGAACTCGTTAAGATGCTCAATCACCGAATCAGTTCGGAGATGCGTTCCAAGTGGGTTGAACAGACCGTGCAATCGCTCAGTAAGCAAGAAATGGATGCGTTGTTTGGCGACCAGCCGCGTGAATTCGAATCCGGCGATAAGGAATTCAAGTTCTTGGCCCGTCAAATTGTGATTAAGGCGTTCCGGCCCATCAAAAAAGCGATCGACCATAACCGGTGGATCAGTATTAACTCTCAATTTATGCACTTCATGCGCGTGGCACCTAAATTAGTGAACCTCGAAAAGTATGGTATTACCGCTGCCGAGTGGGATGCGCACGTTGATGCGACCTATGAGAAGCTGAAAACACGGCATCTAGATGCCAGCGATGTGACGATCTATCTGTACCTTTACGACCTGATTACTGGGAAGCGTGGCGAACGCGATATCCGGTATGTCTTTGTCGATGAAGTGCAAGATTACGATGCTTACCAGTTGGCCTATCTGCAGTTTAGTTTTCCAAAGGCTAAATTTACCCTCCTCGGCGACTTGAACCAAGCCATCTTTACCAAGGAAAATAGCCGCTCATTGCTAGGCCAACTCGGGACCATGTTTGATCCCGATAAGACCAAGGTGGTGCAATTGACGAAATCCTACCGGTCAACGAAGCAGATTACCGAATTTACCCGAGCCATTTTGAAAAATGGGGAAGCCGTTGAACCGTTTGAACGACAAGGCGAGTTGCCAAAGGTCATCGTAAGCCCGACATTAGAACAGGCTACGGATCAGGTAATGGCGACGTTGAAGCAGGAACGTGCCGAACAGGATACGACGGCCATCATTGGGAAGACTTTACAAGACAGTGAGAAAATTTGCACACAACTACAGAAGCGTGGTGTGCAAGTGACACTGATCAAAACCGAGAACCAACGGCTAGTGCAAGGCACCATCGTTGTACCATCCTACCTAGCTAAGGGGTTGGAATTTGACGCGGTCATCGTGTGGAATGCCAATGCTCAGCAGTACGTCGGGGATGATGAACGGCAATTGCTATACACGATCTGTTCACGGGCCATGCACGAACTGACGATGATCGGCATCGGGTCAATGACCAGCTTGATTGATCAGGTTCCGACAGATCAGTACGATTTAATTCAATAACTAATATAGACTGGAAATGTTAAAATTTCTGGTCTTTTTTGATGATCCGGTAAAAAGCCAGACCAAATTCGGTACAATGGAGCATATGAAAGTTTGACTAAATTCTAAACATTTAGGAAATATTGTGATATTAAATTGCCTTTAACGTGAAATACGGTATGATAGGACGTGGCGATATTTTTAGATGGAGGAAAGATTATGAAAACTGTGTTGCAGAAGGTAAGGTCCGGTTTGAATTCCAAGCTTGGATTCTTCATTCTCACGGTTATTTTGTTTGCGATTAAGGATGGCTGGGCGTACGAGAACAAGTTCGCACTAGGAGCCGTTGGTAATGTTCAACAGTTTCTGTTGTGGTTTAACGCATTTCCAGGAGCGATCATTTTAATTGGGATCGCGCTATATTTCCGGGGCCGATTGTCCTATTGGTTGATGATTTTGATTGATGCAATCCTGTCGACGTGGTTATTTGCTAATATTCTGTACTATCGTGAATTCTCGGATTTTATTACCTTTAACTTGATTTCTGGCTCAGGCTCGGTATCGAATAACCTCGGTAAGAGTCTTGCCGGCATTTTTAGAATGTCAGACCTGTTTGTGTATACCGACGTGGTCATTTTGATTCTGGTACTCGCATTTAAGCTGATTCGAATCGATGGTCGCTACTTTAAGCTTCGGTATGCAGGCGTGATTACCATGCTTGGGGTGCTCCTGTTTGGCGCCAACCTGGGGATGGCGGAAGGTAACCGTTCTGGTCTGTTAACTCGGACCTTTGATAACAACTACATTGTGAAGTACTTAGGGCTTCAGTTCTATACGGTGTACGATGCGGTCAAGACGACGCATAACAACGAGGTGAAATCAAAGGCGAGTTCTTCGGATCTCAAACCAGTTCTTAATTTCCTCAAGAAAAATAAAACGAATGCTGATATCCAATATAAAGGGGTGGCTAAGGGCAAGAACGTCTTTATCATTCACCTAGAAAGTTTGCAGCAGTTCGTGATCGACTATAAGGTCGATGGCAAAGAAGTAACACCGAACCTCAATAAAATTTACCATGCTAGCGATACAATCTCATTTGACAACTTCTTTAACCAAGTTGGGCAAGGGAAGACGTCAGATGCTGAATTGATGCTTGAAAACTCGCTGTTTGGGCTTTCTGAAGGATCCGCAATGACGATTGACGGGACGACGAACACGTTCCAAGCAGCGCCCGCGATCTTAAGTCAACAGCAAGGCTACACGACCGCTTCGTTCCATGGGGATGTGCCAAGTTTCTGGAATCGGGATAACGCCTATAAGTCATGGGGATATGACTATTTCTTTAGTAAATCATTCTATCCAAACGTGAAGAACGATGAAGAAGGTTACGGGATTAAAGACAAGATCTTCTTGAAGGGCGCGGCAAACTACATTCAGCAGTTACCACAACCGTTCTATGCGAAGTTAATCACGGTTACGAACCACTATCCATACCCACTAGATAAGGAAAACATTTCGATTGATCAATTAAAGACGGGCGATAATACGGTTGATCCGTACGTTCAAACGGCGCACTACTTGGACCAATCAATCGGTGAGTTTATGAACTACCTTGATAAATCTGGCCTACGGAAGAATAGTATGATTGTTCTTTACGGGGATCACTATGGTATTTCGAACAACCATAAGTCTGCGATTGCTGATATCCTCGGTAAGAAGAAGGTTACGAATTACGATCTAGCGATGTTCCAAAAGGTACCGTTTATGATTCAAATGCCAGGACTCAAGGGGGGCATTAATCATACTTACGGTGGTGAAATCGATGTGCTACCAACGATTGAAAACTTGTTGGGTATCGACTCCAGCAACTACGTTCAGTTCGGTCAAGATTTGCTGGCGACGAACAGAAAGCAGATTGTGTCGTTCCGGAACGGGGACTTTGTCAGTGCTAAGTACACCAAGTACGGTGGTGACGTCTATGATACGAAGACGGGTAAGAAACTGACCCACATGACTAAGGCACAAAAAGCGGCGGTCGAAAAGGATCAGAAGTATGTCACCACCGAACTGAATCTCTCAGATAAGGTTGTTAATGGGGATCTTCTCCGTTTCTACCATCCAAAGGGCTTCACTAAGGTGAATAAGAAGGACTACAGTTACAACTTGAATAAGAGTTTGAAGAAGCTCAAAGAAGCTCAGGAAAAGAAGAAGACGAGTGTTGAAAGCGAAAACGGCGGTAAGTCGACGCTTGACGAATACACGACGGATGCGCCTGAACTTCAAAATGTTGATGCGAAGGATTACACCTTCCCAACGGCAAAATAGTTTTCTATAAAAGGGTCGGAAGAAGATAATTTCTTACCGGCCCTTTTGACTTACACATAAACGTGTTTGTCGGCGGTGGGTATGTTAGAATATTTGTAATTTATGAATAAAATGAGGTTGCGATGATGCAGGATCGAGTCAATTATTTTCAGTTTGATCGTGGTGACTGGGGTAATTTTAGTGCTGACGACCACGTTGAACTAACTCAGGATAATTTAAATCAGATTAAGGCGTTAAACGATCGGATCTCACTCAATGATGTGAGTGAAGTTTATCTCCCACTAGTGAAACTAATTAAGTTGCAGTATCAACAGTATCTTAAGTGGCAGGACCAAAAGGCGGCGTTTCTCAAAATGCCGGCCCGCCGAGTTCCCTTTATTATCGGCATTGCGGGTTCTGTAGCGGTTGGTAAAAGTACCACGGCCCGGCTATTATCACTCTTATTGAACCGGCTGATGCCCCAGCGCAACGTGGAATTAATTACCACGGACGGCTTCTTGTACCCGACGGCGGAATTGAAGCGGCGGGGAATTTTGAACCGAAAAGGGTTTCCGGAATCCTACGACATGGAAGCCCTGCTCACGTTTTTAAACGATGTGAAGGCTGGTGTGGATGTTGTCGAATCACCCGTCTACTCACATGCGACATACGATATTGTGCCGGACCAAAAGCAAAAGATTGTGCAGCCGGATGTTTTGATCGTGGAGGGGATTAATACTCTGCAACTCCCGTCAAATCAACTCCTGTACATTAGTGATTTTTTCGATTTTTCGGTCTATGTGGATGCCAATCCGGAACTGATCGAGAAGTGGTTTATCGAACGATTCGAACTATTACTAGATTCGGCCTTTCGGGATCCCACGAACTATTATTATTCCTACGCGATCGGTGATCGACACCAAGCATTCAAACGGGCACATAAAATTTGGCAAGATATTGACCTCGTTAATTTGAACCGGTACATCTTGCCGACGCGCAACCGAGCGGATGTTATCTTGCATAAAACGAAGCACCATTTGATCGATAAAATCTATTTAAGAAAGTAAACGGTTTTAATCATGAGACCGTCCTAATAATCATTGACCCGAACGAAATTAACCCGTAAAATGGATTTCGTTAGGAAAATTTATCAAAGGGGTGGCAAACATTGGCTAACGTTAACCTTGATGCGTTCGACAAGATTATTGTCTTGGACTTTGGTAGTCAGTACAACCAACTGATTACGAGACGTATCCGTGACTTTGGTATCTATTCAGAGTTAATGTCACATAAGACAACTGCTGAACAGATCAAAGCGATTAACCCAAAGGGTATCATCTTCTCTGGCGGACCCAACAGTGTGTACGCGGATGATGCATTTTCAGTTGATCCAGCAATTTTTGAACTAGGCATTCCAATTCTTGGAATTTGCTACGGTATGCAATTGATGGCATACAAGTTACAAGGAGGCGCGGTTGAAAACGCCGACAACTCTGAGTATGGACACGCAGATATTGAAGTTACCGATAAAGACGCAGTGATGTTTAAAGGCCTGCCTGAAAAACAATATGTTTGGATGAGCCATGGTGACTTGGTAACCAAAGTACCAGATGGTTTCAAAGCCGTTGCCACCAGCAAAAACTGCCCAATCGCTTCAATGGCGGATGACGATCGTAAGTTCTACGGTCTTCAATTTCATACAGAAGTCCAAAATACCGAATACGGTAGTGAAATCTTGAAGCACTTTGCTTTCGACGTTTGTGAAGCCGAAGCAAACTGGACGATGGATGACTTCATTGACCTTCAAGTTGACCACATCCGTAAAGAAGTGGGCGATCGCAAAGTCTTACTTGGCCTTTCTGGCGGGGTGGACTCAAGCGTCGTGGGAACCTTATTGCATAAAGCCATTGGCGACCAATTAACTTGTATCTTCGTCGACCACGGTCTCCTGCGGAAGAATGAAGCTGACGAAGTGATGAACGGCTTAGCTGGCAAGCTTGGTTTGAACATCATCAAGGTGGACGCTCAGGAACGCTTCTTGAGTAAGTTGGCCGGCGTGAGTGATCCTGAGAAGAAACGGAAGATCATTGGGAACGAATTTATCCAGGTCTTCAATGATGAAGCTCAGAAGCTTGATGGTATTGATTTCTTGGCGCAAGGCACGTTGTATACTGACGTGATCGAAAGTGGGACAGATACGGCCCAAACGATCAAGTCACATCACAACGTGGGTGGTCTTCCAGAAGACATGCACTTTGAATTGATCGAACCATTGCGGAGCTTGTTCAAGGATGAAGCCCGTGAATTGGGTGAAAAACTTGGTATGCCATACGAACTTGTTTGGCGTCAGCCATTCCCAGGTCCTGGTCTTGGAATTCGGGTCATTGGTGAAATCACCGATGAAAAATTAACGATTGTACGTGACAGTGATTTGATCCTGCGGGAAGAAATTGCTAAAGCCGGGCTTGATAAGGATATCTGGCAATACTTTACCGTTTTGCCAGGCATCAAGAGTGTCGGTGTCATGGGTGATGGTCGGACATACGATTACACTGTCGGCATTCGTGCCGTAACCTCTATTGATGGGATGACGGCGGACTTCGCGCGGATTCCATGGGATGTCTTGCAAAAGATCTCCGTGCGGATCGTCAACGAAGTGGAGCATGTTAACCGGATTGTGTACGATTGTACCAGTAAGCCACCTTCGACAATTGAATGGGAATAAGACGCCAAATGAATTTGGTGTCCGAATACCAGTAATTGGCGGTTCGGAAACTGTATCTGATTCAAAAATAATTTAAATTAATATGGTAGTCTGCTAACCTAGTAAAAGCCAGTCCAAAGAAATTTGGACTGGCTTTTACTCTGTAAACGAAAAAAGTATGAATCCACAATAACAATGAATGAGTCATCTGAACGCTTAAACTTTTACGTGTTATTTTGATAAATATATTGGCATAGTAGAGAATTATTTAATTAATTTTAGAGAAGTGCTTGCCTTTGAGTCGACTCCAAGGTTTATGATATGGACAATAAAAATTTAGGAGGATTCAATCATGACCATTCAAAACAAAGTAGTCGCAATTACGGGAGCATCATCAGGAATTGGTTCAGCTACTGCCCAGTTGTTGGCTTCGAAAGGCGCCAAAGTTGTTCTTGGTGCACGTCGAGAGAGTAAACTTAAAGAGTTAACAAACCAAATTATCGCAGCGGGTGGTGAGGCAGTTTATCAAGTGACTGACGTGACCAATCCGGCAGACAATGAAGCGCTAGTTCAGTTGGCTAAGGATAAGTTTGGTAAGTTGGATGTAATTTTCTTAAATGCTGGATTAATGCCGAACTCACCGCTTTCTGAACTTAAAGTTGATGAGTGGAATCAAATGGTGGATGTCAACATTAAGGGCGTTATGAACGGAATAGCAGCTGTGTTACCAACTTTTAAAGCGCAAAAATCTGGTCACGTTATTACAACATCATCTGTGGCAGGGCTAAAGGCCTATCCTGGCGGTGCAATTTATGGTGCTACTAAATGGGCGGTTCGGGATATGATGGAAGTTTTGCGTATGGAATCAGCTCAGGAAGGGTCACACATTCGTACAGCCACCATTTATCCTGCGGCAATTCACACTGAACTGTTAAAGACTATCACAGATACCACTACAGCCAGTGGCGCGAAAGATGTGTATGATACCTATCAAATTGGGCCTGATCGAGTAGCTAATGTTATTGCGTTTGCCATTGATCAACCGGAGGATACTAACGTCAATGAGTTTACGGTTGGACCGACTGATCAACCATGGTAGGAGTAGTTAAATGAAAATAAAAGAGGTCTCACAAAAATATAATATACCAGCAGATACCTTAAGATATTGGGAACGGCAAGGCGCAATACCACCAGTAAATCGGGATGAAGCTGGGTATCGAGATTATGACCAAGAAGATATGGATTGGATCAGCTTCGCACAATGTATGCGTGAAGCTGGTGTTAGTATTGAATATTTGATCGAATATATAGAATTATTCAAAGGTGGGAAGAAAACCTTAGAAGCTCGGAAAGACCTTCTTAGAGAACAACTTAAAGTCATTAAAAGGCACTTGGATGAGGTTCAAAATACGTATGACCTGATAAATAAAAAGGTTCAAAATTATGAAACTCATGTCGAGGGATATCACGGTAAACTTATAAAATAGATGTCACAAGAATAATTACTGATAGTGGTAAGTTAGAATTCGTAGATTGTATCCTCATGATCGCATTGTATCATCCAGCTAAAGGTTTAAATTTCCAATTATAAAGAATTTAAAATAAAAAGTACTAAAGCCAACTTAGACTTTAGTACTTTTCACTTTCTAATTAAGTTTAACAAACGTGTTCAACATCCTCTGGATCAGAGAAACCTACCACCTCTAAGCCGAGTCCTGAAAGAAACACTATTCGCCGTCATTAAAGCTACTTTCAGATTTTACTTCGTTAGCGTACTGTTGAACTTCAGCCTTCTGATCTTTTGTACTATAGTAGTCGCTTTCGAGGCTGGATAGTGTGGTCGTGGTGGACTTGAAGTAGCCATCCGCAACTGAATCGCGCGCGGTCCACACTTTGTACGTGACACTATCTCCACTGATTTTGTAGTAAATATAACTGGTTGGGTCACCGTTGGCGGTCATGTAGCTGTACCCCACGACTTCGTCACCAAAATCATTACCGGCATTACCATACCACATTCCATTATTATTGGCGCCTTCCTTAAACCAATCGGCATTTGCCCGCAGAGAAACGAGGACGCCAGCTGTTTTATCGTCAAGCGTAGTTGTTTGACTCGTGGTGCTAGTGGCTGATTTTGCCGAGGCGGTAGTCGAAGTGTTTTTAGCGATTTTGCTGAAAGCATTGGAAATATCTTGATTGGCCGAGTCTCTGACATGAAGTCCGCCACCACCGTTAGTTTGGTCAGAAACGAGGGTGTAGGGCTGCCCGTTCTTGAACGCAAACAAGTAAAGGTAGCCACCAGGCCGATTATCAATGGATTCAACATCTGAATATACGGCGACAACATGGAAGGTATCAGTACCCGTTCCAGTACCGTCCTGAGAAAGTTGAGCGGAATAGTTGTGTCCGTTATAGACAAGTTGCGTGCTGGCAAAGTCACTAGGAAAGTGGTAACCGTAAAAATTGACATCGTTACTAGTGGTATATTCCTGATACGATTGGTTCATCGTTGGTCCCCATGTCTTAATGTAACTTCGTAACTGGGACGCCTTGGCCGTGTTCCACAGTGTGGCCGTTGCTTTTTGACTAGTGGCATGCTTGCTGGAAGCGGATGTTGCCTTAGTAGAACTGACAGCAGATTGCGATGTTGACTTTTGTGAACCGTTGCTCGTGCCACATCCGGTAAGTAAGATAGCGGTCGCCGCGACCGTCGTTGCGATGAGTTTAAATTTTCCCATAAAAAGTAATCCTCCCCAAGATTTCGTTAATGTTAGTATAACGCAAACCTGAAAGTTATCGATTGCTTGAGAGCAGATTAAGTCACTTAATCGGTTCAACTGATTTCTATTCAATATCGAGCGCAATCCTCAGACTTAAACCGAGCGTTGGCGTATAATGGACGTATTCTAAATTAACTGGGGGATCAAATATGGCTGAAATGACACATTTTTATGAAACTTTCCAACCAACACATTACAATGTGTACTTGGAAATTAACCGCCAAAATAAACAAATCAGTGGTCTAACGACTATTACTGGGGATGCAAAGCAGGAAACAATCAGCATTCATCAAAAAGCTTTGCTCGTGGATTATGTGCAACTCAACGGGAAACGCATTCGGTTTGTCAGCGATAATCAGGCTGATGCAATTCGAATTAACCTTGGTCAAACGGGGAGTGTGACGTTAACGATTAGCTATCGGGCGAAGTTGACCGATTCCATGATGGGGATTTATCCGTCATACTACGAAGTCGATGGCGTTCAAAAACAGGTTATTGGGACTCAATTTGAAACGAACTTTGCCCGCCAAGCTTTCCCCTGTGTTGATGAACCAGAGGCGAAGGCAACGTTTGATTTAGCCATTAAATTTGATGAGCATCCCGGTGAGACCATCTTGAGCAATATGCCTGAGGTGCGGACCGAAAACGGGGTTCATTACTTTGATACCACGGTTAAAATGTCGACGTACTTGATTGCATTTGCCTTTGGCGACTTGCAAAGTAAGCTGACGACGACTAAGAGTGGCGTCCAAGTAGGGGTGTTTGCTACCAAGGCACACAAGGCGAATGAACTTGATTTTGCACTCGACATTGCCAAACGTTCGATTGAATTTTATGAAGACTTTTATCAAACACCGTATCCACTACCACACTCCTGGCAGCTCGCGTTACCCGATTTCTCGGCGGGCGCGATGGAAAACTGGGGGCTAGTGACCTATCGTGAAGCATACCTGTTACTGGATCCAGATAACACGGCCTTTGATACGAAGCAATTGGTAGCAACCGTGATTGCCCATGAATTAGCGCATCAGTGGTTCGGTGATCTCGTCACGATGAAGTGGTGGGACGATCTGTGGTTAAACGAAAGCTTTGCCAACATGATGGAGTATGTTGCGATCGATGCAATCGAACCCGACTGGCATATTTGGGAACTTTTCCAGACGTCGGATGTACCGGCTGCCCTGCAGCGTGACGCAACCGATGGGGTCCAATCCGTGCACGTGCAGGTCGAAAATCCAGCCGAAATTGATGCGTTGTTCGACGGGGCGATCGTGTATGCTAAGGGTGCACGGATGTTGGTCATGGTGCGAGCCCTAATCGGGGATCAAGCACTACGCACCGGGTTGAAGAACTACTTCGAACTGCATAAATATGGCAACGCCACGGGTCCCGATTTATGGAATTCACTGGCCATGGCGTCGGGAATTGATGTGGGCACAATCATGCAATCATGGTTGGAACAACCTGGCTATCCGGTTGTCACTGCCGCGGTCGAGGATGGTCAGTTGACGCTGTCACAACAACAGTTCTTCATTGGTACCGGTAAGGATACTGGTCGGCAGTGGCAGATTCCATTAAAGGCTAACTATCAAGACGTGCCCGGCATTATGACCGGAAAGCACATTGTGATTGGCGACTACCAGCAGTTGCGAGCGCGTGAAGGACAGCCATTCCGGTTGAACCTGGGCAATGAGTCACACTTTATCGTGAAGTATGATGAAACGTTGATGGCCGATCTATTAGAACATGTGACTGAACTGGACGCTATTTCGCAGTTACAGCTACTTCAGGACCAGCGTTTATTGGCACAGGGACGTCAAATCTCATACGCCACCATTGTGCCACTATTGACGAAGTTTGCGGCGCGTCACGAGACTATTGTGAACGACGCTCTATATCGGGTAGCTGGCGATTTGAAGCAGTTTGTTGTACCTGATTCGGCGCAAAAAGACCAGTTACAGACGTTGTTTGATCAGCTTAGTGCCCAACAAGTGGCTCGCCTCGGGTGGACGACTAAGACGGGAGAATCGCATGACGATCAATTAACGCGGCCGTTTGTATTACGAGCATCGTTGTACGCCGAAAATGCGGCGACAATTGCGGCAGCTCACGATATCTTTGTGGCTAACCGTGACCAGCTGGCGACGTTAGCAGCCGATACCCGGACGCTAATTTTAGCCAACGAGGTTAAACACTTTGGGACCGCGGCCTTGTTTGATCGATTACTCGATGAGTATCGGCAAACCAGTGATGCAAGCTATAAGTCTAGCATTTGCGCAGCCTTGACTGGCACAACGGACCCCCAACTGATTACGAAACTAATTCAGCAGTTTGAGGATCCGAATACGATTAAACCCCAAGATTTACGGGCTTGGTTCCGGGGCACTTTGGCGAACCCTGCTGGTGAACAGACTGCTTGGGACTGGATTCGTAAGGATTGGGGCTGGCTTGAAAAAACGGTGGGTGGTGACATGGAATTCACCACTTACATTACGGTCATCGCCGGAATTTTCAAGACGGCCGCACGGCTTGCCGAATTTAAGGCGTTCTTCGAGCCGAAGATTGCAACACCGGGACTCACGCGTGAAATTACGATGGATATCACTGTGATTGAAAGCCGCGTACAACTTATTACAGATGAACAGGCGGCAGTTAATGCGGCCGTAGCAGCAACCATTAAGTAACAAAAAAGAATTCGATGAAACAAATCGAATTCTTTTTTTGTTACGCCTATTTACATCTAGTTTGTAAAACTATATAATATCGTCAATAACATTATATAGAATTGGAGCGCACTCATGACGGAAAAAATTGCGATTCTCGTTGATTCAGGATCAGATGTCCCACAAGCAGTTGTTGATGCCAATGATAATATCCGCATTGTCCCATTAACTGTAACGATCGAAGGCCAAGACTATCAAGATCGGGTGAACTTAACGCCCGATGAGTTTTATACCCGGCTACAGACGGTTTCGGCACTGCCGCTAACGGCGAGTCCAGCCCCTGAACAAGTTACGACTGCCGTTCAAGGTCTATTGGATGAAGGGTTCACCAAAATTTTAGGAATCACCATTTCGAGTGGTCTATCGGCGACTCATCAGACCTTTCGACTCGCAGCGGAGCAGTTTGATTCAGATCAGGTTGTGATGCTGGATACAAAGAGCGTGGGGATTGGCAGTGGCTTGCAGGCCGTTTATGCGAGTGAGCTGATTAATCAGGGCCACTCATTTGAAACGGTTGTGGCTAAGGTGACGGCATCGATTGCCAAGAGTCACGTTTATTTCTACATCCCCACATTGAAGTATTTACGAGCGGGAGGCCGGATTGGCCGAGTATCTGGCCTCGTCGGCAGTGCCTTGAAAATTAAACCAGTGATTTCGTGTGATCCGGAAGGAATTTACTATCCGATCACCAAGTCACGCTCAGAAAATAAAGCTGTTGCTAAAATGGTGGCCCTAGTGGCCGGTGATTTTGCGGGACAGCGGGGACGGATCGCCGTGGCTCATGGTCAGAATCCAGCGTTGTTGGCGCAAGTATCGGCAGCGTTGCAGGAACAAACGGGGCATGCAGTGGATTATCAAGGTGATATTTCACCGTCGTTAGGCGTGCACACCGGGCCCGGCCTCATTGGTGTGGGGGTTCAAATAGAAGCCTAAAAAACTTGCTTTGGGGGGCAAATTAGGACTAAACTAATGACTATCATGCGCACACTATCAATAGGCTTGAACGATACCGACGATTTTTGATCGATGTCAGCTGACAGTGTGTCCGTTTTGAAGACGGTAGTTGGCGTAGTGATCAAACTCTGTTAAAGGATGGGATTACAATGTCAACGAAACAACGCTTATTTTTAACGGCTGAAATGTGCCTCGGAATGGGGTCCATCATGAGCCTAATCGGTAATTTGTTTGCGATGGGGTGGACCACGAGCGCCTTCCACGCGTTTTTCGGGTGGTGGGTTCAGACGATCGTCGTGGCCTTTATCTATAATTTGATGGTGGCTAGTAACATAACGAACTGGCTGATTAGCCGTGCTACCGTGGGACTCACAGGTCAGGCACTTCTTAAAAAGAGTAGTCAAATTCGAGGCTGGACGATGATTGTGATCATGTGTTTCAGCATGTGTACTTGGGGCCTACTGACAGCCGGTCAGTTGCCAGCAATTGGCGTGACGGGGCTACTGATGACCTGGGCGCGTTCGTTTATTTTAGCCTACATCGTGCGTGGAATTTTGGTAAAGCCCTTGGCTATGCGCATCATGTTAAAAGTGGTGCCCGCTTAAAAATAAATTAATAGTGTCAATGACTAATTGTCCGCCGATTCTGGCGGACTTTTTGCGTATTTAAGTGGTAGGTGATTCGCAATTTGACCACAGATCATCTAATATAGAGGACGGACTATCAAATAAAGGAATGAGAAAATGACGCCTCAAACAATCTTGAAAAGTAAATTTGGTTACGATACCTTTCGTGCCGGACAAGAAGACATTATTAATACGATTTTAGAACGGCAAAATGTGTTGGCGATTATGCCAACTGGTGGTGGTAAATCAATTTGCTATCAAGTGCCGGCACTGCTTGAAGACGGGATTACGTTAGTCATTTCCCCGTTGATTTCATTAATGAAGGATCAAGTCGACGCACTCAATGAAAATGATATTCCGGCGACGTTTATTAACAGTACACTGGATTATCCGGAGATTGCGACGCGTCTGGCGCAAGTTGAACGACAGGAAGTTAAATTACTGTACGTATCGCCTGAACGGTTGGACTCCGGCTACTTTGAGCGACTTGCCCAGTTACCGGTCTCGCTGGTGGCGATTGACGAAGCGCACTGTATCTCACAATGGGGCCATGATTTTCGGCCGAGCTATTTACGGCTAACGGAGATTATCAAGCAGTTGCCGTCACACCCCACGATTGTGGCGTTGACCGCAACCGCAACCCCTAAAGTGGCAGCTGACATTATGCAACGCTTGGATCTGCAACGAGAGGTTAAGACGGGGTTTGCTCGGGAAAATCTGTCTTTTAAAGTGGTGAAGGATCAGGATAGCGATCGATTTTTGCTGGACTACCTCAAGATGAATACGGAACAGTCGGGGATTATCTACGCTAGTACCCGCAAGGAGGTGGAGCGCCTGACACTGATGCTGGATAAGCAGGGCGTTCCAGTCACCATGTATCATGGCGGGTTGTCAAAGCAGGAACGCCAAATGAATCAGGATGATTTTTTGTTTGATCGGCTACCCGTGATGGTGGCAACCAACGCGTTTGGCATGGGAATCGATAAGAGTAATGTTCGGTTTGTCATTCACGACCAAATTCCCGGTAGCTTGGAGGCGTATTATCAAGAGGCCGGGCGGGCTGGCCGTGATGGGTTACCGAGCGAAGCAATTCTGCTATTTAAGCTCAACGATGTGCAAATTCAGCGGTTCTTTATTGACCAATCCGAGATGGATGATGCGACCAAGGCTCGTGAGTACGATAAACTTCAATTAATGGCGCAGTACGCCAATACACCGCAGTGTTTGCAGCAATATATTCTTAATTATTTCGGGGAGCAGGCACCGGCTTGTGGTCAGTGTAGTAACTGTTTGGATGAGCGCGAGTCACAAGATATTACCGTTGCGGCGCAGCAGGTGCTATCGTGTGTCAAACGAATGGGTGAGCGTTTCGGTAAGACTTTGATTGCCCAAGTTTTGACAGGCTCACGCGTGGAACGGGTCAAGCAGTTTCAGTTTGATCGGTTATCAACATATGGTTTGATGAAAAACGACTCACAAAAAAAGGTATCAGAACTGATTGATTTTTTAACGGCTTCCAATTATTTAGTGGCCGATGGTGGTCAATACCCGGTCCTCAAAGTGTCGGCCGCGGGAATTGATGTTTTACGGGGGCAACAGCAGGTTTTCCGGAAGGCGGCCGTGCAGGCCAAACAATCTTTGCCGGTTAATGATGAACTTTTCGAACAGCTCCGGCAGGTGCGCCGTGAGTTGGCCGAATCACAGGGCGTGCCACCATTTGTGATTTTTTCTGACCGAACACTCCGTGAACTTTGTACAACGATGCCGACAACGCTTGATGAGATGTTGTCAGTCCACGGGATCGGCGAAAGTAAAATTGAAAAGTATGGCGAACAGTTTCTTAGTATTTTGATTGAACACGAAGATGAAGTTTAATCAAAATAGGCGATCTTAAATCGAGATCGCCTATTTTTGTCCAAAAAAAAGACGCCCCATCAGCAGGAGGGCGTCAACACAGAAGTGATAAAACATTATCACGATTAGTAATTATACGCTACTATTTCGTATTGTTAACTATTATTTCTCAAGGCGTCAGAATTTAACATGTTTGTCATAAAACCTACGCGAGCAGGGCAGACTCATGATGCAGAAGCCAGATTTTGCGGTCAATCCCACCGGCATACCCAGTTAAATTACCGTCGCTGCCGACGACCCGATGACACGGAATAATAATCGAGATTGGGTTGTGGCCGACCGCACCGCCGACGGCTCGGGGGGCCGTGTGATGGTCAGTGGCACTGATGCGATCGGCAATTTGTTGGTAGGTGTAGGTTTGACCATAGGGGATGGTTTGTAAAATGGTAAAGACCTGCTGCTGAAAGGGCGTCCCCGCCGGTGCAAGTGGCAGGTCGCGAGGATCTGGGTGTTGTCCGGCAAAGTACCGATCAAGCCAGGCAGTAGCCTGAGTGTGGAGCGGTGTCGCTGCAGTTGGAATCTGGTCAAGCCCATACTTAGCGCCGAAGTGCTTTTGATTTTCAAACCAGAGACCAAGAATTGCCTGGTCATCGGTCAGGATGGTGATGATTCCGAGTGGTGATACATATTGTGTTTGATAGTTCATGAGCGGCCTCCAATTGACAAAACAAGTTAACGATCCATAAATGCATGCGAAGCGAGGTAACCTTTCCCCGCTGTTAAGTCATATTGTACTAGTCGATAGTCGTGAAGCAACTGTTTTTGATGTTTAGTGAGGTGTGAAACGAGCTGACCGTTGTCGTCGACCATCTCTGAACTCCCATTGGCGGTATTATTGGCGGCCCCGTCAAACGAGTTTAAAGCCATTGCCGGCAGATCTTCGTAGACTTTGGTGAGGAGGGCGTAATAGGGCGAGACCTTCACGTTCATTTGCGCCAGCAGCATGGCGGCGAAGTCGTTAGGTGTCACCACACGATGCTTACTCAGTTGGACATGATGGGCGGGACTGTAGCGGTTACCGTAAATCAAATAGTCGGTAGCATGGAGCGCAATCCCATACTGCTGCATACTATCACCATTGTAAATTCCCGGTAGATGATCGCCATACCAAACGACGGTCACCGGTTTATGGATCTGGTCTAGTTCATGATTGAACTGTTTTAGTGCCGTGTCGGTATAGTGGATACCCTGAATATAGTTTTCAATGTTACGTTTATGCTGGGCATCCAGATAGGCCGTACCGGAAACGGGATAGTCATCGTGATCGTAGTAGTTGTCAAACGGCATATGATTTTGCATGGTGACGAGGTTAATGAACTGGCCACCTGCATGACTTTTCAGTTGCTTGATGGTCTGCGAATAGGCCGAAGCATCTGAGATGTAGGGACTATGCTGAATCTTGGCCGTGTAGCTCAGATGATTGCCCCCTTCTAGATGGTAAAACTGGTTGAACCCGAGTTTTTGATACACTTGTTTGCGGTTGTAGAGGTTCGCCGTAAAAGGGTGAATGGCGACGCGGTAGTTAAAGAGATCCGAAATCGCGAAGGTCTGTTTTTGATAGGGGACGAGTTGTGAATAGGGGGTTGGTAGTGTGGGCGAGAAGTTAGTCAGCGATAGGCCCGTCAACGCCTGGTATTCCATGTTAGCCGTGCCCCCACCATACCCTGAACTAATCATTTTGCCAGAGGTCGTCGTTTTCTCAAGTTGGTGCAGATACGGTAACGGATCACCCTGAACGTGGAGGTTAGGAACGTCTTTCGGATCAGCAAAGCTTTCACTCAGTACGAAAATAACGCTTTGGTGAGCCATGCTCGCATAGCGACGGTGTGCGTTTACTTGAGCGGCTGTGTGTTGATACCGTTTTTCTAATCGGCGCATGGTGATCTTAGAGTACCCCTGCGGTTGATGCATGATGGTCACGTCAATGTTGTTAGCGAACTGTAAGAGGGTGCCGTTAAGCTTGGCGGCCCGGAGCTGAGAATAAAAATAGGGCCGGTCGCCAGCGTCACTCAAACTTTTAGCGGTAATGGAGTCGGGATGGTTGGCGAAGCGAAATGAGGAGAGTAATAGCACGGCGAGTAGCATCATGATGACCCGTTGGGGTGTTCGCCAGCGAATTTTTGGATCACGACGTTGCAGCCACCAGGCGAGTAAATTGGTGGCGATTATGAGGATCAAGACGCCGGCAATCACGGCCGGTGAGACAAGCTTTAATAGATCTTGAATCGAAGAAAGCGAAGTCACCATCGACGTATCGGCCGGCAACACGGGTTCACTGCGGTCCGAAATTTTGATCACGTTGACTACCAGCCATACGGTGTAGCAGGTGAGTGTGATGATTGCCGACCACCAAAAACGATTAAAAATAGCCATTAAGATGGCAAACAGGGCGTACACCATCAGGACGTTGATAAAGATGATGAGTTCACGATGTAAAATGACCCATTGAATCATATTAAGACGCCAATTCCAGAGGTGCCAAATGGAGATCACGGTAATGAGCCACGTCACACCGACCAAAAGCCAAGTGCGCCAAGCATGAACGGTTAGGCGCAGCAAAAGGGCGTGCCAGTTAATGGCGGTCTTGGGACTTTGCTGAATGAGGGTTAGGATGCCGCCAATGATACCAGCTAACATGCCGGTCAGGAAAATGGCGATTAATAATAGTAAACTCAGCTGACCGAGGACTGGCAATTGACGAGACCAGCGAAAGACCGCAGTGAGTCCCGCCTGGCAGAGTTGTGGGGTTATCAGCCATAGAATGCTGGTACCAAGGAGGCTCTGAGCAATGACCGACAATTGACGGGGTAACCGATGTGTCTGTCTGAAAATGATTAAAATACCGACGAGCCCCATGATCATCACGGGCTGGTTCCAACTGATGGCGTCTAGGTAGTGTTGTGAAGTAGTGAGGCCGTGGTGGGGATCGTAGGCAACCCGGTTGGTCATGAACCACGAGATTAAAAGGGCAATACCGAGGCTGAAGATAGTTCCGAGCACCAGCAAAAGCTGATGAAGACGTAATAACAGCGGGTCACGTAATAGCCAGTGTCCCAGTAAAAATAGGTAACCAAACATGACGATCGTTTGACCGGTACCAATGCCGAGCCAGTCAGTCCCGGTGGTGAGACTGGCAAGAAGGTAGATACCAGTGAACCCACCAGTCAGATGCCGTAGTTGGGAAAGAGAGAGGCGGTACAAGCGTTGGCTGAGTTGGGGACCGAAGAAGAGGAGCCCGAGGTAACAAAGCAGCATCGGACCACATTTTTTAATCAGGTAGCTGCTGGCAGCGCCATTTGGCACGGCGGGCATTATCGCTTTTATCAGGATAACTAGAATCCAGAATCCTAGGAGAATGCCGATTGCTTTGGTAGGTCGTCGTTGTGCGTTGGGGGATGTCATTCCCAAGACCACTGGAATACTGAGACTGGCGATGAGCGCCATGTTTTTCAGTATCCAGACGCCCCAAAAGGCGCCACTGGTCATGTAGGGGAGCTGGCTGAATGTACCAGAGGCCACAATTAAGACCCCGAACAGGATCAGGACACTGATGGTACCGGCCCAAATAAGTCCCCGGTTCGGGTGGAGCAGATGTTTCAAAAAGATCACCTTAATTCGATTAGTTTTAATTTATTATAGTGTATCTGGAAACAATTGCCTGTGTCAATTAATTTAAGCGACAACGATTCCAAATATGTCACGGATGATCGCGTATTGCGATCAGTTTAGCACCAGTATACGCGAAATCAGGTATCAGGGGTATAGACAAACAAGGGCAATGTGTTTCTTTTAAGGGGTGAAAACAAGCGGATCGGGATAAGTTAGTTGTTAATTGCGACGATTGATTGATATAATAGCAACTATGAGATAAATAAAACGCAAGGAGATAACGACTATGGCATTTCCACAACTTGATTTAGCAAGTGTTACTGGGCCTAAGGCCACGATTAAGACCAACCATGGGGATATTACGATCCAATTATTCCCAGAACAAGCACCGAAAACGGTAGAAAATTTTGTTGCATTAGCCAAAGATGGCTACTACGATGGCATTATTTTCCATCGGGTGATTCCTGATTTCATGATTCAAGGGGGCGACCCAACGGGAACCGGTACCGGTGGTGAAAGTAGCTTTGGCGGTTCATTTGAAGATGAATTTTCACCAGAGGTATTCAACCTAAATGGGGCGCTATCAATGGCTAATGCTGGTCCTAATACGAACGGTAGTCAGTTCTTTATCGTTTCTAATGAAAATGTGCCGGCCCAAATGGTTGGCCAAATGCAAGACGCTGGTTATCCAGCCGAAGTCGTGGAAGCCTACAAAAATGGGGGCACTCCTTGGCTTGACTTCCGTCACACTGTCTTTGGTCAAGTACTCGATGGCATGGACGTGGTGAAGGAAATTGGCAGCGTTGATCGTGATGCGTCTGACCGTCCGACAGAAGATGTTGTGATGGAAACCGTGACGATTGAAGATTAATAGGTAGAATGAAAGTCTGTTGTTCAAGAGCCAGTGACTGGTCGTTGAGCAACAGACTTTTTACTTACTTAAAGTTATTAGTTGCGCTAAAATAGGGCAAAGGGGGACTGATGATGACGATTTATGATTATCGGGTAACACGCGAAAATGGTGATGAAGAAACGATGGCACAGTATGCGGGTCATCCGCTCGTAATTGTCAATACCGCGACGAAGTGTGGTTTTGCACCACAATTTGCCCAGTTAGAACAGCTCTACGAAACGTATCGAGAGCAGGGCCTTGTCGTGTTGGGATTCCCATCCAACCAATTTCACCAGGAACTGGCGGACGGGGCCGAGGCGGCACAGGCTTGTCGGATGACGTACGGGGTGAGTTTTCCAATGCACGCCTTGCATGACGTGAACGGAAAGGATGCCCTACCATTATTTGAGTTTTTGAAACAACAGGCCCCTGGGACCCTTGGATCGGCGATTAAGTGGAATTTCACTAAGTTTTTAGTGGATCGTGAGGGCCGGGTGGTCAAACGCTTTGCGCCCAAGACCAATCCGTTGAAGATGGCGGATGATATTGAACGCTTACTATAGTAAAAAAGTCTTCGCAAACAGCAATGTTGCGGAGACTTTTTGGTTAGTGCGCTTTGATTTCCTCTGATTCAAACTGGGTCTTCATCAAAATCGCGGCTAGAATACCACCGGCAATGACAATCCCTGCTGAAGTTAAGACGGTTCCGGACATGCCGTGATCGTAGGCCGTGACCACCATATGACGAAACTGGCTGGTAAATGGGAGACCATTCAGACGGTCGTTGTAGGCGATGGCGTGACCCGAAAAGGGACCGGCATCGACGAGGGCCGCATGTAATTTACTTGCCATGGCGGTGGGCATGCCGACTTGGCTCATATGACCGTTAAGGTAAGTTTCGTAGCGACTAGTTTGGACAAGCCCCAAGACTACGACGCCGAGGGTGGTTCCTAATTGTCGGAAAACATTCAGTAAGCCGGAAGCCATTCCCATTTCGTGCATTTTAACGCCTTCCATCCCAGCGCTGTTAATGAGGGGGTTAACCATCCCGTTCATGATCCCAAGCAGCACCATGCCAGGCCACATGTCAACGAATGAAATGGTCGGGCTAAGGGCCCGGTCAATCAAGATGAAGCCGAGACCCCCGATTACCATGCTAATACTGATTAACCATTTTTTAGAGAACCGATTGCCTAAAATCCCAGTCACGGGACCTAAAATGAGGGACCACATACTGATAGTGAGTTGTCGAATCCCCGTTTGCAGGGACGTATAACCGATGTAATTTTGCATCAGGGCAGTGAGAAAGGCGTAGAAGGCATAGATCCCCATTCCCAGTGCGAGGGCCACTAGGGCGGCGCCAACAAAGTGTCGTTGCTTAAACATATCGAGGTTCATCATTGGTGAGGTGATTCGTTTTTCGACCAAAATGAAAATGACTAGTAAGACAACGGCGGCAACTAACCAGCCGTAAATGCGGATGTCATTCCACCCCCATTGGGCGTGATTTTCCTTTTGAATCAGACCAAAAATTAACGAAAATAGGGTGGCAGCGGATAGAAGCATTCCCGCAATATCGATGCGTTGGTGTTCACCGTAGCTTGGCGTTTCTTTAATGTAAACGGCGGAAAGAATAAACGCAATGATCCCCACTGGAATGTTGACGAAGAAAATTGATGACCAACCAAATTGTTCGACCAAGTAGCCACCGACCAGTGGACCGGACGCGGTTGAAAGCCCGATTACAGATCCCAAAATACCAAGGGCGGTACCACGAGACTTGCCTTGGAAGTTAGAAGCGGTCAACGCCATTGAGAGTGAACTGAGGCCAGCCCCCCCAATTGCTTGAACACCCCGACTAATATTGAGGACGGTCAATGATCCGGCAACGCCGTTAACGGCCGAGGCAATGACGAAGATGGCCATGGAAATCATAAAGATTTTTTTACGGCCGTACATGTCACCTAACTTGGACATGATTAATAGGGTGACGGCGATCATCAGGGTGTAGATGTTAAGCACCCATTGTAAATTCGTAAAGGTGGTGTCGAGATCCTTTGCCATAGTAGGTAAGGCAACGTTAACGACGGTTACGTCTAAAAGACTCATGAAAACGCCGAGTGACATCGCGATTAAGGCAATCCATTTATTTTGTTTCATAGCAGACTCTTTTCTTTTTAGTGTGTTTGAAGTTCAGTGAGTTCATTTTCAACCCAGTCGAGCTTGGTTTGGCAAATCATGATATTCAGCTCAAGATTTTTGATGCCCCACTGCAGGTAGTCGTTGTGAGGCCGTTTGAGATGGTCAATCAGGTGCTGCTTAACAGATTCGTAGCAGCTAAGATCTTCTTTGACCAGAGCGGCATAGTCGCTTAAAATCTCGGTTTGCTTAACCACGTTAACGGCTGGGAGCGCACGAAACTTGCAGCGATAAACGGCTTCAAGCTTAGAATTAATGGGAATTGGTTCGGCCATCAATTCGACCAGTCGAGCCTGCCCCTTTGCTGTCAGGTGCGCCATTTTTTCATCCCGAGCGCTATTGGTAAGATCATACAGTTCGATTTTTCCCGATTCATTGAGCTTTTTCAAGACGGGATAGATGGCACTGTTAGAAACCTTATGCCGTGGAATCATCATATTTTGTAAGATAATACGGAGTTTGTAGCCCGACATGTCATGAGATGCCAAGGATCCTAAAATAAGTAATTCGTACATTGTAACCTCCATATGTTTTTTTGACCTATTGAATAATAGGTCAAAATGACCTACTTGTCAATCTTAATTGCAAAAAAAATCACGTAGACGATGATCTACGTGATTCAATGGTAATGAAGAAATAAAATTAGTGTTCTTGTTTGATTCTAAATGATAGACAAAATGCAATCACTGCGAGAACCAATGTAAAGATTAAGCCTAAGTGAACCCCATTAGTGAAGGCGACCCGAGTTGTTGCGGCAGCGGATGAAGCGTGCTGACCAACGGCAAGCAGGCTGGTGGCAACTGCAGTGGCCACGGCGCCAATGATTTGTTGGAAGGTATTCATAATGGTGCTGCCATCACTGGATGTTTCCTGATCAAGGGCGTTCAAACCGAATGTTTGAGTTGGTGACATGGCCAGTGGTGCGCCGATCATTAGAATAATATGGGCTAGCATCACGTACCACATTGGGGATGTTGATGAGGCTAATAGCAACATGATCACGGCAATGATCACAATCCCAAAACCGAGGACAGCGAGCATCCGCGTACTATGTTGTTCTGTCATTCGTCCTGAAATGGCGGAGAAGATGGCGTTCACGACCCCACCCGGAAGCATGACGATCCCAGTTAAGGCAACGGGAATAGCCAACCCATTTTGCCAGAACATTGGAAGTAGGTACATTGATGAAAGGATAATCCCGAAGTCGATCATGACGAGAACGGCCCCAATCCGGAAGTTCCGTCGTTTGAAAACCTTAAAGTTTAAAATGGCGTTGGATGATGTGAGTTGCCGACGAACGTAGACTGCCAAGATGAGCAATGCAACGATTAGTAGACCTAAAACGATTGGAGATGACCAGCCGTAGTCACTAGCCATGCTGACGGCAGTTACTAGGCCACCGAATCCTAGCGTTGAGAGAAGAATTGAGAAACCATCGATTTTAGGTTTCGTGATTTGGGCAACGTTTGGCAGATACTTCAGCGCAAATGCGAGGCCAATGAGTAAGAATGGGACAAATGCCCAGAAAATCCAGTGCCAGTTTAATTTACCTAAAATAATCCCTGATAGTGTTGGGCCGATGGCTGGGGCAAACATGATAACTAGCCCGATCATTCCCATGGCCGCACCTAATTTGTAAGGAGGGTAAATCAAAGTTGCGACGGTAAACATGAGTGGCAGAATTAATCCAGTAGCGATTCCCTGGATCATTCGACCAATCAATAGAATTGCAAAACTTGGTGCCAGTGCCGAAATAATCGCGCCCACTGTGAAATCAAGAAGGGCAAAGATAATTAATTGACGGGTTGTAAACCACCGAGTGAGCAAACTCGAAAGGGGTAATACGATCCCGATGATGAGCATGTAGCCCGTGACGAGCCATTGAGCAGTTCCCACGGCAATGTGGAGTTGTGCCATCAGGCTTGGTAGTGCGATGTTCAGTGAAGTTTCACTGAGCATGCCGACAAAGCCACCAATGAGCATCCCAAACATTGCTAAGAATGGATGGGCGACTGGCACAGCGGCTGAGGCGACTTGTTCTTGTTTTGTACTTGTTGTATCCATAAAAATATAAAGCTCCTTTATTTGACTTATGTTCTTTCCCAGACAAGTGATTACATTAGCACAAAAAATTTTTTCTCGTAAGTTTTTTCTTGCCAAAACATGAAAATATGTATGAAAACGATTCCGTAATCTACTATATAACGGAATTGTTGTGTAATGAATGGTGTCAAGACATGACAAATGAGCATGAAGATGGTAAGCTTTAGCCAATTAAAATAATGGAGTTGATGAAATTGAGTCGTCAAGATGCCTTACTAATGATTGATTATACGAATGATTTTGTTGCTGATCAGGGGGCCCTAACCTGTGGTCAACCGGGGCAGGTAATGGCCAATCGGATGATTACGTTAGCCGATCAAACGTTGGCAGCGGGTGGTTGGGTGATTTTACCGACCGACGTGCACACCCCTAATGATCCGTACCATCCAGAAACAAAGTTGTTTCCGAGTCATAATGTCCGTGGAACCTGGGGACGTGAGTTTTATGGCCCCCTTGCTGATTGGTATACGCAACATCAACATGATGACCGGGTTTGGATGATGGATAAGACGCGGTATAGTGCGTTTGCTGGGACTAGTTTAGACATTGATCTACGGTCACGGCAGATCAATCATGTAATTTTAACAGGCGTTTGTACCGATATTTGTGTGCTCCATACGGCCGTGGACGCGTATAATTTAAACTATCGAATCACGGTTCCACAAACTGCGGTTGCAGCGCTCAACGAGGCGGGGCAGCAATGGGGAATCGGACACTTTAAGAGCGTGCTAGGCGCTGAGATTACTGATTAATGGAGGCATAAATTTGTGACACAGTTAGAGGGTCAGTTAGTTTTAATTTTTGGTGGTGCGTCAGGATTTGGATTTCAGGCGGCCCAGATGAGTTTGCGCCAAGGCGCGACGGTGAGGATTGTCGGACGCCATCAGCAACGCGTGGCTGAAGCGGTGACAACGTTGAAACGCGTGAGTGATCGCGTGGAAGGAGCTGTATTGGATGCAAGCGACCCAGATCAGTTAGCTCCCTATTTAAAACAGTTAGGGCAGGTTGACCACGTGATTTCCATGCTCGGCGGCGCAATGGGTGGCGGTTTCCTGACGGCATCTTACGAGGAGATTTACCACGCTGTTGAACAAAAGTTTTTTGTGAATTTGAAATTAAGTCAGCTGGTGGTGCCCTACATTCGGGATCATGGTAGCTTAACGTTGACGAGTGGCACCGGTGGTCACCCGTATGATGCCTCGGGCGCCATCATTGGCAATCAAGCGATCAATACGATGGTCGCGGGGATGGCCGTTGAAGCCGCGCCACAGATTCGAGTTAATGCGGTGGCACCAACTTGGACACCGACCGGACTATGGCGTGATTTGGATGCGGAACAGTTAACGCAGAGCCAGGCTAACATGACGGCCCAGATTCCACTTCAACGCGTGGCACAAGTTGACGAAGTAGCGAGTGCATACTTATTTGTGATGACAAACCAATTTGTGACGGGACAGGTAATCAACGTAGACGGTGGTATTTCGGTCGTATAGATAAAAATCGGCGCTTACCAACTTATTTTCTTCAACTTTTCGTTGACGCCATGGACAAATTCCAGTATAGTAGTTTTTGTGCTTGAATTGGTCCGTTGGTCTAGCTGGTTAGGACGCCTGCCTGTCACGCAGGAGATCACGAGTTCGAGTCTCGTACGGACCGTATATAGATGAAGCGATCAAGTTTACCAATTGTGGTGAATTTGGTCGCTTTTTGTCATGCCAATGGTTCAATTGGCATCAGAAACTATGGTATTATAATCCATGTTGTTGATAAGCGGAGGGTGATCATATTTTAGAGTTATTTGAAAAGGCACCAATACATAAAGCGTACTTCAAGTTGGCACTACCAGTGGTCCTAGGAACCGTGGTATCCATGATTTATAATTTGACGGACACATTCTTTGTTGCGCAGACGCAAAATGCCAACCTAGTGGCGGGGATTACACTATGTACGCCCCTGTTTTCAATGATGATCGCCCTTGGTGATATGTTTGGATTAGGTGGGAGCTCTGCCATTTCGCGGCTCCTTGGTCAGAAAAAGTACGATCTCGCCGGCCGGGTGAATAGTTTTTGTTTTTACGCAGCTGTTGTGTTGGCCGTAATCGTGACGGCGGGCCTGTTTATTTTCAAGACGCAGGTTCTTGGCTGGTTAGGGGTGACGGCGGCGACCTATCAGTATGCTGCTGTTTATTACGAGATTATGGCTGCAGCCGGTATTTTGATTATTGTTTCGTTGGTTCCCATTAACACGCTCCGGACGGAAGGATTGGCAACGGAATCCATGATTGGGACGGCTACGGGGACGGTGTTAAAGATTTTTCTTGATCCGCTGTTTATCTTCGGCTTTCATTTGGGAGCGGCGGGGGCTGCCTTAGCTACCGTGGTGGGGTACTTGGTCACCGATTCAATTTTGATTGGGTATATGATTCGACGGACGCGCTATATCCATATTCATGTGCACCGGATGAAGATTCCGACAATTGAAATTAAAGATGTTTTGATGATCGGTATTCCGGCCTCCGTGACAAACTTTATGATGATGCTGGGAACGGCGTTAATGAATAATTTCTTAATTGGTTATGGGGCCAGCAAGGTCGCCGGTTTTGGAATTGCAACCAAGGTAGAAACCATCGTGACGATGGTGCTAGTTGGCTTTTGTTTTGGGTCACAGGCGTTGATTGGGTATAATTACGGCGCCAAAAATAAAGAACGCCTCAAAAAAATTATTCGCTTTGATATTTTGGTTAATGCCGGTTTTGCGTTTGCAATCGCACTGGTTTTAATTGCCGTGGCGCCATTGCTATGTGGGCTATTCATGAAGGATCAAGACGTGGTGCGGTCGGCCAGCTACATGCTACGCTGGTTCCTCCTGACGACACCGTTTATCGGTATTTCGATGGTGTTTACCACGATGTTTCAGTCGGTCAACCAACCCTTGGATGCCTTTGTGATGTCAATTTCACGGCAGGGTGTTGTTTTTGTGATCGTGATCTTCATTGTGGCCAATCTTTTCGGTTATCAGGGGGTCATTGTATCACAGCCCATTGCCGATGTGATCACCGCTGGTATTGGCCTGTGGTTGTACTATAAAGATTTTGGCCCTAACGGACGGGCTATCCGAAACTGGTAATTCAATGAATAGATAAAAGCATCTGGCTTAGCTGAGATGCTTTTTTTAGTCCGGTGATTTGGGTGTATAATGTAATCGTTTTAGATGAAGGAGGGACTCGCTTGGATGCAGATTTAACTTGGCTAGACGATCCGGAAACTTTTCGGGTTAATCAGGTACCCGCGCATAGTGATCATCGGGGGTATGCGACCGTTGCGGAAGCCGATCAGCAGCACAGTAGCTTGGTTCAGAGCTTGGATGGTCCTTGGCAGTTTGCCTTTGCCAAAGATCCGATGCACCGGCCACGGGACTTTTATCAACCAGATACTGATCGGAGTACATTTCATGATATTGAGGTGCCGGGACACATTGAATTAGCCGGATACGGGCAAATTCACTACATTAATACCGCCTATCCATGGGAAGGCAAACATTACCGACGGCCGGCATACGCCATGGGTGCCGAAAAACGTGAACGAGGGATGTTTAGCACCGATCCGGAGAATACAGTTGGGGCCTATGTGAAGCACTTCGAGCTTAATCAAACACTGGTCAATCATCGAATTGCCATTGAATTTGATGGCGTTGAACAGGCGATGTTTGTTTGGCTAAATGGGCAGTTTGTCGGCTATGCTGAAGACAGTTTTAGCCGGTCAGAGTTCGACTTGACGCCCTATATTCACCCCGGAGATAATCTACTGGCCGTGGAAGTCTTCAAGCATAGTACGGCTGCTTTCCTAGAAGATCAGGATATGTTTCGGTTCTCTGGCATTTTTCGCAGTGTTCGGCTAGTTGCAAAGCCGGCATTGCACGTCGAGGATTTAACCATTCGAGCAACGGTAGATGGCACACTTAAGCATGGTCATCTTCAAGTTGAGACCACGCTGTCGGCGTTACACCACGTGACGGGACACATGCGGCTACAACTGTTAAATGCAGAAAATGAGTCAATTTGGTCGCAGGACCAAGCGCTAGCTCGGACAGTGACGGTACAGACCACCGTCGCCGCACCACGTCTTTGGTCTCACCAAGACCCCTATTTGTATCGCCTCCAGATCGAACTGTTCGATGATCACGATCAGTTAGTTGAGGTCGTTCCCTACGTGGTGGGATTTCGGCGGTTGGTGTTGCAGAATCGAGTGATGATCCTCAACGGGCAGCGCCTTATTATCAACGGAGTTAACCGGCATGAGTGGGATGCTCATCGGGGACGGGCGGTCACGCTGGCCGATATGCATAGTGATATGCAGGTGTTTCACAAGTATCACATTAATGCCGTCCGGACTTGTCACTATCCAGATCAGGTTGCGTGGTACACGCTCTGCGATCGAAATGGGATTTATATGATGGCGGAAAATAATTTGGAGACGCATGGAACCTGGCAAAAGATGGGAGTAGTAGAGCCGTCTTACAATGTACCGGGAAGTTTGCCTCAATGGCAGGCCGCAGTACTTGATCGGGCCCGGAGCAACTATCAAATGTTCAAAAACCATCCTGCAATTTTATTTTGGTCACTGGGAAATGAATCTTACGCAGGTGATGATATTGCCGCGATGGACCGTTATTATCATGACGCTGATCCGACCCGTCTCACGCATTACGAGGGCGTTTGCCGTAATCGAGCGTATGAAGATCGTATTTCAGATATGGAAAGCATGATGTACGATCCCCCGGCGGCAATTGCGGCCTACCTTGAAAATGACCCGCAAAAACCCTTCATTAATTGTGAATACATGCATGACATGGGAAACTCACTAGGTGGAATGGCCAGTTATGATGCCTTGATTGATCGGTATCCGATGTATCAGGGCGGGTTCATCTGGGACTTTATCGATCAGGCACTTTGGTGTCAAGATGAGGTAACGGGGAATCAAGTCTTAAGATATGGTGGCGATTTTGATGATCGCCATTCGGATTACGAATTTTCGGGGGATGGCCTTTTATTTGCCGATCGAACTCCCAAGCCAGCACTGCAGGAGGTGAGCTACTATTATGGACGCCGGGACTAAATTAAAGCTTGTTTATGGTGATGTGACGTTAGGCGTAAGTGGATCGAATTTTCGGTATTTGTTCGCCTACGATCGTGGTGGTCTGGAATCGTTGGTTCAAAATGGTAAGGAGTGGCTTTACCGGGTCCCTCAACCAGCGTTTTGGCGAGCAACGACTGATAATGATCGTGGCAATGGGTTTTCACTAAAGAGCGCGCAGTGGCTTGGCGCCGATCTCTTCAGTGCCTGTACCGCGATCGCTGTTAAAGTCGACGGTCACGCAATTGAATTGCCGATTGCACCGGTCAATAATCAGTATTCGGCGATAGAAACGGCACAGTCCGTCGATGTCCAATTTACGTACACGACACCGACAGTTCCCAGTACCACGGTTACGATCAGCTACCATGTCGGTGCGGACGGACAATTAGTTGTTCGGAGTCGATATCGGGGAGTTGCTGGATTACCTGAATTGCCGGCGTTTGGCATTCGATTGTGTACCCCGACATTGGCAACTGGGTTTGACTATCAGGGATTGTCGGGTGAAACTTATCCAGACCGCATGGCGGGCGGTGTTGCTGGCACGTATCATGTTGCCGGATTACCAGTTACGCCATATATGGTCCCTCAGGAATGTGGGATGCATATGGCAACGCAGTGGTTGCGGGTAACACGAGAGACTACGCTGAATAATGCAGATACCGACACGTCCCCCTTTGAACTCACGATTCGGCAGGACCAATCGCCATTTGCGTTTAGTTGTCTGCCGTACACGCCCAGTGAACTAGAAAATGCGACGCATATTGAAGAACTGCCGGTTGCTCGGCGCACAGTGTTGACCATTTTTGGTGCTGTTCGCGGTGTGGGGGGCATCGATAGCTGGGGGGCTGATGTGGAAGCGCCCTACCATATTGCCAGTGATGAGGATCATGAAGTTAGTGTCATCATCGAAGGACCAGTGGCCTCGCCACGGGGTTAATGTTCAACGATTAAAATTTAGAGAAATCAATAGTGACGGGGTAAAAACGTGAGTTTCGCCTCGCCACTATTTATTTGGTTATTGTAAGTTAAGAGTGACAGTCTTACTAGTATCAGTACCGGCTGGTGTTACGGTGACGGTAACGGGGGTACTGGTGTTGGTGAGGTGGTAACTCAAGTCGATATCGTTGGTGCGAGAATGAGCTAAGACGTCATTGGTATCGTCGGTATCGGTCGGACTGAGAACCTGATCATTTTGTTTAACGGTGACTTTGACCAGGTCATTAAACGAAGCCGACTGAGCACTTGTGTTTTGCCAATGAATTTCAAGTTCTAGCTCACCATCGTCTTTTTCAGCTGCTATTTTTGTAATGGTAAACGCGTCAAACTGCCAGTTAGTCGCAACGGTGGTGTTATCGTCGGTTAAACTGGTGGCTTGTGATTGGGACGACTGACTGGTTGATGTGACCGATGAGTCGGACTGACTGCTGGAAGATGGTTCTGATGAGCGTGAGTTCTGCTGCCCACAAGCGATCAGCGTCAGGGTGACGATAAAGCTAATCAGTAGCAGTGTTAAAATTCTTTTCATCATGAGCGAATCCTTTCTGATTGCTATAAATAGGGTAGTGACGGGATTACCTCTATCATAACGAAAAGAGTTGATTATATTCAACGAATATCATTCATAACATTAGATTAATGTATAAAAAAACACGATCATCATCATGATGATCGTGCGCTAATGGAATTAGTACCAAGCTGGTTTTGGTCCGTCGGTGTTTGGTTTGTTAACTCCAAGTGATCCCCGAACGGCTTTATCCGGATGGGTCACCAGATGGCTAACGAGGGCGCCAATACTTTTACGAGAGACCTCGGTTCCCTTGAAGGCTTCACCTTTTTGAGTGGTTTCATAATCGACTTCGTCATGATTGGTTAACCAGGCGGGACGAATGATGGTATAATCAAGGTCTGAATTCTCAATCACGGTTGCAGCAGCACCATACGTTTCTAGGTAGCCACCGTCGAGCATTTGATGATTCCACCGACCATAGGCCCCAGGTACTTCATCATAAATGCCAAGTGTGGAAATCCAAATCAGGCGTTTGACTTGGTTGTGATCCATTGCGGTGACCACATCTTGAGCCAGTTGTTCAATGTTACGCCCACTTAGATTAGCATAGACAATGTCAATCCCGGCCATGGCCGCACTGAGTGCATTCGCGTCGGTGACATCACCTTCTATGCGCGTCTCCCGACTGGCATCTGTGATCGTCAGCCGACCGGCATTTCTCAAAAAGTAGGTGAGATGGGCCTGTGAGTTTTTCAAGAGATCAGCCTCTGCATGGCGGGCAATGTGCCCAGCAGCACCAAGAATTAATACGTTTGTCATAATATTCCATCCCTTTCGTTATCTTTCAATTGTAACTTTAATACTGACAGTTAAAAAAAGCAACTAATTCTTCTCGCAAATGAGTCAATTAAGGAGCGTATCATGCGATATACGTGGACAAATCAAGGAAATCAACCCGAAAAAATAAAACCATTTTTACAGGCGCTCGGAATGGGACACCGCCTGATTAGTGATATTAAGCATGGACAGGGACAGTTTTTAATTAATGGTCAAACAGTAGCCCCGACAGCGCTAGTGCCGAGCGGGGCGCAATTAACGATTATTGTGAATCCTGAGCCGGGCGATCCAGCGGTTCAGGTGAATCATCAACCCATTACGGTGGTGTACGAGGACGAGCATTGGCTGGTGGTCGATAAGCCGGCTGGTTTATCATCGATTCCCGGACCAACGAATCAAACGGATACGCTGTTGAACCGGATAAAGGGCTACCTGATGGAGCAGGGCGCCGATGACTTACGGCCCCATCTGGTGTCACGCTTGGATCGATTTACATCTGGGCTAGTGCTGATTGCCAAACACCGGGTGGCGCATAGCATGATTGCGAGTCAGGTACAAAATCATGAGATTGATAAGCGCTACCTCGCGATTGTCAGTGGGCAGCTAACCCCCGATCACGACATCATTGATCGGCCCATTGGGCGGGTCGCTGATTCACCAAAGCGGATGATAACAACCGACGGGCAAGCGGCGCAAACTGAATATTGGTGTGAGCAAACCACTGCACAGTGGACGCTTATCAGAGTCCGGCTCCATACTGGACGAACCCATCAAATTAGAGTCCACCTAGCGGCCTTGGGCCATCCCTTACTAGGGGATGAACTCTATGGTGGACCACAAGACTTAATCGCCCGTCAGGCCCTTCACGCGACCTCGCTCACGTTTAAGGATCCGTTTAGTCGGCGGACGTTGCATTTTGAAAGCCCGTTGCCCGCAGATATGCAGCAAATTCTAAAGCACTAAAAGTGATGAATTTGGTGAATTAATATGATAAAGTATTACTAGAGTAATTGGATGGGGCGTTCATTCAATGAAGTGTGACGGTAACGCCAATGGTTGAAGGGTGGATTTGAATGAAGAAACGCTATCGACATAGTAAGCTCAATTGCTTACTTAGAAAGTTTTTTCAGTTAGATTAAGTTGCACTAATCGGTAACTAATAGAAACAGCCTAAAAAGGGCCTCGGATCACATGCTTCGTCAGGAAGTACTGTGATCCGAGGCCCTTTTTCGCTGATGGTCGTCGCTAAATTAGGCACCAAACAAAAAACATGCCCCATCCGGCTGCGCAACCAAGCGGCTAGATGGGGCATGTTTTGATAATAATTAATTAAGTAAAACTAGTTAAGCTGTGCAACAGCCTTTTTAAGGGCTTGTGCTTGGAACTCAGCCTGTGCCTGTTGGGTCACTTTAGCCCGTTGAACTTCGGTCATTTGAGGGTTCTTCATCATCGCTGCTTGGACCTTGGCGGTAATGTAAGCTTTAGCTTGCGTAGCCATTTGTGCCTTAGCAGTGCTACTACCCATCAATTTTTGAAGTTTTGCGGCTTGTGTCGTGCTGAGTTTAACCCAGGTCTTTGGTAGGTTGAAAGTGTAAACCCGTTTGACCATGGTACCGTCCATGCCAGACCACTTGAAGAGCAATGAGTAAAAGTCGCTCTTGTATTCCCAACGGGTGACCTTAGTGGTCAATGTTGCGTTGGCTTTATTAGTCCAGTTAACGTGGTTTGTTGTATATTCGTCAGCCTTAGTATGGCTGGGCGTCTTTTGGTTTTCTTTGACGTCGTAAATATAGACGTTGTTTTTACCAGAAGTTCCCACCTGCTTGTATAGGGCCATGTTCATTGAAGATGATCCTGAAGCGGAGTAGATCTTTTGGGTGGTCGTTGTTGTGACCTTTTTCATACCGTAGTGTTCATGGTAGTTAGCAACCATCAGCACAATTGAACCGATTAATACGACACCGGAAATCAGGAGTGCAAGGGCCCGGGTGGCAGCCCGGTTCGTAAACATGAACGCTAAGAAGAAGCAGAGGGCTCCGATAACAAGTAAGATTAAAATCATTATTCAGCGCCTCCTTCATTAGTCGTAATATCTTGAGTGGCTGGCTTTTTGTGAGTCAGCAGGAAAGTACAAATGAAGCCAAGAACGCTAAAGCCGACTGCAATCCAGAATGCTGATTGATAGCCATCCATTGTTGCGTTGAGTGCCTTAACCTTGTATTCAAATGGTGTTGCGTGAAGTAGACTCTTACCTGGCATGTTGTTCTTAGTAACGTTTGTGAGCACTGATACCAAGAGGGCAGTCCCAACGGAAGTGGCTACTTGACGAATGGTATTGTTAGCAGCCGTTCCGTGAGAAATCATACTAATTGGTAGAGCGTTCATCCCAGAAGTGGTAACGGGCATCATGACCATGGAAATCCCAAACATCCGTACGGCGTACAAGAAGACGATATAAATGGTTGGTGTGTTCCGTGACAGGAAGACGAATGGCAAAGTAGCGACTGTCAGAAGAAACATCCCGCACATTGCTAAACGACGAGCGCCGTATTTATCGAACAACGTCCCAGTAACAGGACTCATCACACCCATCATCAAGGCACCAGCAAGTAGTGTTAGTCCAGAATGGAAGGCGGACATGCCGTGAATGATTTGTAAGTACAGTGGAACAACCATTTCAACGCCGACCATGGCCATCATAACAATCGAGCTCAGGACTGCGGAGATAGTAAATTCAAATGACTTGAAAACGCGAACTTCCAAGAATGGATGTTCGACACGTAGTTGACGCCAAACGAACAAAATAATAACGACAACCCCGATTAAAATTGTGGAAATAACGACTGGATCTGTCCAGCCCTTGTCACCAACGGATGAGAATCCGTAAAGTAAGCCACCAAAACCGACAGTTGAAAGAATAATTGATAGAATATCCAGTTTTGGATTTGAAGTTTCGATAACGTTCTTCATAAAGAAGAAGCTACCAATAATCACGACGGCCATAATTGGCACGATCATTCCGAACAGGTCACGCCAGGTAAAGTTATCAATAACCCACCCAGACAGCGTTGGACCAAGGGCAGGTGCAAGACCGATGACGATCCCGGCCATCCCCATGGCAGAACCACGCTTTTCAGCAGGGAAAATTGTCAGCATGATTGTTTGAAGCAGTGGCATTGAAATACCAACACCAACGGCTTGAACAAGTCGACCGGCTAACAAAACACCAAAGTTAGGTGCGGTCCACGCTAAAACAGTTCCGACTTCAAAAATTGCCATTGCAATAATGTAGAGCCATTTCGTTGGAAACTTACTACTTAGGAAAGCACTGATTGGAATCATGATTCCGTTGACCATCAGGAAGCCAGTTGTAAGCCACTGAACAGTAGAAGTAGAAATATCAAAGGCCTTCATTAAAGCAGGGAAGGCAGTTGTTAAAATAGTTTGATTTAAGACGGTACAGAAAACCCCAACTAATAATAAGACAATGAGCATTGTCCGGTTGTAGGGTTTGCCGTTGACGTCGACAGCTTGGTTAGCTTTGTTCAACAAAAAAACCTCTTTTCTTATATTTCGAATTAATTTCGCATGCGTTCAAATATAATCCTTTGTTTTCATTTTGTCAAATAACTTGACAAAGAAATTAAAAAATATATACTTTATCGAGAGAATACGGGAACATTCTATATTTTTTGACAACGTTTTCATGAAAAATAGTGTCATATATAATGAAAGGAGTGACTAGCATGAGTAGTCTACCAGAAGAATTGCGCGGCTTGTTTGGCAAGCACAAACTCCAACTCGGGATTGGCGACCTCGCAAAGGTGACGGGCGTTTCCCAAAGTAAAATTCGGTATTGGGAACAAAAGGGATATATTCAGTCCACGCAAAATGATGAAGGTCAAAACCACAAGTATTCATTAATGATGCTTGGTAAGGTACATTTGATTCGTCATTACCTAGATGAAGGATTTACCCTGACAATGGCCGTAAAAAAAGCGGATCGACATAAGGAAATTATGGATTTAGTCAGCAAAGTAGCGGTTGACCGATTCCGTGAACTCGAAGAATATGAGGGGAATCCCGCCATTAATTTGGGATCAGTATGTGAAGCGCCACATCAGTCAGTGATTGCTGTGATTGAAGAGGGGGAAACAAAGCTGCACCTTGTGGATTCCTGTGATTGACAGACAATCACAAAATATACGCTTTCTAATTGAAAACTTCAAGGGCTTTAACTAATTCGGGGAGCTAAAGCCTTTTTTACATATTATGGACAATCTGTGGTACAATGATTGAAAGGTTTAATCGTGTACGGATAAATAGAGAGTATGATCGAGTATCACAACTTAATAGCACCAATAAGTTTGAAGCCAATGGGTGAATGCTAGGCATTTTTTGAATGTCATGTTTTCTATTTATAAAGCAAGCAACTGGTAGCGCAACTTACATAGAAATTAGAAAAGGAAATAGGAGAACTATGCGAAAGTTAAAAGTTAATAATAATGAAGTGGCATTTTACGCAATGGGTGGCCTTGGTGAAATCGGAAAGAACATGTACTGTGTCCAATTCCAAGATGAAATCATTGTCATCGATTGTGGGGTGCTTTTCCCAGAAGATGAGCTGTTAGGGGTCGATTATGTGATCCAAGACTTCTCATATCTCGTTGAAAATCAGGATAAAATCAAAGCCATTGTGATCACCCATGGACATGAAGATCATATTGGTGGCCTGCCATTCTTCCTCCAACAAGTAAAGGCACCGATCTATTCGGGCCCCTTTGCATTGTCGTTAATTAAAGGTAAATTGGAAGAAAAGCACCTATTACGGTCTGCTGAACTACATGAAGTGAGCGAAGACACGGTGTTGAAGTTTAAGAAGTTGTCAGTTAGTTTCTTCCGGACGACGCACTCCATCCCGGATACGTTGGGTGTTGCGATTCACACACCACAAGGGACGATTATTCAAACCGGGGACTTCAAGTTTGATTTGACACCAGTTGGCGGGTTACCTTCCCCTAATCTACAAAAGATGGCAAAACTTGGGGATGACGGCGTTCTATTACTGACTTCTGATAGTACGAACGCCGAACGGCCAGAGTTTACGAAGTCGGAACAGTGGGTTGACTTACACATTCGTCGCATTTTTGAAAAAATTAAGGGTCGAATTATTTTTGCTTCCTTTGCGTCTAACGTGTATCGGTTGCGTGAAGCGTCGGATGCGGCTATTAAGCAGGGACGTAAGATTGCCGTCTTTGGGCGAAGCATGGAAAATGCGATCGGTGCCGGGCAAGAATTGGGATACTTAAATATTCCCGAAGATTACCTAATTGATCCTAATGAAATTAATTCATATCCCCCAGAAAAAGTTTTGATCATGTGTACGGGGTCTCAGGGGGAACCAATGGCGGCGCTAAGTCGAATTGCCAACGGAACTCACCGCCAGATTACGATTCAACCAGATGATACGGTGGTCTTCTCAAGTAATCCAATTCCGGGGAACACGATTAGTGTGAACCAGCTAATCAATAAGTTGGATGAAGCGGGCGCCAATGTTATTCACGGCTATGTCAATAATATCCATACGTCTGGTCACGGTGGTCAAATTGATGAAGAGTTCATGCTACGCTTGATGAAGCCGAAGTATTTTGCCCCAGTTCACGGGGAGTACCGGATGCAGAAAATTCATACGCATCTTGCCGAAATGACAGGTGTGCCACTAGAAAACAGCTTTATTCTGGCTAACGGTGACGTGCTGGCATTGACTAAGGATTCAGCGCGGGTAGCGGATCATATCGATGCTGGAGATGTGTACATTGATGGTCGTGACGTTGGTGACAGTGTTGGAAATCCTGAAATTCGGGAACGTCGTCTACTTTCTGAAGAAGGGGTTGTAACAGCTATTGCGGTTATTGATCTGAAGAACCATCAGATTGTGGCCGGACCAGATATTGTTTCGCGGGGCTTTGTTTACATGCACGAGTCACAAGATCTGATTAAGGCAGCTAATCATGAAGTCTTCTGGGCCATCTTGAATACGTTCAAGAACCGAAAGAAGATTGACGAACGGGTCTTGAACCGGACTATCGTTAGTCGGTTACAAAAATTACTCTATGCTAAAACCGGTCGGCGGCCAGTCATTATTCCAATGGTCACGATCGTAAACGATAAGGACTAAATAAAAAAGCAGTTTGTGTCAGTATTAGTTGACGCAAACTGCTTTTTTATTTGGCTTTGATGCGAAGCTTGGCTTGGCAGGCTGGACAGATGCCATAAACTTCAAAGTGATTACCGGTCATCAAGTAGCCAGCTTGCTCGGCTGCTTTGGTTTCAAGTTCATGTTCAATGCGGTTAAATTCGGGAAAATTGATGTCGGCAATTTTGCCACAGTGGGTACAAATTGCATGATAGTGATGATTTTCAAAGTAGTCGTAGTGGGTGCTACCGTCACCATTTTTTAGTTCAATGACAATGCCATGATCAACGAACGTATTCAAAGTATTGTAGATGGTGGCCGGTCCCAATTTAACATTCTTTTTGATTAATCCTTCGCGGATCATTTCAACAGACGGATGATTATGATGACTTGCGAGGTATGAAATAATAATTTGCCGCTGTTCAGTCACCCGCAGGTGATATTTTTTGAGAACCGCTTTAGTTTGTTCATTAATATCAGTAGAGCCCATAATTGAATTCCTTTCATTATTAACCAAATGACTACCCACATTAAAGCACGTTTGAACGTCAATTACTAGTAGTTCAATTATTTGTAACAATTCTAAATAAGATTATAGTTTTTTAATTAGAAATTGATTAAATCATCGAGATCTCTTTACATTTGGTGCTTAGATTATTATACTCAGTATGAAAGTTAATTGAGAATGATTCTAAACAAGGGAGAAAAATGATGGAACAGGCAAAGCAAAAAATGAGTTTAGCGGCCAAAATCAACGTGATGCGTGCCAGCGTCATGGGGGCCAATGACGGTATTTTATCCGTCGCTGGGATTGTTATTGGGGTTGCGGGTGCTAATGCGAGTTCCTACGCGATTTTTCTGGCCGGCATTGCGGGCATGTTGGCGGGTACAATTTCAATGGCCATGGGCGAATGGGTTTCGGTTAGCACACAACGTGATACTGAGAAACGCGCAATTGCGAAAGAAGCGCAGGCGCTGGATGATGATTATCAGGGTGAATTCGAGTTTATTAAAAACAAGTATATGGCTACCGGCATTTCAGAGGCGCTATCAAAACAGGCGACGAAGGAAATGCTGTCTAAGGATTCACTGGACATTGCGACCCGGGAGCGATATGGGTTCGATCCCAAGGTAAAAACCAGTGCGTTTTCAGCTGCCATTGCGTCAATGATTTCATTTCCAATTGGGTCACTATTACCGCTACTAGCAATTACATTATTTGATCCTCAAATTCGGGTTATGGCAACGTTCGCAGCGGTCGTGATCGCGTTGGCAATTACAGGAAGCACGGCAGCAGCACTCGGAAATGCGAATAAAACGAAGGCCGTGATGAGAAATGTGATTTCCGGATTGTTAACAATGGCGATTACGTTTTTAATTGGATCACTATTTGCATAGCATGTAAGAGAAAGTCAGGCATAAAAGATGGAAGTTAAAAACATGGATAGTTTAAAAGGGTTAACAAGAAAACCGAAAAAGAACAAAATGACAATGGCTGAACGTTCCAATACGTTACGCGCTGGTGTTCTAGGTGCGAATGATGGCATTTTAACCGTTGTTGGGGTATTATTTTCTGTCGCCGTGGCCACCACCAATCAATTTACGATCATGATTGCAGGTCTTTCAGACTTGTTAGCCTGTGCGTTTTCGATGGCATCTGGTGAATATGCGTCGGTTAGTTCACAAAAGGATACTGAAAAAGCAGCCGTTGAAAGTGAAAAGCAATTATTAAAAACTAATTTTGAAGATGAGTTGCAGACGGTTGCGACTTACTATGTCATGAGAGGTGTTTCGGAAACAACATCCATTAAAATTGCACAAGAGTTGATGAAGAAAAATGCTTTGGAGACCATTGTCCGGATCAAGTATGGGCTGGAATTGGGACACTATATGAACCCATGGAATGCCGCCTTTTCGTCACTTGTATCCGCATCTTCAGGTGGGATCTTTCCACTGGTGGCAATGACTATGCTCCCCGTTTCAATTCAGTGGCCGGGGACGATTATTGCCGTGATTTTATCGGTGGCATTAACCGGTTATCTCAGTGCTAAACTGGGTGATGGACTGACAAAAACGGCGATTATTCGGAACGTGATCGTTGGAATTGTGACAATGTGCATTCACTACTACGTTGGGACGATGTTGTAAAAAAAATTAAAAGAGGCCTTTTCAAACTACCAGCTGGTTAATAGATTAGCTGAAAGGTTGAAAAGGTGTTTTTTTAGCTAAAATTCGTAATTTATCAATAGGCAGATACATAAAGTTAGGAAAGCCAAATAAAAATATTTTGTAAATTAAATTTTTATTCAAATAGTTTTAATTTAATATTGCATATATTTAAAAATAATGTCACAATATAGGTGCACTTATGAAACTGAGTGCATCTATGTCTGAAAGCCTTCGGGTGACTACGCATATCCAAAACCAGGTTTCAATAGAAGGCGAACCTATTTTTGCGGGTTGGCCTTTTATTTTCTTAATGAGTAAACGCAAAAAATAAGGTAAGTCTTGGGGTGTAAGTATGCTAAAACCGTGCATTGATAATGAAATTGTGCCCAACCAAAATGAATTGATTGAGCATATCGAGCAACTCATATTTTATTTAGACCGAAGTAACGTCCATCATGAACTGTTTTCGCAAGGAGATATTGTCAAACTAACCCGTGAGGTGATTATCACGTATCAATGTGATCGAGATGTCTTTGATACCGCCTTAGATTATGCGATTGATGGACTGAATCGGCATAAGGAAAGTCGACGCTATCAGTTTGTGGTTAATTTGATGACTAGTATTAGTGAAGGAATTGAAATCAGTGCCGCAGAAAATAAACATAAATAGCATGTGATAATAATGGAACGCATGTTTTAACCAAAATTAGCGGGGAGAATAACAGTGAAAAGTCATTATTTTGGAACAATGATGGTATCCGTTCAGGGAATTGATTTATTAATCATCGATTTAAAAAAGTTTGAGACTATTGAACGTGTTCATAAAAGTATTGCAATCGGGGATGATATCTACCACGATACACCTGTCGATTTGGAGGATGTCGATCAAATTACGCAAACAATCCAAGGCTATTTGCAACTATTAAACGATTACCAAATTATTAACTATCAGTTATGGGGTAGTGAAGCACTCGCACACGCAGTTAACGCAGATTTTATCTCAGACCAGATTTTTTTGCGAACGGGTATTAAAATTCAGTGGTTGTCTGTCAATGAAGAAACTTACTACCAAAACCAGGCAATTTTAGTTAATTTAAAAAAACGGCATGTCAAATTAAAGTACCCGCTAATCCACTTCATTAACGTTAATTCTGGCAACACGACGATTACACAGTTTAATCAAGACAGATTTGTATTTTCAACGTACTTTCCACTTGGTCCTGTACGAATTGCAGAAGATCTGGAAAACCTTCGTCAGAATGTTCCAAATTCAGTCGAAGTATTGAATGACTATATTGATAGTAAGTTTGCGGACTTTAAACGGGCACTGCCAACACAGACGATTTCGGATGCCAGTGACGCTATTTTATTAGGCACAATGCCGTTGAGCCATATTAAAATTAGTAAAAAAACGTTGTTGTCTGATAAAGAATTTGAGGTCCTTTTTGATAAGATCATTGATGCCTCAGATCAGTACATCAATGAAGAGTTTGGAATTCCAGAATCTGAAATTCCGTTGCTCTTACCCGAATTATTGCTGTCCCGACGAATTTTACAGCTTACGAATGCAAAGCGAGTTCTTTTTTCCGATACGAATGTCTTGGATGGATTAGCAATTAACGAGGCCGACAAGTTGGGATTACATAAGCATCAGTTTACGGAGCAAATTGTGATTATGTCGGAAAACATTGCAAATCACTACCGTGTTGAACCAGTCCATCGTAAGTTAGTCACTAAGTTTGCATTACATCTCTTTGATCAGTTGAAATCAATGCATGGACTTGATGGACATGAACGTTTACTGCTTCAGGTTGCAGCGATTTTACATGATGTTGGGGCATATATTGATACGCATGAGCATTATTTACATTCTGACTATATTATTCGACATTCTGATATCATTGGCCTCTCAGATAATGATTGTGAAATTATTGCTGCCGTAACACGGTATCATAGTACACAAACACCAGGTGCAGATTTAAGTCGTTTTCAAAAATTACCAACCGAGCAGCGATTACTAATTGCTAAACTGGCCGCTATTCTACGATTGGCAGATGCCCTGGATGATGATCGACAACAAAAAATTAAACGAATTTCAGTTTCACTTAAACCGAACAGCGTTGTTGTCACGGCATTTAGTAATAGTGATTTAGCATTGGAAAATTGGATTTTTACCTTTAAGAGTCGATTTTTTGAGGAAACATTTGGGTTAAAAGTACGATTGAAGCAAAGGAGTCTATCAGTAAAATGAGTGAAAAATTTGATTTTAAACAACATGATTTTTACACCAATCGAGAACTTAGCTGGTTAGACTTTAACTACCGAGTTTTAGAGGAAGCAAAGGACAAAACAAATCCGCTACTGGAGCGGTTGAAATTTTTGAGCATTACGCAAAGTAATCTGGATGAATTTTTCATGGTTCGTGTTGCCTCGTTAGCCAAACTTGCGGCGGTTAACTACGCTAAACCAGATGCATCTGGCCTAACAGCGGACGCACAGCTAAAGGCGGTTAATTTGAAGGCGCATAAGATGCTTATCAAACAGTACAATACACTTAATCGATCGTTAATTCCGGCAGTTGAGCAATTAGGCGTTCGTCTTAAAAACAGGGATACATTGGACGAACGACAAGCCCAATTTGTAAAAAATTACTTTCATGATGAACTGTATCCAGTGTTAACCCCCATGGCAGATGATAGTTCGCGACCTTTCCCGTTTATTGCTAACAATACCATGAATATTGCATTGCGATTGAACGATGGCGAACGTGATAAGGAGCTATACGCGACAATTCCAGTACCAAACAGCTTTCCACGGATCATTGCGTTACCGGGACAGACCAATGAATTTATTTTACTTGAAGATATTATTAAAATGTTTGCTTCAAGATTATTTATTAATTATCAAATTAAAGAACAAACAGTTTTTCGGGTGATTCGTGATATGGATCTAGATGTTGCTGAAGAGGATACTTCTAATCTTTTAAAAGAAGTTCAACAGCAATTAAAAAAGCGGGAACATGGTAATGTGATCCGACTTGAAGTTGAAAATAATAGTAGCCAAAAACTTCTGAATCGGTTAGTTAAGGAGCTTGGGGCAAAACGGTTTGCAGTATATGAGATTAATGGTCCAGTGAATCTAACCTTCTTAAGTGAACTCGTTAAAAAAATAAAGGGTTTAGATGATCAAAAATATTCGGCATTCACAGCCCATCAAGCGTTGCCCTTGTCATCAGACGGTGATATTTTTGCCGCAATTCGGCAACAAGACTGGGTGATGCAACACCCATATGATAAGTTTGATTCAGTTGTTAATTTTATTGGTCAGGCAGCAACTGATCCAGCTGTTTTGGCGATTAAAATGACACTGTATCGAGTATCGGGGAATTCACCAATTATTAAGTATTTGGGAATGGCAGCTCAAAATGGTAAACAAGTAACCGTGCTGGTCGAGGTAAAGGCACGATTTGATGAACAAAATAATGTTCATTGGGCACAGCAATTGGAAAAGATGGGATGTCATGTCATTTATGGCCTGTTGGGATTGAAAACGCATTGTAAGCTATCACTCGTTGTTCGGCGCGAACAGGGAGGAATTCGTCGTTACATGCATATGGGAACGGGGAATTATAACGATGCGACTGCCCATTTTTATACGGATATGGGGCTGTTTACTGCCAATAGTGACATGGGAATTGATGCTACAAACATTTTTAACATGTTATCAGGTTATTCTAAGCCACCATATTTTCACCAGCTGCATATTTCACCTCAAGGAATTCGGGACTTTATTAATGATAGATTGGACCAAGCAATTGCAGTTGCCAAGCAGGATAAAACAGCGTTAGTACGAATGAAAATGAATTCACTATCTGATCAACAGATTATTGCACACCTTTATGAAGCATCTCGTGCGGGGGTTAAGATTGAACTAATCGTTCGTGGAATTTGTTGTTTAAAGGTTGGAATTGAGGGTGTCAGTGACAATATCACAGTTCATTCAATTGTTGGTCGTTTTTTGGAACACAGTCGAATATTTATTTTTGATCTTGATCATGAAGTTTCAACGTACTTAGCTAGTGCAGACATGATGACGCGAAACTTGAATCGGCGTGTTGAATTGCTTTTTCCAATCAATGCGATCCCAACGAAAAGCAAAGTAAATCAGATTTTTGATACGATGTGGAATGATAATGTCAAGTCCAGAATCTTACAGTCTGATGATAGTTATCAACGAATAGATCGTCGTGGTATTGCGAAAATGAGCTCTCAAGACGTATTTATCAAGAATGCGGAGCGACAAATGAAGGCGGAAAAAGAGGATGAGAGCCCCACGACGTCGGAAAATTTTAAACCGCTGCTTAGCCCTAAGAATCAACCCAATTTGTTGTCAGATGAAGGAAGCGATGAGTAAGGATGGAACATTTTACGGTAATCGATCTGGGATCGAATGCGGTCCGGATGACAATTACACGAATTAATGATGATGGCTCATACCAGACGGTTAAGCAAATCAAGAGATATATTCGATTGTCTGAAGGAATGGATGCTAATCAAGAACTACAACCAGAAGCAATCGATCGAACGCTGGCAGCTTTAGCAGATTTTAAAGACATTTATGAGACGTACAAAAACGTTCACGTTAAGGCCGTTGCCACTGCAGCAACCAGGAAAGCCACTAATCGGAACGAATTTTTAGCCTGTATTCAGGAGAAACTTGGTATTCGGTTAGATGTTATTTCAGGTCTAATGGAAGCTAAATATGATTATTTAGCCGTTGCTAACACATTACCAGTTAAGAATTATGTGATGTTAGATACTGGCGGTGGCAGCACGGAAATCGTGCTATGTCAAAATGGAGTTGTCAGCCACCGCGCTAGCCTGCCTATCGGTAGTGTTGGAATTAGTCATCAGTTTCATCTTGAAGATGAAGTTAGCCCAACGGATATATTTGATGCAATGTCCTATGTAAATGATGCGTTGGGTGGTGTTTGGTGGCTGAAAGAAGGCCTAAATTTACCTATTATTGCTGTTGGTGGTAGCAACCGAACCTTGGCGAAAATTTATAAACGAAGTGCGCAAATTGAGAATTTGAATGATATTCATGGTTATCGAATGAGTCGATCAATGGTTAATCATATTTTTTCTCAGATCATTGGTAAGAATCAAGAACAGCGCAAGGAAGTGCCCGGGTTAAGTAAGGTACGAGCAGACATTATCGTTGGCGGTTTGATTCCGATAATTCTAATCTTGCGGTTTTTGGATTCGGATAGAGTTGTCTTTTCTGCAAGTGCGTTACGTGACGGGGTGCTCAAAGAACATTTGAATGCGACCGTTGAGCAAGTTCAAATAAAGGAATAGAAAAAGCTTTCCAAGCAAAGGGATTACGCACAATGCGTATGAGGTTTGCTTGGAAAGCTTTTTAATATTGTCGAAATTATAGGTCCGTTACCGGAGTAACGGGGACAACATATGAAATAATGTGGCGGTTGTAACGGCGATTAAGCCATGAACGCAGGCGGTGATGATTGGAGAAGGAAAGTTTTTGCCGTTCGATGTCCTTAATGACCCGTTGCAGGTCACGTAATTCCTCTGAATATAATTGACGCGTATTGAAAGATAATTGCCGAATCTGTTGGTACAGGGCTGACAAGGCGTAATGATGATGGAACCAGATAAGGTCGGTCAGCTCGGGGTGGAATGTTTGAACGGCGTGGTGGAGCTGTCCTAGATATTGTAATGTTTCCCGATAGGGTGGAATAGTTGTCTCTGATGATTGCCGAGTGACGATAAAGGCGTTATTAGTGGCGACAAAGGCTGCCCGAGCCGTGAGGTTAAAGAGATCGTATAAAAATAGCCGCGGCGCTAGGTTCCCTAATGCAGGGTCAAATCGTCGCTGTCCAATTAGCTGGCGGTCGATGAGGAGGCCAATCACGGTTTCGGGTGTTTGCTGACTGAGTAGTCCGGCGAGAAGTTCCTGCCGATGATGATAAGTTAACGTCTCAGTATGGACGCCGGTAACGGGGGTATCCTGGGCGATGAGTGTTTCAAGATAGGTTGAACTTAAGCGGCAGTCCGGTAGGAGAAACATGACGTGCTGACCATGGGCAGCCGGAAGTGCGAGATTAAAACTTTCCCAAACACTGGTCCGGTGTCGACTTTCGATAATTTGACACGGAATACCGCTTAGCCGTTGAAAAGCTCGGATTTGTTGTGGGGTTTGATCACAAGAATGATGATCAACGAATAGAACTTCGAAGTTACGAAATGATTGGCGTTTGAGATCGGATAGAATACCTGACAGCGTACTAGCACAGTTACTAACGGGAATAATAATACTAATTTCTTTCATATCGATTCGCCTCACTTATCTTTGATCGAGAAACTATCTTATAGATTATATTAATTTAATCCATAAGATAATACAAATGATAACTATTCTTAATATCAAAAAAACACTCGCAATTTAGAATCACGAGTGTTTTTATCAAGGATGAAAAGGAGTGAAAATAGAAGGGTGTTTAATTAGTTGCGAACGATAGTGACTGAAATACCAGCATTCTTAGCCATGTAAGCCGCTTGCGAACCGAAAATTTTGCGACTATCAGATTTACCAATTGAACCAATGACAAGTAAGTCAGCAGCATACTGAGGCAAAACGTGGTTCACAATTCGTTCAGCAGGCTTAGAGCCTTCATCAACGATGGCAGTGATTTTTTTAGGATCCACCCCGTAGTCGATGGCTGCTTGAACGTATTCGTTAATCCGTTCGTTTAGCTGATCGTGGGTACTGTGGATGTAGTCCTTATCCAGCGCTTGGTAGACGTTGATATCATTACTCTCGAGGATTGAAACGATACCGATTTCGGAGCCATCACGTTTTGCCTTATCGACAGCGTAGTCGAAAGCAGCACGTGCGTCAGGGGCATCATCGACACCGACGAGAATCTTGTTAAATTTTTTTGGTGTAATTTGAATTGCCATGCGAATTCATTCCTCCTACTTAAAACTTTTGTTCGACTTCGCCATCAGCTTGTGCAGCAGCGAAACGTTTATTACCACGATAAAGTTCAACAGTTGTCCAAGCGAGCAAAGCAAGCACACCAGCAATCAAAACGTAGGCGATGCCGTTAGCAAGTGCTAATTGTGAACCAGTTGGGTTATCACCGAAGAATCCTTGCACGGAACCAGGCAGGCCGATCATGTTAAGGTAGATCAGTCCAATAACAGAGATCCAGCCTAAGACTTTAAGCCACATTGCATTCTTGAAACTGCCCATTTCGACCTTACTATCGGTCATCATGAGTAATGGCAGCATTGAAAATGGTAATGCAAAGGCTAAGAAGACTTGAGAATTGTTCATCAGATTGTTGATGGCAACGTGTTCTGCGACCTCGCTTTTACCGGCATTCATTGAAACACAGATTAAAACAGGAATGACGGAAATAATCCGAGTAACCAAGCGACGCGCCCATAGTGGCATCCGCATGTGAACGAAGCCTTCCATGATAACTTGGCCGGTTAGCGTACCGGTAATAGTTGAGTTTTGACCAGATGCGAGTAAAGCGACAGCAAATAAAATTGAAAGGATACCGGTGTGGGCAACGTTGACTAATGCGCCGTTAGCGAGGACCGATGAATTTGATAAAGCGTGGTATAAGCCGAAGAATGAAGGATCCTTAACGGCACCAGACTTGAAGACGGCAACCCCCATGATTAACAGAAGTGAGTTAACGACGAAAGCTAAACTCAGTTGGATGTTAGAATCCCAAGCGGAGAACCGAACTGCTTGAGCTACTTCATCCTTTTTTTCGTGATCGATTTTACGCGATTGAGAAATAGCGGAGTGCAAATAGAGGTTATGTGGCATAACGGTGGCACCAATGATACCAAGGGCACCAGACAATGGTGTGTCTCCACCAACTTTATGCGACGTTGAAAAAGTTTCGGCACTGGGAACAAATCCACGAAGGACGTCGCCCCAAGCTGGTGACGATAAAATAACTTCGTACAAGAAAACAATTAAGATAACTAAGATCAAACAAACAACAATGGCTTCAATTTTCCGGAAACCAATTTTAGTTAATAATAGCAATATCAGAACATCAAAAACGGTGATGAAAACTGCAATCACTAGCGGAATATTAAATAATAGATATAGCGCAATTGCCGCCCCAATCACTTCGGCAATATCAGTTGCCATGATGGCTAATTCAGTTAAGATCCAAAGGACTACCCCGAGGGCTTTACTGGTTCTAGCACGGATCGCCTGTGCTAAATCCATTTGTCCGACAATACCAAGTTTGGCCGCCATGTACTGTAATAACATCGCAATCAAACTTGACATGAGGATCACAGAGATTAATAGGTATTGAAAGTTTTGACCACCAGTGATTGAAGTTGACCAGTTACCTGGATCCATGTAACCAACCGCAACTAAGGCACCAGGACCGGAATAAGCAAGCAAGGTTCGGGCGAAGCTCTTTCCTTGTGGTACAACGACAGTCCCGTTAATTTCTTCAAGTGAACGGCCGTTGGCATATTCAATTAACTTATGCTTCTTTTTGACATTTTGAGTCTCATCCATTATTTGATTCCCCTTGTTTATATTTTTTGTTCCTATGCAATAATACTACGTATTTCACATGTGTAAACAAAAAGTTCGGATATCCTAAACTTTTAACTAACGTTGATTACATAATGTAATCGTTTCCTTTGCTGATGCGATAGTAAAGCAGAATCTTGATAATTTTTTTAAGCTTTTTTCAGTCTAATACCAAAAAAACAAAGGTGATTAGCAGTGGGGGCTAATTACCTTTGTTAGCGTATGACCTTTCAAGTGGGATTGAAAGGCGCGAATTATTTTTTTGAAGAGAGTGAGATTTAGAGTTGAGAAACTGGAGATCTTATATTTTATGGTTTATAGCGGCGTTGTAAGCGATAAAATATAAAATTATCAGTCACAAAGTAACTTATAGCAGGTGAGTCCATCAACAGAATTGACGTTAATCGTCATTCCGTCTGCTGGTTGTTCATTGAGCCAGAAATTATGATCAAAGTGATCGACAAAGTGAAAGACATAGCGATTTTGATTGAGATGACGCTGACGATCAAGATAGCCAGAGGATCCGTCGGATAACGTTACTGGTTGTGGATAAATACCAGATTTTAAATATACTTCTATCATGATCTAAAACCTCCTTTCATGGTTATTCTAAGTGATTAGGATATTGAAATCAATATTAATAGTAAAAAATATTAGGTATACCTAAAAAACGAGAAATGAAATCAATCTTGCCATTCACAGTCGTTACGTTTATGATCAATATATGGTAAGCGTTTTATTTACTAATCAGAGGGAGTCGATCAATATGGCAATTGAGATTACGGTACCACATTTTAATAAAATTTTGGTTGGGGTAGATGACGCCCCCGATGCTCGAATGGCTTTTGACTATGCCGTTGATAAAGCGAAACGCGATGGATCAGAACTTGGCATTGTTTCGATTCTTGAAACGAGTGATATTAATGTTTATCAAGCACTAAGTAAGGATTTTGTGCATGGCTCGCGTGATGAACTTGATGAACGTTTGAATGAATACATTCAAGCTGCCGTTGATTATGGCGTGGATCCAAAAAAAATCACTAAAATTATTGATGAAGGCTCCAAACCAGCAGAACGAATTATTAATCATGTTTTACCCGCATTTCACGCCGATCTACTGGTTATTGGTTCAGTTAGTAAGGAAAATAGCCGTAAATTAGTTGGCTCGCAAGCGGCTTATATGGCCAAGAATGCTCGTATTTCAGTGACGATTGTGAGAAAGTAAATTGGAAAATAAAGTGCTTCCTAAATGGCTAGACAGTTGCCCAGTCATTTAGGAAGCATTTTTGGAAGTATCTAATTTTTTTGATTAATCGATGTTATCGGAAGTTGCGGCCTTATCAACGGGAGTATTGAATAACGGTTCTTCAATACCACGGTCAACTTCAGCCTGAATGGTGATGTGACAGACGTGATATTTTTCTTTTAAAAGTGTTTCTACTTGCCGATAAATTGGTTCAACAGAGCTTAATGGTCGATCAGATAGATTGATATGCGCAGAAAAAATGATACGATGCTCGTCAATCATCCACGCATGAACGTGATGGACGCCAATGACACCTTCAATTTGGGTAATATCGGTTTTGATTTGATCAAAATCAAGATGGGGGGATGATTGCATCAGAATGCTCAGTGTTTGGTGAATTACAGGACAAATTTCGTAGCAGATATAGATGGCGACAAGAATCGTCAATACCGGATCAAGCCAGTAGATATTCCAAAATGTAATTACTAGTGCACCGATAATGACACCGATGGATGAGAGTGCGTCACTAAGAATGTGGAGATAAGTTGCCTTGATGTTTAAACTATCTTTACTGCCCTGTTGTAGGAGTAAAGCTGATGCTAAGTTGGCGATAAATCCGATAACCGCCACGATGAGCATTAACTTACCATCGACAGGTTGGGGATGGAAGAGCCGGCGAACTGCTTCAACCATTAAAAAGATTGAGACAACGATTAGAAATAAAGAATTTAAGAAGGCTGACAGAATTTCAGCTCGTCGATAACCGTAAGTGCGGCGCTCGGTTTCAGGACGACTGCCGATCACTTGAGCGAAGTAACCCATTAAGATGGAAGCAGAGTCTCCTAGATTATGAAAAGCATCTGAAAGAAGCGCTAAACTGCCTGAAAAAACGCCCCCGAGAATTTCAGCAATTGTAATCAGAATATTTAACATGGTCACCCAAAAGAATCGAATGCCATTGACACGGTGTGAATGCATAATATCACTTCTTTAAACAATATTTTTAGGCAATCCTAACTATTAAAGTAATGATAGACTATTATTACTTTTCAATCAATGTTTCTGAGAAAATTTAAGATAAATCACTATCGTTTTATTTTAAAGTGTTCTATTATTGAAGTCAGTAACGTAAATTTATTATATAGAAGAAATAAGTCAGTTGAGGTGACGGTATTGACCCCGATGAAAGAGGACTATATCAAGATAATTTTTGAACTCGGTGGTAGAAATAAAAAAATATCAAATAAAGAAATTGCGCTTGGCCTGGACGTTGCGGCAGGGTCAGTGACGGAAATGATTTCTAAATTGGTGGAAGAAAAGCTAGTTGTTCACGAGCCGTACGCAGGAATTTCACTAACAAAAAAAGGGTTGCACTTTGCGACTGAGCTGGTCCGAAAACATCGACTGTGGGAAACGTTTCTTGTTGATAAGTTGCAGTACAATATTGCTGATGTTCACCCAGAGGCTGAAGTTTTGGAGCATCAGACCAGTGATCGTTTGGCTAACTCGCTAGATGATTTCTTAGGACACCCTAAGCATTGCCCGCATGGTGGCGTCATTCCCGATGAAGCGGGTAATTTTGTGGATATCAGTCATGCCATGTTAGCAGACGCTGAGGACGGACAGACTGTCGAAATTGAACGCTTCCTAGATAACCACGAATTATTAATCTATATTAATAGTTTAAATCTTAAAATTGATGATGTTGTCCAAGTTGTGAGTCATGACCCATTTGAAGGCCCAATTCACGTTATTCGGGTAACGGATCAAGCTGAAATTGCGATTTCCTATAAGGCCTCGCATAACATTTTCGTTAGAAATACCAACGAATAGCGTGAATGTGTTGCTTTGTTGATTATTAGTATCTTTTTTTGAAATCGTGTGCTATACTCATTCATGTAGTTTAGGTAAGGTAATTTTGGTTCGATCGTTTCATTGTTTGGAATATCCCCAATTTGCACCGGAACATGAATTACAAAATAAATATGTGCAAATTAGCACAGGAGGATTTTCAACATGGAACAAGGAACAGTTAAATGGTTTAACGCAGACAAAGGTTTTGGATTTATCACTCGTGAAGATGGCAACGATGTATTCGTTCACTTCTCAGCTATCCAAGGCGACGGCTTCAAGACTCTTGAAGAAGGCCAAGCAGTTAGCTTCGACGTTGAAGAAAGCGACCGTGGACCACAAGCCGTTAACGTTAACAAGCAATAAGATTAATTATTGAAAATATGGTTCCCAAATCATTTCGATTTGGGAACCTTTTTTTGTATTGCTAATCGGCCAATGATGGCTCATAATAATCTGGTTGAAATACAATTAGTAAATGGATGCCAATAATATTGAGTTAAATAAAAAGGGGTGATACCAGTGGTTAATAGTGATCAGGAGCAGGCAGAAGTGATTTCAGCGTGTTTGTTAGCAGGCCGAATATTGGTTGAAAATGGATCTGAAATTTCACGAGCCGTCGATACCATGGAACGCATTGCCAAAAATGCCGGAATGGATTCGGTTCAACTATTTGTGACGGTCACTGGTATTATGCTGTCGGTTGATAATCAGCCGAATGCGCAGGTCGCGGGAATTAGTCATCGGACAATTGATCTAGACAAGGTGGCTCGGGTAAATGAGCTTTCCCGTGAATTTGCGGTACATAAGATTAAACTTTCTCAAATGGTTTCACGACTCGATGAAATCGACAATAATACACCAACGTTTCCGTTTTGGCAGAAACTCTTGGCGTCGGGATTACTGAGTGCGGTGCTATTAATTGTTTTTACCAAGGAATTTATTGATGCGCCCGCCGGATTTGTGATTGGGGCGATCGGCTATGCCGTCTTTTACTTCTTTAACCGCCAGTTTAAGGTTCAGTTTATTAGTGAGTTCTTTGCATCATTGGTAATTGGGATTTTGGCGGCTTTGGCGGTTAAATTAGGTTTGGGGGTCTATCTCGATAACATCATCATCGGTGGGGTTATGCCACTGGTTCCCGGGGTACCAATTACGAACGCGGTGCGCGATACGGTAGCAGGTAATTTAATTAGTGGCCCGGCTCGGGCGGTCGAAGCACTATTGTCGTCGATTGCGATTGGGTGTGGGATAGTCTGTGTGCTACATTTCCTATAGGAGAACGAAATGGATATTTTAACGGTTGTTTTTGAAATGTTAATGGCCTATGTTGCGACGATTTGCTTCGGGGTGATTATGAACATTCCGCACCAAGCATTTAATAGTGCTGGCCTAATCGGTGGAATTTCTTGGGGCTTTTACTGGGTGATTTCACATCTGGGAGTGGGGATTGCCTTTGGTAATCTGTTGGCAGCCATGCTGATTAGTATTTTGAGTATGTATGCAGCGCGGTACAAAAGAATGCCGGTTATTATTTTTAATATTCCAAGCTTGGTTTCATTCGTACCTGGTGGTCAGGCCTATCAGACAATCCGTAATTTCGCGATTGGTCATACGGCCACGGCCTGGGGATTCTTAATGCAGGTAGTTGTCATTGCTGGCGCCCTCGCAATGGGGTTTGCGCTGGGTGAATTGTATCACCAAATTGGATTGCATCACTGGCATCGCTTATTGAAACGGCAATCAAAATAGTAGAGTCTTAATAATTAAAGTATTCGTTATATGGTATACTTTGACTGACTAATATTTTCGGGGGAACTCATTTATGTATATGGAACGTGATTCAGAACGACTGAAACGCTTTTTAATTTGCGGTGTTATTTTTGTTATCATTGCCGCCATGGTCTATTCGAATTCAGTCGTTTTTCAACTATTCGACTCAATGTTACAGGCTTTCTTTACCGGCACAACAACGGACTTTCGGACAATGCTAATGAAGTTAGTTTCATTTATTGGTAGTCCTAAAATGTCGATTATCTATGTGGTTATCATTGCCTTTTTCCTGTGGGGCTTTAAGTATAAGATTCCCGCACTTTGGGCACTTGGTACCATTGCGGGTGGAGACGTGGTCGCCTACGTAGTGAAAGATATTGTGAAGCGGGCTCGTCCAGCTCAACACATGGCTACTGATGATGGGTACAGTTTTCCTAGTGGTCATGTATTTGGTTTCTTCTTGGTTGCGGCCATCCTGTTTATGGTTGTTATCCCGAACTTGAAGAAGAGCTGGTTACGTTTGCTATGTCAAATTTTGCTCGTGCTCTTTATTATTATCCTTGCGATTTCACGAGTTTATCTGTACGCACACTATCCAAGCGATGTCATTGGGGCAATGCTATTAGCTTACACTTGGTTGCAGGTTGCACAATGGTTATATGTTTGGTTGGCGCCGATTCTGCAACGATGGTCGTTTTTAGCCAATTCTGAAATTTAATTAATTGCAAAAGATAGTGAAAATTGGTAACTTTAAGAAGTAAAGTAGTGTGGTTACTTTTGGTTTGACGGAGGTGGAGCTAATGAAACTACATCGTTCTCAAAATAAAGTATTTTCTGGTGTATTAGCGGGATTTGCAGATTATTTCGGCTGGGATGTCTCGCTGACCCGGATTGCATACATTGTGTTGGCTGTGTTTACAGGATTCTTCCCATGCCTGTTGATCTACATTGCAGCCGCAATTGTAATGCCTGAAGACTAATTAAAAAGACGACTGAACTGTATCAATCGGTTCAGTCGTCTTTCTTTCAGCTGCTTACAAAGTTTCTTTTAACCACTCATCTGCGAGCGTGAGCCAATGGGCAACGTGTGGTTGATCGGCATCTGGTTTCCACGCGGTGGCAGCGGTGGCGAGTGCCATTCCGTGAGGACCATGACGAAAAATATGGAGCTCTTGCGCGATGTTATGAGCTGCCAATGCTGTGCTGTACGCCAACGAATTAGCAACGGGGACAAACGGATCGTCGCTGGTGACCCATGTAAATGTCGGGGCGTTGTAATCGTTGACGTGTTTTTGAGCAGCAAACCGGTCGAGATCATCTCCCGCCCATTGATGGGCACGGTGCTGATCGTCGGGAAAGCCCATTTGAAGGTCAATGACCGGGTATCCTAAGATGGCCGCGTTGGGTTTAAGTTGATCAGCGGTAGCTTGCGTTTGTTTTGCAACCCAGTCTGAACGCCAATAATCATTGTATAGGCTGACGACGTGGCCACCAACGGAAAAGCCCATTGGGATGATTTGGCTAGGGTCTACCTGCCATTGGGCGGCATTTTCACGGATCAAAGCGATACTCTTACCCAGCTCGATCAGTGGTGCGGGTAATAATGGGGTCTGTTCATCTTCAAAACTATATCGCAATACAAAGCACTGGTAGTGACGTGCGGCAAAAGCTAAACAAATATTTTCAGCCTGCTCGGTTTGGATATGCGTATATGATCCCCCGGGGACGTAGATGACAGCGGGAAGTTGTTGGTGATCATTACGGGGATCCAAATCTTTGAGGTAGCAAGTGAGGGTCGCCTGAGTTTGATACTCAGGACTGGATAAAGACTGTTTGAAGATACGCAAAATTGTTCCTCCTATGCAAAATTATTTTCTGGAGACTATTATAATGCAAAAAACATATAAAACGAATCGATTAATCATTAGTCAGGTTCAGCTCACTGATACAGAGGCATTAATGGCGGTGTTCGAAGACCGTCAAATTGAACTTTTGAGTGGGTTGTTATTGCCATCGAACCCGATTCAACGGTATATGGCATTTCAAATGATGTGCAGTAAACCGTATATTTATGTCATGCGTCAGTTGGCAAGCAATGAATTGGTGGGCGTTGTTGGATTTTATCCCTGCTATTTACGCGACGAGATGCCAGCCATTGATGATCGTGAAATTGGCTATGCGCTAAAAAAGGACCAATGGAACCAAGGGCTAATGACGGAGGCGTGTGGGCCACTTGTACAGGATTTCATTGCGGACGATCCGCAACATACGGTCCACGCGAATGTTTTACCGCGGAATTTTCGTTCGATTCGTGTGCTGCAAAAGAATGGATTTGATGTGACCCCCGCGCCAAATTACTTGACGGTTGATGACGACGAAGAGAAAATCCATCTACAACGGGGGGCACAAAAATAAAAATACACTTGTAGTTTGGGTGATGTGGTGTATAATACTCTCATATCGGAAGAAGAGGTTGCATGACTCATCAGTAGTCGTTGTTAGGTGATTAAGAACCGGAGCAATGATGAAAGGGTGCCATGCCGAAATGGAACGCTGCTTATTCAGCGAACTGTTGGGCCCTGGTTGAATAAATCAGGGACTGTCGCAATGTGATAATTGCGGGGCGCTATCGACGATTTGACCAAGATTACATAGATATTGGGTCTTTTTGTTTGGTGTTCTCAAGCAAAGAGGCCTTTTTTTATTGAATTGGCAAGCGAGGCTCTTTTGATAACTAAATAGGTAAGGGAGATCAATATGGGAACACAAGATTCAAAACAGCAACATCATGGTGTGCGACGGTCGTTGAAGACGCGTCACTTATCAATGATTGCCTTGGGCGGTTCAATTGGAACAGGATTATTAATTGCGAGTGGATCAACGATTGCACAGGCGGGACCGGGTGGCTCAATCGTCGCCTATGCCGTCATGGGACTAATGGTCTATTTTCTGATGACAAGTTTAGGTGAAATGGCCACGTATATGCCGCTAACGGGATCGTTTGCCGCTTACTCGACAAAATTTGTGGATCCGGCACTGGGATTTGCAATGGGCTGGAATTACTGGTTTAATTGGGCGATTACCATTGCCGTTGAAATTACAACGGCCGGTGTGGTCGTGAATTTCTGGTTACCAAATGTTCCAAGCTGGATTTTTAGTGCAATTACAATGGCGTTTATTTTCATTATTAACGTATTGTCTGTTAGCTCTTTTGGTGAGGCAGAGTACTGGATGGCAATTATCAAGGTGATTACGATTATCATCTTCTTAATTGCTGGTGTCTGCATTATTGTTGGGATTTTAGGTGGAACTTCTGTTGGATTTCACAACTTAACTTACAAGAAGGCCCCATTTGTTGGCGGCTTCTCCTCAATTATTGGGGTATTCTTAGTTGCGGGCTTCTCATTCCAAGGTACCGAATTAATCGGGGTGACAGCTGGTGAATCTGAAACTCCTGAAAAAAGTATTCCCCGGGCAATACATTCAACGTTTTGGCGGATTCTCTTGTTCTATATCCTCGCAATTTTCGTGATTGCATGTATTTTACCGTACACAAGCAAGAACTTGCTCGGATCATCTGTATCTGACGTTGCGATGAGTCCCTTTACGTTGGTTTTCCGGCGGGCCGGGTTGGCTGCTGCTGCAAGCGTCATGAATGCGGTAATTTTAACCGCGGTGATTTCGTCTGCTAACTCTGGTATGTATGCCTCAACCCGGATGCTGTATTCGCTATCCCTTGAAGGCTATGCACCGAAGATTTTTGGAATTACCAATCTTCGTGGCATTCCAGTATATGCGCTTTTAGGGACTACGGTAGTCGGGGCCTTCACCTTCTTAACAGGAATTTTTGGCCCACAGATTTATGAATTTTTGATTGATGCAAGTGGGATGACTGGATTTATTGCCTGGGTCGGCATTGCAATTTCACATTTGCGATTCCGGCGCGCCTACATCGCTCAGGGGCACAAGGTTTCCGAACTGAAGTACCATGCAACATTATTCCCATTCGGCCCAATTCTGGCCTTAGTACTGTGTTTGGTGGTCATCATTGGACAAAATCCAAGCTCGTTCATTCATTTGAATTGGCAACAAATTACCATTACCTATGTCGGAGTACCATTGTTTATTATTCTATGGTTGTACTACAAGATTCGCTACAAGACACATGTCATTCCGCTGCAAGAGGTTGACTTGAACCCGCGGACAAAGAGTGAATCATACGAAGGATAGCATTTAGTTTTGTGACTGGTTCTTAATCCAATGGGTTAAGAACCAGTTTTATATAAAATTGTAATTTCACTGTTTTGTAATTAATTATTAATTTTAGTTTTCGTCATATGATGATACAATAGACCTCGTGTCTTTAAAGACGATAAAATTCATTTGGAGGAAATTTTCATGATCGTATTATCTGGAACAATTGGAGCCGGCAAGACCAGCCTCACGCAAATGCTTGCTGACCACTTAGGAAGTAAGGCATTTTATGAGTCGGTCGATGACAACGAAATTCTGCCACTGTTCTATAAAAATCCGAAGAAGTATGCGTTCTTACTCCAGATTTATTTTTTAAATAAGCGACTTGATGAAATCAAGGGCGCCTTTGCAAACGATACTGATGTTTTAGATCGGTCGATTTTTGAAGATTCCCTGTTATTTGGGCTCAATGCCGACCTTGGTCGGGCAACCCAGACAGAGGTTGAAATTTACGATTCATTACTCAAAAATATGATGGAAGAGCTACCTGACGAACCACATAAGAAGGCGCCAGACTTGATGATTCATATTCATGTTTCGTTTGAAACAATGTTGGATCGCATTAAAAAGCGTGGACGGAACTACGAACAAATTGAAACGGATCCGAGTTTGTTCGACTACTACAAGACGCTCAATGAACGGTACGTTAAGTGGTATGACAGCTATGACCAAAGCCCTAAAATTAGCATTGATGGGGATCAGTTTAATTTCGTAGAGGATCCTGCGGCTGCACAGAAAGTCTTGACGATGATTGACGATAAACTCGATCAATTATCATTGAAATAGCACCAATTGAGCCTCTCAGTTATTGAGAGGCTTTTTTTCTGATCAAAATATGGGCTAAAGGGTGACTTATTTGAGAAAATCATCTATGATATAGGACAGTCGTATGTACACGTTTGCATTAATTATCGATAAATTAAGGCTCGGGGAAGTGATTGTCACGCTTAATCAAAAGAAACATCGATTATCATTACCACAATTGTTAACGTTTGGCTTTCTCGGTATTATCTTAATCGGAAGCGTGTTACTTTCACTCCCGATTGCGACCGATACCGTTACCGGAACGGATTACGTGGACGCCCTGTTTACCGCGACATCTGCGACCTGTATTACCGGATTGACGACCATTAGTACTGCAGCCCACTGGTCTGTTTTTGGGCAAATTGTCATTATGATCTTGGTTGAAATTGGTGGCCTTGGATACATGACGTTTACGGTGCTGCTATTTTCGATGATCCGAAAGCGACCGACATTGACGACTCGGATGATGGTGAAGGAGTCACTGAGCCTGGAAACGTTGGCTGATGTTAAGACGGTAACTAAATATGTCATTGGGTTATCGATTGTGATCCAGACCGCCGGCGTTTTTTTACTAATGGTTGATCTGGTACCCCGTTTTGGGTTACTGAAGGGGGCCTACTTTAGCCTTTTTCACTCGGTAATGGGTTTTTGTAATGCCGGGTTTGATCTGTTTGGTGACAGTTTGGCCAGTTTTGCGAATGACCCTTACGTCATTTTGGTGATCTCGATGTTAATCGTTGCTGGGGGTGTGGGGTTCCTAGTGTGGCGAGATCTGTTATTATGGCGCCGCCGGCATCGTGTCTCACTGCATACCAAGATTTCTCTAACTACGTCGGCAGTATTAACAGTGAGCGCGACGCTGATTTTATGGTTTTCAGAGCATGGGTTTCGGGCGTTGGGGAGCCACGTGAATTTGTGGTCGCGAATGGTGGATACGTTTCTACTAGCGGTTTCGCCGCGAACGGCAGGACTACAGGTGTTGTCATACTCGCATATTTCGATGGCTGGCATTATCTTGACGATGGTGCTGATGTTTATTGGGGGCACTCCTGGATCAACCGCAGGGGGAATCAAAACAACCACGCTTGGGATTTTATGGATGCAGAGTTGGGCGGCGCTGAGAGGTCAAGAAGACGTTGAATTTGGACACCGACGATTTAGTCAGGAAAATATTTATCGGGCTTCAATGCTGGTCTTTATTAGTGCCATGATTGTAATTATTGCAGTAATGCTGCTCTCGATTTCGGAACCGATTCCTAAAGGACAGGGCCTGGAATATATTTTATTCGAGGTTCTCTCGGCATTTAGTACCACCGGTCTATCAATGGGATTGACGCCCCACTTAACGCTTTTTGGTAAAAGCATTATTATGGTGCTGATGTTCATTGGTCGGGTGGGACTTTTTACGGTGATGTACACGATTCTCAATGCCAATCGGCGGCAACGGCATTATCGGTACGTCGAAGAAGGCGTGATGATCGGATAACGTGATAAAACGGAGGAATTCAAATGAAGCAATCATTTGCGGTAATCGGACTAGGTCGTTTTGGACTAAGCTTGTGTCAATCACTGACTGCGTCTGGGCAAGACGTCCTCGCAGTTGATAACAATGAAGAGCTAGTTGAAAGTTATAAGGAAATTGTCACTCAGGCTGTCATTGCGGATGCCCAGGATGAAGAGGCAATGCGTGATCTCGATATTGGAAGTTTCGATCATGTCATTGTGGCCGTGGGACAAAATATTCAGGCGAGCATGTTAGCGACTTTGATTGTGAAAGAATTGGGTGCTAAGCATATCATTGCGAAGGCGGAAACAGCGATGCATGGCAAAGCACTCAGCAAAATTGGTGCTGATGAAGTGGTCTTCCCTGAACGAGATATGGGACAACGGTTGGCAAGACGGTTGTTAAGTCATAATATTTTGAATTTTTTGTCGATTAGTGATGAGTACACCTTGGCAGAAGTACAGGTACAAAATCCTAAGTTTAGTGGTAAAACGTTAGCGGAACTTGATTTTCGCCGGCATTATCGGTTAACGATTGTTGCGATTAAGCATGGTAAAAAGGTCATCATTTCACCCGGTGCCCACACGGTTATAGATCTTGGTGATACATTGTCGGTAGTTGGTGAAACGATGGATGTTGAATATCTTGATAAAAAACTATCGGAAGATTGAGATTTTTATTGAATGGGGTCAAATTGTGATTGACAATTAATTTTTTAGATGATAAAGTTAAATAGTTGTTTTGATCAACGATTTGATTTATGGAGGATTAGCTCAGTTGGGAGAGCGTCTGCCTTACAAGCAGAGGGTCACAGGTTCGAGCCCTGTATCCTCCATTGCCGTTTAGAACGGCGGTTAATTATTATTAAATATGCGGATGTGGCGGAACTGGCAGACGCGCTAGATTTAGGTTCTAGTATCTTTGTGATGTGGGGGTTCGAGTCCCTTCATCCGCACTATTTTTTTGCCGACTTAGCTCAGCTGGCAGAGCATCTGTCTTGTAAACAGGGGGTCGGAGGTTCGAATCCTCTAGTCGGCATCATACGACACTTTACAAGTCAATCAGGCTAGGAAGAACGTTTACACAACGTTATTCCTAGCCTTTTTTCATTTACCCACAAAAAAAGAACTATGATCATCATAGTTCCGTGACTGCTAGTTTTCTGATGGCTGGGGTGTTTGCGTTTCCGAGCCACCAATGGTTGAAATTGATGATGTTTCGGTCATCCGCCAGTAGACTACCAGTGAAATGAGACTGGCAAAAGCAACGTAGTAGAAGAACAGCGATTCAAAATGAACGGAACGCAGCCAAAGGGCAACGTATTCCACTGTTCCACCGAAAATCGCCACTGTGAGTCCATAAGGGAGGCCGACTCCGAGTGCCCGAATTTCCGTTGGAAAGAGTTCAGCTTTAACGATGGCATTGATTGAGGTGTACCCGGACACGATGACTACACCGAACAGCATCAGTAAGAACGCGTGCCATGGAGAGTTCGTTTTAGCGAGCAATGTGAAGATGGGGACGGTAAAAATGGTGCCACCAATTCCGAACCAGAGGAGGAGTGGTTTACGTCCAATTTTATCAGACAACATGCCAAAGAGCGGTTGAAGGATTAGCATAATGAGCAGGGCCGCAAAGTTAATGATGGCGACGACTTCTTTGTTGAGGCCTGTCGTATTGATCATGAATTTCTGCAGGTAGGTGGTGAAAGCATAGAAGCCAATCGTACCACCAAACGTTAACCCCACGACGGTGAAAAATTGTTTGGGGTATCTCATTAATAGTGTCAGTGTGCCGGCACGGCGATTCTTTTGTCGTTTGACGGTGTTAAATTGATCAGACTCTTCCATGGAAAGTCGCAGCCAAAGGACGATCAAGGCGCCAAATCCGCCAATGACAAATGGGATCCGCCAACCAAAGGCGAATAGTTGGGCGTTAGTGAGGACGTTTTGGAGGACGATTTGAACGAGCAGCGCCAGCAATTGACCGGAAATCAGGGTTACGTACTGGAAGGATGAATAGAATCCACGGCGACTGGGAGAGGCCATTTCGGAGAGATAAGTGGCCGAGGTACCGTATTCACCGCCCAATGATAGGCCTTGGAATAGGCGGGTGATCACCAAAATGAGGGGTGACCAGATCCCAATTGTGACAAAGCCGGGAGTCAGAGCAATCACGAACGACCCGGTGGCCATAATAATTACGGAAAGTGTCAGTGCACTTCTCCGACCGTGGCGATCAGCATAACGACCCATAATAAAGGAGCCAAGGGGCCGCATGAAAAAGCCAACGGCGAAAACAGCGGCTGTTGAAAGGAGCTCAGCAGTTTTATTTTCTGCCGGAAAGAAAGCAGCGGAGAAGTAGATTGCAAAGGACGCATAAACGTACCAATCGAACCATTCGATCATGTTTCCTAAAGAGCCTTTAAAGATATTTGCCGCAATTTGTTTTTCACTGCGGATAGCGTGTAATGCCATCGAACCACTCCAATCTGAATTAAAATACTGTTAGAAAAATTAAAATTGCATTAGAATCAATTTTACACGAGGATGTCAGGAGAAACAATTTTAGAAAACGAGTTAATTTTTGACTGAAACTATTAATAATTTGTTCCCAGTAGTAAATAACTTAAGATAACAATGTGAAACGGTTACATTACTTTTTCGTCAACTGTTAGTTGGTTGCTTTAAAAAAAGACTCGATTTTGAGAATAAATACGTACTTTCTCTAAAAAAGTATTGACGATACATAGGAAATAATGTAATATTATACAGGTCGGATGGTTATTGTTTGACAAACGGTTAATTTCATGCGGAAGTAGTTCAGTGGTAGAACATCACCTTGCCATGGTGGGGGTCGCGGGTTCGAATCCCGTCTTCCGCTTTTTTATTTTCTTATGCACCCATAGCGCAATTGGATAGAGTGTCTGACTACGAATCAGAAGGTTGTAGGTTCGACTCCTACTGGGTGCATCATCGGGAATTAGCTCAGCTTGGTAGAGCGCAGCGTTCGGGACGCTGAGGTCGCACGTTCGAATCGTGTATTCCCGATACGCTAATTCCTAAGCCGTCATTCAACGTTACAAACGTTGGAATGGCGGTTTTTTTGTGCTTTTGTGAAGCACGTGAATTGATTATTGGATTGGCGCTATGAATGCGGGTATCAATTATTGCTAAGAGCGGCAACTAAATACTAAGCAAGCTTCGGTACGTACTGAGATAAACAACTGCCAATACCAATACCAATTTGAATATGTTGATTGGATGATTTCGGTTTGGCTTTCTTTTTGCGTCCCACGTGTATAATGCTCGCTTGAATGTGGATCTTGTGACTGCGTGAACCAAGCGGTAGTTCACGGAATAAATTCTCATAGTATTGTCAAAAAATTGGTTTTTGACACCACTGTCATGAAAAATGCATATTTTACCAAATTTGCATAATTTAAACGATAAACTAGGTGACAGCTTCGTTAAATTTACTAAAATTAAATTTTTTTACGATACTAGACCAATTAATTTAACTAATATAAAACGTGCTTTACCTTGATAAATAAGGATAATTGATCAGGTAAATAAAAAAATAAACAATTCATCAGATCAATTATTTTTTACTAGTAAAGGGATTTAAAAAGCGTGTGTCCTCTCAAGTGTAATTATTCACGAAAATGGCATTTGCAAACAATTGAAATAATGGTAGAAAGAATATGCAAATAATGAAAAAGCAGTGTTCAATCAATTATTTGAATTCCGAAATTGTCTGTAACTATACCAACTGATGTGAAAATCAGGATGGCATGGACTTAAATATGAAACCGGTTGCACAAACGTGAAAAGTGATTATAATAATGCTTCGTTAGTAAGTTGTAGCGGAACTAACGTGAGGAGAGATTTTATGCAAACGCGACACTTGAGTATTTTCTTTATTTTTGTTTTTGGTGCGTTAGGTGGATTATTATTTGGATTTGATACTGGTATTATTTCCGGTGCATCATCGTTGATCGAAAGCGATTTTAGTCTGAACGTAGAACAAACTGGTTTTATTACGTCGTCGGTGTTGATTGGCTCGTCAATCGGTGCACTATCAATTGGCTCGCTATCAGATAAGTTCGGTCGTAAGCGTCTTTTATTATTTGCTTCAATTTTGTTTTTGATGGGTTCGGGATTGTCAATGACGGCAGCCGGTTTTGTATCAATGGTCGTGGCACGAATTATTCTTGGGTTTGCCGTAGGATCTGCATCAGCCTTAACGCCGGCGTACCTGGCTGAGTTGGCCGATGCCCCGCACCGTGGTTCATTAGGGACCATGTTTCAATTAATGATAACGCTTGGGATTTTGCTGGCGTATGTCTCTAATCTGGGATTTTTGCATCATAACCTACTCGGGATGCGTGACTGGCGCTGGATGCTTGGTTCGGCACTGATTCCTGCCGCTATTTTGTTTGTTGGATCATTAATTTTACCCGAGTCACCACGGTTTTTGGTGGAGAAAGGCAAGGTCAGTGAGGCCCATGATGTTCTAAGAGGGCTACGTGCCAACACGGACCAGGATCCAGACCAAGAATTGGCTGATATTCAGCAGGTTGCCAACCAACCGAAGGGCGGGCTAAAAGAACTGTTCACATTTGCGCGGCCCGCGGTTATCGTGGCAATTGGTTTGATGTTTTTGCAGCAATTAGTGGGAATTAATTCTGTAATCTATTTTTTGCCACAGGTGTTTATTAAGGGATTTGGATTTGCTGAAAGCAATGCTATTTGGATTTCAGTAGGTATTGGGATTGTTAACTTTGTCTGCACGATTTTAGCCTACCAGATCATGGATCGGTTCAATCGGCGTACGATTCTTCTATTCGGTTCGATCGTGATGGCACTGGCGATTGGGACACTGTCCGTTCTTAATTTTACGTTGAGTGTCCAATCTGCTGCTATACCCACGATGATTCTAATTGCTGTGTACATTTTCGGGTTTGCTGTATCATGGGGCCCCATTTGCTGGTTAATGATCGGCGAAATTTTCCCACTGAACGTCCGAGGTGTCGGTAATTCAATTGGGTCGGCGGCTAACTGGATTGGTAATTTCATTGTGTCACAGTTCTTTTTGGTTCTGTTGAGTATTTTTCACAATAACGTTGGTGGCCCGTTTGCCGTCTTTACCTTCTTTGCGATTGTTTCGATTTTCTTTGTTATTTACATGGTTCCTGAGACACGGGGAAAAACCCTCGAGCAAATTGAAATGGAAATGCGTAACAAGGAAGACGTGAAGCAGTAATACGTGAACTGAGAGAAACGCGCTATGTAGCTCCTTTTGTGTTCTGTGCTAATTGACTTAAATAGGATGTACGGTAACGACGTATTATGTTTCGCTAAAAAGAACTTTTCCTCTATTGATAAGTCTAGAGCGAAAGGACTTTTCTATCTGCTGTTTTCTTGATATCAAGGATTTAGCACATTATTGTTCAGAACATTTATTATCAACTAACTTTTGTAGGACTCGCATCGCGGGTCTTTTTGCTTCTAAAATGGAACCAAACAAATACGCCTGTTCTTCTGTAAGGAAGAGCGGGCGTATTTGTTTGCCGTGCAGCGAAGTTAATTTTTAAATGAATGGATGGGAGCTGGAATTCGACCGCCACGAGCGATGAATGCGGTTGGCTGACTTTCGCTAACCGCCATTACCGGTGCGTGCCCAAATAGGCCACCAAAGTTAATATCATCACCGACTTTTTTACCAGTTGCGGGGATGATTCGAATAGCGGTGGTTTTATTGTTAATCATCCCAATGGCCGCTTCATCAGCTAAGATACCGCTGATGGTCTGCGCGGTAGTATCACCGGGAACCGCGATCATATCGAGACCAACGGAACAAACGGCTGTCATGGCTTCCAGTTTTTCGATGCTAAGGCGGCCAGCTTGAACGGCCTTGATCATACCAGCATCTTCAGAAACGGGGATGAAAGCACCGGAGAGACCACCGACATGGCTACAGGCCATAATGCCACCCTTTTTGACCGCGTCATTAAGCATGGCTAGTGCGGCCGTTGTACCGGGGGCACCAACGCTATCCAGCCCAATTTCTTCGAGAATTTCGGCTACTGAGTCACCACGAGCAGGAGTTGGTGCGAGGGAGAGATCGACGATGCCAAAGGGGACATCTAACCGTTGGGAAGCAATTTGACCAACGAATTGGCCGACACGGGTAACTTTAAATGCGGTTTTCTTGATGGTTTCAGCAACGACATCAAAGGAAGCCCCTTTAACTTGTTCAAGGGCCCGTTTAACAACGCCGGGGCCACTAATGCCCATGTTAATCACGCAATCGGCTTCGCCAACACCGTGAAAGGCGCCAGCCATAAATGGGTTGTCTTCTACGGCATTACAAAAGGCCACCAGATTCATGCACTTTTGGGGATCGATTGCTGCAATTTGTTTGACGATTTGGCCGACTTCGGCCACGGCATCCATGTTAATACCGGAACGCGTTGAGCCAACGTTAATGGAACTGCAAACTCGGCTTGTCGCGTCTAATGCTTCTGGAATAGAGCTGATTAGGTTGCGATCGCCAGACTGATACCCCTTTTGAACCAGTGCGGAAAAGCCACCAATAATATCGATGCCTAAATCGGTGGCCGCTTTATCAAGTGTCTGTGCATACTTAACGTAGTTGGTAGTTTCACTAGCCGCCGCAATGAGGGCAATTGGAGTGACCGAAATTCGCTTATTGACGATCGGAACGCCATATTCCTTTTGAATATCTTCAGCGACTTGTACCAGATTTTGAGCCTTAGCTGTGATTTTATCGTAGATTCTCTGACAAGCACGATCGCTATTGCTATCGATGCAGTCGAGAAGTGAAATTCCCATGGTGATTGTACGAATATCGAGGTGTTCTTCTTCAATCATCTGGATGGTATCTTGAATTTGTCTCGTTTCCATGCGTTAACCCCTTAGATTTTTTGAATGGCGTCGAATAATTCTTGACGTTGAAGATGGATGGAAACACCGATTTGGTCTCCTAATTGATTGAGTGCTTTTTGGAGACTGTCGAATGAAGTTGTGTCTGCTGCGAATTCACCCATCAGCATCATTGTGAAACTGCCATGCATGAGGGTCTGGGACATATCGATGATATTAACGTGCAATTGAGCAAGTTCTTGACTAACGGCTGCAACAATGCCGACTTTATCGTTGCCGACGACGGTGATAATAACTTTCATGATGTAGGCTCCCTTATGTGAATTAGTACCATTATAAAGAAAAAATGACGAAGATAAACCATAAAATGAGAAAATGATTAAATTATCTTGAAATCGTTCTAAAGCGAACGACTTTCCCAGAAATTTGAATTTTTTTTGAATAAATTTACAATTTTTTATTGTGACTTAGTAAAATTTTAATGCACTGATATAACTTAGATAAATAATTATTGATACACGAAACTATTAAAAATATGTGACTAAATCCCGTTAAATCAAGTATTGACATTCACGGGGTGAACCGATAATGTAATAAACGGTTCACGGCATTAATCGAAATGTCAAACGAAGATTTTGAACTGAGAAAACGGAGGACAAAGAATGCTAAGTAATTTTGGGACTCCACGTATGCGTCGGATTGCGTATATTGTACTAGCTGTGCTGGTACCCGCAGTATTGTTAATAGCAATTTTTAACTTTATTCAATACGAACAACATGCTGCGACAAAGAACATTCCGGTTGCTGTGGTGAACAAAGATCAACCCGCAGAAAGTAATGGTCAACTGATTGATGTTGGTCAACAAGTGGTGAATACCTTAAAGAAGGATCACCAAGTTAAATGGGAATTTGTGAGTGAAAAAACGGCTAAGAAGCAACTTGCAGACGGGGATGCTTACTTAGAAATCGAACTACCGAAGAACTTTTCAGAGAATGCAACGACATTAATGGCAAAGAATCCGAAGGTTAGCTTGATTAAGCTTCATGAATCAAAACGGAATAACTTTTTATCTTCAATGGTGACCACAACGGTGGCAGACACCGTTCAATCACAAGTGAAGACCAAAGTACAAAAGGTTTATAGTCAGACCCTGTTGAGTAGTTTGAAGAAGCTTGGCAATGGGACTAAGCAAGCTGCCAGTGGGACACAACAGCTTGATGATGGGATGACGCAGTTGAAAGACGGTCAAACCGAAATTACCCGGAACTTAGATTTACTTTCGACTAATATGGTCACGTTTGAATCTGGTGCTAAGACGCTCAAAGATGGTGTTGATACGTATACCACTGGGGTAGATACATTAACAGCAGCGGATAAGCAACTGGCTGCTGGTCTGCATACTTTGCAGGAAAGCGCGGAACCATTGGTTAGTGGTACTGCACAGCTGGCAACTGGATCGAAGACGTTATCCAGTGGGGTTAAGCAGTATACTGATGGGGTTTCACAGTTAACTTCTGGTAATCAACAGATCTATGATGGCTTGGGGCAATTGAACAGCAAGACTGGTTCATTAGTCAGTGGGACGAAGCAATTGGCAGATGGATCGACACAGTTGTCTGATGGAATCAGTCAGTATACGACTGGTGTTAATTCAGTTAATACTGAATTTGCCAAGGTTCGTGCTGCAGTTGCTGCTAATGATAAGATCGTCAGCAGCATTGATAGTATGACGTCGACAATGCAAAAGGCGCAAACAGATACTGCTCAGTTGAAGTCGGACATGTCTAGTTTGCAAGATGGACTGAACACATTAACTGAACTAGCACCACTTTTGGATAAGATTAGTTCGGCTAAAACACAGATTAGCAGTCTTCAAGCACAGATGAAGCTTGCCAACATGATTGCGAAAACACCAACACAGATCGCAACTGATCAGGGTAATGTTACGAGTGCGCAGAGTGCCCTGCAAGCTGCTATTGCGAATGTTTCAGATCCTGATCAGAAAGCTGCTTTACAAAGCGCTGCGGCAGCTGAGACGAAAGCTACCACTACATTAGGTAGCGATGCTAAGAATACTGCCAATGCTTACAAGATGGTCAGTGATAAGTCAACTACTGCATTGGATGAATTTAGTACGGAACTCGGGAGTGCTAATTTAACCACTGCTGATGCCGAGGCGATGCTTAAAAAGGTACAAAACATTGAAACGGAAGCTAATTCATTATTTGATGAAACGGATCCACTGCTTTCATCGGATACTATTTCAAAATTGAACACCGTTTTGGCAAATTCAAAGGCCTTAACACCGGCCTTAAATCAATTGCAAGAACAAGGATTCGATAAATTAACCGACAGTAGTACGGTTTCTAAATTGACTTCTGGTGCTTCACAATTAGCTTCTGGTAATTCAGAGCTGGCTAATCAAGCACCAACTCTTGCAAGTGGTGTTAAGCAACTATTTGCTGGTAGTTCACAAGTAGTTGCCGGTGGTAATCAGTTGAATGCAAATACGAGTGCATTAGTTAGTGGCGCGGCACAACTTGCAACTGGGAACGCAACGCTTGCTGCTTCTGCTCCTGCTCTGATCTCTGGGGTGGCGCAACTTGTTTCTGGTGGCGACCAGATTGTTTCTGGTGGTAACCAATTGACGGGTGCTAGTTCACAACTTCGTAGTGGAACGAGTCAAATTTATGACGCCACGGTCACTGCGAAATCTGGTGCCGATCAATTAGCAAGTGGTTCTCATCAATTACTTGATGGAACGGATACAGCGGCAGATGGTGTTAGCACCTTGAATAAGGCCTTACAAGATGGTGCCGATCAAATCGGAACAATCCATGCTGGTTCAAGCAATGTTAACCATCTCGCAACGCCAATCAGCAATAAAGAAGAGGGGGCCACAAGCGAAAGCCTGAAGAACACATTTGCACCATTGATGTTGGCCCTAGTTCTCTTCTTAGGGGCTGTGGTGACCCAACTGGGACTCTTCACTCCAGAAAGACGGAAACGTCACACACTGTTTGAAGAACCACTTCTGGCAATTGGCTTAACGGCCGTTGCGCAAGCCGTGATTGCGGATGTCTTGTTGGCCGTTCTCGGTGTGAGCGTTGCTAGCTGGTTTGGGTTAACGTTCTTCTCGTTGATCGTTTCGGTTCTCTTTACCGCGATCTGCATGACGCTTTATCACATGTTTGGCCGTGTTGGTGTCTTGTTTGCGGTCTTGCTGGCGCTTCTCCAGATCATTATTACGGGACAGGTATTCCCTAACGCAATGCTCTCGAGCTTCTACCAAGGTATCGCAAGCATCTTACCAATGACGCATGCAATCCACGGTTTCGATGCATTGATTAATGGAACAAACTACAATGTCTTACTTGCCATTGCCTTCCTGTTACTCTTTACCGTAGTGCTCGCCGGAATCGCGTACCTGATTGATTTCCTTGTTGCAAAACGATTAACCGATAATGAAGAACCTGAAGAAAAATAAAGTAAACGTTCTTTGAAAAACAGTAGCCGTACTCGCTAAATTAGGGAGTACGGCTATTATTTTCCGGGATTGAGACAAATCTATTTGCATTTAGTGTTAGACTTTGTATAATATTAGTCAACATTAGTCAAAGAATGGGGAATCAATAATGGAAGGTCAAAATATTTCTGATGTCATTGAACGTTACTTAAAGACTATTTTGGCCGATTCAGAACATGTTGAAATCAGGCGCTCAGAGATTGCTAACTTATTCGACGTTGTCCCGTCACAAATCAACTACGTGATAAAGACTCGTTTTACGATTCAAAATGGATACATGGTTGAGAGTAAACGCGGCGGTGGCGGCTATATTCGCATTGAGAAAGTCAATTTACTTGATGATGTGAGTGTGTTAAATTCATTAATTAAAGTAATCGGCAATTCAATTAGTGAACGAGATGCCGTCTCAATTATTCAAACGTTGTATGATGAGGGGGTCGTGAGTCGTCGTGAAGCTGATTTGATGGTGGTGGCGATTGAAAAGTCCACCTATTCAATTAGTGATCGGCAACTCGAGAATGCGTTACGAGCCAACATTTTGATTTCGTTGTTGAATCGACTGCGTTACGAAAGTTAGAGAAAGAGGGGAATTGCGATGGATAACCTATTTACACCAAGTGCTAAAAACGTTTTGGTACTGGCACAGGAACAGGCAAAGTATTTTAAGCACCAAGCTGTGGGAACTGAACATCTGTTACTAGCATTGAGTATTGAACAAAACGGGATTGCTAATAAGGTGTTACAACAGTTTTCGATTACTGAAGATGATATCCGCGAAGAAATTGAGCGATTCACCGGTTATGGTACCTTAACAAATATTGATAAGGATACCTATCTCCCATACTCACCAAAGGCAAAGGAAATTTTGGCTGCGGCGGGGGATGAAGCCAAGCGTTTAGGGGCTGTTAAAATTGGCACCGAGCACTTGCTCCTTGCATTGTTAACCGACGATAGCATTCTATCTTCACGCATCCTATTAAACTTAAATGTCGATTTAAACCAAACACGTAAAAACGTGCTACGACGGTTAGGGGTTGCTGATACGACGAAACGTCATCAGAATAATCGGGCTAAGAACCCTCAACCACAGGGCACACCAACCTTGGATTCACTTGCACGTGATTTAACACAGAGTGCTCGGGAAGACAAGATGGATCCGGTCGTTGGTCGTGAACAAGAAGTTCGACGGGTGATCCAAATTTTGAGTCGCCGGACGAAAAACAACCCTGTCCTAATTGGGGAACCCGGAGTCGGGAAAACAGCTATTGCTGAAGGACTAGCACAACGGATCGTGGCTGGTAATGTGCCAGATGATTTAGCATCGAAGCGCATTATGATGCTTGATATGGGATCCCTAGTGGCTGGAACTAAGTATCGTGGTGAGTTTGAGGATCGTTTGAAAAAAGTGATCGATGAAATTTATCATGATGGGCACGTTATCCTATTCATCGATGAATTGCATACCCTCATTGGTGCTGGTGGTGCTGAAGGGGCGATCGATGCCTCCAACATTTTGAAGCCGGCATTGGCACGGGGTGAGCTCCAAACAATCGGGGCCACAACCCTTGATGAGTATCAAAAATATATTGAATCCGATGCTGCATTGGAGCGTCGTTTTGCAACCGTTCAGGTCGATGAACCCACAGAAGATGAAGCCGTCGCAATTTTAAAGGGGCTTCGTGGCCGCTATGAGGATCACCACAAGGCCGAAATTACGGACGAAGCGATTATTCAGGCCGTCAAACTATCATCACGTTATATTAGTGATCGATTCTTGCCTGACAAGGCGATCGATTTGATGGACGAGGCCGCAGCAAAGGTTCGGATCGATGCTGAGGACAAACCAAGCAAGAAGACGAAGCAAGTTGATAAGCTGGAACAATTGCGTCAGGATAAGGAAAAGGCCATTGAAGAACAGAACTTCGATTTGGCCGCTGAAATCCGACAGCAAGAATTGAAACTTAAAGAAAAAGTCGATCAACAGGCTGAAAAAGATAAAACTAATCGGCAATACGACTTACAGGTGAGTGAGGAAGACGTCGCCCAAGTTGTCGCAGAGTGGACGGGCATTCCGTTGACACAACTGCGTAAGACTGAAAGTGAACGACTGGTTAACCTAGAAAAGATTCTGCATGAACGCGTTATTGGTCAGGAAGAAGCAGTTTCCGCTGTGGCACGGGCTATTCGACGGGCGCGCAGCGGCTTGAAAGATCCTAATCGCCCAATTGGGTCATTCATGTTCCTTGGACCAACTGGGGTCGGAAAGACGGAACTGGCAAAGGCACTAGCAGAAGCCATGTTTGGTTCCGAGGACAACATGATTCGGGTGGATATGTCCGAATACATGGAGAAATATAGTACGAGTCGATTGATTGGTGCGGCCCCAGGCTATGTGGGCTACGATGAAGGAGGCCAACTGACCGAAAAAGTACGGCAACATCCGTACTCCGTGGTACTTCTTGATGAAGCTGAAAAAGCCCATCCAGACGTCTTCAACCTACTATTGCAAGTACTAGATGATGGTTATTTGACGGACGCTAAGGGCCGCAAGGTGGACTTTAGGAATACGATCTTAATTATGACATCTAACTTGGGTGCAACTGCACTACGGGATGAAAAGGAAGTCGGATTCGGCGCCAAGGATGTGCAAAGTGATTATCGGGCAATGGCCGGCGCGATCACAGAACAGTTGAAGATGCATTTCCGGCCAGAGTTCTTGAACCGGATCGATGAAACGATCATCTTCCATTCCCTTAAGAAGGATGAACTCCACCAGATTGTCAAACTGATGTCGCATGACCTAGTCAAGCGGGTGGCTGAACAAGCGATTACCCTTAAATTTACCTCGGCGGCGATTGACGTGGTTGCGAAGGCGGGCTTTGACCCTGAATATGGTGCACGGCCAATCCGTCGGGCCCTACAAACAGAAGTTGAAGACCGGTTGAGTGAAGCAATGCTTGGCGGCCAGATCAAGATTGGTGATACAGTCGTGGTCGGATCTACACGCGGAAAGATCAAAGTGAGCGTGCAAGATGATCAACACAACTCACGTTTAATAACAACTAACTAGTTAACTAGAAAAGCTCATTTTGAACCAGCTAAGGTTCAAAATGAGCTTTTTTGAAAAAATGGGGGACGATTGCTAATTTCTAGTTGTAAAATATAGGCTTTCAGCAGATAATTGTACTTGAAGCTCAACAAATTAAGATTTTTAGCTAGGATTGAGAGGAATGGCAATGAGACGCTCCGAGCAGTTGGAACAAACAAGAACGGCGATTTTAACGACCGCACGAAAATTATTTTTAAAGAATGGTTATCAAAATACCTCAACACGTGATATTGCGGGCGAAATCGGAATTACCCAACCGGCTTTGTATCACCACTTTAACGATAAAGAGGTGATTTTCTTAGAAGTCATTTCTGAAATTGGTAAGGAAGTTCGTAATAATGTCAATAAGACGCTTCGGAAGCAGAATTTAGATCCAGAGGAACGCTTATTTGAAATTACCAAGGTGCTCACCAAAATTCACCATAACAGCATTACGACACTAATTTACGAGAGTTACAAAGAACTGTCGTCAAGTGGAAAACGGAAGTTGGAAATGTTGTTTAAGATGAATTATTTGGCACCAATTGCAGAATATTTTAAGTTGCCAGAAGTGCCATTACGCGCGGAGATTCTACCGGATGAAGCAGCGGAGTTCTTTTTAGCGGACATTAACACGTTATTTGGCACGTTTAATAAGCTTGGAGGACACCAACTGTCCAATGATGACCGGGTTAAGTTAACCCTGCAGTTCTTCTTATATGGGATTGCGACCAAGTAAAAAATTAATTAAGAACGAACAAGCACAGCTATTGACTTATAGGAGCTGTGAGCATATAATGACGTCTGTATGTAGTTGCGAGTTCATTTGAGTCGTGTGATCTATTGTCCATACGATTCTTCATAAAAACCAAAGATAGCAGAGGCTATTTTTGGATTTTTTTTGCTCAAAATTGGGTTAAATTACAATTTGTAATCAAACTGTAACATTCAATTTGAGATGAACTTGTGGAATAAATTAGAGAGGTGAACAGCTTGGCCGGACATTTAGTTAAATACGGTAAACACCGTACCCGTCGTAGTTATTCGCGAATCAAAGAAGTTCTCGATTTGCCTAACTTGATTGAAATCCAATCAAACTCATATCAATGGTTCTTGGACGAAGGTCTGCGGGAAATGTTTGATGACATTATGCCGATTGATGACTTTCAAGGAAAGCTATCATTGGAGTTCGTCGATTATCAGTTATTAGAACCGAAATATACAGTAGATGAGGCACGTGAACACGATGCCAATTATTCTGCACCTTTGCATGTTACGTTACGTTTGACGAACCACGAAACTGGCGAAATTAAGTCTCAAGACGTCTTCTTTGGGGACTTCCCACTGATGACTGAGCAAGGAACGTTTATCATTAACGGGGCAGAACGGGTTATTGTTTCACAATTAGTTCGTTCACCAGGAATCTACTTTAATGAAGAACTCGATAAGAATGGACGCCCAAGTTACGGCGCAACGTTCATTCCAAACCGTGGTGCATGGTTGGAATATGAAACGGATGCTAAAAACATTGCCTATGTTCGGATTGATCGGACTCGTAAGATTCCATTGACTGAATTGGTACGTGCCTTAGGATTTGGTTCAGACGACGAAATCATCGATATGTTTGGCGGTAGCGAATCACTATCATTAACCTTGGACAAGGATGTTCATAAAAACAATGAAGATTCACGTGTCGAAGAATCATTGAAAGACATTTACGAACGACTTCGTCCAGGCGAACCAAAGACGGCCGACTCATCAAGAAGTTTATTGACGGCGCGTTTCTTTGATCCTAAGCGTTATGACATGGCCCCTGTTGGTCGTTATAAGACAAACAAGAAGCTAAACCTCAAGACCCGTTTGTTAAACCAAACGTTGGCTGAAACATTGGCTGATCCAGAAACTGGGGAAGTTGTTGCAGCTAAGGGCACCTTGATTACTAAAGAAGTTATGCGCGACTTGGAAACTTACCTTGATCGTGATGACTTCAAGATGATCACATATACACCATCTGACGAGGCTGTTGTGACAGCTCCCGTTGAATTACAAAAGATCATGGTTTACTCAAAGGTAGATCCAGAACGTGAAGTACCAATGATCGGTAACGGTCACATTGACTTGAAGTTGAAGCATATTCAACCAGCTGATATCTTGGCCTCAATGAACTACTTCTTCAACTTGCAAGAAGGAATTGGTAACACGGATGATATCGATCACTTGGGTAACCGTCGGATTCGTTCAGTTGGTGAATTATTACAAAACCAATTCCGAATTGGACTTTCACGGATGGAACGTGTGGTTCGTGAACGGATGTCAATCCAAGATAGTGCTACGGTGACACCACAACAGTTGATCAACATCCGGCCGGTTGTTGCTTCAATTAAGGAATTCTTTGGGTCATCACAACTATCACAATTCATGGATCAAACGAACCCACTGGGTGAATTGACCCACAAACGTCGTTTATCAGCCCTTGGACCTGGTGGTTTGACTCGTGATCGTGCCGGATATGAAGTTCGAGATGTTCACTATACCCACTATGGTCGGATGTGCCCAATTGAAACGCCGGAAGGTCCTAACATTGGTTTGATTAACAGTTTGTCAAGCTATGCACGGGTTAACCGGTATGGTTTCATCGAAACACCATACCGTCGTGTTTCATGGGAGACACATAAAGTTACTGATAAGATCGATTACCTAACTGCTGACGAAGAAGATAACTATGTTATTGCACAAGCTAACTCACCATTAAATGATGATGGCTCATTCGTTGACGAATCAGTTATGGCACGGTCACAATCAGAAAACATTGAAACTAGCATTCAAAACGTTGACTACATGGATGTTTCGCCTAAGCAAGTAGTTGCTGTCGCCACTGCATGTATTCCTTTCTTGGAAAACGATGATTCTAACCGTGCCTTGATGGGTGCCAACATGCAGCGTCAAGCCGTTCCTTTGCTGCGGCCTCACTCACCATTAGTTGGTACTGGTATCGAATATACGGCTGCCCATGACTCTGGTGTTGCTTTGATCTGTAAGCATGACGGAACTGTTGAATACGTCGATGCACGTGAAGTTCGTGTTCGTCGTGACAACGGAACGATCGATACTTACAAATTAATGAAATTCCGTCGGTCAAACGGTGGTAAGAACTATAACCAAACCCCAATCGTTAAACTTGGCGATCATGTTGATGCAAACGAAGTCTTGGCTGACGGTCCTGCAATGGAAAATGGAGAATTGGCACTTGGTCAAAACCCATTAGTTGCCTTCATGACATGGCAAGGATATAACTTCGAAGATGCCATCGGAATCAACGAACGGTTAGTTCGTGATGACGTTTATACTTCAATCCATATTGAATCATACGAATCAGAAGCGCGTGATACAAAACTGGGACCTGAAGAAATGACTCGCGAAATTCCTAACGTTGGTGAAGATGCCTTAAAAGACTTGGACGAAGACGGTATTATCCGTGTTGGTGCCGAAGTTGAAGATGGAGACATCTTAGTTGGTAAGGTAACGCCTAAAGGAGTTACTGAATTGTCAGCTGAAGAACGACTCTTGCATGCAATCTTTGGTGAAAAATCACGTGAAGTTCGTGATACATCACTTCGTGTTCCTCATGGTGGTGGCGGAATTATCCAAAACGTCCAAATTTTCACGCGTGAAAATGGCGACGAATTATCACCTGGTGTTAACATGATGGTTCGTGTCTTCATCGCTCAGAAGCGGAAGCTCCAAGTTGGTGATAAGATGGCCGGACGTCATGGTAACAAGGGGACTGTTTCCGTTGTTATCCCTGAAGAAGATATGCCTTACATGCCAGATGGTACGCCAATCGATATCATGCTGAGCCCCATGGGTGTGCCTTCACGGATGAACATCGGACAAGTTATTGAATTGCATTTGGGGATGGCCGCTCGTGAACTTGGTATTCACGTTGCAACACCTGTCTTCGATGGTGCAACTGATGATGACGTTTGGGATACAGTGCGTGAAGCTGGTCTTCCTTCAGATGGTAAGACTGTCTTATATGACGGCCGGACTGGTGAAGCCTTTGATAACCGAATTGCCGTTGGGGTGATGCACTACATGAAGTTGGCCCACATGGTTGACGATAAGATCCATGCCCGTTCAATTGGACCATACTCATTAGTTACCCAACAACCACTTGGTGGGAAAGCTCAATTTGGGGGCCAACGGTTTGGTGAAATGGAAGTTTGGGCTTTGGAAGCCTACGGTGCTGCTTACACATTGCAAGAAATCTTGACTTACAAGTCAGATGACGTTGTGGGTCGTGTTAAGACTTACGAAGCAATTGTGAAGGGTGAACCAATTCCAAAGCCAGGAGTTCCTGAATCATTCCGCGTGCTGGTAAAAGAATTACAAGCACTTGGTCTCGACATGAAAGTGTTGGATGGTCAGAAACAAGAAATCGAACTCCGTGATATGGATGACGATGGCGACGAAGTTGTGAATGTTGATGCCTTGAGTAAGTACGCTCAGGAACAACAAGCAAAGCAAGAAGCTGAGCAAAAACAACAAGAAGCCCCACAAGAAGAACCTCAACAAGATTAATTCGTTAGATGAGAAACACTAAGTTAAGGAGGATCATCCTTTGATTGATGTCAATAATTTTGAAAGCATGCAAATCGGTCTGGCATCTCCAGATAAGATCCGCAGCTGGTCATACGGTGAAGTAAAGAAGCCGGAAACGATCAACTACCGGACGCTTAAGCCAGAACGTGACGGCTTGTTTGATGAACGGATTTTTGGACCAACGAAAGATTGGGAATGTGCTTGTGGTAAGTACAAGCGGATCCGTTATAAGGGTGTTGTTTGTGATCGTTGTGGTGTCGAAGTAACTCGTTCTAAAGTTCGTCGTGAACGGATGGGTCACATCGAATTAGCCGCACCAGTTACCCACATCTGGTACTTTAAGGGTATTCCAAGCCGGATGGGCTTGGTTCTTGATATGAGCCCTCGGGCGTTGGAAGAAGTGATTTACTTTGCTTCTTACGTTGTTTTGGATGCGGGTGACACACCGCTTGAAAAGAAACAACTTTTGTCAGAACGTGAATACCGTGATAAGAAACTTGAATTTGGTAGCCGCTTTACGGCTGAAATGGGGGCAGAAGCAATTCAAAAATTGCTTGCCGAAGTTGATTTAGCTAAGGAAGCTGCTGAATTGAAGGAAGAATTGAAGGATGCTTCTGGCCAAAAGCGGACCCGTGCGGTACGTCGTTTGGACATCTTGGAAGCCTTCCTTAAGTCAGGAAACAAGCCAGAATGGATGGTTATGGACGTTGTGCCAGTTATGCCACCAGATCTGCGTCCAATGGTTCAACTTGAAGGTGGCCGTTTCGCCACTTCAGATTTGAATGATTTGTATCGTCGGGTAATCAACCGTAACAACCGTTTGAAACGATTGTTAGATTTGAATGCACCGGGAATCATCGTTCAAAACGAAAAACGGATGTTACAAGAAGCCGTAGATGCTTTGATTGATAATGGCCGTCGTGGCCGTCCGGTTGCTGGTCCTGGTAACCGTCCATTGAAGTCACTGTCTCACTTGTTAAAGGGTAAGCAAGGACGTTTCCGTCAAAACTTACTTGGTAAGCGTGTTGACTACTCTGGCCGTTCAGTTATCGATGTGGGGCCATCATTACGGATGAACCAAATGGGATTGCCAGTACCAATGGCAATGGAGCTTTTCAAGCCATTTATCATGAAGGAATTGGTTAAGCGGGACTTAGCTTCTAACATTAAGAACGCTAAGCGCAAGATTGATCGTAAAGATGATGATGTGTACGACGTATTGGAAGACGTTATTAAGGAACATCCAGTGTTACTTAACCGGGCCCCTACGTTGCACCGTTTGGGAATCCAAGCGTTTGAACCCGTGCTGGTTTCTGGTAAAGCCATGCGTGTGCATCCACTAGTATGTGAAGCCTATAACGCCGATTTCGATGGTGACCAAATGGCCATTCACGTACCGTTATCAGACGAAGCACAAGCTGAAGCACGGATCTTGATGTTGGCTGCTGGTCACATCTTGTCACCTCGTGATGGTCAACCAGTGGTTACCCCATCACAAGATATGGTTATCGGGAACTACTACCTGACCATTGAAGAAAGTGGTCGTGAAGGCGAAGGCATGATCTTCAAGGATATTGACGAAGCACGGACAGCTTACCAAAACAAGTATGTTCATTTACACACGCGTGTGGGTGTGTTGACCTCATCACTATCTAAGAAACCATTTACTCCTGCTCAACAGGGGAAGGTTTTGATCACGACCGTTGGTAAGTTAATCTTTAATGACATTTTGCCTGAAGATTTTAATTACCTCAACGAACCAACTAAAGCTAACTTAACAACTGGTGTTGACGACAAGTACATTCTTGCACCTGGTGAGGATTTGAAGGCGCGTCTTGCAGATATGCCTTTGATACCACCATTCAAGAAGGGCTTCTTGGCTGACATCATTGCCGAAGTTTACAAGCGTTACAAGGTAACCGCAACATCATTGTTATTGGACCGTATGAAGGACTTAGGTTACTACGAATCAACTATTTCTGGGCTAACCGTGGGGATTGCTGATATCACCGATTTGAAGGAAAAACCAGCAATCATTGCGGATGCGCATAAAGAAGTTGCAACGATTACTAAGCAGTTCCGTCGTGGTCTGATTACCGATGACGAACGATACGAGCGTGTCATTGGTGTGTGGAACGATGCAAAGGATGCCGTTCAACAGAAGCTGATTGAAGGAATGGATATTCATAACCCAATCAACATGATGTCTGACTCTGGTGCCCGTGGTAACATCTCTAACTTTACGCAATTGGCCGGAATGCGTGGTTTGATGGCCGCTCCTAACGGTAAAATCATGGAATTGCCAATTCTTTCAAACTTCCGCGAAGGTTTGAACGTTTTGGAAATGTTTATTTCGACCCATGGGGCTCGTAAAGGGATGACCGATACGGCCTTGAAGACTGCCAACTCAGGTTACTTAACTCGTCGTCTGGTTGACGTTGCGCAAGATGTGATTGTTCGTGAAAAAGACTGTGGAACTGATCGTGGTTTGGACATTACTGCCATTACTGATGGTAATGAAATGATCGAACCGTTGTACGACCGGATGATCGGCCGTTACACGATGAAGTCAGTTTACGATCCAGAGACTGGTGAAAAGATCATCGGCAAGAACGAAATGATCGACGAAGATATTGCAGATCGTATTGTTGATGCTGGCATTACGAAGGTTACGATTCGTTCAGCCTTTACTTGCAACACTAAGCATGGTGTCTGCGAACGTTGTTATGGACGTAACGCTGCCACTGGTGATCGTGTTGAAGCTGGTGAAGCTGTCGGAACGGTTGCCGCTCAATCAATCGGTGAACCAGGTACGCAATTAACGATGCGTAACTTCCATACCGGTGGTGTTGCCGGAAACGAAGATATTACCCAAGGGCTTCCTCGTATTCAAGAAATCGTGGAATCTCGGAACCCTAAAGGTAAAGCTGAGATTACTGAAGTTACTGGTGTCGTAGAATCTGTTGAAGAAAATCCAGCAGAACGGACGAAGGATATTACGATTAAGGGTGAAACCGATACTCGGACATATACTTTGCCGATCACTGCTCGTTTGAAGGTGGCCGAAGGTGACTTTATTCACCGTGGCGCTGCGCTGAACGAAGGATCAATTGATCCTAAGGAATTGATTCAAGTTCGCGATGTCTTATCAACTGAAACTTACTTGCTCGGTGAAGTTCAAAAAGTTTACCGTATGCAAGGGGTTGAAATCCTTGATAAGCACGTTGAAATCATGATTCGTCAAATGCTCCGGAAGGTTCGTGTCATGGATCCAGGTGATACTGACATCTTGCCAGGTGCATTGATGGATATTACTGATTTCCGTGATGAAAACTACAAGACGCTTGTTGCTGGTGGTATTCCAGCAACTGCACGTCCAGTGATCCTTGGGATTACGAAGGCCGCACTTGAAACCAATAGTTTCTTGTCAGCCGCATCATTCCAGGAAACAACTCGTGTCTTGACCGATGCCGCTATTCGTGGCAAGAATGACCCACTTGTTGGTTTGAAGGAAAATGTTATTATCGGTAAGATTATTCCTGCCGGTACTGGTATGGGTCAATACCGGAACATTAAGCCCAAGGAAGTTAGCGTTGCTAGCTCCAGTGGTGTCTACTCAATCAGCGATATTGAACAACAAATGAAGGAACAAGAACAAGATTAGTCTTGTGAAAATCCTAAAAGCGTCAAAGCTGCGATTACAGCTTTGACGCTTTTTTATGTTGTTAGATTAAACGAAGTGAAGATGAACAGTAAGAACCGCTACCAGGGCAAAGCAGAGAAATGGGAGGAAGGCAAACCGCTCCTTTTGATGGGTGATCAGTGCATAACTTAACGCGAGACTACTGCTGATGAATAAAATGACACTGACAGTATACAGGTCAAAGATCATAAGCAAAATGATCATGATCTCGACGTCTGCCAGTCCCAATTGTTGGCGAGTAAATAACATGAGGAGAATACTAGTAAGAATAATCAGCCCTAACCAGTAACTGAGCGTCATATAAGCTGGGTGAGGAAGCAGCCAGAATAGTGGGAGCAATCCTAAAAAACAAAGTGGATAAACAAAAGTGTAGTAGGCATCAAGCGTACTCAGCAAGATAAGTGTCAAAAAAATACAATCATAACCGAGCATGGGCCCAGCAGGGAAGGCAGCACACTGCAGGAACCACCAGCCACAGAGGCATTCATTGAGTGTTGAGATTGGATTAATTCGTGCATGACAATAATGGCAACGGCCGCGTTGAGATACAAAACCAATGATGGGGATCAGTTGCCACCATGCTAACTGGTGTTGGCAATTATCGCAGTGGGATCTAGGCACCGTAATGGAACGATGTTGTGGAATGCGAACCGCACAGAGTGTGGCAAAAGATGCCAAAATGGTCCCGATGATAAAGTAAAAGTAAGTCATTATGATCTCCTCCTGTAATGAAAATACGCGGGAACAGTTGGAAAACATTGATTTTATCTGGGATCAATCGTTGACACTTAATTGCGTGCGTGATATTCTATTAAAGGTGCTTTTCACAACGCAGTTATTCTGTCGCACGGCAGATTTTTGCTGTCGTCGACGGTAGCACGAATGTAAACACGATCTTTGTGTGATTTTTTTATATCATAAAAAGAACCACCTGGATGTGTGGACTTAAAAACAGGAAGGGGAAACAATTTCATGCCAACAATTAACCAATTGGTACGTAAGGGACGTAAGTCCTTGACATCAAAGTCAAAGTCACCAGCCTTGAACTTTGGTTACAACAGTTACAAAAAATCAGCAACTACTAACCCAGCACCTCAAAAACGAGGCGTTGCAACCCGTGTCGGAACTATGACACCAAAGAAGCCTAACTCTGCTTTGCGGAAGTATGCGCGTGTTCGTTTGTCAAACTTGATCGAAGTTACTGCCTATATTCCAGGTATCGGTCACAACTTACAAGAACATAGTGTTGTTTTGATCCGTGGGGGCCGTGTTAAGGATTTACCTGGGGTTCGTTATCATATCATCCGTGGTACTCTCGATACTGCCGGTGTTGAAGATCGTCGTCAAAGCCGTTCTAAGTACGGTACTAAAAAGCCAAAAGCTTAAAGAGAGGAGTAACTTAAATGCCACGTAAAGGACATGTACAAAAACCAGAAGTTTTGCCAGATCCAATGTACAATTCAAAGTTAGTTACAAGCTTGATCAACCACTTGATGATTGATGGTAAGCGTGGAACTGCTTCAAAGATTTTATATGCATCATTTGACCTTATCAAGGAAGAAACTGGTAACGATCCTGTTGAAGTATTCCAACAAGCTATGGAAAACGTTATGCCAGTACTTGAAGTTAAGGCTCGCCGTGTTGGTGGATCAAACTATCAAGTTCCGATCGAAGTTCGTCCAGATCGTCGTACGACACTTGGTCTTCGTTGGATCACTCAATTCTCACGTTCACGTGGGGAACATACAATGACTGAACGTCTTGCTCGCGAAATCATGGATGCTGCTAACAATACTGGTGCATCTGTTAAGAAGCGTGAAGATACACACAGAATGGCTGAAGCCAACCGTGCCTTCGCACATTACCGTTGGTAATCTGAGCTTTTTGCATGATTTGCCTGAAATAATAACCATCAAATGGTTAGTGGCTGTTATATGACATCTTAATTTCATATAGGAGCCACTTTTTCGGAATTAAGGAAAGTTTTACAACTCGGAAGGAGAAACACTTTTAAGATGGCTAATAAACGAGAATACTCACTTGAAAAAACTCGTAACATCGGAATTATGGCCCATATCGATGCCGGTAAGACAACTACAACTGAGCGTATCTTGTATTATACTGGTAAGATTCACAAAATTGGTGAAACCCATGATGGTGCTTCACAAATGGACTGGATGGAACAAGAACAAGAACGTGGGATCACGATCACTTCAGCCGCAACTACCGCTGCATGGAAGGATCACCGAATCAACATCATTGATACCCCAGGACACGTGGACTTCACTGTTGAAGTTGAACGTTCACTTCGTGTGTTAGATGGTGCCGTAGCGGTCTTAGATGCCCAAGCCGGTGTTGAACCACAAACTGAAACAGTTTGGCGTCAAGCATCCGACTATAGCGTTCCACGGATCGTGTTTGCTAACAAGATGGACAAGATGGGTGCTGACTTTGACTTCTCAGTATCAACAATCAAAGACCGTCTGCAAGCTAACGCTTTGCCAATCCAAATGCCAATTGGTGCCGAAGATGATTTCGAAGGTATCATTGACTTGGTTGAAATGAAAGCCGACATCTATGATGAAGACGAACTTGGTTCAGAATGGGATACTGTTGATATTCCTGACGAATACAAGGAAGAAGCACAGAAGCGTCGTGACGCAATGATCGAACAGCTTGCTGACTTTGATGATGACATCATGGAAAAATACCTGGGCGGAGAAGAAATCGCCGTTTCAGAAATCAAAGCTGCCATTCGTCGTGGTACTTTGAATCTTGAATTGTTCCCAGTTCTGGCTGGATCAGCATTCAAGAACAAGGGTGTTCAAATGATGTTGGATGCCGTTATCGATTACTTGCCATCACCACTGGACGTTAAGCCATACAACGCTACTGATCCAGATACTGGTGAAGAGATCGAATTGATTGCTGACGACGACGAACCATTTGCTGCCTTGGCCTTTAAGATCGCTACTGACCCATTCGTTGGTCGGTTGACATTCATCCGTGTGTACACTGGTACTTTGGAATCAGGTTCATACGTTATGAACACGACTAAGGGTAAGCGTGAACGTGTTGGTCGTTTGCTCCAAATGCATTCAAATCACCGTCAAGAAATCCCAGAAGTATTCTCAGGTGATATCGCTGCTGCGATTGGTTTGAAGAACACGACTACTGGTGATTCACTAACTGATCCAGATCGTCCACTTCAACTCGAATCAATGGAATTCCCAGACCCAGTTATCCAGGTTGCCGTTGAACCAAAATCAAAGGCTGACCAAGATAAGATGGATGTTGCTTTACAAAAGCTTGCTGAAGAAGATCCAACATTCAAGGCTGAAACAAACCCTGAAACTGGTGAAACATTGATTGCCGGAATGGGTGAATTGCACTTGGACATCATCATCGATCGTATGAAGCGTGAATTCAACGTTGAAGCAACCGTTGGTAATCCTCAAGTTTCATACCGTGAAGCCTTCACACAAAAGACTAGCGCACAAGGTAAGTTTGTTCGTCAATCTGGTGGTAAAGGTCAATATGGTGATGTTTGGATTGAATTCGAACCTAACGAAGAAGGTAAAGGATTTGAATTCGAAGATGCCATTGTCGGTGGGGTTGTTCCTCGTGAATACATTCCTTCAGTTGAACAAGGCTTGAAAGAATCATTGGAAAACGGTGTTCTTGCCGGTTATCCATTGGTTGACATCAAAGCTAAGTTATATGATGGTAGTTATCACGAAGTCGATTCTAGTGAAGCTGCCTTTAAGGTTGCCGCTTCATTAGCACTTCGTAATGCTGCCAAGACTGCTGGCCCAGTAATCCTTGAACCAATCATGAAGGTTGATATCGTGATCCCAGAAGAATACATGGGTGATATCATGGGACAAGTTACCGCACGTCGTGGTCGTATCGAAGGTATGGAAGACCGTGGAAACGCACAAATGGTTCACTCATTCGTGCCACTGTCAGAAATGTTTGGATATGCAACGACTCTTCGTTCTGCATCACAAGGCCGTGGTACATTTACTATGACTTTCGATCACTACGAAAAGGTACCAAAGTCAATCCAAGAAGAAATTATCAAGAAAAATGGCGGTTCAAATATCAAAGAATAGTTAGCTGCTAACGAAGCACCGTATCAAGACTTAGTCTTGGTATGGTGCTTTTTTTAGTTTTGAACAACAAAAGCGCGTACCACGCGGCGAAAAGCCATGTGATACGCGCTTATCTTTTTAACAAGTCTATTTTGAGAATTCTTCGTCTTGCGCTTGTTGATAAAGTTTGTCCAGTTCACCAGTTTGTTTCATCTGTTTGATAACAAGATTGACCTGCTTCAACAGTTTTTTATCACCTTTACGAGTTGCGATACTGATGTTGCGCTGTGATTTTGGCGTTGGTAGTGCAATAGATGCGACTTCATACTTATCAGGATGTTGTTTGATAAAGTTATCAGCAACGACGCTATCCAGGATGACACCACTGAGCTTCCCATTTTGCAGTTCGGAGGCGAGACTATTGACGTTACTTTCAGTAACGAGATTAGATTTGGTTAAATGATTCTTTGCAATTGATTCCTGTAGGGATGCTTGCTGGGCACCCACAGATTTACCAGCTAAGTCACTGATATGAGCATATGTGGTGGCCTGTCCTTTTTGGACGAGTAACACATTTTTGACCTTATAGTATCCCATTGAAAAAGCAACGGATTTTTCGCGGGCCGGCGTATCTGTCATTCCAGCCATTACGATATCAACTTTGTTTTGATTGAGATCAGTAATTAGTGAGGAAAAAGTTGTATTTTGAACTTCCAGCTTAACACCGAGCTTCTTAGCAATGCGGCGCGCAATATAGATATCGTAACCAGTAATTTGTTTTTGCCCATTTTTGATGACTGGAAACTCGAAGGGGGCAAAATCGGCTTCGGTACCGACAACTAACACCTTCTTGTCCTGAATTTTCTTGACACTAGTATCCCTCTGTTGACCACAGCCCGCGAGTGTTAAGACGAGTAATAAACTGAGAGACAGTGTAAGTAACCATTTTTTTGATCTCATAATCAAAGCTCCTTGAATATATATACATTTATTTTGTTATTTTTTACATATTAAACCATTTATTTGAATTAATAACAAGCCTTTTTTTAAAATATCATTTTTAGTATGATATTAGGCAGTAATTATTTTGAAAGAAACAATGACCGCTGCAAATCAACTGAATTGCCATTTCATGGATATAAATAGAAGAAAGCAATTAATTGAAATTCAAGGAATCGGTAGTGATGAGTGGCTTGATCGGCGTTTAACCGTTAAAAAGAAGAGCGATGAATGAAAATAGGCAGAAAAATATTCATTTAGTGCTGATGAAGAGCATTAAAATACAATTTTAAATAGAAAAATTAATAAAAATAAATTTTTATGAGAAGTTCAGAATTTAGTTGGCAAATTTTGAGACGGCTATTTTTGGAAAAAATAAATTAAATGCCAAAAACCCTTGTCATTGTAGGAACTTTCTAGTAATATATATAGGTGCTTGAGCTTTTCGGTAGGGTACAGCCGTGCCCTGGGTGGGCTTGAGTAAATCAGCGTTGATGTGAGAGGTTGCGACACACCCGGCCGCTTTGCCACAGGATGTGGCGGTAATTTTCACGGAGCTAGTCAAATTTAAAATATTGACGAAGGAGGGAACATAATGGCAAAACAAAAAATTCGTATTCGTTTGAAGGCCTACGAGCACCGCATCTTAGATCAGTCTGCTGACAAGATTGTTGAGACTGCTAAGCGTACTGGTGCCTCAATTTCAGGTCCAATTCCGTTACCAACGGAACGTACCTTGTACACGGTGCTTCGTTCACCACATAAGCACAAGGATTCACGTGAACAATTCGAAATGCGGACACACAAGCGTTTGATCGATATCATCGACCCAACACCAAAGACAGTTGATTCATTAATGAAACTTGACTTGCCAAGTGGTGTCGACATTGAAATTAAGCTTTAATAAATAATTATTACAACATATTGGAGGTGTACTCATGACCAAAGGAATCTTAGGTAAAAAAGTAGGGATGACACAAGTATTCACTGAATCAGGTGAATTGGTGCCAGTTACTGTAGTTGATGTAACTCCTAACGTTGTCTTACAAGTTAAGAACGTTGAAAACGACGGTTACAACGCCGTTCAACTCGGCTTCGATGACAAGCGTGAAGTGCTCAGCAACAAACCCGAACAAGGTCATGTAGCAAAAGCAAATACTACTCCTAAGCGCTTCATCAGTGAAATTAGAGATGCGCAGTTAGGAGACGACGTGAAAGTCGGCGATGAAATCAAGGCTGATCTTTTTGCAGCTGGTGAAGCTGTCGACGTCACAGGAACAACAAAAGGACACGGATATCAGGGTAATATCCATAAAGACGGTCAACGTCGTGGACCTATGGCTCACGGTTCTCGTTACCATCGTCGTCCTGGTTCACTTGGCGCAATCATTAACCGTGTGTTCAAGGGTAAGAAATTGCCTGGCCGCATGGGTGGTAATACTCGGACAATGCAAAACCTTAAGATTGTTCGCGTTGATACTGAAAACAATGTATTGCTTATCAAGGGTAACGTTCCGGGTGCTAACAAGTCATTCGTTACAATTCAAAACTCAGTAAAAGCAAACACTAAGAAAACTCTTAGCAAGCAAAAAAACAAACAATAAGAAGGGAGGAACTAGATAATGACAACAAGCGTTGCATTATATAAACAAGATGGAAGCCAAAACGGCACAGTTGATTTAAATGCTGATGTCTTTGGTATCGAACCAAACGAACACGCGATGTTTGATGCAATTTTGCGTCAACGTGCTTCTTTACGTCAAGGTACACATGCCGTTAAGAACCGTAGTGCTGTTCGCGGTGGTGGAAAGAAGCCATGGCGTCAAAAGGGTACTGGTCGTGCTCGTCAAGGTTCTATCCGTTCACCACAATGGCGTGGCGGTGGTATCGTCTTCGGACCTACTCCACGTTCATACAACTTCAGCTTACCTCGTAAGGTTCGCCAATTAGCTATCAAGTCAGCATTGTCACAAAAAGTGGCCGACGATAAATTCGTTGTTGTTGATGCACTTAGCTTTGAAACACCAAAGACAAAGGAATTCTCAGCAGTTCTTAACAGCTTGAACGTTGCAGAAAAGACTTTATTAGTTCTTGATAAAGAAAACGAAAATGCTGCATTATCTGCTCGTAACCTTGCTAACGTTACGGTTACCGACGCACAAAATGTTAACATTTTAGATGTAGTTAATAACGACAAGTTAGTAATTACTCAATCGGCTCTTTCTCAAGTAGAGGAGGTGCTCGCATAATGGAAGCACGCGATATTATTTTACGTCCAGTTGTCACTGAAGCAACAATGGCATTCATGGATGACAAGCGCTATGCATTTGATGTTGATGTACGAGCTACCAAGACTCAGGTCAAAAAAGCCATTGAAGAAATCTTCGATGTAAAAGTAGTTAAAGTTAACATTATGAACGTGAAGGGTAAGTTAAAGCGTCAAGGTCGTTACGAAGGCTACACTAAGAAGCGTCGTAAGGCTATTGTTACTTTATCTGCCGATTCTAAAGAAATTAAGTTATTCAACGAAGAATAATTAAATCTAGAATAGGAGGAAAATAAAGTGGGAATTCGGAAATACAAACCAACCACTAACGGTCGTCGTAATATGACTGGTTCTGACTTTGAAGAGATTACTAAAACAACTCCTGAAAAGTCATTATTAGCACCATTAAGTAAGACTGCCGGCCGTAACAGTTACGGACATATCACTGTTCGTCACCGTGGCGGTGGTACAAAGCGTCAATACCGTGTTATTGACTTTAAACGTATCAAAGACGATGTTCCAGCAACTGTTAAGGCAATTGAATATGATCCAAACCGTACAGCAAACATTGCATTGCTTGTTTATGCTGATGGTATTAAGTCATATATCATTGCACCTAAGGGCTTAAAAGTTGGAACAGAAGTACAATCAGGACCTGATGCTGATATCAAAGTAGGTAACGCATTACCTCTTAAGAACATCCCTGTTGGTACTATCGTTCACAACATTGAATTAAAACCAGGTAAGGGTGGCCAATTAGCTCGTTCAGCTGGGGCCTCAGCTCAAATCCTTGGTAAGGAAGACAAGTACGTCTTAGTACGTTTGGCTTCTGGTGAAGTTCGGATGGTTCTTGCAACTTGCCGTGCTACTATCGGTACTGTTGGTAACGAACAACATGAATTGATCAATGTTGGTAAGGCTGGCCGGAAACGTTATTCAGGTCAACGCCCACACGTTCGTGGATCAGTTATGAACCCTAACGATCACCCTCATGGTGGTGGTGAAGGTAAAGCTCCAGTCGGTCTACCATCTCCTCTTTCTCCATGGGGTAAGAAGACTGTTGGTAAGAAGACTCGTTCACACAAGGCTCGTTCAAGCAAATTTATTGTACGTGGTCGTAAACGTGGTCCACACACTCGCTAATTAGTTAATAGGTAGAATCCGAGAGGAGGTAACATAATGGGTCGTAGTTTGAAAAAGGGACCTTTCGCAGATGCTCATCTTTTGAAGAAGGTCGAAGCACAAGCTGATTCAGAAAAGAAAACTGTGATTAAAACATGGTCACGTCGTTCAACCATTTTCCCTAGTTTTATCGGTTACACATTCGCTGTTTATGATGGTCGTAAGCACGTACCAGTGTACGTTCAAGAAGACATGGTAGGACATAAGCTTGGCGAATTTGTACCAACCCGTACGTTCCATGGTCATGGAACTGACGATAAAAAAACTGGTAAATAAAGGAGGGTGAATTATGGCAGAACAAATTACATCAGCTAAGGCAACCGCTAAAACTGTTCGTGTTTCAGCTCGTAAAGTCCGTATGGTACTTGATGCGATTCGCGGCAAAAATGTTGTCGAAGCATTAGCAATTCTTAAGTTCACCCCTCGTGGTGCAGCTTCAGATGTTGAAAAAGTTTTAAAATCTGCTGTTGCAAACGCTGAAAATAATTTTGATTTGGATCGCGAATCATTGTACGTAAGCGAAACTTTTGCTAACGAAGGACCAACGCTCAAGCGTTTCCGTCCCCGTGCAAAGGGTTCAGCTTCACCAATTAATAAGCGGACAAGTCACATTACAGTGGTTGTATCAGAAAAGTAGGAGGAATAACAAGTGGGTCAAAAGATTAATCCAACAGGATTCCGTGTTGGTGTCATTCGCGATTGGCAAGCAAAATGGTATGCTGAAAAAGATTTTGCTAAGTTCTTGAACGAAGATTTACGGATCCGTAAATATATTTCAAAACGACTTGCTGATGCCTCTGTATCGACCGTTGAAATTGAACGTGCCGCAAATCGCGTTAACGTTTCAATTCACACTGCCAAGCCAGGAATGGTTATTGGTAAGGGTGGTTCAGAAGTTGAAGCACTGCGTAAAGAATTAAACAAATTAACAGGCAAGCGTGTTCACATTAACATTGTGGAAATCAAAAAGCCTGACTTAGATGCACACCTTGTAGGCGAAAGCATCGCACGTCAACTTGAAGCTCGTGTAGCTTTCCGTCGTGCAATGCGTGGCGCAATGCAACGTGCAATGCGTTCTGGTGCCAAAGGTATCAAGACGCAAGTTGCTGGACGTTTGAATGGTGCCGACATGTCACGTGTTGAATCATATTCAGATGGTACAGTTCCTCTGCACACACTTCGTGCAGATATTGATTATTCATGGGATGAAGCCCGTACTACTTATGGTGCTTTGGGTGTTAAAACATGGATTTATCGTGGAGAGATTCTCCCAGAAAAGAAAGGCGCAAAACGCGCTAACGAGCAAGGAGGGAAATAAACATGCTAGTACCAAAACGAGTTAAGTTTCGTCGTGTACATCGTGGACACATGCGTGGTGAAGCTAAAGGCGGCAAGTTCGTTAGCTTTGGCGACTATGGTCTTCAAGCATTGGACTCCAGCTGGATTACAAACCGTCAAATCGAAGCTGCACGTATTGCCATGAACCGTTACATGAAGCGTGGTGGGAAAGTTTGGATCAAGATTTTCCCTCACAAATCATACACCGGAAAAGGTGTTGGTGTTCGAATGGGTAATGGGAAAGGTACTCCCGAAGGTTGGGTAGCACCTGTTAAGCGCGGTAAGGTAATGTTTGAAGTAGGGGGCGTTTCAGAAGAAGTCGCTCGCGAAGCACTACGTCTTGCCAGCCACAAATTACCAGTACGTTGCAAGATCGTAAAACGTGAGGAAGTAGGTGGGCAATCAGATGAAAAGTAAAGATTTTGTTCAGGAATTGAACGGATTAACCACTGCTGAAATTCTTAATAAAGAAAAAGAATTGAAAGATCAATTGTTTAACTTACGTTTCCAACTGGCTACTGGCCAACTTGAAAACACTGCAAGTCTTACACAAGTACGTAAAGACATTGCACGGGTGAAGACAGTTCTTCGTCAACAAGAAATTAACAAATAGAATACGAAAAGGAGGATTAACGCATGAGTGAAGAACGCAATGCTCGTAAGGTATACCAAGGTCGCGTTGTTTCAGATAAGATGGACAAGACAATTACTGTTCAAGTTGATACTTACAAGAACGCCCCTATTTATGGCAAACGAGTTAAGTACTCAAAGAAATATTATGCGCATGATGAAAATAACGAAGCTAAGACCGGCGATTTAGTGCAAATCATGGAAACTCGTCCATTGTCTGCCAAGAAACGTTTCCGTCTACTTTCAATTGTTGAAAAAGCTGTTATTATCTAAATCATCACTTTTAAATTCGTATTCTGATTTGAAGATGGAAGGAGGACATTAACCGTGATTCAACAAGAAAGTCGGTTGAAAGTCGCTGATAACTCAGGTGCCCGCGAAATTTTGGTAATCAAGATTTTGGGTGGCTCACGAGTAAAGACTGGTAATATTGGTGACATTATTGTTGCTACTGTAAAACAAGCAACACCAGGTGGCGTTGTCAAAAAGGGTGACGTCGTTAAGGCTGTCGTTGTCCGGACTAAAGCTGGACTTCGTCGTAACGATGGTTCATACATCAAGTTTGATGAAAACGCAGCTGTACTTATTAAGGATGACAAGAGCCCACAAGGCACACGTATTTTTGGACCTATCGCTCGTGAACTACGTGATGACGATTTCATGAAGATTGTCTCATTAGCTCCAGAAGTTCTGTAATTTCATCTATTTAATAAGGAGGTGCACATCAACATGTTCGTAAAATCTGGTGACAAAGTTCGAGTAATCAGTGGTAAGGACAAAGGCAAAGAAGGCACTATCAAAACAACCTTTGCTAAGGAAAACCGCGTGATTGTCGAAGGCGTAAATATGATCAAAAAACACCAAAAGCCAAGTAATGCTTACCCACAGGGTGGTGTCATTGATACTGAAGCGCCAATTCAAGCTTCAAATGTTATGTTAATCGATCCTTCAACAAACGAACCAACCCGCGTTGGATTTAAGGTTGTTGATGGCAAAAAGGTTCGCGTTGCCAAGAAATCTGGCAAAACGATTGACTAATCTCTAAAGGAAGGAGGAAAAATATTTCATGGTAAACCGTCTAAAGGAAAAGTACGTTAATGAAATTACACCTTCATTAATCGAAAAGTTTAACTATACTTCTGTAATGCAAGCACCAAAGGTCGACAAGATCGTTCTTAACATGGGTGTTGGTGATGCCACCACAAATGCCAAGAACTTGGATGAAGCTGTTGCAGAACTTCAATTAATTTCAGGTCAAAAGCCTTTAGTTACAAAGGCTAAGAAATCAATCGCTGGCTTCCGTCTTCGTGAGGGAATGTCAATCGGTGCCAAGGTTACACTCCGTGGCGAACGGATGTATGACTTCTTGGATAAGTTGATTAATGTTTCACTTCCCCGTGTTCGTGACTTCCATGGTGTTAGCAAAAAAGCTTTCGATGGCCGTGGTAACTACACATTGGGTGTACGTGAACAATTAATCTTCCCTGAAATTGATTACGATAATGTTAACCGTGTTCGTGGATTAGACATTGTTATTGTAACGACTGCCCAATCTGATGAAGAATCACGTGAACTATTGGCACAATTAGGAATGCCATTTGCTAAATAAATAAGGAGGTTCCACGCTTTGGCTAAAAAATCACAAATTGCTAAAAACAAGCGTCCAGCTAAGTATTCAACACAAGCATATACACGTTGTGAACGTTGTGGACGTCCGCACTCTGTTTATCAAAAGTTCCACCTATGCCGGATTTGCTTACGCGAACTCGCACATAAGGGTCAAATTCCTGGCATGAAGAAGGCCAGCTGGTAAACAAACCGACACAAAGGAGGATAAACATCGATGTCTATGAGTGATCCAATTGCAGACTTTTTGACTCGGATTCGTAACGCCAACATGGTTCGTCACGATTCCCTCGAAGTACCTGCATCAAAAATTTTGAAAGACATCGCAGAAATCTTGAAAAATGAAGGTTTCGTTCGCGATGTTGAATATATCGATGATGATAAGCAAGGCATCATTCGTGTGTTCTTGAAGTATGGTAAGGACAACGAACGTGTTATTTCAGGACTTAAGCGTATCTCGAAGCCAGGTCTTCGTTCATACGTTAAGGCTGATGCTGTTCCAAAGGTTCTTAATGGCCTTGGTATTGCTATCATCTCAACATCACAAGGTGTTGTGACTGATAAAGAAGCTCGTGCAAAGAAAATCGGCGGCGAAGTACTCGCTTACGTTTGGTAATATTTTAAAGTAGTTAGGAGGTGCACATATTGAGTCGTATTGGTTATAAAGTAGTTGAATTGCCAGCTGGCGTTGAAGTTTCACGCGATGGTGATGATGTTACAGTTAAAGGCCCTAAGGGTTCATTGACACGGACAGTTTCTCCAGTTATTTCAATGACTGTTGAAGGCAACGAAGTTAAATTCGATCGTCCTGACGACAACAACAAGACCCGTGCTTTACACGGAACTACTCGTGCTAACTTCAACAACATGGTTGAAGGTGTTACAAATGGTTTCAGCAAAACACTTAAGCTTGTCGGTGTTGGTTACCGTGTTCAATTAAAGGGAACTAAGTTAATTTTGGCAGTTGGTTACTCACATCCAGTTGAGTTCGAAACTCCAGAAGGTTTAACACTTGAAGTTCCTGATAACACAACAATCAAGATCAACGGAATTAGCAAACAAGCAGTTGGCGATTTTGCCGCTGAAGTTCGTGCCGTACGTTCACCAGAACCATACAAAGGTAAAGGTATTCGTTACGTTGATGAATATGTTCGTCGTAAGGAAGGTAAGACTGGTAAGTAGTCTTAACTAGAAAAAATTTAAAGAGGTGACAATTGTGATTTCGAAACCAGACAAGAATCAAACCCGCCAACGTCGTCATGCACGCGTTCGTGGTAAAATTTCTGGTACTGCGGAGCGCCCACGCTTAAGTGTGTATCGTTCAAATAAAAACATCTACGCTCAATTAATTGATGACGTAGCGGGTGTGACGCTCGCAAGTGCCTCCACAATTGATAAAGAAGTTAGTGGAAATAAAACAGAACAAGCAACCAAAGTCGGAGAACTAATTGCTAAGCGCGGTTCAGAAAAGAACGTTAGCGAAGTTGTCTTTGATCGTGGCGGTTACTTGTACCATGGTCGTGTACAAGCTTTAGCTGAAGCTGCACGTGAAAATGGACTTAAATTCTAGAGAAAAGGAGGAATAACCCGTAATGGCATCATTTATTGACCCATCAAAATTAGATCTTGAAGATAACGTTGTCGCTATCAACCGGATTACAAAGGTTGTTAAGGGTGGTCGTCGTCTTCGTTTTGCTGCTTTAGTTATCGTTGGTGATAAGAAGGGCCACGTTGGTTTTGGTACTGGTAAAGCTCAAGAAGTCCCAGAAGCAATCCGTAAGGCCGTTGAAGCTGCTAAAAAGAACCTGATCGAAGTGCCAATCGTTGGTACAACATTGCCACACCAAGTAATCGGTGTATATGGTGGTGGACGTATCTTGCTGAAGCCAGCCGTTGAAGGTTCTGGAGTTGCTGCTGGTGGCGCTGTTCGTTCCGTCATGGAACTTGCCGGTGTTGCCGATGTTACTTCAAAACGTCTTGGCTCAAACACTCCTGTCAATGTTGTTCGTGCAACCTTTGAAGGTTTGAAAGCATTGAAGAGTGCAGAAGAAGTCTCAGCATTACGTGGTGTTTCACTCGAACACTTATCTAAATAGGAGGACAGTCTCATGGCACAAGTTAAAATCACTTTAATTCACAGCGCTGCTCACCGTCTTCCTGCCCAACGTGCTATTGTTAAGGCACTTGGCCTTGGTAAGATTAACAGTTCAGTGATTAAACCAGATAATGAAGCAACTCGTGGTGCAATCTTTAAGGTTGCTCACTTAGTTACTATTGAAGAAGTTAAGTAATAAAATATCAACCAAGGAGGTGCAACCCTAAATGAAGTTACATGAATTAACACCAGCTGAAGGCTCACGTGGTGTTCGTAATCGTGTCGGACGTGGTACTTCATCCGGTAACGGTAAGACATCTGGTCGTGGACAAAAAGGTCAAAAGGCTCGTGGCAAAACACGTGTAGGCTTTGAAGGTGGCCAAATGCCATTGTATCGTCGGATTCCAAAGCGTGGCTTTACTAACATCAACCGTAAAGAATACGCAATTGTTAATTTGACAACTTTAAACCAATTTGATGATGGTACTGAAGTAACACCAGCATTCTTAATCGAAAATGGTGTTGTGAAAAACGAAAAGAGCGGTATCAAGATTCTTGGTAACGGTCAATTGACTAAAAAGTTGACAGTTAAAGCAAGCAAGTTTTCTGCTTCTGCTGTTTCAGCAATTGAGGCCGCAGGTGGTAAAACTGAGGTGATTTAATGTTCACAACTATCAAAAATGGACTCAAGGTATCAGAAATCCGTAAAAAGATTCTGTTTACCTTGTTTGTCTTGATTGTGTACCGACTTGGTGCATATATCACCGTTCCAGGAATTAACGCAGCGGCCCTTCAGGAAGTTGCGTCAACTGGATTGGCATCCATTTTGAACACGTTTAGTGGTGGCGGGTTAGAGAACTACTCATTGTTTGCAATGGGGGTTTCGCCGTACATCACAGCCCAAATTGTGGTTCAACTGTTGCAAATGGATATTGTTCCAAAGTTTGTTGAGTGGAGTAAGCAGGGGGACGTTGGTCGACGGAAGCTAAATCAAGCGACCCGTTGGTTAACAATTGTTCTTGGGTTTATTCAGTCAATTGGGATTACGGCTGGCTTTAATGCCTTAAGTACATTGAAATTAGTTAATAATCCAGGAATTAAGACCTATCTGATGATTGGTTTGATTCTGACAGCTGGAACGATGCTTGCAACGTGGATGGGTGATATGATTACCGAACGTGGGTTAGGTAATGGTGTTTCAATGCTGATTTTTGCCGGAATCATTGCTCAAATGCCAAGTGGGATTAAGCAACTTTGGCAAGATCAGATCGTTGGAGCTTCAGGAAACGATCTCTGGATCGGTATTGCATTCATCGCCGTTGTGGTCGTTGCACTCTTGATAATTGTGACTTTTGTTACTTGGGTACAACAAGCTGAGCGTCGTCTTCCAATTCAATACACACGTCGCACAACTAGCGCTCCGGAAAGTAGTTATTTACCATTAAAGATTAATGTTTCTGGTGTGATTCCCGTGATCTTTGCTGGATCATTTGTTTCAACGCCGCAGACAATCTTGATGGCCTTTCAACAAAATCACAGTGGTGATAGTTGGTATCAGATAATGACGAACATATTTAATATGCAAACCATCCCTGGTACATCGTTGTATATCCTGTTAATTGTTCTGTTTACATTCTTCTACGCGTTTGTTCAGGTTAATCCTGAAAAACTGTCAGAGAACTTGCAGAAACAAGGAAGTTATATTCCGGGTGTTTGGCCTGGAAAGGGGACACAAAAGTTCGTTGCCGGATTATTAATGCGGTTAAGTACGGTTGGTTCCGTCTTTCTTGGATTCATCTCGTTGATTCCGTTGTTAGCAAGTGACGTTTGGAACTTAAGCCAATCAATTGGGTTAGGTGGAACGAGTTTGCTGATTGTCGTGCAAATTGCGTTAGATGTAATTCGCCAATTGAATGGGTTAACAATGAAGCGAGAGTATATTGGGTTTATTCACGATTAAGGAGGAATTGGTAAATGAGTACCATGAATCTCATTTTAATGGGACTTCCGGGTGCCGGTAAAGGCACTCAAGCGCAAAAAATAGTTGAGGAATTTCATATTCCGCATATTTCAACCGGTGATATCTTCCGTGCCGCAATGAAGAATGAAACCGAAATGGGTCTTAAGGCTAAGGCGTATATCGATAAGGGTGAATTGGTTCCTGATGAAGTTACTAATGGCATCGTTAAAGATCGTTTAGCTGAAGATGATACTAAGGTTGGGTTCATGCTTGACGGATTTCCGCGGAATTTAGCACAGGCTGAGGCGCTTGATCAAATGCTCGCCGATTCAGATCGTAAGCTAGACGCCGTCTTGAATATTCACGTTGAACCAGAAGTTTTGGTGGAACGACTAACTGGTCGTTTTATCTGCCGCAACTGCGGTGCTACGTATCACAAACTTTATCACATGCCTAAAGTTGCGGGCACCTGTGATGTTTGTGGATCGCACGACTTTTATCAACGTGAAGATGATAAACCTGAAACGGTTAAAAACCGTTTAGATGTTAACATCAAGATGAACACACCGTTGGTTGATTATTATCAAGCAAAGAATGTGCTTCATACAGTTGATGGTCAACAAGACATCGATAAGGTTTATCAAGATGTTCAGCAGATTCTGAAAAGCCTGTAAAAAGGGAAGATAATAACTGTTACCTTGCTTTGCCGTTAAACCTGTGGTAAACTACTCTAGGTTTAGCGGCAAAAGTTAAGGCAGCTTAGTTCAGTCTGCCATTTTTACGTCGAATTTGTGGAACTAGGAGGAAGCTTTCGTGGCAAAAGACGATGTGATCGAAATTGAAGGTAAGGTTACCGAAACTTTACCGAATGCAATGTTTAAAGTAGAACTTGAAAATGGTCATGAGATTTTGGCACATGTTTCAGGGAAGATTCGGATGCACTACATCAAAATCTTGCCTGGGGATCGTGTTCAGGTCGAAATGTCACCATATGATTTGACCAAGGGTCGTATCACTTTCCGCTTTAAGTAGTTATCTAATTGGATTATGACTTTCTAGGAGGATATTCATAATGAAAGTAAGACCATCAGTAAAGCCCATGTGCGAACACTGCAAAGTGATCAAACGTAATGGACGTGTTATGGTGATTTGCTCTGCAAACCCTAAGCACAAACAACGTCAAGGAAAATAATTTTTTAACTGAAATGGAGGTGCACTAATCAATGGCTCGTTTTGCAGGTGTCGATTTACCTCGTGACAAACGAATTGTAATCGGCTTAACTTATATTTTCGGGATCGGTGACACTACAGCTCACAAGATCCTCGCAAACGCCGGCGTCTCAGAAGATGTCCGTGTTCGTGATTTAACACCTGATCAAGAAGACAAGATCCGTGCTGAAGTTGATCAACTTAAGGTTGAAGGTGACTTACGTCGCGAAACTTCACTGAACATCAAGCGTCTTCAAGAAATCGGTTCTTATCGTGGTATGCGTCATCGTCGTGGTTTACCAGTTCGTGGTCAACATACGAAGAACAACGCTCGTACTCGTAAGGGTAAGGCTGTTTCAATTGCAGGAAGAAAAAAATAATTAGATAAAGGAGGGTAATAATTTGGCTACAAAAAAAGGAACTCGTAAGCGTCGTGTCAAAAAGAATATTGAAGCCGGTGTGGCTCACATCCATTCAACATTCAACAACACGCTTGTTATGATTACTGATTTACAAGGTAATGCAGTTGCCTGGTCATCTGCTGGCTCATTAGGCTTCAAGGGTAGTCGTAAGTCTACTCCATTTGCCGCCCAAATGGCTTCAGAAGCTGCTGCCAAGGCATCAATGGAACACGGTATGAAGACTGTCGAAGTTGCTGTTAAGGGTCCAGGTTCCGGTCGTGAAGCTGCTATCCGTGCACTTCAAACTACTGGTCTTGAAGTGAGCGCAATTCGTGATGTGACACCAGTGCCACATAATGGTTCTCGTCCTCCAAAGCGTCGTCGTGTTTAATTCAGCTACATTTTCGTGGAGTTTTCTTCATATTAATGTATTTTATATTAATAGCGAACCACGTTTTGAAAGGGGTAAAAGATAAGAATGATCGAATTTGAGAAACCTAACATTCACAAAGTTGATGAAAGTAATAACTATGGCAAGTTTGTCGTAGAACCACTCGAGCGCGGTTATGGAACAACGCTTGGTAATTCGTTGCGTCGGATTTTACTGGCGTCTCTTCCTGGAGCAGCCATCACAAGTATCCAAATTGATGGTGTTTTGCATGAGTTTTCAACGGTTGAGGGTGTCACTGAAGACGTTACTCAAATCATTCTAAACATGAAGCAAATTTCTCTTAAGATCGACTCTGAGGAAGACAAGACTTTGGAAATTGATGTTAAGGGGCCTGCTGCTGTGACTGCTGGTGACATCGAAGCTGACGGTGATGTTGAGGTTCTAAATCCAGAACTGCATATCGCAACAGTTGCTGATGGTGCTGAGTTGCATATCCAGATGACTGCTAACACTGGTCGTGGCTACGTTTCAGCTGATGATAACAAAGCACGTATGGATGATCTTCCAATTGGTGTTTTACCGATTGATTCCATCTATACCCCGATCGAACGCGTGAACTATACGGTTGAAAACGCACGTGTAGGGCAACGTAATGATTACGACAAGTTGACTTTGGATGTTTGGTCTGATGGATCAATCACGCCAAGTGAGTCAATTAGTTTAGCTGCCAAAATTCTGACAGAGCATTTAGCAATGTTTGTTGATTTAACCGACACTGCTAAGAATGCTGAAATTATGGTCGAAAAAGAAGAGACTCATAAAGAAAAAATGTTAGAAATGACAATTGAAGAATTGGACCTTTCAGTTCGTTCATACAATTGCCTCAAGCGCGCCGGAATTAATACCGTTCAAGAGTTAACCGACCGTTCGGAAGCCGACATGATGAAGGTTCGTAACCTTGGTCGTAAGTCACTCGAAGAGGTTAAGGTTAAACTAGCCGATTTAGGATTGTCACTTCGTCAAGAAGACTAACACTCTCACAAAGGAGGAAACCTGTTCATGAGTTACCGTAAATTAGGACGCACAAGCTCACAACGTAAAGCTTTATTACGCGATTTAACTACTAACTTGATTGTTAATGGTCGTATTGAAACTACTGAAGCTCGCGCTAAAGAAGTTCGCAAGACTGCTGACCAAATGATTACTCTTGGCAAGCGCGGTGATTTACATGCCCGTCGCCAAGCTGCATCATTTCTTCGTAATGTTGTTGCGGATGTTAAAGAAGACGGCGACGATGTACGTGTACAATCTGCTCTTCAAAACTTGTTTGAAGAATTAGCACCTAAGTATGCTGATCGTAATGGTGGATATACTCGTATTTTGAAGACAATGCCTCGTCGCGGCGATGCTGCACAGATGGTTGTCCTTGAATTCGTCTAACAACATCTAAATAATAAAGCGTAATAAAGAATCACTATGATTGATGGTATAGAGCGTTATGATGGTGGAGAAATCCTAGTCTAGCTTGAATGCGGGGTAAAACCCGAGCGCCTCAGTTGTAAGTGATTTTTTTTGCGCTTTTTTTGTGTTTTTGGTATCGTTGAATGGTATGATGATTGGAGTTTAAAATAACTTTGGAGTGGCGTAAATGCATAAAATGATCACGGTCCAGGATGCCGTTTATTCCTATTCTGATGATGAGCACCTGGTGCTGAAAAATATCACGTTTGACGTTGAACGCGGGGAGTGGGTTTCAATTGTTGGTCACAATGGTAGTGGTAAAAGTACAATGGCCAAAGCAATTGATGGCCTACTTAAGTTAACTAGTGGCGCCATTGAAATTGATGGCACTGCGCTCGCGGAGGATACGGTTTGGAAAATTAGGGAGAAAATCGGATTTGTCTTTCAAAATCCAGATAACCAATTTGTGGGAGCGACGGTTGCAGATGATGTAGCATTTGGCCTTGAAAATCGACACGTTTCACATGATGAAATGGTTGCTAAAGTTGATGAAGCTTTACATCTTGTTCACATGGAAGCTTTTGCCGATCGTGAACCTGCTGGACTATCAGGTGGTCAAAAGCAGCGGGTGGCACTTGCCGGAGTGATCGCCATGCGTCCAGAGATTGTCATTCTTGATGAAGCGACAAGTATGCTAGATCCTGAAGGGCGACAAGAAATTATGCAGCTGATGCGTGAACTTAAGCAGACATATGATTTTACAGTCCTGACAATCACCCATGATATTGATGAAACAGCATTTGCTGATCGAATCTTACTCATTGATGACGGTGAATTAGTTGCCGCTGGGACACCTGAGCAGGTGTTGACTAACGGCACAGATTTAGTTGACCGCGGACTGGAATTACCGTATGCTGAGCGTTTGTTGAATCAATTAAACTTGTTACATATTGACGTGCCGCAGCAGTATATGACTAATGATCAGGTGGTGAAATGGCTTTGCCAAAAATTGAATTCAAGCAAGTAGCATTTACATACCAACCTAATACTCCGTTTGCGGTTAAGGCCTTAGATCATATTAATCTCGAGATTCCTGAAAATTCGTATACGGCGATTGTCGGTCACACGGGGAGTGGCAAATCAACAATTATTCAGTTGTTAGATGGGTTACTGCTTCCGACTAGCGGATCGATTCGTGTGGATGAGAATGTGATAAGTGCTACCAGTAGCAATGCCCAATTGGGCCGAATTAGAAGCCAAATTGGGATTGTTTTCCAGTTTCCAGAAGCTCAATTATTCGAAGAAACGGTTCTTAAAGATATTGCGTTCGGACCACAGAACTTTGGGAAATCCGAAGAAGAAGCCTTTGCACTAGCTCGTGAAGCGATGCAGCTTGTCGGGCTCGATGCTGACCTGGCGGAGCGTTCACCATTTGAACTCTCCGGTGGTCAGATGCGGCGGGTTGCAATTGCGGGCGTGCTCGCGATGAAACCGTCAATACTGATCTTAGATGAACCCACAGCTGGTTTGGATCCACGCGGACAGCGGGAAACGATGCAGTTATTCGAGCGATTGCACGTGGATCAACACGTGACAGTTATTTTGGTGACTCACCAGATGGAAGATGCGGCCCAGTATGCCGACCAAATTGCAGTGATGAATGGTGGCCAGCTGGTGAAGGTTGCGGAACCGGCCCAAATCTTTGCCAATCCGCAGTGGTTAAAGGATAATCACTTAACGGTGCCCAAAACGACGCAAATGGCGCACGAATTGGAACGGGGCGGGTTCACATTCAATCCGTATCCATTGACGCTTGAGCAGCTTGCAGTGCAGATTAAGCGACAACTAGAAAGTAGGACGCAATAATGTTTTCAAAGGTCTTATTTGGTCGGTTTGTCCCGACTAATTCACTTATTCATCGTCTTGATCCCCGGGCTAAACTTGTGTTAAGCCTGTACTTTATTGTGATCATCTTCATGGCTAATAGTTGGCAGACTTATGCTTGGTTGGCGGCCTTTACCTTAGGGGTGATCTTATCAACTAAAGTACCACTAAAATTTTTCTGGGACGGTATCCGCCCACTCGTTTGGATTATTTTGTTTACGGTAATCCTCCAAATCTTTTTTAGTAGTGGTGGACATGTGTACTGGGCGTGGGGAATTTTATCGGTGACGCAATTTGGTCTAGTTAACGGTGTTTATATTTTTTGTCGATTTCTATTGATTATTTGTATGTCCACGGTGCTGACATTGACCACGCAACCATTAATGATTGCCGATGCGGTTGAGGCACTCCTTAAGCCACTGGCCAAGCTGAAGGTCCCCGTATACGAACTGGCGTTAATGCTGTCGATCGCCTTACGATTTGTTCCAACCTTAATGGATGAGAGTCAAAAAATTATGAATGCGCAACGTGCCAGAGGAGTTAATTTTGGTACCGGGAGCCTAATCAAGCGGGTTCGATCATTGATACCGATTCTAATTCCGCTTTTTATTAGTGCCTTTAACCGGGCTGAGGACCTCGCAACGGCAATGGAAGCACGTGGCTACAGTGGTGGTGAGGGACGCAGCAAATATCGACTACTACACTGGCATCGTGCGGATACCGTGGCGTGCGTCGTCATGCTGGGCGTTACGCTGATTTTATTTGAATTAAGATATTTAGCATAGGAGTTTAAACACGTATGTATCGTTATAAAATTACGTTTGCGTATGACGGAACTAATTTTGCGGGATTTCAAGTTCAACCGCATGAACGAACCGTTGAGCAAACACTGCAAATTGCGGTCAATAAAATTGCTAAAAAACCGACGCCACCATTGGGCGTATACGGGTCTGGACGCACAGATGCTGGGGTTCATGCGCTAGCGCAGGTGGCCCATTTTGATCTACCGTTTGATATTCCGGGAGACTCGTTACGGCGGGCGCTGAATAGTATTTTACCGCTTGATATTTTAGTTAAGGATGCGCAGCAAGTCAGTTCTGAATTTCATGCCCGGTATAATGCCCATCATAAGCGATACCGCTACCGTGTATCGCAGGGAGAATTTGTGGATCCGTTCAAGCGAAATTATACCGCGCATTTTAAATACCCACTTGATGTTGCACGGATGCAGCAAGCATGCCAAGATTTAGTTGGTGAGCATGATTTTACTAGCTTTGTCGCTGCTGGTAGCCAAACGAAGAGCAAGGTACGGACTATTTTCGATGCGCGGGTTTGGCGAGATGAGCATGATCAAGAAATTCTATTCGAGTTTTCCGGTAATGGCTTTTTGTATAACCAGGTACGGATCATGGTCGCATTGTTATTGGAAATTGGTAGTAACCAACGTCCCATTGATGATATTCCACGGGTCTTGGCTGCTAAGGATCGAAACCAAGCTCGCGGAACGGCACCAGCAGCTGGATTATATCTAGTTGATGTCAGTTATAATGACTAAAAATCATTGACGAATCACTAAAAATAAAGTAGACTAATCATTGGTATTCTTTAACCGCTTAATAGCCCCGGAAGCTTATTAATTAGTTGAAGAAGACAAGAAATTGGAGGATTTTACATTGAAATCGACATACTTAGCTAAACCAGGTGAAGTTGAACAAAAATGGTACATCGTTGATGCCACTGATATTGCACTTGGTCGTTTATCAACAGTTGTTGCTTCGATCCTGCGCGGTAAGAACAAGCCAACATACACCCCTAATGTGGATACGGGTGACAATGTGATTGTGATTAACGCAACACAGGTTAAATTAACTGGTAACAAGGCTAGTGGTAAGATTTATTATCACCACTCAAACCATCCAGGTGGTTTGAAGCAAAAGACTGCCGGTGATTTACGTGCCAATAACCCTGAAAAGCTGATCGAAACGTCTGTTAAGGGAATGCTTCCTCATAACACCCTTGGTCGTAAGCAAGGATTGAAGTTGCATGTTTATGCTGATGCAAATCACAAGCATGAAGCCCAAAAACCAGAAGTATTAGACATTACAAACTTAATTTAGGGAGGAAACTGAATTGGCTCAAGTACAATATAGCGGCACAGGTCGTCGTAAGAACTCAACTGCACGTGTACGTTTAGTACCCGGTACAGGTAAAATTACTATGAACGGCAAGGATATTACTGAATATATCCCATTTGCTAACTTGCGTGAAGTGGTATTACAACCATTCGACGCTACAGAAACAAAAGGAAACTACGACGTTTTAGTTAACGTTCGTGGTGGTGGTTTCTCTGGTCAAGCTGGCGCAACTCGTCACGGTATCGCCCGTGCATTGCTCAACGTTGACCCAGATTTCCGCGGACCTTTGAAGCGTGCCGGTCTCTTGACTCGTGACGCTCGTATGAAGGAACGTAAGAAGCCAGGTCTTAAAAAGGCTCGTAAAGCTTCACAATTCTCAAAACGTTAATCTTATATTCTCGTTTACGAGAGGCACTTTGCAGAAATGCAAAGTGTTTTTTTTTACCTAAAACTAATTTGCGTCATTGCGCAGTTTAGTGTACGATGGATCGGTGCGAAAAATTAAATAGAAATGAGTTTAACATGCGTGATTTAATTGCAGATCGCCGACTGATGAACACCGTAGAGTGTTTTTTACTGGCTGGGATCTTATTCTTTGGAACGTTACCGATTTTTATTTTGACCTACGCGTATACTGCCATGGTCATGATCTTTCGGGCGTGGTTAAGTCAGTTTAAATTTCAAATTAAATTGACGTTGATGAGCACGTACACAATGGTTTTAATTCTTGAAATTTTATTTTGTGCTCAGGTGACGTTTGGTCATCATTTCTTTTGGGGAACATTGTTTGTTAGTCGTCTTTTTTCTACGGTAATGATCTTGTTGCCATTGGCAGTTGAACGGATTGTGATTATTCATAAGGATGCCGACTCGTACTTGCCGTCTATCAGTGAACTCACCGCTTTAAGTTTTGAGCAACTTAAACATAACCGGGAAGCAATCCATCATTCGATGGAAGAGGCCGAACATGTCCGAAAAACGTTAGCAATTGATAAATTGAAAACAATTTTTATTGATATGAAGCGTCATAGTTCGATTAGATACGTTAATAACGGGACGTTGACAGATGCTTATTTTGATGCCGCGAAGGATGCGTTGACAGATCCATACATCTATATCGTCATCTCAAACACTGGCAGTGATGCCAGCGAAATTATTTCGTTGTTTACGCAAAAGCAGTACAATCACACTTCACTGAGCTTTGACCGCGAATTAAAGACAATTATTAGTTACAACGGTGGGAATAATGTGTATCCACCGGGACTCAATCCGGAAATAGTGGAAGCCTTTCATAAGAAAGATGATGCGTCGGTACTGGTGTATCGTTTGCCGGTTACCCGCGAACAAAAGAAACATATGATTGACCAGATCGAGCAAATTAATCACGATGGGAGTGCCTACAACATTGTGGGATTAGTGGTTAAACGCTCGCTGCGACCGAATATTATGTTTTGCTCACAGTTTGTTTATCGAATGTTAGAGAGTAACGGGTTGGCATATTTTACAAAGCCAGCCGGAAATGTGAAACCAACCGACTTTATTGAGTTGGATTATTATAAGAAAACCGACTTTTGTTATGAGATTAAGTTTTAGGACCGTCAACACGATTAGGTGTTGGCGGTTTTTGGGTCGATCTAAATCCAATTTTTACTGTGAACTTTAACTTTGTGTGGTCAGAGGCGTTTTTTGCCCCCCGACTATTGTATAATCGTATATACGGGGTTCGGCGAGACGACCAAATTGCGTTGAAGAAAACGCACAGTGAGTACTTAATCGGAGGAGATCGTATGCAAAAGACAACACCAAGGACCGTCGCAATTTTAATTCCGGCGCTTGATCCAGATCAACATTTGATTGAGATTATTACAGAATTAGTACATAGTGAGACAGGTAAGACACCGATTGTGGTTGTTGACGATGGTAGCGAGTCACAAACAATTTTTAATGAAATTTTAGGCCAGTTTGGGTCACGAGTGAAGGTATTACATCATCAGTATAATCGCGGAAAGGGTGAGGCACTTAAAACGGGGTTCCGATATCTCCTTGAACAGGACGATATAGTGGGGATTGCAACGATGGATTCGGACGGGCAACACACGGTTGCGGATGTTAATCGATGTATTGCCTTGTTTCAGCGCCAGCCACAGAGCCTTATCCTGGGGGTTCGGACATTTCCAACTGATATTCCTTGGCGCAGTCGGTTTGGTAATCAGCTAACGGAATCGCTTGTCAGAAAACTAACAGGGCTTAAAATTACGGATACTCAGACTGGATTAAGGGTTATCCCGGCGACCTATGCCCGTGATGCATTAGCATTTACCGGTGAACGTTACGCCTTTGAATTTGAAATGCTACTACAAACCAGAAAAAAAGATGTTGCTGTGCTTGAGCAACCAATTCAAACGATCTATATTGACAGTAATCGGGCCTCTCATTTTCGGGTTATTCGAGATTCACTGTCGATTTACCTGCGGTTCGTTAAGTTTGCACTGAGTGGGGCAGCGTCGTTTCTAATTGATATTGTGTTATACACATTGATTGTGTGGCTGACGAAGAGCTACTCACTGGATAGCATTATGGGGGCGACCGTAATCGCGCGCCTACTTTCTTCCATCGCCAACTATATGATCAACCATAAACTCGTCTTCAATAATGAAGGGCACGCAACGTTAGTTAAATATTTTGCATTGATGTGTGTTCAAATGATTGTTTCGGGTTATTTAACGCACGGATTAACCCAGATACTGATGGTCGTTGTTAATAGTGGCCTGATTTCAACGGCTGCGAAAATGATTGTAGATTTCGGTCTCTTTTTAGTGAGTTATCAAATTCAAAAGCGGCTGATTTTCTGCGGAGAGGGACCTCATGGGATTAAGTAGAAAACGAAAAGTGATGTACATTTTTGCCATTGTTCTTTCAGTACTGTATTTACTTTGGCGCGTGTTGTTTACCATTCCATGGCATACCCATATTGGCGTCCTAATTTTTGCGTTAGCCTTGGTGATTAGTGAAATCGTGTCGAATTTGACGGCTTATGTGCTGATTATTTTACGCTTGATGGAAGATCGACATCGGCAAACAATTACCATCCCCGAATATGATCTGTCACAGCCGCTACCAGATGTCGACATCCTGATTGTGACGCACAATGAAGATGTTGCTTTGCTAAAAAAAACGGTTAACGCCGCGACGTTTATCGATTACCCAGATAAGGCCCGCGTTCATATTGTCTTATGTGATGATGGTAATCGACCAGAAGTGGCCCGATTAGCACGTCAATATCATGTTGATTATATTGGAATGACCGGCAACAAGAAGGCGAAATCGGGAAATATTAACCATGCCTTAGCGCAATTGCATGCACCGTTATTTGCAATTTTTGATGCAGATATGATTCCATTTTCCGGTTTTCTGGCCGATACGGTTCCCTTATTTGTCGACAATTTACGCCAACAATCCGTTGATTCAAATACACAGCCATTGGGGTTTGTTCAGACACCCCAGAGTTTTTACAATGCTGATATCTTTCAATTTAATTTGTTTTCAGAAAAAATTGTGGCTAATGAACAGGATTTCTTCTCGCGCGACGTCAATGTTTTAAATGGCTACAATAAAATTGCGTTATTTACGGGATCGAATGCAATGTTTTTACGGCAGGCAGTTAAAGAAGTTGGTTGGTTTCCAACGGATACCCTGACGGAAGATTTTGAGTTAGGGGCCAAAATCAACATTGCCGGGTACGCGAGCTTGGCAACTGCTAACCCTCAATCCAGTGGTATTACACCGGTGGATATTAAGGGAGTTGTCAAACAGCGGACACGGTGGGCGCGAGGCGTTATTCAAAGTTGCCGCAATATTCATATTTTTACGAATCCACGGATTCCATTTTTAAACCGAATTGTGCTCATCAATACTTATTTGTACTGGTGGTCCTTTTTACGCCGGCTGATTTATATTGCGGCTCCGATTTTATATGCGCTTTTTAAATTCCAAGTTGTGTATGCTAACTTCTGGATTTTGATGATCGTCTGGGCCCCCGGGTATTTTCTCCTTCACGTGGTTTTGGGGGATGCGTCCAGCAAAATTCGAAATGAACGTTGGGGAGAAGTGCAGGAAACTTTTTTTGCACCGTACCTCTTTTTACCGGTGTTATTGCAAACTCTACGGATTAAAGCCAAGAAGTTTAAGGTGACTAATAAAAATAGCAAGGCTACCAAGCGGGATCTTCTGTATATTTTGCCGTATCTGTTAATGTGGCTGACCACGCTTGTTGCCATTATAAAATTTAACTACGGTAAGTGGGGATCTGAAATCATTGTCGGGAGTGTCATCACGTTTTGGTTACTGATGCACTTCATTAATCTCAGCTTTTGCCTCTTCATTTCGCTGGGGAGAACAATTTATCGCCAAAATGAACGCTTCGTTCGCAAATTTAATGGCGAGATAAGCATCGATGGACAAGCACAATCGATCCCCATTCGGACTAATGATATTTCCGAAACTGGCCTTTCGTTTGTGACTGTTGATCCACGTATTGAGCTTGCGGTGCAAACCCATTTTACGGGGGTTCTTTGGCACCGCGATCAAACCAAGGTTCAGTTTAGTGGCACGATAGTCCGGCAAACAAAGGATCGGGAGCAGACGAATTTGGGGGCGGTGGTGACCACCACGAGCTTCAAGGATCGTAACTACTTTTTACATCTTGTCTATGATGGAGAAAGTGGCATGTTGCCGAAAGAACAGGATTCTTGGATCACCCCGTTTGATGAATTGAATATGAATTTTACGTTACGACTTAAGCAACTGCAGCGTAAACTTAGTATTTTTACTACGCGTAATTAAACGACCGGGAGGAAAACAACGTGTCAATAATTGGACTTTTGATTTATCTCGTTTCGTTAGTTGGCTTTGTCGGCACACTGCGGTCATTTGGCGTACTCCGTTACCTTTCATGGATTTCGGCAATGTTGCTCCAAGTTCTGATACTGTATGTTATGGCAATGTTCAACCAGCTTAATTTAGGAATTCAATTAGTAGCCTTTCTGGGATGTAGTTTATTTATTATCCGGATGATTTTACTAATGTTTAACATTGGCCGAGTACGGTTTGAAGAACTGCATTACTTTGATGTGTGGATGATCTTGCTAGGATTACTCCTAGGGAAGGTGCTTTATGCGAGTCCCCTGATCCATTATGATAACTACTCACATTGGGCGTTAATCGTGAAGTTTTTAACCTTCGAGGGGCATCTCCCAACGGCAAGCGATCCACTTATTTCGTTTACGTCCTATCCGCCGGAAATGGCATTAATGATGACTAACTTAGTTAAGTGGGTTGGATTTAGCGATGGCACGATGTTACTGGGTCAGTTTATTCTGATTTGGGCATGCCTATATGCGACTTTTGCCGTTGTGCGAGATCGCACTCGTGGATTAATGTCATTTACGTTGTGCTTTGTCATTACAATTACCAACGTATTTAATATTGCAATTCGCATGAATAATCTGCTGGTCGATTATGTGTTACCCGTGCTAACTGCCGCCGCAATTGCCGGTGTCTATGCGTATCGTGAGCACCCCTGGCTCCAATTCGGCCATGTAATGTTGTTTGTCAACGCGCTCCTGCTCGTTAAAAATTCAGGTGGGTTCTTCGTTGCGATGATTGCGTTCTATTATTTGTACTGTATTTTGAAGTATGGCCAGCAAAAATGGCGTTGGCGTATTCCCCGGGCAATACTTGCGACGGGACTGGGGGTTGGCGTTGGGGTACTGCCATTTATGTGGTGGCAACAACATGTGCACCAGACGTTTTCAGGAGTGTCAAAACACCAAATTAGTACGCAAGCCTACTCTAAACAGCTGTCGGGGGAGGATCACACCGTCATTTTTAAGATCGGCAAACACTTTGTTGATCATATTTTAAATTTTGGGTCGCTATCACCCCGTGGTGTGATTCTTATCAATGTCGGATTACTGGTTGGCTGGTTAGTGGTGAGATGGTGGCTACATCATAAAAACCAGTTGCTGACCACTTTGATTGTATTGGATATTACTTTTATTGCATATTATATTAGTTTATTTGCGATGTACGTTGTCTCAATGCCGTACGCAGAAGCCATCTTGTTGGATGGGTTAGAACGATATATGTCGAGCATTGTTATTTTGAGTCTGTTACTCGGAGCTATGGTACTTTTAGTCACGATGGATGATTGTTTATACGAACAACGAATCGAGAAACGGAGTATAAGATCCTTTAGCTCGATTTTTACGAAAAATATGTATCAGATTGCAACGTTTGTGTTAATGATTTTTTCGATTATTTTAATGTTTTCCGAGATTAACGGTATTGAATATAATAATTCGATTGGGAATAATGAGTTACCGGTACAGATGCGAAAAATTGCACGACAAAGTAAGCAGTACAATCATACTAAAATCTTACTGGTGGATCCCCATGCTAATGATGTTGGGGATTACTATGCTGGCTATGTTGGACGCTACTATTTCTTTTCTGATCAGGTAACAGGACAGGAAAATTTCATGATGAGCGCCAAAGAATTTAAAGCAGTGACGCAGCAGTATGATTATATTGCGATTCCCGAGTGGCATCGGACGTTTACAGTGATGACGAACAAGGTTTATCATCAGCACTTTAAGACGGGCCTATATCGGGTGACCAAGCATAAATTAGTGAAAGTAAACCATATTTAAATTAAAGGACTGTATAACTTATCTTTTGTGTGAGTTATACAGTCCTATTTTTAATTATTCAAATAATGGTGGTAAAGTAGCGGTGATCTTGAAGTGATACTTAATCGCCGCAATAATGTGTTGTGCAGCAAATCCATCGCCGTACGGATTTTTGGCAGTTGCCATGGCTTGATAGAGATGATCATCAGTTAGGAGCGCTTGCATGGTTTGCGTAATTATTTGTGGATCAGTTCCCACCAGTTTAAGGGTGCCGGCTTCGATACCTTCAGGCCGTTCTGTTGTGTCACGCAGAACTAAGACTGGCTTTCCAAGGGAAGGTGCCTCTTCTTGAACACCGCCTGAATCGGTCATAATAAAGTAACTACGGGCCGCTAAATTGTGAAAATCAACGACATCTAGTGGATCGATGAGGTGAATTTTAGGATCATCACCTAAAATCTGATCAGCAGTTTGTTGAACACGGGGATTGAGATGAACGGGGAAAATAATTTCGACGTCATCATTTTGGTCAACAACATCGCGAATTGCCTGGAAGGTGCGGGCCATCGGGGCTCCTTGGTTTTCACGACGATGCATTGTGACGAGAATGATCCGGTGCTGAGGATTAATTTGAGATAAAACATCATGGTGATAGTCCTTTGAGACGGTTTCCTTGAGGGCATCGATCGCCGTATTACCGGTAATAAAAATATGTTCGGCAGCATGGTTTTCTTTGCGTAAGTTCGCTGCACTGAGTTTTGTGGGTGCGAAGTATAGATCGGCAATGTCATCAGTAACTTGGCGGTTAAGTTCTTCGGGAAATGGTGATTGTTTATTCCACGTCCGTAATCCAGCTTCCACGTGTCCCACCGGAATTTGATGATAGAAAGCGCTCAAGCTCGCCGCGAAGGTGGTCGAGGTATCACCATGGACTAAGACGATATCTGGGCGAACTTGTTCGAAGACGCTGTTCATCTCGGTGAGTACATTAACGGTGATATCGGTTAATGTTTGACCTTGCTTCATAATATTAAGATCGAAATCCGGTTGGATCTTGAAAATGTGTAAAACTTGGTCTAACATTTCTCGATGCTGGGCGGAGACAACAATCACATTTTCGAGTGTTGGTTCACGTTCGATTTGCTGGATAACGGGGGCCATTTTGATGGCCTCGGGACGTGTCCCGAAGATTGACATTACTTTTAGTTTTTTCATGACTAAATTCCTTCCTCATAATTACAGATTAAGGCAGTAACTTACCTTAACTTCTTGATATGGTAATTAAAGTATAATACAGTCAATAGTAGATACGTATACGTTGGGAGCAGATATTTTAATGGATAGATTAGTATGAAAAAAAGCGGGTTACTATTAGTGATAATGGTGGTTATGATGAGCCTCGTGGGTTGTCAGAAGAGAGCACAAGTCACCATGCCAAAGGGAAATATGAGGCAGATTGTGACGCACCAACAATCGCCATTTTTCAAAGCGCAACAAAAGCGGTTGGATCATTTTGTCGCGCATAAAATGGTCCATCAAGGTGGTATCTATACGAACTTTCGAAAGGTTGCGCATCAAAAGAATGTGGCAACGGGTCACGAAATGTTGTCTGAGTCTTCAGGATTGTGGTTAGAGTATTTAGCCCAAACCCATCAATACCGCCAGTTTCGAGAGTTTTACCGACTAACAAAAAAGCAATTTGATCAGGGCGAACAATTCAGCTATCGTGTTGACCATGCTAATGGTAAGCAATACCACGTGAATGCCACTTTGGATGATCTACGAATTATTAGATCATTACAGTTGTATGCACAATTAACACATAGTCATCGTTATCGGTATGAGGCAGCTAAGCGGTTTGCCTTGCTGAAACGTAATGTGATTAGTGGTGGTCAAGTCAGTGATTTTTACGACAGCCACACTCATCAAAAAAGTACAACGAGTTCACTGGCCTACTACGACCTATTAACGCTGCACTATTTTGAAAAAACAACGGCTAGTGACAAAGTTGCCTACGCACGGCAACTGAAGCTTGTCAAAAACGGTTATCTGGGTGATGCGTTCCCACTGTATAGTGCTAGCTATGATTGGAAGACTAAGAAATATAGTACTGCCAACTTAAATATGTCCGAGAATTTGGAAACAATGTTACATCTTTCCGAGGTTCATCAATTAAATTCGCATACTTTAACATGGCTGAAACAACGGGTGAAACAGCATGATTTAAGTAACGGTTACTCGGTGACGGGGGTCATTGTCGATCGAGGACAGTCTGCGGCTAATTATGCTCTGGCAGCAATGATCTTTGCCAACGAGAATGATAGGCAGAATTACCAACGGGCGATGGCGCTTGTTTTGCAATCACAAGTGACTGATAAAGATTCAATAATTTATGGGGCGTTGGGAGATATGCAGACTAAGGATGCTTATTCGTTTAACAACCTGGTTGCACTTTTAGCTTCATTATATTAAGGATGGTTGGCTTGAATAATTGGATTAAAAATAAAGGGCGTTTAGTAACTAGATACGTATCACCAGCAACCGTTGCGTTAGTATTGGCGGCGATTATTAGCGGTATTTTACTATTCGTACCACCGATTCACGGATTGGCCGACAATGGGGATTTTTACCGGGCAATTTTAAGTAATGGAATTTATCGATTACCGTCATCACATAGTCAGTTTTTAGACTACGTGATCACTAAATTTGGAATTTTTAAATATTTTAATGAAAATAATACGGTTGTGATGTCATCACAGTCATTATTTGTTCGTTTTGCCTTGTTGTTAAATAAGTTATTTTATAGTAGATCGGTGTTCGACTTGCGTTTTATGGGCGCGGTGTACTACGTTTTTTTCTTGGGTGCGGTGTATTTGCTCGCAAAATCGTTGACGTATCCATTCCGGAAAATCAGTAGTTACGTGATTGCGGTACTAGTCGTTGTCATTTTTGCGGATTCATCTTTCACATTGTATTTCAACTCCTTTTTTGGAGAATCCGAAATGTTGATTGCCACAATGTATGCATTTGCGGCCATTATGTTATTGGTAAAGAAATGCTACAAAAGACGGTGGCCAGCACTGCTACTGTTTTTTGTCAGTACTATTTTAATGATTACCAGTAAACAACAAAATGCACCACTTGCATTGAGTTACACTGTTATCGCCATCGGTCTATTCTTTTTATCACATGTGAAGGTTCAAAAAATTATGGTAGCAATCGGAATTGCTGGTATCTTAGCTTCTGGAGTGCTGACCTATCTGGCCATTAATTCAGATTTTAATAATATCAATATGTTTCAATCGTTTACACATGGGGTGCTGGTGGAAACACAGGATCCAAGTAAGAAAATTAAGCAGCAGGGATTGGATGAGGAATTTGCGCTTATGCGATCACAAAACTACTACGCTAAGCAATTTGATGCAGTCAAACCAACCGGAAAATTAGTTCAAAAAAGATTATTATCCAAAATGAATATTGTTTGGATTACAAAATATTATTTAAAAAATCAACGGCAGTTTATGAATTTAATGGATTTAGCGGCCAAGGATATGATGGTTACTCAGGTAAAGGCGGTTGGCGATTACACCCGTGGCGCCGGCCATCGCGCTGGGGCGCAAACTAAATATTTTGTGTTGTATAGCTCGTATGTCGGGGCCTTTTTCCCAGGCAAGTTCGCTTTTATTTGCTTACTAGTAGTGGGCTTCATTACCGTCTATGCGGTGGGAGCGTACGTAGACTTTCGGCAACATCGGTATCAAGGAATTCTCCGCTTTTGCCTCGTTTTAGGATGTATGACGGTGGTCGTTTTTGTACCGATCATTTCGGTCATCGGGGATGGTGATGCGGATTTAGCCAAACATTTATTTATGGCCCCTTTGAGTCTAGATCTTGTATTCATTCTCTTTATTTCTGACATTTTAAACCACACTCTCTGGCATACGAAGAGGGAGGGTGAACAACATGATTAAAAAATGGCGATGGTCAATGATGGTACTGCTGGGCTTACTCGTTTTCTCGATCATAACGGTAATCAAGCCAGTACCGGTAGCGGCGGCAGAGACGAACCGGGTGTTACTTGTCTATGACTCAAAAAATACGGTTGCACACGGCGAGAAGAAAATTGATGTGCTGCAACGAATTTTAACGTCGATGAATTTATCCGTTAAGACGGTCAAAGCGTCAAACTACCATGCTGGTGAACTGAATGCCACCTACACCGGGGTGATTACGATGGTGAATTGGCGTCAGGCCGGATTAAAAAATACGCAATTCGAAACGGACCGAGCACACTTTACGGGAATTAAATTGCACATCGGCGATTGTTTAACAGGAACGGAAGCTAAGGATTTACAAGGGAAGATCAAAGTTTTAAATGAACAACAATTGATCCTCAAAAATGGGAATGATCAACAACTGCTACCCTTTAGTGATCATTTGGAAGTACTCGATCAGCTGCCTGTCAACGCGATCAAGGTTGGCCAGTTAACGTCACAGCAAACGGACCAAAAGACATATGACTATGGTGTGATTGTTGGTAAGAATGCTTACTTGCCGTATTTGAAGACACGGGGACTAAGTTTATTGGTTGCTGAACAAACGATTACACAATTGTTTGGTCAAACTCAACAGTATCAACCGTTATTAACGTTTACGGATGTCTCGCCATACGCAAATTTGAAGGTTCTGGACCAGCTTAGTGAGTACTGCTATAAGCGAAAGATCCCATTTGCAATCAGTACCACGACGGTAGCAGATAACACTGATTTACAGGCATTTGCCCAATTTACGGCGTTTTTACGCCGAATCGAGAAACGTAACGGCGTGATCTTTGTACAAGCACCCGTGATTGGTGGTGCGACGCAAAGTGATGGACAAAGGTTAAGTGAGATGTTTACGAGCTATCTCGTCAGTTTTTCACGGTATCAAGTTTATCCAGTGGGGATTAGTGCACCGGGGTACTGGAATCAGGATCAAGTATTACGACGAAATTCACTCGCCAAAGCCAACCACTGGCTATTATTACCGAACACCGACGTCACGTACTTGAAGCAGGATAATAAAAGTCAGGTTGCTAACCAAAGTTTCATGGCCGTATCGGCTGCATCTTTGACAACTATTCAGAATCAATCCCAAATTAAATTTAACGTTCCGACAGCCGTTACAGTCCTGGTGCCATCGAGTATGAAGAAAATCCACATCGTGGAACGTGAAATTAGTGGACTCGGATTTCAGTGGTTTAACTTCGCACAATCAAAGACTTCGACTGAGATTAAGTCCGGCACCACGACAGTTAATTATCGGCAGGGTAAGTACTATGTAAACGGTAGCGAAGAACCGATTACGATGAGTGATCAAGCACATACAAAGGAATCGGTACAACCGAAGACTAAGGTGCTCTTCAAATCATTCTTTAAGACACAGGGCCAAATTATTGGTGTCTTCTTCGGCATTGTATTCATCGTGTTATTGATTTTCATTTTGATTGGTCGACGAATTTATCGCAATATGTTTAAACGTTAGGATGTGAGGAGTATTACTACATTAGACTTTTTTTTGATGGTGGCGATTATTTCCATTTGGGGGATTTTAATTGTTAATTTAGTGCTTACAATTGCTGGCTACACTTGGTACTTAAAGCAGGTTAAACAACCGACTCCGCAGTTGCCTAAGCGACCGCCGTTTGTATCGATCATGGTACCGGCTCATAACGAGGGAATTGTGATTGTAAAGACGGTGCTATCGCTACTGAGTTTTGATTATCCGCATGATCGTTATGAGATTATTGTGATTAATGATAATTCTAGTGATAATTCCGCGGAATTATTAGCTGAGCTGCAAGCCGAGTTTTCTGAAAAGCGACTCAAAGTTATCAACACGGACAAAACCAATGGTGGCAAAGGTAAGTCCAATGCCTTAAATATTGGATTGACCCACGCGCGCGGTAGTATCATTTCAATCTATGACGCCGATAACACACCTGAACATGGGGCGTTAAGAATCCTGGTCGCACAGTTGTTATCTGATGATCGCTTAGCCGCGGTGATTGGCAAGTTTCGAACCCGTAATAAAAATGCCAGTCTGCTTACCCGGTTTATCAATATTGAAACGTTGTCCTTCCAATGGATGGCGCAGGCCGGTCGTCAACATCTATTTCACCTATGTACGATTCCTGGGACGAACTATGTTATTCGGAGGAACGTGTTAGAAAAGGTAGGCGGCTGGGATGTTAAGGCACTCGCCGAAGATACGGAAATTAGTTTTCGGGTCTACCAAATGGGATACCGAATCTTCTTTCAACCACGAGCCGTAACTTGGGAACAGGAACCGCAGACGTTGGATGTCTGGTTTCATCAGCGGACTCGGTGGGTGAAAGGTAACATCTACGTCATTATCAAAAACGTGAAACGGTTGTTTCAAAAAAAGGGCCGACCGATTCGTTTCGATATTTTGTATTATCTATCGGTCTACTTTTTACTGATGCTCTCGCTGATTTTGTCGGATACAGTGTTTGTATTATCCGTTGCGGGGATCGCACATTCAGATTTGCAGGGATTCAGTAACGCATTATGGCTTTTTGCAATTTTGATGTTTGTCATCAGTACGTTCACGACGATTACGACGGAAAAGGGTGAACTGACCGCTAGCAACTTATTAATTATTGTGTTTATGTATTTGGTTTATAGTCAAATGTGGCTGGCAGTAGCCGCATACGGAATGGTGGGGTATATTCGTGAACAAGTATTTCATAAGCAGGCAAAATGGTATAAGACGAAACGTTATCAGTAGGGCTTGGTGGCTCTTTTTGGTGACGTTCATTGTCGGGTGTGGTATTGGCATGACCGGTGTGCGGGCGGATAACCAAACGTACACCGAACAATTTCAAAATAACACTACCTCGCTTTCGGGCAAGTCAGTCGAGACAAATATGTACTTTACTAAAATGGACTATTGGGACATAAAAAAGGCAACTTTTAATTTGACGTATCAAATTTCACAGCTGGCAGAGACCCAAAAATCTGACATCACAGTTTCGATTAATGGGGTCAAATTCTATTCGTTTCGACCACATGATGGGGATGGTTTTCAAACGGAACAAATCTCAATTCCGGTTGAGCTACTGACGGGGGAAAATAACCTGCAAATCAGCGGTCAAGTTTTGAACAAGGCAGGAAACAGTAACTACGATTTAGCCCAAACACCGGCGAACTGGCTGACGATCAAGCAGGGATCGAATGTCAATTTTGAGTATCAGTTAAAGGACGCGGATAATACGCTGCATTCTTTCTACAATCATTTTTCTGGTGAAGATACCGTCGCGAACGGTCAGTCGCGAATTGTGACGGCGAACCAACCCAGTGGCGATGAGTTGACTGCTAGTATGATTGCCTTATCGGGTGAGTCACGTGTGATCACCACGGATAATGACCAAATCCAGGTTGTCAAGCAGGCATCCATGAATGCGCAGCAGGGTGATTATCTTATGGTTGTTGCAACGTATCGACACCTGCCCAAGGAGCTGAGAAATGCAGTCAGTGCGACAGAGGTTGCTCACCATGCAGTGATTAAAACGCACTATGTTGATGGAAAGTACTACCTAATTGTGACCGCTCAAACCGGCAAGCTACTCAAGAAGGCTGCCCGTTTTGTGGCAAATGCCGAATTAATGAATGAAACCGATAAGGCTACCGAAACCGTTGGTAGTCGGACACGGACATTTACGTCGTCGTTACATGATCAGGGGCATTACCAGCTGACAGATCAAACGGATAAGATTATCGGTGCCGGTCACCGGGAGACCAGTTACTTTGTGAGTCTTCCGAACGACCGGTCTAACGCTGACGGATCGACGGTTAAATTGCATTTACGGTATAGTAAAAATCTCAACTTTAACCGGTCCTTAGTCACCGTGTACGTTAATAACACGACCATTGGAAGCAAGAAACTGACGGATGTTCATGCTAACGGTGATACGCTGACGGTTAAGGTGCCCAATGGGATGACCTTAGGTAGTAGCTTTACCGTTCGGGTGGCGTTTGATCTGGAAATGAAGGATCAAAATACTTCTGATAATAGTGCGACTCCATGGGCGGAAGTGGGGACTTCATCGAAAATGACGGTTAAGTCGCAAAAGAGTAATGAGTTGCTATTTACGAATTACCCGACACTTTTCATGAAAAACCAAACGTATGATAACTTGGCAGTTGTGATTCCAAAGAAACTTTCAAATGATGATTTTCAAAGTTTAACGAACATCTTTAACTTGATTGGCAATTTTGCGAAGAGCAATACGGGAAGCATCCAATTTTATACGCATCAACCAAGTCAGCATGTTTTAAAGACTAAAAATGTGATTGTCTTAGGGACACCACAAAATAATCACTTTATTCGAACGCTGAATTCCCACCTTTACTTTAAGTATGCGGCCGATTTTACTCGTTTGATTTCAAACGAAAAATTAAGCATCGAAAAAGATTATGGGAAGACCATTGGAACGGCGCAGTTGATGCGGTCACCATACAATTCGAAACGGGGGATGTTGGTGGTCACTGGGGCGACGTCTAAGGCTAGTTATCTGGCAACGACCCAGATTAATTTTCAGAAGAATATTACGCAGTACTCAGGGGATGCGATTGTTGTCGATCAGAACAATAGTCATTATGGATACCGGTTTAAGAAGAATAAAGCCATTGATAAGTCACTCGAACGTCACCGACTGTTTAGTAAAAATACAAGTTTACTAATCTATTTAGGACTTGCTTTAGTCGTGATGGCCTTAGTATGTTTAGGGATTTTCCTTATGGTTAAAAAGCAAAGAGGACTTAATACGAGGAGGAACCCGCATGCCAAGTAGAGATAAAAAAGAAACACTCATGGAAGATGTTGGCTTACTGTTATTTTTGCTTTTGTTTAGCGCGACAGCAATCATGATGTTGCTGACGAATCATATTTTGATTAACGTTATCTACTTATTTTGTACGGTAGCATTGATGATCGTGACTTATTTTATGGGGCTCCTGCCGTCACTCCTGACTAATATGTTTTTTATTGCGGTTCAAGTGGTTTATTCAATTTATGAATACGTGGGGAGTACTAAAGCGATTGTATGGGCACTCAGTTTTTGGATGATAATGCCCCTATTGTTGTGTTTGGCACTCTACTATATGACGCGTAATCAAATTGAGCTACAGCAATCCAATAGTGATTTACGAGCAGCTCTCATTGAACGTGGGGCGTTCGATCAGCAAACTAATCTCCGAACGACAGTTGCTTATGTAGAGGATGCATCGGTATTTATTGAAACGAACGAGCGGTTTCAGTTACCTGTGACAACGGCAATTATCAAAATTCGATATTTTGATGATCTCAAGCGGATGATGAGTGAAAATCAGCTCAAGAATTTGCTCCAGGTAACGTCGAATACGATTAAGACGATTACCCGCGATAATGATATTACGTATTTGTTGAATAACGAGGATCCAACATGGGCAATATTACTGTATTCAGATGCCAAGGGAGCCACAATTGCAGCCAATCGAATTAAAGCGGGCTTTGATAAGGCAGTTCGACAAGATACAGGGTTAGCGAACTTAGCCATTTCGATGGTGGTTGGGATTGCCACATGGGACAAGGAAAGCATGAACAACCCGTATGATTTAATGAATGCAGGGATTAAAGAAACACAATATGATGTGTGAAATTTCATAGACTAGGATGAAAGTCGCTCTTCTCAGTAAAAAAGTCGCTCTCGCAAACACAAAAGTGTTTATGAGAGCGACTTCTTAATGTTCGAGAGCTGACAGTCTTTGGGTATATTTTCATTATTTTTCCACGTCTTGTAATTTTTGGTTGTTATCTAGCTGTGATTTGCCTTGCCAGTGCATCTTCTGAAGGACAATCATGCTGAGCAAGAGACAAATTAAACCAGCGATGGCGAAGATCAAAAGTACACCAGTGACCTGCCAGATCACTTGATTACCAATCCCCGAGGTGAGTGCCTGACGGAATCCCAGAATAGAGTAGGTCATTGGCAGCCATGGGTGAATGGCATTGAAGAACGAATTTGTGACTTCCATTGGGAAAGTACCGCCGGAGCCACCTAATTGGAGCATCAGGAGGACCATTGCGACGAACCGTCCTGGGTTATCAAATGCCATCGAGAAGAACATAATCACGTACATGGAGGCTAATGAAAAGATGGTTGCGATTAAGAACATTTGCGCTGGGTGATCGGCGTTTAAGCCAGCAGCCATCATGAGCGCGGTTTCGATGACGGCCATGCCAATGGCGACAAGTCCACTGACGACTACCTTGCTGGCAAACCATTCCTTGGGACTATGACCAGTCATTGAGATCTTCCGAATTGGATAAACAAAGTTGAAGACTAGGCAGCCAACGTAGAGGGCGACTGATAGAACGTATGGTGCCAATGCGTGGCCGTAGTTAGAAACATGGCTATAAGACCGATGATTGAGCGTCGAGGGCGCTGCAAACATGGCGGCCGTTTGAGCATTCGGATGAATGCTGTTAATTTTGGCCGAACCACTGGAAAGCGCGGACTGAAGTTCACCGGAGCCAGATGCCAGCTGAGTAGCACCACTGGTGAGCTGGCCGGAATTATTAGCAAGGGTTTGCGTGCCGTTCGCTAACTGATTGACACCGGATGTGAGTGTTGGTACTTGACTGTTCATTTGGGATAGACCGCTTGAAAGCTGCCCAGAACCTGAGTTAAGCGCCGCTGAGTTATTCACTAAGGTTTGAGTGCCCGATTGAGCTTGAGAAACGCCTGATGTATAAGCATTTAAACCAGTTTGAATCTGTTGTAGTCCTGAATTTAGCGTTTGTGATGCTTGGATTAGGCCCATGGTGCTTTGGGTATTGCCCCGTTGATCCAATCCCTGTTTAACGGTTTCAAGACCCGTTTCGAGTTCCGTGATGGCCTGAACGCCACCGTCAAGTGCGAGAGGGACTTGCTTAAGCTGCGTTTGAAGGGTCGTTAATTTTTGTGATAGTCCGGTTAGTTGACTACTTGATTCCGAGAGCTTGGTTCCCACAGAGGTGAGATTACTTTGCATGTCAGAAAGCGAGTTGCTGGTGGCGCTTAGCTGGCTGCCAGCATTAGTGACGTTCGTACCGACTTGATTAACGGCCGCTGCAATTTTGGTAGCCGTTGCGGGATCAGCTGCCGCCATTTTCTTGTAGCCATCGCTGTTCAGGAGTGTTTGCAACTCCTGAAGTGATTGACCTGCTTGTTGTAATTGAGCGGCTGTGCTCTCTGTGTTACTGGTGTTAAAGACGTTTTTATAAATTGTCGACAAATCTTGGCCGCTGGTCGTTAGCGCCGTTTTAATTTGAGTAGAATTAGCATTAAAACTGGCTAAACTGGTATTCAGTGCAGCCATGTCCGCGTTGTTGCCACTAGAAACGCCCTTAACAAGGGTTGAGAGCGCGGTGAGGGCCGTTTTGACACTGTTAATGTCGGATTGATTGGAGCTTAGTTGACTGCCAATTTGATTAGAAGCTTGCTGCATGGCCGCCGTTAACTTCGCATTTCCACTACTTGCACTCGCGACACCATTCGTGAGCTGGCTGGAATTGGCTGTTAATTGCTGCAGGCCGCTATTCACCTGCCCGACCCCACCGGTATAGGACTGAATTGCCGTTGTTAAAGTGCTACCACCACTGGCCAGTTGGCGAATCCCATTAGCAAGGGGGACGACTTTAACTTTCAGAGTTTGAACGCCACTATTGACCTGATTGACACCAACGGCATATAATTTAAGTCCGTCATTGAGGGTGACAGTGCCGTCGTGGAGCTGAGTTTCCGCTTTTGCGGCGGATTTCATCCCCGTTCCAACAGTTTTTAGTTGCTGAAAGACAGCTTTGGCGTAGGCCTTAGTGACTTGCTCACGAATCTGTGTATTCAGTTGTTTAGCGCCCATGTCACTGATGACACGCCCAATATAATTGAGTGAGTCATTGGTTTTATAAGTCAGGTGCATTTTTTTCGGCGAGGTACTTAAGACCGTTGTTGCATTTTTAGAAAAATCAGCTGGAATGGTAATGACCGTATAGTATTTGCGGTGTTTAAGTCCCGTTGCTGCTTTATGTTTGGAAACAAAGTGCCATTGGAGCTGATCGTTTTGTTTGAGCTCTTTGACGGTTTGTTTTCCGACAGCCATGGTTTTTCCCTGGTAACGGACGGGACGGTCCTCGTTCACGACGGCAACGGGCAGATCACCTGTATGACCATACGGATCCCACACCGATTTAAGAAAGAAGATGCAGTATAAAAAGGGGATTATCATAATGACAATCGTTGATAAGAGAATTAGTTTATTATGAAAAATAAACTTAAACTCATTTTTGATCATTTGCATATTATTCACTCCTACAACATGACCCTAATTAGGGCCATTCTCCCATAATGTTTAGTAAACATAATACGCTTTCATAAAATAAAACGCTACTCCCAATACCTTATATAACATGGGATTAACTATGATTGACCATGCTAATAGTAACAGATTGGCAATCATTATATTTTTTTATGGTGAGCTAAAATAATCAACAATATAATTCTAATTGACCGCTACAACTAGGCAGACTGCTTACTATGTCTTATGATGGTACTAGAATAGTTGAACAGATAACAGAAAGTGAGTGAAATGATGCCCGAAGAATATCATACCTATAAAATTAAATCGTATGTCAACGCGAGCCACGCGATGCGTTGGGAAGATGGAGAAGGAAAGCAGCATAATCATACGTGGGAGATCATTTGTGAAATTCACACCTCAAATGATCATATGATTATTTTTAATGATTTGGAAAAGGCGGTTAATCGAGTACTGGCTGGTATATCGGGTCAATTCTTAAATCAGTTGGCGTATTTTGAGAAGGTTAATCCAACGCTAGAAAATGTGACCATCTATTTGTTTCATTTAATCGGCCCAGAACTGGAAAAAATGCAGGCTAACTTAATTCGGATTGAAGTGGGAGAGTCCCCGACAAGGTTCTATTGCATTTCAGCTACAGAGTGACAATTCATTTGGGACGATTAGTTGTGACTGGAGGAACCGCGTTGGGTAGGATATAATATGGATAAAATGGAGGTAGTGAAATGACTTTTGAAGCAGTATTACCAGATTTAAAGCAGGGCAAAAAGGCCGTTCGGACAGGTTGGGAAGGAACAGAACTCTTCGTTGAATTGGTTCCTGAGGGCCAATTTAAGGGGGATGTGTTAAATCCTTATTTCTTGATCAAGACGGCGGATGAGGCTTATAGCCTATGGTCGCCAACGGATTGCGATATTCTCGCCACCGACTGGCAATTGGTCACTGACTAATGGCCGGCGAATTTGATGGGCAAACGGTCATTATCACCGGTGCCGCCTCGGGAATTGGTAAGTCACAAGTGGCACGATTCCTTGATGAAGGGGCAACCGTCATTGCTGTTGATCGGGATCGCGAGGGTCTGACCGTCCTTAAAGATGGGCACTCCGATGCGGCCTTGACGATTTTAGCTGGTGACGTAGCTCAGGCCACAACCGCTAAGCAGGCAACGACTGCGGCTTTGCGGCAAGGAGGGCACATTGACGTTGTCTGCAATACGGCGGGGGGTTTGGATGCGTATCGACCAGTTTTGGAGACGTCAATTGAACAATGGCAGACCATTTTGGATGTCAATTTGACTAGCCAGTTTCTTCTGATCAAGCAAACATTACCAATCATGCTGGAACAGGGACACGGGGTGTACGTCAATATGGCTTCGATTGCGGGATTAGTGGCTGGTGGTGGCGGCGCGGCCTACACGGCTTCCAAACATGCGATTATCGGGCTAACCAAGCAGTTGGATGCTGATTATGCAGCTCAAGGAATCCGAGCAAACTGCATTGCCCCCGGTGCCATTCAAACGCCGATGAATGCGGCCGATTTTGCCGGGGATGGTAAGATGGCGAATTGGGTAGCTGAGCAGACGCCGGCCAAGCGCTGGGCCCATCCAGATGAAGTTGCAGATCTAGCGGTATTTTTAGCAAGTACTAAAGCGGATTACATTCATGGAACGGTGATGCCGATTGATGGCGGTTGGACAGAAAAATAACTAACAGTCGACAAACTAACGGTAATCATTTACAATGAAATGGTTGAAATTTTAGATCAACTCTAATTTGATCGCACTACGACACTTCCTTCACCTTTGGTCGTAGTTATGACTAACCGATGTTCGGTTACAAAGGAGATTATAATAATGAAGAATTCTGCTCAAACGTCACGTATTTCGGTGCGTGAGGTAACAAAGACGGCGGTGGTGGCCGCTTTGTATGTTGTCATTACGCTTGTTTTATCAACTATCAGTTTCGGGGTCGTTCAAATTCGGATTGCCGAAATGTTTAACTATTTGGTACTGTTTAACAAGCGTTATCTCTGGGGTGTGAGCCTCGGTGTCTTTTTATCTAACTTTGCATCACCAACCTGGACCCTAGATGTTCCGATTGGAACTGCGTCGACGTTTGTCTTTTTACTCATTGTCATGTTAGTGACGAAACCAATTAAATCAATGCCCATTAAGTTTGTGGTAACGGCCATTATTATTTCATTATCGATGTTCACGATTGCTTGGGAACTCAACGTAATGACTAAAGCGCCATTTTGGGCGGGCTGGTTGACGATTGGATTAGGTGAACTACTCTCTATGACAATCGGAGGCATTATTATTTACCTGTTAAGCAAGCGAATTAATTTAACAAAATAAGTAAATGAGAAGGATCACGGTGGTGATTCTTTTTTTTGACTTATTTTTAAAATTGGTCTAGATAATTATGAAGCCTGATATTAAAGGATTTAATTCGCTTTCAACGGCTACTTATAATTAGTAACTTACCCAAAAGCGCCTTATATCAAGGATTAGTGCAGATTAGACCAATTTAAGAAATGAGTATAAAGACTTGTATGTACAGGGTAATCACGGTAAGATATTACTCGTGTGATTAAGAGAATTCTAGGAGGAAATAGATTATGAAGACTTATCTGCAACGGATGGGGCGGTCTTTGCAACTGCCTGTTGCGGTATTACCAGCCGCTGCCTTGCTGGTCGGAATTGGCCATTATATGCCAGATTCCTGGGCTGTTGCGCAGTTCCTGCAGGCCGGAGGAAACGCGATTTTAGGGTCGTTGGCGATTTTATTTGCAATCGGGCTTGCAATTGGCATGTCGGAAGAAAAGGATGGTGCCGCCGCATTGGCCGGTCTAGTAGCCTATTTGGTACCTATCAAGGTTCTGGATCCGTCATCCGTTGCCCTGTTAGAGGGGATTAAAGAGTCACAAGTGGACCCGTCATTTGCTTCTCTTAGCAGTAATGTCTTCATCGGGATCATTGCGGGACTTGTGGCCGCCGGTTTATATAACCGATTCCACAAAACAAAGCTACCCATGGCACTCTCGTTTTTCAGTGGTAAGCGGCTTGTCCCAATTTTAGCCGCAATTGTCATGCTCCTGTTTACAATATTATTGCTGTTTGTTTGGCCACCAGTGTATGAGGCCTTGGTGGCATTCGGAAAATTCATCGTTGGATTAGGCGCAGCCGGTGCCGGTTTATACGGCTTTTTCAATCGTCTGCTGATTCCGACGGGGTTACATCAGGCACTGAATGCGGTCTTTTGGTTTAATACAGCTGGGATCAATGATATCGGCAACTTCTGGGCTGGCAAGGGTGTTAAAGGGATTACGGGGATGTACCAGGCAGGGTTTTTCCCAGTCATGATGTTTGGATTACCAGCCGGTGCATACGCCATTTATCGGAATGCCCGACCAGAGAAAAAAGCAGAAGTTGGGGGCCTGATGTTGGCGGGCGCCTTTGCTTCTTTCTTCACGGGAGTGACAGAACCACTAGAATTTTCATTTATGTTTGTGGCCTGGCCACTGTATGTGATTCATGCTGTGTTCACCGGATTATCGTTGGGCTTTGCCGCACTGATGCATTGGACTGCCGGGTTCTCATTTAGTGCCGGTTTAGTGGACTTTTTGTTGAGCTTTCATTTGCCAATTGCCAACCGCCCGTACATGCTGCTTGTACAAGGGCTAGTCATGGCGGTGATTTACTACTTTGGCTTTGACTTCGCAATTAAGAAGTTTAATTTAATGACGCCGGGAAGAGAAACTGACGAGTTAGATGCGTCAACGCCAGAGATTGTGACGAACGACAACGACGACCAGTATACGGTGATGGCCAAAAAAATCTATGCTGCGATTGGTGGCAAGGAGAATATTAAGGTGATCGATAACTGTACGACTCGGTTACGATTACAATTGAAAGACCCACAACTGGTTAATCAAGCGGCCGTACGTGCTGCTGGAGTTGCGGGGGTCAATGTGTTGGATGAGACGAATGTCCATATCGTTGTCGGAACCGAAGTTGAATTTGTGGCGCGGGCACTGACCGATATTTATGATGGTAAGATTGAAGCGATGGTTGCCCAGAAGCAACCTGAACAAAAGCCGGCTGCCCCAGCGGAAGAAACGATTAAATCAGGGATGACCGATCAGTTTTATAGTGTTGCCAATGGTGAATTGGTCGATCTTGAGCACGTGGCGGATGCGACGTTTGCGCAGAAGTTGATTGGTGACGGTTTTGCGGTCGAACCTCGGGATAACCAAATTGTGGCTCCTGTTGATGGCAAGATCGTGACGGTCTTTCCAACCAAACATGCGATTGGCTTGGAAACTGAAAACGGGCTGAAGGTCTTGGTTCATATGGGGATCAACACGGTGGAACTTAAAGGGGCTCCATTTGAAGTGGCGGTTGAAGTTGGTCAACAAGTAACCCACGGTGATTTGTTGGCAACGGCTGATCTTGATGCAATTCGAGCAGCAGGTAAGCAAACAACCATGATGACGATCGTTACTGATATGAATGACGTGGCTTACATGAAATTTAGTCAACCAACTGGCCCAGTGAAAGCTGATCAGGCAACAATGACAGTTACAACCGGGGCATAGTGCGTGAAAAGCTGTGGCAAATGCTACAGTTTTTTTGTTTACTGGCATTTTTCACCGGATGACCATAGTTAAAATAATTAAATTGATGTAAAATTTATAGTAAATTGATACCCCTTCGACTGTGGACAGTGTAAAATAGGCACACAGAAGGGTGTGAATTAGTTGGCGCGTCGACGGAAACGAAAGTTTAAATGGCAGAAATTATTTTCACGGCGTGGTCAAAATCGCCTGGCTAAAATTGTTTTATGGGTGATTATTTTAGCGCTAGTGGGGTACGGGGTTCAGGAACTACATCAGGTTCGGCAGCGACAGTTAATTGTGGAAAAGCAAACGGATTCTAAGCAATTATTTATTAAGCAGGTCGCACCGGAAGCTGAAAAGATGGATCAAAAATATAATGTTCCGGCTTCAATAACTCTCGCACAGGCAATTTTGGAATCAGATTGGGGCAGTAGCACGCTATCGGCGAAGTATTACAACTTGTTCGGGGTTAAGAGTTCCGATACCACGAACAGTAAGGTGCTGACGACGAAGGAATATGTGAATGGTAAGTGGATTGTCACGAGTGGTCGGTTTCGGGTTTACACAAGCTGGGATCAGTCTATTGATGCGCACACGTTACTGATGGTCAATGGCACGACCGATGATCCACAAAAATATACTGGGGTCACACAAGCCAGTAGTTATACCCAGGCAGCACAGGCGTTGCAGACGGCTGGGTATGCAACCGATCCGGACTATGCGTCTAAACTAATTCGCGTGATTGAAACGTATCACCTAAATAAGTACGATCAATAAAACTAGTATGAGGAGACAAGTAATGAAAGCACTCGAGGAAAAGATTAAGCAGGACGGCGAAGTATTATCAGGGGATGTTCTAAAGGTTGACCGATTTTTAAATCACCAAATTGATACGGACTTTATGTTTAGCATCGGTCAGGAATTTGCCCAAAAATTTCAGGATGAAAAAATTACCAAAATTTTGACGATTGAGTCCTCAGGGATTGCGCCAGCCGTAATGACCGGACTACAACTACACGTTCCGGTAATCTTTGCTCGAAAGCATAAGAGTCTCACATTGACGGATGACTTGTATACGGCCAATGTTTACTCGTTTACGAAGCAAACTGAAAACCAAATTACGGTGTCACGCAAGTATATTGAACCAAATGATCGAGTGCTAATCATTGATGATTTCTTAGCGAACGGGCAGGCGGTCTTTGGCCTTCTTGAAATTGCTAAGCAGGCCCAAATCGAAGTTGCCGGGGTCGGAATTGTGATCGAAAAGAGTTTTCAACCGGGTGCTGACAAGATCAAGGCACAAGGAATTCATCTGGAATCATTGGCCCGAATCAAGTCATTAACGGACGGACAAGTTGAATTTATGCCAGAATAGGTTAAATGGAGTGAGTCATGATGGAAAATAAACATATTTTATATCCAGGAAATACAATTGGCATTATTGGGTTAGGAAGCGGCACCCGGCAATTAGCACAGGCCGCTCAAAATGCGGGCTTTCGGGTTGCGGCTTACATTCACAGTGAAGCAGAACGAGACCTGGCAAAATTTGTAGATTATACCGTGATTGGCGCATGGAATGATCGGGACAAACTGAAAGAATTTGGTCAAAGCTGTGATGCGGTCGTTTATGAATCGGCTAGTGTTCAGTCCGCTGTGATCGAATACCTATCCCAGTTTACTTTCATCCCACAGGGAAAAGAAATTTTAGAAATCACACAGGATCGGCTGTTGGAACGGGCCTTTTTTGATCAAATCAACGTTAACATTGCGCCCTATGTGACGGTGATTCAGTTGGATGATGTGTACCAATCGATTGATTCAATCGGGTACCCGGCAGTATTAAATCCAATTCAAAAGGGACTGGGTGAGCGGTCCATGGTGATCGAGCGACAGTCAGATATTGTAAAGGCGGCTGATTATCTGGATACGGGCACCTATGTGTTGGAATCGTGGATTTCACGTTCCCGTGAGTTTTCACTGATGGTAGCTAAGACCGATGATACGATTAAAGTGTTCCCATTAATTGAAAATCAATATCGGGACGGTCGTGTATTAGAGGCCCAGGCGCCGGCGGTTCTTCCAAACGACGTGCAAGAAGAAATTGGCCGAATTGGTCAAGCCGTTGCCAAAAACTTGAACTACCGCGGTGTGTTTGAAGTTGGGTTCTACCTGACGGATACCAATACGTTATACGTCAAGGGGATTACACCAGCCCTAGTTCGTCAGGGGGACGTCTTAACGGCGGTTTGCACCATTGACCAGTATGCGGTATTGTTGCGGGCAGTCGCGGGGCTGCCACTCCCAGATATCAAAGTGCTCCAACCAGCCATTACGATGGCAATTAATCAGGAACAAATTGATGAAATTAAAACACAGTGGCTTTTGAAAGAAAACTGGCAGTTTAATTTCTATACGCCAACTTTACAAAAGAAAGTTCATAGTTATGGCTTTGTAACCGCAATTGGCGATACCTTAGATAAATTACAACTTCAAATTGATAATACAGATGTCTGGTCGGAGAGTCCGGCCCAGACCGAAACGACTGAAGATTAGATCGAAGACCTTTTGGACTGCAGTGGTAGTTCAGGAGGCTTTTTTTAATGAGACCCGAATTATTAGGTTTTGAATCTCAAAATCAAGACGGGATTTGTTATAATATGCAGTGACTGAATTTTAGAGGGGATTGAATGAAAGTGACAAGCCAATCACTATTAGCAGGAATGAATGATCGTCAGCAAGAGGCCGTCCTTGCAACCGAGGGACCCTTATTGATTATGGCGGGGGCCGGTTCCGGGAAAACCCGGGTATTGACTCACCGAATTGCGTACTTAATTGAAGAAAAACAAGTCAATCCTTGGAATATCTTAGCCATTACGTTTACGAATAAGGCCGCAAAGGAAATGCGGGAACGGGTGGGCAAGCTTCTCAATGAAGGGGCCCGCGACGTCTGGGTATCAACGTTTCATGCGTTGTGTGTTCGCATCTTAAGACGTGATATCGAACAAATCGGATACAACCGCGCCTTTACGATTGCCGCGACAAGTGAACAACGGACGTTGATGAAGCGTGTTTGTAGCGAACTGAACATTGATACAAAGAAGTTTGATCCCCGGGCACTTTTGTCCGCGATCTCAAACGCAAAAAACGCGCTTCAAACGCCAGCTGACTACGCAAAAGAAGCCAGCAGCCCGTTTGAAGATGTTGTTGCGAACGCCTATGATCTCTACCAAAAACGGTTGCGAGAAAATCAGGCCGTAGATTTTGACGATTTGATCATGTTAACGATCCAATTGTTCGAACAAAATCCAGAAACACTGGCTTTTTATCAAAATAAATTTCACTATATCCACGTCGATGAATACCAAGATACAAATGATGCGCAATACCGGTTGGTGAACCTTCTTGCCAAACGATTCCGCAACCTCTGTGTGGTGGGGGATGCCGATCAAAGTATCTATGGTTGGCGTGGGGCTAACATGAACAACATTTTAGATTTTGAACATGACTATCCGGACGCACAGACCGTAATGTTGGAACAAAACTATCGTTCAACGCAGACCATTTTGGATGCGGCCAACGAAGTCATTGCCAATAATATGTACCGACGGAAGAAGAAGTTGTGGACGCAAAATGGGGAAGGCGATAAGATTTCGTATTACCGTGCCCAAAGTGAAAATGACGAATCACGGTTTGTCGTTTCTAAGATCCAAAGCGAAATGAAGACGAACAACCGAAACTATAACGACTTTGCGGTCCTTTACCGGACCAACGCCCAATCTCGTGTCATTGAAGAAACTTTTCTGAAGTCCAATATTCCTTACACGATGGTGGGGGGACATAAGTTCTACGATCGAAAGGAAATTCGTGATGTTCTGTCATATTTGACACTGACGGTGAATAAGAGTGATTCAATCAGCTTTGAACGGGTAGTCAATGAACCAAAGCGTGGCATCGGTGCAAGTAGTGTGGATAAGCTGCAAGCATTTGCCCAAGAACATGGGTGGTCCATGCTGGAAGCTGCACAAAATGCCAGCATTAACAATGATCTGACTTCGCGGTCCCGCAACGCCCTTGAATCGTTTGGGACGTTGGTCGAGGACCTGGGCAAGATGGTTGACTATATGACGATTACCGAGTTGACCCAACAAATTCTTGAGAAAACGGGATATTTGGATGCTCTGAAGGCCGATAACACGCTTGAATCACAGTCTCGTCAAGAAAACTTGGATGAATTTTTATCAGTCACCAAGGAATATGACGATGCTCATGCGGATGATGAGGTAGAATCAAACGGTAATAAAATCGTGAACTTCCTCGCAGATTTGGCCTTAGTTTCTGATCAAGACGATGTCGATGAACAAGCACCGGCAGTCACGTTAATGACGCTACATGCGGCAAAGGGACTGGAATTCCCAGTGGTCTTCTTAATGGGACTGGAAGAAGGAATTTTCCCGTTGTCACGAGCAATCTTGGAAGATGACGAACTGGAAGAAGAACGACGGTTAGCCTATGTCGGCATTACCCGGGCAAAGCAAAAACTCTACATGACGAATGCTTTTTCACGGATGTTGTATGGTCGGCGGCAAAATAACCAAGCATCACGATTTGTTGAAGAAATTAATCCCGATCTCATTCATGTGGAAAATCAGGCGGCGGGGTCAATGACCAATGGCCGCTCGGTACCGTTTGCTCATCAGAATGCGACCGCATCAGCCTATCATCAGTTCCAGACGCAGGGTCGTTCACAGGGCCGGCATGTTAATAGCACACAGCCGGTCAAACCAGTGGCGGTCAATGCTGGTACCGGAGCAAACAAGTTAAACTGGAAGTCTGGCGATAAGGTTAGCCACAAAAAATGGGGCATTGGAACCGTTGTGAAGGTGAATGGAACTGGTGAAGACATGGAACTAGACGTTGCATTCCCATCGCAAGGGGTCAAACGATTGTTAGCAAGTTTTGCGCCGATTACTAAGGCGTCAAGTGATTAAAATATTTAGGTGATAAAAATGGAAGAAAAGCTGCCAGTGACAGAATTAACAATTGAACAGGCACAAGCGGAGATCGAGACTCTGCGACAACAGGTAACCCAGTGGGGGACGGAATACTACCAAAATGATCAACCGACGGTAGAGGATTTTGTTTATGACCAGGCCTATCAACGCCTATTAGCACTTGAAGCGCAGTTTCCGGTGCTTCAATCTCAAGATTCACCTACTCAACAGGTTGGGGCCCTCGGCGAGACCGTGTTGACCAAGGTCCCGCACGAACAGCCGATGCTTTCAATGGGAGATGTTTTTTCCACGGAAGAACTGTTTGCATTTAATGACCGGTTACAAAAAAATGGACTAGATCAACCGGAGTATAATCTGGAACTGAAAATTGATGGGCTGGCCATTTCGCTCGTCTATGAAAATGGTCAACTCGTGCAGGGATCGACGCGGGGGAATGGACAAATTGGCGAGGACATTACTAAAAATGTTCGGATGATCAAGTCGGTCCCAACTCAACTTCCCGAACCGCTGAGTATCGAGGTGCGTGGTGAGTGCTATATGCCTAAGCAGGCGTTTGTCAAACTCAATCAGCAGCGTGAAAGTGATGGGTTACCGGTTTTTGCTAATCCGCGAAATGCGGCAGCCGGAAGTTTACGACAGTTGGATGCTAAGATTACCGGACGGCGGGAATTGAGTACGTTCATTTACTACGTTCCCGATTATGAGACTCTGGGAGTAACGACTCAATCGGCGGCACTAGCCCGGTTGAAAGATCTGGGATTTCAAATTAACGAGCATTATCAGGTGGTGCAGACCGCTGAACAGATTCAGGCTTATATCGATCAATATACGGCCCAACGTAACGATCTCGAATACGGTATTGATGGAATTGTCGAAAAGGTGAACGATTTGGGGATGCAGGTTGAATTAGGCAATACGGTGAAGGTCCCCCGTTGGGAAATCGCCTATAAATTTCCACCAGAGGAGGCCGCCACGATCGTTCGCGATATTGAATGGACGGTTGGCCGCACTGGGACGGTGACGCCCACGGCAGTCATGGATCCCGTTCAACTGGCCGGCACGACGGTAGCTCGTGCTTCGCTGCATAACCCCGATTACCTTGCGGAAAAGGATGTGCGGCTTGGTGACACGGTATATCTGCATAAGGCTGGCGACATTATTCCAGAAATTTCAATGGTAGAATTGAAGAAACGAGCCGCTGATAGTGTGCCATACATGATACCAACGCATTGCCCGGAATGTGGGGCTGAATTGGTTCACCTCGACGACGAGGTGGCACTACGGTGTATTAATCCAATGTGCCCGGCTCAGATCAAAGAAGGACTGGCACACTTTGCTTCTCGCAATGCGATGAACATTGATGGGTTAGGTCCCAAAATTGTCCAGCAGTTGTTTGAACGCGAATTAGTGACGGATGTGGCAGATTTATACCACCTGACTGAGGCGCAATTATTAACTTTAGATAAATTTGGTGCTAAATCGACCGAAAATCTATTGACAGCAATCGACAATAGCCGTCATAATTCACTGGAACGGTTACTTTTTGGTTTAGGTATTCGTCATGTAGGTGCCAAGGCCGGAAAAATAATCGCCAAGCATTTTAAAACCATCGAAGCGCTTATGGCAGCCACCAGTGAAGCAGTGGCCGAGGTTGACTCGATTGGGCCAATTATTGGTGATAGTGTTGCCACGTATTTTGCTAACCAACAGGTAGCTGAATTAGTGGCTAAACTGCAATCCGCAGGGGTTAACACAGATTATCTCGGAGATGATGATGCACAAGTTATCGACAGTGATTGGGCTGGTCAAAAGGTTGTGTTAACTGGTAAGTTGACGGAAATGACCCGTAAAGAGGCCCAAGAATGGCTGGAACAACATGGTGCTGACGTGGTTGGAAGTGTGTCGAAAAAAACTAATTTGGTCATTGCTGGAACGGATGCTGGGAGTAAGTTGACGAAGGCTCAGTCACTCGGAGTCGATGTCTGGAATGAACAGCAATTTGTGGCCGCAATGAAGGAGGATCTCCAAAAGTGAAGTCAAAAAAATTTTGCCTAACCGTGGCGCTAATGGCCTGTACGATGATTTTAGCGTCCTGTAGTTTTGGGAGTAAATCAAAGTCGTCGAGTTCAAGCAACTACACGACAACCGGGAGTGCGGCCAGTGGCACGTACCAAGGTGTGATTAAAAATGGGCGGTACCGGACGAGTAAGTCGCGGGGCGTTACTGCCGCGCAAAACCAAAATACGTTTAACCTGAAAAGCTTTGAAAGTGGGTTAACGGACATTTCTAAAAAGGTTTTCTCAACTAAGAGCTATGTCTTTCAGGAAGGCCAATACCTGTCTAAGAGTACGGTTACTAACTGGTTGGGCCGGAAAACAAAGAGTAACGCATCTGGCTTGAATCCCAAAAAGGGGAAGACCAACGGAACGCGGAACCCAACCTACATTCAAACCATTGAAGAGCAAGATTATATGACTCAAGATGGGGATAATTTGAAGTTGCATGGGATTACGATCGGAATTGGCTTGAACTCGGTTGACTACTACAAGAAAACGACCGATGGCCCAACATATCAGCAAAAGATTAGTGATGCAGAGCTGAAAGCGTACGGACAACAAGCAGCCCAAAAAGTTTTGAAGCGTCTTCGTCAGAAGAAAGCTTTGAAGAATGTCCCAATTGTCATTGCCCTGTACAAGCAGGCGGCGAACGATAGTCTAGTTGGTGGGACGTATATCGAGTATAACGTCAACAAGGGTGATTCGTTATCGAGTTGGAAGACGTTGAACATCAAGAATAAGGTGTTACCAAAGTCATCTGAATCAACGAGTTCAACCAGCAGCGATGACAACGATTCATTTGACAACTTTAAGACTCAGGTACAGACGTTCTTCCCTAATTTGAGTGGAGTCACGGCCCAAGCTCAGTACAAGGACGGCACGTTATCCGGAATGCACATTACGGTGACGACGCAGTTCTACAGCGAAACCGAAATTACGAGCTTTACGCAGTATATTTCGACGGCGGCCCAAAAGTACTTACCAAGTGGGATCCCAATTGATATCAAGATTCAATCATCGACGGATATGCAGGCCTTTGTATACCGGGATTCGGGACAAAAGAAGTTCTCGAGTCATGTGTTTGATAGTTATTAAAATAGAGTGTGAGCGGGCGCGTATAGACGCCGTCATATAAGAGAAGGGCCCATTAATCGTGAACGATGCGATTGATGGGCCCTTCTCTTATATGCTAGGGGTCTGCGTCCGCGAACAGGTTTTGAACCGGCAAATAATGACTAATACCGCAATTTTAAGCTAGAAGCGCATTCTACCGGTAAATTTATCAGATATTTAAATTGATAACTAAAAATTTATAGGGCAGATGTGATACAATAACATGATGTAAGTATGAACAATCTGAAAAGAGGTTAATAGCACAATGGCGAGTCAAATTGACGAACAACAAGTAAAGCACGTTGCTTCGCTGGCAAAATTAGAGTTTACCGACGAACAACTCAGCAAGTTTACCCCTCAATTAGAAAGTATCATCGACTTGTTCGAAAGTATCGACAAGGTTGATACCACTGGTGTAATTCCGATGACATCGGCAAGCGACCAGATCAATGCAATGCGCGAAGACAAAGCAGTTAACAGTCATCAATGCGACGAATTACTGAAGAACGCGCCTGATACAGAAGACGGATACATCAAAGTACCGGCAATCATTGATGAAAGCGGGGATGGCGAGTAATGAATTTTTACGATACCGATTTAACACAGTTACACGATGACCTAGTTAACAAGAAGATTAGCGCAACCGAATTAACTAAGGCCACGTTTGAAAATATTCATGCAACTGAAGACCAGGTTCAGGCCTTTTTGACGTTGAATGAAGAAGTAGCCATGAAGCAGGCCCAAGAAGTTGATGCCAATGGCATTAATGCTGACCAACTGGTAGCCGGGATTCCATTGGGTGTGAAGGATAACATTGTCACCAAGGGATTACGGACAACCGCCGCATCCAAGATTTTAGATAACTTTAACCCAATCTACGATGCTACAGTGATTGAAAAATTGAAGGCGCAAAACTTTATCAACGCCGGTAAGCTCAACTTGGATGAGTTTGCGATGGGGGGGTCAACTGAAAATTCAGCTTACCAAACCACGCATAATCCATGGGACCTAACCCGTGTACCAGGTGGTTCTTCGGGTGGTTCTGCCGCTGCCGTTGCCGCTGGCCAAGTGCTTGCTGCACTAGGAACTGATACCGGTGGTTCAATCCGGCTCCCAGCTTCATATAACGGGGTTGTGGGAATGAAGCCAACGTATGGTCGTGTTTCACGTTGGGGAATCATTGCCTTTGGTTCGAGTTTGGATCAAGTGGGTTGGTTAACTCAAAGTGTAAAGGACAATGCCTTGTTGACGTCATTGATCAGTGGTCATGACGAACACGATCTGACATCGTCAACTCGTGAAGTACCTAACTTTGCCAGTCAACTCAACGATGACACCAGCGTTAAGGGTCTTCGAATTGCCGTACCAAAGGAATACCTTGGCGAAGGGGTTGATGAAGGCGTTAAGGAAACGATCAAAGCCGCTTTGAAGCACTACGAATCACTGGGTGCAATCATCGACGAAGTTTCCCTGCCAAACACCCAATATGGGGTGGCCGCTTACTACATCATTTCATCATCAGAAGCTTCATCGAACTTACAACGGTTTGATGGTATTCGTTATGGTGTTCGGGCAACCGATGTCCAAAATCTTGAAGATGTCTACGTGAAGTCTCGTTCCGAAGGCTTTGGGGATGAAGTTAAACGTCGGATCATGTTGGGAACTTTCTCGTTATCAGCCGGATTCTACGATGCTTACTTCAAGAAGGCGAGTCAAATTCGGACCTTGATTCGTCAAGACTTCGAAAAGGTTTTCGAAAACCACGACTTAGTGATGGGTCCTGCTGGCCCAACCGTTGCTTACAAGATTGGCGCTAACATTACCGATCCTAAGGCAATGTACATGAACGATGTGTTAACCGTTCCGGTTAACATGGCAGGTCTTCCCGGAATGTCTATTCCAGCTGGATTCTCAGATAACATGCCAGTCGGGTTGCAAATCATTGGGAAGCCATTTGACGAACAAACGATGTACAATGCAGCCTATGCATTTGAACAAACCACAGATTTTCATAAACAAACACCGAACTTAGGGGGCCAAAACTAATGAATTTTGAAACAACCATCGGACTAGAAGTTCACGTTGAATTGAAGACCAATTCCAAGATTTTCAGTCCTTCACCAGTCCAATTTGGCTCGGACCCTAACGCAAATACGAACGTTATTGATTGGGGCTATCCTGGTGTTCTGCCAAGTACCAACAAGGGAGTTGTCGAAGATGGTATTCGTGCTGCTTTAGCTTTGCATGCCGAAGTTGAACCCCACCAACACTTTGACCGGAAGAACTACTTCTATCCTGATAATCCAAAGGCTTACCAAATTTCACAGTCTGAAAGCCCAATGGCACACGATGGCTGGATTGAAATTGAAGTCGACGGTCAAAAGAAAAAAATCGGAATTGCCGAGATGCATATCGAAGAAGATGCCGGAAAGAACTCGCATAGTCCTAACGGTTTCTCATATGTGGATTTGAACCGTCAAGGCACACCTTTGATCGAAATTGTGTCGAAGCCTGAAATTGCATCTCCTGATGAAGCGTATGCCTACCTCGAAGCTTTGCGTCAACGAATCCAATTTACTGGTATTTCTGACGTTAAGATGGAAGAAGGATCGATGCGTGTTGACGTCAACATTTCAATTCGGCCAATTGGCTCTGATAAGTTCGGTACTAAGACTGAATTGAAGAACTTGAACTCTTTCAACTATGTTCGTAAGGGCCTTGCATTCGAAGAAAAACGGCAACAACAAGTTCTGATGTCGGGCGGTAAGATTGGTCAGGAAACTCGCCGTTATGACGAAGCAAGTGGAACAACCATCTTGATGCGGGTGAAGGAAGGCTCAGACGATTATCGTTACTTCCCAGAACCAGACCTGCCAGTACTAAATATCAGTCAGGACTGGATTGACGAGATTGGTCAAACAATGCCAGAAATGCCTGGTGATCGTCGCAAGCGCTACATCAACGATCTTGGCTTGACCGACTATGATGCCATGGTTTTGACACAGACCAAGGAAATGTCAGACTTCTTTGAAGCCACGATTGCTGAAGGTGCCGATGCCAAGATGGCGTCTAACTACCTGCAAGGTGACGTGAATGCCTTCTTGAATGACAACCAAGTTGACTTACAAGAAACTGATTTGACACCGGCACACCTTGCGGGAATGATTAAATTGATTTCTGATGGCACGATTTCAACTAAGATTGCTAAGAAGGTCTTCAAGGCGATTACTAAGGGTGAAGATCCAGATGCCTTCGTGAAGGAAAAGGGCTTAATCCAACTTTCAGATCCAGCACAGTTGCAACCAATGATCGATGAAGTTTTGGCTGCTAACGAACAATCAGTGGAAGACTTTAAGAATGGGAAAGACCGGGCAATTGGCTTCTTAGTGGGTCAAATCATGAAGAAGACACATGGCCAAGCCAATCCGAAGGTTGTTAACCAACTTTTGATTGCTTCACTGAAAGCTTTGTAAGATAAACGGAGGAAGAAACAATGCGTAAACGAGCACGGGTAATTTATAATCCGACTTCTGGCCGTGAAGCTCTTAAGGACGACATGATTGATATTTTAGCGGTGTACGAAAAAGCCGGTTATGAAACCAGTGCCTATGCGACGACGCCAGAACCTAATTCAGCACGCGATGAGGCTTATCGGGTTGCTAAAGAGGGCTTTGACTTGATTATTGCCGCCGGCGGTGACGGAACCATTAACCAAGTAGTCAATGGGATTGCCGGATTGCGGCACCGTCCAAAGATGGCGATCATTCCGGCCGGAACGACGAATGATTATGCGCGTGCATTGCGAATTCCACGTGAGGATCCGGTTGGGGCAGCTAAAATTGTGTTGAAGGACCAATCCATTCATATGGATATTGGTAAGGCCAATGATCAGTACTTTATCAATATTGCCGCCGGTGGGTTACTGACGGAGCTGACCTATGATGTGCCATCACAAATGAAGTCATTGTTTGGCTACTTAGCCTACTTGGTTAAGGGAGCGGAGTTAATGCCGCAAATTAAGCCAATTCAAATGGATATCAAGTACGATGGCGGTGAATTTCACGGTGAAGCCTCAATGTTCTTGCTGGCATTGACCAATTCTGTCGGAGGCTTTGAACAAATTGTTCCGGATGCCTCATTAGATGATGGTAAGTTTACCATGATCATTGTTAAGTCTGCCAACATGTTTGAAATGATGCGGTTGATGACGCTTGTTTTGAACGGTGGAAAACATATCAATGATCCGAAGGTGATTTATCGGAAGACGTCTAAGGTGGTTGCCAAGCCGGTTGATAACCGCATGATGATCAACTTGGATGGCGAGTACGGTGGCGATGCACCGATGACCTTTAAGAACTTAGCTCGGCACATTGAAATGGTTGCTAATCTGGATGAAATTCCAGATGACGCTGTTTTAGGATTACCAGCAGACGTTCAAAAAGCCGAAGAGAAGTTTATCAAGGCGGTTGAAAAACTACCTGAAGATGAAAAAAACGGTAAAACTGAATAGTAAATTAAGCTATAAAAAGGATGGTGATAAGCGTTCAGTTTATCATCATCCTTTTAGCTGTTAAGAAAACATGCTAGAATATGAGTTGGTATTTTAAGTTACATTGTCGCAGGAGTGAGTAGCCGCTAGTGGGCTATTCCAATTAAAAAAGGAGAAAGCACTTGAAAATTAACGCACCAGTGCATAAAAATGAAACCCTCTCAGGAACTGTCATTGATTTGACGTACCAAGGAATGGGCGTTGTCAAAGTGGATAATTTTCCCATCTTTATCACCAACACACTTCCCGGTGAGGAAATTGAATTTAAGATTACGAAGGTCGCGCGGAGCTTTGCTTATGGACGCATGATGACTTTAATCACGAAGAGTCCTGACCGGGTCCCTGAAAGGGATCGGCAGTACACTCAAACGGGGATTGCGCCGTTGCAACACTTGGCCTACTCCGCACAGTTGAAGTTCAAGCAGCACCAAATTGCAGAATTATTGCAAAAGGCGCACTTGGATATTGATGTGTCAGAAACGATGGGGATGGAAACACCTTATCATTATCGGAATAAGGCACAAATTCCGGTTCGAATGGTCAATGGTAAGTTGGAAACTGGATTCTACAAACGTGGTAGCCATGATTTGGTTCCCATCGAAGACTTTTACATTCAAGATCCTAAGATTGACGAAGCAATCTTGGTCGTTCGGGACTTGTTGCGCCATTATCACATCGAACCTTACAATGAAGAAACTAATCGGGGAACGGTTAAGAACGTAATGGTTCGACGGGGATACTACAGCCATGAAATGATGATTGTTTTTGTGACCCGGGCTAAAAAGATTCCAATGCACGATCAAATTGTTGAAGCAATTGTTGAAAAATTACCAGAAGTGAAGAGCATTGTGCAAAATATTAACCCAGAAAAGACGAATGTTTTGATGGGGAAAGAAAACAAGACGCTCTGGGGCAGTGATACGATTGAAGATCAACTCTTAGGTTTGACCTTCACCATCTCACCATTGTCCTTCTACCAAGTTAATCCACAGCAAACTGAAAGATTGTATCAAGCTGCAATTGACCAAGCTGGCCTGACGGGGAACGAAACGGTAATTGATGCCTATTGCGGAATCGGGACGATTTCACTGGCTGTGGCTCAGCACGCAAAGCAGGTTTACGGGGTAGAAGTCGTCGCCGATGCCATCACGGATGCAAAGCTGAACGCGATGAAGAACCACATCGAAAACGTCGAGTTTGTGACTGATAAAGCTGAAAAGCAAATGAAGAAGTGGCAAGCTGACGGATTGAAACCGGATGTTATCATTGTTGATCCACCACGGAAAGGATTGGCACCGGAATTTATTGAAGCTGCAAGCGAAATGAAACCGGATAAGGTGGTTTACGTAAGTTGTAATCCGGCCACATTGGTTCGTGATATCCAGTTATTCCAAGAACGTGGTTATCAAGTGGCCCAGCCAATTCAACCAGTAGATCAATTTCCACAGACAACCCATGTTGAAAGTATTACGGTATTAAACCGTCAATAAATTCAGATTAAAAAAATAAAGGCGGTATAAATTGATGGATGCCAAAGCAAAGATGAAGGAACTCATCAACAAGAAAAAGCAGAGCGGTAACCGTCCTGCAAATCAAGTTTCAACGGCTAAAAACGATCGCAAGAACATGCGTAAGGGGCCTAAAATTTTTAACAAGTAATCTAAAAAGTAATCGATTCAAGAGTTCCTTGAGTCGACTGCTTTTTTTATTGGATCAAAGTTTAATACAAAATAGCTTGTTATCAAAACTATTTGAAGAACAAGTCAATGATGATATTTGATGAATGTATGCTAAAATAAGTAAAAATAGAAATAGCAGGTGACCCAAATGGCAGATAAGAAAACGTTACAGGATTATGAAGCAGATATTCCAGCATTAATTGAATTATTCGCGGCTGAGCCAGACTTGCAAGCAATGCTCCAATCGTTGACTCCCGGATACCAACGCGAGTGGGCCCGGTTTATATACGGTGCGAAGGCGGAAGCAACCAAGCAACGCCATCTTGAACAAATGAAAACAGTTTTAAAGGCGGGGTATAAGTCCAAGCGGGCCTACGATCAACGGCCTAAAGACTAAGCGTCTGTGATCAGTGGTTAGGTTAGCCACGGTGGCGACTCATTAAATCAGAAAAAGGACGGTCAAATGATACTTTTTCTGTAGCAATTTCGTTATAATAGTTTGCATAACAATACAATGATTTCAGGTGGTAGTGATGGTAGATAAATTCGAACAACTGATTGATGAATTAGGCCTTAACGAACAGCTATTCCAAGGCTTCTTTGGTTTGGAGGTTGAGGAGCATCGAATTACAACGGACGGGCGACTCAGTCGTTATCCCTATCCTGGTGCGTTCGGATCTCGTCGGTACCATCCCTACCTTCAGTCTGACTTTACAGATAGTATGTTGGAATTAATCACAGAACCGACGCGTGGTGGTAAAGAAGCGGTCAAGAATTTAAAGATGTTGCAACAAATTGTGCAAAGTTATCTGCACCAAGACGAGCGGATTTGGCCGCTGAGCATGCCCCCTAAATTGGTTGCTGATGATCTCAATTTTGCGAAAGAAGATTTTACCCGACCGTGGTTTCAAGGGTATCGGGACTACCTAGAAGGAAAGTATGGCATTGAACACGAAATTGTTGCGGGTGCTCATATCAACTATAGTGTCGATGAAAAAGTGCTAAAGATGCTATATGAAAATGGCCTGGCGGACGGTTACGAGAGCTTAGCGGCCTTCAAAAACGCGCTCTACTTTAAGCTAGCGCAAAACTTTGTGTTAAATCGCTGGTTCTTCACATATTTGTTTGGTGCCTCCCCAATTTCCGAAAATAATTATCAAAAATTACCACGCGACCTAGACTACCCGGTGAGAAGTCTTCGGAGTAGCAGTCTGGGATACAGTAATTACAATGATGAAGTGGTGACGTATGAGTCATTGGCTGATCAGGTAAGTCAGCTTAAGCAATTTGTCGCAGATGGTAAATTTTATTCCATTCATGAATTTTATGGACCGGTTCGAATTAAAGGAACTTCGGACAATCTTGATGAGTTGCTTAAACAGGGTATTGACTACCTTGAATTTCGGTCATTTGACCTAGATCCACTGTCACGGGCAGGTCTTAGCGATGATACGCTGGATTTACTAGAAATCTTTTTGGCCTATAGTATGGCGGCTGACTTACCAACGGACATGACGACGGCGTTACGAGACGCTGATCAGCGTAATGAAGAGATTGCCCTTGGTGATCCCAAAGACCGTCCTGAGTGGGTCCGCGATTTGGGCGGTAAACTATTGAATCAGCTGGCAATTTTTGCCCAACGCGTGAATGCACCGCAAAAATATACCACGGCGATCGCGATTGCGGCTAAACGAGTTCGCAACGTGGACTTGACACTCGGTGCGCAGTTAGCCGTTCGAATTGAAGATGATTCGCTTCTGTCGTACGGCTTGAAAGTGGCTAATGATCGCTATCTTCGGGTTCGTAGTGCCCAACAGCCGGTGCAGGTGCTCGCCGATCGTTATTCGGAGTCTATTCAGAAGTTAGTTCGTGAGGCGGTTGTGATCGGGATTCGGTGTCAGCTACTGAATTATAAGGTTGAACTAACGTATGAGGACAACCAAGAAACATTCGACGCGCAGGCCACCTTGGAATTTCCTAAGGGTGTGCACGAGTTTGTATTACAGCATTTTCCAGAAGCAATTAAATTAGTGAATGAATAAAAAAAGGGCGCAATTCCAAATTTTGGAGTTGCGCTCACTTTTTAACGATGGTAAGTCCGAATTGTTGGGGGCTCATAACTGGCCATAAACTGTTGAATTTCATCGATGGAATCAGAGAAAAGCAGTTTGCTGCGGCCTTGTTCCGAGAGAAAGCCTTCGCTGGTCATTTGATCATACATCGCCTGCAGGGGTTGATAATAATGATTGACGTTATAAAAGGCACATGGTTCACTGTTGTCCCCAATGAGGGCCCATGAAAAGGCTTCGGCAATTTCTTCGAGGGTGCCTGGACCACCGGGAAAGGCGATGAAGCCTTCCGAAAGGTTCATCATGGCGGATTTGCGGGCGGCCATGTTATCAACTACTTGGAGGTGAGTAACTGTATCGAGTACTGTTCCTCGATTTTCAAGTTCCTTGGTAATCACGCCCCAAACGACGCCGTTATGATCAAGAACCGATTTGGCGATGACGCCCATGAGGCCATACTTACCGCCGCCGTACACTAAACCAATTTCATGTTCGGCCAACCATTGGCCTAGGGCTGCTCCTGCTTGCTGGTAAACCGGATTAGATCCGAGAGAAGCGCCACAATAGACTGCAATTTTTTTCACATTCATCAACCTGCTTACTTTGGATTTTAATACCACTATTGTACAGCAAATTACACGGAGATGAAAACGGCGTAAAAAAGCATCCCCACCATTAAATATGACGGGGATGCTGAATTAATTGACTAGTTATTACCAAATTTACGTTGGAAGTTCGCAATGTTTGCGTATTCTGTTTGAAGCTGACGGCTCAAACGAATGTAGATTGGAACGAGTTCGCGGTAAACAGGGAAGTTGTCGGGGTTTGGTTGATAAGTGTTGGTCTTACCAATGAACTTTTCAATTTCTGATAGATCATCAATGGTTCCAATACTCTTCATCGCCAGCACAACAGCGGCTAAACAGCCACTTTCGAAGGCGTCAGGAATAGTAACAGGACTTTCAAAAATGTCGGCTAACATTTGACGCCAGAGTTCTGAACGGGCGAAACCACCGGTTGCCATGATTTCTTTTGGCTTACCAACGACTTCTTCAAGGGCTAGCATCACGGTGTAGAGATTGTAGACAATTCCTTCCAGTGCGGCACGAACCATGTGTGCACGAGTATGGTTCCGCGTCAAACCGAAGAATGAACCACGAGCGTTAGCGTCCCAGATTGGTGCCCGTTCGCCACCAAGGAATGGGTGGAAGAGTAAGCCATCTGAACCAGCTGGAATTTCTTTTGCGATTTGAGTTAATAAATCGTATGAATCCATGTTCATCATATCGGCAGTCACTTTTTCAGGGGCGAAGAGTTGATCACGAACCCAACGGAAGACGATACCACCGTTGTTAACAGGTCCGCCGACCACCCATTTGTCCTTTGTCAGGGCGTAGCAGAAAACTCGGCCCTTTGGATCAATGGTTGGCTTATCAGTGACCACACGAACGGCACCAGAGGTCCCGATTGTAACAGCAACCACTCCCGGCTTGATGGCGTTAACGCCTAAGTTAGAGAGTGTTCCGTCTGAAGCACCCATAATGAATGGGGTATCAGTTGGAATGCCGATGACTTTGGCGTATTCGTCGTGCATACCAGTTACTTGTGCCAGTGGATCGACTAATTCTGGTAATTGTTCCCGCTTAACGCCGGTTACTTCAAGGGCTTGTTCGTCCCAATCTAAGTTAAAGATGTTGAAAAGACCAGTTGCGGAAGCAATCGAATATTCTTCTTTCAAAACGCCGAAGAGACGCCAGAAGATATATTCTTTAATGCCAACCCAGTAAGCAGCATCGTCATAGATGTCACGATGTTCGTTCTTCAACCACAATAGTTTGTAGAGTGGTGACATTGGGTGTGTTGGGGTTCCCGTCTTTTTATAGAGTTCGAAACCGATTCCATTTTTCTTATATTCATCTGCATATTTTTCGGCGCGGTTATCGGCCCATGTGATGACCCGTGTAATTGGTTGGTGGTTTTTATCCAAACCAATCAGACTGTGCATTGCGGCAGAGAACGAAACACCGCGAAGTTTACCGGTTTGCAAATCTGCTTTGCGGACCACTTCAGTTAATGCATCAACAACAGCATCGAAGATTTCATTGGGATCTTCTTCCGCCATGTCCGGTTTGTCTTGGTAGAGTGGGTATAGCTTATTAGCGTAGCCCAGTACGTTGCAGTTATCATCGTATAAAACAGCCTTGGTACTGGTGGTACCTAAGTCGACCCCGATCATGTAATCCATTAAAATATCCCTTCCTTTTTGAGTGTGCTTAAGGATTAAAATTAAGTTGAAATAACCTATTTATAGTAGTACTAAATTAAAGTATCAGACTACATTATATGAAAAACGCTTTCACAAATCAAGCGATTTATTGTAAAATATTTACATATAAAAATGACAGTCAAATTCAGGAGATGAAACTTTGAAAAATAACGGCGTTGTTAGAATTAAGGCGTATTATCCTAGCTTTAGTCATGGCGAGCAAAAGATTGCGGATTACATGTTGGCCAATTTAGATACCATTCAGAGAAATACAATTTCAGAATTGGCCAATAATTGTCACACGTCGACAGCTTCAATTTCTCGATTTGTGAAACGCATTGGTTATTCTAACTATCGAGACTTTTTGTTTAACCTAGCCACGACCGATAAGGCGCCATCCAGTTTAACGGAGATGATCGAACAACGGGATACAGCTGCTAGAATTACTGAAAAAACATTTAACGGGGCAATTAATGCACTTCAATCGACCAAAGCAATGCTCAATGAACGGCAACTCAATCAAGCGGTAGCCCTGATCAGTAAGGCCCAGCGGGTTACTTTCTTTGGCCTCGGTGGGTCATCAATTGTGGCTTTAAATGGGTATCACAAGTTTTTGCGGACCAGTCTTGATTGTCAGTATCATCCCGATTTCGATATTCAGATGATGCAAGCCGTTAAAATGACCAAAAAAGAATGTGCCATTATTATTTCGCATTCTGGTGAGAACAATCAGACGGTTGCGATTGCACGTCGGTTGCACCAACAACGGGTGCCGATGATTGTTATTTCGAGTTCTCCAGATAGTTCGCTCGCGCAGTTAGCTGAAATCAGGTTGATTTCAGTCGCAGAAAATATTAACGAGCGTGCGGAAAATCTATCGTCCTTGGTCGCACAACTAACAATTATGGATAGTTTATTTTTGGCAGTGGCCACCGAACAGGCGGATGAGACGGCAAAGGTGATCGATGAGGTCAACCAGGCAATTAATCAAACTTATAAGTAATCGTTACAATCTGCTACCAACAATGTTACTTGAGACGAATATTTGGTAAAATGGAACTATGAATTTTGGTAGGAGATGTAGGGATGAATGGGTGTAACAACCGAACCAAAAAATGCGGCACCAGTTAGTCGCCGTCAGCGATTTGATCATCAGCGTCAACACGGGCGTCACCGATGGGTGGTTACTGTGGTGATTTTGCTTTTGGGGATGCTGGCAGTTGGCGGCGTTTGGTGGCATAGTCATCAGCAATCGGTGCTTAAGGCGTATCCAATTCGGGGTGTCAGTATTGACCAGGATGATGGCTACATTGATTTTCATCAGCTGCAGAGTGCGGGGGTCAAGTTTGTCTACCTCAAGGCAACCTCGGGAGCGAGCTACATCGATGACAATTTTAGTTCTAACTATGAGCGTGTTTCAGGAACGACGCTGCAGGTTGGAATTTATGAGGAATTCAGCTTTTCTAGTAGCGCGGAGCAACAATATCGCTATATGGTGAGCCAAATCGGGCAACAGTCAGGAAACTTACCGATTGCGATTCACATTACCGACTACGGCAAGTATGCTAGTAATCCACCAAACTACGACAAGCAGGGGCGAAAGCTGGCTCGGTTAGTTGAGCTGCTATCGGAACGCTATGGACAGGGATGCATTATCTGGGCGGGACCACAGATTCAAAAGAAACTCGTGATGCCGCATACACCGGGCACGAAACGGTGGACCATTACCGATCAGCTCAAACGCCAAAGTTCACAAGTGAAGTTTATGCAATACACGGGGAACGAAAAATTAGAGGTAGGCGGTAAGAAGACCGACCTAGTCATTTCCGTGTTCAATGGTAGTCGCAAAGAATGGAAAGAAGAAGTGAACTAGTCGCGTGGGTGTTAACGCGCAAAATGAAGCTACAAAAAAAGCCCGACCGATATGGCGGGCGAATAATAGCTATTTTTTGGGACTTGTTAGGGTGTAAGTTTGATCATCCGCTTCATCAACGAGGGTAATAGGCCGTTGCTCGTTAGCTTGAATTGTGATGTGGTAACCAAATTTATCAATGTAAATTAGATGGTGTTCGTCAATTAGTTCAACGTTGGCGGAAATCTCATGCTTATCAATTGATAGTTTAAGTTCGGGTGTGATTTCTAGGTAGTGTGTTCGATTACGTTCGATATCGTAATATTCCCACGTTCCGGCGTAGAAGATTGGCAGCGACGTAGCATGCTTTTTCTTGCTTCGGCCTATCCCGAACGTACTGGTCAGTCCAGCCGCTAATCCTGCACCGAATAGTAACATGCCGCGTTTCTTCATCCTATCATACTCCTCTTCTTTGTTAGTTTGTGGCACCGCAGTTAGCGATCTTTCGAACATTCAAGCACATTATACAATAATTAATGATCAATATGTTTTACATTTACGTAAAATATAGTAATTAGTTGATAAAGTACATTATGATTAGATGACAGAATTATTTCAGGAGGTATGGCGCATGTTAAAATTAGGAATCATTGGCACCCACTGGATTACCGATCAGTTGTTGGATGCAGCCGTGCAAAATGGGCACTGGCAATTGACGAGTGTTTACTCTCGTGATCGGCAACGGGCGCAAGACTACGGTCAGCCACATGGTGCAACCGCGTTTTACGATAATTTAGACGACTTTTTTATGAATGGTGATTTCGATGTCGTGTACGTTGCTTCACCCAATGCACTCCATTATCAACAGGTTCGACAGGCCATTGAAAACGATAAGCATGTCATTGTCGAAAAGCCTGCTTTTACCAATCCCGATGAATTTAGTCAGATTGAGGCGCTACTTCAGGCCCATCCAGCAGTAAGACTGGTCGAAGCGGCCCGGCATATTCACACGCCGTTGTTTAAACAGGTGCAAGCGCAGCTGGGACAGATGGCCACCATTCAGGGCGCGACTTTGACATTCATGAAGTATTCGTCGCGTTACGATCAGGTGCTGGCTGGCGAACAGTCCAACGTTTTTTCGTTGGACTTTGCCGGTGGTGCGTTACAAGATCTCGGTGTATATCCAGTCTATGCGGCGGCCGCACTGTTTGGTGAACCCAATAGTGTTGTCTATTTTCCAACAATGATTGAAACAGGGGCCGACGGAAAAGGGGTTGCCATTCTCACGTATGATGATTTCGAGGTGACATTGAACTTTGGTAAGATTGCCAATTCGCACCTGCCATCAGAGGTATATGGGTTAAAGGATACCCTTGTCATGGATAATATTGCGGATATGACAACGGCTACGTACTATGACGCCGAACAAACTGCCCATGCCTTAACGGCCGAGGTGGCTGAAAATTCAATGCGGCCTGAAATTGATGCCTTTACCGCTTTGTTCGAAGCATCGAACGATTTAAATCAATTAAAAAACTATGAAACCTGGTTTAAGCTGAGTCGACTGGTCAATTCATTATTGTACACACTACGTCAATCAGCCGGAATCAAATTCCCGAATGAATAGAGAGGATAACAACGTGATCGAAGTATTTCAAGAACATTTTAAGGAACTGGGGTTCAAGCAACCGACGGTGATCCAAACCGCGGTTTTTGACGCCCTATCACAGGACCGTTCTGTTTTGGGGATTGCACCAACGGGATCGGGGAAGACAATTGCCTTCACATTACCGATTTTACCCAAGGTCATGCCTAAGCAGGGGGTTCAAATTTTAGTGCTATCACCCTCACAGGAGCTCGGCGTACAAACGGCTAACGTCATGCGCGAATGGGCCCGGTTACTGGATATCAAGGTCTTAGCACTCACTGGGGGGGCGAACATGCACCGCCAAGTCGATAAGTTAAAGGCGCATCCTGAAGTGGTGGTTGGTACACCGGGACGAGTCTTACACCTTATTGACACGGGGCACCTTAAGCTGGGAAAATTGCAGACAATGATTGTTGATGAAGCCGATGATATGCTCCAGGATGAAACGCTGGCAGTCATTGAAGATATTGAACGGACTACGCCAATGACGGCGCAGTTGGGCTTTTTCTCGGCAACCCGGACGAAAACATTGGACGAACTGAGCTATATGTTTGGCCGAGATATCGTAGAATACGATGTGCGGCATGAAGACCATTCCCAAGGAGTCGTGCGGCATGCTAATCTACAGGTCAGTCGGACCCATCAACCGGATATGCTGCGGAAGCTCAGTCATATCAAAGATTTTCGAGCGCTGGTATTTTTCAATCAAATTAAGACGTTAAACTACGTGGCGGCTCGGTTACGCCATGAACATGTTTCAGTTGCGGTGCTAGGTGGTAATCAGCGCCAAACAGAGCGGGAAAAGGCCCTTCGAATGTTCCGAAAACGCCAATTGAAGCTCCTGCTAACGACGGATGTCGTAGCCCGGGGATTAGATATTGAAAAATTACCAACGGTGGTGAACTACGACTTACCGACGAATCCGTTGACGTATGTGCACCGAGTAGGGCGGACCGGACGGCAAGGGGAACCCGGGATGGTGATTAATTTCGGGAATGATCATGATCTGCGAGACCTGAAAAAGTTGCTAGCGGACACGGATTATACGCTAAAGCCGATTTACTTCTATCACAATCAGCTCATAGATGAACGACCGCAAGAAGGCGAAAAGGCCGAATCAGTTCAAGCTAAGGCTCACCGTAAGATGCGCAAGGATCAGCACACCAATGATAAGGTAAGTGTCGATAAGCACGTCAACAAGATGTTTGATGAGGCCGATCAGTATAACAATAAGTCCAAGCGGCACAATAAAAAGAAGAAGCGTAGTCAAAAGGATAAGGGAATGCGGCATAAGCGGCAAATGCAGGCCCAAAAGAAGGAAGCCGAACATTCTCACGACGAGTAATTTTAATGGATAACCTTTACAGAACTCATGATTAATGAGAAAATATTGGTTGTCTTGGTCCAATAGTATAACTGGATAGTACTCCCGCCTCCTAAGCGGATGATCCCGGTTCGAACCCGGGTTGGACCAGTATTTTGAGCATTTTCAACATGATGTTGGGGATGCTCTTTTCGATTGCAAGAAAGTGGCAATGATGACTTTCGCCTGTGCGTGGGGATGGTTTGATACAGGGTTTTTGTCGATAAGGATTAAATGGTCTTAATTTAAAAATTGACTAAAACCCGGTAAAGTGTGTGCAAACTACTTTACATTCTTCGAAGCGATATTATAATTGGCCTATGGTTAAATAATAATTTACTATAAAGAGGTGCTAATGGAATGTATATTATTAAAGTCGGCCATAAGTGGATCGGAAAGCCCAATAAACAGGGAAACTACTGCCTAGTGGACAGTAGTGATTCAGCATATGACTTTCAAACGTTCGAAAAAGCAGAAGCCTATGCGGACCTCGTCAATGGGTTTGCCACCCCTAAAAGCTAATGACAATTTTAAAATAAAGACGATCTTTGAAATTACCCGGTAGTGGGAAAACAAAGATCGTCTTTATTTTGTTTGGATTGGTTAGCGCAATGATTTGCGGTATCCGGCCGCTTGGGCTTGTGCTTCTGTGTTGAAGTAAACGGCATTAGATGCGTTCATTCGGTAACCTGCCTGTCCAGGAACGTGGTAAATATGACTATTAGCGTTACCGACAATCTTTCCTTGAACGTCACCCGTATTCATATCACCCGTGTTGGTGGTATTGGAGGCAGTCGCTGTGGTCGTGCTTGAAGAAGTGGTGGTTGCGGATTGATGACTTTGTGTCTGTGTTGAGCTGGCGGCTTGGGCGCTTGCTGTTACCTTGCTAGTACCATCAGCGTAGTGAATTTTGACGCCATCCTCGATGTTGAAAATATAGACATTAAACGAAATGGCATTACTACCAATTGACTGCGCCTGCATGTGAACCCCGCGTGCTACGAGTTCGTCACCACGAAAAATGGGGGTGACTTGGTAGCGAACGTAACCGTTGGGATTGTTCTTGAGGTAGTAGGCCAAATCATCTTCATAGCGTAACATCTCTGGTGAATTTAAAGATCGAGTACCAGTGATGAGATTCTTGGGATTATTGTTTTGCCCGGTGAGTTGAAACCCAATCAGGTGGGATCGGTTATAGAGATACCCACTTTTAATGCGCTTGTTGTGCCAACCGGTAGGATCGACAGTTAATGCTTCCCGTTTTTCAGTTGGCATGAGACTTTTACTGAGCATGGCATTTGCTACGGTCGGTCGATTTTGACGGTCTAGATTACCGTAGCTTTGCCAAGCACCCTTGGTCGTTGTCAGTTCCTTCTTGGTGAAGGTCGGGTTACCGTTATTAACGTCAATTGTTTGGTCACCCTGGTACTTTAACTTGGCGAGCTTTTGGTTGTCCTTTGCCGTACTGGTTTTTTTGTGGTGCTTAGCGGCCTGAACCGTTGTTTGTGAACTAGATGTTGTTGAGACGTTGAGCCCGCCAGTACTGACCATCACAGTGGCCAACACTGTGATGATCGGAGCGAGGATCGTCCGTCTAATAATTTTAGGTAACATCAATTAATCCTCCCATGATAAATTTAATGTAAATTCATCATACCATCGTATGATAAGTAATCACATCTGGAAATTATCAAAAAAGAAGATAAAAAAATTTCCCGTACCGTAGAGGGCGGGAAATGAAAATTGAATTTAATTTTAGTTAGACCGTTTCTCTTTTGAAAGAGTCAATGTATTCGGTAATCTTCTTCAACTCTTCCTCTGATAAATCACTAGGAAGGTGAGATGCTAAGATCCGAGCTGTTCGATCGATGTGTTCTGGATCGAGATGTTCATCTAATAATTCAGAAATCGTCACATCGAAGTATTGTGCCAGCTGGTACATTGCGGAAATCCGTGGCTTTTTCAAACCGGTTTCCCAGTTGCTAATTTCTTGCTTGGAGAAGTTTAAGGCTTCTGCCAGTTCCTTTTGAGTCAAGTTACGTTCGTTTCTGAGAGCAGCAATCTTCATGGAAAGCACTGGTTTATTTTCGCGTTGTGTCACTGTTTCAACCTCTTTCTTAGCTTTAAATAACATACCCTAATCATCTAATGTTGCGCCCTAAAAAGCAAGAAATATGCCAAATACTAATCTACTTCTAATTATTAGACACATAATTTAATTGTTTGATCATTTTTCAAGCCGTTTTCACGATAAGTCTATCAAACCGGCAATTAAAACGCCTTCTTGCTAGCGTTAGCTAGGCTGATAGGTCGTATGAGTTAATTAATAATATAAAAAAAGTGTCTCCGTCATGGAAACACCGTTGGTTATTTGACTTTTTTGAAAATGTACCATTTAGAAAATGCGTAGTTCACGATGATCACGATGACGTTATCGATGACCTTCACCAAGATCGAGTTCCAATTGAGCATGGAAATACCGACGTACATGATAATGATATCGATGACGAGGGTCAGGATTCGGAAGAAGTAGAATTTAACGAACTCAACGATAAACGCTTTGAAGGTGGTATAGTGTGACGAAAAAACCCAAACCTTATTCGTGAGGTAGGCAACCAGCACTGAGAGGAACCAAGCAATAACGTTTGCTACCTGATAGTTCCAGTTCCAGTAATCCAAGATGGCAAATACACCAATATTGATGATTGTGGTAATGCCACCAAAGAAGATGTAAGCGATCATAGATTGATATTTTCTAAACAGGACCCAAACTTTATTAATCATTTACTTTTTCGACAAGACTCTTTGCGAATGCATTGAGCGTGTTGATATCCTCGTTTTCTGGTTCTAGGTTAATTTTGACAGCTTCGGCGCCCTTGGTGGCCTTGGCCTTTTCGAAAGCGGCGGCGAACTTGTCAACAGAGACACAGTAGTCGTCCAAGTAGAAGGTATCCCCAGAACCGGCCACACCGTAAATCTTACCCGAGAGGTCTAGTTCCTGTAAATCTTCATAGAAGTCCATGCCTTCTTCTGGTAGGGCGCCTTCATCATAGGTGTACGGACAAACGACACAGATATCAGCGTCTTCAAATTCTTCAGCGTCGGCTTGGGTGATCTCAGTTTCGTCAACATCAACTCCCAAATCTTCCAATGCTTCGGTGATAACATCGGCAACATCTTCATTGTTACCAGTAATGGTTGCGTATACGACAAGTGCACTAGCCATATGGAATTTCCTTCTTTCATTATGTAATACTTCGATGTCCCCTAGTATAGCAGATATCGGCTTTTGAAAAAAGAAAAGCCCCAGCGAAATCTTTAAACTCAGGTTAGTAAAAGTGTATACTATTATAGAATAAGGGACGGATGAACCCGACCAAAATCGTCGTTACCAAAGTAACGGATATGAAACTGTCTAAAAAAGGAGTCCATTATGATTAGTTTAAAATCACCACGTGAAATTGAAGCAATGCGCCAATCAGGTGCACTACTGGCCGGGATGCATCTTGGTTTGCGCGACATCATTAAGCCAGGCATCTCCAGCTGGGAGATCGAGGAATTCGGACGCGACTACATTGAAAGTCACGGCGCGATTGCGGCCCAAATCGGGTTTGAAGGCTATGAATATGCCACTTGTGTCAGTATCAATGATGAAATTTGTCACGGTTTTCCCCGCAAACACGTTTTTCTGCAGGATGGTGACTTGGTGAAGGTCGATACGGTCGTTAATTTGGACGGGGCCTTCAGCGATTCATGTTGGAGTTATGCCGTTGGGACCCCCAGTGATGAGGTCCAACGCTTAATGGACGTGACGCATAAGGCACTTTACCTGGGCATTGACCAGTGTGTGATTGGCAACCGGATTGGTGATATTGGAGCGGCTATTCAACACTACACCGAAGACGAAAATGGCTATGGTGATGTTCGTGAATTTATCGGTCATGGTATTGGTCCCACCATGCATGAGGATCCAGCGGTGCCCCACTATGGCGAAGCAGGTCGCGGGTTACGCCTGAAAGAGGGGATGACGATTACTGTCGAACCTATGATTAATACGGGAACGTGGAAGGCTGATACGAGTGATCCAAGCGGTTGGTTAGCCAAGACTGCCGATGGCGGGTTGAGCTGTCAGTACGAACATACGCTGGCGATTACGAAAGAGGGACCTAAGATTTTAACCTCCCAGGATCCGGAATTTGATGCCAAGTATTTATAAGTAGACGAGGAGTTTATTATGCGACAATCAGCCTTTAACAAGGTCAGCCTGTTTTTTAAGACCTTTTTTAGACATTATGGGATGGCTCAGGTTTCAACCTCGGCCATCGTGCTTGCTTATTATTCGCTACTGTCTATTTTCCCGGCAGTCATCGTGGTGGGGAATATTTTGCCATTGGTTGGATTGAAAGCAGACACCGTACTGAATTACCTGTCGACGGCCATGCCGCCGTCTATTTTTAACTTTATCCGGCCACTGATTTTAGATTTCTTGAAATCGGGGAGTGGTGGCTTGCTGTCAATCGGGGCAATTGTGACGTTGTGGTCCACTAGCCAAGCGGTCGCTGCTTTTCAGCGGAGCGTCAATCATGCGTATGGCGTGGCGGAGGATCAAAACGCAATCGTTAACCGGGTACTGTCGTTTATGTGGATGGTGGTTGTGATTTTGATCATGGCCGTACTCATTATCTTCTTTAGTATTGGCGAGTTAATTTTACGGGAACTCCGGCACTATGTTCATATCGACATGAGCCTGATTAATTTCGTTGCATCGATTAAGTGGCCAGTAACATTCTTTGGACTATTTATTTTATTATGTCTGCTGTACTATTTTGTGCCCAATGCCAAGGTTCGGCTACGCTATGTAGTGTGGGGCGCGCTGCTCGCCACCATTTTGTGGATGCTCCTGTCACAGGTTTTTTCGATCTATACGCATTTGTTTGCCAGAACGGTTACATCGTACAAGACGATTGGGGTCTTTATTGTGTTGATGCTTTGGCTAGATTTATCGGGTATTATCGTCATGATCGGGGCCACGTTGAATGCCACACTCCAAAACTTATTCGGTGTGATTCGAGAAAAAAAGCACCCGTTTGAGAATATGATTGAACATTTTAAGAAATAATGTGAGGAGATCTGACTAGGTACCCTCACGTAAGATAAAATTCCTGATTGATCGTGAACGTGACGGTTGATGAGGAATTTTAAGCTGTGTCGGCGAAAATGGATTTGTAAGCCAATGGATGATGGCACAAAAAGACCGAAATCCATTTTAGTGAATGAATTTCGGCCTAATATGCTATGCTGTTGCTTCTTCCGCTTTGAAGACGGGAGTTTCGATGGTTTCGACGTACTTGGCAGAGACGGGTTCCACGTAAAGCTTTTCGCCGTTACTTTCAAACAGATCTAGTTTGGCAAGCATGTCCATCGCAGCCTTAACTGAGGCTTCGTCCATGTTATCGTTCGCGTAATTCAACTTTAACGTGTGTGACTTTCCTAAACTACCCTTAAATGCTAAACTCAATGCTTTCATATATGAACTTCCTTTCTATTTAAACCGATTATCTGGGATTATTTAACGTCCAATTGGTAGGCCGTTGTGACAATGGCACTATCAAAAGTATCTTTAGAGATTGTTTGTAGTAATTCACCAAGTTGTTGAATGTTGTCTTCCTTAGCGTCTTCGGCTAGGTGACTGAAAGTCCGCGCGATGCCCTTTTCGTGCCCTTCGCCTACCATCATCAACTGAACCTTTGCGTTTGAGAATGTTTTAATCATTGTGAAAACTCCTTTGAATTTGATTTAGTAAGTGGCGGCCGCTGCTTACATGAACAAGAACGAAATAAAACGGCAAAAGTTAACCATCGTTGGAAAAAAGTTTGATTAATAGGTAAAGACACGGTGATGGTTTATCTTAGAGGATCGCTAGGCTATAATGTTAACTAGGATTTTAACGGAGGGCATCAATGACGAAAAAAATTACGAAGATTGAAGCTCAGAAGCGGCAGGGACGCTATAACATTTATTTGGATGGCAAGTTTGCCTTCGGGGTGGCTGAAAACGTGCTGATTCGCTTCCAACTCGCGCGAGGATTGGAAATTGATGAGCAAACCGAGCAGCGGTTAATTGATGCAGACGATGTCGCGAAGGCCTATAGTCGGGCGTTAGATTATTTGTCGCATCAATTACGGGCAGAAAGCGAAGTTATTCAGAAGTTAAAGGATTTGGAAATTCCAGCGGATAAGATTCCGACGGTGATGGGGATGCTGCGCGAGCAACACCTCCTAGATGATCAAAACTATGCGGATAGTTTCGTGCGGACGATGATGCTGACGTCGGATAAGGGGCCAACTGTGATTCGGCAGAAGCTCCGTGCCAAAAAGATTGGCGAAAACCTGATTGATGCGGCACTAGAGAAGTACGATCAAGATCGAATGGTGGAAAATGCGACTAAGCTGGCGGAAAAACAGTTGAAGCACTACCATAAGGTACCGTTGAAGATGCGCCTACAAAAGGTACGCCAATCGTTGATGACGAAGGGATTCAAAAGTGACTTAATTACGCAGGTGTTAGATGAGTTAGAAATTCAGGATGATCCGGACGAAGAATGGGAGCAGTTGAACCTCCAAGCTAGCAAAATTTGGCAACGAAATCGCCGGTTCGATTATCGGGAACGGGTAATGAAAACTAAGCGTAGTTTGGTTGGCAAGGGATTTTCGTTTGATGAGATTCAACGGTGGATGGATGAGAATGAAGATTAATATTACAGTTATGTAACACTTTGTTAGTTTACTAACTAGTCTTATAAGTAGATGCTACTATAAGGCTAGTTTTATTTATTAGGGGGAGAACTTATGGAAAGCAAAAGTCATTATAAGCTATACAAAAAAGGTAAGATTTGGTGCGCAATGGCAATCGCTACCGTTGCATTGGGAATTGGGATGGCTAACAATGTACAAACCGTCAAAGCAGCGGATCAAACTAGTACATCGCTAACTACTAGCGCCGGTACGACTACTGATGTTAGTGCCAGCATTAGTACAACTAATAGTACGATAGCGAGTTCAAGTAGTGTTCAAGCTACCAACGGTACTGAATCAACTAATGCAGTAAGTACAGCACCGACAGCAGAACAGGCCACAAGTAGTGCGACTCAAACTAGCAGTGCAGCAAGTGATACAAAAACTTCAGCAAGTTCGGCTGTAAATGCTGATTCAAGTAATTCGAGTGCTGCAACTACTTCTATAAGTACTGCTGATTCTAGCGCCAGTAGTGCCGTAACTGGTTCGGATACTTCATCGCAAGCGACTACAAATAGCGATGAGAGTGTTCTAATTAGTGATACGACTGAAAATGGTGTGCGAACCATTAATAAAGCACTTGCTGCTAATACAGCGGCAAATGGATTATACACGCAAAATGGAGAAACTTATTATTATGCAAATGGTGTAGCTAAAACTGGATTACAAACTGTTAATGGTCATGAATATTATTTTGATACTAATACCGGAGCTATGAAAACAAATTATTTTTTGAATCAAAATGGAAATATGTATTATTTTGGTGAAAATGGACAAAAGTTTATAAAACAATTTTATAGCAATTGGAATAAGGTGTATTATTTTGGTGAAAACGATGGCGCCAGATATACGAACCAGTTTTATAGCGGCTGGGGAAACATGTACTACTTTGGTAGTAACGGTGCACGGTATACGAATCAGTTTTACAGCAACTGGAATAAAATGTACTATTTCGGTAACGGTGGTGTAAGATATACGAACCAGTTTTATAGTGGCTGGGGAAACATGTACTACTTTGGTAGTGACGGTGCACGGTATACGGATCAGTTCTACAGCAACTGGAACAACATGTACTACTTTGGTGATGGTGGTGTAAGGTTTACGAACCAGTTTTATAGTGGCTGGGGAAACATGTACTACTTTGGTGGTAATGGTGCACGGTATACAAATCAATTTTATAATAATTGGGGCCACACATACTATTTTGGCGATGGTGGTGTAAGATATACAAATAAGTTTTATCACAACTGGGGTAATCTTTATTACTTTGGCGGTAATGGTGCGCTAAATACCAATAGTTCTTTCTACTATAACGGTGTAAAGTTCATTGCCAATTCCAAAGGGATTTTGAATTTAGAAAATGCAATTAATTCATATATTATTTCGAACAAGTTAGGTCATGCCACGATTCAAACCAATATTTGGAGTGGATACCCAACGACAGAAATGAACTATGAATATGATAAACCCGAAGGTGTAGTTGTGCATGAAACTGCCAATACCGGAAATGATTCAATTAATATGGAAATTAATTATGCTGAATCAAACTGGAAAAATGCATTTGTTCATTCATATGTGAGTGATAAGCAGATTGTGAACGTTTGCTAATACTGATCTTAAATGCTGGGGTAGCGGTGCCGCAGGAAATGCTAGATTTGTCCAATTTGAACAAATTGAAGTTCATAGTAAGGCTGCTTTTGCAAAGGAATTAAATAATGCAGCATATTATACTGCGTATTTGCTAAAGGAATATGGATTAACTCCATCGCTGGCAAAATCAAATAAAACTGGTACAGTATGGTCACATCACAATGTTTCACAGTATCTTGGTGGAACCGATCATACGGATCCCGACGGATATTGGTCAAAGAATGCTAGCTCGTTTTTCAGAACAAGTTATTCAATGAATACATTCTTGCCACTGGTTGAATACTACTTTGTGCAAATGTAGTAATTTTATATAAGTGAAGTTGAATTCTTTGCGATAATCTCTTTGTGGTTGTCAGACGAAATACAATAATTCGTCTGACAACCACAAAGAGATTTTTATGTGATAAATATATTTTTTGTCAGAGAAGTCGTAAACTACGACGAGGTACTAAATAAAAGTTTGCATATTTTCGGATACCATTGAGTTTGATACTTTCTTGTATTAGTTTCTTTTGGAATGGCAGAAAATAGTTACTTTTTCTAGTCAAATAGTTATAGTCAGATGTGTTGTTGGTAAGTTCAACTCTACCGTAATTCAGTGCTCAATTAAGGTTATTCTTTAATCTTGAGTAATTTATTTTGAGTAAATGTATACACTAGTGTGGAGTTTACTAATTAATAATTCTTTTATGATATTTTGTGATTCCCTGACAGTACGTTTGTAAAACTTAGAAAATTGGGCATTTTAGCTCCTGCTCCTGTAAAAGAAATTTTATGTGAGATTTTTATTACAAGTAGTTAACAAAATGAGGACATTTAAATAAAAATAACAAACTTTTTTTAAAATTATGCTAATCTGTGGTAAGAAGAATTTTCGTAGCAGAGAAAGTTGGTATTATGGAGATTAAAAAGCACTATAAATTATATAAAAAAGGGAAAACGTGGTGTACGCTAGCAATTGCAGTTGGAACTCTAGGAGTAGGAATTCTTAGTACACAGTCATTAGCTCATGCAGATCAGACAGAGATATCATCGACGAATGAACACTCAAATGCGTCTGCAACCTCGACTGTGGAAAGTACAGCAACAAATTCTGCAGAGACAGTTGCACCTAGATCTAGTACAAGTGAAAGTAACGCGTCTGGAAATTTAAATTTTTCTGATGAGAATGTGGTTGAAGCCTCTAATAGTAGTGAGACTAAGTCCGTGACAGATGATAAGGTGCAGTCGAGCGCTGAGGCTAGTAACTCTTCTGAATCCACCGGTAGCGGAGTTCAATCTCAACCAGCAACAGAGGATAAAGTACAATCGAGTATTGAGACCAGCAACTCTTCTGAATCTTCAGCAGTTAGTGCAAATGCTGAAGATACGTCGACTTTGGCCTCAAGCGCGACACAATCCGATGAAGATGTACTAATTAGTGATACTACAACCGTTGATGGTGCACGTACCATAACGAGGGCTCTGGCCGTAAGTGTTAGTGCACAGCAGCTAAAAAATGGACTAGTAACTGAGAATGGAAACACATATTTTTATAAGAATGGTACTAAGCAGTCTGGAACACAGACTATAAACGGTAAGACCTACTATTTTGACTCTGCAACAAAACAAATGCAAAAAAATTATTTTTTGCACAGCAATAGTAAAGTATATTACTTTGATAAATCAGGTATCGAATATAAAGATCAATTTTATCATAATTGGGGCAACACCTACTATTTTGATGCACAGGGAGTAAGATATACAAATCAGTTTTACCATAACTGGGGCAACACCTACTATTTTGATAATCAAGGGGTAAGATATACAAATCAGTTTTATCATAATTGGGGCCAGACCTATTACTTTGGTAGTCAAGGCGTAAGGTATACGGGTCAGTTCTATCATAATTGGAATCAGACGTATTATTTCGGTGCGCAGGGAACTAGATATACGGATCAGTTTTATCATAACTGGGGTCAGACTTATTACTTTGGTGACGATGGAGCAAGGTTTACAAATCAGTTTTATCATAACTGGGGTCAAACTTATTACTTTGGTGGTCAAGGAATTAGATACACGAGCCAGTTTTATCATAATTGGGGGAATTATTATTATTTCGGGGACAATGGTGTATTATTAACCAATCAAACTCGAAATTTAGGATTTGGTAATATTACCTTCAATAAGAATGGTGTCATTGTGTATAGTAATGCTGCCACAGCACATGCAAACTTCTTGAATAGTATTTGGGATGCTGCAATTGATGGTTGGAAAACGTATGGGGTGTTGCCATCATTAACAGTTGCACAAGCTATTTTAGAAAGTGCCTGGGGTGATTCATCGCTCGCATCGAAATATTATAATCTTTTTGGAATTAAGGGATCTTACAATGGGAAGTCTGCCATCCTAAAGACATCTGAATATTTGAATGGAAGATATGTGACGGTAGATGCGCCATTCCGTGCGTATTCAAACCTTAGTGAAAGTATTTTAGATCATGGCAAGTTCTTGAGTGATAATACAAGGTATCATAATTTATTATGGGTCAAGGATTCTAATACTGTAACATCGTTGATTCGTGCAGATGGGTACGCAACAGATCCATCATATACGAGTTCGCTACGGTCAGTTATTAGAACATATAATCTAACAGTACTTGACCAGATCGCCTTCCGCGTATAGTTTGTAGAGTTTTTCAGGGTATGGTGGCATGTTAAGAATGCCACCGTACCCTGTTTTGTTTATATATCTGAAAAAAGACGAAGGATAATATTAAATATATTGAGGGTGTGGCGCGTTGGTAAAAAAAAGAGTTGAGTGGATTGATATAAGTCGCGGTATTGCGATTATAGCTGTGATTATTGGGCATTCACTTGGTAAGTATTGGCTGGGAGGATTTGCAAAATTTATATTTGCATTTCATATGCCGATATTTTTTGTATTAAGTGGTTATTTATTCCATCTGCAAAGTAAGAAAGTTGTTTTAAAAAAAGGAATTTTTAATTTACTGTTGCCATATGCTGGAACTGTTATGATTGAACTACTAATATTGTTTTTTTGTAAAATTTTTCCTAATTCATATTTGTACAGTAGATTTGGTAACGCAAATCAGCTAATTATTGCAGGAATATATGGTGTTGGAAGCAGACCGACACTACCATTCTCAAATGATATGAGCTGGATTGGTGCAATTTGGTTTCTAATGGCTATGTTTTTTGCAACACAAATTTTTAACAGTGTAATGCTTGTTAAGTTTAAGGAAAATGATTTATTGAAGAAAGGGATTATTATAGTTACGTTAACTTTTCTTGGGGTTTCTATTAGTCCATTCGTCACGCTGCCCTTTTCGTTAAGTGCAGCCTTGTGTTCACAATCGTTCATATTTTCAGGCTATGTGTTAAAGAGATTTAAGCTGTTGAAGCAAGTAAATGGGAAAATAATGATTATTTTACTGATGATTTGGTTGATTAGCGCTAAGGTTGGAAGACTATCAATGCTATCTGCAACATCCCCTAACATGTTTGTTAGCATTGTTGGAGGTATTGCTGCAAGTGTGTTCATTATGCGTGTATCTATCTTATTTGAGAAAAGATTATCTGGAGAAAAATTAGGAAATATAAAAAAAATATTTACCTTTTGGGGATCACAGTCGTTGTTAATACTGTGTTTTCATTTGATCGAACTGGATAATGTCAGGTTATGGGGAACGATAACGGATGCATTAGGTGGTAGGATAAGTTATGTTACTATAATTATTATTGGTATTGTCTACAGAATTCTTTTTGCATCTGTCTGTGCATTTATAGTCAAATACTTGCCGCTATTGCGCAATGTATACATGAACAGAAAATTTCCGTTTAAGTTTCAATAAAAAAATTAATTTAAATACTATTTTACGTGCATATTGTAGTAGCCTTGTTGTCGGAGTAAGTGAAGTTTCCGAAAAATTTGAATTAAAAACATGATACTATATACTGAGAACTATGATATTAATCTTATTTGTAAGAGGTACAAAAATGACAAAAATTTCCGTTATTGTTCCATGTTTCAATGAGCAGGAAATGATTCCTTTATTTTATCCAGAAGTAGAAAAAAACTTTAAAAAAATGGAAAGTTATGAGAGGGAGTATTGGTTTATCGATGACGGTTCTACAGACAATACGCTTGATGAACTTCGTAAATTGAGTTTATCGAATCCAAATCAGGTTCACTATATTTCGTTTTCAAGAAATTTTGGAAAGGAAGCTGCATTGTATGCTGGGCTGAAAGCGACAGTTGGTGATTACGTGGTGGTTATGGATGCTGATCTGCAAGATCCACCAAAAGTTCTTGAAGATATGATAAATATTTTAGAAACAAAAAAATTTGACTGTGTTGGAACTAGAAGAGTTGACCGACGCGGAGAGCCAGTTATAAGATCTTTTTTCTCAAATGCTTTCTACAAGTTGATTAATAGAATTTCGAGTACGAATATTGTTAATGGAGCCAGAGACTACAGAATGATGACTAGACAAATGGTTAATGCGGTATTGTCGATGACAGAGTATAATCGATTTTCAAAGGGCATATTTAGTTGGGTTGGATTTCGAACCAAATATATAAGTTATGAGAATGTTGAGCGTGTGGCAGGCAATACTAGTTGGTCATTTTGGAAACTGTTTAAGTATTCCATTGATGGTATTACGGACTTTTCAGAAGTTCCGTTATCCATTGCTTCTTGGACTGGAGTTTTAGCATTTATGGCGTCTATTTTAGGGATGTTGTTTATTGTTGTAAGAGCGATAATATTACCCAATAGTAGTGTGTCTGGCTGGGCTTCGATGGTTTGCATTATGCTGTTTATCGGCGGTATTGAGTTACTCTGCTTAGGGATTGTTGGTAAATATATAGGTAAAATATATTTACAAAGTAAAAATCGTCCAATATATATTGTTAAAGAAAAAAAATAGGTGGTATTTAAGATGGAAACTAGTTCAGATTTGACTCTTCTTGATGTTATAAAAGTAATTTTGCGAAATTTAGTGTGGATTATTATTTCGATGATAGTATTTGGAGCGCTGGCTTTTGGTTACGCAAAGCATAAAGCTAATTCACAACCATACGTTGCTAAAACGAGCGTTGTTGTCTATAACCCAAGTAAAACTAAGTATGATCAGTACGGAGTTTACAATAAAGAGATCGGCAGGATGAATACTTACAAAGCGATTTCGGAAGATTCTGTGATTATGAAAGATGCGCAGAATATAATTGATAAAAAAAATGGTGTAAAGTTATCAATTTCAGAAATTAAAAATGCAGTTTCTATTAGTAACGATGATCAAACGGCAGTACTAAAAATAGAGGCTAAGAATACGAAAAAGAATGATGCTAAATTAATTGCAAATGGGATGGCTAGTGCAATTAAGAATGATTTGAATTCTTATATAAACGCTGGTGTTGTTCGAAAACTAGGTGTTGCGAATGATAGTAGTGTCAAAAAGGACGGCCTAAGTATCAGTAAATATTTGGTTGTTGGTCTTGCATTTGGTCTGCTTTTTGGTTTGATGGTTGTTCTTATCAAAGATATTATTCTGAAACAGTTTAAAGAGAGAAAGTAGATTTATTATGGAAGCTTGGTTAATACCGATATCATTTTTTTCAAAAAGATACTTTTCGATCAACACACTTGCAATTTTTCCAATTGCGATTTACACATTAATGCTTGCATACGTGATTGTAACAAAACATGATAGCCTGTCCCTGATTAAGTTTCCAAAAAAGGCACTGTACTTTGTTTTACTATTCCTATTATCACAGACAGCGGTTGATTTTTTCTATTTTAGTAAAGTAAAAAATGATCCGGGGAGTCCAAACTTAATCAGCGGAGTGTTTTTTGGCGTTTATGCGGTCTGTTTTAACATCGTTGTCGTTGCGCTGCTTGTCAAATTTTTAATTAGCTATAGTGAAAATGCTAAATATCATTTTATTAAGAGTTTTTACATCAGTTTTTGTCTGCTTGGATTAATTGTACTGTTACCACAATTACTGGTTGTACTTACTAATTTTGGAAGTTCATGGGTAAATTTGATTGGTCGTTTTTTTGAGGAGCGTCATGCAGGGCGTGGAGATTTCTATTTCATGGGTAGTTATACGACAACGTTGAGAAGAATCAATGGTTTATGCTCAGAAGCCTCTTTTCTCGCCGCACAACTGGGAATTGTCTTTATTCCTGTACTATTAGCTAGTTTGAAAAACCGATTTAATATTTTCAATGGAACTCGTGATAATACTGGAATCTTAAATTGGATTCTTTTAATATTTGTATGGATAATTTTACTTTTTGCAAAGACGTCCACTGGTATTTTGGTAATATTCTTGTCACTTTTGATAATGTTTTTTTTCGAAAAAATGGATCGAAAAGTTCTCTATTTTGTATTAGGAATAATTGCCATGTTTGGCGTGGTTGCTGCCTATTTTACGATTCAACCAATTAGAGAAATTGTAAATAAGTATTTATTACACAAATCTGGGGTTAGCAATCGATTAGGGGGTACCATTGGATTAATTATAACTTTTTTGCATTATCCAATTTTTGGTGTTGGTAATGCCTATGAGAGCTATTATTTGATGAAATTCGTTCCTAAAAGCACAACTAATAATTGGGAATTTCAAGATGTTTTTCGACAAACAGGGTATCCTGTACAGAGTGAATTTTTTTCATTTTTTGCGCATTTTGGTTTGATTATTATGATACCGTTTTTGATATATATTGTGAGAAAAATTTTATTAGCCCATAACTTAAAAAAGAATATTACTAACTCTCGAGAAACAAATAAAGAGGACTTATTTCATTTGACGATCATTGATGCTTTTTACTATTTTTTAATAATGTATCTTTGCATTAGCTTTTTTTCTTTTGGATGGTTTGACAATTATTATCTAGTTATTTTTTTCTTTTATTTAACGGTTATCAATAATTATGCAAATAAGAGGGGAATATTGTGAAAAAGAATATGATCAGTGTCATTATGCCTCTCTATAATGCCGAACAGACTGTAAAATTTGCAATTGAGAGTATGCTGAACCAAACTTTTACTAACTGGGAACTCATTTGTATGGATGATGGTTCGACGGATGAAACCGCAGTAATTGTTAAAATGTTTCAGGAAAAAGATGATAGAATCCAGTATTTTTATCAAAAGAATGGTGGTGTGTCCGCTGCTAGAAATGCTGCCTTAGGCAAAATTTCAGGACAGTTTGTTTTTTTTATGGATTGTGACGACACTTGTGATAAGGATCTTCTGAGTCACACAATTAGAAGGATTTTAGATACCAAGAGTGATATTGTCGTTTTTGGTTATGCTAGTTTGGTTGACGGAAAGCAGTTAAAGGAGGCAACACCAGTAGGTTGTGAAAATGATACTTCACTAAAAAAACTAATAAAGAATAATTTGATTTCGGTTTTGTATAATAAATTGTATACAGCGTATATATTGAAAAATATGAGATTTTATTCGACAACAATTGGCGAAGATTATTTATTTAATTTAAATTTGTTACAAAAAAAGCCACGTATTGCCACTTTAAATGAAAAATTGTATTATTATAACTTGGATACGATTGGATCACTGTACAAGACGTATTCTAAGGATCGTAATTACGTATTAAGAAAACAATTTAAAATACTCACAAATGTATTACTTGGATATGACGCGTTGGATAAAGAAGAGATACTCCGATTGTTTAAGATACGCAATATGAGTGGAGTTATTATGAATGCATATCGTGAAACTTCACCTTTAAACTTAAAAGAAGTCGGAAATAGCATTACTGATGAATACCGTTTTTATTCAATTAAATTTAAAGAAATTTTCTTTTGTGAAGGTGTTAGTAAGCAGGAAAAGTTAAAGTTATTGTTAGCCAAAATGCATCTATTCAAAGTTTTGGGTGAGTTGTATCAAATAAAAAGAAGAAAGAAAAAGGTCTAGAATAATGAAATTATATGATTATTTAGTTGTTGGATCCGGCCTCTTCGGTGCGACTTTTGCCTATGAAGCTGCCAAACGTGGCAAGCGGGTGAAAGTCATTGAAAAACGTGATCATATCGCGGGTAATATTTACACTAAAGAGGTGGATGGCATCCAAGTACACCAGTATGGTGCACACATATTTCACACTAGTAATAAAGAAATTTGGGATTATGTGAATCATTTTGCTGACTTTAATCGATATACGAATAGTCCAATCGCTAACTATAATGGTGAAATTTATAATATGCCATTCAATATGAATACTTTCAATAAAATGTGGGGAGTACAGACACCGGCAGAAGCGCAAGCTAAAATTGACGAGCAGCGTCAAGAAATGGCAGGTAAGGAACCGACTAATCTTGAAGAGCAGGCGATTTCTTTGATTGGTCGTGATATTTACGAAAAATTGGTTAAGGGTTACACTGAGAAACAGTGGGGCCAAAAGGCTACTGATTTACCCGCCTTTATAATTCGTCGTTTACCGGTGCGCTTGACATATGATAATAATTATTTCAATGACACGTATCAAGGCATACCAATTGGTGGATACACGCAGATTGTCGAAAAAATGTTAGCTAGCGATTTGATTGATGTTGAAACGGGTGTTGATTTTTTTGACAAAAAAAATGAATATTTGAAACAATATCCAAAAATTATCTTCACTGGTATGATTGATCAGTTTTTTGACTATCAACTTGGAGAGCTTGAATATCGAAGCTTACGGTTTGAAACCGAAGAAATAAACGTTGATAACTATCAAGGGAATGCTGTTGTAAATTATACAGATGCTAAAACACCATTTACGCGGGTAATTGAGCACAAGCATTTCGAATTCGGTAAGGGTGATAAGGACAAGACGGTAGTTACCAAGGAATATCCACAAGCTTGGCATCGCGGGGATGAGCCTTATTATCCCGTAAACAATAGTATAAATAATGGGCTTTACAAAAAGTACCAAAAATTATCAGAGTCAGTACCAAATGTGGTGTTTGGCGGACGACTGGGTCAATATCGTTATTATGATATGCATCAAGTTATACACGCGGCATTGGTGACTGTTTCGCAGGAGTTTAACGAGAAGTAATTATGAAAGTTGTAAAAAATTATCTATACAACATGAGCTATCAGATTTTACTATTGATAGCGCCGTTGATTACAGTTCCATATGTTTCGCGAGTTTTGGGGGCACAAGGTGTAGGTATTAACGATTATACCAACGCTGTCGTGACCTTTTTTCTGTTGATTGGGCAAATTGGTATCACAACCTATGGAAATAGAGAAATTGCCTATCATCGAGATGATAAGTATAAACGCTCAAAAATTTTCTGGGAAATTGTTATGATGCAATTTACGACGATTACGATTTCATATTCAGTTTTCATTGTATTTGTTTGGAACTTTAGTGCTAGTTATCATTTGTTCTTTCTTGTACAGTCTTTATTGATTATTGCAGGAGCATTTGATATTTCTTGGTATTTTATGGGCCTTGAAGATTTCAGAAAAACAGTTGCTAGAAACATGATTGTTAAATTAGGATCAATTTTTTTGGTATTCTTATTTATTAAGCAACCTTCGGATGTCTGGAAGTATATTTTGATTCTTTCTGCATCTCAGCTAATGGGGAATATCACTTTTTGGCCATATCTTATTAAAAGTATCCAAAGAGTTAAAATTTCTGATCTTAGACCGTTTAGTCATCTATCACCAGCTCTACTACTATTCATTCCTACAATAACAACACAGGTTTACTTAGTTGTTAACCGTATAATGTTAAGGTTTATGGATCCCACAAAAACGGTCGCGGTTGGTTTGTTTAGTCAATCTGATAAAATTATAAAACTAATTCTCGCCATTGTTACTGCCACAGGGACGGTAATGCTCCCACATATTGCCAATCGTTTTGCGCATGGTGACGTGATAGGAATTCGAAAAAGTCTTTATAATTCATTTGATTTTGTGACAGCTTTGTCAGTTCCAATGATGTTTGGTATTTCAGCAATAGCTGAAAAGTTTGCACCGTGGTTCTTGGGTGACCAATTTACTATGAGTGGAAAGATAATGATGCTTGAGGCACCAGTTATTGTATTAATTGCATGGAGTAATGTTACGGGAACTCAGTACTTGATGCCAGTTAATCGCGTTAAAGAGTATACGATGTCTGTTACCGTCGGCGCAGTTGTTAACATAATCTGCAATATCTTTTTGATCGAAGTGTATGGTGCGAAGGGGGCAGCCCTCTCCACTACTATTTCGGAGTTTGCAGTTACCGCGTTTCAGATTTATTGCATTAGAACCACTATTCGGAGAAGACAACTGTTTGGAAGTGTCTGGAAGTATTTGCTTTCAGGAGCAGTTATGTTTGTTGTCGTGAATAGGGTGAATGGTATGATGAATATGTCAGTTGTAAATTTGATTGTTCAGATCATGATTGGTTTTATTATTTACACAGTTGGTTTGGTTATAACTCAGGCGCCAATTTTAACGCAAATCATGCATTTTCTAAAAAAAGATTAGATTAGTAGGACTAGGAGAGATTATATGAACACTAAGGTTATGGTGGCAGTTCATAAAAATTATGTTATGCCGAAAAATAGAAGCTTATATTTACCAGTTTTTGTGGGAAAAGAAATTCATCCAAAGGTTAATGAAGATTTTCAAGGAGACAATACAGGGGATAATATCTCGGCTAAAAATTCATCCTATAATGAATTAACGGCATTGTATTGGGGATGGAAAAATTTGGATGTTGATGCACTTGGATTGGTTCATTATCGTAGATATTTATCTTTACATCATAAAAAAAGTTTAAGTTCAATTTTATCGACTGTTGAAATAGAAAAGCTGTTGAAAAATAGTGATGTTATTCTGCCAAAGAAACGTCACTATTACATTGAAACTAACTATTCACACTATATTCACGCGCATCCTAAAGAAGAATTGGACTTAGCGAAGAAGATTATTAGCCAAAAATATCCCGAATATATTGATGATTATGAATCAGTTATGCAGCAGACCTCTGCACATATGTTTAATATGTTTGTGATGAAAAAAGAGTTACTTGATAGGTATTGCGAATGGTTATTTGATATTTTAGCTGAGATTGAAAAAAATTTAGATACAACGGATTATGATAAGTATCAATCGCGCGTTTACGGTTTTATTAGCGAGAGGTTGCTAGACGTTTGGCTACAACATAATGATGTGCAATATCGAGAAGTGAATGTTATCTATCTTGAAAGTCAGCATTGGCCTAGTAAGATTTTTAATTTTTTGAAGCGAAAAATATCGAGGTAGAAAATGCAAAAAATCAAAAATTTCATAAAACACAATTCATTTTTCGGAACAATCTATTTAGTGATTATGAGTTTCATTCTACGTGTTTTGCAGTTATGTGTTCCTATTCAGGATAAACAGATTGTTTTTGCAAGTTATTCTGGAAGGCAGTGTAGCGATAGTCCCTATATCATTTACCAGCAGCTTAAGGATGACAAACGTTTCAAAGAGTACAAGCTAATCTGGGCGTTTGTTGATCCGAATGAGTTTTCAGAAATTCCGGTTGAAAACAAGGTTAAAATGGATACGTTTTCTTTTTGGAAGGTACTGTTGCAATCTAAATTTTGGATCTCAAATTCAAGTATTGAAAGACTAATTCCATCAATTCATGGCAAACACATTTATATTAATACTTGGCATGGTATTCCGCTGAAACATTTAGGCCCAGATGAGCTTAATTTGGAATTTCTTGTCAAAAACTGGTTTAAAAATGTGAAGTTTGATCTGTTATATTGCTCTGGAGAATATGACAAAAAAATATTTGAGCACATTTTTCCAAGTACAAAAAATATTAGAATTCTCGGACTACCAAGAAATCGTGAACTAATGACAAATCTCGATGAAGTACGTAAACAAAAAATTTATGATCAGTTGCATTTGAATCAAAATAAAAAAACGATTTTGTATGCTCCAACATTTCGAGAGTATTCTCAAAAAAATGGCAGTAATAGTTTTACACTGCCTTTTAGTGAAAAGTTTATTGAACAAGTAACGCAAAAATATAATTTCATGATACGTGGACATTATTTTATTGAGAATCTTGAAATTAACTCTAAAATGTATAACGAAATCGTTGATGTATCGAAATATGAAAACTTAAATGAATTATTTCAGATATCGGATATCGTAATTAGTGACTATTCCAGTCTAATATTTGATTATGCTCTTTTGGAAAAAGATATTGTCCTGTATTTAAATGACATTGAAGAATATGAAAAATATAGAGGATTTTATCTTAGTCCACGTAATTTAGAATTAAAACAAGCTTTTACGGAACAAGGATTAATTGAAAAAATAAATAATTTAAATGATAAAAATTTTGTAGTAGCCTTAAATAAAGAATTTAATCAGTATTTTGATGTGAATTCTAACTATCTTAAAAACTTTATTATCAATGGGAGGTAAGATTTTGGCGAATAAATATGTGGTTAATGTTACATTGGAAAAGCAGAGAAATGCTATGTCTAAAGCTAAAAGTGATGTAACGGATTTTGCTAGCGAAATAGGCTATGAACCAATTAATCTCGCTCAAATTGACAATAAAATAAAACGAGTTGTACTCACTAATTTTATTATTAAAAAAGCCTTTGGAAAACTTCGAAAGAATGATACATTGTTAGTCCAATTTCCAACGTATATGGGAAAACATTTTGATGATAGATTGTTTGTGTGGTTAAAAACACATGGAGTTAAAACAATTGCGCTAATCCATGATATTGATTGTTTGCGATTTGATGATCCAAAGTATCCATCTCTAGCAACTGTAGTTAACCAACTGAATAATTTTGATATTGTGATTTCTTCAAATAAAGTAATGAGTAAATTTCTGCAGAATAATGGATTGAACCCAGCTACGATAAGTTTAGATATTTTTGATTATAAGCATAATGCAACTCTTCAACAAAAAGAATTTAGTGAAACTTTAAATTTTGCTGGGAATCTTGATAAATCGAAGTTTCTTCAAGATCTTGAAGGAAACGGTACTATTAAGTATGAGTTATTTGGCAAGCTAACTGAAAAAGAAAATCTTCCAAGTTTTACAAAGTATAATGGATCATTTTTGCCAGAGCAGTTACCGGGTGAGTTTAAAAAGGGTTTTGGACTTGTTTGGGATGGAGAGTCACCGCATAAGGTGCTTGGTAAGATTGGTTTATATCAACGATATAATAATCCTCATAAAGTATCTTTGTACCTAAGTGCGGGACTTCCAGTCATAATATGGAATCAAGCTGCATTGGCTGAATTTGTACTTGAGAATAAAGTCGGACTGGTTGTGGATTCTTTGGACTCCGTAGCAGATAAAATTGCTCAAATTTCGCCAAAGGAATATAATGAGATGGTTGCGAATGCTGAACAGCTTTCAAAAAAACTCGTAACTGGCACATTCACGAAAGAAGCTTTGAAAAAAGCAGAATTACTGTAAAAGTATGGTGGAATAATTATGCATGATAGTATCTACATCGGATTAAAACGGGTTACAGATGTTGTTTTATCATTTGTGGCTTTGTTATGTTTTTCTCCCTTATTTTTGATTGTACTTATAGTAGACTCGATTGGTAAAAATAAGGGACCAGTTTTTTACAAACAAAAACGTGTTGGAAAAAGCGGAGAAAAGTTTTATATATATAAATTCAGATCTATGGTTGTAAATGCTGAAGAAAAATTATACTCGAATAAAAAGTTATATGCTCAGTATGTGGCAAATAGCTTTAAGTTGCCTGATGGGGAAGATCCAAGAATTACGAAGTTTGGTTCTGTACTACGGAAGAGTTCCATTGATGAGATTCCTCAGTTTATTAATATTTTAAAGGGTGAGATGAGTATCGTCGGGCCCCGGCCGGTGGTGGAGCGCGAACTTGAGTACTATGGAGATAGAGTAGATGAATTTTTGTCTGTTAAACCGGGGGCGATGGGATATTGGCAAGCTATGGGAAGAAGTACAATAGAGTACCCGGAACGCTGTGATGTGGAGCTTTATTATGTTCAACATGCATCGTTGCTGTTTGATGTGAAAATCTTTTTTAAGAATGTGATCAGTATTTTTAAAGGTACTGGTGCATATTAAATTATCGGAGGTAATCATGAAAAAAGTAATTACGTATGGAACATTTGATTTATTGCATAAGGGGCATGTGCGTCTATTAGAGCGGGCAGCATCGTATGGCGATCAGTTAATAGTGGGACTCTCGTCGGACGAGTTCAACGCTATTAAAGGGAAGAAAGCCTATACATCTTATGAAGATAGAAAGTATATTTTACAAGCTATCAAATATGTAGATAAGGTAATACCTGAAAATAGTTGGGATCAAAAAATAAAAGATGTACAGGAAAATAGCATCGACGTGTTTGTTATGGGAGACGATTGGAAGGGAAAGTTTGACTTTCTTAAAGACTACTGTGAGGTAATCTATTTACCTCGTACAGAAGGAATCTCGACAACAAAAATAAAGACGGATTTACATGATTGACATTGAATGATTTTAAAAAGTATTTAAAGATATTTTTGACTACTTACGTCATTTTACGAATTATGTGATTAATTACAAAGGATTAACAGATGAATGTGAAGAAAAGATACTATGTGATTTCGGCAGTTTTACCGATTATAATATTTGTAATTGTATTGATGGGGAATTCCCTTTTTCCGTTTGGTGATGGCACGATTCTCCACGGTGATATGAATAATCAATATTTGGCACTATTTACGTATTTTAGGGAAAACTTACTCGATGGTAATTGGCAAAACCTAATTTACAGTAATTCAATGAATATTGGTAGTGGCTTTTTTGGAGTTTTAACATATTATTTGCTGAATCCATTTAATCTACTTGTGGTATTTTTTTCAGGTGCGAATGTACCAATCTTTTTGGAACTTCTGACAGTTGCTAAAGTAGCAATAGCTGGCCTTTTTATGTTTGTCTGGTTATCACATTCTACAATTGTTAATTCAGAAAAAGGGGAATACAAGTATAGGGTATTTGCTGCACTTATATGTTCATCGTTATATTCTACCATGAGTTTCCTTTTTTTCTATAAAGAATGCATTATGTGGTTGGATGCGATTGCATTGTTACCTTTGGTAATTTTAGGTGTCGAGAAAATTTCTATTGGTAAACATGTGAATCTTTATGTTGTTATTTTTTTTATTACGATTGTACTTAACTACTATATGGGAGTAATTGTTGGAATAGCGGCTTGCTTTGCATATGTATTGTTTACATTGATTAACTGGAATAAACAAAAAACTATTGAACATGGAACTAGTCTTTTAAAATTTATTGGATCTAACATCCTTTCTGTTGGTTTATCGGCGATTGTTTTGATTCCAAGCATTATTTCTACCGCTGGAATAAAGCAGGATCATTCGTTTCATTTTAAAGTTGTTTATAATCCAGTATATCTTCTAAGTGAAATTTTTGGCGGAGCGACAGGCAATAACGTACCTGCACTTTCGATTGGGGTTATTCCTGTTTTTTTACTTATTCTATTTTTCTTGTATAAAAAAATAAATGTGAAGACAAGAATTCTAGTATTCTTGTTTTTAGTGGCCCTATTATTATCTAGCTGGCTAGATATTACATATGTAATTTGGCATGTATTTACTTGGCCTAACGGATATTCGCAAAGAGAAAGTTTTGTACTTGTCTTCTTTATAGTTTCGATTGTTTATGTTTCATTTAAGCATGTATTAAACTTCGGAATTACATTACGACAATTCATGCTATCTATGATAATTATTTGTGTATTGTTATCGTATCCAGTTTTATTGACGGGATTTAGGAAGAAATATGCGTTGATTATTGTTGGTGCAATTGTACTCTTTAACGGTTTTGCTTATCTTCTCAAAAAGACTAATTTTAGCGTCAGTATAATACTGTTATTTATAGGAAGCATAATACTGGGAAATATTACACTTATTGATTGGCAAATTCAACATGAGCAAGTGAAAAGTTCAATACAACTAACTGCTTATAAAAAATATTACAAACAAGTGAAATATAGTGTTAATAAGATAAAGAAGTCCGATAAGACAATGTATCGAATTGGAAATTCTTTTCAAATCACTAATAATGATCCATTAACGTTTAATTATCGAGGATTATCTAACTATTTGTCACAACAACCAAATAAACTTATAAATTTTATGTCTAGTTTGGGATACTATCAGAATCACACTTTTGATCGTTGGACCAATTATAATAATGGTGCCACAACAAGTATGGATGGATTTTTCAGTATTAAATACATTCTAGCGAGTGATAGCATTCAATTAAAAAAAGATATATTGAATGTAAACAATATTATGAGCGGGTTTACCTCTGATATTTCAAAAAGTTATAAAAAAATTGATCGATTTGATACTGTTGAAGTGTACAAAAATACATCAGTTTTTCCGTTAGTAAATAAAGTTTCAAGTAGAAAAACGTGTATATTTACGAAATATGATCCGATGAAAAACCCTTTTGAGATACAAAATAACTTTTTTGATGATTTAAGTGGAGAAAAATTATCTATATTTAGTATAGGAAAAGCAGAAAAAATAAGCTCTGAGGAATTTCAATATGTTGTTCCTCGAACGGGTGAGTTGTATGCTTATTATCCGACTGAAAAGAATATAAATTATAATCCATTCGATGTATATATAAATGGAAATAAGGTAGCAAGTTTATATGCGGGTCAAGGTGAAAATGGACAGTCAGAAAATGGTATTATTTCGCTTGGGAATTTTAAGAAAGGAACTAGGTTGATAATTTCAAACCGTGCTTCAAAAAAGGTTATTCCAGGATACCAAAATGTTAATTCGGTGCCGTTTGTTACGGTTGAAAATAGAACCGCGTATCTTACAGTAAGGGAAAAAGTAATTAAAAATACGCGAATAGAAAACCTGAAAATGAAATCAAACTTGATTTCATTTAATACAAAAGGAACCTTTAAAAAAGGTGATATTATGCTAACGATTCCTGCAGACAGTGGATGGCGAGCATATGTTGATGGTGAAAAGGTGACATTAAAAGAGAAGTTTGGAATGCTAATGGCTGTACATGTGTCAGATGGTGTACATACAGTGAAAATTAAGTATAGTATACCTGGTTTCTTTTTTGGATTATTAGTATCTACTGTTTCGCTACTGGTTATTTCGGTAGTACTACTGTTGGGACATTACAAGCGAAGAGCTTGAATTATTTGTGAGTAGAGGCTGTTTTTATGTTTAAAATGTATTTTCGTGATACACATGTAGTGAAGATGTTTGTTTTTACTGTACTTTTTATTGTGCTAAGTTTTGTCTTTGTATTTCCCGTTGCTAGCCATGGTATTATTTTAAGCAGTGATGATGCACCATATCATATTGCAAGAATTAATGAAATTTATGAAAACTTCAAAGAAGGGAATTTTTTTCCAGTATTAAGTACACATACTTTCGCAAAAATTGGATATCCCGTGAATTTATTTTATCCTTGGTTTACTTTAATTCCATTTGCATTGTTAAGATTTATAGTTAGTCCAGTTGCAGCGATATATCTTGGAATTGCGTTTTATACTTGGCTGACTTTTTTGGTCACTTTCTTCGTCGGAAAAAGAATGACGAGTAGTGATAAAAAGGCGTTGCTGTTTTCTATTCTGTATGTATTTGCCACATACAGAACCATTGATATTTACACACGATTTGCTTTGGGAGAATTTTTAGCAACAGTATTCCTACCCATTAGTTTGTATGGGTTTTATGAAGTTATGTTTGGTAATAGAAAAAATTGGCCGTTTCTTACACTTGGAATGACATTATTAATTTTTTCCCATGTGTTAAGTACTTTTATAGTCACATTATTTTTTGCGTTAGTTTTCCTGTGTTCATTTTGGAACATAAATGGGAAAATTTCTCGTCTACTATCTATGATCAAAGCTGTAATTGCTACTGTTCTATGTTCTGCTGCGTATTTAATACCGTTCCTAGAACAAGAATTGATGCAAAAATTTCCGCAACCATCAAAAATGCCCTTTTCGCCTGGTGCCTTTTCAAAAATTTTGATGTCTAGTTTGGATAATAATGTTTTACGTAATGTAAATTTTTCTAACTATTATGGTATCGGATTCGTTTGTGTGGCTATTTGTGTTTTTGGTGTAATGAACTTAAAAAAAATGAATAAATTAAATTACATTCTATTTTGGATTGGTATTTTAATTTTTTTGATGGCTTCATCATTGTTTCCTTGGAGTCTTTTTGATAATACACCGATTAATGTAATTCAATTTCCATTTAGAATTTTAAGCATCGGAACGTTATTACTATCTTTTGTTGGTGCGAATTTAATAATCGATACTATTGAAGATTCTGCGCATATCAACCATCATAGTGGTATGCAAATTGTTATATTGATAGGATTAGTTGTTGTACCTTGGTATTCAAGTGTTGTTGCTCTTGTGAATTCACCGGATTCGAACCAAAGTGAGTATACATTTGATTCAAAAAATATAAATAGAGAAACTAATATTTCCGGATATTATTTGGATCAATATACGCCTCGAAAGGCTATAAAGAATTTGAACAACATAATTAATGGAAACGGATATATAAATGGAAAGATCGTTCATTTTGCAAGAAATACGGATCAAAGTAGTATTAAATTTCACTTAAAACATCGAATTTCTAGTAATGCTGTAATTGAATTACCGTTTGCTTATTATGATAACGTTGTTGTAATGGTTGGTAAAAATCGTATGAAAATAGATGAATCCTCCAATGGGTTAATTCAATTGAAAACTGGAAAGCATAATTCTGATACGTATACGGTAAAGTATTCAATGTCAAAAATGGATATGATTTCAATTCTTGTAACATTAGCAAGCATATTAGGACTTATTTGGATTTGCTTTTTTAGAAAAGACTTTAGAAGCAAAAAGTCTTTTAGTAATTTTGTTAATATTCATGACGATGATAAAATTTGAGAGACACGAAGTTCTATTTTTGGTGCATGTTTAATCGATTAGTGGCATTTACACACTATGATTTTACCGATTTTATATTAGGAATTAGAACTAGGAGTGTTAAAGACACTCAATCTATGAAAGAATTAACCACAAGATGATATGTCTTATGTAAACTATGATAAATGCTTTTTGGGGACGCAACTTGATCGATATGAATAAAGCAATAGGGTATTCTTGAGAGTAGCATAGCAACTACTAGAAGAGTGGAAAACCTTGAAAAGGGAAACTGCTATACTTGTTACAAGTGTTTTAATTTAAATCTATTGCTTGATAAATTCGAGAACCACTTTTGGGAAAGGATAAACAATGCTTAGTAACTTAACAATTGTAGTTCCATGCTACAACGAAGAACAGGTTTTATTGGAGACAAATAAGCAACTTACGTCCATAATTAATGATCAGATTGTACAAAAATTAATCGGTTCAGATAGTCGAATATTGTATGTTGACGATGGCAGTTATGACAATACGTGGTCAATTATTGAGCAATTAAGTGATGAGAGCTCAATTGTGACAGGATTGAAATTTAGTCGGAATTTTGGTCATCAAAATGCACTATTGGCTGGTTTAGAAATGGCTTCAAAACATGCTAATATGGCAATCACAATCGATGCAGATCTTCAAGATGATGTTAATATCATTCCCAGAATGGTCGAGGCATACAGTAATGGGAATGACGTAGTATATGCTGTTCGTAATAATCGTGATACGGACACGTTTTTTAAACGTAAAACTGCCGAGTTATTTTATGGAACTATGAAAAAAATGGGTGTTGATATGATACCTAATCATGCCGATTATCGTTTAATGAGTAATCGCGCTATTAAGGGGTTACTTAAGTATTCTGAACGTAATTTATTTTTACGAGGTATTGTTCCGTTGATTGGATACCAGAGCACTAAAGTGTACTATGCTCGAAAAAAAAGATTTGCTGGCACTTCCAAATATCCACTGAAAAAAATGCTGAGTTTTGCAATGGATGGTATTACTTCATTTTCAATTGCACCGATTCGAATGATAATGTATTTAGGTGTATTGATAGTGTTAATGAGTGTAGGTCTGATGATTTATACACTTGTTAGTCATGTCTTAGGAAACGTAACACCTGGATGGTCATCCCTAATGATCTCAATTTGGTTTATTGGCGGTGTTCAATTATTGGCATTGAGTGTACTTGGGGAGTATATTGGAAAGATTTTTACCGAAACCAAAAAGAGACCGCGATTTGAGATTGAAAAAGATAAATATTCAAGTTCGTTTAAAAATGACTAAATGAAAACGGCACTAACTTAACCGCTGCTATTTACAATTATAGTCGGTCTGTTATTGGGTGCTTGTCAATAGCGGCACCAAAATGTCGTTTCCTACATTTTATCGCCGCTATTCACAGGTGCTTACGAAGTGACATTAAAATATGTAATAAAAATCCCTCTACAGATTCTCAAGTGAATTGTGCTGTTTCACTTGAGAACATGTAAAGGGATTTTTTAATACGTAGGCTGGAACAAGAGAAAAACTTAGTTACTAGTAGCACCAGCAGTCGTACCGGTGGTCGTGCCCGTACCAGTAGCAGTTGTGGTTCCACCGGTTGTAGTTGTTGCAGTACCTGTACCGGTGTTTCCGCTCGTGCTAGTGGCACCCGTTGTTGTACCAGTGCCACTTACATGACGAGTGGTATAGTTGCCATAGGTCGTTGTACCCGTGGTACCAGTCCCTGTCGACTTGCTGGCTGTGGTACCAGTCGTTGATCCAGTTGTACCAGAGTGTGTGCCATAGGTCGTAGATGTCGATTTAGTTGAACTCGACTTACTTGAACTTGAAGAACCACTGCCTGCAACGTTATATTCTGCGTTGTTGGGCAGGATGAAATCAACATTGGTAATACCGTCATAGTTTGATTGTCCGTCGTACATGGCAGTTTCATTATTAGTGACCTTAGTGTACTTCAATCCTAAAGCATGACGGATTAGTTTAGAAACACGATTAATTTCCTTTGGTGATGCAATTTGGAAGGATGTGCCACTGATCGTCGCATTCAATCCTTGGAAATGATAGGTCTTAACATGTTTCATTGACTTGTGGTAGTTAGCGTATAGCGTTGCTAAACTATTAATTGGAATGTTGGTTCGCACACCTTGTTTAGCGGCATCTAAAATTTTGTTCACAGCACTAACTGAACCGAGACCCTTTAACTCCTTGATGACTGACTTAATCACTTGTTGTTGTCGTTTTTGACGACCGTAATCGTTATTAGGATCATCGTAACGCATCCGTGAGTATTTCAGAGCGTTATTTCCATTCAACTTTTGTTTTCCTTTAGGGAAATGGTGACCTTCATACGTAAAGGCAAATGGATTATCAACGGTTACACCGCCAACCGCGTTCACGACTTTCTTGAGGACGCCCATGTTAACAATCGCGTAGTAATCAATTGGGATATTTAGCAGTTCTTTAACCTGTTTGACGGTTTGCTTGGGACCGCCAATGGCGTAGGCGGCATTGATCTTAACGTAGTCGGCCCCCTTAGAGGTTTTGACCTTGACCAGCGTATCACGCGGCACACTGGTCATCGTGATGGTTTCCTTTTTCGGGTTAACGGTCACAACTTCAAGTGTATCGGTGTTACCACCAGTATTTGCGCGACCCAGTGCACCGGTATCAAGGCCCATCAAAAGAACGGATACGGGTTTACCTTCTTGCAATTTCTTGCTGACCTTACTGCTACTATTACTGAAGATACCAGTAGCCGTAGAGTGCACCTTATGGTATTCGTACCCAACAGCGGCTAAGAGGAGGATAGCGACAACGCCGACCACCCAGCGAATCCAATGATGTTGATGCTTCTGGGGCTTTTGCTGTTTATGATTATGTGTGTTCCGGCGTCTGTTGACCCGGGTCTCTTCTTGATCCATTAGTTAATTATGCCTCGTATTTTTTATGATTTTTGGAACATTCTCGTTTATTATACCCGCCTAGGCTTAGTTATGGGAGTAAAAATATAAAATTAAGGCGATTTTAAATATTTCTTTGAGTTTATGGTAGTGGCCCTTAAGAGCGTGTAAACACCACTTATTTTATTCTATATGTTATACTACAAAAGATACCCCGTCTTATATAACACTATATGAGGAGTGATTATTATGAAAACAATTATTACTTATGGCACCTTTGACCTATTACATAAGGGACATATTAGGTTACTCCAACGGGCTGCTTCCTATGGTGATCGATTAATTGTCGGTTTGGCGACTGATGAATTTAACGCAGTGAAGGGGAAACGGGCCTACACGAGTTATGAAGATCGACGATTCATGTTAGAGGCAATCAAATATGTAGATTTGGTCATCCCCGAAACCTCCTGGGATCAAAAGGTAAGTGACGCCCGAAAATACCATGTTGATGCCTTGGTGATGGGCAATGACTGGACTGGTCAGTTTGATGATTTAAAACAATACTACGATGTCATTTACTTGCCGCGGACCGAGGGCGTTTCGACGACACAAATCAAACACGACTTAAATACAGCTGATTAACGTAATCATGAACGGGACTGTGAACAGATTAGCAGCCCTTTTTTTATGGTTGAAATTAAATTAATCGTTTTCCCACATCATATTCGTTATAATTAACGTAACGAAATAATAAAGGAGTTCAATCAAATGATTACTTTAACCCCGGTGGGGAACCAACGTGCGTACTGGACGCAAATTTATGAAGACTCATTTCCTGCGGCGGAACAGATGCGTACGGACAAGCTGTACATGCTTAGTGATGATCCAAGTAGTCGGGCGCACGCTGCACTTATTCAGCAAAACCAGACGAATATCGGCATTGTTTACTATGTTGTCAGTGTTGACGATAGCAAGGCCTTTATCCTTTATCTAGCGGTTGATCCTGATCGGCGCGGAGATGGACTGGGATCACAGGCGATTTCGTATCTGACACAGCGCTTTATGAACGGGATTATTTTAGAGAGCGAAGTTCTTGATGTTCATGCAAATAACCGAACTGATCGTCAGCGGCGTTATGATTTTTACCTGCGTAATGGGTTAATGGATTCTGGGTATCTGAGTGATACACTGGGTGGTGTGTTCCATCTATTAAGAAGTAGTCAACAGGTGTCACTTGAAGACTACTTTGACTTTTTGGCGGCGCTCGGTTTACGATCACGCGTTTCTGTGAAAGAGGAAGGCTGAATCAAGGTTGCAATTTGTTGATAGTCTTCGGCGAAATAACTGTCCTTTAGATAGACCAAATTAATTGGATGTTGAATTGAAAAATCAGTGACGGGTAACTCAATGAGTTGCCCGTTTTTTAATTCGTGATGCACAAGTGATCGGTACATGAAACTTACACCGAACCCACTGAGGAGTAGCTTTATGATGGGAGACGGATTCCCAATTTCGATAATTTGATGGAAGTCGTGAACGCGGTAGTTTTGGGTAGCTAACCAGTTGGCAAAGATATTACGGGTGCCAGATCCTGATTCCCGAATGAGCAGGGCAACATCAATGAGATCGTCAAGGGTGACGTGGGTTAGTTGGGCGAGTGGATGATGGGCACTTGTAACCCCGACAAATGGTTCGTCTAGGATGTGAATGGCATCAAACTCTTCCTTATTAAAATTTCCTTCAACGAGGCCGAAATCGATAGTTCCATTCCGAAGTGCGGATAAGATGGCTCCCGTATTGGCAACTTGGGTGGTGATGAGTGGACTCATGGTGCTGAGCTGGGTGACCAGCTGTGGCAGCATTGAAGAACTAAGCGATAATGTGCAGCCAAGCCGAATCGGTCGTTGATCGGTTGTGGAGTGAACTTGTTTGAGAACTTTGGTACTTTCCAATTGTACTTGATGAGCGTAGTCGGCCAACGATTGGCCGGCTGGCGTCATTTCGATATGGTTGTGTACCTTTGTGATGAGGGGGAAGCCGAGTTCCGTTTCTAGACTCCGAATTTGTTGGGAGACCGCTGGCTGTGTGATGAAGAGCTTTTCGGCAGCCTTGGTAAAGGATCGGGTTTCGGCAATTAAATCAAGTGTTTGGTATCGTTTATCAAGCATCGTGTCATCTCCTTATAAGCTGTCCTTATATTAACACAAAAAATACTAATTTTTACTTATCATAGAATCATGCTAAGATATGAAACGTAAATAAGAGAGGGGAGACAAATAATATGTTAGCTTTTGGTGTAATGCGGACACGCAGTTTTTACTTAGCCGCTGTATTAACGTTGATCTGTTCGGCGATTGGGACAATGTTGGCGGGCTTACCGTATTTTGCAATTATTGGTGCGCTGGTGATTTCACTGATCTTGGGAATGTTACTTCAGGTATATCAACCAGCAATTGAATCGTCGAAGGCGGGGATTGGATTTATTTCAAATAAGTTCCTGCGTTTAGGAATTATTCTATTAGGATTTAAACTGAACCTCATCCAACTCGCACAGGCGGGGGTGAAGACGATTACCTTAGCCATTGTCGTGGTAACCGGGACGATTATCTTAACCTATAATATTGCGCGGAAGTTGGGGGTTAGCGAACAACTATCCATCTTAGCAGCAAGTGGGACTGGAATTTGTGGTGCAGCGGCTGTTATGGGAATTTCACCCCAAATTCAGGTGAGCGAAGATAAAGCTGATCAAAAACGTGAGGACGAAGTATTGGCTGTCGCCATTGTCGCCATCTTGGGAACGGTCTTTACTTTGATTGAAATTGGCCTCAAGCCGTTACTGCATATGACACCCACCCAGTTCGGTATTATGGCTGGTGGTTCACTACATGAAATTGCCCATGCCGTTGCAACGGGTGGTGCTGGTGGCCCAGTTAGTTTGGATACCGCTATTATTACTAAACTATCACGGGTTCTGATGTTGGCCCCAGCGGCGTTTATTATCGGTGTTTGGTATCAACACAAGGTGAACAAGGATAATCCGGCAACTGCTGGAAAGCAAAAATTGCCAATTCCATGGTTCATGGCTGGGTTCATCTTGGCCAGTGTGATTGGGACCTTTGTACCAATGGGGACCGAAGCGCTGAATGGGCTTGTAAAGATTGCGTACCTTGTATTGGGGATGGCCATGGCTGCACTCGGGATGAGTGTCAACTTCAAGGTAATTCTTCATCGGGGCAAAAACGCCTTCTTAGCTGCCGGTATTTCATCTGTGATTCTATTGACGTTTGTGATTATTGTCAGCAAGACGTTTTTCTAAGTCGATAATTTAATAATAAATATGGCAGAAATCTTCTGATTTTAATCAGGTAGACGAATGCCCATGTGTTAACGCCGTAAGGCGTTTTTATTTTGATTTTGGATATATTGATTCGTAGCATCTTTGCTTATATCACCTAGGGTATTCATGTAGTAACTATGAGATCATAGATAGCCTCCCTCCAGAATTTTTGTTGCTTTAGTTCGGGTGCCTTTCGAAAAAATGCGTGCAGAGTGTGCTCTTAAATGCTTTCACGATATTAGTGGGAATTGAAACTTATCAACGTGTGAACATGGTCTGATATGATTTCCATTTTTTTATTGTAACCTCATCTAGCTCTACGATTTTTCGCAGTGTTTTCATTATAATATTATAGGGAACTTACGTTC
>NZ_AYYY01000024.1 GCF_001436295.1 Paucilactobacillus vaccinostercus DSM 20634 | reverse complement strand
GCCATGGGCCATTCTTTATTTAATTAGTGTTGCACTTAAAGTGTAAATTCAAGTGTAAAAAATAAAGAGCTGTTATAAAAATTCCACTAAAAATTTTTATAACAGCTCTTTACATATTTTGAAATTAAAAGGGTGGAACTATGTTCCACTCTTTCGGTTGTATAAGTCCCGATTGCTAAATGCAACTAAAGAATTATTAATTGCATAGTTCAGAAAAAATTCTAATTCAAATTATTTATCAAATAATACCATTAGTTCTTGACATAAATCATATCTTTTGATAAATAATTTGTCTTATTCACCAGTACCCTCCAGAGGGCCCTCCTGCTTAATTGCATCGGCTTTAGTGGCTTCATTAGTTCCTTTTTGGTGCTTGACCGGTGAATAAATAGAGAAGACCTTCATGGTCTGTTTTCCAGCGTTGATCACGTTATGCCAAGTGTTATCAGGAACAACTACAGCCTCTCCCGGATGAATTTCCTGATCAACTGTTAAATGATCTTTATCTTTCCCCATTTTAACGTGGCCAATACCGGCTACTAAGTAAATAAGTTGATCATTACCATGATGAATTTCCATACCAATATCACCACCTCCGGCTGGGATAGCCATTAATGTGATTTGAAAATGATCCCCGGTCCACAAAGTAGTTCGATAATTTTCATTTTCCAAAGCAGCCGATTTTAAATCAGGTGCAAAGGGTGCTGGACCGTAGTCTCCTAAATCTGCGCTTTTTCCTAACATAATAAACACTTCCCTTCTAAGTGGAATTGTAACATAATTTTTTATTATTTGATATCATTTTAAGAGCACCAATGTTATCAATTAATTTACCAATCTGAGTTCTAGTGACTAATAGCCAATAAGATTGTCTAAAAAGTGAAGTTATTCAATTTAATTAATTTTTGGGCTTGGTTAAAGTATGGGTATTTACTCAGTTTCCATAACTTCTACGTGCAATCGTCCATGGGGCTTTTTTGTATTTAGAAATGGGCCCTTTGCTAACGTTAGAATGGGAATTGTTCTTCTGATTATCTTAGGCTGTAATTAATCGTTGTGACTTATCACGTAATCCACACTTAGATAAAGATAGTAACAGGCTTCTCAATGATCATTGAGAAGCCTGTTAATGTCAAAATACTTAGAAGCTGTCTAAAATCTCTTAAGTAATAGTGCTAAAAAAGCTAAAACGACCATTTGCAGACTGGTGGTTAATTGACGCTCACAATTTTTCCAAAG
>NZ_AYYY01000002.1 GCF_001436295.1 Paucilactobacillus vaccinostercus DSM 20634 | reverse complement strand
GCTAACGCCTACTACGGTCAAAACAATGCGAAGTCGAAGGGCCACGCCCACAAGGCATAAATACAAAAAATAACACAGAAAATAAAGGTAATTGACTTCACCATCCGGAATCAATTACCTTTATTTTTTATGTGTGCGATATAGAATTATTGAAAAGAATCGCGAAAGTAAACTAATATTGATTAGTATTGTGGTGAAAGGAAAATTGTAATGAAAAAACCAAATTTAGTGACCTATCCGGCGTTAATTACACCAGATGAAAATGGTACTTTTGATATTGAATTTGTAGATGTCCCAGAAGCATTATCATTTGGTAGCTCGGTTACAGAAGCAGTACAACACGGTCAAGAGGCGTTGGGACTGGCCCTGTACAACAAGCGTACTTTACCTAAAATAACACCGATTGAAAAGATTCAACAAGATAAACATCAGTTGATCGTCTTAGTGATGGTCGATTTAAACGTTATTAAATCGCAGGTTAAACGACCAACAGTTCGCAAAAATGTGACGGTTCCCTCAGACTTAGCGCAACGAGCCAAGGAACAGGGAATCAATTTTTCGGCCACTTTGACGGAGGCGTTGGAAGCAAAGTTGGAATTGTAATCTTAACGCTTTAGATTATAAAAAAGCACGCTGATTTAAATCAGCGTGCTTTTGTGCTAATACACAGTAGCCAAGTAAGTCACTGTGTATCCTTTGATCAGTAAATATCTAATAAATGATAGGTTATTGGATATCTACAATTGTGCTTTTTCGTAACCAATGATTGGTGCCAAATTAAAAGCATTTCCAACAACTGCGAATAAGCCGTCGCTCGATTATCAGTTCAAAGAACGGATTGAAAGGGGATAAATAACACATAAAACAGAATTGTATTATCGGTTAGTTGCACGGTACTCTTTCGGTGATTTTTCATATATCTCGTTGAATTTTTTATAAAAAAATGTGAGATTTGAGAAGCCACACTTTTCGGCAATTTCATCAACGGGAGTATTGGTATTAGCTAAATAAAAACATACTTTAGCCATTTTATATTCACGAATTAATCGACTGTATGTTTTACCGGTACTTTTTCGAATAAAGGTACTGAGGTAGTTGGGACTGTAGTTAAAATGGCTTGAAACACTTTTCAGGGTACAAGTATCAAAATTATCCTCGATGTACCGAAGCACATCAATTCGTTGTTCAAAAGCATGGTTTTTGATACTGGAATTGTTATGTGCGTCATACTCAAATACTCGTAGCAAATCTATAAACAATAAATTTAAATAATTTTCGATAAAAGGGTATGAACAAACTGTTGGAAAATAAGTTTCCCAGAGTATTTGTCGAATATCTTCTTTCAAGTGGTTATTTTTATTGGTGTGAAATACAATGTATTGATTATGAGTGGTGGTATATGAAATAGCGTTCAACAAAAAATCAAAAATAATTCCATTATTCGAAAGGTTTTCAAAAAACATTGATGAGAAATATTCTTTTCTAATTAATATATTAATAATAATGTCATTAACATCAGTTTTCGCAATGGAATGTGGTACTTCAGTATCAATAATGATTAAATCACCCTGATGCAATTGAACCTTTTTGCCATCAATAATCTGATTGCACGTTCCCGAATAAATATAATTGAGTTCGATAAATGTATGAATGTGCGTTGGAACTGGGAGAAACCGGTCGTGTTTTGCAATTTTAAAGTTTAGTTCTTTAGGAATTAGTCCATCGAAGATGTATACAGTTTGATCTTCTATGATAGTGGTTGGTAGTTGGGCATAGTACTCACGCATGTCAGTGACTAATTCTGATTTTAATATTTTGTTTATTGAATTATTAAGAAGTTTAATTTTTGAATTTTCCATTATTGATTCCAATCAAATAGTATATTTTGATAGTTAAACATCAACTTTATGACATTGTATCACAAAATTGTAAGCGCTATATTTGATTTGTATTAATAATACATTTCAACATGTTGAAAATTAAGTACCATTATCAGAGTTGTATTAAAAAAATAGTTTTTGTTAGTCGTTTTACGACAAATAATTAAGGGGATAGTTATTATGGACAAAGTTGCAGAAGCTCCCAAGAAAAGATTTCCCATTCATTTAGGATTTGGATTGCTCATCGGTTGCTTGGGTTGGCTGATTCCATACTGTGGTTTAGCAATTACATTATTACCAGCAAAAATAGGGCAAATTGATCCTTCGCATAAAGTTGCTTGGGTAGCAACTTTTTCTGCCACGGCGATGGTGGTTGCTGCAATTTCTAACATTATTGTTGGTGCATTATCAGATCGAACAAGAACCAAAATTGGCAAGCGAACACCATGGATTATCGGTGGGACTGTTTTCACAATTATTTTCTTTTACCTAATTTCAATTTCGACATCAATTCAAATGATGTTGGTACTTTATGCTCTTTATCAGATTGCGTTAAATAGTTGTGTTGCTTCACTCGCTGCGTTTATTCCTGACAGGGTTGCACCAGAGCATCGTGGGACTGCCTCATCATTTGTTGGTATTGCTGCCACGCTTGGTAATAGCGGTGCTGGATTGATTGCTGCGCATTTTATCATTCATATTAATTTTGGAATTTATGTTTTTGCTGGTGTTGCAATTTTATTTGAAGTTATCGCTTTGCTTCTCATCAAAGAACCGGGAAATGTGGATGAGCCTCGCGAAAAGTTGAATAAGGCATCAAGCATCTTTAAAACATTTGCTCTTCCCATTAAGGGTGCACATGATTTTTATTTGGCGTTATCGGGACGTTTAATGTTCACTTCAGCACTTAACATGATTACGGGATTTCAATTGTATATCCTGACAGATTATATGCATCTCGGAACCGGGAAAACAGCTTCAACAATTTCATTAATTTCAACGATTATGCTGATTACTGGTGTCATTTGTGGTGTTATTGCCGGACCATTTGCAGATAAAATTGGACGTTATAAATTACCAGTTGCAATTTGTATGATGATGGTAGGATTTGGTGCCTTCTTCCCGTTCTTTGATGCTCACCCATGGACCATGATGGTGTTTACGTTCATTAACGGGATTTTCAATGGCGCATATAATGCAGTCGATCAAGCTCTGACTGTTGCAGTTTTACCAGATGAACAAACAGCTGCAAAAGACTTAGGAATTTTGAATCTTGCTAATACGCTTGGACAGATTGTTGGACCGTTATTGGCAGGAGCAATTATTGCATCAATGGGTTACAAGATGATTTTCCCAACTGTCATGGTAATCTGCCTCGTCGGTGCAGGACTTATCCTGTTGATCAAACGCGATAAGTAGGGGGTTAATATGAAAAGATATTTGAACAAAGAATTAAGCGCAAAAGAAAGGGCCACCGATTTATTAAATAGGATGACAGTCGCAGAGAAAATGGCACAAGTTAACTGCTATTTTATGACTAAGAATGATAATTTTGATGGACTAAAAAAAGATTTTCCGTTTGGTGTTGGACAGATCAGTGCTCTTGAAATGCGCAACAACTACAATATTGAAGATGACGTTAAAATGCAGATCTCGGCACAAAAAATTGTTCTGAAAAATAGTCGTTTTCATATACCTGCAATTTTTCATATGGAGGGACTATCTGGTGCTTATATATCTGGTGCAACAAGTTTTTCTTCAGGGATTGGGAGAGGTTCATCCTGGAATCCAATTTTGGAGCACAACATCGGAGAAATTGTAGGACGCCAAGAGCGTGCGCTAGGAATCACGAATACTTTGGCACCAGTTCTTGATGTAACACGAGATTCAAGAATGGGTCGACAAGGTGAATCTTATGGAGAAGATCCTACTCTAGTATCTGCCATGGGTACCGCGATGGTTAAGGGGTTGCAGGAATGTAGTTTTGGTAGAACAACGCAAGCAGTGGCAAAGCATTTCGCAGCGTCGCAAAGTACGCTTGGTGGAATTCATGGTGCAGAAAATGAACAATCTCAACGAGTTGTACAGGAAGTTTATGCCAAACCGTTTCAAGCAGCTATTTCGTTGGGAAATATACGAGGTATTATGCCTTGTTACGCGTCGGTAGATGGATTACCTACATCTGTGTCTAGACCAATGCTTACGAGTTTGTTACGTAATTCTATGGGATTTGATGGTTTAACTATTTCAGACTACGTTGCCATCAGCAACGCTCATAGTGTTCAAAAAATCGGTAACACATACACTGAAGCAGGACTTAAAGCTATGACGGCAGGCTTGGATATGGAATTGCATTTCAAGCAGTGTTTTAACGATGAGTTGGGAAAATGGTTTAAAGAAAATAAGGCTGATATTGAAATTTTGAATCGAGCAGTATTTAGAGTCTTGAAGGCGAAATTTGAAATGGGACTGTTTGAAAAGCCGTATTCATTGAGCGGTGATGAGTTGAAAGAAAACTTTAGTGTCCCGAATGACAAGAAAGTAGCATTGGATTCTAGCGAAGAATCTATGATTTTGCTAAAAAATGATGGAGTGTTGCCAATTGATTCTTCAAAAACAAAGAAGATATTGGTCGTAGGTCCACACGCTGAGTCTGCAAGATATTATTTTAATGGTTATACGCATTTCAGTATGCTGGAAGGCAATCTTGCTGCAATTGCAACCATGGCGGGACTTGAAACTAAGAACGATGGAAGTATCAAGGTAAATACTATCCCTGGGAGCAAGGTCGAAAGAGACAATGAAAAATTCGAAACAGTGTTTAAAAAGTTAAACCCCAGTGTTCCTAATTTATTGGAACAATTACAAAAAGATTTTCCTGAAATTGAAATTAAATACGAACATGGATATGACATAGCAGGAAATGATTATAGCGGCTTTGATTCTGCAATTGATAAAGCTAGAGGTGCCGATGTTGTAATTATGACTCTTGGAGGTAAATATGGTACGGGATCAGTAGCAACAACAGGTGAGGGCATTGATAGTACAAATATCAATTTACCCGAATGTCAGGATCGATTTATTGAAGCAATTTCTAAGTTAAATATTCCTCTTGTGGGTGTTCATTTTGACGGTCGACCAATTTCAAGTGACGCTGCAGACAGTAAATTGAATGCAATTTTGGAAGCATGGAGCCCCGCCGAAATGGGTTCACAGGCATTGGAAAATATTTTGTTTGGTCGAACAAATCCAAGTGGAAAGTTGCCAGTTTCAGTCGCACGAAATGCCGGACAAATTCCAGTACATTACAATCATTTGAATGGTTCTTCGTATCATCAAGGTGAGAGCGTGGGTTTTTCAGATTATGTTGATATTTCTCACCGTCCTAGATATTATTTTGGACATGGTTTGTCCTACACAGAATTTAAATATCAAAATTTAGTAATTGATAAATCAGAGATTACATCAGATGAATGTGTAAACATTAGTGTAGATGTTAGTAACGTGGGTCAATTGGATGGAACTGAAGTTGTCCAATTGTATGTAACTGATAAATATGCATCAATGACTCGCCCAGTTACGGAATTGGCTGGATTCACGAGGGTGTTTTTACGTGTGGGCCAATCAAAAACAGTTAAATTTATCCTAAAAGCCAGTCAACTGGCGTTCCTAGATGAAGATATGAATTGGTGTGTAGAGACTGGTGACATCATTGTTTCGATCAATAAAAACGCGGATGAAGTTGTTTTAAATGATAAGTTTAAGATAAGCAATACAAAATTAATTCAGGGAAAGGATCGGGCACTTTATGCCGATAGTATTGTGTTAGGAGATGAAAACGATGCGTAACTCAATAACTCCTGGTAAGATCTGGTTAGATAGCGACGGAAACAGAATACAAGCACATGGTGGTTCAGTTATGTACGTGGGTGACACTTACTATTGGTATGGTGAAAATAAGGAATTTACAACCGGCGACTCAGATATTTGGACCTGGGGAATTCGTTGTTATTCTTCAAAAGATCTATGTAATTGGAAGAATGAAGGTTTGATAATCAAACCTGATGAGAAAAATTTGAATTCTTCCCTAAATCCAAAATCAATGCAGGATCGACCACATATTATTTACAACGAAAAGACGAAGAAATTTGTTTGCTGGATCAAAATAATGCATACCGATGGAACTCAAACACTTACGAATCTGATTTCCGATTCAATTTTGGGACCATTCACAATTGTGAATGAAGGAATTCGACCATTAGGAATGTCGGCCGGTGATTTTGATTTGGCAGTTGCTCCCGATGGTAAGGCATACTATTACTTTGAAAGGGTTCACTGTGAAACAATATGTGCGGACCTTACTGATGATTATTTAAATGTTACAGGGTACTACACGACTCATTTTCCACATGCTCAGCCGCCTTATGTGCGGGAAGCGACGGCACATTTTGTACGGAAAGGTAAACATTACTTGTTAACTTCAGGTACGACGGGATATTTACCCAATCCTTCGGAAATTGCGATAGCTGACACTTGGCATGGGCCTTACACAGTACTTGGGAATCCGCATGAATCAGATACATCGAACACTTCGTTTCATTCTCAGGTTTCGTCGGTGTTCAAAGTTCAAGGAAAGAAAGATTTGTATATTGCATGTGCCGATCGATGGTTACCAAATGACATGAATATTCCGTACGAGAAATATGCAGAAGAATTTCGACTTCAATTTTCTGAAGGGTATGAAGGCATACCTGGAAAAGATCTACAAGACGAAGCTCATCGGAATACGTCAATTGCAAACTATGTTTGGCTACCGATTCGCTTTGAACACTCTTCAGAACAAGGAGATATGGCATTCATTGATTGGCACGATGATTGGTCTCCAGATGATTACGAGTAAATACTAGGTGAGAGGATTGAGATGAATGCAAAGCCAACTAAATTTGGGGTGGATTACAAGTAAATATGGTCTGCAAAATAGTTGTCCAGTTTTTGAAAAACAGTTTGAAATTAATAAGCCGGTTCAGACAGTAAGTTTGGAAATCTCATCGCTGGGTGTGTATAAAGCAGAAATTAATAACAAGCGTGTGGGGGCAGATGTGTTATCGCCTGGATGGACTAATTATGAAAAACGTGTGCAATATCAGACTTATGATATTACTCATCTTATTGAAAAAAAGAATACGATTAAAGTAGTCGTCGGTCGTGGTTGGTATAGTTCCCCGATGCCAGGATGGGTGGATACGAAGGAGAAAAAGGCGCGATATAAGCGTGAAATTGCTTTAACTGCAAACATTATTATCGATTACGTTGATCATAGTCGTGCTGTAATCGGAACAGATGATTCTTGGTCAGTTAAATCAAGTCAGGTAAAATTCAGTGAAATTTATGATGGTGAGATTTACGACGCAACTACTAAAAGTGAAATAATTGGAACAGCAATCAGATACCCATTATCAACGCCGAAGTTAATTTTGCAGGTTGGAGAGCCGATTCGAGAACATGAACAAATTTCCCCTGCGAGAATTTTCAAAGATAGTAATGGTTCTGCCGTAGTCGATTTTGGTCAAGAAATTACTGGATATGTGCAAATTGAATTGGACGCTCGATCTGGTGATCATGTCAAATTCATTCACGGCGAAATTTTGGATAAAAATGGAAACTTTTATAATGGGAATTACCGTAGTGCCAAGGCGATGGTTACCTATGTATGTAAAGATGGCAGCCAAACCTGGCATCCACAACTAACATTTTTCGGCTTTCGCTATATTCGTATTGATGAATTTCCAGGTGAAATTCAAAAGGAAAATTTCAAAGCAATTGCGGTATATTCGCAACTCAAACGAACTGGTTCAATTTTGACGTCAAAGCCGGCTTTAAATAGATTAATATCTAACATTTTCTGGAGCCAGAAGGATAATTATCTGGATGTTCCCACAGACTGTCCTCAGCGAGATGAACGTTTGGGATGGACCGGTGATGCAGCGGCATTTATCAAAGCTGCAACTTATAATTTTAACGTAAATAGATTCTTTGAAAAATGGTTGGGGGATGTACGTAGTGAACAGAGTGAACTGGGCGCGATTTATGATGTTTCTCCAGACTACTTAAACGATGAAAATGTCAGTGCTGGTTGGGGAGATGTAATGACAATTGTTCCTTGGCAGTTGTATATGACATACGGTGACCCTAAAATTTTATCCGAAAATTTTGATGCTATGAAGCAATGGATAAATTACATTACTGAAACAACGAACGATAAAGGGTTATGGACAGGGGCAGCGAATTTTGGAGATTGGCTAGGTCTTGATTCACCTGAGGGAAGTTATAAAGGTTCAAGCCGAGATGATTTAATCGCAACGGCGTATTATTTTCATTCTACCGATCTGGTTGTTAAAGCTGGGAATGTTTTAAAGAAAAATACTGATAATTTTGTACGTTTGCGTGATTTGATCAAAAAAAATTTTCAAACAGCATATCCAAAATACTACACCCAAACGGAATGTGTGCTTGCCTTGGAATATGGACTGGCAAAAGATCCAGATCGAGTTGCGAAACAATTGGTCCAACTTATTCATAAGAATCATGGAAAGATGGCTACTGGATTTATTGGTACACCACATATTCTGCATGCCTTGAGCAACAATGGATATGAGAAAGAAGCATACAAGTTACTGTTACGGCAAGAGTATCCTTCATGGCTCTACTCTGTCACCAAGGGGGCAACAACTACCTGGGAGCATTGGGATAGTTTGAAGGAAGATGGATCGATGTGGAGTACGGACATGAATTCATTTAATCATTATGCGTATGGTTCTGTTATTGATTGGATGTATGAAGTGATGGGAGGGATTCAACCTCTAAAGCCTGGATTTGAAAAGGCAATAATTGCTCCTAAGCCCACAAGTGATCTTGATTGGTGTGAGGTGTCGTTCGAATCAAAATTTGGACGAATTACTTCTAAATGGATTAAAGAAGGCGTAGTTTGTCGATATGAAATTCAAACACCTGTTGAAACTGAGGTTAGGATCGACGATGTGATTCGTCATGTACTACCGGGATCATACATCTTTTGGGGTGAAAAATAGACGAAGCGGAGTAGCTGATGAACAATGATGTTAAAATGGTAAAATTTGTTTCAATAATTGGTAAATTGGCTTCTATTGTATCGATTATGATGTATGTATCCTATGTATTACAGATCGTTGATAATCTCAATGGATCTAAGGGTAATCCAATTCAACCGTTGGTTGCATCAATCAATTGTATGTTATGGGTCTCATATGCACTCATCAAGCGCCAGAAGGACTGGCCGGTGGCCATCGCAAATATTCCGGGTATTTTTCTCGGATTTACGACTTTTATTACAGGATTATAAATTACGTGGCTGACGTCAGTGGTTACATAAAAATATATTCCACTTTGTCGCCAAAACGAGAATCGGCATATATGTTTATCAACACATGATGGTACTTCTGTTGATGTATGAGGGTAACTCAAACATTGACACCCAAAGAAAAGCTGTGAGTTGGATAACTTATAACGGATGCAGTTTGAAACAAAGACATGACATAAAAAGACCCAGTTAACAACGTTTATCAGTTGTTAACTGGGCCTTTTGTATGAAATACTGAGGTGCTTGATTTCGTAGAATGTTGGTCAATTTTGATGTTCACTTTTACTCAAACACAAATTGGTTATGGTACAGTTCTGAATAAAATCCTTTAGCTTCAACTAATTCATCGTGGGTTCCTTCTTCGATCACTTGACCGTCCTTCAAAACGACAATCTTATCAGCGTTTAAAATGGTCTTTAAACGGTGCGCGATCACGAATGAGGTGCGGCCCGCAATGGCGGCTTCCATGGCGTACTGGATTTGTTGCTCGGTCACAGTATCCACGTTAGAAGTGGCTTCATCTAAAATCAAGATCTCAGGGTCCGTCAAAATTGTCCGTGCAATCGAAATTTGTTGTTTTTGTCCAACCGAGAAGACGGAGTTGTTGTCGTCTACGTAGGTTTCGTACTTATCAGGTAAGCTATCAATGAATTCATGAATATGCGTTGTTTTAGCTACCGTAATCACGTCATCCATCGTGGCGTCAGGCTTACCGAAACGAATATTATCCGCAATGGTCCCGGAGAAGAGAACGGATTCTTGAAGCACAATCCCAACCTTAGCCCGAAGCTTATCGAGGTCAAAGTCACGAATATCTGTGTCATTATAGCGAATGGTTCCCTTATCAACATCGTAGAACCGGTTCATCAGGTTCATCACAGTTGTTTTACCAGATCCAGTTGGCCCTACGAGTGCGACCATTTGCCCCTTCTTCACGTTAATATTAACGTCTTTTAGAATTGGTTTGTTAGGTTGATAACCAAAGTCCACGTGTTCAATTTGAATGCCATCGTCAATGCTGTCAAACGACTGCCCGTTTACTGGCCGAATCTCTTCGGGTTCGTCAAACATCATGTTCAAGCGCGTTGCGCCGGTAACGGCTAGTTGTAGTTGACCGAATGATGATGAGATTTGCATGATGGGGTTGTAATACTGTTGAGCATACTGAATAAAGGTTACGACCAGACCTAGAGCTGCGGCAGTAGATAGTGAGTTATCGTGCAACGCAATTCGAGTTCCCAAAAAGATTACGAGGGCAACGGTGAGCAGTGAAAAGCCATTCATTAATGGGAAAATCATCCCCGACCAAGTTTGTGCCGCAAAGGTTGATTTTTGGACCTTCTTGTTGCGAGTCACAAAGCCATCAATGGCTTCTTGTTGTTGACCTTCCACGATGATGGCCTTTTGACCGGAAATCTTTTCATCCATGTAGGCGTTCAAGTCGCCGACTTCGGCTTGTTGCCGGTCGGTATAACGCTTGGCTTGGATGATAATGATGACGGCACAGAGTACTGCCACGGGCGTCGTGGAAACCGTGACCCAGGCCATGCTGACGTTTTGATGGAAAATCATAATCAAGATACCAATGAACAGGGCAATGTTGGTTGTTACGTTAACGGCTGCCTGATTCAAAGTATTTTGAATGTTATCTAAGTCAGAGGTGAAGCGGGCCAGAATATCACCATCTTCGTGACTATCAAAGTAGGCAATCGTCATGCGTTCCAGTTTGCCAAAAAGGCCTTTACGCATCCGGTTCGTTGAGTGAGCAACAATGCGGGTAAAGAGGAGCGTGTAGATCAGTTGGGCAATCCCCGTCATGACGTAGAAGGCCAGGAGCTTCCACATGGACGCAAAGAAATCATGTTTGCTGGCCGGATTGGATGTTGCGACTTGATGGAGGCTGTGGATTGTGGTGCCATCTGGAAGAGAAGAGATGATGCTGGCTGGCACGTTAGCGTCCGTCAGCTGCTTCCAATTAGTTGGCATGTGAGCCATTTGTTGGAGACTGTGAATCGTCGTTCCCTTTGGTAGCTTATCCAGTACCTGTTGTGGGACGTTAGCATCGGTGAGGGATGTCCAAGTGATGGTATGACCACTGGCTTGGCTAAGTTGGCCGGCAATGGCCTTGAGTGAGTCTTGTGATTGACTGGCACCATCAGCGATTTTCTTGAGCGCTTTAATGGCGTCATGGGCATGCTGATGAGTGAAAAAGTCGCCTACATAGGTTGTCAAATGGGTGATTGCATCCCCCATCACAACCGGTGCTTCGACTTGCAGGTAGGTGGCCGCAAAGATGAAGATGGCAATGATGAGAAATTGAAGTTTATATTTTTTGAGGTACAAATAAAAGAACTTAATTGCACGTGCTGTATCGTTCATTCTTTTTAAGCCTCCTTTGCTTTTTGAGTATCGTAAATTTGACGGTAAACGTCGGAAGTTGCCACGAGTTCCTTGTGGTTTCCTTGGGCGACAAGGTGGCCTTCATCAAGCACCAAGATGGTATCAGCGTGCACCACTGAAGAGATTTTTTGGGCGATAATGATGGTCGTGGTGTCGTTTAATTCGCGGTTGAAGGCGTCTTGCACAAGCTTTTCAGAGCGGGCATCTAATGCCGACGTTGAGTCATCCAAGATAAGAATCTTGGGTTGCTTGATCACACCGCGGGTGATGGACATCCGTTGTTTTTGACCACCGGAGAAGTTGTTACCACGTTCTTCCACCTCGGCGTCGTAGCGGTCGGGCAGCCGATCGATAAATTCAGCGGCTTGTGCAATTTTAGCGGCACGGTTCATCTCTTCTTCGGTTGCATCGGGCTTGCCTTGTTTCAGGTTGCCGGCGATGGTACCGGAGAAGAGGATGGCTTTTTGCAGCACGATCGAAACGGTCTTTTTAAGGGTGCCCTTTGAGACGTGTTTCAGGTCCTTATCACCGACCTTAACCGTCCCATCGGTTGGATCAAAGAGTCGTGGGATCAACTGAGCAAGGGTTGATTTACCCGCTCCGGTGGCCCCGACGACCCCGACCATTTGACCAGGCTTGATCTTAAATGAGATGTCTTTCAAAGTTGGAGCATCATCATTGGGGTATGAAAATGAAACGTGATCAAATTCAACGGAACCATCAAGTGTTTCGTCGGCGACGTCGTCAAAGGTCATTGAAACCTGGGTGTCATTGATTTCACGAATCCGGCCCATTGAGACTAAACCACGAGAGGCAAACATCGACATCATTCCACCCATGATAATGGCGAACATGATTTGCATCATGTATTGAATAAAGGACATGATACCGCCCAATTGGTCCTGAGCGTACGAAGCGGACTTGGTGATGAACGTGGAAACCAGTAAGATGGCCACGAAGATTGCCAATTGTGAGATGATCGTGAACGCTGGGATCATCGTTGAAAAGGCGTATCCAACGGCGAGGTTGTGTCCCATCAGTTCATCTGATTCCTTATTGAACTTCGCTGCTTGGCTCTTTTCTTGAACAAATGACTTTACGACCCGGGCACCACGGAGGTTATCTTTGGCAATGCCGTTGATCCGATCCATCAATTTTTGGAAGGCCATGAAGTGGGGTCCCATGAGTTTCATGGAAAAACCGGTAACTAGCATGATTAAGATCACCATGACGACGATAATCCACCATAGGCGGGGCATCGTGATGATTGACAGGATAAAAGCCCCGACGAAAAGTAGGGGCACCCGAATGAGAACTTGGAAAATCATCATCAGGAGCATCTGAATTTGGTTGATATCGTTAGTCATCCGCACAACTAAGTTTTCGGATTTATATTTTTCGATATCTTCATATGAAAAGGTTTGAATTTTGCGAAAGGTCATTTCACGTAAATCTGCTGAAACAGCTTGTGAAATTTTAGCGGCCGTTACAGTGTTGAGAATCGAACCGACCAAACCAATGATCGCGATACCGATTAGGGCAACACCATAATCGCTAATCTTATCAACTTTCCCGTTGGTTGATAGCGACATGTTAGCCATGACACTCAGGATTTTCTTCATATAGCTGGGTTGCCAAAGAGCAGCACCCACCTGAAGTAGCATGGTTAATAATGCGGCAGTGACGAGTAATTTGTACTTGCCAATTGCTTTAAGCACCATATAAAAGTTCCTCCATAAATAGGTTTCAATAATTGTATTTGCAAACGACAAAGCGCGTTTGTATTCCGGTTCATTAACCGGCCAGTCAAACAGAGCAAGTAGGATTATCCCACTATCAGTTAGTGATGTAAACAGCTAATGAACCGATTTGGTAAATTTCGTGTTAATCGATTTTGATGGTACCGGAGTGGGCCCGGCCTTTGACTTCGTACTGGGCTGAAGGATCAGTTTTTCCGATCGCAGCACCGATTATCTGGACATCAAAAATGGCTTGGCGATTGACTTTAATCGTCCCCGATTTTGCTTGGAGGTTGAATTTGAAAGGTTCATCGAGTGGTAGTTCGCTCTTGATGGAGCCTGAATGAGCCTCTAAATTGATATCGCCGGTCATCTGCGTCCAGTGTAGTTTAATCGAACCCGAGTGGGCCATGAAGCGGCCTGCTCCGGTGAGGGTTGTTCCTTTGACGCTACCCGAGTGGGCTAATATATCAAATTGAGCGGTGGTGTTGCTCATTTTGATTGAACCCGAATGATTGTCGACGGTGAACTGGTCGGCGCTCACCTGATCGGTTTTGATACTACCAGAGGTGAGACGAACATTGAGCGTCGCGAATGAACTTCGTGACAGATTGGCGCTGCCGGATCGAAGGTTAAGTTTTACATCGGTGTGATTATCAAGATCACGTGCTACCAATGAGCCCGATTTTAGAGCTACATCGAGCGTTCCAGTGAAATCACTCGGTAAATTAATTTCGACAAGTGATGTGGGGTGGCGGAATGGAATCATGTATTGAAGCCAACTTGGGGCTGGAACAGTGAGGCGGATGCTATCTTGAACCAGCGCAATCTGTAATTGACCAGAATCTGTTTTCGGCCGTTGAAACTGCCGGATGTGAATGTGTTGATCACTGCTTGGGGTAATTCGGACATTACCATAATCAGCGTCCAGAAAAATTTGATGAATTGCTTGAGGTGAAAAAGTTTGATCGACTGTGGCTTGAGAATTGGGTGTTGCGATAATTTCAGATTCGGGGGTAGCAGTGATTAGCCGAAGCGGTTCAGCCAGATCACCCAACTCTTTGACAGCGATGTTGACAGCTTCTTGGGCGGAAGCGGCGTCATGGTTGTCTAGCAAATCTTGGGCATGCTCGCGGACATCTGTTTTAACTTCGTCGTAAAGATCAATCAAATCATCGGTTTGGGGATAGCCCGCAAAAATGGGGTTTAGGGCAGCGGTAATAAGAGCTTCATTAATCATTTTTTAACACTCCTGTCGTTAATTTGGTGATAATGTCCTTCGCAAATGCCCAGTCTTGATGAAACTGATTGAGTTCTTCGGTACCGACATTGGTAATATGATAGTATTTGCGTCGACCACCCTGTGTTTTATCGCCATAATAACTTTCGATGAGGCCATTTTTACTCAGTCGGCGAAAAACGGTGTAGAGGGTCGCCTCATTAATTTCGTAGGTACCATTGGAAAGCTGTTTAATTTGTTGCACCATTTGATAACCGTACGAGTCACCCTGGGACAAAATATTGAGGATGATACCGTCGGTTGCGCCACGGATCATGTCTTTTGAAATATCACGTCGAGTGGTCATGTATTTGCTCCAATCTGATTACTATTTGACGAATAGTAATTTACAACATATTACTGTGTGTGTCAAACTAATTTTAAATTTGATTGATACCGATTTGGTAAATTTCGTGTTAATCGATTGTGATGGTGCCGGAATGGCCCCGGCTTTTGACGCCGTACTGGGCTGAAGGGCTAGACGTAAATAATAGTGAGTCCAGACATCCGGAGGCGTCCTTGAAGCGTGACTGTTGGTCCGGTTTTAGTATTCGCCAGCCCCTTTTCTTCAATGCCACTCAGAAAGACATCATCTTGAATTTTGACGTTCCAATCGCGTGGCATGTATAATTCCAAGCCCCCTAGTTCAACGTTTAGGTTCATAGTCGCCTGATCTTTGATTTGGGCTTTATCCAGATAAATTTTGGCACCACCCATATAGATATCAGCATTTAATACACGTAAATCTTCAGATTGAACGTAGCGAATGCTGTTACTCATACTAACGGTCATGTTTACCGTGGTAGGGTCGTTTTTTTGTGGGGTATCCGTTTGCCACTGGGAGTGATTTCGATTAGCGTGATGATGGTACATATTGTGATGTGATTTAAAGCGGTGGTGCCAACTATATGGGGAAAAGATGAGGGATAAGCCAATGCTAAGAAGTAAAGCCGTGCCCAAAACTGTCCATGGCACCAGGGCTGTAATTCCGAGTGGTTGCGCGTAGAGCATACTAGCGAAAGCCGCGGAAAATACGATGCCTGGGATTGTTAATGAAAGAATGCTCTTAATAAAAATTGCGAGTAATACGATGGATGCGATGATCGTGAATGTACCGGCTGTGTAAGTGAGCCAGTGCATTTTGGTAGATACGAGAATAGCAGCTCCTAAAATAAAAAAGATTCCCCAAAACCAACGTTGTTGTTTCATTTTCATTACCTCATTTTCTCTAAATGCGTTTTTAGTGTTTTATAATACCTGCGTGATGCGTAAACTTGCTTATTAGTTTTTTGAAATGTCACTAAGTATGTTGAAATTGATCGTGTTATTGACCGAATTTGATAGACGTTAACAATTGCAGACTTCGAAATTCTAATAAACTGCTTGGGCAACGATTGTTCAAGTTCGTATAAATGATCGTGTGTTGTGTACATATCATCGATCGTATGAGCAATGACATGTCGATCTGCCGATTCGAGAAATAAAATATCATCAACGGGCACATAGACCTGACTTTCTTTGAGCCAGGCAGTGATTGTCTGTTGATGCTGTAATTGTTTCTCAAGGGTCGTTTTTAGTTGTTCAATCATGGGTGTTTCAGTTGGAGTTCGGATGATAAGTTCTGGTTCTGTCAAACTGGCATCCTTTTCCACTCTTACTTTCAATGTGACCCACATCCTTTCGCGTTGTTTAGTACACCATATTTTGTGATTGACGTAAATAGCAATTGTCTAAGAGGTTGGTAAGCGTGATCAAGTGGTATTGTTAGAATACAAAAGGCCAAGAAACACGTTCGTTTCTTGGTCTTTCAAGTCACTATTCTATTGTGCTTACCACACCATGTTTTTTAATTCATCTGGTAATTCGATTCGACCATGTTCAAAGTCATCAAAAACTTCTGCCATGATGGTAAAGACCTGATCGAGTTGGTCGCGGGTGATGACCAGAGGTGGCTGGAAGCGTAGGACGTTGCCATTTAACTTAACGAGGATGAGACCCTTTTGGAAGGCCCGGAAGATAATGTGGGCTGCTGCGTCATTATCAGGTTCCTTTGTTTCACGATCTTTCACGATCTCGATTCCGCCGTTTAAGCCGTACATCCGAACGTCACCGATGAATTCGTACTGATCCATAAACTTGAGAAACTGGGCTTTTGCGTATTCGCCATCTTTGGCCGACTTTTCAGGCAGGTGTTCGTCCTCGATCACATCAAGCGTGGCCATCGAAGCGGCCGCACAAAGTGGATTTCCTCCGGCCGTGAAGACGTGGGCAGAGGTTCCAAGCGCATCCATGATGTCACTTTTACCGATCACAGCGCTCAGTGGCAGTCCGGTGGCGAGTGATTTTCCAGTAGAAATAAGATCTGGTTCGATATCAAAGTGTTCGATTGACCACATCTTACCAGCACGTCCGAGTCCTTGGTTGATTTCATCAACCGCAAAGAGGATTCCATTGGCTTGGCAGAAATCGTAAACTAAGTGGACGTATTCAGCCGGTGGTTTGATAATGCCCGAGTCTCCCTGAATAGGTTCCATGAGCACGCAGGCAACCTCCTCGGCAGGTAAGTAGGTTTCAAATGGACGCTTGAAAGCCGCAAAGTAGCGTTGCGCAATCGCATGCTCGTCTTCGCCGGCCATGTGCCGATAGGTGTCTGGGTAGGGGACGTGGACGACGTTGGGGACTAGCGGACCGACTTTTCGAACCATGTCAACATCACAAGCACCAACGGTCAACGCTCCAAATGTTGACCCATGATACGCATTTTCATATGACACAATGTAGGACCGCCCCGTTGCGGCCCGTGCGAACTTGATAATGCCATCGTTGGCGTCTGATCCGGATGTTCCAAATGAGACTTTACGCGCAGAATTGCCGGGGGCAATTTGTGTTAGGCGTTCACCTAGTGCGATGCTGGTAGGATTGGTGAAGTAGCCAACGTCGTAGCTAACGAGTTTATCGATTTGGGCTTTGAGTGCTTCCGTTAGATGGGGATGATTGTGTCCAATGTTAGCGGCCGAAGCACTTCCCAATAAGTCGATGTATTGCTTGCCAGCCACGTCAGTGACGGCAGCGCCACGGGCTTCTTTAATCACTAAATTGTAGTATTGAATAATCCCCGTGGGGGCGATATTGTTCATGTTTTCATGGAACAATTGGTCGCCCAGCTTGTTTTCCCAAACCATATTAAAACCTCATTTCTTATATTAGAAACTCATTAAATTGTTACCAGCATACCGGCTGTAATGGGCGATTGTCAAGATGGGAAGTGGATGAGAATAATTGGTGGTGAATATGGGCCGGCTTTATTGAATCGAAAAAATAAGTACATAATTTTTAATTAAAAAAACTTTCCCGTTAAGAACACAGGAAAGCCTAAATACTGTTGTTTAACTTTCAGATTAAGTGGGAGCTAGTAGTTGATCTGAATCAGTGAATAATTGTAAGTTGATTAACTAATAAAATAAACTATTTTAAGTGTAACTTCTTATAGTCGTCAAAAATTAGATGTGTAGCTGCAGTGTCTTCATCAATCGATGGAATTCTGGGTAACTTTTCATAAAATCTATTGTCCGTATTATCGTCATTCGTAGAAGAAACTTCAAATAACATAATTTTTCCTGTCCCTTTTTGACCACGCCAACGATGATAAATTTTTTGTGTCAAAGTGATACTTTCTCCTGGGAGGAGTTCTAATGTTGTCCCTGCTGGCACAGTGATATGATGACCATCCATAACAACGGTGACTTCACTATCAGTATCAAATTCTTCATCTGGTGTTGAATTATAGAGCGTTAGTTCTAGTGTTCCGCCACCGCGGTTAATGATATCTTCTTCTTTATACCAATGAAAATGGAAGGGAAGTTCTTGTCCATCTTCAACAATTAATAGTTTTTCACAATATGGCTTGGGATACTTTTCTTTATTATTGAAGTTACCATTACGGAATGTAAAAGTTGTTAATCCACGTTTAAAGTAATGTCCTTCATTGAAGTCGGTAACATCCCAACCAAGCATATTATCAATAATTTCTTGATATGAGCTATCGGCTGAATCCCAATTATCCATATTCCAGTACGCAAAAGGTGGTAAATATAGTCCACGTTCTTTTGCAAAAATAATTGTATCGTCTATTATTTCATTAATTTTTGATCGTTTCATAGGCTTTTTCTAGTTCCTTTCTTAAGATGACCCTTATTTTTTGATATTCATCATCATCTAAATATTGAGGGTTGCTTGGATTATTGACGAATGCATCATCCCAGTCATCATTTGTCGGTAATTTTGGTACGATGTGAACATGCAAATGTGACACTGTATCACCATAAATTCCGAAATTGATTTTTGATGCATTGTAGTGTTTTTTTATGGTTTTAGCGGTAAACGAAACTTCTTGAATAAATTCAAAACGTTGTTCACTAGTTAGTTCAAAAATTTCATCAACGTGCCAATTAAGTGCTACAATAACCCGTCCCGGGTGTGTTTGGTCTCTATTTAAATATACTGTTGTTGCATCAAAGGTGATAATTGGAATCATTCTTTCATGCATAGTTTGATTGTGCTCACAATAAAAGCAATTGTCCCTAAATCGATTGTTCATTGTTACTTGTCCTCACTAGTGGCTTTATTCACGCCTTCTGGAATATTACCGTTTTCGTAACGGCCATCATCATGTGTTGAATCGCAGTCAATCATGACATGAATCACATCACCACGTGTTTGATTCCGAAGTGAAAAGGCTTCTCCAATCTTTGAAAGTGGGAAAATATTTGTGACTGTTTTTTCAGTATTAATCAAACCATTAATAACCATATCACGACCCCGACGGAATAAATCATGATTATCAACGTCACGCTTAGGTTCGGTGGTTAAGATATCAACACGTCGACGATGCATTTTGAAGAAATCAATGGTTTTACTTGTTTTACCAATACCGCCATACATAATTAGTCGTGCATCTTGAGCGCAACAGTCCAGAGCATCAATCACTGAATCACCTTCGAGACGAGCGGGAATGACAACGTCAAAACCATCAGGGAAATCTTTGCCGACTACATCCATGGTTGGAGTATCTTCTGAAGGAATTTTATAAGTTTTATTAGCGCCAAATTCTTTTGCAATTTCTAGCTTTTCGTCAAACAAGTCTGTAACGACCAAATTTCGTGGACTATATAGATGAGCAAATTGAGTAAGTTGCAACCCACTTACACCTTGTCCCATGATAAGAACATTTTTGGCTTGATTGATGTCAGCTCGCTCCATACCGGTTTGAATGGTTGGAGTAATTTCAATTAGAGAACCATGCATTAGTGGAAATTCTTTTGGTAGTACAACTGCTGAAAATGGATCACAAGTAATATATTCAGCAAAAGCACCCCATACATAACGGAGAGAAACATGATCACCAACGTTAATACCAACAACGTCTGGACCAACTTCATCAACAATTCCGGCAACTTCATGTCCCAATCTCATTGGATAACTCAAGAATTCTGGGGTGCGAGCACCGCGATAAACTTCGAGGTCACTACCACAAATTCCAACCCATTTAACATCGACACGAATTTCACCACTCTTGGCATGTGGAATTTTTGCATATTTGATATCAACAGTTCCAATTTTTTCCATAACGGCTACTTGTTGAGTTCCGGCTTCTTTTTGATCTACCCATTCCATTTCAGGAACTTCCATTTTACGTACACTCATAATTAAATTCCTCCTAAATAATTAAAGTTCTTGTTGTTCTACTTTTTTTACTGGATCATTACCACGGCGTAACGATAGTACGATTAAACCTGCTAAGATTAAAGACGTGGCCAGGAAAATCATTGCGGTAATTTGTGAACCTGTGGAATCTTTTAGCCAACCAACAGCATATGGACCGACAAAACCACCTAAATTACCTAATGCATTGACAATTCCTAAGCCAATTGCGGCAATGCGAGGGTCCATCATTGTTGTAATTGCCCAATATGGCCCGGACCATGCATAAATACCGATGGCGGCTAAGCATAAGAATCCCATGGCGACCCATGGCATATGGCCAGTTAATGCGGCACCGATAAAGCCAATACCACCTAGAAAAGCGCCACAGGCAGTATGCCAAATCCGTTCGTGTGTTGAATCTGAATGGCGTGAGTTTAGGACTAGAGCAATGGCACCGAGTAAGTATGGCGCGGCAGTTAACCATCCAATAGTCATGGTAGAAAACTTGGAAGATAATTCACCAATCATTTGTGGTAACCAAAACGTTAATCCATATAATCCCACAACATAAAAAACGTTGATGAATGTCATTTTCCAAACGCGACCATTGGTGAACGCCTCTTTGAATGGAGCACCTTGAACTTTATTATCTTCAGTTAGTTTTGCATCAAAGGCTAACTCTTCATTGAGGGCTTTCTTTTCATCTTGCGTTAACCAGCTAGCTTTATTTGGATTATCTGCTAGATACCAAAAAGTAAAGAAGCCTAATAATACAGCTGGAATACCAACGATCAAAAATAACCAACGCCATCCAGCTAAATCAAGAGCCATGTGAATGTGTGTGATAATCCATGTGGCTAGTGGTGCTCCAAATGAATTCGCTAGCGGAGGAGCTATCATGAAAAGTGCGACGGCTCCAGCACGATCAGCGGATCGTACCCAGTACGTAATTATCAAAGTCATACCTGGAAACAGAGCTGCTTCGAACACGCCTAAGAAAAAGCGCAGCGTCGTCAGTTCAACTGCTGAATGAACAAATGCAGTCAGCAAGGTTACTGCACCCCAGAGTACTAAAATTAGACCAATCCATTTACGAGCCCCGACCTTTTCAAGAATCATATTTCCTGGAACTCCGAACACAAAGTATCCGATAAAAAATATTCCGGCAATAAATCCATATGTTGTTGCTGTTAATCCTAGTGATTGATCCATTCCACCAATAGAAGCGTAGGTAATACTACTTCTATCTAGGAAAGCAACAAAATAAATGATGAAAAGATAAGGGAGAATATGCCAGCGTACTTTCTTTCTGGCACTTAGAATATCTGTCGAATTCATTGTTGATCCTCCTTCAGGTAATTTGCCCGATTTAAATGAAACAAGTTATAATGACGTTTTAGATTTTTAGTTGTTAGGTATCTTTGCGCAATTAATACTTCAACTTGACTTGATATTAGCATCATAAAAGCGGTTACATTCGACGGTAAAATAACTGTCAGTCGCTGATTATTTAAAAATAGTGGCAAAATAGCTTTAAATAAAGCGCTTTAATAGTGTTTTTAGGCTTTTTCGCTTAAAATACAGCTTTTTATCGCTGATTATTTATAATGTGCAAAATTAGCGGTTTTTTTATTGAAATGGATATATTATAAAAGTACAAAAATATGAAAGTTGTGATGAAATTGGCAGATTTGAGAGATAGTCAACTAACAATTTTATGGATGAGTGGAAAAAAATATTCTAGGGAAATGACAGTCAAGCAGCATCGGCATAATTTTTATCAACTTCAATATTTATTGGAAGGAAACGAAATACTAACTATTAACGATAAAATATATACATTGAAACCCAACGATATAGCATTAATTGATAGCAATATTAGTCATTCATATTCATTTGAAAAAGAATCAAAAATTATTGATATTAAATTTAATATGATCGATGGACTACATGACTTAATGAAAGCCATTTTTATAAATTCTGTTTTCCATATTGATGATGAAATGATTCGAAACAGATTTTCTCAAATTATTGACCAAGGAGTGTATTTTCAGCACTATAAAAAAAGTAATATTTTAATTAACATTGATACTCAAGTTAAATTATTGTTACTTGAGCTCTCACAGCCAACAGTTCCAGAGCCACTTCAGTTGAGTCCTAAGGAAATTAAACTTCCATTTAGTGATTCTTATGATTCTGAAGATGCAGCCCAAATATTATCTTACATGATCGATAATTATCAATATAAGGTTTCTTTAGATATGCTCAGTGAGAAATTTCATTATAGTAAACCACAAATTATCAAGTTATTCTCAGATTCATATAATCAAACGCCGATCCACATATTACAAACTATTAGACTTCAAAAAGCAAAAGAATTATTAACAGAAACTACTAAATCTATTGGACAAATAGCTAATGAAGTTGGATTCAGTAACAACTATTTTACAAAAGTATTTTTTAAATACGAAAACCAATTACCATCTGATTATCGTCTCGGAAATCGACGTAAGTCTGAAGAAATTGTGATGGATACGTCCTTTGATATTACTGCTGAACCCTAAGATTAAAAATTACTTTAGATAATTAATAAAAAGAGATGCCTGTGAAGTGGGCCCTCGAGATTGAACAACGATCTCGGTGGCGCTTTAATGCAGACATCTCTTTGTTTATTTTTTATGTCGTTAAGTAACATAAGCACGTAACTTAAGAATGGAAAAAGACAGATAGTGACGTCCTATTTTTTAATTTGTTCTAATACTTGTGTAACTGTGGTTGCGGATTTTAAGTGTTCAAGCCAATCTTTATTTTGAATATTTTGGAAAAGTTCGGAAAGTACTTTAAGGTGACTGCTTTGATCAATTGGGGCCAATCCAATAATGATGTTCACGTTTTTTTGTGGATGGTTTGAAGTTGTTAACGCAATGGGGATTTTGCTGATATAAAGTGATAAGCCAATTTCTTTAACACCATCTTGTGGTGCAGCATGCGCAAGAAAAACACCATTCCCTAAATACATATAGGGCCCTTTTTGTTGAGTCAAAGCGATGATTTTATCAACATAACTTTGTGAAATAGAATGGTTTTCGAGCATGTTATTAAAAGCATGTTGAATTGCATATTGCCAACTTTCGGCATGAGGTGAATCGTTGATAACGATGTTTGTAGTAGTTAATATTTTTTGAAGTTCATTGACCGGTTTATTTAGAGAAAGCGGATGAGATGTTTTTTGAGATGAATTTAAATAGTTATTAAGTGCTTCACGTAGTTTATCAAAGTCTTCAATTCGAGCAAATTCGCTAATAATGTCAATTAAGGCATCTGCATTAGGGTTATTAGACGTGGCAGTGTGATGACTACTTAAAATTGCATTATCAATTTTTTTGAGATCTCCTTCAGTAAGTAGCGGGGAAACTCTAAGTGTTGGTACACCATAATCTTTGTCAAAACTAATTGTTGAAATAATTAGTTTAACGTCGTCGAGCGGGCAGTTTTCAAATTGGAAAATGCTAAGTGGTTCCGAAAATGATACATCAGGATATTTTGCTGTTAACTGATTTTTTAGTAACACAGAAGTTCCAATTCCGCTAGAACAAACTAGCATAACGTCCGTGTTCCAACGATTTTTGCGACTGATCTCTCGTAGTTGACCGCCAAAGTAAATTGCAATTAACGAAATTTCATCATCAGATAGTTTTTGACCCACATAGGACTCGAAGGGGTGAATTGCATATTTGGTAAAGATAAATAGCTCGTGGTATTTTTTGAGAAATGTTTTTAAGTCTGGATGCGTATATTTGATCCCGAGAGTAACTCGATATAGCGTACTTAATAAGTGTGTCGAAAGAGCGACAACTAGTGAGTAAGAGTTGATGTTAGATCCTGAAACAATATTGAATTTATCAATAACTTTTTGAGCGACGTCCTGAATCTCGAGTGTTTTTTTACTAGAAGCATTAATACTTGAAAACTGACTCGTATTAAGAATTTGAGATAGAAAGATTGGCTCAAATTGGTTATTGATATGGTGCTGCTGTAAGAGTTCGTTGGCCCAGTGAAGGACAGTGGAATTAGTAATATCAAACTGTTTATCAATATTAGTCAATAAATATTCTGGATTATTTAGTCGATTTAATAACCAGGTAATAAATTTATTTAAAGTGATGTGGGCATTGTCAGTAAAGAAATTTTGGGTCCAGGCTTCTAATTCCTTAAGTGATAGATCAATTTTTGTTAGGGAGTCATCATTAAAGTGAAAGACCCTATGAATTGGAGAAACTGGATTATTCAGCTGTTCCAATACCCATTTTCGTTTTGTCACTTCTGAACCAACTAGTGTCTTACCATTATTTTGCTGTTTTAAGTGTAAGTTGATGTGTTCTAGTTGAATGGATATTTTATTCAAATCAGTAATTGCGGTGTGGTTCGAAATGTTAAACAGGGTCATTAAGTTAGAAATTGAAATAGTTTGACCATTGATGAGATTCCAAATACATAGTATTTCTCGCTCATTGGCAGAAAAATTTTTGTCTGAGGATATGGAAATATTTGCTGCCTTAATGTTTTTTTTAGCATTATCAGTTAAATAGTAACCAATGCCCTTTAAATTTGCGATTGGCTCAATGTGATTATGATCCAAATAAGTATTTATTTTTTTAAGAGAGTAGTAAAAGCTACGTCGTGATATAGATAATTTTTCTTGTATTTCAAGTGACGTAATATAGTGCTCTGTGTTTTGCAAAAGATTAAGAATGGCACGTCCATGCGGAATTGAGTCAATATTAGTGATGAAATTCACCTTCCTGCTAATTAATAGTGAAATAGTTGCACTTTTACTCTGGACATTATTGCACTTGTTAGCGTTTACATCAAGAGTAAGATATAAACCATACAGGAGAGGAGGACAGGAGTTGTTAGATAAATTATTAACCAAAAGGACGGTCCAAATTGTAAACGGCAATGATTTAAATTGGAGTGATGCGATCAAATTATCAGCACAACCCTTAGTAAATAACGGATCAGTCAAAGAGACATATGTTCAAGCAATGTTAGACACGGTTATTGAGAAAGGACCATATTTTAATATTGTTTCAAGAATAGTACTTGCACATTCACGACTAGAAGCGGGAGTGAATAAAATATCGTTGTCCCTGTTAAAGACTGATCAAGCAGTCAATCTAGTGAATCCTGATCATCCTGTTAATCTGTGGTTTGTATTGGCGGCGACAGATAACCAAACACATTTAAGTGTTATTCAAGGTTTGATGGAATTATTAATGAACGAGCAGAAAGTTCAAGCGATGTGTAATGCAACAAAAGTTGAACAGTTATTAGAAATTATTGGAACAAAATAAATTGGGGGGTCAAAATTATGAAATTTTTAGCAGTTTGTCAAAGTGGTTTAGGAAGTAGCTTTATGGTTCAGATGAATATTCAACAAATTTTAAAAGATGAGGGTGTTCAAGAAGAAATTGTGGTTGATCACTCAGATGTTGGTAGCACTACAGCAGATTCTGCGGATTATTTCTTTGTTGAATCTACGTTGGGAGATACGTTGGGTAGTATTCCATCAGATAAGTTAATTTTATTGAAGAGTTTAATTGATAAAGATGAAATCAAAGAACATGTTAACGGTATTTTGGATCGAGAAAATATTGCCCATAACTAACCATTGAAAGGAGAACAGCTATGAAGGGAATATTAAATTTATTCGTTTCAATTGTGACACAGCCTTCCATTTTAATTGCTCTAATTGCGCTTTTAGGGCTGGTGTTACAGCGTAAAAAGACAACTGAAGTTATTCAGGGAACGATCAAAACTTTTGCCGGTTTTTTGGTGTTAATTGGTGGTTCTACTATTTTGCAGGGTGCGCTTGATCCTTTTGCTAAGATGTTTAAATTTGCATTACATGTTCAAGGGGTAGTTCCAAGTAACGAAGCGGTAGTCGCGATTGCACTTGTTAAGTATGGTTCGGTAACTGCACTTATTATGTTTGTTGGTATGATTGTTAATATTTTATTGGCTCGCTTCACACGTTTTAAATACATCTTCTTAACAGGTCAAGCAATGCTTTATGTTTCTTGTTTGACTGCCGTGGTATTAATCTCTGCTCATTTGGGCGCTGGTTGGAAAACCATTATTCTAGGCGGGATTTTTGAAGGTACATTACTGACGGTTACGCCAGCTTTATGTCAGCCGTTTATGCGTAAAATTACTGGTGGTGATGCGGTTGCCATGGGGCATACAGGTAACATTGGATACGCAACTGCTAGTTTGATTGGGAAACTGTTTGGGAACCCGAAGAAAACAACGGAAGATCTTGATATTCCAAAGAGTCTCAGCTTTTTACGTGATTCTACAGTATCGATTACATTGTTGATGTCGATTGTCTATCTTGCTCTTGCAATTGTGACGGGACCACACTTTATCGAAACTAAGTTAAGCGCAGGTACTAACTATTTAGTTTACTCGTTAGTTCAAGCTGGTACTTTTGCTGCTGGATTTGTTGTTGTTCTCCAAGGTGTTCGGATGATTTTGGCTGAAATTGTTCCCGCTTTCCAAGGAATTGCTCAAAAACTGGTACCAAATTCAAAACCTGCATTGGATGTTCCTATCATCTTTCCGTATGCGCCAAATGCAGTTTTAATCGGATTCTTTACAAGCTTTATTGTTGGAACGATCAGTATGTTTATCATGATCGGTATGAAAACAACAGTCATTATTCCCGGAGTTGTGGGTCATTTCTTCTGTGGTGCCGCAGCCGCAATTTACGGAAATGCATATGGTGGTCGTCGTGGAGCGGTTTTAGGTTCGGCATTTAACGGAATTCTGATTAGTTGGTTGCCGCTATTTATTTTACCCGTACTCGGTAACTTACAAATGGCTGCATCGACCTTCGCAGATACTGATTACTTGATTCCTGGTATCATTCTAGGAAATTTAGGAAATCTAGGAACTGTCGCACTTGTGACATCAATTTTAGTATTCCTAGTTTTGGTTATTTTGATCAGCATGATGTTGAACGCACGGGATCGTCGTAGTAAAGCAGCAAAGTAGCTAATAGGTATTAAAAATTACATTTTTTGGAAACGTGGTAAATTGCGATCATCCAAGGGATGTAATTTTTTTGAAGAAAAATTACGTGGAGGTACTTATTTGATATGACACAGAAACAAGCAAATGCAAAGTTTAATGAAATTGATACGTTAGCGGTTAACACATTACGAATGTTAAGCGTGGATGAAATTCAAAAAGCTAATTCAGGTCATCCGGGAATTTGTTTAGGCGCGTCTCCAATGGCCTATGTACTGTGGAACTATCATCTGAAAGTCAATCCAGAGCAACCAACTTGGTTTGATCGTGATAGATTTGTTTTATCAGCAGGGCATGGATCAGCAATGCTGTACAGTTTACTTCATTTGAGTGGTTATGATCTTCCAATGAGTGAGTTAAAGCAATTTCGTCAGTTGGATTCCAAGACCCCAGGCCATCCAGAATATGGGCATACGGTTGGTGTAGAGGCAACCACTGGTCCTTTAGGGCAAGGAATTGGAATGGCCGTCGGAATGGCAATGGCCGAGAAACATTTGGCAGAGGTTTACAATCATACCTATAACATCGTCGATCATTACACTTATGCACTAGTCGGTGATGGAGATCTTATGGAAGGCGTTAGTCAAGAAGCCATTAATATTGCTGGTAATGAAAAACTCTCAAAATTAATTGTCCTATATGACTCGAATAACATTACTTTGGATGGTCCATTATCTAACGAATCTGTCGAAAATGCAGCCATGCGATTTAAGGCAGCCGGTTGGGACTATTTAAAAGTTGATGATGGTGAGAATTTAGCTGAAATTGATCAGGCAATAACAACCGCTAAAGCAACTTATAAACCAACGCTAATTGAAGTGAAGACAATTATCGGGTTTGGTTCTCCAGAAGCGGGAACAAACAAAGTTCATGGTGCCGCGCTGGGAAATGAAAATGTAAATATGACGCGTAATGCACTGCACTACCAGTATGCGCCGTTTGAAATTGATGAGCGAGTATATGATGTTTTTAAGAAACATATGCAGCAGCGTGGTAAGCAAAAATATAATCAATGGGAAAAAGAATTTACAGAGTTTCAGTCTAGTGATCCACAAGCCAAAGAATTTAGTTTACAGGCCAAACCTGAACTTAATATGGAAAAGGTTGCGGTGCAAGAGCAGACCGGCGATATGATTGCAACTAGGGCTGCTAATTCGGAAATTATGCAACAGATTTCCGAATGTAATTTAAACTTTTGGGGTGGTGCTGCGGATCTTTCTTCCAGCAATAAAACGCAATTAGCAACTAGTGGTCGTTTCTCAGATGAGGATCCACAAAATCGAAATATTTGGTTTGGAGTTCGTGAATTTGGAATGGCAACAGCGGCAAATGGCATTACGCTGCACGGAGGAACCCGTTGCTTTATCAGTACCTTCTTTACATTTTCGGACTATATGAAGTCAGCTATCCGCTCTGCCGCAATTCAAAAGTTACCGGTTACCTATGTGTTCACCCATGACTCAATTGCGGTGGGAGAAGATGGTCCGACCCATGAGCCTGTCGAACAACTGGCAGCATTACGATCAATGCCGGGGATTAATGTTATTCGGCCGGCAGATGCAAATGAAGTTCTTAATGCATGGCAATACATTGCCACAGACGTAGACACCCCAAATGCATTAATTTTGTCTAGACAGAAACTACCAGTTTTGAAGGAAACTTTAGATGCAGATGTTTCTAAAGGTGGTTATGTTGCTTCTCCAGCACGGACAGATTTACCTGATGGAATTTTGATAGCCACTGGATCTGAATTATCGTTGGCTTTAGAAGCTAAAAAAGTTTTGGAAGCTAAGTCATATGATATTAGTGTGGTATCAATGCCATGTGTTGAACTATTCCGTCAGCAAACTGCTGGTTATCAGCAACAGGTACTCCCTAATGACGTTACACATCGGATTTCAATTGAAATGGAAAGTACATTTGGATGGCATGAGTTTGTCGGACTTGGTGGCTGTACCATTGGGGTTGATGAGTTTGGTGCCAGTGGAAATGGAGAAGCAGTTCAAAGAAAATATGGATTTACTGTTGATCGCATTGTTTCTGAATTCGAAAGACTTTGGAAAAAATAGTGGTATGCGGTGAATAAGAAATTATTTACTCAATTAACGTAAAAAATGTAATCGGCCGTTTATTTGCTGATTACATTTTTTAAATCAAAGAAAAAGGATGATAGTTGATGAATCAAGAAACTTTAAAAAAGTTAGTTGGAAAATACGCGACTAGGTATGTGGAAGATGACATGACCGTTGGGGTTGGTAGTGGGACAACCGTTAAATATTTTGTAGAGGCACTGGCAGAAAAAGTAAAAAATAATAACTTAAAAATTAAGTGTGTAGCGACGTCTAGTCAAACTGCGCGACAGGCAAAACGATTGAAATTACCGGTGTACTCGTTATGTGATATTAACCAAATTGATCTTACCATTGATGGTGCAGACGAAATTGACAGCAACATGAATGGTATTAAAGGTGGTGGTGCTGCATTACTGCGAGAAAAAATTGTCGCTACTAATTCGCAAAAGAATATTTGGATAGTTGATCACAGTAAACTGGTAAAGAATTTGGGGCGTTTCCCGTTACCTGTAGAAGTAATCCCGTTTGGATACGAACAATTAATGAAAAAATTTGAAGCGCTTGGCTATCAGCCAGTTTTAAGAACTAATGAAACCAGTGCGATTGTAAAGACTGATTCAAATAATTATATTTTAGATTTACATTTGGGAAAAATTAACGACCCGATTAAATTAGCAACTATCCTAGATAGCACAGTTGGAGTTGTTGAGCATGGTTTGTTTCTGAATGTGGTAGATGAGGTGGTAGTTGGTAATTCCGATGGCATTTCTGTATTAAAGCGATAGGGGTAGTTGAGTGGAATTCTAAAGAAGATCGTGGAATTAAAAAAGTGGAGTCCTTTGTTTTTTGCGGCATATGGCAAGTTATTCAAATTTGCTGGGTATGCTTTCGAAATTTGGATAGTAGGGTATCCATTTTATTTTTATCTAAATGTGAGCGTTCAATAGCAAAGAAAATGATCGCTAACGCGAAATTTGAAAAAACACTAATGACCGATGCAATATCCAATGCGGTTTCATCTACTAATATTTCAGCTACCAGTTCAAGGGGAATGCTAATTAAGGTGATGATCATTAATAAGTTCCAAAATCTAATTTTAGATAATTCTATCAGACAGACAATGAGTATGAAAAAGATAAACCAGAAAGTGCCGATTTGAAGCATCCGAATGAAATTAAGGGTTGGTGTAGTAAGGTAAATTGACCAAAATAGGATAATCCCTGGAATAAAAACACTAATACTGGCCTTAATGAGATAGTAGCTGCTGGTATGTTTAAAAACGGTGATAAAAGTTCCTGATAATAAGCAGGCGGCTAAAACAATTAATGACCATGTTAGTGTATGGTTTAATGCCATATCCACAATTGCTGTAATTATGCCACCAATAGTTAAACTGATCATGAACGAAATGTAGCTGACTTCTCCTAAGGGACGCTTCTTCAAACTAGATATCATGTTGATATCCTCCTTCAGTAATTTGTCGAGAGAGAGATCAAACATGTCACTCAGAGCGATAAGACTTTCGATATCAGGATAGCTGCGACCAACTTCCCAATTCGAAATGGTTTGTCGTGATACATGAAGTCTTTTACCGAGATCTTCTTGTTTCAATTTTAATCGGGTTCGATTTAATTTAATTTTTTCTCCAAGTGACATATGATTTGCTCCTCGTGTCATTACTTTAGGAAAAGTATATCAGTTTAACAATCATAGAAAATGGGAATATCAAAAAAAGCCATGCTCAGTTTATGGGCATGGCTTTGTATCAGTCTTTAAGTTGCTATTTGAGGATAAAAAAGGACTACCGAGCTGGGGAGCTCAGTAGTCGAGGCGTAATTTTGTCTAGAAAAAATTACACTATTATTATCCTACATACGTATGTGGATATCAACGTACAAATACGTGAAGTGGTTGATATATTGAGTAGCTGTGCTGCTAAGTTAATTGAAAAGTATTTCCAAGGAAATAATCGAAATCTTAGTATCTGGTTTAGCATACCAGCAAAGTTCACGGCGAGTTAATCTACTACCAACAACGATTTAATCGCTTGGCGATTATCCATGGCCTGATAGGCGGTGTTAATCTCATCAAGGGTAAAGCTCTTAGTGAAGACCTTACCAGGATGAATTTCACCATCAAGAACGGCCTTCAAAAGTAACTGCTTATCATAGGTTGTAACCGATGCAATACCACCAGCAATGGTGATGTTGTTGAAGAATGAAGGCGCCATGTCCATTTTGGGTTCATGAGGCAATCCCACACGACCAATCGCGGCACCAGGGCGTGCGACTTGCATGGCGGTGACGTTGGCCAGCTCTGATCCCACGCATTCTAGTACGGCGTCGGCACCATCTCCATTAGTGAGTGCTTTAACTTTGGCGACAGCCTCGTCTCCCCGTTCGGCGACGATATCGGTCGCACCAAATTCACGTGCTAGTTGTTGCCGATCTTCATGCCGACTCATGGCGATGATTCGCTTAGCACCGCGAAGACGAGCGGCAATTACACCGCATAAGCCGACGGCACCGTCACCCACAACGACAACGGTATCACCCGTCGATACTTGGGCCATACGAGCGGCATGGTAACCAGTTGCCATGACATCGGCTAACGTGAGCAAGGATTTAAGCATTTCTTCGCTATAATCTTCTGGTTGGCCGGGCACTTTAACAAGTGACCATTCGGCATGGGTGAACCGAAGATATTCGGCCTGAGCACCAGCAGTAAAGTTATTGGCATGTTCCTGACAAACGCCGTCGAATCCGGCACGGCAGGCCGCACAGTGCCCACAACCGTGGGTAAAGGGTGCGATAACGAAGTCCCCTGGTTTGACGGTGGTAATGGCGGTCCCAACTTCTTCGACAATCCCAATGGCTTCGTGGCCACCATTTTCAGAATCGTGAGCTTTTTCTTCTAAGCCGCGGTAGGCCCAAAGGTCTGAACCGCAGACACAAGTCCGGACGACGTGTAAAATAACGTCGTCGTCGGCTTGGATAGTGGGTTTATCTACGTTTTTGATTGCGACGTTTCCTGGTTCGACAAAAATTGCAGTTTTCATATGAATAAAGACTCCTTTTAAGTTGAAAAATGTTTAACGAGGTAATACACGGACGGTTGCAGTACGGGGACCATCGACCGATTTTTCAGTCATGTGTTTAGTGGATCGGGCACTTTTAGCTGTGTACTTATCAATGTAGGCGTGATCGATGGCCGTCATTAAGGCCTCATGCCCTGTTTCGGGAACCAGTTCAAACTTGACGTCGTACAGGTGGCCGCCAAGTTGGATTTGGCCAGCTTTTTGTTGCCGAGCTGCGGCATACCATTTGGAGTGTTGGCCGTAGCCGCCACGAATATAGAGCTGATGATCGGCGACGACGGACCAGATGTAGGTCAGCGTGCCGGTCGTTTTCATATCTGGATGAAAGGGCGCAACATAGAAATCATCTAGTTGTGCGAAGTGTTGCAGTTGATCATTGGACCACATAGCAAGGCCTCCTTTGCGGTTATCATACCGCTAATGTGGTGGAATTTGAAGTGACGACGTTACAGTATGCGAACACTTTATAAAAATTAAGGTTGCGGCCGCGTCAATTGTTTAGCTCTGACTTAGATTCGCGTATAATAAGAAAGACGAATGATGACTACGATTAATAAGGAGGCTCCCATGAGTTTAGGCTTTGTACTCGGTACTGCAGCAAAGGACCACCGCAAAGTATTATTAGATCAGTTAGCGGCCGATATGGTGCAGTTTCCCAACGACCAATTTTTTTATTTAGTACCCAATCATATTAAATTTGAATCTGAAATTACCGTCATGAGTGAGCTGGTCAAGCGTGACGAACACGCTACAGAGAGTGGCTATGCCCAGTCCAACCTGCAAGTGCTGTCGTTTAGTCGACTGGCTTGGTATTTGTTGCGGGATACGGCAGCTTATCAGGTTCCCCGAATCTCACGGACGGGTTTATCAATGCTGGTGTTTCAGATTATTAGCGATCATGCTGGCGAACTGCAGTTGTTTGCCGGTGAAGTGAACCATCCTGGTTTTGTACAGGAACTAGTTGGTCAGTTAGAACAGTTAAAACAGGCCAATATTACGGCCGATGAGCTGGCCCAAATGACCGCTGATATGCATCACGATGATCCGACACTGACAGTGAAACTGCATGATATGGTTCTTGTTTATACTCGGTACGAGCAGGCATTGACCGGTCAGTATCTCGGTAACGCAGAAGTATACGATCAACTCGTGAGCTATCTCAACACACAGCCGATGAAGCACGCCCATTTTTACCTTGCGCGTTTCTCACAGTTTACGGCTAGTGAACAGAAGATTGTCGCCGCAATTGTGGCTAACGCCGCTTCCACGCTGATTTCATTGAACCTTGACCAACCGGCGCCGCACGAAGATCCGGATGTAAATAGTCTCTTTTTCGAGTCTGGTCGAGTTTACCATCGACTGTATCGACAAGCGGCTGCCCAACAGATTCCCATTTTAGTGGACCGGTTTGCAACGACCCCCCGAGTTAGTCCGGAGTTACAGCAGCTGGATCGTTTCTGGGCGGCGGAAACTAAGATGGCTCAAATTGAGCCCGTTTCATTGGCACACCCGCAAAATCTACAGATCTTTACGGGTGATAGTCGATTGACAGAGCTCCAGCAGGTTGCCCGCCAAATTCGTCAGTTAGTGGCGACCGGTCGGTATCGTTACCGCGATTTTTTGGTGTTGGCTCGCCGATTGGACCCCTATGCGGCCTTTTTGGAACCTGTATTTGATCAGTATGATATTCCTGCTTTTAACGACCACGAACGGTTGATGGATGATCATCCACTCGTTCTCTTTTTAGATGCGCTGTTCGCGGTTAAGGAGCACTACTATCGCTATGATGACGTGATGCAGCTTTTGAAAACGGAGTTACTGTTGCCCAAGATTAATGGTGAGTATATCTCCCGTGATCGGTTTGAAACGGCACTGGCGTTAACTGAAAACTGGTTATTAAAAACCGGTCTGCATGGTGATGATTGGTTGCGTGACGCCGACTGGCAGTATTATCGTTTTCAGGCTACCGACAGTGGTCAGACACAAAGTGATAAGGTTGCCCACTATACGACTGAAATTAACTTAATTCGGCACTTCATTAAAGAGAGCCTACCACCGTTATTTGACGCGCTAGAAACGGCAACTACGGGGACGCAAGCCGCGCAAAGTCTGTATCAATTTCTGGTCCAAAACGGCGTCACCGAACAGCTTGCACGGTGGCAAAATCGCCAACTAGATGTGGGACAACTGGACGCGGCGTCTCAACCGCAGCAGGTTTGGCAGACATTTTGTGGCATTTTAGACGAATACGTGGCAATTTTGGGTGACCGCCCCTTTAATCCCGATGACTTTCGCGATCTGTTGCAGGCCGGATTCAGTGCGGCAACGTACTCACAGATTCCTTCGACACTGGATCAAGTTGTGATTTCGGAAACCGGAATTATTCAAAGCGATCAGCGGCGAGTAACATTTATGATCGGAGCTACGGACGCCGAAATGCCAACCGTTAGCACCAGTCAGAGCCTCTTGACGGACGCCGATAAGGAACAGTTACAGACGCATCTGGATGAAAGTCAGTTTTTACCAGCGGATAATATTGAACAGCTGGCTAACGAACCTTACGTGAATTATTTGGGCTTCATGAGTGGCTGTGAGCGCCTTTATTTGTCAGCACCAGAGCTTGATGATGGTGGACAAGAAATTCGGGTGTCACCGTACGTGACGGCGATCATGAATTTCTTTAAACTCACCCCTCAACACTATACCCAGGTACCAGAATTGGGTGCGTCCAAGATTGCGCCCTATGTCAGCAGCCCGGCCGCAACGCTGAGCGCACTGATTCGGGTAAGTCGACAGGCGGCGGATCGTAATCAGTGGTTAGCGCCCAAGTGGCGATTTGTTTATCAACAACTGAACCGAAAGTCGCAGCTGCATGATCACTTTATGACCGTTATGGCGAGCCTACACTACCAAAATCAACCACAACCGTTACGAGCAGAAATTGTACAGGGCCTTTATGGCAATGTTATTAACACGTCGGTTTCAAAACTAGAAGAGTTTTATCGTAATCAATACGCCTACTTCTTGAAGTTTGGGCTAAAGCTTCAGGAACGGGAAATGTTTGAACTGACACCAGCCAACACGGGTGAATTCTTCCATTCAGCACTGGATCAATTAATCAAACGGGTTAATCAGTTGGGCCTTCGCCTCAACGAACTTTCTCAAGCGCAGTTAGATGAACTAATCAATGAGGTGGTTGACAATGTCAGTCAGGCACCGCAATTCATGATTTTAGCCAGTTCCGCGCGAATGCAGTACCTGCACCGTCAACTGAAACGGACGGTACAACAAATGAGTTATGCGCTCCAGCGACAGAGCCGCTATACACCAGCCCGACCAATTCAAACCGAAGTATTGTTTGGTCAGATTCAAGATCAACAGGGGCTTGACGGGCTCGTCTTCGATTTGCCAGATCATCATCAGGTACGGGTGCGTGGAAAAATTGATCGAATTGATGAATTTAACACGGGCACCGGGGATTATTTGGGGGTCGTTGATTACAAGTCGAGTGAACACGAGTTTAAGTTTGGTGAGGCATACTACGGGTTAGCGATGCAAATGCTCACGTACCTCAACGCGGTCGAACAGAACTTAGACAAGCTTGATAATCATCAACGTAGCGAATTAGCCGGTGCGCTGTATATGCATATTTTCGACCCGAAGCTTAATTTTGATCATGTGGCAGGCAAGGATCTCGATCAAGAACGGATGAAGGTTCACCACTATAAGGGAATTTTACTCAACGAGCCCGATCTTCTGGATAGTCTTGATCAGCAACTGGACGATAGGACTGGCTTTTCTGCAATTTATCCCTTTCGCAAAATCAAAAAAGGGTTTAGTGGTGACAGTCTAGTTACCCGTGATCAGCTGGAATTACTGCTGAAACGAAATCGGGAACGGATCGTATCGGCAGCCAAGGATATTTTTGCCGGTGCGGTGGCCTTGAATCCGGTGAAGATGCCGGATCAATCAACGAGTCTGCAAAACTCACCGTTTTTAGATGTATTTCAATTTGATGCTATGTTACCGGAAAATAATTATCGTCAATTGGAATCACTGAGTGCCAAGGATGTATTAGCGAAACTAAGGGAGGAACAAGATCATGAGTAAAACGCATTTCACCGTGACGCAGCAACAAGCGATTGATGATCAAGGACAAAACATTCTTGTATCGGCCTCTGCTGGGTCCGGTAAAACCTCCGTCCTAGTGGAACGGGTCATCCAAAAAATTCTCGGTGGTGAAAGTATTGATCGTCTCTTAGTCGTCACCTTTACGGAGGCTGCCGCGAAGGGGATGCGCGACCGGATCGGTCAGGCGCTCAAAGAGGCCATTGCCCAGACCAACACGACCGATGTGAAACAGCATCTTAAAAATCAACTGAATCGATTGGCAGTGGCGGATATTAGTACGTTGCACGCATTTTGTCTGCACCTCATCAAGCAGTATTATTACCTGATTAATTTAGACCCACAGTTTCGGTTGTTAACGGACGAAACGGAGGGGATTTTACTGCGTGAAAACGTATGGAATGACGTCCGTGAAACACTTTATGCCAGTGGCGACCCAGCGTTCGAACAGTTAACTCGGAATTTTTCAAGTGATCGTAGTGACGATGGATTAACGACCGTTGTCAATCAATTGGATAGTTACGCGACCGCTACCCCTCGGCCGCATGAGTGGCTTGCTCAACTGCCGACCACGTATGCGGTAGGTGGGGGTCCGTTGATTGAAACGGCGATGTACCAGCAGCAGGTTTTGCCAGCGCTAGTTGATGTCCTGCAACAAATCGAAGCCGATCTGGCCGATGCCTTGCACCAGGCTGGTGGAGATGGGTTTGAAAAGGTCCAAGCGGTACTGGAAGCAGAACTCGAACAGGCAAAAACGGCCGAAAAGCTGGTGGGAAGTGCGAGTTGGGATGATTGTCGTCAGTTTTTACAAGCGTTAAAATTTAGCACATTGCGGGGCCCCAAGGACGATGAAGCGAAAGCTACATTTGAATCAATCAAGGAACTGCGTAATAACGCGAAAAAGGCAATTAACGCTCTGGCACCGCACTACTTTGCACTCGATGAGGCAACCACGAAGCAGATTTCAAGTCAGGCCGAGCAATTAGTGACCACGCTGGTCGATGTGGTGGAACGCTACCGTGCGGCCTATCAGGCCGAAAAACAACGTCGGCACGTACTCGATTTTAGTGATCTGGAACACTATACCCTTCAAATTTTAACCACGGCAACGCCCGATGGTCAGGCCGTGGTAGCTCAATTGCGGGATCACTATCATGAAATTATGGTTGATGAGTATCAGGATACGAATCAACTGCAGGAAAGTATTTTACAAACGTTAGTTAATGACGATCCGGGTAACATGTTTATGGTGGGGGATGTCAAACAGTCCATCTACCAGTTCCGGCAAGCCGACCCGAGTCTCTTTTTGCGAAAGTACACGACTTACCGTCAGCCGGAGAGTACGGACGGGGAAACAATTGTCTTAGCCGAAAATTTTCGCTCGGTGAATAATGTGACCGACTTTACCAATCTGATCTTCCAACAGCTAATGGATACACAAGTCGGGGAGATGGATTACGATGAGGACGCCCATTTGAAGTACGGGGCGACCGACTATCCGGACCGAGGCGTGCCGACCGAAATTATGCTGTATGATTCGACGACGGAACCCACGGCGCTTGATCAAAAACTACCGCTGTTAGAAGCCGGTGATAAGTTGACTGGTGAGATTCAGATGGTTGGGTTACGAATTCAGCGGATGATTGAGCAGCATGAACTGGTTTACGATCGAAAGGCCCAGCAGATGCGGCCCATTTCATACGGCGATATTACCCTATTATCAGCAACGAAGAATAATAACAATCTAATTGTGGAACAGTTTAGCCAACTGGGCATTCCAGTGACCGTCCGTGACGCTCAAAACTACTTTCAGGCCACGGAAGTTCGGATCATGATGGCGCTTCTCCGGATCATTGACAACCCCTATCAGGATATTCCGTTAGCGGCTGCGTTGCGGTCACCGATGGTCGGACTGGATGAAAATGAGCTGGCCTATCTCCGGATTCAGGATAAAACGGATGAATATTTTGCGGCCGTGACAAAGTTTGCCCGTGCAACGCCCAAGGATGCATTTGCGGAACAATTGCAGGTTAAGATCCGGCGCTTCTTGGATCAATTAACCAAATTTCGAACGATCGCTAACCAAAACCGGTTAGTCGACCTGATCTGGGCCATTTATGACGAGACCGGGTTCTTAGATTACGTAGGTGGAATGCCAGGTGGTAAGCAACGACAGGCCAATTTACACGCATTGTATCAACGCGCAGCAATGTATGAGCAAAGTAGCTTTAAAGGTGTTTTTCAGTTTGTTCGGTTTATTGAACAGATGCAAAAGCGCAATAAGGATCTTGCTCAAGCACCGGCGCAAACGTCTAGTGATACGGTATCCGTGATGACGATTCACGGTAGTAAGGGGCTGGAATTCCCGGTTGTGTTCCTGATTGATGCCACGCACCAGTTTAATATGGAAAGTTTGCGGCAGGACTGTCTCTTGGATGCCCATGCTGGAATTGGGGTCACTTATTTGAACGACGAGAACGTGAAAGTGGCCACATTGCAGAAACAGATAGTGAAAGATACGATTCAAAATAAAAGTCGTGCGGAGGAAATGCGAGTTCTTTATGTGGCATTGACGCGCGCCGAACAGCGATTAATTATTGCTGGCGCGTACAAGGATGCGAATAAGGCGATTGCCAACTGGCAACGGGCCTTTCAAAGCTCGGGGATGCTGCTACCAAACCAGCAACGAGCACAGGCCACTAACTTTATGGACTGGATTGGCATGAGTTTAGTACGACACCCGCAGTTTGATCAGAATCTGCTGACCGATCCGCAACCATGGTATGGCCTTGGAAAAGATCAAACGACGTTTACGGTGCAAGTTGTGACGGCGGCAGACTTGCAACAGGATGCGGCGGACGAACCAGTCGGGGTGCCCTCAATTGACGAACAGATTGAAACGGCGACGGACGGTCAACTGAGCTCCGCTGAGCAGCAGGCTGTGTTGCAGGTACTAAACCTGCAGTACGACTACCAAGCCGCTACAATGACAACGGCATACCAGTCGGTTTCTGAGATTAAACGCTTATTTGACGATCCTGATAACCAGGAGTTGATTCAAATTGAATTAAACCCACAGGCGCGTTCTGAAGGGCGCTATGTCAAGAGTGAGTTTGGCCAACCACATTTTATGCAGCAGGAACAAACAGCGACCCCCACGCAGATTGGGACGGCCACGCACTTGGTGTTACAAACGTTATCCATGGCGACCCGTCCGGATGCAACGGCAATTAGTCAGGTCGTGACACGATTACAATTGAACAATATTATTTCGCCGGAAGTGGCACAAAAAATTAACCAGTCCCAAATTGAAGCATTCTTTGATACGCCACTGGGGCAAGCACTGTTGACGCATGCCGATAGCTTGCAGCGGGAAGCACCGTTTTCGATGCTGCTGCGGGGAGATCAACTCTTCACCCAGCTAACAGCGGACGAAAAAATTCTAATTCATGGGATTATTGACGGCTACTTTGAGACGGCTGACGGGCTGGTACTGTTCGATTACAAGACTGATCACGTAAAGGGAGACAACCCAGTTGCAATCCAGCAGGTGGTAGATCGCTATCGAGGGCAGGTCAACCTCTATGCACGGGCACTTACCAGTATTAAGCATCAAAAAGTGGCCCATAAGGTGCTTTATTTATTGGATATTGGGAAAATGATCGAAGTTTAAATCGAGAAAATAAGGTAAAAACCGAAGCTTCGTGTTATAAAACATAACATGAAACTTCGGTTTTTTTTCTTTCCTTAATTTGCTGTGTTCACTGTTATATATGGAAAGAAGGTTTGGTTTGAGTAATATGTCCAGTAAAAGAAGTTAACGAGATCATGTAAAAATATTGAAATTGAGTACAGAACTTGTAAGATATATCTCAATAACATGGTTTATGTTATGTTTTATAACATTGGAGGAAACGGAATGCGAATTGAAACTGATTGTGTCGGAAGTTTGGCAATTCCAGACAAAGCACTGTATGGCATCCATGCTGCACGGGCGCAGCAAAACTTTCCCATTAGTTCTGAGAAAACTGATGTAGCGCTGATGAAAAACATAGTCTTGATTAAACAGGCCGCTGCGGTTGTGAATCAACAGGCTGGAACACTAGACTCACAAAAATCACGGGCGATTATTCGGGCATGCCAAGATGTTTTATCGGGTAAGTATGATGATCAATTTGTTGTTGCGGCAATTCAAGGTGGCGCAGGAACATCCGCTAATATGAATGTGAATGAGGTCGTGGCTAATGTGGCTGGTCAATATACGGCAATTGTAATTCATCCGAATGATGATGTTAATCAGTCTCAGTCGACTAATGATGTTTTTCCAACAGCTGGGAAGATGACATTACTACAATTATATCCAGCCCTAAGACAGCAATTACAACGATTAGTTCACGTGTTGTTGGATCGAGCTGAAACTTTTAAAGATGCAGTTAAAGTTGGCCGAACACAATTGCAAGATGCCGTCCCGACGACATTTGGCAATAGTTTTCATGCGTACTATTCCTTGTTTAAACGTGATCTTCAGCGAGTAAATCAAGCAGTGGACGTACTGCGAAATGTTAATTTAGGAGGCACAGCAATTGGTACAGGATTGAACGCATCTGAGTTTTATCGAGAACATATTGTTGATGAAGTAAATGATCTAACAGGAGTGAAGCTTGTTGTGTCTGAAGACAAGATTGATGCTACGCAAAATTGTGATGCTTTAGCGGCATTTTCAAGTTCTCTTAAGATGTTATCGTTGGATTTAATTAAGCTATCAAATGATCTTCGATTGCTTGGAAGTGGGCCACAAGCAGGACTTTGTGAATTACGATTACCAGCCGTACAGGCAGGTTCTTCAATCATGCCAGGAAAAGTGAATCCAGTTATTCCGGAGGTAGTGAATCAGGTTGCTTTTCAAGTGATTGGATATGACACAACAGTGAGTTTAGCCGTGCAAGCGGGACAGCTGGAGCTAAATGCCTTTGAACCAGTAATATTTAAAGATTTGATTGATGGTGAAGCAATTTTAACTGGAGCGCTTGAAACGCTAGTTACACGTTGCTTGGAAGGAATTCAGGTAAATGCTGAATACGGAAAGGAACAGGTTGAAAAATCAGCTATTTCTGCAACTGTTCTGGCACCGGTGATTGGCTATGAACGTGCTATGAACTTAGTTAAGCAAGCGATTAGGCAAAAAAAGTCAGTCAAAACGCTTTTGAAAACACAAGCAATTATGAGTGATGAACAAATTGATTATCTTTTTTCTACACAGCATCTTATCAATCGGCCGAATGATAAACGATATGTGAAGGTGGTTAATTGATAGATATTACATTTTATGACATTAACAAATGTGATTTTGGTGATTTTGCTGAAAGTTTAGTTATTATTGGTGATTATGAACCGTGCTGTTTTAATAACTTATAGTTATAGTGATTAGTAATTACTAAGAAAGAGGTGTTAAGAGAGTTGAAGCAAACGACAAATGACATGCTAGGATATACATCGGCGGAATATTCACTGTTCAGAAAATATGCGTGGCGAGCTGTAATTGGGTTTTCACTAGTTTATTGTCTACTGTACAGTGGCAGACTTAATCTTAGTTCCGCGATTCCACTAATGGTAAAGGAAATGGGGTGGACAACAGCACAGTTGGGAGTTCTTTCATCCGTATTTTTTTGGACATATGGGGTGGGACAGCTCATGAATGGTCGATTAAGCGAGATGTTTGGTGTTAATCGATTCATTGTTTCGGCAGTGTTACTATCTGCATTTGCCAATATTGTGATCGGATTCCAATCCTCACTGATAGTAATTACAATTTTATGGGCATTCAATGGTTATTTTCAGTCAATGGCATGGGCTCCGGGGATGGCACTCCTATCACGATGGTAGCCAGCTAATAAGCGGGGATTTGCAACAGGAATGGCAAATGGCTTTTCTGGATTTGGTCAGGCAATTGCCATGATCATGGTCGTTATTGCACTTAAGATCAGTCCGAATCTTGGATGGCGCTCAGCATTCTTCTTACCTGTTATTGTTGCTGCAATTGTTGCCATTATCTATTGGAGATTGACGAAAGATTCACCGGAGTCATTGGGATTACAACCATTTACAGATGATGCAGCACTGACACAGTCGGAAAATGAAATTCAAGCGTCGATGGGGAATCACGGTCAACTTTATCCATATATTTATTTATTAAAATCATGGAAATATGACGTTTGGTTAGTGATTATTGCACTTCAAAGTATTGTGCGTTATGGTCTCCTGACTTGGATACCACTGTACTTTACTAAAATGCTGCATTTTGATGTGAGTTCTGGGCTGATTCAAAGTTTAGTATTACCAATTGGTATGGGATTTGGTGCTTTATTTGTACCAATGCTCGCAGATCGATACCTTGCCAGCAATCGACTACCGGCAGTTATTATGTGTGCGTTAGTTGGTGGTGTGGTGGCATTAATTTTCCCATTTACACGTAATGAATTATTAATTAGCATTTTGTTGTTCGTTGCGGGATTTTTTGTTTACGCCATTAATGGACTGACATGGGCCCCTGCGATGGAGGCTGGAGGTCGTCAATATGCGGCTACTGCTAGTGGCATGATGGATTTTGTGGCTTATATTGGGGCATCGGTTCAGGCAATTATTTTTGGATTTACGCTAGATGGGAATAACTGGGAGTTACTCTTTCTGATTATTACGATAGTCAATGTCATGATGATAGCCCTAGCACTGATTGCAGGGAAAAGGAAATAGATGGAGGAAATTAGCTGATGATGAAGACGGATGAATTACCAAAAATCAAACGAAATGTGTTACTTAATCCAGGGCCTGCGACAACGACTGATACAGTTAAATACGCACAAATTGTGCCAGATATATGTCCTCGTGAAGATGAATTTGGTGACATAATGAAACAAATTGGCCGTGACTTGGTTAGAGTTGTTCACGGTGAAGATGCCTTTACAGCAGTCCTTTTTTGTGGGTCTGGAACGATTAACATTGATGCCACAGTAAGTTCATTAGTACCCGCAGGAAAGAAAATATTGATTGTTGATAATGGCGCCTACTCAGGACGAGCAGTTGAAGTTGCTCAATATTATCATATGGACTATGTCGATTTAAAGCTGGACATTACTAAACCAGCTGATCTAGGTGCTATCCGAGCAGCCTTAGAACAAGACTCAGATATTGCCGTAGTTTACTGTTGTCATAATGAGACTGGGACTGGAGTTCTGAATCCGATTCGTGAAATTGGTGCACTGGCCCACGAATATGGCGATACAATGGTTGTTGATACAACTTCAACATATGCAATGATTCCAATTGACATGGAACGTGATAATCTCGATTTTGTGATGTCGTCAGCACAAAAAGGCATAATGGCTTTTACAGGCCTATCGTACACGATTGGACGAACCTCTATTTTGGAAGCTTCTAGAGATTATCCAACTAGGTCCTATTATACAAATCTATATATGCAGTACAGTTTTATTGAAAAAACTGGGCAAATGCATTTTACGCCACCAGTTCAAACAATTTATGCTGCACGACAAGGTCTCAAGGAGTACTTTGCTGAAGGAGAAACTGCTAAATGGGGGCGTCATCAGGCTGTTTGGCAAGCACTAGTGGATGGTGCCGAGGCACTGGGGTTTGAATTGTTGATTGATAAGAAGTATCAATCTAAATTGGTTGTATCATTAAAAAATCCAAATGATACACGTTTTTCATTTGATCAAATGCATGACCTTGTGTATAAAAAAGGTTACACGATCTATCCAGGTAAGGTTTCGGATTTACCGACCTTTAGACTATGTGCACTAGGGGCGATTACTCCAGAAGATATTCAAAAATTTTACGTTGTTTTGAAAGAAGCACTTACTCAAATGGATGTTCAGATTCCAGTGCAGTATTAGCCAAGGAGGCGTTGAAATGGCGACTAGTGTTTCAAGTGCGCAGACAAAAACAATGGTACAAGATCTGCAGCAATTAATTCAAAAGTATCATAGTCATCGTCCCTTCTTGGTTTGTGGTCATTCGTTTATGACGACACACTCGTACCAAGAGTTGTTAATGATGAAAGATGTGACAATAACCACCTTTCATGATTATGAACCGAATCCTAAATATGAATCAGTAGTAAAAGGGTTAGCGGCATTTTATCGGAATAACTCTGATTTGTTAATTTCGATTGGCGGCGGAAGTCCAATGGATGTGGCAAAGAGCATTAAAGCATTTTACAATATGAAGCCCGATATTCCGTTCGTCAATCAACCAATTTTTGCCAATCCAATTGTGCATATAGCAATTCCAACGACAGCTGGGACGGGGAGTGAAGTCACACACTTTGCGGTCATTTATTATCAAGGCAAGAAATACTCAATTTCAGATGAGAGTCTATTGCCAGAGGCATATGTATTGGCGCCATCATTGCTAGATAGTTTACCATTGTATCAACGGCAAGCAAGCATGTTAGATGCGTTGTGTCATGCCATTGAATCAATATGGGCGCTAAAAGCGACCAGTCAAAGCCAAGCAGATGCACAACGGGCGTTAGTGGAATGGGTTGATAACTATCAGAGTTACTTAGCTGGAGATGCGAAGGCAAATGGACCGATGCTAGAAGCTGCGAATTTAGCAGGTCGGGCCATTAATATTTCAACGACGACCGCGGCACATGCAATGGCCTATAAACTAACTTCGTTATACGGTATTGCACACGGTCATGCTGTCGCCCTATGTTTGCCAAAAATTTGGCGTTACATGATAGCACATCTGGATCGCGTTCAGCAGGGACTTGATGCGCAGATAGTAAGCCGACGATTTGAAATGATTACGCAAGCACTGGGTCAAAAAGATGTTACAGCGGCAATTGAGTGGTTTGAGGCACTTACGGCCAGTTTGGGACTAACGGTTCCAACGCTTCAAAGCAAGGAACAGTTAGAGGAGTTGACCAATTCCGTAAACTTGCAGCGTCTTCGCAATAATCCGGTCAAATTAGATCGATTGGCAATCAAAGAAATTTATTTGGATGTCTTACAGTGATGATAAAAATGGTCATTTCCAAGCAAATGGAAATGACCATTTTAGTTCATCAGCAGTATTAAAATCGGGATAACGACTAAACTTAAAATCGTGGTTTCGGCCACCATGATGGCCGCATAGTCTGAATCGGCACCGTAGAGTTTAGCGACGACGGGCGCGTTAGTCATGGCCGGCATCGCCGATTGGAGAATGAAGACCTGTTTCATGAGCACTGGCATGGATGAGGGGAGCACCAGCAAGCTCATGAGGGCGGGGGCGAGGAGAAAACGGCCGAATAAGACGCCGAGATTGTAACGATTGAAGCGAATATGGGTGATGCCGGCATTCGCCACCGAAATACCAATAAAGATCATTGATAAGGGGATGGTGAGGCCACCGATGTAGCCGAAATCGGCCATTAAAAACGGTGGAAGTTTCACGTGTAACAATACGAGAACGACGGCGAGTGCGAATCCGAGTAGTGGTGGTGAAAAAATTTGCTTGAGAGTTTGCCGCCAATTAAGGTGTCCTCGTTGACCGCCATCGCGGCCGATGAGGTAAACGCCAAGGGTCCAAAAGAAGGTTGTATTGGCCATGTAGTAAACCAACACATAGGGCAGACTTTTTTGGCCGAACAGAGCGACGTTAACTGCTAGCCCAACAAAAACAGTGTTGGAAATGAAGAACATGGACTCAAATAATCCCTGTCGATTTCGCCGAATATGGAGGATATGGGCGACCAGAATTGAAACTACAAAGAGCACCGACATGGACAGTACGGGAAACTTAAGGTCTGGTAGCAGTGCTTTCAGTTCTTTGGTGGAGAAATCGGTCATAATGGTCGAGAGCATGTAACAGGGCAGCGCGAGCTGGGTCACAATTTTAGCGATTAATTTAGTACTGGCTTCGTCAAACCAGTTGCGTTTAGCCAATACGTAGCCAACCGCGATCATCCCCAAGATAACTAGTACGCCACTGATCGCATGGAGAAACATTGCCATAGTCCTCGTCTCCTCAACTTCTAAGATATGGGGACATTGTAAGCGGTAGATTCAGTTATGGTCAAATTTGACAAAGTGATAATAATAATTGATATGACTAGTGGTGTTGAAATTAGCCTCACGGTAATTTCACACCTTTTTTTCTATTGTAACCTCATTTAGCTCTACGATTTTTCTCAATGTTATCATTATAATATTATAGTGAACGTACGTTCGCTTATGTGCTATAATAATTCTATCCTAGTTGAGGGGGTGAAACTAATTGAGTAAAGCCATGGCAAAACTTCCCTATCACTACGGCGTAAAATTACGTATTTTTCCATCTAATGAGCAGAA
>NZ_AYYY01000023.1 GCF_001436295.1 Paucilactobacillus vaccinostercus DSM 20634 | reverse complement strand
AATATTGTTGCCAATCCTCGTTACTATCGTTCTGTTAGCGGGAAGTTGGCGAAAGCACAACGCAAGCTCTCTCGACGGGCACGACGTGCCAAACAAGAACATCGGCCGTTACGTGATGCCAAGAATTATCAGGAACAGCGTAACGTTGTTGCCGCTATTCAGCGTAAAATTGCTAATCGTCGCAAAAACTTTCTACATCTTGTCTCGACAACACTTATCAAGAACCACGATTTGGTTGTCGCTGAAGAACTTAGAAGTAGGAATATGTTACGAAATCACGCTCTGGCTATGAGTATTTCTGATGT
>NZ_AYYY01000022.1 GCF_001436295.1 Paucilactobacillus vaccinostercus DSM 20634 | reverse complement strand
AGCTTTGGCAGCATCATGTTAGCTTCATAAACTTTTTGCTTTAAATCTTCAAGCATGTAATTTACCTCCATAATCTTTATTTAAAATATCATCTACCGGTTCTTGTTCAAGGCCAACCTTGGCAAATAAATCTTCGAAAAACAGCTTAGCTGTTTTAACTTCAGCAATGGGATTAATATCCGATCCTGACCACATCTCAATCGTAAAGCTACCCGAATAGTTAAGCCGCTTTAATGTCCGCAGACAACCTTCAAAATCAACACATCCCTGACCGAACGGCACATTTTTGAATTGTCCCTTGGAAGTAGCCGTTACAGGTAATGTATCCTTCAAATGGACGGCCACAATATTATCAATATTGTTTTCTAAATCTTGTGCGACGTTATTTTCGGGCCAAGCAGATAGATTGCCCAAATCTGGGTAGCTTTGTAACCAAGGACTTCTCACTTGTGTTTTGTAATGTGCGATATCCGCAAGTGAGTTAATAAACGGATCATCCATGGTTTCAATTGACAGCATAACATCCTTTTTTTCTGCCATTTCAACGCATTTTTCAAGGTTTTCAACGTAGAGTTCCCGGGTGTTAACCGATTTACCTTCGTAGTATACATCATAACCCGCCATTTGGATATTACGGATGCCTAGGTCAACGGCCAAATCAACGGCTTTTTGCATCATAACAAGCGATTGATGCCGAATATCTGGATCTGTTGAGCCCAAAGGAAAACGACGATGACCCGAAAGCATCATGGTATTAATCCGACTATTTGTTTCCCACATTGCATTTCGAAATTCGGCACGTTCTTCGCGGGTCCAGTCTAATCGAGCTAATTTTTCGTCACTTTCGTCAATTGAAAATTCTAGAAAGTTGAATCCTAGCTCTTTGACCAAGTTAAATTTTTCGGTCCAATTCAAATCGGATGGTAGTGCTTTTTCATATATCCCTAGTGAATTCATTATTACCCAATTCCTTCCTGCATTGTCTTGAGGTCTTTCCAAGTACCATCTAAACTATCTAAAAGTTTGATATACATTTGGTATTTTTTCTCATAAACGTCAACCTGTTTTTCATCAGGGTAGACAATCGTTCGTAAATGAAACATATTTTCAACTGCTTCATTGATGGTTTCATAAGTACCTGTACCAACAGCAGTACCCATTGCACCACCTAAGCCTCCAAGTTCACTACCCTCAACCAATTGAATAGGAATATTTAAAATATTGGCAAAAATCTGTACCCATGCAATTGAATTCGTCCCACCACCTGACAATCGGATAGCCTTTGGTTTATGTCCTAAAACCTTTAATAATTGCTCGACGTGGTACCTATGGGCAAAAACAATTCCTTCATAAACTGCTCTGATCATCGCTGATTTTGAAGTACTACTCTGAACACCAATGTAGGCTCCCTCAGCATCTGGATTGACGTTGGACCCATAGAGAAACGGAAAGAAAATAACTTTTGAGAAGTGCGCATCTGTATGGTTAAGAAAATCTTCTAAAACATCATAAATACTTTGTTTACTATTATTAGCATTTTTAATTTCTTCACTCATCAAACTTTGCAATGTCATTGCAAGATTACCCGCTGATGTGGCACTTGAAGCTTCAACTAAATTAAGTCCGGTCGGATAAATCGAGTTCATCAGCCCTGATTCTTGACTAGCCATTTTACTTGATGGAAAAACATTTATATTCCAGGTTCCCGCAATAACGCTAAAGTAACTATCATCCAAAACACCCGTTGCTAATGAACAAGCATCAATATCAAACATACCAGCAAAGACAGGCGTGCCTTCAATTAATCCTGTCTTTTTTGCTGCATCAGTAGTAACATGTCCTGAAAGTTCATCGTAATGTTTTAGTGGCGGCATTTTATCAAACATTTCTTCAATGTCAAAAAACTTAAACAACCGACGATCATATTCCTTAGTTTCCAGGTTAAGCAAGTTATTCCCGGAAGCATCGCCATACTCTTGGTACGTTTCTCCAGTTAATTGTGATCTAACAAAATCCTTTGCTGACAAAACAACGCCAATTTTCGAGTATAGTTCTTTTTTATTATTCTTTAGCCAATTTAATAAAACCGGCGATTGACTATTCATCACATGCTGATGACTAATCGAAAAAATTTGACTAACTTGAGACTCAAATTCTTCTGCACTTTCGACAGCTCGAGAATCGGTAGATAGAATCCCGTTTGTAAAAATTTGATTCTGTTTATCTAGTACATAGAGTCCTTTACCATGGCCAACACAGGAAACACCAACAATATCGCGAACATCAATGGCTGCTTTTTTAACGACCTTATGAATTGCTTCAGCAATGGCATCCCATAATTCATTTAAATTTATTTCGTGAAATCCCGGCTTCTCTTCAATTCTCATAGTCGGAAAAGCGACAGCACCAATTTGCTGTCCTTTAGTATCAAAAATAACAGCCTTTGTATTTGTTCCACCGTTATCAATTGTTAAAAAATATTTGTTCATGAAATTTCACCTACACTTGTTTTTAATTCGCGTCACTAATTTCATAAATTGCAACTTCATTGGATTCACGGTTGGCTGATAAAATATATTGAGTTCCATCTTTACGATAAACTGTGGCATTGCTTGGACCAACCTGCTTGTCAATCATCTGAATATTAATTTGACCGTTCTTCATATTAATTAACTCTAGATCCTGTTTTCCTGCACGATATCCAAAAACAAAATAATCTTGCAAGCCAATCTGGCCTCCCCAAATTGCATGCCCAAATGGAGAAATCGCTTCACTCTTATATAAGGTATTAAAACTAGCATCATAAATGCGAGTGTACGGGCCATGAAAACCCTCGATGGTTAAATACTCATTCTCACCATCACCGTTTACATCAGCCGTTACAATATCACTAGTTTCTTCACTAACTAACTTTGTCAGTTTCCAATCTGAATCAGTGGTTGGATAATCTAATCGATACACACCTTGAACTCCAGTAATCAAAGAGTAAGTACCCATGTTTTTGTAGCCATGATTCTTTGTAAGTGTAAAATCAAGCGCATGTAAATTTTCCACTGCTTCAATTTCATCGTTATAATCACCAACCCATACTTTTCCTGGATCACTCCAGTCATCTGTATTCGCTTTCGAATTAGCAATTGAACATCCAACAAACCAGTACTTATCACCGTGTTGGATAATATCAAAACGATGAACATATGGAAAATCGCCAATCACAGTTTGATCCCAGCTTGTACCGTTAAATGTTTCTTTAACGATTCGACATGCTTTAGAATTAAAACCCGGATAGAAACGCTGTGAAGCTAAAAAATTAAGCGTCCCAGGAATTTGAATTAGTGACATGGTTCCACCAACCTCTGACCAAACCGTAGTACGTTTAAAATTATTATTTAAATCGTATGCGTAGCACGGTTGCTGCTCTTCTGAAGCAACTACTACATAATCATGGTTCTGTGCCGTTAATCGCATAATTGCATAACAATGATCTAACTGGTCTGAAAAAATTTTATTAAATTTCATTTTTTGTCTACCTTTCAATACTATCTTTTATCGGGTTAAGCGGTTAACTAAACTTGTAAAAAAATATTGTTAACCGTATTTCTGGTTCACAATAATTAATTTAGCGTAGCTTTGTTTTTTGTTAACCGCTTAACTAATATGGCCTAATTGTATTCGCTTTCTTGCTGCTTGTCAATATCTGTAATCTTTTAATACCAAAATTCTTAGTACTCTAAAATGACTCTCTAATAATTGGGCTAGTTGGCACCACAATTCTCTTGGCTTCCGTGGGTTCTTGCTCCGATATTAATTTATCAATTAATGTCTTAACAGCAGTCTCTCCCATTTTGAAAGAATCTTGATGCACACAACTAATACCCGGCCACATGATTTCCATCCATTCTAAATCTTCATACGAACCTATTCCAAAATCAAACGGATATTGTTTTTTCAACGATCTCATCGCCTGAATTAAACTAATCAATACTTTTCCGTTCATTGAAAAGAAACCAACTTTTTTTCCTTCATTTTTACTCATAATTTCAATTAGTCGTTCTTTGAAAGATTCGCTTTCACCACCATTTTCCGTGATCTCAATACAATGAGAATCATCTTTGTAGCCAGTAGCTTCTAAGAATCCTTGATATCTAGTAACCCGCGTACTGATTTGCTTCATTGGCCACGTAATAAAATACATATCCTCGTAGCCTTTATCAATCATGAGTGATACAAAATGATCAACTGCATTAAAATTATCTGTAACGACGGTATCAATCTTGATATTCACAGCCTCTCTATCTAGCATCACTGTCTCTTTATTACTTAGAGTTTTAAAGATAGGACTTTGCGCATCAACCGGATCAATGATTAATCCACTAACTTCTTGCCGCTTAAGCTTATTGATATTTTCAATTTCCTGTAACGAATCTGCATTAGCATTCGTAAAAATGACAGTATATCCTAATTTACCACAAGCATCATACACTCCTGAAAGGACTGTAGATGTGAATGGATTAGTGATATCAGCAATTGATACGCCAATCGTTTTGCTATCATTTGTAGCTAAATCATGCGCCACCGTACTGGGAACATAATTAGTCTGACGAATCATTTCTTCAATTCGTTTTCTTGTTTTTTCAGACATTTTTGAATAATTACCGTTCAGATAATTTGAAATGGTTGCCGTAGACACATTAACCATTTGGGCAATGTCTTTAATCGTTAGTTTTTCCAAAGTATTTCCCCCACATTTTCCGCTCATTATCGTACATTATTATTATCGTTTTAAACTGTTGGTTTTATTATATCTGTTTTTCGTTCTTCATTAAATAATGGTATAAAAAAAGTACTGGTAATTTCATTTCTCACCAGTACCTTTAATAGTTAATTTTTTGACATTATTGTACGATCCATAAAGGAATACTTGCTGACTTTTATTTTGTATACTTCTCTACCTTATTAACCATGTTAGTAGCCTGACCATCTTTCAACAATGAAATAATATTGTCAGAAGCTTCAGCTGCGATCGCAATCCGTGCTTCTAGTGTCCCAGTACCTGCATGTGGTGACATAATTACGTTGTCTAATACCCGAAGTGATTCAGGAATATTAGGTTCTGTTTCAAATACGTCTAATCCGGCACCAGCAATCACATGATTCTTTAAGGCATCAATTAAATCATCTTGTTTGATCAATGAACCACGAGCGGCGTTAATAATATACGCAGTATCTTTCATTTGGGCAAATACTTCACTATTGAACTTGCCATTAGTTGAAGGTAGTGATGGCGCGTGCAATGTGATTACATCAGAATCTTTAACTAAAGTATCAAAGTCGACATATTCTACATTAAGTTCTTTTTCTAAATCCCCAGACAACCGATAAGCATCATTGTAAATTACTTTCATCCCCAGAACTTGAGCAAATTTACCAACCGTACTGCCAATTCGACCCATTCCAAAGACACCTAATGTCTTACCTTTTAAACTCATCCCCATATATCGTTGTTCACTAACATCTACCCACTTACCTGAGCGAACAATTTTATCATATTCATAAAGATGACGAACTGTTGCAAGTAGTAATGTAATTGTCATTTCTGCTGTTGGTACTCGTACACCCTGCGGCGCATTAGCGACTACAATTCCTTTTTGCTTAGCATATTCGATGTCAACATGATCAAATCCGACTGCGTTCACAGCAATGATCTTTAAATTAGTTCCAGCATCAATTAACTCTTTATCACCCTTAGTTCCCATCAACAATAAACCATCATATTCGTGAATGTGCGCTAAGATCCATTCCCGTGAAAAAGGTTCGCCATCGGTATAGGTCACATCGAATTCTTTTTGTAATTCCTTTAGTCCTTGTTCTGGGATAATCCCTGTTACTAAAACTTTTTGCTTAGTCATTAAATTTGTTCTCCTTTTATCTTATCCGGTTCATCAAGCATCTTTCTCGCCAGTTAACCGGTTAACTTTTTCTGTATATAAAATTTACCACATATTAATCGACATCAATCTTTACACATAATTTATGGTTGTGTCCGACCTTACCATCTACAATTCCATGAGCTGCATGTAAATCACTAGGATCAAAAATTGCATAATGACGATCTGTCAGCAATGCTTTACTGTGCGTTTTAGGATGTCCAAAGAATTGAATTTCAACTTCAGGATCGTAGTCACTCACTGGTTCTGCATCACCGTCATCTGCCCAACGAACCCATTCGGCTCCCTTAATCATGTAGTGAATATCAATGTGCTTACGATGTGTTTCATAATTCATTGTGGCATAGTCACGCGTATCGTAACTTTGAAAACGTAATTCAACACCATCTGCAATTTTTTTAGCACCAATTGGTTCTGCTAGCAATTCCTCTGTACTCCGTGCATCTAACCAATCCAAAGCAGTTTGAATTCTCTCTTGTACCTTTTGATTTCTTACATGATTTTTACTAAGTCCAAATTCCATAATAATAATTCTCCTTTAACAATTTCTATTGATTTTTGTCTGCATCAGATTCACGAACAAACAACAATGCAACAACAGCGATTAGTGGAAATACGGCAACAACCATATACGATGTTACATAACTTCCTGTGCCAGCAAGCAATGCACCAAGTAAAACAGGCGATAAAAACGAACCAACCTGGTTGAACACATTAATAAACCCTGAAACCGTCCCTTTTTGATCAGCAGGTGCTACTTCAACTGACAAGTTATTTGTAATTGTACTAAACATAAATGCCCCAACACCCATGGCTCCGGTAGCGAAATACAGCCAAGCTAGATTTCCGTGTGGAGTAAGCGCAAACAAAACAATCGTTGGTGTAAAAATCGCCATAAAAATTGCGGCCCATACATGACGTGACCATTTTGAATGATCTGAAATCCAGCCAGCAATGATCATAGAAATAACAGATGTAATCCCAAAAATAGACATTGCAGTACCAGCAGTGATGACACTAAATTGTAAGTTTTTAACCATATACAAGTTAGCCCAGTTAGTAACACCCCACTTAGCACCTGTAGCAAATAAGCCAGTAATTGCAAGCATCCAAACACTTCTGTTATTAATTGCTTTTCTTAAACGTGCTATTGAAGATTCTTGTATTACTTCGCCGTTACTTTCTTTAACACCAAATTGTTGTGGAAATGGTGGGTTCCCTTTAAGTGCAAACCAAGCAAACACAAAGGCGGCTGCTGGGAATAATGCAGTAACACCTAAAGCTGAACGCCAACCATAATGAACCATAACTGTTGGCGCATAGATGTTAATAACTGTTAACCCAAAAGAAGTACAAGTATTAAAAATACCGGTAGCAGTTGCACGCTTCTTTCCATCAAACCATTCAGTAATAATTCCCAAACATGCCGACAGGTCTGGGCCACTCACTAGGCCTAAAATAAACCGTAATGCTAATCCGTCCCAATAACCATGCATGAAAACCATGGCAGCCATGACAACTAAGTTTCCCATGACGGCAGCTAACAAAAGTTTACGATAACCAAATTTATCGGCTAACATACCACCAGGTAGTACTGTAATCGCATATCCAATGTAGAATGCGGTTAAGTAACTACTTCCTTGCTGAACAGTAAAATGCAACTGATCAATTGCCGTTGGCATGATCGTTGACCACGACAACCTAGTAATAAAACTAATCAGGAAAGCAAACCAAATTCCAGCAAGCACCATAAACTGCTTTCCTGTCCATCTACCCTGCGACGCTTTCACTTCCATTTTAAAGACTCCTATCTACCTAATTTCAGAACTATCTTTCTAACATGAGTTGGTTTATCGATAAATCCATTGGTACGATGTGGTTCATGCATCCCAATTAACACAAAATCGCCCTTGTGTAACAATACTTGGTTATAATCTTTCGAAAGCTTTACATACTGAATATCTCTTTCATTGTTATAATCCGTGATAACTGCATAGTTAGAATTCGGTGAAACATCAATTCTTTCTTCACCTTCAACAATATAATGTAGATCTAACCTTTTTTCGTGAATTTCAAATTCAAAATTTTCTATCGCTTCTGTCTCATACTCCAACGTTTGACAATAAAATGTCTCCCCGTCTTGGTGACTTCGACCCAGTGGTGTTTTAGTTAAATCTGTATTTTCCAGAAATTTAACTGCCTGACTTAATTTTTTATAATCTTCTAAGTCAAGACTACTGACGTTTGCAAATAACATATCCAGTAGTAACTCCTTTCGAAAAATCATGGTTAAACGGTTAATACGTATTTAACCTATTTTTTTACTAAAAAAATATATAATATTGATAAATATGGCATTCAGCTTAATAACACAACTTGTGAAAAGTTAGATTAAGTTAACCGGTTAAGTAACTTTACAAATGCATTGTATGCGTTTTCTTTTAATCAGTCAAGTCTTTTCTTATTCTTAAATACTTTTGTCGTTAACTAACCCTTGTAACCTATTTATTTATTCTAAATAAAAAAAGCCTGAATTTGTCAGGCTTATCTATTCTACAATATCGGTGATAGCAACCGTGAAAACGTCTGTTTGAAACGTAACCACAACGACTGATTTTTAAACGCGGCAGCGGTCATAACTGTACTCTGTTCAATATCCTCGAGATACAGCTTTTCCAGCTGCTGCGCAATCTGCTCGTCATACATAAACGCGTTAATTTCAAAATTCAATTTAAAGCTCCGGAAGTCCATGTTGGCGGACCCTACGGACGATAACATGCCATCTGACACCATTGTCTTGGCGTGTAAAAAGCCGTTATCGTAGGTGTAAATTGTTGCGCCAGCTTCGGCTAATTGCCGGGCATAATACTGCGAGGCTCGGTATACGAAGGCGTGATCGGGTTTGCATGGAATCATAATTCGCACGTCCACACCGGACTGAATGGCCACCTTCAAAGCATCCAGCACACTGTCATCTGGAATGAGGTATGGACTTTGAATCCACAGCCGTTCCTTGGCCGAATTAATTAACTTTAGGTACCCCATTTTAACCTGTTCGACGTCGCTTTCCGGACCGCTGCTAACAATCTGCATGCTCGTATTTCCGTCCTTGGCCATTTTATTGACTGGGAAATACTGGCGGTAATGCGTCAATGGGTGGTTTTTGCTCGTCACATTCCAATCCAAAATGAACCGTTGTTGCAGCGAAAAGGTGCCAGCACCAATAATTTTTAGATGTGTATCACGCCAATAGCCAAACTTCGCCGAACGACCAAGGTATTGATCGCCGATATTAAATCCACCGACATACCCGATTTGACCATCAATAACCACAATCTTCCGGTGATCACGGAAGTTCAAACGGAAATCACGAAGGTTTGATCCAACCCCCAAGAAGGGTTCGGCTTCGCCGCCATGCCGTCGCAGTTGGTCAAAAAAGCTTCGTTTCGTGCCCATCGATCCCCATGAATCATAGATCACCCGGACTTCAAGGCCTTTTTGAGCCTGTAATTCTAAGGCCTCGCGAATTTGATTCCCGATTTGGTCGTTATAAAACGTATAAAATTCAATATGAATACTATGTTTGGCGTGCTGAATATCAGCTAATAGTTGGTCGAACAATTGGTTCCCATCATTAAAAATTTGCACCTTATTTTTCTGGGTAAGGTAGGCATGATCAATATTTTGAAACAGTAAAATCATGCTTCGAACCGCTGCCGTTAGTCGGTTCATCGGCGCTGCTGTCATCCCGATTTCGCGTTTTTGAGCCTCAAGTGACTCCTTGAGTTGTAACGGAGTCTGTTCGTTAATGCGATCCAACCGCCGATGCGATAGCTTACGCCCGATAAAGGCGTAGGCAATAAAGCCGACTACCGGTAATAACACCAGCACAAGTAGCCAGGCCCACGTTGCCGCAATATCGCGCTTTTCACGAAAAACGGTAAAAACGGCCCCAACCACGTTCAAGATAATAATCCAATAAATCACAGTCTTGATAATTTCCCAAGTTTCCATATCATCCTCGATTCCCAATAATGTTTTTTCTAATTTGAAAGCGTAAAATGGAGAAAATACGTTCGAAAGCAGGTGTTGCAGATGGTTGTTCAACTCCCCATCGCGATTGGTCAGTATCACGCACTTCACATGTTAATCAAAGAAAATCCCGGCTTGGCGGTTTGTATCGTCCTGCTTCTCATTGTCTTGGCCTTTTATTTCAAGGGTAAACGCTAATTAATCGTCAGCCATGCTTTGATTGAGCAGTAACGCAAACTGCACGTTTTGCGCAGTCTGCGGATCGGCTAGATCAACATCGAGGAGTTCCTCGATTTTTTTGATGCGATAAATAATTGTATTTCGGTGCACGTACATGCTGCGGGCGACCTGCGCCACCTGCTGGTGAAGATAAAAAAAGTTTTGCAGCGTTTTGAGTAACGCTGTTTTTTCTTCGTCGTTATCTAGTTGCAATAACGGTGCTAAGAATTTTTGCTGGAAGGCACTAGCCTCGTCGCGCGGAATCAATGAAACCAATTCCTGCACATACTTCGGCTGATATTTATGAACCTTCATACTTGGATTTTGCACGACACTACGCGTTGCCTCCAAGGCTTCCTTAAAAATGGCACTAAGCCCTGCAATCGGCGCCTGACTATTACTATAACCCATCAAAAAGCCGTAAGCCACCGAGATTTTATCGCTAATAAACCGGTGTAGCGCAATCACAAAATGCTCCGGGTTTACATCGGCCCCAATTAGCAGGACCAGTCGCTGCCGCCACGAAAATAAAATGGCGTTTGTTTGATACTCATTGATAAACCACATGATCAACTGCTGGATTTGTTCCAATAACTGGTAGTTGACCATTTTTTTATTGTCAATTGCCACCACCTGGGTCATCACACAGCTATACTTCGCCGTTGGATTGAGCTTCATTTCTAGCAATCGCTTATCCAATAGATCCGTCGAAATACCGCCGTCTAGCACGTTCAGGAAAAAACCGGACCGGTTTCGAAAATCACTTTCGTTTAACATATCAATCCGACTGTTCACAAAACTGAGCGTATTCATCAATAATTGCTGCAAAATAATTCTGAATTCATCAGTCTCCTGAAAGTTTTTCACCGCAATGAACGCCTTATTTTCCTTAAATGCTGGAAATAGTGGGAATAACGTGTACGAATCTTCTCCCTGCCGAACGGTGATTTGTTTTTCTAGCTGAAAATAATCGATTCGGGTCTGTCGAAAAAATTCTGTTAATTCTAACTCATGATTTCGAAGGGTTTCGGAGGCCACTGCAACGTTAAAATGACTATCTAACAGTAACACTGGGGTGCCCATAATCTGTTCTCCCAGGTCCAGCACGCTTTCCACTTTCGGATGCTTAATCACCAGATCAGCTAATTTTTGGTTACTTTCAATAATGTGTCGTAGCTTTTTTGTTTTTTGTTGTAACATGGCCTCGAAAAACAGTTGCATACCGTCACTAATCGATGGCAAAGTCGGAATTTTGATAATCGGTAGCGCGACCCGATCGGCTAACTGCCGCAAAATAGGGCCAAACAATGCCACTTGACTATCCATAATAACCAGTCCGGCCGCATTATTTTGTGCCAGTTGCTTAACCAGCGTCATCATTTTGACCTGGTTTCGAAATAGCTTCATGCTATCCAGGAGATACAGCATCCCTGCTTGATGATACTTTTCTACGCGATCCGTTTCAATAGTTTGGACCGTATCAATCGTCCGAAATTTCCCGTTATCTCCAGCAACGTACCCAACCTCATGTAAGAGTTCTTCTGCTAATAGCTGTTCAATCGTCATGGTGCGCCTCCTAATCTGATTCGAAGTTTCCCGACTTCATCGTGTTACATTTCTCTCATCATGCAGGCATTTCAAGGACGCTTCGTCCCATCATAACGCCCGCTTTATGCACTTATGCCAAATTTCCTCCGCCTTTTTGCTAAATTAGACAATGATTAAAATTTAATTAGATCATACAATACTTTTAACATCAAAAAAAGGGGCGATCCATTTGGATTTACTACGTAAGAAAGATTTATCGCTAATTATCAGCGGTAAATATGCTAGTCCACTAAAAAAAGAACTCAAAACATTTGATTTAACAATGCTGGGAATCGGAGCCATCATTGGAACTGGTATTTTCGTTTTGACCGGTACCGGTGCCCTCACCGCGGGACCTGGTTTAATGATTTCATTTGTCATCGCGGCATTAGCCTGCCTCTTCGCATCTCTGTGCTACGCCGAATTCGCATCGCTCGTTCCTATCTCAGGTTCCGCCTATACCTATTCTTATACCACCCTTGGCGAAATTATTGCCTTTATCATCGGTTGGGACCTGATGCTCGAATACCTGCTTTCCGCCACCACCGTCTCCGTTGGCTGGTCGGGTTACTTTCAGTCTTTGCTAGAGGGGCTGGGCATTCACATTCCCACCGTACTCTCCGCTGCTCCGGGGAGTTTAGCCCACGGTGCCGTTTCGTACTTTAACCTTCCCGCAGCACTGATCATTCTCTTAATTACCGCCCTAATTTCGATGGGCGTTCGTGAAACCAAACGCGTCAATAACGTCATGGTCATCATTAAAATTGCGGTCGTCTTACTTTTCATCATCGTTGCCGTGCGCTACGTCAAACCGGCCAATTGGACCCCGCTATTACCATTTGGCTTTAAAGGGGTCTTTGCCGCCGCTGCCAGCGTCTTCTTTGCCTTTATCGGCTTCGATGCCATTTCATCATCCGCAGAAGAAACGGTCAATCCTTCCAAAACACTTCCCAAAGCCATGTTACTCGCGCTCGGAATTTGTACCCTGCTCTATGTCATCGTAACCGCCATTATGACCGGTGTCGTGCATTATCCCATGTTTGCCAACTTCATCGATCGCCCTGTATCCGCCGTACTTAAAATGTCCGGTCAAAACTGGATGGCCGGTATCGTTGACCTCGGCGCAATCTTAGGAATGACCACCGTAATGTTGGTGATGCTTTACGGGCAAACTCGCATTACCTTCTCCATGGCTCGCGACGGCCTGATGCCGAAATTCTTTGGCAACGTGAACCCGAAGACCGGCACTCCGTTTAAGGCCACATGGTTATTTGGGTCAATTTCAGCAATCCTAGCCGGCTTCGTTCCACTCACCACCCTTGCCGAACTGGTTAATATCGGCACCCTCACCGCGTTCGTTCTCGTTTCCTACTCGGTACTACGACTTCGTAAAACACAACCCGATTTAAAACGGGTCTTTAAAACCCCGCTGGTACCATTCGTCCCCATTATGTCCATTCTATTTTGTCTATTTCTCATCTTTAACCTCAACCCCCTGACTTGGGTTCGTTTCGTAGTATGGCTGATCATCGGCATGATCGTGTACTTTGGCTACTCTCGTAAGCATTCAAAAGTCGGCATTGAAGAGTTGACTAAAAACGTCTACAAAGTTAAAGATGACGTAAATCGCAAACTATGAATTAGCTCAAAAAATGACTAGCCACGTGTGCTAGTCATTTTTTTCGTCATCTTTATTTTTTCCCAGCAAAACGTCCTTCAGTTGCTGGGTTGCTGGTGCGAGAACCTGCTGTTTACGGGTCACCACCGAGATCACAAACCTCGGTTGCTGGGGATCTTCAATTTTAACGGTCACCAGATCATCTTCAGGCGTGACCGCCAGTTGGGTTAGAAATCCAATTCCAACCCCCTGCTTGATCATATTTTTGAGCATTGTCACATCGGGCGTGCGGTAAACAACGTTGGGGTGCATTTGGTTATGCTGCGCAAACCAATCGAACGCGCGCACGTGGCTAAACCCGGCCGAAAGCATCACAAACGCAAACTGCTCCAACTCTGCAAACCGGACCGTTTCACGGGTAGCAAGGACGTGATCCTTCGGCACCACAATCGCAAATGCCGTCCGAGCAATTTGGGTTGCCTGTAATTCTGAATCAGTATTCGGACCACTCGACCCCAGAAGGGCGATATCCAGCTGCCCATCACGGACCTGCTGAAATAAAGCGTCCGAGCCACTCTCGACCGTTTCAATCTGATCCATCAGTCCCTGTCCAATTAACGCTCGGGCGATCTTAGGAAAATAGTAGTTGCCCAAAATAGGCGGTAATCCTAGCCGAATTTTTTTATCCCGAATGCGCCCCAGTTCCTCCCGAGCCAGATGCAACTGGGCAATCACCACTTGGGCGCGTGCATAAAGCTGTTCTCCAGCCAACGTTACCGTCAAATGCCCGTGGCTTTGGTCCCGTTGAATGAGCTGAATCGTAAACTGATCTTCTAACCGTTTGAGCGCCATGGTAATGGTCGGTTGGGTCACGCTAAAGTGCGCTGCCACCTGTGAAAAATTTTTTATTTCAACTAATTTTACAAAATATTCCAAGTCCCGAGTATTCATAAACGCCCTCCCTATCAGTCTTATAAATTTATATTATCACTAATTTGTGGTTTGACTATAAGTTTTTGTCCGCGCTACAGTAAGGGTATTAATTCATACGGAGGAACTAGCAATGCAACTCACCCCACAACAACTACTAAATAACCCCTTTCTCAACAAGGGGACAGCCTTCACCAAAGCCGAACGTGATCAATACGGGTTAAACGGGCTTCTACCACCGGCCGTCCAAACTCTCGATCAACAGGTTAAACAAGCCTACGCCCAGTATCAAGCCAAACCAAGCGACCTTGAAAAGCGGCTTTTTTTGATGACCTTATTCAACGAAAACCATGTCCTCTTCTACAATCTATTTGCCCATCACGTTGCCGAAATGATGCCCATCGTTTACGATCCAACCATCGCAGATTCGATCGAAAACTACAGTGCCCTCTTTACGAACCCACAAAATGCAACCTACCTTTCCATTGATGACCAGACCGACATGGCGGCGGCTATCCGCCACAGCGCGGACGGTCGGGATATCAAGCTCATCGTAGTGACCGACGCTGAAGGTATTTTAGGTATTGGCGATTGGGGTACTCAGGGCGTAGACATTGCCGTCGGTAAGCTCATGGTGTACACAGTAGCCGCCGGTATCGATCCTTCCCAGGTCCTACCAGTCGTCCTCGATGCCGGGACAAATAACCAAGCCCTGCTGGATGATGATCTCTACCTTGGTAACCGGCATCCCCGCATTTATGGTGAAAAATACCACGCCTTCGTCGATCAGTTCGTTGCCACCGTCGAAGAGCTGTTCCCTGAACTGTACCTTCACTTCGAGGACTTTGGGCGGAGTAACGCAGCCGATATTTTGAACCAATATAAGGATCAAATTACGACCTTCAACGACGATATTCAGGGAACTGGAATCATTGTCTTAGCCGGACTACTCGGTGCAATGAACGTTTCCAAGCAAAAAATGACCGATCAAATTTACATGAGCTTTGGGGCCGGAACAGCTGGGGCCGGTATTACAAAACGCGTGTACGAAGAATTTCTGCAGCAGGGGCTGACACCAGCAGAGGCGAAAAAGCACTTCTACCTAGTTGATAAGCAAGGCTTATTATTCGATGACATGCCCGACCTAACACCGGAGCAACGGCCCTTTGCCCGTTCACGCGCGGAATTTGCCAATGCTGATCAGCTCACGACCCTATTGGACTGTGTCAAAGCCGTTCACCCATCGGTACTGGTTGGTACTTCCACCCAGCCGGGAGCCTTCACGGAAGCTGTGGTTCGTGAAATGACCGCTCACACGGCCCGGCCCGTCATTTTCCCATTGTCCAACCCAACTAAGCTCGCCGAGGTATCCGCTGAACACCTCATTCAATGGAGTGATGGCAAGGCCCTTGTCGCAACGGGAATTGCCAGCGCCCCAGTCCACTACCACGGTGTTCACTACGAGATTGGTCAAGCGAACAACGCCCTCGTCTACCCAGGACTAGGTCTAGGAACGATCGCTGCGACTGCTAAACTCCTCACCGACGGTATGATTTCCGCCGCGGCACATAGTTTGGGCGGCATTGTTGATCCAGATCAACCGGGGGCGGCCGTCTTACCGCCCGTCACCAAGCTCAACCAGTTTAGCCAAACGGTCGCCGCTGCGGTTGCTCACCGAGCCATTGCGGAGGGGCTAAACCGGACCCCCATTTCAGATGTCGACCAGGCCGTGGCAGCGATGATTTGGACCCCTGTTTACCGGAAGCTTCCGGCTGACATCGAGATCATCAAGTAACTACCAACGATTTAACAAAAAGAATGCTGATTTCCTGCCAACGAGGAATCAACATTCTTTTTTTACTATTAAACTGAACGACTCATAATGATATCGCGCTGGACGTCATCCCCCAGCTGAAAAACATGGTCACTTACGGCTTCAAATCCCATGTGTGCGTAGAAAGCCTGCGCCGCGTCATTATGTTCCCAAACGCCTAACCAAACTGTCCGCTGGCCGCCTTGTTGGGCCACTTGTAGGGCATGCGTAATTAGCGCAGTGCCTAGTCCTTGGCGTTTAAACGCCTGCTTGACATAGATTCGTTCAACTTCTAGCGCATCAGCGCCCATTGATTCGCTTTGAGCCGCCCCAACATTCAATTTCAGATAGCCAGCAAGCTGGTGATCGACTAGCATCAGCTCAAACGTCGTGCCAGGTTGGTTAAGTTCACGTGTCAATTGTGCCTCACTGTAGGCCCTTGCTAAATAGGCGTGTAAGTTGGCTGGTGTGTTTTGGCTGCCAAAAGTGGCTGTAAAAGTTTCAATACTAATCTTCCGTAATGCGGCGATCTCCGCCGACGTTACTCGTTGTAATTGCATTGTCAAAACTCTGATCCTCCTAATACTGGCGTGGCTGGCCTTTTTTAACGCCCTCCCAATCTGCGCTGACGTTAGCACTCATTTTAGTCAGTAATTGGGTCACCGTTTTGATCTGCGCTGAACTCAATCCCTGAAGTGCCACCGTCGTGGAATAGTCGTTTTCCCGTTTGATCTGCGGGTAAATGCGCTGCCCTTTGTCCGTTGGAAAAATATGCTTAATTTTTTTATTTACCTCATCGGCTTGACGCATAATAAAACCATTTTTTTCGAGTTTTTGGATTACCCGTGACGCACTGGTTCGATCGACTTTGATCATCTCAATTAACCGTTCCTGAATAATCCCCGGATGTTCGCAAACTCGGACAAGGTATAAATACTGTCCCCGGGTCAGATCAAACTGCTTAAATTCGATATTCGCAATTGAATCTAGCGCTCGGGCAATTACCCCAATCGAACGCAGCACATTTTCGTCGGCCATCCTACCATCCCCTTCTTTTGATTACAGTATACTTGCATAATATTGTAATTGCAACATAATTCATTAAAAAAAAGACGTTCAACCGCAATTGAACGTCTTACTTTTGTGATGCTCGCACCAACAGATCGTCAATTAAACTTTGGAGCGAAATTTCACGCATCTGTTGTTCGGCTGCATCCTGCACCCGTTGATAAGCCTCATCTAAGGTAGCCTGAATATTACCCCCGACCGGACACTGCAGATTTGTTTTTTCGTCCACATGCAGTAACCGTCGATCATCATCCAGCGCGTTGTAAATATCCAGTAGCGTAATCTCCGTTGCCGATTTCCCAAGTTTCGGGGCAATTTTTCCCGGCTGCGTCTGCAACAGTCCCGCCTGCGATAGCAACGACATCAAACGCCGAATCAAGCTAGGATTCGATTCGACACTTCTGGCAATGGCCGCACTCGACAAATCATCACCCTGACAAATATCGACATAGGCCAAAATATGGACCGCATCGCTTAACTTATGTGAATACTTCATCGTTCATCCATCCGTTTCGTTATTCTTACAAGCTATCATACCGCACTGGCGGGAAGTTGCAACGATCTTTACTTCGTCGTTATTCCAGTATCTCCCGAACTTGATCGGTTAGCGATGGAAGAGCAGTACCTAGAACCGTCGCGAGGTCGTCAGTCGTTTCAGCTAAATCACCGTCACGAATTAGTGTCTGCAGTGACGTAATCACAGCCGCAGTTTGCGCATCAATTCCAGCTTGTTGCAAGCCCTGTGTATATGCCGCATCGCTCACACTCTTAACAGGGAAGTCATGACCCGTAACCTGGTGAACGGCCGTAGCTAGATCGGCATAGGTCCGCGATTCACCCGCGAACTCATAAACCGGTCGTGGTTCGTCCAGCAGTATGACCTGAGCCGCTGCTTGTGCGTAATACCGTTCCAGCGCCCAGCCGACACGTCCCTGTCCCGCAGAGTAAACAAACGGTTGGTTTTGCTGGCCACCCTGAATAAAACTCATCTCATTTTCCAAGTACCAGTTATTTCTGAGAAATGTATGCTGAATCCCCGTCTCCTTAATGAGCGCTTCGGTTGCCTGGTGGTCACTCGATAGTGGTGATTTTGCCGTCTCGACATGGGGAAAGCTGGTATAGGCAATCAATGCGACGCCTGCTGTCTGCGCTGCCTTAACGACATTTTGGTGCTGGGTTAGCCGAGCGACTGCACCACCCGGTTGCGACGAAATAAACAATAATCGATCCACACCAGCCAGTGAATCAGTCAATTGTGCTTCATCCGTATAATCACCGGGGCGAACCTCAACGCCGGTAGGGAGTACCTGCGTTGCTTTGGCGGTATTACGTGCCAATGCAATCACATTTTGACTACCAATTTGATCTACCAATATTTGGATGGCTACCCGTCCAAATTTTCCCGTGGCACCTGTCACTGCATACTTCATGTTTAAAGACCTCTTTCTATATGTTGTTATTTTAAAAGCAACATGTATTTTATATACTAACACCATTTTTAAAATACGCAAGTCATCGCCTTCAAAAAATAACCAATCTAATCACTACCACAATAAAAAAAGTCCCTCATCAGTAGCTGGTTACTACCTCGGGACTTTAAACTTAATTATAGGTGTGCTCTATGTTGTTTTAAAAACAGTAACGATTATACGCTTGTTACAAATAGAATGCTATATGGAATATATCTGTGCGTGCCACCGCCAATGCGGCGCTGATTTGATCGAGTTCGCACTTAATGATCTATGTGTCCTGCCGTGGCAGGAATTATGATGGTACTATGTGGTGTAGGAAGTTAGCCTTCCCTAATATGTGTTCGAAATCTGTACTTCATTAAAACTATGTGTTTTTATAATATGTGTATGGTGAGAAATTGATACTATGTGTTTACGTTTTGCCCACTGATTTAAATTCCTAATCTGACTAATGTCAGAAATGTCCGATTTCATCGCCACCACCTCTTCTACTGTTCATTTGAATAAAAAAACGCCCTACCAACAACTCGATTACTCGAATCATTAATAGGACGGAAAAACACCGTGTTACCACCTAAGTTCACCTATCTATTACTAAACAGGTCTCTCACGTACAATCATACGCCGGCACGGTAATGGGTGCTTTCCAATTCACTTTACTTGGCGGACGCCGTTCAAGTAATCACTCAAGGACGATTTTCAACTACCTCGTTGCCATTCCATCTCACCATCACTGGAACTCTCTAAGTTAACGAAGATAGTCTACTTTTTCCTCTCAACGTGTTCTCATGTTTTCTCATTCAAATTTAATTATGCTATTATATTAGTGCCATTTCATTGATTTGTCAACGTTAGATTGTAAAAAAATTCTCATTTTTGATACCAGTCATTACCTTTTATTAAAATTTACTAATAGTTAATATTATTTTCTTCGTTAATTTTCAAAGGTTTCTTCACAATTACTTCAAACATTCTGGGTACTATATAAACATACCAATTAAACCTCTTTCATTTACTCCTCCCAAGTAATGAAACTGGGTGGCCGTCCTCCCAAGCGGTCACCATATAATTCTACTCCTAAAAGCAAAAGCCGATTAGCCCTCCCAAGCTAGTCGGCTTTTGTCTATTCCGTGTAAGAGTGTATAATACGTGCATAGAAATAGTCCGTACTGATACAATAGGGATGCAAAATCAATTAGTCATAATTTTTGAGGTGGTCTTTTGAATAACCAGGAACCAAATAGTCGTGTTGCCCGTTACGACGCTAAAAAAGAACAAAAAAAGGGTGGTAAACGAGGCTTCGGCTTTAAACGTCCCCATAAAAATAAAACGCCTAAAAAAGGTAAGGGACCCCGGAAAAATGGCCCCCGAAAACCACACCGGTACGTCCGTTGGTTGCTTTTTGCGCTCCTTGCCGTCCTTCTGATCATGATCGTTGTCTTCGCAATCAAGCAACGCGATCCGGTCAATACGAATGACACCGACTCCGACGTCTCCACGTACACAAGCTCGTCGCACAAAAAGAAGCATCATAAGAAGAAATCATCCAGTTCTGAATCATCTAGCTCCACCGCATACCAGGCAACGTACAGCACTAGCACATACTCATCGTCTACACACGCATCTAGTGCTACCAGCTCGTCAGTTGCCCAATCTACTACTAGCAGTTTCAGCTCTAGCACACCAGCTAGTTCTGCTTCATCGTCTTCAACACCACAAAGCTCATCTTCATCACAGCAACCAAGCAGTAGTAGTAGCACGCAGCCATCATCTGCCAGCAGCGCCGCCAGCGTTTCGCAATAATTAAGCGTTACTAAAAAGCCTTCAGGCATTCCTGAAGGCTTTTCTCATTTCACTAGTTAGTCTTTAAAAGTTTTTCAATGCTTTGGTAGTGCAAAAAAATTCCTTGTTGAGCAAGTGCTCGAATTTCATCACTGGTCGCCAGCCGATAATTCGTCACTTCCGAACCCTGTGGCACCACATCGGCCAACTCAAAAGACAATTTAAATCGGTAAACATCCACAAAATAATTATTTTGTTCCTGTGGATTATCTCGGCGATATGTGTACGCAAATCCACCGGTTGCGGCCGTGACGTCCAGTCCGGTCTCTTCTTTAATTTCCCGTATCATCGCGTGGTGCGAGTCTTCACCGGCCCGCACGCCGCCACCGGAAACTTCCCACCATCCCGCAGCCCAGTCCTTGTCCAACTGTCGCCGTGTAATCAGATACCGGCCATCCTGGTTTTGTAAAATACCAAGCACCGTTAAATGGTAGTCGCCCGGCTTCATGCGCCAATCGTTGCGGGCCATTGTGCGGCCGGTAAGGTGTTGATCCTGATCGTAGATATCCCACTGTTCCATGTTCTCTAATCTCCCCGAGATTGATTTTGTCATCACTACTGTAAGGAATCCCATGCCGGCAATACGGTTGCCGGTCCTTGGGCCAACTGCTGTTGCATTGGTGTCAGATACTTCTTATTAACCACCACTTCATAGGTGTAATCATCAAACCACTGGTCCGTCATGACAAAATAGCCTTTTTCGCCATTTTCTTCACCCCAGCTGTTTTCGACCTTCCATCGGTTGGGCTGATCGTTCACTAAATCTACACCGGTGAGCGTCATCGCGTGCGTCACTTCTGCTTGGCCACTCGCCAATCGATCCGCCTTGCTCATCGATAAATCAACGTCCAAGAGTTCATCACGTCTAAACAGCTGAGAATCTAATAATCCGCGCTTCCGATCCATTTGTTGCAACACATCGTTACCAAACCAGACCGTCTCACCATCTTGAAGCTGCGCAATCGCCGTCCGTTTCAACTCCTCAATTGGTGCGTTCAAGAATTGAATTGGCAGACCACCAGCAACATTGTCCTGACTTGGCAATGCATATAACTGATTGTATTCGTGATCAGGGGCGTTCGTCAATACCACATAATCGCGCAGTTGCATCGTAAAGTACTGCTCATAAAAGGCGTGGGGCGTTAGTTCCGGTACACGATGGTAATGATGCTGATCATCCCGGTACTCTAGCGTGAAATCGACCGGTGGCTCTCCAAAAGCATATGCGGCTAACTGATAAATTTGACTGATCATCTTTTGCTTTGTCTGCTCAATGACCTCATCGCTCGCCTGAGCTGCCACCAAGTGACGTATTTCGAGGGCATCCTTACGTAATTTTAGGTTCATCACGTCGTCAATTTCCGTCGTATTATTTGTGTTGTAGGTTTCTGGCATAACGTAGTTCGGAACCAGTCCGTACTTCTCCACAAGGCTCGCTGCCATATCCCACTGGCCACCATCACTAGCCGCCATGCTCAGATAAAAGGCAACTTCACGATCCTTTAAATCACGATCCGCGGTATTGATGATGTTTTGAAGAAAGGTATTTGCCCGTTCGACCTTGTCCCAGAAAAAGAGGTAGTTTTGAGACAGCTCAAAGTCCTTCACCTGGTATTTAATCGCAAACTGGTGGCGTAGTGTATTCAGTGTCGAAAATAACCAACACCGCCCACTGTGCTTTTGATTAGAAACCTTTCCCGTCTTCAACTCGACAGAAAATGTGCGATTGAGTCGTTGTGCGGCCGTCGAATCTTCACTACTTGCCTTGATTCCGTTTTTCATAACGGCCCGGGCAATTACCGGTGCTGTTTCACGTGAAACAAAGTCCTGATGGTATTGTTTAATTTGATCTGTAGTAATTGTTTTGCTAGTCATGGGATTGCTCCACTTCTTTCGCATCAAATTTTTGTTCGCGAGTCACAGCGCCTTGAGCAACAGCACGCATTGCCGTGACTAATCCCTCTGCGCGTTCGCCTGCATCTTGGATGGCTTGGGTCACGACGTCTTCTCGAATCTTAGTCACTTGCGGACACAGCGATTCACCATGGTCAGTTAAATATAATTTAGACATTCGTCGATCGGAGGTCACGATTTCTTTTCGGACAATTCCGATGTTAACCAGCTGATTAATCGAACGCGTCACGTTGCTCCGGTTCAAAAACATCAGGTCAATGAGCCCTTCCTGTGTAATCCCCGGCCGTTCATGTAACCGTAAAAGGTAATAATAGTTACTGGAGCTCAATTTTAACGGTTTGAGTCGCCGATCTAGTTGTATTTTAATGTATCGATCCGCAATCGAAATCCACTTGAGGAGTTCGACCTGATTTGCTTCGCCTGACACGGTGATCCCAGCTTTCTCTACGTACTTAATAGTCAATATGTGCGAAAGCATATATCTTTTCCCCTTAATAGTCAAGCAATGCGGCCATTTCAATTATTGTGGGGTATAATAGGACGTAATTTATTGCGGGAGGCAGTACAATGAAAAACTTTTTTGTCATTCTTGGCGGGATGGGATCCCTAGCTACCGAAAGCTTTGTCCGGTTAATTAACCAACGAACCCCTACGACTTCAGATCAAGATTATCTTGACTACCTAGTGGTCAACCACGCGACGATTCCAGATCGTTCTACCTATATTTTGGACCACTCACAACCAAATCCGGGGCCCCAATTAGTCGCCGATGTACAACAATTTAGCACGCTTCATCCCCAATTTTTCGTGCTCACTTGCAACTCGGCCCACTATTTTTACCCCGAAATGGCTGCGGCAACCGATAGGCCCATTCTTCATATGCCCCAGTTGGCCGTTGAAGAAATCAAGACCATCAATCCCAGCGCTAAACGCATTGGGATTTTAGGAACTCCTGGCACCGTTAAAACGGGCATCTACGACCACTTCATTACTGAAGCGGGTTACGAAATTGTAAAACCCACTCCTGAAATTCTGGCCGAAACAGAAGCGCTTATTTTTGAAGATATCAAACAAAAAGGGCAGGTTAATCCGCACCGTTACCACGAAGTGCTACGACGAATGCAAGAAGATCTGCACTGCGATACCACTATTTTAGGTTGTACAGAATTATCATTAGCTCAGGAACAGGCGCCTGATCACCCCTACTCCATCTCCGACGCCCAGTCCATTTTGGCCGATAAAGCCATCCAGTTAGCGTTGCAAGGTCGCCAAAAAGAGGCGTCCCAAAGCTAACTGCTAGCCCTTAACATAACAGGCGCCACCGCCCCAGACTTGGGACGATGGCGCCTGTTATATTACGATCTCAATTACAGCTTAATTATCAAAATAACTCTTCCAGAACGTGTTGATGTTAGCTTTCTTCGTTGCATCCCGATTCCAGAATGGCACCTTTACAACCCCGAGAATCTTGTTCTTTGGCACGAAGCCCCAGTACCGACCGTCGTTTGAGACGCTCCGGTGATCTCCTAATACAAAGTATTCACCCTTTGGTACCTTGGTTGCGCCCTGATTCTTTTGCCACTGGTTTTCTACCGAAATGCTTTGGAGATTCCAGTTACCAGTGCCCGTTGTCCGTTCTGACGTCCCAATGTAGCTTTGATCCGTCTTCTTACCATTAACGTAGATCACGCCGTTCTTCGAGCTCACGGTATCACCCGGCAATGCGATCACCCGCTTGACGTAGTCCGTCGACGTTGTGACCTGTGGATCGACCCCCTGGGCCTCAAACACGATTACACTACCCCGATGAATGGTTGACCGTTTCGATACAAGGACCCGTTCGTTATTTTCCAAGTTCGGTTGCATTGATGGTCCATCAACCCGAACCAGCTGGAAAACATAGTTTTTAATTAATAGTGCTGCTAAAAGTCCGATCGCAATTGGTACGATCCAACTCAGTATTTCCTTGAGTGCTTTCATAGTAGAATTCCCCACTTAATACGTTCTAATAATTGCTGGCTCCTAATTAATAACAATTGTAATACAACTCGCTTGATAAGCAAACAAACAAAACCAAGTTGCTTACTATTTTTCTGTTTTCATCCCGATTCCATTTCAAATTCACGAATCTGGCCTGTCGTTAGTTATTGTCTTCACTCCCCCCGCTAACAATGCTAAAATGTAGGTTAATCAAACTTTTACTGGAGATGAGACTATGAAGGCCGCAGAATTTGCAGAACTCCTTCAATTAAACCACGAAGATCAACAAAAATTAACCAATATTGAAATTACCGATGTCACACAAGATACCCGTCAACTATCCGATGGGTGCTGTTTCGTTGCCATCAAGGGTCTCCGTTTTAACGGTCATGAACACGTTCAAGAAGCCGTTGATGCTGGCGCCCGGCTCATCGTTGTCGATGAACCCGTCACTGTGACTGGTGACGTAACGGTGATCACCGTCCCTGATACCCATAAAGCACTGGCTCAAATCAGCGCCCGCTTCTTTGGTGATCCCAGCGCTCAAATGACCATGTTTGGGGTAACGGGTACCAACGGTAAAACGACGATTACCCACTTGATTAGCAAGATTCTAGATGATCACGACAGTAAAACTGGCATTATCGGAACAATGTATAACAAGATTGGTGATGAAAAAATCCCAACCGTAAATACAACTCCCGATCCCCACACCGTTCAAAAACTACTGCGTGAAATGGTCGACCAAGACGTCATGGAATGCGCCATGGAAGTTTCTTCAATCGCACTGGTTGAAGGCCGCGCATGGGGCATCGATTTTGATACCGCCGTCTTCACTAACTTGACGGAAGATCACCTCGATTTCCATAAAACGGTAGAAAACTACTTTGATGCCAAGACCCTCCTATTCTCACAATTAGGCAATAGCTACCACAAAACTGGTAAGCCAAAGACCGCTGTGATTAACATCGATGATCCTTATGGCCGTCGTCTCATTGACAAGACCGCCGCAAACGTTTTGACGTACGGAACGCACGGTCAAGGTCTGCTACAAGCCAACAATATTCGCGTAACAAGTCACGGAACTGAATTTGACCTCAGCATTTATGGTCACAGCTATCCCGTCAAGCTCCAACTAATGGGCGACTTCAACGTTTATAACGCGCTCGCGGCCTTTGGTGCCACCTACGAACACGGTTTAGCACCGGAAGACATTATCGCATCATTAGAGTCCGTTCAAGGTGTCCGGGGCCGGTTCCAAGTGGTACCTAACGACCAAGATGTCACCGTCATCGTGGACTATGCTCACACGCCGGATGGCCTAAAAAACGTCCTGAACACGATTAACGCGTTTGCCGAAAAACGGGTCTACTGTGTGGTTGGCTGTGGTGGCGATCGCGAAACAACGAAACGCCCGATTATGGCTGAAATTGCCCTGAATAACTCGACCGATGCGATCTTCACCGCCGACAATCCGCGGACCGAAGACCCAGAAGCCATTTTAGATGAAATGGTTGCCGGTATCCCCGCTGATTCCTACTCACGCAATTCGGACCGTCGTGAAGCTATTTACATGGCCCTTTCCAAGGCCCAACCAGGCGACGTCGTCTTAATTGCCGGTAAAGGCCACGAAGACTATCAAATCATCGGTACCACCAAACACCATTTTGACGATGTAGAGGTCGTTAATAGTTTCTTTGACCAACAAGACTAATATGAATTCACGATAATGTTTGGCATTATCCTGCATATTACGATCATATCCGTAGTTTCTCAGTTTCAACCAAATAAAATGAATTAATCTCCGACCTTGATCAGAGACTAATTCATTTTATTACTTTTAACACCATTTAACTTATTTAGTGAGGAGTCGTAAAAACTATGCGTTCTTTTTGGTATCACTATCGTGGCACGATTTTACTACTCATGGGCCTCATCATCGGTGGTATTGCTGGTGTCATTTACGGTCCCCAAGTAGCCATCGTTAAGCCCCTAGGAGACTTATTTCTTAATCTCATGTACATGATTTTAATTCCATTGGTCTTTTTCAGTATTTCGTCAGCGATCGCTAACATGACTGAAATTCGCCGGCTGGGTAAAATTCTAGTCACCACCCTCATCGTTTTTCTTGCCACGTCACTAGTATCCGCGATCCTCGGGTACTTAGCGGTCCTCATCTTCCGACCAATTAATAATGTGGACATGGCCAGCGTCAAGCACCTCATGGGGAGTGTCAAAGGTGCAGGCGGGCACAGTTACTGGCTAAATCAACTAGTCAAAACCTTCACCGTCGACGACTTTAACAAGATTTTGACCAAGGATAACATGCTATCCCTCATCGTGGTCGCCGTCTTCACCGGAATTGCGACATCAACCTCTGGTAAAGCGGCTCAGCCATTCGCCCAGGTCCTCGCCGCCGGTAACGTCGTGGTCATGAAGATCGTCAAGTACATCATGTACTATGCCCCAATCGGACTAGGCTGTTTCTTTGCTAATATTATCGGTAATCTGGGCGCCGAAATGGTCACTACCTACCTACGCACCTGGCTCGTTTATCTTGGCTACAGCGTCTTCTACTTCTTTGTGGTGATGAGTGGCTACGCTCTAATTGCCGGTGGTCAACGCGGGGTCCGGGCCTTCTGGCGTAACATTGCCACGCCCGCGATTACAGCGATTGCAACTAGTTCATCAGCTGCTTCAATTCCCGTTAATATTGAATACACTAAAAAAATGGGCGTTAAGGACGATATCGCCGAAACCGTCATTCCGTTAGGGGCCAATACCCACAAGGATGGTTCCGTCGTCGGTGGCGTTCTCAAAGCAACGTTCCTCTTCGTCCTGTTTGGCCGTAATATTGCGACCCTAGAAAACGCCGCCCTGATTATTTGTGTCGGTTTTTTGGTAGGGGTCGTCATGAGTGCGATTCCTGGTGGCGGATTTGTCGCTGAAACCGTCATTATTACCGTCTTTGGCTTCCCAATGGCCGCCCTACCACTAATTTTGATTATCAGTGAAATTATCGATATTCCCGCCACTTTACTGAATTCCTCGAGTAATACTACTTCCGCAATGCTGATCTCCCGCTTCGTGGAAGGTAAAAATTGGCTGGATAAAACGGCCTAAAAATGAAAATAGGGGTCATTAAATCCCGACCTAATTAAAACAAGCTGAGTAAAAATAGTTATTTTTACTCAGCTTGTTTTAATGTAGTCGAACATATTTATAGTTAACAATCGCTCCAAACGAGGAGAGGTTTAACCCCGTCACATTAGGCTTTTGCAGGTAGGTGACCCCCTGCTGATAGATCGGTGCCACGACGGTTGCTCCCTGAATCGCCTGTTTCTCTAGCTGCTGAATTTTTCGCCACCGAGCAACGGAACGGTTTGCTAGGCACCCCGATAGGTCTCGTAATCCCTGATCATAGCGTCGATTACTATATTGTGGTACGTTGGCTAAACTCTTGGAGGCGAAGAACGACACGTAGTTAGCCGGATCTGGACTATTCGGCGTCCAAGTACCAATGACCATCTGGAAGTGTCCCGCTTCCTCTAACTTGATCCGTTGAGCCAGTGTCACCGTCTTAATGCTAACTTTTAATCCGGGTAAATTATGCTGCAATTGCGCCTGCATAAATTCGGCCATATTCTGATTGCCAGCCGCGTTGGAAACTAAGAGTTGTAACTTGATGTTAGACGTATGCAGCTGCTTCTTAGCTAGGAGCCATTCCTTATGCGACTGCCGCAAGCTGTACTTAGAGATCGCCACCCCTTTTTCTGCGGCCCGGTAGTCTCTGTGATGTACCGGATCCTTGACAAGGCCCGTTGGAATCAGACCATTAAGGGGGGATGAGCCGTCACGTAACACGCCTCTAGCAAGCAAAACTTTATTATACGAGTGGGCAATTGCCCGTCGTAGGTGAACGTTTTGCAGTTGTTTTTGCTGCGTGTTAAAGAATAGGTACGCCGTTGTTTTAGTTAACTCCTGATGAATCACCTTTTGCCCAATATAGCGTTGTAGCGTTCGGTCCGTCAGTTGCGCGTAAGCCACTTTACCTTGATCAAACAGGGCCGCCGCCTTCGCCGACGTCGCGATCATTGCAATCTTGACTTGCTGAATTTTAACCACTTTTCGATCCCAGTACTGCGGATTTTTAACGTAACTCCAGTGGCGATCCCGACTTCCCGTCCAGTTCTGAACGGTGAACGGGCCGTTTGAGACCGTATACTTTGAGCTTGTTCCGTATTTCGAACCAACCCGTTCTACATAGCTTTGATCAAGCGGGCCAAACGCGCGCCCCGCCAACAGCTGCGGTAAATACTGACTTGGCGCTGCCAACGTGATCTGCAAGGTGTACTTTCCGATCGCCTTTACCCCCAGCTGCGTCACATTCTTTTTACCAGCCGTGATGGCGACCGCATTTTTAATCACTGATAACTTGCTCGCGTTTCGTGAGCCCGTGGCTGGATCAACGACCCGCCGCCAAGCGTACACAAAATCACTCGCCGTTACCTCATCCCCGTTTGACCAGTGAGTATGCCGGAGTTGAAATGTATACCGCGTCCGTGCTTGGTTAACCGTCGGCTTTTGCTTAGCGACCCCCAACATAATCCGGTTATGGGCGTTATACGTATAGAGTCCCTCCGACTGGGCCTGAATGGCTTCCGCATCGGCTGTTGATGCGTACGTACTGACATCCAGCGTCGTCACGGGGACGTTCGTTGTGCTTCGCATGACCTGATCGGCATGCACGCTAGTTCCCTGCCACAGGGCGCCACCTACCAGCGCGGTTAATCCGACTATCCACCACTTCATCGTTTAATCCCTACTCCCATTAATCCAATTTCGGTAACGCAGGTTTACTGTAGTAGTACCCCTGCGCCCATTCAATCGATAATTGTTTCATCATCGCTACGTCTTGATCAGTTTCAATGCCTTCGACTGCAAACTTCAACTGATTTTGTGCGGCTAATTCCTGCCAAAAGGCAACCTGCTCCCAAATCTCGGCGGTTTCTCGCTCCTGCCGTAAATTCTGAACTGCAAATTTTAAGCAGTCCACGTCGGTCAGTAGCGGTGCCACCTTGTCGTACAGGTTGTCCGATTCCACATCATCGATCGCCAATTCTACCCCGCCAGCATGATAAATCTGACTCATCTGGTGCATGACTGCGGCCGTCGGAACGTGGGTAATTTCGACGATCATTGCTACCAGTTCCGGCTCACTTTGAAAGTACGCCACCAGTTGATGTGCGGTATCAGGGTCCGCAAACTGATCCTTTGTCAGGTTTATACTAATCTTCTTAACATCTAGTTGCGGCAAAATATTCTTGATGAGTTCAATTTGAGTTGCTGCCGAAATTTCAAAAACGCGTGGCAGCTGCCACTGCTTGAACCGAGGATGATACATCCGTAACAACAACTCATGCCGTAACGTCTTGCCCGTTGCCACATCAACGATCGGCTGGGTAAAAAAACGATACGTTAACGAGGCGACATTATGGTGGTGGGAGCGAAAGGTTTGGTTTTCGACCGTAATCGTGTCACGACCACTTTGCTTAGAATGGTATAAACTAGCATCGGCCCGCTGATACAGCGCGGTAAAGTCTGGATCCGCCACTTGGCGCTGACTCACCCCGACCGACAATGTAATCTGCATTGTGTCATCTTCGTAATAAAACTTTGCTTCCCGAATCTGGGTCCAGAACTCTTCAACGAGTTCCATCACCTGCTCCGGTGTGTGATGCCCAAAAATAATGTTAAACTCTTCACCGCCAGTCCGGTAGAAACTATAATCATCCATCGTACTATCCGCTAAAATCTGGGTCACCCGCTCGGCCACGCCGACTAATACCGCATTCCCGGCCATATGCCCGTAGCTGTCATTAACCTGCTTAAAATGGTCAATATCAAACATCACTAGCGTTAACGGCTCCGTCCGTGGACGGGTTTGCATCAGTAACTTGCCGTCAGCGTCAAATGACGAAAAGTTCCTAATACGCGTCAAGCCATCGTAGTTGACCTGGTGCATCAGCTGACTTTGTTCCACCTCGTTGCGCCGCGCCGACGTCCAGTAGAAAAAGTTAAAGATACTCATCATGCCAAACATGGCAATCCCCATGACGAGGTATTCCCTCGTTAGTTGTGTTTGCGTCAACCAGAAATTGATGCCCAGCCAAAACGACATCCCCAAATCAGCCCACCAGTGGTCGGTGATCTGCCGGTTCCACTTATAGATGATGGCCAAAATAACGACTAGATTGACCAGCGATGCGCTAAAGGTCCAGCTGAAAACCGGATCGTTGTACATCCAAAACACCATCAGTCCGAGTGCCCGAACCAGATATTCCTTTCCCCCCATTTGATCATCCATCAGTGGGATCGCTAGGGCGTACAAAATTAAATTCAAGTATGTAGTACTGTTAATCGGGTCAATAATGGCCGCGAACTGGAAAAAGATCGCCATAATAAAAATAAAGGCGGTCATTCCGCCACGCGTTAGGCGTTGTCGTTGCTTTTGTGCGTAATGATGATTACGATTCAAAAATGGCATCCACTCTTGGTTGTAAAAGACCACGAATCCTGAAATAAAAAAGATCGCGATGACCACTTCTACCAACCAGGTGCCCCAATTATATGTCCCCATTGTTATACCTCATACTTATCAAGTGATTATTAATCATATTTTGTCAATTCACGTTAACTATACAACATCCATTTCTATTTCCAAAGATAAAGTTTAAGATTTAGTCAACCACTTCCGACTAAAGTCGGAAGCTTGTGAGAACCGCACCTAACGGTGCAACGACCACAAATTGCTTAGATACAGCGATTGCCTGCAAACAGGTCTTACACGCTAATTACCAAAGCCTTTATAGTCCGCAGGTTGCCAGGCGGACTGTATGATTTTACATTGATGCGAGACCTTTAGCCAAAATATTTTTTGCGGCATTATGGTCGC
>NZ_AYYY01000021.1 GCF_001436295.1 Paucilactobacillus vaccinostercus DSM 20634 | reverse complement strand
TAAGTGCATAGGCACTTTAATTATTTGATCTGTCTACTTGACACGGAGCAGCGCCTTCAAGGGACTCTGCTTTTTGTTATGTGAACTGTCTTCTCTTTCTTCAATGACCCACACAAAATGGACATACCTCTCTTCCATTTTTGGTAGTCCATTTTTGCAGAACTTGTTCGTGAATACATTCGAAATTCTTATCACGTATTCACCATACTTCATAAGGGAGATTTAATTTTGAGCATTGCCGAGAAAACAAATTGCCGAACCGTTATCAAATTTATGCAAGTTATGACCACAAGTAAATATTTTATTTAGGTTGCTATTAATGCACTAAATTAAAGTGATTATTGAGTTGTTCACAAATTCTATTGACACCATCTTTAGAAAAAATTGTACCAGTATCATAAACTAAATAGTTTATTTTCGCTAGTTTATCTTTACCAATTACATCTATCAAACTTGAATTTATCAAATAATTTTTATCACTATCTAATAGTAAATCATCATCAAATCGATTAAACATGATTAAATCCAAATGATACGTTTCACATCCCTTTTTTAACCTTTTGAAAAAAAAGTTATCTAGAAACGTATCTATCCATGCAACTCCCGTTATTGAGCTTTGGTTTATCCCAACCATCGCTGAGTTTATTACAACCAATTCCACCATGCTATTTACTCTCCTTTACAAATAAATGACATTTTTTAAAAATGTGGTCAGTTAGCATTTCTCAATTAGATTTACTGAACCAATCTAAAAACTTAACTCACGATCCATTTCACTGAAACTAGTGTGCTTAAATTCAGTCCTGAACCGTCATGTATAACCGTATTGCACGTGAAATAAGGGGTCTATCTGCTGTGGCAAACCAATCATTATTTTCATCATTGGCTAATGTCATTTCCAGTGCGTTCTCAGGTGCTGTGCTAAGTAACTTTTTTTCAACATAGTCACGGATCACCTGCCGTGCATGCTGCTTTGAGGGGACTTCGGGGTTTTGATAAATTTGTTGTTTAATGGCAATCATGAGCAATCCCATCTGTATGTTAACCGCCTGTACCAACAGACGATTCTTTTGCTTTTCAATTAAGGATAGTTTACGAGACCGAGTATTTAAATTTGTTACCGGAGCCATCACTGCCGCAATTTCCTTGACACCGACGCCTAAATTACGAAAACAAATTACCATTTCTAGGTCACTACAGTCATCTTTTGTAAATTGCCGGTAGCCACTGTTATCACGAGTTAGCCGTGGTAACAACCCAATTTTATCGTAATAACGCAAGGCTGCTACTGAAACATCATATCTTTTCGATATTTGTTGAATACTCTCACACATAAAGTTATCTCCTCGTCTTAATGATCCCCCAGTCCTTAAGACTAGTCGCACTATCTTTCATAGTCTCTTGCCAACAACGATTGTGCCAGTGCAGCTCATCATGCGCGCGTGTACTGTCATGCCAATATTTAACTCCTAGTTGTGGCAGAAGTTGGCGTAACGATGGCTGAAACTTGGCCGCAAACTTAACCACCCCATTAGGAATCGCTAGTGTAAGTTTTTTAGACCGAATACCATCCTGCTGAAAAGTATGCACTATTTTGAGAAAGGTTGTGGGAGTGGTACCTACATTATATCGCTTATTAATTGCAGCTGGTGTGTTTAATGCTAAGCGCATTGCAGCCGCCAGATCACGAACATCCGTTACCTCAATGTTAGCTTTAGGTACCAGTGACATTTTAATCAATTCGCTGACCAATGCATTACTACTTTGAACATGTGAATCCAATAACGGTCCAAAAATTCCACCTGGTAATAGCGTTGTAAGATCGAGACCATTTTGCTTGGCAAATTTCCATGCAGCTTTTTCAGCTTCTACCTTCGAAATATAATAGGGAACAAGTTCAGGATTGCTCATATCAGTCCAATAGTTATCGTCGAGCTTAAGGTTACCCACTGATCGTCGAGCAGTTGCGGCAGCCTGCGAACTAATCATGATGATCCTTTTTACACCCGCGATTTTAGCACCTCTCAACACATTTAGCGTGCCATTTTTGGCAATGCTCACAAGTTCTGCTTCCGTTTCAGTACCAGTTCCTAACGGTGATGCAATATGAAAAACTGAATCAGCACCCACCATTTCATTTGCCCAACCATTCGCACGAGTTAAATCTGCTTGAAAAAACGATAACTGTTTCATCTTTTCAGTATCAACCAGACTACTAATTGCGGTCCGAACCCTTGCTTCTTTTTGTACACTTCTCAAACTCGCGTGTACCCGATAATCATGGTTCAGCAAATCGCTTATAACCCACTCTGCAACATATCCTGATCCGCCAGTTACAATAATTTTTTTCATTATTTTTTCCTCCCTTTAAATTAAAATCTAAACCCTCAAGTGTACTTGAGAGCAAGTCTTATTATTAATCCTTTTTTTTAAAGTGACTATTCGAATGAATTTTTCATTGTAAAAAGCAAGTTAACTTATTTTTCATTTAATATAATCTAATGGATTTCATCATTTTATTATAAAATTCGCTTAAAAAGCATTCAAAATTAATGACTTAATAATTATTAGGAATTTTCAAGGATCATCCAGAAGTATACATACGCATTCTCATTGATTTTTAATTTTTTAACTATATTTTCGCTTTCATTTTATTTTTTTATTGACTTCATTTTATTCCAGTTTATACTCGTGAAGTCAATTGGTTAAAGGAGTTAGCCAAGGTTTTCGGGTTATACAAAAATTAGATTTAAGGGTTATTTTTTTATTAACCGCTCTTAAATCTTATCTTTTTATCATGTACAACCCTCGTATTACGTGTATACGTAGTTACGTATTATAACGATAATAATTTTTTTAGGTGTCGTACAATCCTCTGATTTGCGTAGTTATAACAAGAACCAATATCGTTTTTTGTCTGCTCTTTATCCGATCAAATTTCATTAGTCGCTCATTATAATTACAACAGGAAATGGAGAAGTAGAATTAATATGGATAATCAAGTTAATCGGTTCAAAATGTATAAGGATGGCAAGAAGTGGATTATTGCTGGACTGGCTGCAACAACCTTGGGAATTGTTGCCGTTGGTACCCCACAAAATGCTAGCGCGGATAGTATCGCCACTACCAGCGTTGCAACTATTTCGTCGACAGCTTCTACAGCCGATACGGTTGCCGTGGAGAATGCCCAATCAACAGTGACTTCTGCCCAAACCGAAGTGGCCAGTGCTAGCCAATCAGTAGCTGCCGCACAAAGTACCGCGGCTCAGACTAGTAACGAAGTTATCACTGCTCAAAGTGCGGTCTCAGAAGCTAGCACCACGCTGGCAACAGCCAATCAAAAGTTGGCAACCGCACAATCTGCTGTATCCTCAGCAACGGCTGTTCAAGTAGCTGCTTCCAGTGCTCAGAAAGCAACCTTGGCATCCGAAAATAGTTCAGAAGTCGTGCGTGCAACCAGTGTCAATGCGCAAACTTCACAGGATATGCAGGCAGCGTCAGCCAATACATCACTTTCCAATGCGGGCAGCACGAACAGTACCGCAACTAGATATGCCATGGACGGAACTGTGTACTATGATGCGTCACAAACACAATATGCTAACGCGGTGTCTCAAGCGGCTAACTGGTGGAATACCAACTCCGGCATGACGCTCTTTGCCGCTGCCAGCACCGCTCATCCAGCGACATTGATCATTACCGATTTTAACAATGATTTAGCCAATATTTTAGCTACCCAATCCACTGACGGCACACTAAATCTCAATAATTCTGCCATTGAAGCGTACGGTTATGATGCCGCTACCGTGCTCATCCATGAACTGGGGCATACACTCGGTATCATGCACGATAGTGATAACGACGATATTATGAGCGCTACCGTTCCCAACATTAGTGCTAACAATGTCCACTACTCAGCATACGAACAAGCAACTGTTAAAATCTCACGTATTGTTTATCAAGATAATTTAGCCGCTGCCAACGGCAGTCAATCTCTGTTCGAACAATATAACGGCTACACCACAGCACCTACCAAGGCCCAGTACTCTAACGAAAACTATAATCAATGGCGGACGCTTCGCTCGGCCCTACAAACCGAAGTCAACCACGCATCTGCTAAAACTAACCCGAGCACTGAGCTGACCGCTGCTATCCAAACTGCCAAGAACATTCTAAGTACTATGGTTGCTGGTAACGTTGACCTCGTCTCAATTAAGCAAGCTAATACTGTCCTTGCGCAACTATACCAATTAAGTGGCGACACTAGCCCTGCCCCTTATATCGATAGCAACCTCAAAGCCAAAAATAGCCAAGAATACGCGCAAGCACAAACCAATAGTGATCTCCTCACTTCCACAGTCGCCCAAGCAGCACATCAGGTGACAACTATTGACCTTTCATCATATGCTGAATCCGTCGCCAATGCGCAAGCTGCAGTAACTGCCGCTCAAGCTAATTTAACCGCGGCTCAGGAAAATCTGGCCAAACTTACGGCGACCAATCAGGCTGCCCAAACACAGCTGGCAGTTGCACGTACAAATCAGCAGCGTGCTGAATTAGCATTAACGAATGCACAAACTAAATTAGCCACTCTTGAAGCGGTTAATACCACAATTAAACAAGCAAGCACTGCGGCAAGTACAGTTACCACACAGCCGGTCAATTCTTCAACAACTAGTGCCACAGCATCGACGTCTTCACAAGTTACTAGTGACAACGAAGAAAACACCGCAGCAACCGTAGTTCCAGATATTGCCACTGATACAACTACACCCGCCATTAAGAAGACAAGCGTGGCTCCTGTATTTGTCACTCAAACTGATTATTATGATAATACGCAGTCTTCCGATGCTACCGCCCAAAACAACGATATTGCCGAAAATGCACTAGTTGATATCTCAGCACCGACAACAGTAGTCAACTCATCCGTAGCAAAATCGACCACAACTGCATCCCCAGCTACGGGGTCGACAACTAAACAGTCAACTACTACAGCTCCCGCTTCTAATACTCATTCATCAACTAAACAGGCTGCCCGTTCAGCTGCCTCTCAAAATGAGATGACTAGCACGAATAGTAATGTGGTCACCAAAACGGCAACGAAGCGCATTGCCATGCCAGCAGCGCAAAACAATGCCACCGCGCAAACCAGTACCGACAAGCTCCAACAATCAGCGGATAAAGCAACTTCGTCTATTCTTCCGCAAACTAGTGATGCCAAAAGCTCCGGTCTATTAGCATTGATCGGCATGATGCTGGCATCAAGTGCACTTGTTCTTGGCGGTCTCCGTCGCAAAAATAGTTAATATCCACCAAAATAAGAGCTCCCGCGTAAAAAACGTGGCAGCTCTTATTTTTTCAATAAAAAAGGATTCCCGAGTAGGAATCCTTCGTTGGTTTGCCCTGAGTTATCTCAAGGGAGTGAATAAAGACCGTGACTTCTTCATTCACGTTACGAGTATACCACTTCGATCCACAATCGCCATTTGATTTTCACAATCATAGTAAAATTTAACTATTTCCAAGTGTGATCACTACCCGGCTAATTGTACTTTTCCAGCAACCAATTCTGAATACTTAGCCGCATGATCATAGTTCTTAAAATTGAATGCGTGCTTCACATTGTCAACTAAGCTAAAATGACCTTTCTTATTGGGTTTACCAATCCATTTATATCCGACTTTCACTAAGTACATAATTAGTCACTCCTTTAAATGAGATTATTCTAATCATAACAAACCAAGCAACTATTTCAAGTAAAAATATTATTGTAATATTTATCTATTTCTTATAGTCACTTATCAAGTTTATAGCATCAACTATATTCTTGATGAAAAAGCAAGCGATTTTGAAAGTTTATTTCCAATAAATTTTAGCTTTTTCACTAATTTATTGGATTCGATTAATTCTATTCAATCGATAAGTAAATCAGGAAATATTGAATTGAATTTTTATCAAATTCGCATTTCATATTTTAGCCCTTCATTTAATTTTTGTGCTATGATAAGGGTTACATTAGGAGATGTCGTTTGCGTATATTCTTTTGTAACACCGATTTTCTTTTTAGTAACTTTAGTCCTGCAAAGGAGTGAATTATGATGACTGAACCGATATTGCAGATCACCAATCGCTCGTACCCACAGCTCAGTTACACACCACCGATTCTGCTTACAACGAAAAACGTTCTATTAATTTCAACACCATCGTTAGTGCAACTCAGCTATTCCACGGTCATTCACTAAACCTCATTTCTTATACTCAAGGCCATGAGATCCACCAATCTCATGGCCTTGATACGTGTATTGCCGATTTACATAATTTATGCTCGATCACAAATTAACCAAAGGAGTTCTTTGTCTTGTCCCTATTATCAATGATCATTATTCTATTTCTTGCGGGTCTTGCCGCCGGTTTTCTTGCCGCAGTCGCTGGTCTGGCATCACTTGTATCATATCCAGTACTACTAGCACTTGGGGTGCCGCCGGTTAGTGCTAATACCACCAATACGGCAGCTCTAGTATTCACCGGTGTTGGCTCATTAATGTCTTCCACAAAAGAGTTGAAGACGGATCGACAAACGACTTGGCACGTTGCTGCAGTCGCCCTCGTCGGTGGTATCTTCGGTAGTATTATCCTCGCTTACGCGCCAGCTTCGACTTTTGAAAAGATTGTGCCTTTTTTGATTTTTGGATCTGGCATTCTGATGCTGTACTCTCAGTTCCACAAACGACCGACAACACCAACGCACACGAGCGAACGCCCCATCATCACATTTTTTAAATACGTTGCCATCTTTCTAGTTGGTGTGTACATTGGCTATTTCGGGGCCTCGGCTGGTATGATCTTACTATCAATTCTAATGGTAACTTTAAATAAATCATTCGCGGTCACTAACGCGATTAAAAACTTTACCACTTTTGTCACCAATACCCTCTCACTCGCCATCTACGCGTTTACAACAAAGGTCTACTGGTGGATGGTTCTCCCTATGGGTGCCGGAATGTTTTTGGGCGGCTATCTCGGACCCGTTTTAATTCGTCACGTCCCAGTACGTCCACTGCGAATCATCGTTGCCTTTGCGGCATTTGGGCTTGCCGGATACCTATTCTACACCGCCTATTTTTAACAATTAATGTCATTTTATAACCAAGAATTGACGGGATACAAAAAAGCCAGACAACTTGCCTGACCTCATGTATCTCATCAAATCTTGGTTATTTTTTTCCTGTTTCTAAGTACGCAAGAACCATCAAATAAATGCGTTCTTGTGCTTGCGCATCATGGAATATTTCTGCTAAAACACGCGTACTTTCATTTTCTGAAATTTTAGTGCTGGCAGCCTTAATTTGCGTATCCCCCATTTTATCAAATCGAGGATCATTACTTTGCTTCTTTGCCACCAACATATCAATTTCAACAGTAAATGCGTATCCGCGCTGCCAACCGAGATACCAAATATAGAGTAGTTGAGCAAGCAACAATTGCTTGTGCTCACTTTTAACATACGCCTCCCACGTTTTGACATTGGCAGAGCGCTCCAAAATATTGGAAATATCATCATTAAGGTACCGTGCGATCCGTTGCTTGGGATCCGCGGCCGCGTCACAAAATCGCTTGAATAAACTATTAGTAATCTGATCAATGCGATCATCATCGTGCTTTTGCTTAGACCGGGTCAATTGGTCCGTTGTCGCCTGCTTAATACCTTGACTGGCTGCAACAATGAATGCCCCAGATAAAATATCAAACCATTGTGCCAGTGGTTGACCTTCAATTTTAGCCATTACCTGACAAATTTGCTGCTGATTCTGACCCTTTTCTGCTCGTAATTTAGTTTCTAACTGATCAAATTTTTCATTTTGTGAGTACAAAATATGAACACTCCCTGCTTATTTATCCGATTCAGTATAGAACAATCAGCCTGTGGAAACAATTATTTTAGTCATACCAATTTTAGTAATGATTTGACAAAAAATAGACACTTTCTGCTATTTCAATTACGTTAGCCTTGAGTACAATATATGATAACGGTTTCATATATAAATTGAGGTGAATCATATGGAAACATTTTTTCTTGGAACCTATACCCGCCGCGTCAGCCAAGGTGTCTATTCTTTTAATTTTGACTCACGTAGCGGAACTGCGCAGCAATTACGCTTGGTAATACCAAGTGGTGATCCCTTTTATCTGGCTGCTGGACCCGATCACACACTGCTGTGCATCGATCGCCAACTAAATCGAGCGCATCCAGGAGGCGTTCAATGCCTGAACGCTCAGTATCAGACACTGGGACAGAGCTTTGACTCATCCGCCTCAGGAACCTATCTTGCTTATGATTCAAACCGCCAGCTGGTTTATCTTGCAAATTACGATTTAAACGAGCTCAGTATCTATGAAGTTAAGCAGCATCAATTGAAACTCGTTGATCGCATTGCTGACACCGGTACCAACGGCCCCCAAATCGAACAACGCGATGGCCCTCATCCCCACTTCATCAACCAAACACCAGATCACCGTCTAGTCGTCTGTGATCTCGGGGTCGACACAATTTTTACGTACGACGTCACTGAAACCCATCACTTTCACTTAGTCGCACGCCATTTCTTACCGGCTGGTTTTGGCCCCCGCCATCTTCGCTTTAACCACGACTTATCCATTGCGTACGTGGTCGGTGAACTCAGTAGTCAGGTTGCGACCCTATCTTATGATGCTGGCACCGGCCAATTTACCACCCTTGCTATTGATCATACCATCCCCACCACGTGGACGGCGCATAACGGTGCAGCTGCGATCCGCATTTCTAGCGACAACCGGTTCTTATACGTTTCGAACCGAGGTTATAACAGTATTGCCGTTTTTGCAATCCAAACCGATGGCCAATTATCTGCAATTCAAAATATTAAAGTTGATGGTGATTTTCCATGGGACATTCGCTTAACGGCTCAGGATCAATACCTATTGGTTGCAAATCAGCGCTCCGACTCTCTCAGTATCTTCAAACGAGATGCTCACACCGGAAGACTGACGCTGACTGATAACACCTTTTATCTGCCTGAACCCTTAGCAATTTTGCCGTCACCATTTTAAAAATTAGGAGGTTTCTGACCTATGAACATTACCCCACTTCGCGCCGCCATTATTGGTTGTGGTGTGATTAGCGATATCTACATTCAGTCGCTCCAAAATAAATTTAAAATTATTGATGTGGTTGCCTGCTTCGATCTTAATGAAGACAAAATGGCTAATACCGCAAATAACTATCATCTTCGTGCAATGTCCTACGAGGCGATTCTCGCTGATGATCAAATTCAAATGATCATCAACCTGACAAACCCCAAATCACATTATGACATCATCAAACAGGCCCTTGAACACCATAAACACGTATTCTCGGAAAAAATGATTGCCGTTAATCTTGAGGACGGGCAGGAACTCTGCCAGTTGGCTAAGGAAAATCATGTTCGTCTCGGCGTGGCTCCCGATACTTTTTTGGGTGCTGGTATCCAAACCGCCCGCTACATCGTCGATAAGGGACTAATTGGTCACCCACTTTCCGCAATTGTTTCTTTAAACCGTGACTTTGACGTATACGCTGATATTTTCCCCCATATGAATCAAGTTGGTGGGACCTTGCCATTTGACACCGGCTGCTACTACATGACTGCTCTGGCCAGCATCCTTGGGCCAGCAATACGCGTTAGTGCCTTTGGCCGTCGGTATCGTCCCGAACGAATTGGTAAACGTACTGATCGCCCATGGTTTGGCGAATCAAGTACCGTTGAAGCCCAAAACATTGTTACTGCCATTGTTGAATATGAAAATGGCACGTTATGTACGGTGCATTTTAACTCTGAAAATATTCTTGCCGAAGATCCCGTCCTCACACTATTTGGGGATGAGGGGACGCTTAAACTTGGTGATCCGAATAATTTTGACTCACCAAATATTCTACAGAAGCCTAATAATGACCCCGTCGATTTTCCATTCTCACACGGCTATCGTGAAAACTCACGCGGCCTCGGAGCTGCAGAGATGGCCTGGTCAATTACCAAACAGCGACCACATCGGGCCAGCATGGAAATGGCATACCATGTATTCGAGCTTATTCATGGTATGTACATTAGTGCCAATCAAAGCCAGATCTACGAACTTCAATCTACGTTCGAGAAGCCGGCCCCGCTTCCAACCGGTTACCTAGATAACGGATTCTGGGGACCAACCGAAGAAAGTGCCCTTATCTTTTAACTCAGTCATACAACTGGAGGAATTCAAATGAAAATCAATCGAATTGCACACGCATCGTTTAAAGTAACCGACATGAAACAAGCATTAGCCTACTACTGCGATGGACTCGGCTTCACTCAAAAATTTGAGCTTCCCGATGAAAATGGAAAGCCTTGGATTAACTACTTAGAAATTCAACCTGGCCAGTTTTTGGAACTCTTCTATGATTCCGAAGGCCTACCAAAGGCAACCCATGGTTATGATTTAAATGGCTATCTGCACCTCAGTCTAGAAGTTGATGATCTTGAAGCTGTTAAATCTGAACTGGAGGCTAAGGGATTGCCGGTGAATAGTGAGATCAAGTTTGGCCCAGACAAATCTTATCAACTCTGGTCAGAAGATCCCGATGGCAATCAAATTGAATTTATGCAGTACACACCAGATTCATTCCAACTCAAATAAAGGAGCTGATACAAATGCTCACGATTACTGACGTCGCAAAACAGGAAACAACCCTCCAATTTAACCACTTCACAAATGACGATGCTTGGGTGCTGGGCAACCAACTCGTTGCCCGTGCACAAGCAAAAAAAGCCGCTGTGACGATCGATATTACGCGTTGCCATCAACAGCTTTTCCATGCTGCGCTACCTGGCACCGCCATCGACAACGATCAGTGGTTACAGCGTAAAATCAACACGGTCTACCACTTTGGTCAAAGTAGTCTCGCCTTACAGCTTAAATGTGAACAAGAGCATCGATCACTTGGGGAAGCCAGTTTACTTCCTGCCAAAGACTATGCTGCGGCCGGAGGCGCCTTTCCAATTAATATCATCGGAACTGGGTTAGTTGGCACGATTGCAGTTTCTGGTATGCTATCGGAAGAAGATCATCAATTAATTGTTGATTGTCTATCTGACTTCCTGAAAGACTAAGTTTAAGGCCTTTTTCGTGTCACATTTGAAATAATCAACGGCTTACCAGCGTTTGTGGTACCGGTTTCATAAAATTACCAATTTTAATTTACATTTACCCCCAAGTAGGTCCATAATAACCTTTAACAAAGAAATCCATTAGCGGGGAGTGTGAATTCTATGCAGACATATTCAGCCAAAGATTTTCAGTGTAAACAAGACTCCATCATCGAGAACATTGTTCAGACCAACAAGATGGTCCGCATTCAGCAATCAGAAGAACTGGACGATGACGTTGTCGTCTTATCACACAATTATTACTCACAGCTGTTAGACCAGCTTGAGGCACAATCCACCAAGTAACCTTTTGACCGGCCACCTTCGCCGGTCTTTTTTTATCAAATCATTTTCGATCTGAATCGACCTATGTTAAACTAAAACTAGTTTAGAATCAATCAAAACTAGGGAGACGATAGTTTATGTCAATCGACCTTAAAGACGTCCAAGACGTTTACAAAGATGCCGGTGAAAATATTATTTTTTCAACACTTATGCTTAAACGCGATGATTTAGCCCATGATCAGGAAATAATCGCTAACTTAGCTGAACACTTACCCGCATTCATCAATAGTTTAAATGTCCGTTACCCAGATGCTAAATTGGCCGTTGCTTTTGGGTTTTCGCGTCGTGCCTGGGACTATTTATTTCCAGATGCACCGCGGCCTGCCGAACTAGAAGCATTTGCCCCTATTACGGGACCTAAGTATACTGCTCCTGCCACACCGGCTGATCTTTTTTTCCATATTCGGGCCCGCAACTCCGCAATTCCATTCGAACTCATGTCCGAAATTATGACGATTTTGGGAGACCATGTGACGGTTGTCGATGAAACTCATGGTTTCCGTTACTTCGAAGGTCGCGCAATCATTGGGTTTGTGGATGGCACTGAAAATCCCAGTGCCTTGGACACCCCTGAATATGCCATCATTGGGGATGAGGATCCACAATTTATTAACGGTTCCTATGCTTTTGCTCAAAAATACATGCACAACATGGACGCTTGGAATAAATTAAAGGTCGAACAACAAGAAGCCGCAATTGGTCGAAAGAAGTTCAATGACATTGAACTCGATGATGATCAAAAAGCAGCTAACGCGCACAACGTTGTTTCTCAAGATAATAAAGACGGCATTGAACACAAAATTGTTCGCATGAACGTCCCCTTCTCGAATCCCAGTGAAAAGGAAAATGGCACTTATTTCATTGGTTATGCTCGCCACTGGCAGGTCACCAAGCGGATGTTAGAAGGAATGTTTACAAAATCCGACCGACTTCTCGATTTTTCAACGCCGGTCTCTGGCGAGATCTTCTTCATCCCCTCAAAGTCAGTACTAGCCGCCATTGCGGATAACACACTTTAATTTTAAACAGCCGGACAAAAACTACTCTTTTTGTCCGGCTGTTTATATCTACAAACTGATTAGTCACAATTAGCGTCATGTATTAGCTATTCGCCTCTGAATTAACGAATAAGATCACAAAATTCGCTATCTTCTTAGATTTATTTACAAAAACTAGTTTATTTGCTAGCTCTGATCCCGTTTTCGTATTATCATTATTACCATGATCAAAAAAGATAGCGTTTTCTAAACTAGTTAACTAATGGAGTGACTCAATCATGGGAATTTTAGGAACACAGACTTGCGCCGTATGTGGGACAAACGTTCGACCACCACATGCCAGATACCGTATTGCAAATAAAGAAATCATCTGCAAAGAATGCTACCAGAAAGCTCAAATTCAGGCCGATCAAATGAAGCTGGGCCGGATTTTATTATCCGCCGATCAAATCAAAAAGCAGATTCGTGATATCGATAAATTCAAAAAAATGGCAAACAAAAAATCTAATAAAATTCGCGACGCGCTTGTTAAATTTGGCGTATCAACCATCGATATTGACCAATTTCCGCCTGAAAAGATCGCTAATATCAGTCTCACACTCAAAAAGCATGAAACCATTCTTAACGCCTTGACCGTTAATGATGGTCCACAAATGGCAATCCTTGCATTGACATTCGAAAAAATTATTCAACTTACCACTGATGACGTGCTACTTTTCCCACTAGCCGCCATCACCCATCTGCAGACCAATGATGCTAACCAACTCAGCTTTGAATTCGATGGTCGTGTCTTCACGTTCAGTAGCTCAAATGCTTCCCTAATTCGCGAATTTACGACACAGGTTCAAGATCGTCTTGAATAAGACTCCCAAATTTGTTCGAATAAATTTTAATTTCATGATATATTAGGTACTAATAAGACTATATGGAGGATGAACATGGCTTTAGATCGCCACGTTCGACTGATTAACTATGAATATGCTATTTGCTGTATTACTATTTATATTCTGCATCGGTTTTGCAGGATTCATGAGTTACCGAGATCAAAAAGATGAGCGCGCTAGCAAAAAAGCGATTCTCAAAGAAAACCTCGGAACTTACTATCATTTAAAATCTATTTCAAAATGGCTAACAATCATTGCCGTCGTTATCCTAGTACTGGTCCTCATTCTTGCCTTCTTTGCTGGTCGGAACGTCATCGTAACCTTGTTATTAATCGACAGTATCATCTTTATCATCACGGGTAATATCACTGCGCACTACAAATTGCTTCGTCGCTAGGCGACTATCCTAACCGACGCTGTTCAATCCGACGACTATCTAAAAACCAATATTGGTGATAATCTCCTTTCAAAGCCGTAAATGGAAGGGGATTTTTTTGTTGGTCAAGAATTTGTTCCTCTAGATAGCTTTTCAAAATCCACGGATCTTCAATGTGTGTGACTTTTAATTGGAGGATATTTTGAATTGTTTTCGGAGATGTTTTTAAATCTCGGGCAACCTGTTCTTCGCTTAATCCACTTAGGATTAAGTTCCGTTGCAGTTCTTTTTTGGTTACTCTTTTTTCCGCGACCGTTAGCGACATTTTTGATTCCGCCTTTCAAATAGTTGTAATTTTAACTATTTGCAGAATACATTTTATACAACCCATTGTCAAATCACTCGATCTCCTTTAAACTGAATCATGAAAAATAGGGAGGAATTTGATTTAATGAAGTTTGAACAGGATGATACAAGTGAGCTAATTTACACTCTTAGCACACTACAATATAACTATATCGCCCATCGGTTGAAATCAATACAGCTCAACACGCTACAAGCCCGCAGTCTCAACTACATTAGCCTTCACCCTGGAACTATCCAGCGCTCATTGTCAGACTATCTCGGCAAAAAGCAGGCCACTGTCACCAATATTTTAAAACTATTGGAAGATCGTGGTTACCTTCTAAGAAAGATTCAAGCCGACAACGAGCGACAGAAGAATCTCTTTCTTACCATGGCTGGTGAAAAATTGGTTACAGATATTCAAAAGATCTTTATTGATCTAAATACATTAATCAATGAACCTCTCGCGAAATCTGAACATCAAGATATCCTAAACAGCCTGCTCAAAATCAAGGAGCACCTCAATAACATTAATCCTTAATTAAAGTCGGTCAACTTCGATCGGCTTTTTTTGCTGGTTACAAAAAAGCATTCCTCGACCGAAAGGAATGCTTTGAATGGAGTTTACAAGTACAAGTGTTAGTACCATCAGATACCAAACAAGAGATATACCCACTATCCTGAAGTGGATATAAAGTGAGTATATGACTAACCAAATGTAAGCGCAACCACTTTCTGCAATTTTCTTTATAAATAACAAAAAATGATAGGCACCACTATCTATAATTTAATTATTTGCCCACTATAAATGGTGTACGGACTAGAAATGTTGTTAAGCTGGGCCAATGTCGTCCAACTTACCCCGTACCGGCTACCGATTCCTGATAAAGTGTCGCCACTCTTAACTGTATAAGTCTTACTCGTCGACGTGTTTGTGCTGGAGGTCGTTTTGTTGGTACTCCCACTAAGCGTTAATGTTTGTCCCACGTAAATCATATTAGCATTTGTGAGGTTGTTATTGCTGACCAGCGTGCTAACCGTTATTCCGTATTTAGCAGCAATTGCGGACAATGTATCGCCGCTCTTGACTGTATAGGTCGTCGTTGAACTCGTTGTTCCCGTCGTGGTTGAAGAACTTGTGGCCGTTGTGCTGAGGGTTATCGTTTCACCGACGTAAATCGCATTGGCGTTTGCAATCTGATTAGCGCTGACAAGTGAGCTGACAGTCGTATCATACTTAGCGGCAATCGCGGATAGCGTATCGCCACTTTTAACTGTATAAGTCGTGGTCGTTGCACTGGCACTTGAAGCCGTTGTGGCCGCGGCTGCAGTAATCGTAAGCACCTGTCCCACGTTAATCAAGTTGATGTTACTGATATTATTCAATGATTTTAATGCCGCGGTTGTCGTTCCATATTTGCTGGCAATCGCAGATAATGTGTCACCACTTTTAACCGTATAAGTCGTTACAGTACTGGTAGTAGCCGTAGAACTGGCGGCTGCGCTTGCGGCACTAGCAGTAGAACTAACTAACAATTGCTCGCCAACGTAAATCAAGTTGGCATTACTAATCTGGTTCAAAGACACTAAGTTAGCGGTTGTGGTGCCATAGGTTGTCGCAATTTTTGATAGTGTATCACCGCTCTTAACCGTATAGTACTCCGATCCAGTCGCCGTAGTCGTCGAGGTTGAACTCGTCGTACTATCCGATGCAATGGCTGTTCCTGCTAACGCAATTTGATCCAACTGTGTTAAATTATACTCTTCAATAATTTTAATTAACGAACTTGCATAGCTTGGATCAGTCGCATATCCATCTGATTGTAAATCTTCAGCAACCGTTTCGTAATTTGTAACACCTAGTAAATTACTATAACGTGAATTTGAATACAGGAAATAGCCGTGATCTTCGACACTTTCAGAATTATTATCATAGGCGCGAAATTCGGCATAGACCGTCACGTAACTTCCGTTCACATATTCCTTGGTTGGATAATTAACGTAATTCCCATTATACGTTCCCTTAATACCAAATAGATTATGAGCTTCAGTTGACAATGTTGACTTGCCCCATCCACTTTCGAGAATTGCTTGGGCAACCGTCACTGATGGCAAAACACCATATTCATCCCAACCAGCAATTGCGCCATCTTGCAAGCTTTCAATGAACGCCTGTTGCGTAGCATTCGAACTGTACGTTGGTTGTTCCGTTACTGAGCTAGCTGCTGTTGCAACAACCGTTTGCGCCTCTCCCGTCGCCTCATAGGCGGCAGCGGCAGCAGATTTTGCGGTTTCGACAGCCGCACTGTCTTCTGAAACTAGCATCGTCGTTTGAGTGGCAGAGGATGAGGCACTCTCAGCCGTCGTTGATGCACTAGCCGCACTTGAACTCGTGCTTGATGAGACACTACTTGCGACACTATTAGCAGTGCTTGTCACTGTTTCACTCGCGGCACTCAAAGTTGCTGAAGATGAGCTCGCCACACTGGCGGCTTGATCATTGGTGTCAGTCGCTGTGCTACTCGTATCGGCAGTCGAAGTTGCAGTACTGGCAAGCGCTGCACTACTTGATGTCGAACTCACACTCACAGTAGAAGCTGCACTTGAATTCACCGCACTACTGGCACTGAGCGTCACTTGCTGCTCGTCGGATATGCTGGCCGCACTGCTGGTTGTCGCAACCGCATTAGCTGTTGCCCCCGTCTCACTGACAGTAGTATCCGCATGAGCAACCGTGACCGATGCCGTCACACCAATCGATAAGGCAGCAATACTTGCAAATATCCATTTTCGCCCTTGTTTATACATTTTATAATGATATTTTTCTTCACCAATTTGCTTCATAAGTTTGTCCTTTCAGTAAATGATCCATTTAATTTTATGTACTACGAAATGAAATTATAACTTGAGTTTCTAAGCAATAATTAAGACCATCAACAGTTGTTAAGATAACTTAACTTTCCCAATGTGTCAAAGCATCATATATCTCTTAAAAGTGCTGTTATAATACCGTTTCAAGTTGAAATGTTACAAAAACACGACAGGTTTGTAATCAGACTTTAACACTGCTAAATTACGACTTTTAATGCCAATATTACAAATAAATTATTTGTTTTAGTTTTGCTTTATTTCTTTCTTTAGCTATCTTTTATCTGTATTAGTCATTCGTAATATGCAGTATTGCTTTCATTCCTAAAATACGATTAAATATTCATTTTTAAAATAACCTATTTCGAATGTATATAACTTAAAGATGCTTGACATTCAACTCAAAGTGACAAATAATATTTGATCAATGCTTAATATCTTTGGAGGAAGAATGATTATGCGTACTGTCGATACCTGTATCAAGAATGGTCAAGTGCTAAATGTTTTCAAACGTCAATTTGAGCAACACGATCTTTGGCTCGACCATGAAACCATTGTTGCCGTTGGAACCACTGATTTCGCGGCTAGAAAAATAATTGATGCCCGTGATAAATATATCGTTCCGGGTTTCATTGATGCCCACGTGCACATTGAAAGTTCCATGGTTACTCCGAGTGAAGTCGGTAAAGTTCTCTTGAAACATGGGGTCACCGCAATTGTGACTGATCCTCACGAAATTGCAAACGTCATGGGAAAGGCGGGCATTGAATACATGATTAAAGATGCTCGTCAAACACCCATGGACGTCTTCTTCATGCTTCCCTCTTCCGTTCCTTGTACCCCATTTGAACACGCCGGTGCGACACTCAAAGCGGCTGATCTAAAGCCACTATATCAGTACCCCGAGGTTCACGGACTCGCTGAGGTGATGGATTATCCTTCAGTACTGGCCAAAGATCCCGAAACACTTGCTAAAATCCAAGATGCTAATGATGCTGGTTATCATGCTGACGGTCATGCTGCCGGCCTATCAGTTGAACAACTAGACGTTTATCGCCAAGCAGGAATCCACACAGACCATGAGGCGGGAAATGTCGCCGTAATCAACGATCGACTCGCAACTGGCTTTTCAATATTTCTTCGTGAAGGAACCGTAGAACGTGATATTGCAAACACCATTCAGGCTGTCAATGAAAGTAACGCTCAAGATTTTTCATTTTGTACTGATGACAAACTGATTGATGATCTAATGAGTGAAGGGTCGATTGATTACTGTATCAAATTGGCCATCCAACTTGGTATTCGTCCTGAACTCGCTTATACGATGGCAAGTTACAATGCTGCAATGGCTCATAATTTAGCTCATACCGGTGCATTAGCGTCTGGTTACCAAGCAGACCTAGTTTTCCTTAACGATCCCCATAACGTCAAAATCGACGCAGTAATGAAAAATGGTCAGTGGATCAAGGAACAAACTAGTCACCCCGCTGCAATTGGTGTCAATACCGTTCACCATCAACTCCAATTGCAGGATTTGGCACTACCATTAAGTAGTGACTATTGCCACGTGATTGGGATTCAGCCAAATCACATCGTCACTGATCACATTAAAACGCATGTTCCAACCGAAAACGGTCAGTTTCAGGCTGATCTTAATAACGACATCTTAAAGATGGCCGTTATTGAGCGCCATCACCATCTTGGAACCGTTGGCCTCGGACTGGTTAAGGAATTTGAATTACAGCATGGTGCCATTGCGACAACCATTGCTCATGACTCTCATAACCTCGTCGTTGTCGGAACTAGCGATACAGCCATGTTTCGGGCTGTCGAAGAGGTCACTCAAGCGGGAGGTGGCATTACCGTTGTCGACGATGAAAAAGTACTGGCGACAATGCCGTTGGCAATTGCCGGTCTCATGTCTGCAAAAGATTATCAGAGTGCAGCACAAGATTTAACTGCAATCACGGCAGCCTACCAACAGATCAGTACAAACCGTGAATTCAATCCCTTTATCACCCTTTCATTTTTGACACTTCCCGTTATTCCATCCATTAAGCTCACTGATCAAGGACTCTACGATTTTGATCAGCAGCGCTTTATTGACTTAGAAGTTTAATGATTATTTTTGGGGACAAGCCTAACGGTTTGCCCCCTTTTTTAATCTCCCAGAATTCGCTATACTACTAGTTAACATATCATTTGGGAGGCAACAAGATGGATCTAACAACCATGGATCGCTCAGAACTTGAAAAAACATTTCGGCAGGCAATGTCTTATGACGAGGAGTACCAAAAGCTCATCCCCTTGCGTGATGCGCGAAATCGTTATCTTGCACCAGCATTTGAAAAAACGAACGACGGTATTTTCGCTCATAATCAACAACAGGCCGCACTAAAAGATCCTGAAATCACAAAGCTTCAGGCTGAGATTGATCGTGCAAACGATCGGCTTCAGCTCGCTGAAAATCCAGTTCCGATTAAGAAAAAGAATGACCGACAAACCATTATTTTCACCGTTATTTTAGTGGTAATTGCAATCGTTGCTTTTATCGCCGGTAAGACACTTGACTTTCCCAAAGATACCACGCCACAACGGACCATCACGATGGTGTACACCGTAGCCACCTTCTTTGCTATCGCCTACGTGATCTATCGCTACTTTTATTGGAAAAAGTACAAGGCCGCTCTCATTACCTACGCTAAAAAGAAGATTACCGAACTGGCACCCACTCAAGAAAAGATAACTCATCTTAAATCCCAAATTAATGAGCAATATGCTGAGAATATTGCGCCATTTAGCGTCACCTTTAAGGATGACGATCCTGCTTTTCAAAAAGTTCAACGACCTTATCTCGCCCAACAAGCAATTGTCGATCAGTGCCAAGCTGCGTATGAGGCCATTCCAATAGATCTTCGAGATAAGCACACCATTCAACGTTTTATTCAAGCCCTCCACCAGGATTCAGATGCTAACTGGCGGTCAATCTCCGAAAACTATTTGCAAGAAAAGCAACAAAGGGCGGCTGCCATTGCGCAAAAAAAGCAAGCAGAACAACAACAAAAGCTGGATGCACAAAATAATACCGCCCGAAAACGTAACCAGCGTCACCTGCAGCAACAACATATTCACCAAGACAAATAAATGCATTGAAACCGTCTTCTCCTTCAGACGGTTTTTTATTAAGGATCGTCCAAAAAGGGATTATCTTTCCCGTCACAATGTGCTAAAGTTAGACATGGTGACGTCACCTAAAAATCACCGTTCAGTCAATTAAAAACTAGCTATTCGTGCCAGTTTTCGCTATATTAGTAACTAGAATAATAAATGAGGTGAAAGCATGCATTTGGTCGAGTATGCAAAAGCATTTAAAAGTCACGAAGACACGTATTTAGCCCTTTTGGATGCGGATAGATTTACGGAAGATGAGGTTGCCCTCATTCAGTCCAGTCGTTTTGAAAACTTAGAAGCACCCTTAGTCGAAAAAATGGCCGAAGCCTACAAGGACGCACAATTAGTACTCATCCGAAATGATGAAAAATTTAAGATTCTAAAACAGCGCGTTTTGATCATGCTGGAATCTAAAACAGATGAAGACGATCTCAACACTGCTCTATTCACAATGTACGAGTCACTGATGAATGATGTCGATACCAATATCGCACTGTACCAATCGTACAAAGCGATGTTACCTGCATATCAAAACGAAATCGGAAATAATAACTAACTGATTTTAAAAAGGATCACTCTTACTTTTCCAAGAGTGGTCCTTTTTACGATTTTAATAATTGTTTCAGTCGTCTAAACGGCGTATCTGATAAAGATGGCGTATGCGGCTTTGGCTGTTGACTCGAACAATGAGACTGAGTTATTGCTTGATTTAAATGTTCCGTGGCAAGAACGATATCCAAAGTTGACACATTCGAAACATGATGCTTTTCAAATTGCAGCAATTGCTGTAGTATACGTGTTCTATCCCGTATGTCTGGATTTGCCGCATCCAATTCGGTAAGTGCGCACAACGAAACTTTTGCGCGGTCCACCGCAATTTGTCGCTCAGCTTTCAACTGTTCAATTTGGGGTTCAAGGCATGTAAGAACTCGGCGGACCGTCTCTGAGTCCAACCAGTCGTAACTGACAGTCAACCAGTCGAGTGTATCACGAACCAGCGGCTCACAGATAACCGGTTGTGCGCGCTGTCTAATCATATCGCCATAATCGGGGGCTTGTTGTTTATAATTCATATTCACAGTTTTTCCTGTATTATACATCGACACTACCTTGTTCTGCCGATCATCATTCATGACTCGATTCTCCAACTGTTATCTCTCCCATACAAAATATATTTTCTACCGTTTACTCTTTAACCATAAGTTACCCGATTTACAGTGAAAGTTCAAGATGTTGCGCATCATTTTTGTTATATAAACCGCGAAAAAAGCCGTTTTTTTCAACAAATTCGTGCATACTACTATACGACATAAATAATATTAACTAAAATGAAATCAATCTACTTTTTATATACCTTATATTAGGAGGATGTTATTTTGCTACACCAACTCGAATTCTGGTTATTCTGGCTATCCATGCTTTTACTGGCCAGTTCAATTACCATTATTAGCCTGTACTTTTATCATTCCCGTAAACGTTCAAATAACTATCTAGGCCAGCAACAATTCGAACTGCGCTATTTCATTCAAAAACAAGTTGATCGAAACGGTCATTTAACGGGATACGAATGTCTTCTGAGACAAAAAAATACCGATGGTTCTTGGACACTTCCTAAAAATCTAGACACATTGCCCCTACAACGTGTCATTTTCTTATTGGAGGATACCTTCAAGTCATTACCGACCGAAAAAATTCAGCTGTCGATCAACTTAGAATACGATCAAATCATCAGTCCAGAATTTGATTATTTTGTGCGTTGGGCAATTAGCAAGGTTGCACCGATGAAATTGGCAGTCGAATTAAACGTTCAACCTGGGACACATTACCATAATAAAGGTCGTTTTCTTCACCATATTCGCCAAGGACAATCATACGGTATGCAACTGGACGTCGATAATATTGGTACGGACAACGCTAGCCTCAGTAGCATCGAATGGATGCTACCAGTGATCGATACATTAAAGTGTTCCATGCGCGATTTTCGTAAAACTGATCCTTCTATTTGGCTGGATCTTAACCTGCAGTTCTGGCATCGCTTTTCAGAAGAACAACATATCAACCTTGTGTTGACGGGCATTGAAAACGAAGAAGACGAATCTCTAGCAGAACAATTGCATATTGATTTACGCCAAGGATACTTATTTGGCCGTCCAATTGATCCTATTAGTAACTAATAAAAAGGAGCTCACTATGTCAGCCAAGCAACAACATCAAGATTCACAACAATTATATACTGACGATTACTTCAGCCGTGGTCACTGGGGCCTTAAAATTTGGCAGACTTTTGTCGCGATTATGGGCTGGCTTTGCGTATTAGTCCCTGTATTCATTACCGTTTGGAGTTATCTTGGCACAACGATCGGCAAGGTCCAGCCAATTTGGCGTTACCATGAAGGTATTTTTGAGATTCAATTCATTGGGATCATCCTTTTATTTCTCGCGGTTGTATCCCTTATTTTCACCGTCTCAATGACTATTATTCAGACGCGTAAGCGAGATCGTCTTGTAGAACAATGGCCTACATTCAATCCGATCAATCAAAAAGCCCGCAAAACCGAGCTGGATAAATTTATGAATGACCGGTTTGGGGACGATCAGTTCCGGCAGGCCGTTCGAAATTATCGGGTTGAAAGTGATCAAAATCTGAATACCGACGAAATTCACCAACTCTTTGACCAACAGCATCTTGACGACCTATAAGTTTAAGAACGGAGACTAACATTATCCATGATTGATCATATTTTTGAAGCAACAACTATCCAAACAGTGATCACAATTGCCATGCTGATCCTTTGTCTATACCCTATTACGGGCGCCTTCTTTTGGTTCTTTGGCGCCCTGTCTTACCGTTTTTTAAGACCTAACTCTGAAGATAACGATTGGCAGGTACTGGCACCCAAAGATCAACCAATGATCACGATTATGATCCCCGCTCACAATGAAGAGGTCATGATCGAATCCACTATTACATACCTGTTTGAACAACTCAACTACACCAATTTTGAAATTCTTGTTATGAATGATGGTTCAACTGACGAAACTGCAACGATCATTAAGCGGTTAGAGCAACGTTTTCCCCGTCTACGAATGATTGAAATTGTTAAGAACAAAGGTAAAGCCCACGCCTTTAATATTGGCATGTACTTTGCTAAAGGGGACTACATTCTCAGTAATGATGCCGATACAATTCCTGAACCTGACGCCTTGATGAAATATATGAATTATTTCGTTCACGATCGAGACCTCAACACTTCGGCCGTCACTGCCAACATGGATGTTCAAAATCGCACCAAATTAATCGGTAAATCGCAAACGGTTGAATTTTCAAGTATTGTGGGCGTCATAAAACGTAGTCAATCGGCAGTTAATGATTCGATGTATGCCTATAGTGGTGCCAATACCATGTATCGTAAATCATTTCTCATTGACGTGGGTGGCTTCCGACAAAATCGAGCCACCGAAGATATTAGTATCGCTTGGGATCATCAAATGATCGGTGCGGTTCCACGATTTGCACCCAATATCGTTTTTCATATGAACGTTCCCGAAACCATCGGTGATCTATACAAGCAACGAAAGCGTTGGGCACAGGGCGGCACAGAAGTTTGGCTCACAAACATAAAAAAATTTGTCTTCCATCCCATCAAACACCGCTACCAATTATCAATGTTCATTGACTCAACGCTTTCCATCGTGTGGTCGTTTTTCTTCATCATTACAACTGCCATCTTTTTGATAACCCTGCTCTATTTCCTAATGACGGGTAACGTGGAACGCTTCTTTCATAGCATTGAAATGTCATTTATCTTCGTCACATTTGAAATGTTGGCCGGTCTCTTGCAGCTGCTTGCTGCCTTGATTCTGGATCATCACGGTGCCAAATTAAAATATCTTATTTTTGCTCCCCTCTACATGCTGTTCTTTTGGATGATCAACCCTATCACAATTGCAGTAACGTTTATCCCAGCACTCAAAACAATCTTAGGATTTGGTTCTGGAACGTGGGTCAGCCCTAAGCGCCAACAATTAATTCAATCCAAAGATCATTAAGACCACATAAAAAGTTCCGATCATCGCCTCGCGATCGGAACTTTTTTCAAACCGATGAAGTATCAAATAGACAGCGCAGGATATCGGTTTGACAGTCGTACTTGGGCATCCTTTTCAGGATGGTGTTAGCTTAACACGAATCCATATCTTGCAACGCACACAGATCGATCTGAATTCCTAAGTTTTATCTGCAATTAGGAAATTAAATGTACTTGTAATACACAACTAAGTTCACACCTTTTTCATTCTGATTATTTGCTATATACATAATCCTGTTAGTAAAGGATTCATCGGTCACTCTTAATTTTGTACCCACTTTGTAAATGCTGGCATATGGTCTTCGATCAATCCAATAATTCGACCAGTAAAGATCGCAGATAAAATCGTTCCTTCCCGAACACCGACAAGCGACTGCGTAAATATCACCGATAAAATCACGGCCATCACCACCATTGTAATATCAGCTCGAACTTTCATTTTCGCGAATGGCTGGCGAAGACGAAACGCAAATGCGGCCGCAATGCCTTCCCCAGCCATCATGATTGTCCGCGAATTAACTTCGAAAAACACACCAATCGCGAGACAACCAATGCTAATAATTGTGAGACACAATTTAACCCAATATGCGTGCGGATCAATAAATCCAAAAATCTGAATAAACAGATCGATTAATTCACCAAAGACAATCGTTGGCACAATTTGAACTACATTCTTGCGATTGAAATTTTTCCCAAGGACAACAGCCTCCAATACAATCACCAAGGTCATGAAAATAATGGTCGTTTGCCCAATTGTTAGTGGCGTAATGATACTCAAAACGTTGGGCACACTTGAAATCGGGGACGTTCCTAATGTAGCAATTTTAGCTAATGCAACGCTCATTGCCATAATGATAATACCGACAAACAACAAAAAATAATGTTTTATGTAAAAATAACTGTTCTTATGTTTCACTCTTTTCTCTCCCTACCATGAATAATTGAACACTTAACATTACAACTATTCTCCTGCAATAGTCAAATCTATTTAATTTAGTTAAATTTGATGTCAATTCTTCACTTTACGGCCAAACAGGACTAGTATACTAATACATTCTTTTTTATGAAGGTAAATAATCGTATGCAATCAAAACACTTTCGCCACTACGTCATGGATCGCTGGACGGACGGCAAATACCACGTCTTTATTCGATACTATGGTAAATACAACGACAAACGGCGTCGGTGCTACGCCTTTAAAACAAACTGGGCTGCATTGAAGCCCTTCGCACGCTACAATCACGAAGAAGTCACTGTTAATAATCAGCGACTCACAGAGCAATACTCAGTGAAGCAACAAGACAATACCATCATCGTCAACATCGATCAATCTATTCCGTTCGAAACTGAGGTGACGATTCACTTTGTATTCGACATCGTGCACCGCGCGCCAGCAGGCACAAAGCTATCAAACCAAGCTGCATTGCAAATCTTTAACCCACGCAATCATGCTGTTTTTGACGTATATTCTAATCTGGCATCCATTACTAAGCCAATAAAACAGGCCAACTAATTGAAGTTGGCCTGTTTTATTATATTAATTTTGATAAACCTGCTTGGCCAACCCGAACGCTGACCATGCCTTGGGCCATCCAGTATAAAAAGAGAGATGTGTAATCAACGCCACCATTTCATCTTTTGTGACCCCATTTTGCTTTGCAATTTTAATATGTGCCTCAAGTTGTGGGACGCCTTGCGTCATCAAGCTCGCCACCGTAATCAAACTCCGATCATGCGCTGACAGTTGATTTTCTTGCGACCAAACTTCACCAAACAGAACATCATCGTTCAACTTCGCGAATTGAGGTGCAAAATCTCCCAGGTTATCACGTCCCGCAGTCTGTTTCTTAGCCATTTTGCTGTGCCTCCTCAACTGCTTGATATTGCGCATCGGTTACTGGCTCCAGCCATTCTGGTGTTCCGGCAGTAATCGCGATATGCGAAAACCAGCTATCCTTAGTGGCCCCATGCCAATGTTTAATGCCATCATGGGTCACCACGACATCCCCTACACTAAGATGTCTAGCTGGTTTACCATCTTCTTGATACCAGCCTTCACCACCCGTCACTAATAAAATTTGATACCCATCATGATGAATATGCCAATTATTTCGGCAACCTGGTTCAACCGTCACGTTACCCACGCCGACGGTTACTTGATCATCATTTACTAATCCTTGCAGATAGCTTTGTCCTGTGAAAAATTGGGCATAGGCATCATTTTTCGGACCACGTGGAAAAATACCATCTTGGCTGAGTGCCTTATTTTTATTCAATATTCATACTCCCTTTCATTAGGCCTGTTTTGTTGGATAAATCGTAAATTCACTAATATTGACATCTACTGGTTGCTCGATCGCAAAATTAACCACTCGCGCTACAGCATCTGGTGTAATACCGACGGTTTCATATAACTGCTTCATACCGGCGCTAGTTTGCTCATCCGTAATTGTGTGAAGTAATTCCGTGTTGATTGCCGCCGGGTATAACGTGGCGGTTCGGATATTAGTGCCTTCCTGAGCACTTTCCATCCGAATCACTTCCATTAAATTACGAACTGCAAATTTAGTCGCACCATACACGCCTGCGCCAGGAAAACTCTTAATACCTGCGACCGATGAAGTTGTAATAATCTGACCATGTCTCTGTGCGGTAAATTCCGGCATAACTGCCGCAATACCATTTAAAACACCTTTGATATTAATATCGATCATCGCATCCCACTCATCAACATGTAACGCACTAATCGGAGAACTTGGCATAATTCCGGCATTGTTGAAAATCACATCCACGGTTCCAAACTCTTTTTTAGCAGTTGCAACCAACGCCTGAACAGATGCTGCTTTAGTGACATCAGTCACCGCATAGGTTGCTTGGCCCCCGTGCTGCCGAATATCTGCAGCAATTTGGCTTAATTTTGCTTCACGACGCGCCCCTAATACCACTTTTGCCCCGTTGGCGGCTAATAACTTTGCACTGGCTTCACCAATCCCTGATGAGGCACCGGTGATGATAACCACTTTATTTTGAACTGTCATTAACTAACCCTTCTTTCCTTGATCCATTTGCTAATTTTATGAACTAATTGCACTACAGATATCAGTCTATCCTGAGATGTTCATTTCTACCAATGCCTATTATTTTTGCCTTCTATGCTTTTGAAGCATAGAAAAGCATAAAAAAATAGGTATCCCACGGTCACTACTTACCACGAGATACCTATTTAAATTAATTAACTTTTTCAAAAACTGTCTTACTCTTGACTTGTCCTTGCCCAGCATCAGCAATTTGATAGGTAAAGCTGTGCGAGGTAAATTTCTTACTGGTTGCTAAAATCTTATTATATTGCCATTGTGAAACTTTGTTATCTTTAGACGTTTCTGCCAATGTCAACGTGCCACCATCAGCCTTATACGTCCAAGTTGCATCTTTGGACTGCGTCTGATACTCCGAATTAAAATCGCTTGAATTAGTAGCTGCTTTTAGAGCAGTGCTCTTGTTTTGGTTAACAACCACCTGATCCCCACTCTGGGCAAAGGTAATATACAACGCCTTGTCTTTAGAAACACTTTGATAACGGTAAGTGTTCCCCGGAACCTTTTTCGCTACCGAATGACTCATATTCCAGTATGTGCCACCAACCACTAATAGAATAATAACGACAATAATCCCAACAATTGTCCATCTTTTCTTATGCATAACCTATGACTCCCCCGTTATTATTTAATTAGTAGTCTGAATCCGTAGTATCCGTATCTTCATCAGATGTCGTTGCATTTTGATTATCTTCTTGAGAATCAGTTTCTTGGTCATCCGATTGCGTTGACGTTTCATCATCAGTTGTGTCTTCATCGGTCGAATCTGATTCCGTTGAGTCTGATTCGCTATCAGTGGTATCGCTGTCACTATCTTCATCCGACTCAGTTGTTAAAGTAACATTGAAATTGTAATCACTACCGTCTTCAGTGATTGTAACTTCAATTTCATCAGCATCCGTAATATCAGCAGTTTTACCATCTTCATCTAACTGCTTGTAAATCTTGTTGGCAAGCTTCTTCGCATTTTTCTGCGTTAACTTATCATTCTTTAATGAGACCGTCTGATCTTCATCGTAGACCGTTTGAGTATCACTATCGGCATCATCGGACTCCGTATCCTCGTCATCACTTGATGAAGTAAAGTCAATTGATAACTTATCAGCGTCATCTTCGGACAAGCCTAATTTATCAACCAGTTTCTCACTGACGGCATCAGAAAATTCGTCTGAATCCATGCTATCCGAAGTTGTTGTGTCGTTTGAAGTATCGGAATCATCATCAGACTCACCTGAGACGCTACTACCAGACGGTGCAGAATAATCAGTTGAACTACTTGATGAATCATCACTGGTTCCTTCACCTGAAGGAGCAACTGGTGAAACATTAATAGTTACTGAATGATCACTGTTATCTACAAAATTATTGATTGTGACCTTAGTGTTAGCAACCCGGGTCCCATCCCCATCGTAAGTCCAACCCGTAGGCACATATCCGGACCGGTTTAATACCAAAGTATCGCCAGCATAGATAAGATCAATATTTTCAATGTTGTTGTCATACGCTAACTTACGAACTGAAATTCCCGTCGCGGTTGAAATACCAGATAATGTATCTCCCCATTGAATAACATAAGTGGAACCATTCAGGTTGTTCAGATTGATATGTTGCGCACTGATGTTGTTGCCAATTTGCTCCGATGTGTTGGCAACCCAGTTAGTAATGTCAGCACGTTCAGCATTTGTTTGGTTAGTATAAAAACTATCCGCAGCTACTGCCGTTGTTTGTCCGACAAAGGGTGCGAATAGGATGGTACTCGCCAATGCAGCCCCAACAATTCGTTTCGTATTCATTTGATTTCCTCCCAATATTACGCAATTCAATCATAATTGCATCATTTCAATTTTAATATTAACCGTTTTAATGGGCCGGCTCAATACTTTTACGTGATTTGAATCGTTTGTTAATCAATTTCTTATCTTATTTCGAATTAAGCCTAAAAATGCTGGAATCCATTGAAATGCTTATCGTTATATATCTCTTTTGGGCTTGTTTTAAACCTACGTTCACGATGATAGGATGACACGCAAAGCACGAATAATACTAAAAGTATAGGTGAAATCATTCGGTTTTTACGATATACTGCTTTTTGAGCTTAACCAGCTCAACATATTTATCGCAACAAACTCTCATCAGTGGTTTGAATGTGCAGTTTTCGCACGTTACCCCGACATAAACCATTGTCGCAATAACAACTGATGTACTTCATCACTAGATGAAGCGGCAATGATTTGAATGACGACCCTTTCAGGATGGGGTCGTTTTTTTGATTGAATTAGTCGTGAATGCACTAGTTTATTATAATATAATGTGAATTTAATTATAGCTAAATGAGTTACACAATTGTAATAATTCCGATCAATTGAAAATAAGTGTACTAATTGTCTGATTTATCCGCATAATGTTTGTCTTTTAGAACTGATCGACCAGTTGCAAGTCAACTGGAATCCGACTAAAATCATCTCTTGTTTGGTGATTACATCTATCAAGCACGGGGATTATACATAAATCGATCTAACATCAAAGGGGAATTTGATCAATGGAAATTACGGTTATGCACCAATTCGATTCAAAATGGGAGATGTTTGCTGAAAAAATTCATAATAGCTCTCCGATCGTGGGTGAACATCTCGCACACCTTATGCACAACCATGCCTTTCTTGACTGGGAACGCGTCATTGTAATTAGTGACCGCGATCAAGTTGTTGGTTTTTGTGCGCTATTAAAAAACGATGTTTTCAAAGCTACCCCACTCAGCCCATTTGTCAGTTCGATTTTCGTCAATGAGAGTTACCGCGGTTACGGAATCGGTCTTACACTTGAACTCGTCCGTCAAGCTGAGGGAGCTGCAGCCCAAGCAGGTTTCGATACAACCTATATTGCGACAGAAAAAAACGGGTTGTATGAACAAATGAATTACCAACAAGTTAACCATCGATCAGACAGGTTTGGTCATGACCGTCGTATTTTAATGAAAAGCATTAGCTACTTTAACAACTAAATAGCGATCTGCCCATATCGTCAAGCGCTATTCCTTTTGGTAAAAATATGCTATACTGCTCGACGCGTTATTTAATGGCTGGTCTCACACTTTTGTGTGGGGCCTTTTTTTGTTCAACACAAATGGAGTTGCTACAAGACTACGTTATCTTGTAACAACTCCATTTCATTATCTCTTATTTAATTGCCAATCTCTTTGCTAACTGATTTCCCGAATTCAGTTAACAATTACTTGCTGGAAACTAATTGGCTGGCACTTTGAATATGTTGCGCATCCATATACTTCACAATTTGATCGATCGTAATGTATGGCACGTCCAGTTTGTCGGATAACTGTTTCAAATCATCTCTTCTTGCCATCGTGCCATCGAATTTGAGGACTTCAATAATCACTGCAGCTGGCGCCTTTCCGGCTAGTAGGGCTAAATCAACGGCCGCTTCCGTGTGTCCTGTACGATCACGCAACCCATTAGGCTGTGCAATCAAAGGTTGAATATGGCCTGGATGATTAAAATCACTTGCTTGAGCCTTATCATCCGCAATATGTTGGATAGTTCGAGCACGATCAAATGCCGAAACCCCTGTTGTAACTCCCGTTGCTTCAAAAGTGCCGTCCATCGTCACTGAAAACGGTGTTTGGTGGGGATCGGTACTATTGGCCACCATATCATGAATGCCTAACTTTTGCGCAATCTCACCATTGACTGGTACACACATTAATCCATTGGCTTCATGCAACATATCATAAATGATATCTGCTTGGACATCTTGTGCAAGTGCGACGAGATCACCTTCGTTTTCGCGATCTTCATTATCTGACAAAATAATGAAACCACCCTGCTTCAAACGATCCATTGCTTCCTCAACTGTATTGAAATAATCTGACATAATCCTAACAACCTCTTTCTCTGATGTGTAGTATTAAGTGCAAAATCATCATACCTCGTTTATCACAAAAATACAAATTATTTTTTAGTATTTAAGAATATTGTTCGTGTTAATAATATAATCATAGTTATGTAACGCTATTATCAGCTTATTTTACAATAAAACACGAACTTAAATTAAACTAGGTCCACTTCATTAGGCCTCCAAAATATTTTATTCGTGACCTGTCTTGACAGGTCTGGTATCCTTATAGTGTTGTTGCTAAATGATAACTGTATTTAGCAATAACCATTAGTTACAACGTTTCATCTGATGACGCTTAAAGCTCCTTTTTATTCATCCTGGGCCCGGGAAATTCCATCAGATGCGATTAACTCTTTTAGAAAGAAGTTCAATATTTTATGCGTAACATAGATCATATCTTAGGTACCCTGTACGGTCAGGCCATCGGGGACGCTTTCGGAATGCCTTCCGAGCTCTGGCCAATTGAACAAATCCATGCGTACTTTAAACACCCTATCACGGAATTTCTTGATGGGCCTAGTTCCAACAACGTTGCCTGCAACTTTACTAAGGGCGAATACACCGACGACACCAATCAAGCACTTGCTATTATTGATGCCTTAATTGAAACCGACTGGCACCCCGATCAAGCTTGTCTTGTAGATCATATCATGCAATGGGCCAATGAAGTCGATGCGTGGCACAACAATATTTTGGGTCCTAGCAGTAAAGCTGCATTATTAGCGATTCGTCATCACGAAGACCCGACCGATGTTACTAAAAAGGCCTTAACTAATGGGGCCGGAATGCGCATTGCCCCAATCGGGACTTTATTTACCCCCGCTGATTGTGACGCCCTAGTGACAATGGTGTGTGAGATCACCAAAATGACCCACTCTAGCGATGTCGCCTATAGTGGTGCAACCGCAATTGCCGCAGCCGTTACCGCCGGTATTGCCGACTACTCGTGGGAAGATCTCATCACCTTTGCCCTAAACCCAAGTGATCAAGCTCGGCAGCTCGGAGCGCCCACTTGGGCAGCACAAGTCCGTGCACGAACCGAGTTAGGCGTACGTCTCGCGCACCAATACACAAATGATGCCGTCGCTTTCAGCCATGCCATATACACCCTAATTGGGACGGGCACAATGATTTCAGAAAGTATTCCAGCTGCGCTTGCGATTGCGTACTACACGCAAGACGTCAAAAAATGCGCCGTGATGTGTGCCAATTTAGGTGGTGACACGGATACAATCGGAGCAATGGCCACTGCGATCTGTGGCGCAAAAAATGGGATTGCATCAATTGATCCAACTTGGATTCGCTTGATTGACGAAAAGAATCCCACCCATGATCTCAAAAAATATGGGCAACACCTTTTAACTGCCACCCTATAAAAAACGTTTAAGGGAGAATTTAATTTCAATGCAAGACGATTTTATTAAAGTACCCAATTCAGAAAAAACACTCACTCCGGGCAAACTATTTTACAACTGGTTTGCCGCCAACATTGGTATCATGGGCTTCGTTTTTGGGGCCATGATCGTCAATTATCATCTGTCATTTACTCAATCCATGATCGCCGCCCTAATCGGTGCACTGTCGTTCTTAGCCCCAGGTTGGGTTGCCATGATTGGCCAACGAGAAGGCATCACAACATTCAAACTTAGTCGTGCAGCATATGGCATTTACGGTAATAAAATTCCCAACGTGATTGCTTGGCTCAATATGGTTGGCTGGCTCGCGGTCAACGTCATTACAGGAACACTACTGTTAGTATCACTTTTTAATGTAATTCACGTTGAAAAAAATACGGTCACTAAGGCCATTGCGTTAATTATTTTTGGCGGCTTAGTCATTTGCTCCGGGTTACTCACGGAAAACACACTCGCTAAAATTCAAACCTGGCTCAGTTACATCTTTGGTATTTTGACCGTTGTTATTCTGATTCTTTTTCTTGTTAAAGCCGACTGGCACGCTGCCTTTGCGCTTCCATCCGGCAACTGGATAACAGGCGTACTTCCCGCTATCAGCATCGTAGCGGCTGGATCCGGTATTTCTTGGTCGATGGCAGCCGCAGATTGGGGCGCCTACGTTAACCCACAAACCCGTCCCGCAGCAACCTTTTGGAATACAACCCTCGGCGGTGCCGTTCCAATGTTTGTTCTGATGGCCGGTGGAATTCTACTCAGTACCATCGAACCCTCGCTCGCAACTACCGGCGATCCTTTTGGTGTCATGTATGCCGCACTTCCAAGCTGGATTGGTGTAATTTACTTTCTAGTTGCCGCCGGTGGACTAATTCCTCAATGTATCATTTCGTTTCGTTCCGCCCGCATTAACTTGGCAACAATTGGCATTCATGTCTCTCAACCAACGTCCCTTCTGATTCACGGTGCCATCGTGATTCTAATTCCAATTTACGTCCTCTTTATTTCAGGCAACTTCCTCAGTAACTTTGAAATTTTCCTTAATTTTCTGGGGATTTGTTTAGCTAGCTGGGTCGCCATCTTCCTGTGTGATAGCATCATGTTTCGGCGGCACGGCTATGATATCCAACTGGTCAAACAAGATTCACTGGTTCACTATAATTTCGGTGGTATTTTATCTTGGATTTTGGCCACAGCAACCGGTTTTCTGTTCACAAACAACGCCATTTGGAATGGCCCATTTGCCCATGGCATCTTTCGCAATAATAGTTTGGGTGTTTTTCTTTCAGCTGTAGTCGCTATCTTCTGTATGCTGATCGTTAAAACATTTAAACGAGGTCGAATTTAATGCAAAAAATATTAATTATTGGCGCTGCATACGTCGACGTCATCGTCGACGTTCCACAACTCCCCACAACTGGTACTGATGTGCGTGGCAACCTACAATCCTACCGAGTTGGCGGTTCAGCATTCAACGTTTACGGTGCAACCACCCACTGCCATGCGCCGGCAGATCTGCTCGTCCCCATCGGCACCGGGCACTATGCTAACCTTGTTCGCGACTATTTTTATCAACATCAAATTCCAGTTAAACTATCCGTCAAGGCCGGTGACAACGGCTGGGATCTTTCAATGGTCGAACCAAATGGTGAGCGAAGTTTCTTAACAATTCCAGGCGTCGACCAGCACTGGAGCCCCAACTGGTTTTATAACACCGATTTATCGGAATACAAGTACATTTATCTCAGTGGCTACGAACTCGCTGAACAGGCTACCGCTGATGTCTTACTGACGACCCTCGCCCGGCGGTCAGTAGAATCGTTCTTACTGTTTGACGCCTCACCCTGGATTAGTCGACTATCGCCCCGCACGATTGATCAACTTTTAACTGATCATGTGATTGTGCATGGTAACGCAACCGAAATTCAATTACTAGTTCCAGATCAACCAACGTTGGAGCAACAAGCTGCTGCAATTTTCCATCGCACTCATAGTCCAGTAATTGTGACGCTCGGAGCGCGGGGAACCTATTACTATGACGGTCGCCACGCTAAAATCATCCCCGCAGTCTCAACGACGGTAGTTAACACCATCGGCGCTGGTGACACCCATTGTGGCGGCCTCATGGCCCACTTATTAGCTGGTGATTCTCTTCCAGAAGCCATTCAACATGCAAACCAGTTAGCCGCTCAAATCGTCGCACGAAGTACTGGTTCACTGCTGACGAGTGAGACGTTAAGTGATCAAACCACCCACTTAAAGTAATGATGATATTTAAGATTAACTGCGGTATACTGCTCTCTGAGCTAAATGCTCAAATTTTTAATCAACTCTCGTCAGTGGTTTGGAAAAAGCAGCCGACTACGGTTAGCTGCCATCCACCCTTTACCATCGGACGCCGCAATAATAACTGACGTATTCCGCTAAGATCTTCCTAATTTGCTTACTAGATCGGTCGACGTTCACTCTAGCATGTCACCAGTCATCCAACGATGACCCGTGACGGATACTCTTTTTGGCAGCCCTCCTTCCCGTGGGCTGTCTTTTTTGAAACGAATTGCTACCCATGATATCTGAAAGCGGGTACAATATCCTTATGAAGGGGGTGTCGACAATGACGATTATAACCGCCAGAATTTATGATGATGACCAACCAACCGGCTTTCGCATTTTAATCGACCGAATCTGGCCACGCGGAATCAAAAAAACAGATGCTAAACTTGACCTGTGGGATAAAGAAATCGCACCCAGCACCGAACTAAGGAAGTGGTTTGGTCATGATCCTGAACGATTTTCAGAGTTTAAAACTCGATTTGAACAAGAGTTAACTGAAAGTGGCGCTGTAACAAAGTTGGCGCAACAGATTCAAGATGACCAGCCCGAAAATGTGGTGTTATTATACGCAGCCAAGGACCGTGAGCATAACAATGCCGTAGTCTTACTGCCGCTTTTACAGCAGGCACTTAAATAAGTCGGCCCACTTTGACACAAAACTCAAATCTTTAGAGTTCCATGCTATAATAGGATCACTAATTAACGCGACTTTAGGGGTGTTTTGCAATGGGAAAACTTGACGACTTAGGCTTAGCTAGTAACGAACGACGTAATCAAAATATTATGCTGTTGCGTCAGAATTTTAACGACGAAAAATATAATACATTAGCAGACGTCGTCAGTAGTACCGGATACACGCTACCAACCGTAACACGCTGGGCGTTGGATGGAAACATCCCCTTACTCGATGACCATGGACAACCAGTGGTCGCCATTACTGATGACAACGCACGCCAGATCAACGTTGAAAACCGTTCGAAACATATTAACGACCTGTGCGAACTCTATTACGATCAAAAAGCCACCACCGTAACCGCTTGCACGGTAAAAATGGGCTATCCCGCGGCAACCATTATTGCTTGGGCGGTACAGGGCGATATTCCACTCATTAATTCCGAAGGTACGCCACTAGTACCGCTGAACGATACAAATACCCCTGTTTGGTTCGACTTAGACTACTAAAAAAGGCTACTACTTGTCATGAATGCAAGTAATAGCCTTTTTTGTCGTTGCTATTCCATGTTACTGTGGGTGTTGGCAGCATCATCGTTCGACACGTGATCACGTCGACTCAGTTGTAAACATACAATATCGAGAGTGATGTGGACACTTTGATCAAATAATGTACTCAATAGTTGAATTGAGTCAATGCCACTACCATTTTTAGTTGCACCCGGCACTGTAATCACCGCGTCTGCTACCTGGCCAAGTGGTGAAGCGGCATTGCTAGTCACACCAATCACGGTCACGCCGTCATCTTTAGCACGCTGTGTCAGTTCTAGGATGCTGGATGTCTTCCCAGACCCCGAAATCGAAATCAGGACATCGCCGGCTTGAATTGATGGTGTAATGGTTTCACCGATCACATATACTTGAAAACCAATTTGCATCAAGCGCATCGCAAATCCCTTTGCCATAAAGCCAGAACGGCCTGCCCCTAATACAAAGATTCGCTTATCCTTTTGAATTAATTTTTCTGCTTGTTCTACCTCTGGGAGACTGACCATTGCCATCACATGATCAACTTCACTCATTACGTCATTCACTAGTGTCATTTTAACGAATTACCTCCATAAATTTTTGAGCCGCTTGTAGTGGGTTTTCATCTTTGACAATTTTGCTTCCAACGATTACAGAATCAACGATTCCTTGATCAGCCAATTTTTGAGCTGTCGTCAAATCAATGCCCCCTGCAACCGAAATATGCTTAATTGTCGGGAAAGTTGCTTGAAAATGAGCCACTGAATCCGCGGCATCAAACGTACTTTCCGAATCCTTTGAATGATGCAGTCCATAAATTGCATGTTCAAAATGTTGAATCGTTTGAATTTTTTCTTCATTAACTTCCATCAAGTCAATAAAAATCTGTTTATTCCGTTGTTGTGTCACATCGTATACCTTGGTCAAGGTATCGACTGATGAAGCAGCCATCACGGTTAAAATATCGGCCCCCGCATCAAACCCCTTTTCGAACTCGTATACACCCTCATCGATAGTTTTGCCATCGTACAACAGTTCCGAATGCCATGTTCCAGCAAACGCTTTTTTGAGTTGTAAAAATCCGTAATCTTTAATTAGGGATGTTCCAAGTTCAATAATATCTACAACCCCGTCTAACTGCTGGACCAATCGTTTAGCAGTTTCTAAATCAACACGATCAATTGCGACTTGTAATTTCATTTTTCTTCTACCCCTTGTTTTTTATAAAATTGCAGTAATTTTTCGCGAGTTGGATAACCTTCATTATCCCCTAAAACTTGAACCTGCATCGCACCAACGGCATTCCCGCGTAACGCCGCCAATTCCAGTGACTTTCCTTCAAGAAGTGCCGTAATTACACCTAGGGCAAATCCATCGCCAGCACCAACTGTATCAACAACTTGATCCACTTTGAAACCTGGAATCAGTTGACCTGATTGCTTTTTAGTTTTAACAAAGGCCCCTTTAGCACCCACCTTAACCATGACAACCGATGTTTTTGGACTCTTTAAATAGAAATCAGCTATCTTTTCAGGATCACGAGATCCCATCAAAATTTCCCCTTCATCTACACCCGGTAACACGATATCGGCGTTCGTTGCCAACTCATTAATCGTTCGAATCATTCGCTCTTGGTCACCCCAAAGCGATGGCCGGAGATTAGGATCGAACGTGGTCGGAATTTTATTTTGATGTAATTTTTCATACAGAACTCGGAACGATTTCTCGGCCGTTGCTGAAATTGCTGGAAAGATACCAGACATGTGGGCAAATTTAACATCACTTAGATCGATATCTTCTAAAGCGTGACTCTGTAGATGAGAAGCAGCTGAATCTTTTCGGTAGTTAAATGTTTTCGGATCCCCAACTGTGACGAGCTGTTTTAGTTGATGGCCCGTAAAATGCTCTGAATCCCGGCTAATATGCTCGGTTCCAATTTGGTGATTTTTAATTGTATCAATCACATAGTCGCCCAGTGGATCGGTTCCCACCTGTGAAAAATAATCAACGCTATGACCTAATCGACGAATACCGATCGCAACATTTAATTCGGCACCACCCAAAATTTTCTTAAAATTTTCGGCCTTCGCTAGCGAGACATCCGGGTCAGTAGCGGCAAACGTGACCACTGGTTCGCCAATTGTAATAACTTCACTCATTTTATATTCCTCATTTCTTATTTATCATTTCGTTACCCAAAGAAGTGGTAAACTAACAGCTCGTTTACAATCGACACAATCCACATAATCGGTATCCCTCGTTTCAAAAAGTCCTTTGATTGAACTTTCATATAATCCAGACCCCAAACGTTCCAAGATTGTGTGATATCTGTCGAAACAGCCATCAAGGTTGGTACATATAGTAATGGTAATAGGAAGGCATCGCTGAACAATCCGGTTCCAGACAAAACTGCTGCTGTCGCGGCACCGGCTCCCCAGACATGCAAAGGACCTCTAAATAGGGCTAATGGTGCAAAAATTCCTAAGGCTAATGCCAAAATTAGATGATCATGCGGTAAAATTGCTTCGAAAAGCGGCTTAAATCGGTTCGCATTCATTGAGGCTGCCCCACTAAACATAATCAAAGCCATCAAGAACATGATCAATCCTGCAATATCTGAGATTGCTTGTTGGATCGTATCATTCAAGAATTTCACAAATCCCTTGTAGTGGCGTGCATGCCCGGTTAAAACAATCGCAATTAAGGTTGCCAATGTAAGTGCAGGAATGGCATCCCACTGAAACAACATGTTCATCAACACTGGAATCACTGGCACAATAAAAGCGATCTTCGGTACTTTATTACCTTCCTGAGTGCCCTGATTTTCAAGGGCACCAATCTTAGCTAAATTCTCGTCTGCATGACTTGCATCAAATTTTTTTCGATTCAAAACCAAGAAGATAATAATCAGTACAATCTGAATGCCCATCGCAATCCAACCAAACTGAAGGTAAGTGCCGCCATAATGTGCATGTGGGAAAAAAGCTTTAATTTGATTGTATAAAACAACGTTCAAATACATTGGTGCACCGACAGCTAAAGCAAATGCTGTTAGCGCAATATCACGTGGTAACCCAATTGAAAGCAAGATTGGCAGCAAAATTACACCAATGGCAATAACCGATCCTACTCCATAAGCACTGATAAAAATAAACGAAGTGACCAAAACAACTAATATTGCCGCAATCAGTGGGCGCCGTTTACCAACTTTATTGGTGGTTTCAGAAATTGCTGGCGCAATCCCACTATCAACCAGTACCCGGCCAAACCACGACCCAAATACGATATACATAATTGTTGGCCCATAGTTGAGGGCTGGTTCAGCAAAAACCTTCTGAATTGCAGTTTGAAACGGAATCATCCCAATGATTGACCAGAGAATCGCCATAATGAAAAATCCGATCATCAAATTGCCGCCCTTAACGATGTAGTAGATAAATCCAAAGAACGAGAGAAGAAGTAAAATCGCAATTACTGTTGAACTCATCACTACCGCCCCTTCCAGTTCCGAAGTAGCTCAATCTGATGACTAATTTGTTCATCCGTGGTCATTGGAAATTCAATGGCGACCATCTGATCCTGTGGAAGAATGGTCATTAATTTACGCCAGTCATACAGGCCATCATCCAAATCGTCGGACGTTACTAAACCGGTTTCATTTTTAATCGTATTCTTCAAGTGAATGTAATGAGTATATTTTCCCAGTTTTTTCGCGGCTTCTACCGCGTCGCCACCCGTAAATGCCCAATTACCGAGATCGTAGACATACCCAATTTCATTAATTCCGACTTCTCTAGCAGCCGTTAGGAACGTTTCAATTGCCGTTACAGTTCCAGAAATGGCTGTCTGATCGTTTTCAACATTCATTTGAATTTCATCAAGTGGTAGTTGCTTCAGTTCTGCGGCCAAATCACCATGAAAATCTGCAAAGTTGCCGGTATTAAATTTGATTTTGGTAACTCCCATTGCATGTGCTTCATCAAAATATTGCTTAAGTTTCGGATTAAATGACCCATCTTGTAAAAAGACTTCGTCCGGAACACTATAGTTAAGAATTAACGACTGTTCCCGAACTTTTTGAGCAATTAAAGGCATCTCTGTGGCAAAATCCTTAAAATATTCCCGCCGAATTTCCAACCCATCAGCATGGAGTTGCGCAGCTTTTTCGACTAATTCAGCCTGGCCAACACCTGATTTAACCCGATCCTCGAAAACCCAAGTATTTAAAATAATATCCATTATTAAATCACTCCTTAATATTTATTAAGATGAATTACCTTATTCATCAGTTCCTCAAAACTCATATCCTGAAATTTTTTATCAGTTGTTTGTTCAAAATTTTGTCGTTCAGTATCATCAAAATCTTGAATCAAATAATAAGCAGTTAAATAGCTCAGTAAAAATTTTTTAGCTTCTACGACGACTTCTTTTTCATTAAATCCCTTTGCATAGTTTGATTTAGCAAATTGCATTGCAAATTGATCAGGATCTATGATTGTTCGTTTGTCCATTTTCTACCTCCAAGTTGCCACATGTAACGGCTTTCAAATTTACGAGTTTTATGGTAAACGTTTTCCTATAAAAAAGCAAGCGTTTTATATTAATTGATTTTAATCCCTTTTAAATCAATAGTTTACGTATCTTTTACACTGCACTTTGTTTTGGTAACCCTTTACCTATACCCTGTAATTTGGTGAGAACAATATTTCTTCTAGTGCTATTTTGAATCAAGGAGTAAAATGAAATTACTAAGAAAATGAACTGGTGATTATATTGACAGTAAAAAAAAGAGCCAACATGAAAGATGTGGCTTCACTTGCAAATGTTTCTATTGCAACGGTTTCCAGATATTTAAACGGTGAACTCAACCGAATGTCGACTCAAACTGCAGCAACCATCAAGGAAGCCATCACTAAATTAAATTACGTTCCGAATTCAGCCGCTAGACAAATGGTCACTCATTCGAGCAAAATCGTTGCCGTTGCCGTTGCTAACATCGATGATTATTTTTCGACTGAACTTTTTAAGGGTGCAAATTCGATCCTTGAAAGTCATCATTATACCGGGGTCCTATTTGATTCTGATTCGGACAATCAGCGCGAAAATGAACTTTTGAATTCGATTAATCAAAATAATTTTGATGGTCTGATTTTACAACCGCTAACAGACACTGCGGATACCATTCGCCAACAAGTGAAACGTGACATTCCAATCGTTGTTGCAGACCGGGAACTAGAGAAGTCCTCTTGGCCAGAAGTGATTACCGATAACTATGCATCTGCACAGCGTGCCGCAACTTACTTCTACCGGGCCGGTTTCACCCGCGTCATTGTCCTCTCATCTGACGTCTCAGCGGCCTCCACACGACGCGAGCGTTTTCGTGGTATTCAAGATGTTTTTGAAAAAATAGATGTGATTAACATTCCCGAAGAATCTTACCAACGCCAACAAGTAAAAGCAGAACTCATGCAGCTTATTTCAAAAACAAATGAAAAGACGCTCCTTTTTGCCTTAAAAGAACGCTGGTTGTTGGAATTTATTGCGCCTTTGTTTGTCTCAAAAGTCATCGACCCACAACAATTTCAGGTAACTGCATTTGCTGATACCAGACTTGCTCACGCACTCACTCCCGAAATCAAGCTCATTCATCAGAACCCATTCTTGATCGGTGCGAGTTGTGCTGAAATTTTAATTGAAATTTTAAACGGTAATGGCACACAAGTTCGAGGTAAAAATATTGTCCCAGCTGAATTTGATTGGCGCGACTAAACAGAAACGTGAGCTAGTTTTCTCTTAAAACAGAGAGTACTCGCCCACGTTTTTTTCAATGAATTGATCTTAACTTATCGGATTGAGGTTATTTTAATTCAAGAATTGTATTCGTTTACTTATTCTTTTCTAGTGTGATACAGTTATCCTATAGCAGGAGTCTTATTTTCAGTAAGTGGCTACCGTTTCCGATCGTTGCTCTAGTGAATACATAAACTATTAGGAGGGACTATCATCATGAAAACTATCACCGCGTATTTTGTACGACATGGTCAAACTATGTTAAACCGTTACAATAAAGTTCAAGGCTGGATCGACTCTCCCCTCACCGACAAAGGGATCAAAGATGCCATTGGTGCTGGTCAACGATTAGCAAACGTCAAATTTGCGGCAGGTTTTAGTAGTGATTCTGGTCGCGCAGTTGAAACACTCCGACTTATCTTGAAGCAAAATCCAGAAAATATTCATTTAATTTCCTATGAGTTTCCAGAATTACGCGAACAATGCCACGGTTACTTCGAAGGTAATGATCTCAGCCAAATGTGGCAGTTCGTGGGAGAACAAGTTCAAACGACTACTGAAACTGGAATTATGCAAAAATTTGGACTCGAGCGTGCTCGCGATTTAATTCACAAAGCCGATCTCTATGGGGATGCTGAAAATAATGATATGTTTTGGAAACGCTTAAACCATGGTTTTGACAAGCTACTTCAAAATTCAGCAGACCAAGACAATATTGTCGTTGTTTCTCATGGAAACACGATTCGCTCGATTATATCTCGATACGCGCCAGAATTGGATACGGGGTACCCGACTCAAAACGGCAGCATTACAAAAGTCATTCTTTCAGACGAACAAACGCCTAAAGTCATCTATTACGATCATCTAAATTAATGTTTTGGTCACATGCAACCAAATTTTTAAAAACAAGCAGCTCAAAAACGGAATCAAAATTCAGCTAGACAACTGAATTTGATTCCGTTTTTTGAGTTAAATAACGATTCTTGATTCGCAATGCGACAAGCATTTCTTAATCATGATCATGCATTTTGGAATCTTTCTTTTTTCGTGCTCCCAGGGCCGTTATCAAGCTGACCACACTTAGCATTATAACTCCCAGTTTTCCTAGGTAGTTACTTGCATTATCAGTCTGCGGCAAACGAGCTGCACTTACTGACAAATGATCTCTATTTGATTGAGACGCTGATGGTGTGCCAGATTGGTTGCTTTCATCAAGCACGGTTTCAGTTGTCGAAATCGAATTTTGCGCTTGCTTTTCTGTAATCGCCGTCACTGAAGTATGTGGTACGTCAGTATCTGGGCTTTGGTTTCGTTCATACACACGAACATTGGTTGCCACTTCACCACTATCATTAGGCACAATTCCTGCATTTCTATTAGGAATATACGTGACAACGTTTACGCCATTAGTAGCAATGATTGTCGTTTCAGTTGGTGTATACCCAGCAATATTCGGTACAGTAACGGGATACCCAGCCACCCCTTGCACCTTAATCGGTGACTGTCCGTACAGTGGATTGCCATTCACATCTACCGGTGTAATCGTCACTGTGGCGGTGGCTAAGTCGACAAATGGTACATCAGTGTCTGGCACCTGATCTTTTTCGTAGACATGATCTGGATCCGTAACTGGTTCACTTGTTTCAGGAGTCCCATTTTGGTCTACAGAGCCTCCATTGACTGGTACATACACGACTTTATTCTCCCCATTGGTAGGCACGGTCGTAGCCGTGACCGCTGTGTAACCTGGAATTTCCGGTACTGTCACTTCATAACCCGCTACACCTGGAATTGTGATGGGTGTTTGACCGTATAGTGGATTACCACTCAGGTCAACTGGCGCGATCGTTACCGTTTGGCCTTCAGTGTTAACCCCGGCTGGTTGTTGTGCCTTTTGGTATACATGGTTCGGATCACTGACAATCGCCCCATCACCATTTGTTTCATTTTCACCGACGGTCCCATTATTAACGTTTGGTACATACACCACTTTGTTAATTCCATTGGTCGGCACAGTTGTGCCTGTAACTGGGGTGTATCCCGGAATTTCCGGTACTGTCACTTCATAACCCTCTACACCTGGAATTGTGATGGGTGTTTGACCGTATAGTGGATTACCACTTAGATCAACTGGTGTAAGTGTCACCGTTTGTCCATCGGCATTAACACCGGCTGGTTGTTGTACCTTTTGGTACACGTGGTTTGGATCGCTGACAATCGCCCCATCATCCGCCGTGTTGTTTTCACCGACGGTCCCATTATTAACATTGGGAACATATACCACTTTGTTAATTCCATTCGTCGGCACAGTTGTGCCTGTAACTGGGGTGTATCCCGAAATTTCCGGCACTGTTACTTCATAGCCGGCCACTCCTGGAATCGTAATCGGTGTTTGGCCGTATAGTGGATTACCACTTAAATCGACTGGCGTGATCGTCACCGTTTGACCATCGGTATTAACGCCGCCTGGTTGTTGGGCTTTCTGGTACACATGACTTGGATCACTGACAATTGCACCATCATCATTTGTTTCATTCTCACCGACGGTGCCATTATTAGTGTTTGGTACGTACACCACTTTATTAACCCCATTCGTCGGCACGGTTGTGTCCGTGACTGCTGTGTATCCCGGAATCTCCGGTACTATCACTTCATAACCGGCCACTCCCGGAATCGTAATCGGTGTTTGGTCGTATAGTGGATTACCACTCAGGTCAACTGGTGTAATTGTCACCGTTTGACCATTCGCATTAACACCGTCCGGTTGTTGGACCTTTTGGTACACATGACTTGGATCACTGACAATCGCGCCATCATCCGCCGTGTTGTTTTCACCGACGGTGCCATTATTAGCGTTTGGCACATACACCACTTTATTAACTCCATTGGTCGGCACGGTTGTGTCCGTAACTGCTGTGTATCCCGGAATTTCCGGTACTGTCACTTCATAACCGGCTACGCCTGGAATCGTAATCGGTGTTTGGCCGTATAGTAGATTACCACTCAGGTCAACTGGCGTGATCGTTACCGTTTGGCCATTCGCATTAACACCGTCCGGTTGCTGTACCTTTTGGTATACATGACTTGGATCACTGACAATTGCACCATCATCCGGCGTGTCATTTTCACCGACGGTGCCGTAGTCTGTCTTGGGTACATATACGACCTTGTTCTCACCGTTGGTCGGCACGGTTGTGTCCGTGACTGCTGTGTATCCCGGAATCTCCGGTACTGTCACTTCATAACCCGCTACACCTAGAATTGTGATGGGTGTTTGACCGTATAGTGGATTACCACTGAGATCAACTGGTGTAATTGTCACCGTTTGGCCATCAGCGTTAACACCGGCTGGTTGTTGTGCTTTTTGGTACACATGACTTGGATCACTGACAATTGCACCATCATCCGGCGTGTCGTTCTCACCGACGGTGCCACTGTCTGTCTTGGGTACATATACGACCTTGTTCTCACCGTTGGTCGGCACGGTTGTGCTCGTGACTGGGGTATATCCCGGAATTTCCGGTACTGTCACTTCATAACCCGCCACGCCTGGAATCGTAATCGGTGTTTGGCCGTATAGTGGATTACCACTCAGGTCAACGGGCGTGATCGTCACCGTTTGGCCATTCGCATTAGTTCCTGCTGGCTGCTGAACTTTTTGGTACACATGACTTGGATCACTGACAATTGCGCCATCATCCGGCGCGTTGTTTTCACCGACGGTGCCATTATTAACATTGGGCACATACACCACTTTATTAACTCCATTGGTCGGCACGGTTGTGCTCGTGACTGGGGTGTATCCCGGAATTTCCGGTACTGTCACTTCATAACCGGCTACACCTGGAATCGTAATGGGTGTTTGGCCGTACAATGGATTACCACTCAGGTCAACGGGCGTGATCGTCACCGTTTGGCCATTCGCATTAGTTCCTGCTGGCTGCTGAACTTTTTGGTATACATGGTTAGGGTCACTAACAATCGTGCCATCATCCGGCGTGTCGTTCTCACCGACGGTGCCATTGTCTGTCTTTGGTACATATACGACCTTATTTTCACCGTTAGTCGGCACGGTTGTGCCTGTAACTGGGGTGTATCCTGGAATTTCCGGTACTGTTACTTCATAGCCGGCCACTCCCGGAATCGTAATCGGTGTTTGGCCGTATAGTGGATTACCGCTCAGGTCAACTGGTGTGATCGTCACCATTTGGCCATTCGCATTAACGCCGTCCGGTTGTTGTACCTTTTGGTACACATGACTTGGATCGCTGACAATTGCGCCATCATCCGGCGCGTTATTTTCACCGACGGTGCCATTATTAGCGTTTGGTACGTACACCACTTTATTAATTCCATTCGTCGGCACGGTTGTGTCCGTGACCGCTGTGTATCCTGGAATTTCCGGTACTGTTACTTCATAGCCGGCCACTCCCGGAATCGTAATCGGTGTTTGGCCATATAACGGATTGCCACTCAGATCAACTGGCGTAATCGTTACGGTCTGTCCATTCGCATTAACGCCGTCGGGCTGCTGGACTTTTTTATAAACATGCGTATTGGATACTTCTGCCGTATCATCAGGTAGTACGTGACCAGCGTTCATATCAATAAATGTACCTTCTGGTTGCTGCACCTTTTGATACACATGACTCGGATCATTAACGATCGTTCCATCATTGGTCGTTTCATTCTTACCAACGGTCCCATAATCAGTGTTGGGCACATACACCACTTTATTAACCCCATTCGTTGGCACGATTGTACCCGTGGCTGGTGTGTATCCCGGAATTTCCGGTACTGTTACTTCGTAGCCCGCCACTCCTGGAATCGTGATGGGTGTCTGGCCGTATAATGGATTGCCATCTAAATCAACTGGCGTAATTGTTACCGTTTGTCCATCAGTGTTAACCCCGCCCGGTTGTTGAGCTTTTTGGTACACATGGCTTGGATCACTGACAATCGCACCATTATCTGTCGCGTTGTTTTCACCGACGGTTCCATTATCTGTCTTTGGTATATATACGACTTTATTAACTCCATTCGTCGGCACGGTTGTATCCGTGACTGGTGTATAGCCTGGAATATTTGGTACTGTCACTTCGTAGCCTGCCACTCCTGGAATCGTAATTGGTGCTTGGCCGTATAATGGATTGCCACTTAGATCAACTGGCGTAATCGTCACCGTTTGGTCGTTGGCGTTGACTCCGTCCGGTTGCTGGACTTTTTTATAAACATGCGTATTTGATACTTCTGCTGTATCATCAGGCAACATATGTCCAGCGTTCATATCAATGAATGCACCTTCTGGTTGTTGTCCCTTTCGGTATACATGACTCGGATCACTGACAATCGCGCCATCATCAGTTGATTCATTTTCACCAACGGTCCCATAATTAGCGTTCGGTACGTATACAACTTGATTAATCCCATTCGTGGTTACCGTCGTGTTCGTAACTGGCGTGTAACCCGGAATCTCCGGTACCGTTACTTCATAGCCGGCTACGCCTGGAATCGTAATCGGTGTTTGACCATAAAGTGGATCGCCATTAAGATCTACTGGCGTGATCGTCACCGTTTGACCATTCGCATTAACGCCTGCTGGTTGCTGGACCTTCTCCTTCAAATTTACCGGCGTTGCAACTTCAGCATTATCATTTTCACCAACCATACCGTAGTTATTAATTGGTATATAGGTAACTTCTACACTGCTACCGTCCGCCGGTACCAATTGATTTGTTGCAACAGGCGTATATCCCGGAATATTCGGAACCGTAATCTTTGTACCGACTAACCCCGTTTCTACAATCGGACTAGTACCGTACAACGGATTACCTGCATTATCAACGGGAATAATCTCATAATCAACCGAATTGCCAGTATAAGTGACCGTCTCCGTTGTCGTAATTGTCCCATCCGGATTTACTGTTGCTGGCACCGTGGTCTTATTGGCCGTGTATCCCTCAATGACTGGAACTGGAACCGCAATCGTTTCTCCAACTGTCCCAACAACACCCGTCACCGTCTGATTACCAATATTACTTGGAATTGTGACATCAGCTGTTACCGAATTGGCTGTATACACGATGGTTGCTTCACTATCTACCTTATCTGTTTGATTAATCTTTTGACTTTGAACTCCATTAGTAGCCGTATAGCCTTGAATATCAGGCGCGGTTACTGCCGCAAAAGTATCATTATTATCGGTCCAAACCACTGTGCTTATGAGTTTCGGATTTGTAGGAGCACTGACATCTAAACTAGTTTTTACCGTATATGATGCAGTTTGTTGCGTATCAGGTTTTAGTTGCGTTCCGTCTGCAGTTTGGAAATGAATCGTCCGGGTAAACTGCTTGGAAAGTTGATCTGAGTTGAAGGATACAACGTAATAGGTCAAATCATCGCTATCAGCACTGACCTCAACTGCTGGTATTCCCGTAAATGATTGTCCTTGAAATGTCATGCTCTTCATTTGAATCTGAGCACCACTACCATCGTATGCCAAAACGGTTTGTCCGCTTTTAATTTTTGGTGCATATGCCATTTCATAGTTGATCGCTGGAATTAAATCCGATCCAATTACATCAGCACCATAGCTCGCAATTAAATTCTGCATATCTAAACCAACCGCTGGCGTCCAATCTCCAAACGTGATTTTAGGTGCCTTAATATCACTAAAATCAACAGTCGCCGTTCTTACGAAGTAGACCTCATGGATACTACTTTGCCCCTTTGTTAGAGTGGTCCCATCCGCACTAAGCGTATACGGATAAACCGTTTCAATAACCACTGTATCTAAGTCATTTGCATTTCTAGATGCCAACACCGGATTCGTAATTTCATCGGTTGTTAAATTACTAGGCCATTTTGGCCCAGTTGGATCATTCGGGTCAATTGGTTGCCCTGCATTCACCGAATTTCCATCACCATCCACAACCGTCGCCGTTACTTTCGTACCGTCTGCCGTTGGTGTCACATTAACTGAAACAGTCATGGTTGTTTTAACATAGCGTAGCGTGATGGTTGTTTCATTAGCAATGACAGTATACGAACTTGGATTGTCTGCGTATGCAGTGTACCCCGTAATTTTCGGACTTGTAATTATTAAATTTTCACCAACAATGCCACTGAGTGTCGTAGCAGCATTGTTTAATAAGCTACTATCAATTTGTTGGCCATTTTGATCGACATAGTTGATCGTCGCCGTGTACAACTTGTCATATTTCAGATTTATTAAATTAGGTCCAGCGCCAATCTTAACTGCTAAATTTGAAGTTGGATCGAGACGATAACCTGGTATATCAAAGCTTTTGTCATTCGTGGCGTCAGCCGTAAATATTTGATTATACTTACCCGTTCCAATCGTGGCATCATTCAATAAATTACCGTCACTATCCATGTGCAAAATAACGACATTTTCATCATCAGTCGTATAGTGCAGCGTCACGACATTTTCTCCTGTGTAGTCCGTCACAGTATACTGTGATGCATTATCAGTATCCGAAACTGTGTAATTTTGATCATACGTATATCCAGTAATATTTGGTTGTTCAATTGTAATCGCCTGCTTAAATTTACCAGTGGCAATCCCATCCGCAGCAATTGCGTTCCCATTTTCATCCACATACTTTACCGTGACGTTCACATCTGAAGCATCGTAGGTATATGTGATCGTCGTAGTTTGAGGCAGATAAGGATTTGTAACGTTGTAAGTTCCGACCTGTATGAACTCACCATATTTGAGTGTTCCTTTGTGCTCTGTAGTTGGTGATGTCGCTAGTTCAAAATCATAATCCATGGTTCCTGTTTCATAATCATCAACTGTATAAGTTAATGTAGCTTTTTTACTGCCATCATTATTGTATAGAACTTCTACAAAAGTCTGTCCATTGGTAGTAAAAGGTGACATAAAACCCGTGGAATTATCAGATGCAGTTGGGTTATACCCCATAATTTGAGTTGAGGGACTAGTCGTATAACTTTGACCTGATAATCCGGTCATAACAACTGGATCAGCAATCTGGTTACCATCTTGATCAACGTACTCTGTTGTTTGGGTTTGAAGAATAGGCTTTAAAAATGCATAGCTACCCCATCCATGAGTGTTTCCAGTTCTATACGCATACACATCGAATATATAGTTAATGTTATTTAAACTTGGTACTACAACATCAATGGCTTGGTCTTCATTAAAAATCATTGCGCCACCGTAGGTACTTTTCCCTGCTGCCAGATCCTGAACTGCACTAATCGACGCCACTCCGTCGGTTACACTAACCGTCCCTACCTGAATATTTGATTGGGTTGCCCGATCAATGGCAAATGTGATTGTTGTGCCAGAATCTATTCCGATTTGAGCAAATGTATACCAGTCACTATCTTCATCATAGTGAAAAACACCATCTGGATATGTTGGTTCACCCACGCTGAAACCAGCTGGCAACGGATCTGTCGCACTACTTGTTGCTGGAGTAGTCGCCGCCACAGCCGCTTTTACTAAAGATTTGGTTTGTGGAGACCCATATGCAGATGTTGAATTCGAAGCGGTTACATTCGATGCACTACTATCAGTATTTTGCCCGCTTGCACTACTGCTCACATCCCCACTTGCTACAGCACTTGCAGCAACATCAGCCGTGCTCCCGTTCGTTGCACTGCTCGCATTACTTTCCGACTGACTCGCAACACTAGCTGCGCTTGATTCATTTAATGATTCATCAGCCGCACTCGCGCTATCTGTACTAACTACTGTACTAGCTGAACTATCGGCTGCTGAATCCGCAGCACTACTGGCAGTAGCAGCACTCTCTGACAATGTAACTGAACTTTGCTGGAGACCGTTATCAACTGTAGTTTGCGTTTCGCTGACAGTAGCTGCATGTAGCGTTGTCGTTCCTACCATTTGCGTGACCCCAAAGGTAAAAGTTGCTAAACCAGCAGCAAGCCACACCTTCCCGGCCTTATACAGCTTAAAATGTACCCGCCGAGTTGTTTGATCATATACTAGTTGCCGATTTTTCTTGTCAAAATCTCCCATAATTTCTACCCCTTTTGATTACTGATTTCCAAGTTTTCACCAATTATATTTTGTAATTAACCCAGTATCCTCGGCTTCTCCTCGATTATACAATGCACAACATCCCATATTTTGTAAAAAATCCACCTTGCTATCCAATACTTACCAGTAATAGAGATGTACAAGCCAACGAATACTTTTATTTCCTACATAGTATTACATGTTACACGGGCATGCAATACGTACGTATAAAAAAATTAAATTTTTTTGTTTTTCGGACACGTTAACGTATGAAAGCCTAGACAAAATTTTTGTCTAGGCTTTCATACTTAATCCATAAAAATTATTATTCTAGTACGTTCAAAATACACGCCATAAAATAAGCCTGCGTTTCATCATCATCAAATTCAGTGTACCCAAGTTGATTAGCTTCATCACTGGCCTGTTTCATTGCATGGTCAAAAATAGCAGCATCGTCATCCATTCCAAAACGATCTAGGTTTGACTGATAATAGTAACTTTGTTTTCCAAATATCCAGCCACTCAAGAAAATTTCAAACAGATCATCTTGTTTTAATACAATCCGGCTCAATGACTCGAGATCACTAATTTGCTGAACATCATTACTAGCCATAACAACCTTAGTAATCGCTTCACTCATAATATAAAATTCAAAGCTATCGGCTTGATTCAACGCTTTGACTACCCGTTGAAAAAGATTCCGGCCTCGATTTTGTCCTAACCATACATTTTGCAGTTGCACACTTTGATAGTCCACATCTTGATCCGTATCATGCCAATCAAGTCCCTCATGAACTCCCTGAATATAAATATCGGTCACAAATTGCAGTACCACTGCTAGTGACTGATCCTCTAACTTTGTCAGAACACGTTCAAATATTTGTCGGTCTTGCACGACCGGTCCCTTATCAGTATTATTTAACCGTCCCACCGGTCTAAAAAATAAGCTCATAGTCCCCCAACTCCCAATCTTATCTTTAATGACTCCTATTCACAAAGAAAGTATTACACAATTACCTATATTGGCTATTATTAAACCACAATATATTCCAAAAATATAGAGTTTTCTGCACTTTTTATATATTTTACCTATTTAATCATTTATGCGCTGTTTTATCTTCGTTGGTGATCAGACATCAACACTCAACTTATAAAAAAACTACCGAATTTAAAATATTCGGTAGCATAATTAATAGTAACCTTCAGATTATTAGTTAACGTAATCGACTTACTTAGCACCCTTTTTAAGTAACTGCCCCACTACCGGTAACTTACCGTATTCGCTCGCACTATCAGTTGGCACGACAACCAAGTTAGCGGATGATGTCGCTAACTCCGCGAAGGCGTTGATCGATTGATTTTGGAAGTATTTATCGTCTGCTCCAGCTAAACCAGTTTGAACCGTGTCAATTCGGTAGCGTTCCGCATCTGCCCGTGTTTTGGTAGCATCCGCTTCTGCCTTCGCAGTTGCCATTAATGCGTCATTCTTCGCCTTTGTTGTCAACTCAATTGATTTAGCCTCACCTTCCGCCTTAGCAATTGTAGCAACTCGTTCACGATCGGCGGTCAATTGCTTATCCATTGCCTCTTGAATCGCCTGCGATGGTGTCAACTCGTCAATATTAATCCGATCAACATTAATACCATAAGTATTAGTTAAATCACCAATTGCCAAGGCCAATTCCTGATTAATTTTAGCGGTTGATCCCAGCGCTTCGTTTAAATCCATCCGTCCAATAATATCACGCAAATGGCCACGCACTAACTGGGCCATTGATTCCACTGAATCCGTATTTTCATACTGATACTTCACGCCATTTGTCACATGATAGTTTAAGGTCACACTTGCGGAAACATCGGCATTATCCTTTGTAATAATCGAATAATTGGGTAGTGATAATGGTTCCATTGCTAAACTTACTTTGCGGATTTTTTGAATCAAGGGAATGTAAAAATGTAGACCTGACTCTACACTACGCCGATACTTTCCCAAGGTCTCAACAAGTCCCGAGTTATTTTGGGGCACAATTTTAATTCCTAAAGCCATAATATTTGCTCCTCCACATATTGTTAATCAAATTTTTTGTAATGTTAAAATATTCCCGACCGCATCCGTTACTGCATACCGGCCAGTTGTGTCGACAGTCGAATTATCACTAATTAAGTAACGATAATAAATACCAGCTACCGTAACCAGCCCATTTTCTGAATTAATCTGCGTTCCTTCTATTACCTGGCCGACAATTTGCCGTCGTTCAAACGTTTTTCCTTGCGTTGCCTTTTGTAAAATCGTTTCTATGTGCGCATTGATACTTCGATTTTCACTTTCGGCATCACGTGCCAGTTGATCATACAAGGTTTGATCAATTCGCAGTAAAAATCGCTTCTTGTCGTCGCTCAATTCAATCCCCTTCTTTATGATATCATTTTGATAGTATTATATCAAAATGATATCATATTTACAAGTTACTATTTATCCAGCTAACCCACGCTAAAAAGTCAAACGTAATTTTTAACTAATGAACATATTCGGAGTATCTTTATTTAACATGTAAGCGCTTTAATGATAGGATGAACCTATCAAAGAAAAGGAGTGATTATTTTGGATAAGCATTATTCTTTCCTAGATTCCTATACATTTCCGCAAAGTGGTGTAACTCTCAAAAACCGTGTTGTAATTCCACCTATGACTGAGTGTATGGCTTTTCATGACGGCACTGTAACTGATGATGAAATTCACTATTATCAAAAACACTCTGGTGGTGTCGGGATGTTCATCACCGCAGTCGCCAACGTTAACGCATTGGGAAAAGGATTCGAAGGAGAATTAAGCATTGCTGATGATCGATTCATTCCTGGTCTAACTAAACTTGCTGATGCTATCAAATAAAACGGCACTAAGGCGGTCATTCAAATTTTTAGTGCTGGTCGAATGTCTAGTACCGCAATTTTACGAGGACAACAGCCGGTCAGTGCAAGTGCAGTTGCAGCCGCACGAACCGGCTCAGAAGTTCCCCGTGCACTCTCTGATGAGGAAATCAAACAAACAATCAAGGATTTCGGTTCGGCCGTGCGCCGTGCCATTACGGCTGGTTTTGATGGTGTCGAAATTCACGGTGCCAACACCTATCTGATTCAACAATTCTTCTCTCCACATTCAAACAGACGTACTGATCACTGGGGTGGATCAGTTGAAAAAAGAATGAATTTCCCACTTGAAGTCATTAAAGAATGTAAATCCGTTGTAGATCAATATGCCACTCGACCATTTATTCTAGGCTATCGAATCTCACCAGAAGAAATCGAAAAACCTGGTATTCAATTTGAAGATACCTTAAGGTTTGTGGATGTCTTAAAGGACCAACCCATTGATTATCTACATGTTTCAATGGGAAATGTTTGGCGTAAATCTCTGACCGACAAAACTGTTACAACACCACTAAACGAGACAATTAAAACCCATTTGGACGGTAAACTGCCGATGATTGTGGTCGGTGATGTCCAAACACCTGATGATGCTGAAAAAGCAAGTAGTGCCGGATTTGAACTCGTTGCACTGGGACGTCAAAGCATTCGTGAACCGCGCTGGGTTCAAAAAGTCATTCATGGAGATGAAACCGCCATTCGTTATTCAATTTCACCCGACGATCTGGATGAGCTTGGAATTAAGCGGCCATTTTTCGACATCTTAATGTTGTTGAGCGGACCAACTGGTATTCCGTTGAGTAATTCTCAAACAACTGATCGTGACAATGCTAATGCTGCACTAGATCATTTTCTCAGTGGCGGCAAGTAATCAAGTATTTACTACAACGTTATGTCGATTCTGAAACACAAAATAAGCATCTTCACTCGCCGAATTTGGTGAATGAAGATGCTTATTTCAGTCATAACACACATACTTCTTCAAGAACACTTATGTTTTCACATTCATTATTTTACTTGATTATGAAAACAAAATGAGTATTTAGCAATTATTTTATTACTTACTATCAAATCACTTCAGTATTAGTCAATTGATTTATTGATATTAGTATCCTTATTCTTTCATCCACAACATCTCACGGGCTGCCTTCTCCGACACAAAGGGTCCTGCAACGGTCGAGGTTCCCCGATGATTACCAAAATAATCTTCATTGAAAACGATCGAATCACCATTTGGCATTTCAAATCGTTGTTCTGGCTCAAAGGCTTCACCCAAAATATCAGTGTTAATTATGCCACTTTGGTAGTCACCGATCACATCATACAAGTTGGTTTTAATCTGTGGTTGCCCATCATTTTCGACCAGTTCAAATTCTACCTGATCTTCAGTATTCACTAAATTATCAGTTTCCTTTTTCCAAGCTTTGGCGCCATTTAGATACACATTGCCACTCGCCCAAATTGGTAAATGACTGAAATGAGCTTCCTTCAGATTTTCCATATCATGTTCCTTGGCCGCTTTTCCTTCTAACGGCTTAAATGGCCGGTACCACTCATCAAACGTCGGATAGTCATCAAAGACAAAGGTTCCAACCTCTTCATTATCCTCTGGAGCAGGATCAGTAGCTGGCCACTTTTGGACAAAGATATTGTTATAGAACCGATCATCCCCATGCAAGATCGTCATAAAGCCTGCCACTTCTGTTCGATGTTTAATATGATACGGGGTGAACCGTGGCTGTGGTTCTCCAGGTCCTGGATAATCCGTTCCGGTACCCACAAACGTGAAGGATCCCAAAATCAGATTCTGTACAACGGCTAAGCCCTGCGTTGGAATTTTCAACGAATCCTTAGATAACAATAAATTATTATCAATCAGTGTCGGGCCGTGACTTACTTCAACCCAAATATCTTGACTTTCCATTGCACCATCTAACCGTGGAGCAGTTCCTTCCGGTGCATAGTTGTGGTCAAATAGATTTTGGGTAATCCGGGTTCCCTGTGCTTCCCAGTCACACCATAATCCCATCGTTGTATGGTCAAAATGATTTCGGCGAAAAATAACATCAATAGCTGCATGAATTTTAATTCCCGCAATTTCAGCACCGGCTAATTCCTGCATATTATTAATATGGTGAATATGATTATCCTCAATGAGACTGAATACAGCCCCTTGCCGTCCTACAATACCGTCTTGTTCACAATGATGAATATTACATCTGCGAATGATATGATGCCCAATATTTTCTTTAAGCCATCCATGATATTGCCCACGGCATACTGTATCCCGTTCCATTTGTGTCGGACTTTTAACGTGCTTATAGGTAAAGTAATGATTATTGTCTGGATCTTCGTACATCCCTAATGAGATTCCCGCACAACGACTATGACTAATGTCACAATCTTCAATAATCCAACCCTTGGCCCAGTGTGGCCCAATCATCCCATCCTGATAAGCAGCAGGCGGGGCCCATGTCGTTGCTGCTTTATTCACGTTGAATCCACTGAGCGTGATGTAGTCCACACCCGTCTTTTGTGGGTAAAATACTTCGCGACGCACATTGATGTCAACATGCTCATTATTTGGATTCTTGCCCTGAAAATTAGCGTAAATAATTGTTTCGTTCTTTGTCGGATCTTGTTCGGTATACCACTTATAAATGGAATGTTCACGATCCCAAGAACGCGCATAGACCGTGCCAGCTAAACAGTCTGCCAATGAAGTGGTTTCATAAAACTGTTGATCATTCATGTATACCGCACCCGTATGTTTGTCCACCGGGCCAAAATACCAATCACCCACAACAAATGTAGTGTACGGATTATACGTTCCAAAGACCCCATTATCGATCCGTGCAACCCAGACGTTGTCCCGATAAAGTTGCCAATTTTTAACACTTTCCGCTCCCGTAATAGTGGCTTGTAACGGCTTAACACTCCGGTAAGTGATTGGAGCTTCTGCCGTGCCGGAATTAACGGGATTCACGTTTTCACGATAGACTCCCGGAAAAACCAACACCTCATCCCCGGCCATGGCTCGTTTAGCAGCCGCATTAATTGATTTATATGGTGCCTCTTTAGATCCATTACCATCTCGCATCACAGTTGCATCGACGTAAATCTTCATAACTAAATGCCCCCTAATTGATTCGACTTCAAAACTGTTCAGCGTTTTGTTAACGCTTACAATAAAGAGTATAATAGCCTTGCTACTTCATTTATTGAACAGATCAACAGTTTTTTGAATATTTTACTCATGAGGTGATCCATGGTGTCTCTCGATCAAGCCTATATTCAGTCATTAAACGTACCGGCAATTAAATTTAGTCTGTCACATAACAAGCCAACCGTACAATTCAAGTGTGGCAATATTTTAACACGGCGTTATTATGCAATGTTACAGCGACTCCCCACTAAAGCTGGCTTCTATATTTTACGACACACGGAAACGCTACTGACATTTTGCTTCATCACGCAGGAAACGGCATTTTTAATTGGTCCCGAACTAATCAATTCTCGTTCCAATCGCAAAAGTCAAAATCTGGGTTCAATGATTGTTTACCTTTCACACAAATTGCAGACCCCCATTTTAGAAAAAGATCAGTGCTACCACCAAGTTACTTTCTTTTCCCAACTGATTGGTCTTTCAAACAGCGCTGCGTCAATCGATCAGGCGTTCCAAAATCCAATCACCTCAAACGAACTCAACAATATTATCATGTCTGTTCAATTTAATAACCAAGGCGCTCATATTAGCTACAAATACGAACAGGCACTCAAAACCGCCGTCATGATGGGAGATTCGATCGCGATTCATTCCGCATTTCACCATCTTTTAAGCTCCGGTCGAATTGGCGTTCTTTCAAACGAGAGTACTTTAAGAGCAATCAAAAATTGGGGCATCATTTGTGTTTCCGTGACGTTGCGTGCCGCAATTAACGCTGGAATTGATTATGAACAAGCGTACACACTGAACGATCAATACGTAATCGAGATCGAAGAGGCACCTGTATTTGACGATGTTATGAAAAAAATCGAAAAAATTCTCATAGACATGGCTTCACGTGTCCAGAGTCTCAAAAACGTGCATTTATCAAAAAACATCCGCCACATTTATCAAACAATCCTAGATACACCCGAAGAAACACCCTCCATTCAGCAATACAGCCACCAACTGAAACTTTCACAAAACTATTTATCATCCCAATTTAAACAGGAAGTCGGCATTACAATCACTGAATTCAAAATGCTCAGTAAAATTAACCGTGCTATTCAGCTTATTTCGATCACCGATCTATCGATGGCAGAAATCGCTGCTGAACTTAATTTCGCGGACCAAGCACATCTTAGCCGACAATTTAAAGCGTTTGTTGGTGTGACACCGAGCGCTGCTAGAAAGCATCCCCACTACCTAGAACGATGGAATATTTATCATTTTTTGAAGATTAATGTGGGCTGATTCGTATCGTCCATCTAATCTAATTGAGATTTATGTCCCTGATTAATATTTTTTCTAAACTTAATCACTACCTACACGCTATTTTTTTAAATTAAAAGAGCAATGCGCCTTCAAGCTGCACGCATTGCTCTTTGTACTATTTCATTAATATTTTAAGACTCATGTGATGTGCAAACCAATTGTGCTCAAAACGATTGAAATAGTTTTTGCCAATAATTATTAGTTTGACGGGGAACCAATAATTTATTGTTGTAATTGCTCCCTCCCAGCAACACAATCACGGAAAACGTAGGAAGTCGTTTTCTCCCACTAAAATTTAAAAGCACATGTTCTTAGATTTTAACCATTTTCTTGTAGTCGTCTTTGCATTAGTTCTTGTTGAATTTGTGGGCGTTGTCGTTCAGCTTTTCTATAAAAGTAAGCGGGAATCACTGCAAGCAATAAGCAAACACATGGTAGCCAGATAAAGACAACTTGAATTCCCATTAGTGCCTGTGATGTTTGTTGCTTTTCAGCAACATAACCAAACATCCCTAAAACCCAAGGAACAATCCCCATTCCGAGACCGCCACCTAGCTTTGTCGCAGTTGTTGCCCCGACACCCGCTAAAAATCCAGGTGCAGCAATATGATTCTTCCACTCCCCATAATCGGCTGAATCCGCCAAAATGGCGAAAATCAATGGCACACAGATTCCCATTCCTAGATTATTGACCACCCAAAAGGTCAAAACTAAAAATAAATTATGACCACTAATCAGGATCAAGGGTTGTGCTAATGCTGTCATCACTAGTCCTAATACCCACGTGTTGGATTGTCCCAACTTACGAACAATCACGGGCAAAAACACAATTGAAATTAGCTGCGTTGAATTAAGGGCATTTGCCAAGGCAACCATTCCCAAATTATCAAGACTATACTGGAAATAATAAATGACGCTTGAGTTTCGTGCCATTGACGCAATAAAAACCAGAATGGTAATGATAAAGGTTAGAATAAATGCCCAGTTTCCCTTCATAGCGCGAAAACCGTCAGCAAATGAAACATGTTCCTTTTCTTGTTGAATTGCATCATCCGAATGAACTTCTCGAATAAACGTAAAAACAAACAAATATCCTAATACACACAAGAGTGCCAGAAAACATACCGTTTCAAAAAATCCCTTTTTAGCATTACTTCCTCCAAAAAACGCAACCAAAGGAAGTACCGAAGCATTTGCAATTAGCGCCCCAATTTGACTACCACCGTTTCTGAAACTATTGAAGATGGTCCGCTGATTACGGTCCTTAGTCAGCAACGGTAAAATCGCTGTATCAGGTGTATTAATAAAAATCTCAAGCATTGACCAAATGACATAGGTGACCCAAATATACGTAATATTCAGTGCACTATTCGCAAAGTTAGGTGCAACGAACAACAATATACTAAAGATGGCAACAGGGAAACACATCCACAAGTACCAAGGACGCGCCTTACCCCACCGCGTATGAGTATTATCAATAAAGTATCCAGAGATTGGTGCAGCCAATGCAGAAAGTAACCGTGCAATGAGCATCAATGTACCAATAGCGCCCAGTGACATCTTAGCAACATCCGTATAAAAATAGACAAGATACGCACTAACAGTCGTCGTCAATAATTGGTAACTTAAGTCCGTTGAACCATAGGCCAATTTTCTGATAATCGGAACTTTGACCGTCTGTTGCTCATTTGTCACAAGCTTCTGACCATCCAAGACTATTCACCTCTCTATCACTATTTAACGACCATTTTATGGTTGTTTGATTAGCATTTTTTTCGCGAATTGCTGTGCAACTGGGTTAGCTTTCAGTCGATCATCTAAGATCAACTCGCAAATAATAACTGATCCCTTACCGATTTTCCGTTCACCGCATGCTAGTTCTGGCCGCCACTCGCCCTTGATGTTCATATTTGCACTCGTCAGAATTGCATCATAATTTTTATTATGACTGGTAAAGGTGTTTTCCAAAATTGGCGTAATCATTTGTTGTTTTTCATCAAACCAAAATCTAAAATCATCTGGCTCAAATCCGTCAACCATGAGATGACCCGTGTTACGAGAAACAAAGTTCACTGGCAACATACCGCATGGTTTGATTTTGACGTCCTCATCAAAAATTCGATATGTTCCAGATGCGGGACGATAAAGAACTAGTTTAGTTCCCGCTTCAACTTTTTGACGTAACTTGGTTTCCTGTCCTTTAAAGACCGCCATATCATCAATAATAATCGTATCAGGTGTTACCGTACTATCACCAATTTTTTGGTAATTAGTGTAAGTATTCAACAATGAACCCGCTGTTTCACCAGCTTGAATCGTCGTTCCCTTTAAATCAGTATTCTGACTTGCAATCTTAAGATTCAGCGTATTGTAATGTACCACTTGATTGTTCTGATCAATCAGTGCCGCCCGTACCTCAATTTCACCAGCAATCCCGGTTGTATCAAACTGAATATCACCAGCATATGCGGAACACGATGGTTGGATACCAACTGTTTGGACACCCTTACGCAGTACTTCATGGTTCCGAACTACTTCGTAATATAGTGAATAGGAATCAAACGCTTCTGGTAAATCGTTGCAGATCCAGGTTTCAATTGCTGCTGTTTCGCCTTCAAAATATCTGAATCGCCGGGGTTTAAAGCTAACCATCGTTGGTGTTAATGCATCACGATAGGCAAAATATGCCGGCTTTGCAATCCGATCATTATCAATCACAGCTTTCATCCAGCCAGCGGGAAAATGATCGATAAAAATATGCAATACTGTTGAAATCATGGCTGTTTGTCGTCTAAACGATTCTGTCATCCATTGAGTCGCAAATGCTTGATATCTTTGACTTTCCATTACCCAATTACGAAGCGTCTTTGGTGTTTCAAAGTACTGATAATGGAAATTACTACTTTGCTCCATTGCAATCGCCGTTGGCGACCAGTCATCATCGGGTGACGCTGGTAACCAGTTCGCCGGGTAATGATTATACATAGTCTCTAAATTATCGAGTCCTTCACACCCATACTCACCACAGGCATAATTCCAACCTTTTTTCACAGGCAGCCAATATCCTGCAGCTAATTCACCCATAGTTTCACCGGAACTGTTATACCAAGATGTATAACAGTGATTGTCTGGCAACCCAAACGTTGGCGGATCATAATCCCCATCAACTGGTTTAATCACACGATCGGGATTTAAACATAGAATCGTTTCCTTAGCTGCAGTGAAGAAGCGTTCCAATTCTGGACGTATCAGATGTCGTTGCGGGAGATTATTGGCATTTGGAAACGGCTCATTGATAAACGTGTCAACGATATTACAAGGATGTTTTCGGACAATTTGTTCCATTTCGCCCGCCTGCTTCACGGCCTCACTAAACTTATTACGGCGAAGAACACCGAATAGCGGTAAATCGGTTTGAGTCATCAATCCAAGATGATCACAATAGTCATACACCGTTTCCTGGACTGGTCGTTGCGTAATACGCCAAAAGTTCATGTGTGCGATCTTAGCCAACAAAATATCATCAACCAATTGATCCAGTTCACCACGCATTACATCATGCTGTTCAAATCCCATGGTATTTGCACCACGTAAATGAATTTCCTGATTGTTCAAATACAATTTTCCCTTGGGCTGTGAGGCTTCATCCATATGAAACTTGCGCATTCCAAACGTCCGCGTATTAGCGTCTAAAATTGTATCATCATCGTCGATAAAGCCTACCTGCACTTCGTATAAATAAGGGGTCTCCGAGCTCCAAACCTTCATATCTGGAATATCAAAAATGAACTTAAAATAGTTGTGTCCTTTTTCGGCATTGAGCGTATTTTCTTTATCTTTTTGACCGGTCGCAGATAGCATTGCTTCAGTAAACGTATCTCCTAGACCAATGGCCGTTCCCGTTGACTGTTCAACAATCTGATCTTTAACAACTGTTCCCACAAAGTTTTCGCCATAAATCGAAATATTAAATTTAGCGCTTCGTTCACCTAAATCACAATGATATAAATCAATGTTTACTTCAGCCTTATGCTCATCAAATAGTGGTCTGACATACACTTCACTGATAAAATCACGAGCACGCTTTTCTAAATACACATCTTGGTAAATTCCCATTCCAGGCGGACAATGATGCCATCCTAACGCCGGATCATCAAAGCCCGGACCAGTGGCCGCATAAATTTTATCGCCACCATACATCGTCCCGCCTGCTTCTAACTCGTTGCGTTTATGGATAAAATCATTTTTAACTTGAACAACCAGCGTATTGGTACCCGAATGAATATAATTCTCAATTTCAAATTCAAACGGCGCAAACAACCCTTCATGCGTTCCGACAAAATAACCATTCACAAAAACATTGGCAATATAGTCAACACCGTTAAAATGAACAAACAATGATTGTTCATCCGTAACTGAATCAATATCAAACGTTTGGCGATAATACGTGGTCTTATTTCCGAGCGGTCGACCGAAGTGTGGAATTGAGACTGTCTCCCATTCTCCGTCGCCACTTAACACGGTCGTAAAATCAGTTCGGTCGGTATCAGTTTCGACCCGCCACTTAAACTCCGTTAATTTTTGCCTAGTTCGATAATTTTTGACTTCTGGTGCCTGATGGACCAGAAACGGCTTAAATTGGTTTCGCATCCGTTGTAACTCTGCTTCCAGCGCCGCTTGATCATTCATTTTCTCCGGAAAACGAATGGGTAGACCATCAAAATTTCCCATCGGTAATGATTGATGCTGAATTTCAGCCGGTTTTACTCGTTTTAGTCCTTGCTTGTTCAGATTGCGTCCCAAATTATTGGCAATGTTCGCAAATTGATCATTTACTTTTCCCATACCGACAAACCTCCTCAATGCTAATTATTTGCACGACGTTCCTTTAGTTCCTTCTTAATAGTTGGCCCCATCTTTTCATACTTCTTGTAGAAAATCATCGGAATAACCGATAACAAGTAAACAACTGCGGGAATCCAAATAAAGGCCACATTGATTCCAGTTAAAGCATGCGCTGACTGGTTAACGGCAGTTGCACTATATCCAAATCCGGCCAAAACCCAAGGTACCAATGCAGCACCTAAGCCACCACCAAATTTGTTGGCCGTTGTTGCACCGACACCGGATAATAGTCCTGGTGCATTAACACCAGATTTCCATTCACCAAAGTCAACCGTTTCGGCAATCACTGCAAAGATCAGTGGCACGCTAAAGCCCATACCAAGATTACTTACAACCCACCATACAAGAACCAATGTAATGTTTTGTCCTGAGAATAGAATCATCACTTGCGCAAATGCAGACATAACAGTTCCTAAAATCCAGGTATTGGTTTGCCCAATTTTTTTAACAAAGATTGGCAATAAAGCAATCGTAATCAACTGCGTTGTGTTTAATCCATTTGCTAGTGCTGTCATTGTACGATCATGCAAGCTATATTGGAAGTAGTAGATCACACCGGTATTCCGCGCCATATTAGCAATAAAGTTCAAAATCGTAATAATAAATACCAATACCCATGGCCAGTTTCCCTTAATCGCTTTAAAACTTTCGGCCATTGATAATTTGGGCTTCTTTGTAGTAGGTTCTGCCTCAACTTGAACATTATTTTTCTCTCGTAGTCCGCTAAAAACAAAAATGTAGCAAAGGACCGATAAAGAAGCCATTAACGCTGCCGTTAATAAGAATCCCTTTTTATCATTATGGCCACCCAGAACTGCAACCAATGGTAGAACCGCCGCATTAGCAATTAAGCCACCAATTTGACTCCCCCCATTACGTAAACTGTTTAAGAGTGTTCTTTCGTCCTTGTTGCTTGTCAACATCGGTAAAATTGCAGTTGTCGGTGTATCAATAAAAATTTCTAATAGCGACCAAATAATGTAAAACGCCCAGATGTAGGCCATGTTGGCGGCCGCACTCGCAAAATTTGGAACAATGAACAATAAGACTGTCACTAACGATACTGGAATTGTCATCCACAGGTACCATGGACGTGCCTTTCCCCATCTCGTATTGGTGTTATCAATAAATATCCCCGCCAACGGTGCTCCCAGTGCTGAACAAATTCGTGCTAATAACATTAGGGTCCCCACGGCCCCAAGGTTCATATGTGCAACGTTGGTAAAGAAGTATACAACGTACGCGCCGACCATCGTAGCCGTCAATTGATAAGCTAACCCCGTGAAACTATATGCGGTTTTACCAAGTAACGGTACTTTGTCGACTTTATTTATTTTCCCCGATCCAGTAGCATCCATTTTTTTCACTCCTCATTGATATAAAATAATTAAAAAAATTATGCGGCTGTGTCTAAATCCATTCGATTTTCTAATTGACCACCTCAAATCAGTTTATTTTAAAATGTTCATGAATCGATTCATATGCAGTATAAACGGAAATCAAAAAAATCGCAACCGCTTTCTTTAGCTATTTTTATGCGTATTGTACCTAAATTTCAATTATGCTATAGTACAGATATTCAAATAAATTTTTCAAGAAAAGTTCATGAGCGATTTTTTTACGCTCCTTAAACTATTCAGAAGCGGGGTTATAAAATGGCGACGATAAAAGACGTGGCAAAACAGGCTCATGTTTCTGTCGGCACAGTTTCAAATGTGTTGAATGGTAAAACAAATAACCGAAAATTAGTAAAACAAGTTGAAGATGCAATGGAACAGCTTGCGTACTATCCCGACGTTCGAGCCAGAAATCTAAAAAAAACAACCAATTCCCTCGTTGGTGTCATCATCCCCAACCTTGAAAATGCTGACTGTTTAGCGTTCCTTTCTGCAGTTGACAAAAAACTTCGGGAAAATAACTTCGATATTTTTTTAAAAGTTTCCCAGAACAATTATCAGCTCGAAAGAAAAGGGATTGAACAATGTTTAGAACACCATGTGAATGGCATTTTAGTCTATTCACCATTTAAAGATAATGTTACCTATCTGCTTCAAAACACTCCCATTCCTTCCGCGCTAGTTAGTGAGTACGCCTCCTACAACTTTACTGGCGACGTGACAACCATCTCGTACGACAAAGCGTTAAAACAGGCGTTGGAACATTTGAAATCTAAAGGATTTCATAATACTGGTCTGATCATGGAATCTGGTTTGGTCTATGAAAATAACTTTTTCGATATTTATCAAAAGTATTATCCAAAGGCTGAGAATAAATATGTTCAGACGGTTGATTCCAACCAAGAAAGTGGCTTTATCAGTGCTTTTTCAATGCTTCAAAAGCATCCTGAAATTCAAGCCATCATTATCAGTGATTATCAGCTTGCAAAAGGTGCCATCAAAGCGCTCAAAATGCTTAACATCCAAGATATTTATCTAATTGTAATTAAAGAAAGCAATTGGATCGATGATGATGTCGATATTGATGCTCAAATTTCAATTTCCTTTCAAAAAATTGGTGCAAATATTGCCGACCGACTGATTCATTCGATGACTAAAAGTAAAACTCACGAATCTGTCGCCAAAAAATTCGAAGCTCAATTCATACAAGAAAAAGAGAAACCAGTCATACTGAATAAGGTCGTAGCGCCCCTCAGATTTGAACTCGTCGATTCTCCAGCTGCGAGAGCACTGGTTATGTATTCTAAAATTTACACGCGCGAAACTGGTAATAAAATTGAGTTTGATATCAAAACTTATAATCAGCTTGAACACGACTTATATAATCAAAAATCTCATCGAGATCCTTACTATGACGGATTTTTAGTTGATATTGCATGGATGGATGGGTTTGCGGATCAAGGTATTTTATTACCGCTTGATCATGTTCAGCAAAAATATCCAGAATATTTTCATGGTTTTTTGACTAATATGTTGTCAGAATATGGCGTTTATAAGGGTAAATTATTCGGATTACCATTTATCTCTGGGACTCAGCTGTTATTTTATCAAAAGGACCTGTTCGAAGATAAAATGCTACGGTATAACTACCGTTTAGCCAATGGTGAAGAACTACTTCCGCCAGAAAATTGGGCCCAATTTAACTTGATAGCTAAGTATTTCTCGCGTGAATTTAATCCAAACTCCCCCGTAAAATATGGAATTTCAAATATCACAGGTCAAAATATTTCAACAACCATTAGCTTTTTAAATCGACTTTGGGCTTATAACAGTGACGTTTTTGATACCAATGGAAATGTCATTATCAATAATAAAAATTCCCTTGTCGCGCTAAAAAATTTCAAAGAAAGTTACCTCTATGCGTCACATAATCAGGCAACTGATACGTGGGAAAAAGTAGCCCATGAGTTTTCAACTGGCGATGTTGCGATGAGCGTACTTTACAATGGGGATGCTGTTGATATTAATGACTTTTCAAAATCCAGAGTTGCGGGCAATATTGGGTATAAGCTGATTCCAGGACTTTCACCGGTTCTTGGTGGTTGGTGTCTTTCAATCAATCCATTTGGGAAAAACATTGAGGCTGCAATTCAATTTATTTTATGGGCCTGTTCGAATGAAAATGCTATTCCCATTTCATTACTCGGTGGATCGACACTACGCAATGAATACTACGAACACAGTGATTTAGACAATGTTTATCCTTGGAAATCTCTGTTGAAAGAAAGCTTCCCCATCAGTAAAAAGCGTGTCATTCCGGACACGGTACAAGGTTACGAACAAAGCGACAAAATTTATACGACCATCATTTCAAAAGAGCTAACCAAACTCATTAATGGCGAAATTGATGAAAAAACAACATTGATCAATTTAGACAATAATATTAACCGTTTTATTACGGACCACGATCAAACGAAAATCCCATAATTTAGCTTTCTTAGACAGCAAAAGACATCCTCCACCACTATTTGTTTCGGTATAAACCGATAAATAGCAGCGAAAGATGTCTTTTAATTTTTTAATCTGTCTTTGCAAACAGCCCTTTTTTAAAAATAAAACGACTTTTTGTTGCAGTGCAATGTAGTAGTGAAAAAGATTAATCGAATACAACGATTGGTTTAATCACTTTACCACTTGCAGAATCTGAAAATGCATCATTAATATCGGCAAACCGATAAAATTTAGTTAACTTATCAAATGGGAAAAGCCCCTTCTGATAATATTTAACTATTTTAGGAATAAAAATTTGTGGAATTGCATCCCCCTCGATCACACCGGCAATGGTCTTGCTCTCAGACATGATATCCTCATTAACATTGAAAGTTACATCTCCCGCGATTCCCACGACAGCATCAATTCCGCGAGGTTTAATTGCATTAACTGAATCTTTAATACACTGCGCTGCACCTGTCGTTTCTAACGCAAAATCTGTTCCGTTACCTGTAATTCGCTTAATTTCGGCAACGACATCCGTTCCCGGCTTGCTTTCGATAACATCAGTGGCACCTAATTCACGTGCCATGTTCAAACGATACGGGTTTGGGCGATTAACGACAATAATATGCGCCATGTTAAGTAGCTTAGCGGCCATCACGCCTGATAACCCGACCGCACCGGCACCGAAAATCACAATTGAATCCCCAAATTTAGGTTTAAAGTACTGCAATACTGTACCTGCACCGGTCTGAATACCACATCCTAAGGGTCCCAATAATTTTAAATCGGCATCTTTATCAACTTTGACTACCCCACGTTCGGACACAACTGAATATGTACTGAACGATGATTGTCCGAAAAAGTTTGAAACTGCTTCTCCATTTTGGGTAATTGCTGCGGAGCCATCCTTACGACGACCACCAAAATTAATTTTGTTCAGTATATCACATTCAGCGGGGTGTCCAGACAGACAACTGTCACATACCCCACATGAGTTAAACGATAATACAACATGATCACCAGGTTCAACAGTTGAAACAGATGAACCAATCTCCTGAACAATGCCAGAGCCTTCATGTCCTAAAACAACTGGATAACCTGCCATTCCGGCATCACGTCCAACTGCATCAGTATGACAAACACCACTTGCAACCATTTTAACTAACACTTCATCACTCTTCAGTTCTGCAAGCTGGGCTTCTTCGATGGTTAAAGGTTCGCCAGATTTTCGGGCCATTGCAACTGTAATATCCATAACTAGTACCTCCATAAATTGCTTATTTTATAACAAGTACGTTTAGTTTATACCATTTTTTTCATAAATCTACGTAAACCGATGCAAATTTAACCAATTTCTTAATTTCATTCTGTAAATTCCTTTATTACCATAAACACTAAAATAGTATCTTTAGCGTAAACTCTAAAACACTTATTATTCGTATGTTCATAATTATAAATAAACATTATCATAGCTGTATTATAATTTTCAACACTATTCACGACTTTTATTGAAATCCTTTGACTGCAATATTTTAATAAGCACAAACTTTTTTCCTGTCCCGCAACTGACATTACTAAAAAACTAAATGTTATCGCTTGTCCTAGGTGTTTTAGGGTTTACTGCAAAACACCCATTTATAACTTTCAAGCTGTACTCACTAATTGATACGGATGGATTCAAACTCTAACCCAACTAAGTTTTCATACATCATAATTAGTTTCCATTTATTTTTTAGAAATTTGTTGGATATGGTGGAATATAATGAGAAAGAAAAATTTATTAAATCATAAATTTGGCCGTTTGCTTGTTATCAAAGCAGAGCCCAGCGATAAAAATGGAAATGCGTGTTGGCTGTGCCGTTGCAATTGTGGTAACCATGTGATTGTAACCGGTGCGAGGCTACAACATGGCATCACGAAAAGCTGTGGCTGTCTGCGCCGTGACGTCATGCAAAAAAGAACTCACAGTAATGCTATCTTGATAAAAAATTCGTCCAAGACCGATTCTTTTCTGAACGACGATGGTGTCTGTTATAACTCATTAAAGAGATCAAGCCGCAACAAGAGTGGTCATATTGGCGTGTCTTACGATCAAGATTCCGGCAAATGGTTTGCACGTTTGATGTTTCGAAACCACTATGTCTTACTAAAATCTTTTGATACCATGGATGAAGCAATACAAGCACGAATGGACGCAGAGAAGCGCTTCTTTCCTAAAAAAACACGGAGCCATTAGCTGTGGTGATTTAAAAATGGTTTCTTAAAAAAATCTATAATAATTAAAAGTGATATTAAGACGTTGAATTCAGCATCTGGATATCATTTTTTTATATTCATAATTGATTTGTAGTCGATAAACATTACTCCGCCCAGTACAAACACTCGTTCGAAAAATGATATAATAGTTTTACTATTTAAAATAAGGAAGCACAGCATGTCAATCACAAAGCTGGGAATTCGCGAACTGATTGAATTCACCCTAAAAACTGGCGACTTAAACACCAGTATGAACAGTAAGAATACAGCCCTTGAAGGCGCTCGAATCCATCGGATGTTACAAAAGCAGCGATCAGAAAACTATCAAAAAGAATACGCATTGGACTTTGAAGTTTCATTAGTAGACACTCCCTATCTCGTCCACGGTCGTGCAGACGGTGTTGTCATTGATGGGGACCAGACACTAATTGAGGAAATTAAAACTTCTGATGCGGCATTTGATGAACTCAGCAAAAACACGCTTACCCTATACTGGGGACAGGCTAAAATGTACGCCTACATTTTGATGACTCAAGAAAACTGCCACAAACTGACGTTACAACTTACCTACTTTCAACGTCCTACCGAGAAAATTACCACCCGCCAGATTACCTACACGTACAAAGAAGCCGAAAAATTCTTTCACGAGGTACTGACCGAATATGAAAGCTGGCTGCAACTTCAAGCAGATTTACGGCTTAATCGAAATGAATCTATTGCGAGCCTTACATTCCCATTTGATCACTATCGTACCGGTCAACGCGAACTGGCAGTTTCGGTCTACAAAGCCCTTCGATTGAAAAAACAATTGTTCATTGAAGCTCCCACTGGTACGGGCAAGACTATTTCAACCGTCTTTCCAGCAGTAAAAGCCATGGGTGAAGATCAGATTCAGCGACTCTTTTATCTCACGGCGAAGCAAAGTACCCGACGAGTTGCGGAACAAGCACTCACCATGATGCGTGCGCAAGGGCTTAAAATTCATAACATAACGCTTACAGCTAAGGACACAATCACATTTCCTGAGGAACGGGACCTGAGACCGGAAGAAAATCCTTACATGATCGGCTATTACGATCGACTCAAACCAGCAATCAAAGATGTTCTCAACAACGAATTCGCAATTACCCGTGAAGTAATTGAAACGTACGCACGCAAACATATGCTAGATCCATTTGAATTTTCATTGGATTTAAGCCTGCTATGCGACGTCATCATTTGTGATTATAACTACCTATTTGATCCACAAGTTTATCTGCAGCGCTTTTTCGCAGTTGACCATGACGACGATAATTTTTTCTTGGTTGATGAAGCCCACAACTTGGTTAGTCGGGCGCGTGATATGTACTCGGCAGAACTGAGCTTAGCCCCGCTGACCGACTTAATTGCCGACGCGCACGGCAAGGGTGCTGGTAATCGCCGCCTACTTCAAGACTTAAGGGATCTTCGTAAAGCATTTTTTGAGTTTGCCGGACCGCTTATGAGTAGTAATAAAATAGAAAGTGTTTCGGCTGCCCCTGCCGAAGGCTTTAATAAGGCGGTCACTCACCTAACCGAAACTATTAGTGATTGGCTGGGGGACGAAAAACGTGAACAAGACCCCTTCACCAAGGCCGTATTGGATTACTATTTCAACTGCTTAAGCTACTTAAAGATTTCAGACTATTACGATGACACTTACCGAACAAAAATAACGCTGGGCGATAACCCAGATTACCAAATCACCTTCAAACAATTGTGCCTAGATCCTAGTATTTTCCTGCACGACTGCTTGGACAAGGGTCGCGGTGCTGTGTTATTTTCGGCAACCTTTTCTCCATTAGATTACTATCAACGTGTGCTAGGCGGAAATGAAGAAAGCTTAACCTATCAGCTTCCATCACCCTTTCCTCCCAAAAATCAAAGTATTTTAATTACTGATTACATTAGTACTACCTATCGCACCCGAGACGTAAACCTATCAAAAATTGTTACCAGCATAAAAACGTTAGTATCCAGCAAAACCGGTAATTACCTCATTTTTTTGCCTTCCTACAATTTTTTGGAAAAAGTAAGTTTGATCTTTCAAACGGCCTATCCGAAAATTGCAACGGTAATTCAAAAATCCAGCATGACTGAAGCCGACCGGACTGCATTTCTTGCAGCATTTGAAGACAATCCAGATCAATCTTTGGTTGGTTTTGCAATTCTTGGTGGTATTTTTTCTGAAGGTATTGACCTCACTGCGAATCGTCTAATTGGCGTTGGCATTGTCGGCGTTGGACTCCCCGGGTTAAGTACCGACAACAACCTACTCCGTGACTACTTTGATAGTCAAGGCGAACCGGGGTTCGAGTTTGCTTATCAGCTCCCCGGCCTCAACCATGTGTTACAGGCTGCTGGTCGATTAGTACGTACCATGACGGATAAAGGCGTCATTTTATTGATGGATCAACGCTTTGATTCACCACGCTACCGACGTTACTTTCCTGCACATTGGCAATACTATCGTTCGTTACACTCACTTGATGAACTCGCACCAACCATTGATAAGTTCTGGGATCTGAACGAACAGCAAGAAACCAAGTCATAAAATTAATACTAGAACTAGCAAAAGTAAGCAAACTACGACTGCTTTAAGCTTTCGATGAAAACGTAATAACGTTGTTACGAACGATGAATCACGAAAAATGTGCTTCATCTGAAGACCCCCATTACCAGTTAAAGGAAGTGACACAAATGACAAAGGTTGCTACCCAAACCATGTTATTGCACGATCGCACGATTATACCAACCCGTAAACATATCAAAACCGATTATGAATACAGTACATTAATTGACCAGCAACTGTATCAGCAGCAATATAATTCCTCTTATCCAGAAAACGTTCGGGTCCCCTTGAAACTGAATCAGATTGACGCGACAGTTCCAAATTTTAAGCTTTATGTTCGTTACATTGCACCATTCACCACATCATCAATTACCAGCAATCCGAGTGGTAAACGGAAAATTTTATTCGGTTTAGGAATGAACTGTTCCTATGCCAACTCAAAGCACGGAGACACAACTGTATCTCGATTCTTAAATACTTTTAAACGTGACTATGACACACTCTATATGTTTAACATATTACCAATCCGAGCAACCAAGAGTACGGTAATGAATGAAGTCATTGAAACAATGGATTCACCAGCACTGGACCTCATATTAATGAATAACTACTCTCAAATTGTCGATTACACCAAGGGCTTTAATAGCCCCGACGTCGTGGCCTTTTCTGGTAATTTGAAGAATCCTAAACTCATTGATGAATATCAGCGAATCATTACCTTATTTAAGAATCAGCATGCAGATATCAGAGTTTTTGGTAAAAATAATAACGGATCCCCACTCCATCTAAATCCATTAGGAAAACCCGCTAAAAAAATCAGTGAACTCGTTAAAAAAATTCAAGATCCCGTCGAAGACTTTGGCTTCAAAGACCTCCCAAAACTGTAAAACTAATTAAAAACACCCATCAAGTTTAAATTGGCAGACTGGATCAATAGTTGAAGCTACCCAGCAGTCTCCCAATTTTCAACAACTCTAGTTTGTGTCTTGTTGTAAGGCGAACATCATTCTGCCATCATAGTTAGAAGTTGTCAGTTACTTTTTAGTCACCAGGAATTTTTCGTTTACTATTGCACACCATCACGCCTTTGTCCTTTATCTACTCTTATTATTTGATTAATCTGAGTCTTATTTGTTAAGATTATTTCATAGATAAGAAAGGAGATTTAACTATGACTCAAGACGAAAAATTCGAAAGTAAAAAAGAACAACTTGCGGGTAAAGCTAAAGAAGCAGGTGGAAAAGTTACCGGAGACAAAGAACTCGAAGCCGAAGGTAAATCTCAAAGTACGCTGGGTAAGGCCAAAGAAAAACTAAGCGATGCAAAAGACACTTTAAAAGGTGCTTCTGACGGTCTGAAAGACAAACTCAACAACAAAGATAAATAGTAACTTTAAGCGGAGACCATATGGGTACTCCGCTTTTTAATGCTAATCGATAATTGCTCATGTTGCTTATCAGCCATATCATATTGATCTAAATATCATCCAAAGCAGCACGTCCTTATTGGTGAAGTTTCTTCATTGACCGTGCCCGATCAATTGCATTCTCGAAAGCAGCCGCTTTTGATTCAAAAACATCTGTAGTACCGTAAACACTCGCTCATCAGTCGCAAAGACTTCATATGCATTATCTTCGTTGATTTGAATGACCACCTCGTACTCCCGATAATCGTGCTGATGATTTAAATTAATCGATAATTTTTCTACTGTTCTGATAATTTCGAATTTAATTCTATCCATGTCGGTGTCCTTTTAATAAGTGGCTTAGTTGATTTGCTGACCATATTTAGCTAAGGCGTTCTGAACTTGATCCTGCGAATAATCCGAAAAATCATAGACTTCTTCGCTAAATTTTCCCTTACTCAAACGCATTTGGATGACGCCGCCCTTTTCCAGTACCATTTCCTTGCGAGCAAATGCTCTTAAACTAGTTTTACCGTTTGGTTCCGTAACGCGGTATAAACCGAGAACTGTTAAAGCGCTCGACGATGCCAAAAGGGCTTTTTTAGGTTGAGTCACGTAAATCGTTTCCGCACGCTCATTTGTACCGCCATCAATAAATAAATCATCTTCCTGATCTAACGTGAATGGCATGAGATAAATTGCTAAACGTTGTTTCTTGACCCATGTGGCTTCATTAAACTGACGATCATACTCGGCATAGCTATCGCAAAAGGATTGAACGCCTTTCAGATTGGCAATCGTACCTTGCGCCTGGAGTCCATGGACCCGGTAGGTGTTAGTTCCTTTGAAAGCTATACCATGGGTCATTTGATTTAAGCGATAGTCATCTTCTAATCTTAGCTTAATTGTTTGCCCATTCTTTAAATGTCCATTTTGCGGTAGTGTGAACCGCATTTTATTACCGTATCTTTTGGAGCTGACCATGACTACTCCATGCCCTTCAAACCCAGTGAAGCTCACTTTCAACTGCTGTTTTAGATTGGCAGCTGTCACTGTCTGTTTCGGTTTTTTCAAGCCATGGACAGTCCGCGTGATGGTCGGGTTACTGAGATGATATTTCCGGGCATCGGCAGCTGTGAGTGCCAGCCGTAATTTTATCTTATCGCCATTCTTTAAACCGGTGGCCGGTCGAATTTCAATAGGATATTTCATTAAAATGTTCTTTGCGTTGAGCTCTTCTTGATCGAAAGTGCTGGAAAGACGGCTGTACAAATATATTTCCTGCCAGCTGGCGGACAGACCCACAGTCTGCCTGACCTTTGTCTGTTCATGTCGCTGTGTGGCAACTTTTTTGACAAGCTGTTTTCGAACTGCACTCACCGATCGATCACTGACGGTTACCTTACCAACACCGCTATAACCACTGTATTTCAAGTGGACGTGCTCTAGTGGGCCTCGCGTCGTAATGAAAAACGTTGTCCCAATTATCACCATAATTCCGATACTTCCAAGAATCAACCATCCCCAGTGACGCTTCATAAAACGAGTTACCCTCTTCATAATCGTGCCCTCCCATGCTTTTGATTATTCAGGAGGTTGAATTGGGAGTCAATGGGTTCGTGAATTTGGCTAGCAGAATGATGTACTTGGAGTGTACCAAATACGTTAAAGTGGATTAAGTCAATATTACGCTTTAGATATTTACTTCTAAAAAAAGTGCCATACCGAGTACATTCAAAAAATCGGCCTATTAAAAGTTAGCCAAAACCGATGACATAATTGTTAGCGAACCATGATTAACCTGACCTAATCAAATTACACCAGTAATTATGACCAACGTCTAGCTTGGGACCCATATGCTTATATATAATAGAAAAAGAAGATCTGATGAAGACGGAAACCAGTACACATTTTCTATGCAGCCAAACTAATAGCAAATAAAAGAGCATCTACCCGATTAAAGGTAGATGCTCAGTTTATTCTTCTTGATAATTAAATTATCATTCACTCAGATTCATGACTTTCATTATCATCTGTTAATTTTTATATAAATTGGTTACGATGCCTACTTCTAATACTAATACTGAACTGCATTAAAGGTTACTTCATCGTACCCAGGAAGGATGTTTTCTTGCCTAATTTATAGTGTCCAAAAAGTCATCTAATTCTGTCCGCGAACATAACTGCTGATTACAGCGCATGCTATCAGTACAGATATAGTTTCCCTTCTTAGTGTACTGACCCTCACTGCCCCGTTTCGTGATTGCGGTAAACAGGGCCACGTTGGATTCATGGTGGCAAATTGCACAAAACCCTTTGACAACGGTGCTAGAAATATCACCCGATATCCCACGTAGCTGATCATCCTCGTAGTACAGCATGAACTTACGACGGGTACCGAGGTCGTTCCACCCGACAAACGTACACTCACGTAGATCGATGGTCTCAAAATCAGGAACTTTTAATTTTTTTATTTTATGAAAAACCTTTCCAACCTGCTTTTTGGATGGTTGAGCAAACGGGATCACATCGGACTTGAGATTTGCAAACAACTTATCAGCTGTCCCGTGCCGTAAGTGATCATTCAAGGCATACTCAATCAGCACATCAATCTCCGGGTAATCGCCGGTAATGGTCTGCTTGATTTTCTCGACCGCAATCGCGCGGATGGTCTGAATTGTCCGAACATCGCTCACTGACTGATAACTATGGATCAAGTCGGCGATAATTTCACGAATTTGCATGTATTGGTAAGGTTGTAGTTCTAATTTCATAAAGCATTCCTTTCACTTTCAAACGTGAATCATTAGAAAGGAAATGCCTGACTAATGATTCGGCTAACAGACATTACCCGAATCATTGGAAGATACATTACGTATCATTTGATCACCCCCCTGTGAAGTGGCAATAGTATATCAAATAATGATTTAATTGACAACAGACGCCGTTATCACCGGAACAGACTAATGAGAATCGTCGCATTGTTATCCCTGTATCAATAGGTGCGTCTTACTTGCTATGTTATAATGATTATAAAGAAGACACAGGAGGTGCTACCATGAAAAACAGAATAAAACTACTGTTAACCTTACTCATTGCAGTGATCGCATTACTGTTAACATTCGCCTTTCACTTGGAAACCTACGGCCGGTGGCTCGTAACGATTGCCAGTTCGTTGGTGGCACTGTCGATGTTTGTCGACATGATCAAAACACTCAAATCAGGAAAATACGGCATCGATCTATTGGCAATCCTCGCGATCGGTGCCACCCTGCTTGTCGGTGAATACTGGGCTAGTCTGGTCGTTTTGATCATGCTCACAGGTGGTGACTCGCTGGAAGACTACGCCACTAAGAAAGCCGGACAAGAACTAAAATCTCTCCTCGACAACTCGCCTCAGTTTGCGCACCGGATTAGCGGTGATCAACTGGTGGACATTCATGTAGATGATGTTGCAGTGAACGATCATCTGATCATCAAACCTGGTGAACTTGTACCAGTGGATGGTAAACTAATTGCCGGTCAATCCACATTTGACGAATCTTCCCTCACCGGAGAATCACACCCCATATCAAAGAACGTGGGCGCCCCGGTTATGTCAGGGTCGGTGAATGGTGATGCAACAGTCACGATCATCGCAGAAAAAAAGGCCGCCGACAGTGAGTATCAGGCAATCATTGAATTGGTTAAATCATCGGAAACGCAACCGGCACACTTCGTCCGTATGGCTGATCGTTATGCCGTACCGTTCACTGCAATTGCGATCATCATTGCAATCGGAGCATGGCTCATCTCCGGTGACCCAGTACGAATTGCCGAGGTATTGGTGGTTGCCTCGCCATGTCCGTTGATTCTCGCGGCCCCAATTGCACTGGTTGCGGGGATGAGTCGCACCAGTAAAAATGGGATCATCGTCAAAACTGGCACAACGATCGAAAAACTGGCACAAGCTCAATCTGCTGCATTTGATAAAACTGGAACATTAACTCGTGGCCGACTAGAAGTTGACACAATTCACGCAGAGACCCCTTGGAACCAGGAACAACTACTCCTACTGGCAGCGAGTGCGGAACAACACTCCGGACATATTTTAGCCCGATCACTGGTGAGTTACCTTGGTCCCGATGTCTTACAGCCCGTTACCAACCTCAAGGAAGTCACAGCTCAGGGAGTCGAAGGTCAAGTGGTAGGCAAAATGATTCGTGTCGGCAAGCTCAAATATGTCACAGATCAGCCAATCAAGTCGCTTAGTCGGACCGCCGTCTATGTGAGTATTAATGATCAGTTTGCCGGCTGGATTACATTTTTGGATCAACTAAGACCGGAAACACCCGCCACCCTGACTGAGCTCAAGCAGTTAGGATTGCAGCGATTAGTAATGCTGACAGGAGATCAAAGCCAGATTGCACACGAGATCGGTAATACATTGCCACTCGATGAAATTCATGGCAACCTATTACCCGCTGATAAGATCCAAATTTTACGATCGGTGAAAACAGACTACAATCCGATTATCATGGTTGGGGATGGTGTAAACGATGCGCCAAGTCTGACAGCTGCTGACGTTGGTATTGCGATGGGTGAACATGGGGCCACTGCGGCCAGTCAATCAGCAGATGTCGTCATTTTAAAGGACGATCTTAGTAAAGTAGCCGCCGCAGTCGCTATTGGTCAAGATACCATGCGGATCACCAAAATCGACGTGATCACTGGAATTGTGATCTTGATCATCCTAATGGCAATCGCCGCAACCGGTGTGATCCCTGCCTTAATAGGTGCTCTCTTCCAGGAAGTCGTTGATTTAATTACAATCTTACTAGCCTTACGCGCCAAAAATGGCAGTCGTACCAGTCGTCAGAAACTGGCTGAAATTGCAACATTTCGATAAAAAAATAGCACAATGATATGGGTGAAAATATCTCTAAAAGGGTGCTTCGATTTTGAAACGAGACACACTCATATTTGATTGGTGAATACAAAGTTTTAGGTGACAATTAGATTGAAACAGTAATTGATAAAATAGGCAAAGGTCAGTCCAAAAAATGTGCAAAATGTTCTGAAATTATAACCCTTTTTGACCCATTTAATAAAAATAGGAACCTCGCTAAACGTTGATTTAACGGGATTCCTATTTTTTATTGTCTATTCTTACTGGTACTGGTAAGCGAGTGACGGGAATCGAAGTAACCTCTCCACATCATTGATACATAAGGTTTCTATCAATTTCAAATTATTGTCGGTGTACCTGTGGTGTACGTCAGAAAAATTGTTATCAGCTACACTGTATCAAGAATATACGTTCATGCTGACTGGATTCATCCACATGCCTATATATAAATGAGATTTAAAAAATGAACCCAAAATTGAAAATCTTTTAAATTTATTTTTAAATGTACAATTTTATATGTGTTAGTATATGCATAAGGTACAGGAGGTGATTTTTTGACACAATTTTTGTCTCGACTTCTACTCTTCGTAGAATAATTGGTATTTTACAAAAGAAGAGTTCCTTTAATTTGATAAATCGAGAAATTAATGTAGTTCCTAAGTTCCCTATTTGGGGACTTTTTTATTATGAAAATCAAATTGGCTTTATACCAGCATTCACACAATTTGTACACTTTTGATTGGAAAGTGTAAACGTCATTATCTATCAAGTGCTGGTGGAACGCCGTTTTAGAATGGTTTCGCACCATTACTAACGTCCCTTTTAGAGCCTTTTAAAACAATAAAAAACTCCCCATTTCTGGAGAGCTCCTATGACGGTTAACGAGTCATTATTGGATGTAGGTACATTATAGTACAACTAAAATTAATTGCAAATAAAAAACCTGCGTCAATTAAGATGAAGACTTCTAGTTTTTTAGAGTAGGGACCTAATGGTTCTTAAGCTGTCGAATTGTTTAACATTTGTTTCAAACGAGCATTGTACGTTTAACGTGCTTGCAAAGTAATAATAATATTTTATTTTTTAGACTTCCGGAACAACAACACCGTTGATAAGTTCTGCATATTTATGTGCTTTATCAAATTCATCAAATCCATACGCCTCATTGACCATAGTTACTAAGCAAAAATTGCCTTTTTTATTGGGTTTCCCAATCCATTTGCATCCAACTTTAATAATATACAATTATATCAGTCCTTTCGATACAAAATTATCCATCCATAAGATCATTATAGCATTGAGAACAGTATTGTTACTATAATGTTACAATTTATTTTTTATCAATAATTACAAAATTTTAACAAAAAGCCCCTACCCGATTAAAGGTAGAGGCTTAATTTGAATAGTGCTCTATTCAGTTACGACGGGTGCTCCCGTCTCACAATCTCGATTAGTCATATTATAGCATTTTATATCAACTTATGGGATAAGCTAATATAAGCTCGTTCAAGCTCATCAAAACTATTTTTGAAACCACTTACTTGACCTACGACCATATAGCTGTTATTGATCATTGTCGCAAAATACATTTTTGAGTAAAAAAGAGTTATCCAGAAGTGGATAACTCTAAACTGAACAACGAATTACTATCAGATTAGGTATATTATAACCTACTTTACTATTATTGCAAATAAGAAAGCTACCCAAAATGGGTAGCTTAACCTATGTGAAATATATCTAAAGAAAGAGAATTGTCCAAAAGCTTGATTTAATACTACTACTTTAACCGGTAGTTGTAAACGTTTTATATTAATTGCAAACAAAAAAGCCCCAATCCAATTAAGGACGGCTATACTCCTTCTTGGGTAGACAAGCAAATAATTAAAGCTTGCCTTCCTAGG
>NZ_AYYY01000020.1:44056-56973 GCF_001436295.1 Paucilactobacillus vaccinostercus DSM 20634 | reverse complement strand
ACGTCAATCTCATTGAACAACTCAACGAACGGCTCAACCAGCACCTCCGGTTCTGCTAGTGATTCAACGAGTGGTTCAGAGAGCACCTCTGATTCAAATAATGTTTCAGACAGTGGCTCAACCAGCACGTCAGATTCACAAAGCAGCGTTAAGAGTGGGTCAACGAGTGCTTCGGATTCGAATAGTACTTCGACAACTGATTCGATGAGTACCTCAGACTCAAATAGTGCTTCTGACACTGGCTCGACAAGTACTTCAGCTTCATTGAGTACTTCGACGAGTGGCTCAACGAGCACCTCTGATTCACTCAGCACGTCAAACAGTGATACTGAAAGTAACTCGACTGAAGGGTCACTCAGCGACTCAAACTCTGCTAGTCAATCAGATATCAGTTCAACGAGTGCTTCAACGTCAGATAGTAACTCGACGACTGGTTCAATGAGTACGTCAACATCAGACAGTGCTTCAACGACTGGTTCAACGAGCGCCTCGGTTTCTGGCAGTGACTCAACGACTGGTTCAACGAGTGCTTCGACTTCCGATAGCAACTCAACAACTGGTTCAACGAGCACCTCAGTATCCGATAATGATTCGACAACTAACTCGACGAGCGATTCAGTATCTGACAGCACGTCAGCAACTGCTTCAACGACTGCCTCGGCAAGTGCTTCAGATTCAAATAGCGCTTCTGACAATGGTTCAGATAGTAGTTCACAATCTGACAGCACATCAGACGATGGTTCAACCAGCACATCTGATTCAATGAGTACTTCGGATAACGGTTCGACAAGCACCTCAGAATCCGATAGCACATCAGCGAACGGAACCCAGACAACGTCTGAATCAAACAGTACGTCAACGAATGGCTCAACCAGCACGTCAGATTCATTGAGTGCTTCAGACAATGAGTCAACGAGCACGTCAGATTCATTGAGTGCTTCAGACAATGGGTCAACGAGCACGTCAGACTCATTGAGTACGTCAACGAACGGCTCAACGAGCACGTCAGATTCACAAAGCACTTCTGATACTCGTTCGACAAACACGTCTGATTCAAATAGTATTTCGACGAATGGTTCAACGAGCACGTCAGCATCATTGAGCACATCAGACAATGGTTCAACGAGTGCTTCAACGTCAACCAACGTGTCAGAAAATGGTTCAGCAAGCACGTCAGACTCATTGAGTACGTCAGATAATGGCTCGACAAGTACCTCTGCTTCAACCAGTGCTTCCGATAACGGTTCAAGCAGTACGTCAGACTCTGGCAGCTCATCGGATAGTCTTTCAATGAGCAACGTGACATCAAATACGCTGTCACAATTTGATTCAAGTAGCACTTCGATCTCATTGAGTAACTCAACGAGTGGTTCAACCAGTACTTCCGGTTCTGCAAGCACCTCAACGAGTGGCTCTGATAGTACGTCAGATTCATTGAGTACCTCAACCAGCGGTTCGGACAGTACGTCAACTTCAAATAGTACGTCGACAACTGGTTCAACCAGCACCCTCGGTTCAAATAGTGCTTCAACGACTGGCTCAACGAGCACGTCAGACTCACAAAGCACGTCAACGAGTGTTTCGGATATTGCTTCAACAAGCAATATGAACTCGAACTCAATGTCAGGCAACACAATGGGTGGCACGATCACCGTTAATTACTTGATCATCGGTAGTGATGGTACTGCCCGAGATGCAAGCACGATGACCGGTCAACTAGGGACTGACTGGACACTGAAGGCACCACAAATTGCCGGTTACGACTATGGCTATGTGAGTGTGGACGGTGTGACATTCCAGAATCGTAGTGCAGTTCCTTCTGGTCCAAATACCGCAACAGGGGAATACGATTCAGAAACTCACACGATCAACTTCTACTACACACCAAGCGCGGCCGCTTCTGAAAGCCTTTCTGGTGTAAGCAGTAACTCAACGACTGGCTCAACCAGCACTTCCGATTCTGCAAGTGGTTCAACGACTGGTTCGATCAGTACTTCGATCTCCGGAAGCAATTCTGGCAACGGCTCAACCAGCACCAGTGCTTCAAATAGTACTTCTGACAATGGTTCCGTAAGCACGAGCGGTTCGATCAGCGTTTCAGCATCGCTCAGTGCCGATGGAAGATCATTACGACCATCCGAATCAATGAGTATCTCAACGCTGGGATCAAGCAGTACTTCCGGTTCATTGAGTAATTCAACTACCGGTTCAACCAGTACTTCTGGGTCTTTGAGTGAATCAACTCAAGGCTCAACCAGCCATTCAGATTCGTTGAGTCACTCGACACAGGGCTCAACGAGCACCTCAGCCTCATTGAGCACCTCAACGACTGGTTCAACGAGTACGTCAGATTCAGTTAGTGGGTCAACCAGTGATTCAACGAGCACGTCAGATTCACAAAGTGCTTCGCTCAGTGGTTCAGATTCATTAAGCGATTCCACGAGTGCCTTCTCAATGAGTACTTCTGGTTCACAAAGTGGCTCAACGAGCGGTTCAACGAGCACGTCAGATTCTGCAAGCATCTCAACGAGTGGTTCAGATAGTACCTCGGATTCCGCAAGCACTTCGACGAGCGGTTCCGACAGTACATCACTCTCGAATAGCACTTCGACAAGTGGTTCAACGAGCACCTCTGGTTCTACCAGCGACTCAATGACCGTTTCAGATAGTGCTTCTGACAGTGATTCCGTGAGCGACGCTGCTTCTGACAGCACTTCGACTTCCGCAAGCACGTCAAATAGTGGTTCAGGTAGCACCTCAGATTCACAAAGCGATGTGAAGAGCGGTTCCACGAGTGCCTCGACTTCTGACAGTACGTCAACCAGCGGGTCAACCAGTACCTCTGATTCAAACAGTGCTTCAGACAGCGGCTCGACCAGCACGTCAGACTCATTGAGTGCATCAACCAGTGGCTCAACGAGCATGTCTGATTCACTCAGCCAGTCGAACAACGGGACTGAAAGTAACTCAGCTGCTGGCTCAAACAGCAACTCGAACTCGGATAGTCAATCAGATATCAGCTCGACGAGTGCTTCAATATCAGATAGCAACTCGACAACTGGCTCAACGAGCGCATCAGTATCTGATAGCAACTCGACAACTGGTTCAACGAGCACCTCAATTTCTGATAGTGACTCAACGACTGGTTCAACGAGCATGTCAATATCAGACAGTAACTCAACAACTGGTTCAACGAGCGTATCGGTATCAGATAGTAACTCGACAACTGGTTCAACGAGCACCTCAGTATCTGACAGCACCTCAACGACTGATTCCACGAGTGCTTCGGTATCCGATAGCACGTCAGCGATGACTTCAACAACCACGTCAGCGAGCGTTTCAGATTCAATGAGTGCTTCGACTAACGGTTCAGAAAGTAGCTCAATCTCTGATAGTACTTCATCAATCGGTTCAGAAAGCACTTCAAATTCTGACAGCACGTCGACTAATGGTTCAACGAGCACGTCAGAATCGACCAGCACGTCAGCCAACGGGACTCAGACCACTTCTGATTCCAACAGCACGTCGACCAACGGTTCAACAAGCACATCAGATTCATTGAGCGCTTCGGACAACGGTTCGACGAGCACGTCAGATTCACAAAGTGGGTCCGATAACGGTTCAACGAGCACGTCAGATTCATTGAGTACCTCTGACAATGGGTCGATGAGTACGTCAGATTCACAAAGCACGTCGGATAATCGTTCGACCAACGCTTCAGAATCAGATAGCTCATCGGCTAACGGTTCAACGAGCACGTCAGATTCATTGAGTACTTCGACTAACGGTTCGACAAGCACATCAGATTCATTGAGCACGTCAGATAACGGCTCAACGAGTGCTTCGGCTTCGAACAGCACTTCGACTAATGGTTCAATGAGTACCTCAGATTCATTGAGTACCTCTGATAATGGCTCAAACAGCACGTCAGACTCAGCAAGTGCTTCAACGAGTGGTTCAGATAGCACCTCAGATTCTGGTAGCGCGTCAGTAAGCAACTCAACCAGTTATTCCACTTCAAACAGCGTTTCAACATCTGGTTCAGAAAGTACTTCTGACTCACAAAGCACGTCAACCAGCGGTTCGGACAGCACGTCAGATTCCGTAAGCACTTCAAATAGTGGTTCGGATAGCACTTCAACTTCTGCAAGCACTTCGACAAGCGGTTCAGACAGCACGTCAGATTCATTGAGCAACTCAACCAGCGGCTCAACGAGCACGTCAGATTCTGCCAGCGATTCGAACAGCGGTTCAGATAGTGCTTCCGACAGTAACTCAATGAGCCATGTTGATTCCGACAGTACTTCGACTTCTGCAAGCACTTCAAATAGTGGTTCAGACAGTACGTCAGATTCACAAAGTGACGTGAAGAGTGCGTCAACGAGTGGTTCAGACTCGAACAGCACTTCGAATAACGGCTCAACGAGCACGTCAGATTCATTGAGTACGTCAGACAATGGCTCGACAAGTACCTCGGATTCATTGAGTACTTCGGATAGTGGTTCAACGAGCACATCAGATTCACTCAGCACGTCGAACAGTGGCACTGATAGTAATTCGAATGCTGGATCTGATAGCAATTCAGACTCTGGTAGTCAATCAGACATTCATTCGACGAGTGACTCGATTTCCGACAGCAACTCGACGACTGGCTCAATCAGTGCTTCAGTTTCAGCCAATGACTCGACGACCGGCTCGACAAGTTCTTCGATCTCCGACAGCAACTCGACGACTGGTTCGACAAGCGATTCAATTTCGACGAGTGATTCATCAACTGGTTCAACCAGCACTTCAATTTCTGACAGTAACTCAACGACTGGCTCAATTAGCACATCAGTATCGGCTAACACTTCGACAACTGATTCAATGAGCGTCTCGACATCCGATAGTACCTCAACCACCACTTCGACTACGACTTCGATCAGCACGTCAGATTCGAATAGCGCCTCGGATAATGGTTCGACAAGTACCTCAGATTCAATGAGCACGTCAGATAATGGTTCGATCAGCACGTCGAACTCGATGAGCACCTCAGACAACGGCTCAACGAGCATCTCAGAATCAACCAGCACGTCAGCCAACGGCACCCAGACGACTTCTGATTCCAACAGTACTTCGACCAACGGCTCAACCAGCACGTCAGATTCATTGAGTGCTTCTGACAACGGGTCAACAAGTACCTCGGATTCATTGAGTGCCTCGGATAACGGTTCGACAAGTACGTCAGATTCATTGAGTACTTCTGATAATGGGTCGATGAGTACCTCAGATTCACAAAGCACGTCGGACAATCGTTCAACGAATGTTTCGGAATCAAATAGTACTTCTGACAATGGCTCAACCAGCACTTCGGATTCATTGAGCACTTCAGACAATGGGTCAACCAGTACTGAAAGCTCAATGAGTACGTCGGATAATGGATCACTGAGTGCCTCGACTTCAGAGAATGCTTCTGACAATGGTTCGCTCAGCACGTCAGATTCATTGAGTACTTCCGACAACGGTTCAGATAGTACCTTCGGGTCAACCAGTCAATCCGACAATGGCTCGATCAGTACGCTGAGTTCGGCAAGTACATCTGATAGCACGTCAACGACCTACTCAGATTCAGTATCTGAATCAACGAGCGAGTCAACGTCAGATAGTGGCTCAGCCCAAGGCAGCAATTCATTGAGTAACTTCGGTTCGACAAGCGATTCAACTTCGAATAGTAGTTCACTCAGTGGCAGTGACTCTGATCATAATGGTCAACCAATAAGTGGTTCTACCACCGGAATTGGTTCTCACAGTCAATCAGGTTACGGTAGCATGTCAGCTGTGACATCAGGTGCGACGACTAATAGTCAAACTGCTACCACCACGCCAACCACTTCAAGTTCATCGATTCCAGCAGCAACGGCGACGAACAAGGGTGCGGCAGGTACGACGCAAAGTAAGTTACCACAAACTAGTGATAACCCAGATGGTGAAGCTTCACTGATGGGCGCAGTCCTAGCAATGCTCAGCGTTCTTGGTCTCCGTCGTAAGAAGCGGACCAACAAGCGCCAAGGAAAATAGGTCACTAAAAGTGCCGTACAAAAAGAGAGTCCTGGAATGATGGAACTTTCAAGTTAGCGATAACTTGGAAGGCCCATCAGGAAAGGGCTCTTTTTCTTTGTCTAATAGCCAAAAATTGCTGTACAATATTAAACAATGCGTCATACAATCATCAGAATAAAGGAGATTTTACGTTATGGACTCACAACCAGTGGGACTTTCACGAAAGACGGTGCTATTGCTGGCAATTGCGACCGGGATTATTGTAGCTAATTTAAATTATATCCAGCCCATTGAAGGGTTAATTGCGCACCACTTTGCGATTTCAAAGGCACATGTCGGGGTGATTGCCACGCTATCACAACTCGGTTACGCGTTGGGATTACTCTTGATCGTACCGTTAGGCGATATTTTTGATCGCTACCACCTCATTCAATTCATGATGGGGCTTTCGATCCTATCCTTACTGGCGGCGTTTTGGTCGCCCAATGTGCTCGTGTTTACGGTGGCGGCCGGACTGATCGGGGTGACGTCGGTGGCCGCACAGATCATTATTCCTTACGTGGCGTACTTATCGCCCGGCATTCATCAGGGCCGTGTTTTAGGAACCGTTCTCAGTGGCTTACTGACCGGGGTACTGTTGTCACGCTCATTTAGTGGGATTTTAGGAAGTTTGATGTCTTGGCAATTAGTTTACCTGTTAGCGGCGATCTTTAGCTTGGTACTACTCGGAATCCTACACCGATACATGCCACGCGATCCGCGGGGGCATCAACACCGCAGCTATGGCAGTGTGATTGGGTCGCTGCCACACCTGTTTATCAGCCAGCGGTACTTACAAAGTGCGGCCTTGAATGGACTCTGTTTATTCGGGGTTTCAAATGTACTATGGTCGACACTGGCCTTTTATCTGGCACACCAATATCACTGGGGGAGCAGTATCGCCGGTGTTTTAGGATTATTAGGTGTTACCGGAGTGTTATTTGCGCCAATTATTGGGCAGCTGGTAGATAAGTATTCGCCACGGTTGACGATCGGGTTGTCGTGGCTGTTTTCGGCGTTGGCCTTTGTTATTTTCTGGCTGGTCGGACAAGTTTTAGTCGGCTTGATTGTCGGAATCGTGCTCCTAGATTTAGGAACCCAGTTTAGCCAAGTATCCAATCAGGCCATCGTTCAGTCGCTTGATCGGGAAGCCAGCAGTCGTAATAATTCCATTTTCATGTTTAGCTACTTTTTAGGTGGCTCGCTTGGAACCTTCTGCAGTACCTGGGCGTGGAGCCATTATGGGTGGCACGGCGTCTGTTTAGTGGCGGTCGGGTTTCTCATCATTGCCTTATTGGGTCACTGGATCATGAAGGAACCCAAGCAATTGCACCGACTCGACGTTGACGAGTAAAGTGAAGTTGAGAAAATCTAAGGATTTTCTCAACTTTTTTGTTTTGCACAATATAATATGCGAATACGTACAACCCACGAAATCCCGTTTTTTTTAAGTAGTAGTGATAAAAAATGGGAATTGCCAATCATTTCTTCGAAAAAAGTATGGTCATACGTGTGGCTGTGCTATATTCAAGATATTAAGAAGAACACGATAACTGCTCACTTCGCATTTTGAAGACGACCCGTGCTTGGAGCCCATCAAGGTGGCCGAGGACGGGCTTTTTTACAATTAGAACATTTTTATAAACAAATTTTTAATAAATGTCAATTGATAATGGGAATAACAGTTGCTGGATAAAAAATGGAATCGGGAGTTGATTAATATGAATGCACAAGTAAACCAAGTAGAAGCGATCACTGAGGTCAAGTATATGTCTGTGGATGCCTGTTTAAATCTCATGGCAGATGTATTTGTTCAGGGGATGAACCACGCTTTGGGGACTGATCCTGCATTACAACCCCTACGAGCCACGTTACAAGCAGCACTGAATGAATCAACCAGCGTTGAATTCATGACAATGGACGATGCAATTAGTGAAGTGGTGTTCGAGCAAAATCAAGTTATGAGTTGGGACGACCTGTTCGATCTGGAGACAGTGAGCGTTGACCGAGCAGATTTGATGCAATTATGGCTGAGCGGATGGCAATTTGGCCGCCAAAATCAGATTTTCCACGAACAAATGACAAATCAACCGACAGCTTATATGACTGCGCAAGAACAGGCCGCCAGTGAGGCTGACGACTGGGATGACGATGATGCGCAAGCCTATATCTTGGAACAAGTCAATCGCAGGTTTCAGGATCAAACGACAATGATGAATTAAGTCATTGGTTTTAGTATAAAAAGGGAAAGATCGGGAATCGTCCGAATGAGTTATGGTGAAATGTTGGGAGGAAATTATGATGGTAGGAAAGAATAATTTTAGTAAGCGGATTCAAGGGAACTTGACGGAACATTATAAGATGTACAAGGCTGGTAGAACATGGCTCTTTGCGGCAATGACAGGATTGACACTGGGATTAGGCGTGTTGGGAACAAGTACCGCACAGGCCGATGATCAGGCGGCAACGAGCACCGCGCCAACTGTTTCGAGTGCCAGTGGGACGAGTGCGCAACTATCTGGCAGTCAAGTCACCCTGACGACGAGCAGCACAACTGCCGCAAGCGAGACATCAACTGCGCTATCAAGCGCAACTTCAAGTACAGTTTCAAGTGCGGTAACGAGTGAGAACACAAGCGCCACAAGTAGCGCGACGAGCACGGCAACATCAACAACCGTAAGCGATAGCACGGCCACCACGACATCCGCGGCAACGAGCAACACGACGACATTAAACAATCCAACCAGTACCCAAATCGCCACGGCCAAGGCGAGTGCGGCGGCGACCTACCAACAAACCGGACAAGCACAACAAATTACAGCAGTGGCGGATGCCGTTCAGGCGACCGTTACCGTTGGCACAACGACTAAAACCTACGATGGGGATGCTGACACGCCCCTTAACTACAACGTGACACTGGGCAACGGCATGGTGGCCTGAGTGATTGGTTCGTAACTGGTGTCACGAATCAGTATTTGGTGGCTCAGTCGACGGGTGACCTTGATACGAGTCAAATCCAGCAAAATGTTGGGTCGTACACCGTTACCTTATCAGCAGCCGGATTGGCAGCCATTAAAGCAGCGAATCCCGATGTGGTCTTAACGAGCGATGACATTGTGGCGGGGCAGTTGGTCATTGATAAGGCCTCGGTTTCTGCCGGCTCAGTAGTGATCACTGGAGGGAGTAAGAAAAAAGATGGTGATCAGAGCACGGACCCCACGAGTTATGTGGTGACCTTGGATGCTGATAGCCATTTGGTAGCTCCGAGTGACTGGACTGACAATGGCGATGGCACCTATACGGTAGCTGTGACAACGGGTGATTTGGACGTTCAAATTACGAGTCAAGACGTCGGCCGCTACCGGGTGACGCTCTCCACGCAGGGGTTGGCTAGATTAAATGCGGCCAATGCCAATTATCAGGTCACCGCGGACGATGTGACGGTGGGCATTTATCAAATTCTCAGTAATAATCAGGCCGTTATCGGCACGGTAAGTGTCAATAACGGGTCGAAGCTGAGCGGAGTGAAGGCCACAGTCACCATTACGGATGCGACTAACTATCAGGTACCGAGTGATTGGACCGTTGCCTATAATAATACGGGACAAGACAGCATTGTTTATAGTGTGCCGATGACGTACTTTGATACGAGTAATATTGATTTAAGTACCAATGGCAGTTATGAGCTGACATTCAGTGATGAAGCAATTGCGACTTTGAATGCGGCCAACGGCGGGTTAGCATTGGATACTAACAATATTCAAGCAGGAACTGTGACGGTGCATGCGGCAGTGACGGGGGCTAGCTTGTTTAGTCCTTCCAATTATTATGTTGAAATCAAAGGGATTCCACGTGGTAGCTCGTTCACTGCTAGCGTGGGGTCATACCTGACGCTACAAATGAAACTCTTGAGTGATGATAACGCTGATCGGCACAGTACATACCATGGTGGTAATAATATTGGTCAAGCATTTACAAATTTGACCGAGTATTTGGTCATTCCAACTGGGTTTGTGATTGGTGATTTGGATGCGGATGGGAACGCGGTTGTTGCCAGTGATCCCACGGCGTCCGTCAAAACGCAGCTTGTCAGCTATTTGACTTCATATGGGATTGAGTATAGCGATTTGAGCGTAACGCAGGAAACTGATTATAATGGCCGTCAAGTTTTTAAAATAAAATTTGGGCAGGTTGTTAGCAACGCAAACGAATTTGAGTTAAATATTATTACGGATCCTAATGCTGGAACGTTAACAGGACATCTGGGAACACAAGTGGGCAGTAACGATGATTCAGTGATGTATATCACCGATAATTACGCGGACACACAGGGAGCCTATACCGTGCCATCCGGCGCTTATGTGAGTGTGAAACAAATTGCTGCGGCGCTGGGAATCGATGACGCGTATGTCCTAAATGATAGCTATGGTGCGTTTGTATACGCCTATACCATTATTAATAACGTTAAGAGCCAAGATACGTATCAATTTGTGGGAACGGGAAATGTCAATCTGGGGAGTGCACAGACGAGTGGCTTGCCAGGGACCATTTATGCCACGAGTAGTGTGGTTCCCACCCAGATTACCAAAAATGGTGATGTTTACCAGCTTGTAACGAGTTCGGTCAACCAGTACAATACGTACCCGTTTATCACGCAATCGATTAGCAGTACAACGACTATTGCGACGGGAACGACGTATACGGTGACCTACGTCAAGGTAGTGGACGTAACTAAGTCGGAAAATCAGGTCAAATTTAGTCAACAAACAATGGTCATGGAAACTGCTGCACCAAGTACGTACACGGTACAGTTGCCCAGCTATTTCAACGCACCGGCGAGCTGGACGTTAAACGCTGATGGATCTTATACGATTCAGGTATCCTCTGGTGACATTGATACTGATTTGGTGTCTACGAAGGTTGGAACTTACTCGGTCAAACTTTCAGCATTGGGACTCGCTAAGTTAGCGGCAGCCAATACAGGTTACCTGTTTACGAACCCAATTGTGGTGGCAGGGACGACGACCGTTACACCGATTCAAAAGGCCATTGCGGTTAGTGTAAGTGATACGGCTGGTACCAAATTAGTGGCCGATCAGACTATTAATTTATCGGTTGGGGATGGGCAGTCGACCACGGGCGCTAACGCCACCGTTGATGGCTACCCAATTAAACAACTACACTCGATCACGTTATCATTTGCTTCCGGTGAAAAGACTGTCTGGACGGCGAACAAGGCCGACGATTCGCTGATAGTTACGAATTACGACACAGATGGTGCTGTTACCTCGGAGACGGTGATTCCGGTTGCTGCAATGGGTACTACTGCTAGTGAGTTTATGGTATTAAGTTTCATGAATAACGTTTCAATTCCCTTATTTTCGTTTGGTGGTACCTCGACCTTGACTGAAGCACAAGAACGGGAAGCACTGCAATACGATTCGGTTGCGATTGTTTACAATCAGCCGGCGACGTTGACGGTCACATACGTTGACGATAAAGCAGGTCAGCTTCAAGTTGGTGATTCAGTGACGTTGACTGGCTTTGAAGGAGATGCTGGTAGCTACGATGCAGTTGTGCCGGTGGGCTATTCATTGGCAACTGGACAAAATAAGACGGTTGCGTACACGCTAACCCTCGATGATACGGATAATATCACGATCCATCTTGTGAATAACGGTCGTGATGTAGATGAAAGTCAGACGTTGGCTCAATTGACAGTGCACTATGTGGATGAAGATGGTAACCAATTGAGCGAGGACAAAGAAGTAACTGGTGCTCAAGGCGATAGTTTTACGGAAACCGCAGCAATTATTCCAGGATATACCCCGACTGAACGTGAAGTTAGCGGGACATATCAAGGTAACGTGATGGATCTGACGTTCACATACACGAAAGATGGCGTCACTCCAGATGAAAGCCAAACGCCGGTAAAATTGACGGTGCATTATGTGGATGAGAATGGCAATCAATTGAGTGCGGACAAAGAAGTTACCGGAACACAAGGTACCGACTTTACGGAAACTGCAGCGATTATTTCTGGATACACCCCAACGCAACGTGAAGTTAGTGGGACGTACAAAGGTAACGTGATGGATTTGACATTCACGTACACGAAAGATGGCGTGACACCAGATGAAAGCCAAACGCCGGTGAAGCTAACGGTGCACTATGTGGATGAGAATGGTAACCAGTTGAGTGCGGACAAAGAAGTCACTGGAACACAAGGTACCGACTTTACGGAAAGTGCAGTGGCAGTCTCTGGGTATACCCCAACGCAACGTGAAATTAGTGGGACGTATCAGGGTAACGTGATGGATCTGACGTTCACATACACGAAAGATGGCGTCACTCCAGATGAAAGCCAAACGCCGGTAAAATTGACAGTGCACTATGTGGACGAAAATGGTAACCAGTTGAGTGCGGATAAAGAAGCCACTGGTATTCAAGGCGACAGCTTTACGGAAGCCGCAGTAGCTATTTCAGGATACACGCCAACACAACGTGAAGTTAGTGGGACGTACAAAGGTAACGTGATGGATTTGACATTCACGTACACGAAAGATGGCGTGACACCAGATGAAAGCCAAACGCCGGTGAAGCTAACGGTGCACTATGTGGATGAGAATGGTAACCAGTTGAGTGCGGACAAAGAAGTCACTGGAACACAAGGCACTGACTTTACAGAAAATGCAGTGGCAGTTTCTGGATATACGCCAACACAACGTGAAGTTAGTGGCACGTATCAAGGTAACGTGATGAACTTAACCTTTGTTTACACGAAAGATGGTGTCACCCCAGATGAAAGTCAAACACCAGTAAAATTAACGGTGCACTAC
>NZ_AYYY01000020.1:32453-43969 GCF_001436295.1 Paucilactobacillus vaccinostercus DSM 20634 | reverse complement strand
GAAGCCGCAGTAGCTATTTCAGGATACACGCCAACACAACGTGAAGTTAGTGGGACATATCAAGGAAACGTGATGAATTTGACGTTCACATACACGAAAGACGGCGTTACCCCGGATGAAAGTCAAACACCGGTGAAGTTGACGGTGCACTACGTGGACGAGAACGGTAACCAACTAAGCGCAGATAAAGAAGTTACGGGAGTACAAGGTACAGACTTTACAGAAAATGCAGTGGCAGTTTCTGGATATACGCCAACACAACGTGAAATTAGTGGCACGTATCAAGGCAATGTGATGAACTTGACGTTCACGTACACGAAAGATGGTGTCACACCGGATGAAGGTCAAACGCCGGTGAAGTTAACGGTGCACTACGTGGACGAGAATGGTAACCAGTTGAGTATGGACAAAGAAGTTACCGGAACACAAGGTACCGACTTTACTGAAAGTGCAGTGGCAGTCTCTGGATACACGCCAACACAACGTGAAATTAGTGGCACGTATCAAGGCAACGTGATGAATTTGACGTTCACATACACGAAAGATGGCGTGACACCAGATGAAAGTCAAACACCGGTAAAATTGACGGTGCACTATGTGGATGAGAATGGTAATCAATTGAGTGCGGATAAAGAGGTCACCGGAACACAAGGCGATAGTTTTACGGAAAACGCAGCAGTTATTCCAGGATATACCCCGACTAAACGTGAAATCAGTGGGACATATCAAGGCAATGTAATGAACTTGACCTTTGTTTACACAAAAGATGGTGTCACCCCAGATGAAAGCCAAACACCGGTAAAATTGACGGTGCACTATGTGGACGAGAACGGTAATCAATTGAGTGCGGACAAAGAAGTTACCGGAACACAAGGTACCGACTTTACGGAAAATGCAGTGGCAGTCTCTGGATACACGCCAACGCAACGTGAAATTAGCGGGACGTATCAAGGCAACGTAATGACGTTAACGTTTGTCTACACACTGAACGATAGTGATAATAACGGGCAACCAACGTTACCAGACGATGGAAATAATAAACCAGGAACGGATGGCTCGACGCCGGTTACTCCTGAGACAACCGATCCAACGCTAAAACCAAGTGGTGAAAACACAGTAACTACTGAGAATCACACGGTGAACGTGAAAAATGATCATCCAACAGGAACGTCGCGTGATACAACTCCGATTGAGTTGGACCAAGCAACAGGCATCACTCAAGTCTCGGATCACACACAAGCAACTTCTTCCAAGGCCCAGCAAGAATCAGAGCAGAAATTACCCCAAACAGATCAGCAGCAAGAAACAATGCTCACCGTAATTGGCTTAGCATTGATGTCGATGTTAGGACTTTTGGGAATTGGTAAAAAGAGTCGTAGAAATTAATTGATCAATAAAATCAAAAATCGGGGGTTCACAACTAATTATGTGAACCCCCGATTTTTAAGTGTGATAAAAAAGCCCCGTTTGAAAATGACTTCCAAACGGGGGCTTATTGCAATTTTTCAGACCGTATTTTCTTGACGGAATGGTGAAGATATAAGGACAGTCAACAACTTATAGCCATATTCAGGATAAACTGAATGTAAAAGAAAGAAAAGGTGTAAATACGAATTCTTAAACGAATGCTAATTAATGACAACCAATTTAGAAGAAAAAGTCACTCTGTTGGTCACTTTTTACCAAAAAAATTCAGATCTTGTAGACAATCCTACAACCAGCCTAAATTTAGTCAAAAAGTTTTGCGAAAACGCTTGCAAATGAAATTTGGATCCGCTATACTAATGTCATCGGTTAGTTGTTTAGGACAACCAACTATAAACTTTAACCACTAAAACAAACCCAAATCACACGGAGGATGGACATGACTGAATTATTTGATTTTCCAAAGGCTACCTATCTTGGCGGCAAAAAAGGACTCGACTTTAAGGCTGCTAAAGGCTACAACTTCTACAACCCAGAAGAAGAAATTACTGCTAACGGCAAAACTTTGAAGATGAAGGACTGGCTCAAGTTCTCAGTTGCTTACTGGCACACAATGGACCAACGCTTGGTTGACCCATTTGGTGAAGGTACTGCACAACGTCCTTGGGACAAAGAAGGCGAAGAAGGTTCGATGGAACTGGCCCTTGCCAAAGTTGATTACATGTTCGAATTCATGGACAAATTAGGCGTTGAATACTTTGCATTCCACGATCGTGACTTGGCACCAGAAGGTAACACCCTTCGCGAAACCAACGAAAATTTGGACAAAGTTGTCGACAAGATCGAACAAAAGATGCAAGAAACTGGTAAGAAATTACTTTGGAACACATCATCATTGTTCACTAACAAGCGTTTCGTTGCCGGTGGTGCAACCACACCATTTGCTGACGTTTTAGCCTATGCCGGTGCACAAATCAAGCACTCACTTGAAATTGCTAAGCGCTTAGGTTCAGAATCATACGTCTTCTGGGGTGGTCGTGAAGGTTACGAATCACTTTTGAACACTGATACAAAACGTGAATTAGACCATATCGCAGCCTTCTTCCAGTTGGCCGTTGATTACGCTAAGGAAATTGGTTACACGGGTCAATTCTTGCTCGAACCAAAACCAAAGGAACCAACTTCACACCAATACGATACTGATGCCCAAACAACAATTGCCTTCTTGAAGACATACGGTTTGGAAAATGACTTTAAGTTGAACCTTGAAGGTAACCATGCATTCTTAGCTGGTCACACTTACGAACACGAAGTACGCTTTACTCGTGAAGCCGGCTTACTCGGTTCACTTGACGCCAACATGGGTGACAAGTTGATCGGCTGGGATATCGATGAATTCCCTAACGACATCTACGAAGCAACACTCGTAATGTACGAATTCTTGAAGAACGGTGGCCTTCCTACTGGTGGTTTGAACTTTGATGCTAAGGTTCGCCGTCAAAGCTTTGAAGCAGAAGACTTGTTCTACGGTCACATGGCCGGCATGGACGTTTATGCTGCTGGTTTGCGGGTTGCTGCTAAGATCATGGAAGACGGCTACTTTGAAGACGTCTTGAAGGATCGTTACTCATCATTTGATTCAGGGATCGGTGCTGACTTCGAAGCTGGCAAAGTTACATTTGCTGACCTTGAAAAGTACATCATCGACACACCAGATGCAGACGTAATTGCTGCAACTAAGTCTGGTCACCTTGAAGCAATCAAGGCTACTCTTAACAACTACATCTACTCTGTATTAGGCGCTCGTTTTAACTAAGCTACCGCCGAAAAAAGAATTTAAAAAAGTGCTGCTACGAAACGATATTCGTTTTGTAGCAGCACTTTTTGTGTTCATTTGTTCGCTGTTCAATGAATCGATAATAAGTCTGCGGTGCCTTTTAGCAGCACGTTACTTAAGTGACGTGTAGTTCACGGTCAACTATTTTCTTCAACCGTAATTGAAGAAAACCAAAAATTCGGAAATTTTACAAACATAATTGAAGAATTTTTGCTATCAAAATAAGCTGACGCGTGTTAGAGGCTGATTGCCGCCACAATATACCGCTCCCATTAGCGTTGGTGCCACGCTTGGATGACCGAGCGCCAGGAACCGGTGGCTTTAAATAACCGTTGGTACTTTTGTGGCATTTGGGTGATGCCAATCTGGGTGAGAGGATCGATAATTTGCTGTTTAAACGCGGCACCGGCGGGATCAGTGTGGTTGTTGAGAAACGCCCGCATCGCGGGGATGAGGTCGGGACGTCGCTGAATTTGTGTCTCGTTAACTTCGTAAAAATGGAGTCGACCCTTGACCGGAAAAGGGGTAATGGGCATCATCGGGCGCACGTGCCAGCTATAGTTGCCAGCTTGGTCGGGGTGCGGGGAAACGGCCGTAATTTGAACGATGGCGAGGGCATAGCCATTGGCCATGCCCAGACCAAAGTCGGTCGTTGAGGGGGTCTGCGACGAGACCAGTAAAAATTGAGTGGTGTTACCCGGTTGCCAAGTACGATACTCAATGGGTTTAGCACCGGTCAAAATATCGAAGGCGTAGGGATTTTTGATGGAAAGGGCGTCCATTAGTTCAGCTCCAATCTGAGTGAGCACATATCCGAATTAGTTGGTTCAACCAACTAATTCGGTACATACTTTAAGTAATAACATAGATCAATTAAACGAAAATTCAAAGAAAATTCATACATCGCTGGAATTCAACAGTCGCAAGGCATTTACGCTTGTGGAAAACTTTTTTAAGCCAAAATTTGTTAAAATAGTTTGAAATCCAAACTAAATTAGGATAGGATATCGGTAACTTGTTGAAACCGATCAGCAAGTAAAAAATTTAACCAATTAGTTTGAATATCGAACTAATTGCTAGATCATAAAGGAGTTAGTAATGAGTCTATTAGATACAACGGAAATTATGCAGTTAATTCCCAATCGTTACCCGATTCTTTTCATGGATAAGGTTGATGAGCTAGAACCTGGTGAATCAATTGTGGTGACGAAAAACGTCACAATTAACGAAGAATTCTTTCAGGGGCACTTTCCGGGTAACCCAGTGATGCCCGGTGTCTTAATTATTGAAGCACTGGCACAAGCCGCCTCTATTTTAATCTTGAAGGCCGACCGATATCAAGGCAAAACCGCGTACCTCGGTGCGATCAAGGATGCCAAATTTCGTCGGGTGGTTAGACCAGGCGATGTACTGAAATTACACGTAAAAATGGTGAAGCAACGCGATAATATGGGAACGGTTGATTGCCAAGCCATTGTGGATGATCAGGTGGCTTGCTCTGCCGGATTAACTTTTATCGTTGCGGACGCTGAATCAAAGTTATAATAAGAGATAAAAACGTTCACAGGAGAAAAGTACCATGACAAAGAACACCGCCGAAACCATTAATCACGAGGATTTCCTATTTATTAACGATTCGTTAGTTGAAATTTTCGATAAAATTTTGAGAATTGAAGAACGAGAACTACGTAAGAGCCGGTTCAAAGATATTACCATCAACGAACTTCACTTGGTTCATGCCATTACGCTGCATGAGCAAAAGACGACGAGCGCAGTAGCCCACGAGCTTCATCTCAGCAAGGGATCGTTGACCTCCAGTGTCAACATGCTGGTGAAGCGTGGGTACGTGGAGCGGATTCGAAATCAACAGGATCGGCGGGTCATTAATCTGACACTGACAAGTAAGGGGCGGTTACTCTACCGGGCTCACGATGCTTTTCATCGACAACTGGTAAAGAGCTTCTTGATCGGGATGGACGAAAACGACATGCCCCTGATCAAGCGGGCGCTCACGAACTTACAGAATTTTGTAGACGAGGCAACCAATCATTGAAATTCGAAAATTTTACAATTGAAGCAACGGCCAGCGCGGTACCTAAGCGGGTGGTCACGAATGATCAACTTGCCCAGATTATGGAGACGTCGGACGAATGGATTGTGCAACGGACTGGGATTCATCAGCGCCATATCAGTACTGATGAAACAACGACCCAGCTGTGCACGCAAGTTGCCCAAACGCTATTAGCGAAGGCTAATCTGACCGCCGATGATCTCGATTATATCGTGGTGGCGACGATGTCACCGGATACGTTGACACCGTCCGTCAGTGCTGGGGTTCAGGGAAACCTCGGCGCCCAGCATGCCGCGGCCTTTGACCTGAATGCAGCCTGTTCCGGTTTTGTGTATGGCTTGAGCGTGGTACGCCAGTTACTAATCGGCGACCGACAAAAGCATGCGCTATTGATCGGGGGCGAAGTCCTCAGTCGCCTGATTGACTGGCAGGATCGCAGTACGGCGGTATTGTTTGGCGATGGCGCTGCTGGTGTGCTACTGAGTAGTGCGCCAGCAGCTGAAGGAGCTTGGATCAGCGAAGATCTCCGCACGTTTGGCGATCTGGGGGACCATTTGACTGCGGGCCAGCTGCCGAGTCATGATCCCTTCACCGGCCAGACGAGCGCGAGCCAGCCATATTTTCAGATGAATGGGCGGCAGATCTATTCATTCGCAGTTAAACAAATCCCGCAATCCATTGAACGGGCCGTGACACAATCTCACCTGATAGTTAATGACATAAATCATTTTGTGCTACATCAGGCGAACCAACGGATCATCCAGGCGGTGGCGAATAAGATGGCGGTTGAGAGTGCTCTATTTCCGGTAAACATTGGAGAAATGGGCAACACGGCCGCAGCAAGTGAGCCATTGTTACTTGATCAGTTGGTGACCGATGGTACCATTCAGCGCGGCGACTTGCTGGCGCTAACGGGATTTGGCGGCGGCCTGACGGTGGGAACGGTGCTTTTACGATATTAACCACGCACCACGCCTGTACTGCGGCAGTTCTATGACATCAATCAGTTTTAAACTAAATCAAAAACAAGTTAAATCAAATTTGGAGGAATTTAATTATGAATCAAACAGAAGTTTTCAATCAAATCAAAGACATCGTGATCGACCAACTGGATACGGACGCACCAGACATTCAATTAACAACAAACTTTAAGAGTGACCTCAGCCTTGATAGCCTCGACGTGTTTGAAATTGTCGACAAAATTGAAGATACATTCGACGTTGAAATCGAAAGCGATGAAGGGCTTGCCACCGTTGGCGATTTGGTTAACTACGTTCTGGAACAAAAGGCCTAAGCCGGGTGATCAAACATGACAATCGGATACTTATTTAGCGGCCAAGGGCAACAGTTTGCGGGAATGGGTGCGGACTTATACGCCCAAGAAGCGAGTTACCGAGACGTGATTGATCAAGCCAGCGACATTTTGCATCATGACCTAACGACGCCGGCGGTAGTGGAAGATCCCCAATTGGCACAAGCCAACATCGTGGCGTTTAGCGTCGCCTTGCATCGCGTGCTCGCACCGGAATTACCGGCACCAGCTGCAATGACCGGTCTGAGTTTAGGCGAGTATAGCGCACTGGTGGCGGCCGACAGCTTGGACTTAGCCACAATTTTGCCCCTTGTCGTCGATCGGACGGCTTACATGAATGAAGCCGGTGCGCAACGACCTGGAACGATGAGTGCGGTTCTCAAAACGAGTGCGGCACAGGTGGAGGCAATTTGCCATCAGGTCCGTGAACAAGGAGAGCTGGTCTATCCGGCGAACTACAATACGGCGCGCCAGATTGTGATCGGCGGCAGTGCTGCGGGAGTTGCTCAGGCCACTGAGCGATTTCATGCGGCAGGAATCAAGCGGGTGGTGCCGTTGAATATGACGGTGGCCTCGCATACGCCACTCATGGCGGCGGCCAGTCGGTCACTGGCACGGCGGTTACAAGACGTCGTGTTTGAGGAACCCAGCGTGGCTGTTTATAGTAATACGACGGCGCGCCCGTTTGCTCAGTTGAGCCTGCGAGACACACTGGTCAAACAACTGGTTCAACCCACCCGATTTGATCTTTGCTTGACGGCGTTGTGCGATCAGGGCTGTGACACGTTGATTGAAATTGGGCCGGGGGATGCGTTGAGTAAATTAGCGCATAAGAATCATCCGGATTTGGCGACAGCCCACGTCGACAGTGTGGCGACGCTGAATCAGGTCCGACATGCATTGGAGGAAGTTCATGGATAATGAAAAACAAGTCATTTTGGTCACTGGTGGGACACGGGGAATTGGTCTGGCAATTGCGCAAGCACTGGCAACGCCTACTAATCAAGTCGTGATTAACGCCCACCATGAACCAGACGAGGTGTTCCAAGCAACCCTCAGTGATATTGATGTCGTCGTGGGCGACGTGGCGGTCGAAGCAGATGCGCAAGCCATGATTGATACCATTATGGAGCGTTACGGGCGAATTGACGTGTTGGTGAACAATGCGGGCATCACCCGTGACAAGCTGTTAAGCCGGATGAAGCTGGCCGACTTTCAGGCCGTGATCGATACCAACCTCGTGGGCGCGTTTAACATGACGAAGGCCGCGATGAAGATCATGCAAAAACAGCGTCGTGGGTGCATTGTGAATATGTCGAGCATTGCCGGAACAAACGGTAATTTAGGCCAAGCCAACTATTCGGCTAGTAAAGCCGGCTTAATCGGGCTTACGAAAACAACTGCGCAAGAAGGCGCATTACGCCATATTCGGTGCAACGCGATTGCACCAGGAATGATCAACACGGATATGACGGCGAAGCTCAGCGAACGGGTTGTGGAACAGTTTGTGGAAAAAATTCCGCTCGGTCGATTTGGTGAACCAGGAGAAATCGCACTCACGGTTAAATTTTTGATTGATAACCCCTATATTACCGGCCAAGTACTGAAGGTCGACGGGGGACTAACGATGTAGGGGATACCCTTACAACAGGAGGAACCATATGAAGCGAGTAGTGATCACAGGCATGGGAGCGGTGACGCCGCTCGGCAATAGTGCCGCAGAATTTATTGATGGCATTTTAAAGTCACAAGTCGGGATTGCCCCGATAACTAAATTTGATGCCACGGCGACGGGCATTACGGTCGCTGGTGAAGTGAAAGATTTTGATGCAACAAAACGAATTGATAAAAAAAGTGCAAAACGTAACGACCTTTTCACGCAATACGCCATGTATAGTGCCGCGGAAGCATTTGAAAACGCGGGATTAAGTGACGGGGGCGTCGATCCCGAAGAACTCGGTGTCATTTATGGTTCCGGGATCGGGGGGCTCACGACGATCGAAGAGCAAGTGATCAAGATGCACGAAAAGGGCCCGAAGCGGGTTTCCCCACTCTTTGTGCCTAATTCCATTGTGAATATGGCAGCGGGGGATGTGGCGATTATGATTAACGCGCAAAACACCAGTCAGGGAATCGTGACGGCGTGCTCTTCGGCAACCAATGCGATTGGTAATGCCTTCGAGTACCTGCAGCTCGGTAAGGCGCAAGTGATCGTGACGGGCGGCTCGGAAGCCTCAGTCAACCAGATTGGGATTGCGGGCTTTGCTTCGCTGACTGCTTTGTCTAAAAGCGAGGATCCACAACAGGCTTCGATTCCGTTTGATCGGGATCGCAACGGGTTTGTGATGGGGGAAGGGGCCGCAACGTTGGTACTAGAAACGTTAGACCACGCCCAGCAACGGCATGCGCCAATCTTGGCAGAAGTTGTCGGATATGGGACCACGAGCGATGCCTACCACATGACCGCACCGGATCCAGAAGGCAAGGGTGCCACACGAGCAATGCAACAGGCCCTTAACCAAGCCCACATTACCCCTGATCAAGTGGACTACATCAATGCGCATGGGACGAGCACGGCCGCTAACGATAGCGCGGAAGCCCAGGCCATTGAACGGCTCTTTGGGCAAAATAGCCACGTGAAGGTCAGCAGCACGAAGGGGATGACAGGTCATCTTCTCGGGGCAGCTGGGGCCATCGAGGCGGTTGCGACCATTGGGGCCATGCAACAAAGTCAGATGCCAGTCAACGTTGGGGTTCAGCACCAAGACGAAGCCTGCCCAGTGACGCTGGTGAACGATGAGAACAAACAGGCACCGGTTGAGTATGCGCTCAGTAACTCGTTTGGATTTGGTGGTCATAACGCCGTGATCGCGCTAAAGAGGTGGCATTCAGAAGATGAATGAAAAAGAAATTGAACAATTAATGACGAAGTTCGATCAGTCATCATTGCTAGATTTTCAGCTTGTTCAAGATGAATTTCAGCTATCGCTAAGCAAGCGGGAGCAGGCAACTCCGGCCGCACCGGTAGCAAGTGTACCGACAAATGATCCAGCAACCGTTAGCACGGCGGCAGAGGGTCCCGCACAACCGGTTGTCGATGAGACGGCAACGGCCGTGAAGGCACCGTTAGTCGGGGTGGTGACGTTTAACGACCCCGCCAAGCAGGTCGGCGATCCCATTCAAAAGGGGGATGTCATCTGTTCGATCGAGGCAATGAAAATGGCTAACGAGGTCAAGAGTCCGGTCACGGGCACGATCAAAGCGGTTTTGGTGGACGATCAGACGATGGTCGAGTACGACCAACCATTATTTGAAATTAGTGAGGGGTGACGGTATGCAAGCAGTCGATGAGATGATTCCACAACGGTATCCGTTTCAAATGATTGATCGCTTTCTCGCGATCGAATCCGGAAAAAGTGCGAAGGCGCTAAAACTGGTGACGATCAATGAATGGTACTTCCGTCAGCCAACACAACGCTTGGCGATTCCGCGTCCAATCTTACTTGAAATGCTCGCTCAGACGGGAACGGCGGCTTTACTGACGGTTCCCGAGTATGAGGGGAAAACCATTTTCTTTGGCGGCATTAAGCAGGCGGAGTTCAGCGCGGATTGTTGCCCAGGCGATCGGTTGGAGCTGACGGTCGAACTGACGAAGGTTAGACGACAGATCGGGGTTGGAACCGGAATTGTAACGTGTGATGGTGAAGTAAGGTGTCGAGCGGAGTTGATCTTTGCGGCACAGGGATAAGGGTGTGTAACGAACCGGTCAGATACTGAGGATTAATTGAGTCTTTGTGATTGATTCCGAACTGGGGGATTGATGACCAAGACTTGATTGACCGCAGGTGTCTGGTTCGTGACCCCCAACGTGATGTGAACGCCCCATCAACTAAGCTTGCCGACTTTCAGGAGTCGACCACAAACACAACTCAGACACCTATCTAAGCAGAACAAAACCAAATGGAGAGATGCAATTGTTTAACAAAGTATTAGTAGCCAACCGGGGTGAAATTGCGGTTCAAATTATTCGTAATTTACAGGAAATGGGTGTGGCGACGGTTGCCGTTTATTCGACAGCAGACCGGGAAAGCCAGTTTGTGCAACTTGCTGATGAAGCGGTGTGCATTGGTGGCCCACAACCGGCACAGTCCTATCTGAATATGCCCCAAATTATTAATACAGCCATTTTATTGGGATGTGATGCGATTCACCCTGGCTACGGATTTTTAGCGGAAAACGCGGCATTTGCGCAGCTGTGTGAGGATTGTCAGATTAAATTTATCGGCCCCCGCGCCGCAGTCATTGAGACTATGGGCGATAAGGCCCATGCGCGTCAGGCTATGCAACAGGCTGGTGTACCAGTTGTGCCGGGCAGCAAAGCGGTCGTGACAAGCGCCACGGCGGCAGCCAGAGAGGCCCAACGCATTGGTTATCCGGTGCTCTTAAAGGCTTCGGCGGGTGGCGGCGGCAAAGGAATCCGGCGGGTCGATCAGGCAGATCAACTCGTTGGGGCCTTTCACGCCGCTCAGCAGGAAGCCCAAACGGCGGTGGGCGACGATAGTATCTATATCGAAAAGGTGATCGTCAATGCCCGACACGTCGAGATGCAGGTGATTGCAGATGAAGCCGGCCACGTGGTGTATCTGCCGGAACGAGACTGTTCGCTCCAACGTCATCACCAAAAAATCATCGAAGAAAGTCCTTGTTCGGCACTGGATGAGGACCATCGTCAGGCATTGGGGCAACGATTAGTGCAGGCTTGTCGTCAGTTAGGATACACCAATACCGGGACATTTGAATTTTTAATGGATCAGGATCAGCAATTTTATTTTATGGAAATGAATACCCGGTTACAGGTGGAACATACCGTG
>NZ_AYYY01000020.1:0-32404 GCF_001436295.1 Paucilactobacillus vaccinostercus DSM 20634 | reverse complement strand
GGATTGGAGCTGATTAAGGCGCAAATTTTGGTTGCGGCGGGCGAGCCACTCCCGTTTACCCAAGACGATGTTCAAATTCACGGCACGGCGCTGGAATGTCGGCTGAACGCTGAAGATCCGGCCAACCAATTTCAACCCGTTGCTGGACGGATTGAACGGCTGGACTTACCGGCTGGTACCCATGGGGTCCGCATTGATAGCGGGGTCGTGGCGGGGAATCTGATTTCGCCGTTTTACGACTCAATGATCGCTAAGGTGATTGTCCATATGGATGAGCGACATGCGGTCTTGCATAAGATGCGCCGTGTAATGAACGAACTAACGGTGACCGGTATTACCACGAATCGATCGTTTTTACTAGCGCTGTTAGCGGATGCCAATGTGATCGAGGACCAGTTTACAACGGTTTATGTTGAGCAGGAATTTCTAGGAAGAATGCAACGCCAAACAGAAAAAGCAATGAATTGATGGGCGTTGCGCGACTAAAGAGGTGAAAGACAGCATGATGAATAACCGATTTGAAGCACCGACACCGGAACAATTGGCGCAGCGGTTGGATAAAATTCCCGATGACGTGATGGTACGGTGTCCTGTTTGTCAAACGACATTTTTAGCCCACGATGCCATCGATAAGACGTGTCCAGAATGCGGGTACGGTCTTCGATTGGGCGCGCGCGAACGAATCATGATGGTGACCGATCAGTTTGAAGAAATTGATCGGGAGGTGACGATTCCAGCTCGGTTTAACGATCTTCAGTACCGGCAAAAGATTAGTCAGGCAAAGAAGAAGACCCAGCAAAATGAGAGTGTGGTCACCGGTTTCGCGACGATTGGCCGGCAAGCCTGCGGGCTAGCGGTCATGGACAGCCGGTTTATCATGGGCAGTTTAGGATCGGCTACGGGTGAAAAGTTAACGCGGTTGTTTGAACAGGCGCGACAACGTCAGCTACCGGTCGTGGTGTTTACCACTTCTGGCGGGGCGCGGATGCAAGAAGGCATTCACTCACTGATGCAGATGACGAAGGTATCGCAGGCGGTAAGTGAGCTGCAAGCGGCTGGACTGGCCTACCTGGTCGTCCTAACTGATCCGACCATGGGTGGTGTGACGGCTAGCTTTGCTATGCAAGGGGACATTATTTTAGCCGAACCACATACGATGGTCGGATTTGCCGGGCGCCGCGTAATTGAGCAAACGATTAAACAGACGCCACCGGCTGATTTTCAACGGGCCGAAACATTGTTGGAACACGGGTTTATCGATACCATTGTGCCACGGCCACAATTAAGGCAAACCTTGGCACGACTGTTGACTTGGCATGCAGGAGGGACACAATGACACGGACAGCATTTGAAGCGGTTCAAGCCGCCAGAAGTGAGCAGAAAATAACTACTCGGGCCCTGATTAATGGCGTGGTGGATCATTTTTTTGAGTGTCATGGTGACCGAAATGCGAGCGATGACGCGGCGGTGATCGGGGGCATTGGGGAACTCAACGGACAGCCGGTCACGGTGATTGGAATTCAAAAGGGCCAAACACTGGCGCAAAACCAGCAGTGCCACTTTGGGTGTCCGGAACCGGAAGGCTATCGGAAGGCGCAACGCCTGATGCAACAGGCGGATAAGTTTGGCCGGCCCGTAGTGACCTTGATTAATACGCCGGGGGCTTTTCCAGATGTCCATGCGGAACATCATGGTCAGGGAGAGGCAATTGCCCAGTGTCTACTAACTGGCGCCCAGATCAAAGTGCCTTACCTCAGCATTATCGTGGGTGAAGGCGGTAGTGGTGGTGCATTAGCACTAGCTGGTGGGGATGAAGTGTGGATGTTTGAAGATAGCATTTACTCGGTATTATCACCGGAAGGTTACGCTAGTATCCTGTGGAAGGATGCGCATCGGGTGGCAGAAGCGGCGGAACAAATGCGGTTGACTGCGCAGGACCTTTACGAAGACGGGATCATTGACCGGGTGGTTGACGAGGTTAACGACGTCGCAAAGCTACAGCAATTGCGGCAACAAATTGCCGAAAAAATAACAACATTGAGTGCGTTGCCGGCGGCCGAACGGTTGGCCCAGCGACACGCACGGTTTAGAAAATTTTAAGTGAGAGGACAAAGCAATGAGCGAATTATTGACCGGTAAGACAATTGTCATCATGGGGGTGGCAAACAAGCGAAGTATTGCCTGGGGCTGTGCGCAAACGGCATTGGCCCAGGGAGCCAAACTAGTGCTCACCTATCAAAATGAACGAATCAAGCAAAGTTTACAGCGGTTTGTCCCTGACGAGGCGGACCTGATCGAATGTGACGTTGCCGACGATGATAATATTGCCCAAACGTTTACGACGATTGGTGAACGTTACGGCAAAATTAATGGGTTAGTCCATGCGATTGCGTTTGCGGACAAGGAAACGCTGGAGCACGGACTGGTCTCAACAAGCCGGGCCGGTTACGATTTGGCCCAGGAAATTAGTGCCTATTCATTAATTGCGGTCGCTAAGGCGGCGCAACCCTTGATGACGGATGGTGGTTCGATCGTGACGTTGACCTATTTTGGGTCGGAACGGGCGGTCCCACATTACAACATGATGGGCGTTGCCAAGGCGGCGTTGGAATCCAGCATGCGTTACTTAGCCAGTGAGCTGGGTGAGCAGGGAATTCGGGTGAACGCCATCTCGGCCGGGGCAATCAAGACGCTCGCGGTCACGGGCATTAAGGATCACGGTAACCTGCTAAAGATCTCACGTGAGCGAACGGTGGACGGGAAAGACGTCACGGTCACAGAAATTGGTAACGTGGCCGCGTTCTTAATGAGTGACATGGCAACCGGCGTGACGGGTGATGTGATGTATGTGGATAAGGGTGTGCATTTGATTTAGGGATGCGAAGTTTCTCCTTATGCAACCAGTTACCAATTAAGACACAATAAAAGGGCCATTAGATCAACGATCTGATAGCCTTTTTTAGCACGCAATTAAGTCATATTTCCCATTATTCATGAACAAACAACGGCCAAATTCTTGCTAAAATATTAAGCAAATTAAGTTTCAGCAAAGGGCACTTGGCATTGATTGCATTCTCTCGTTTGACCCCGTAAGATAGCTACAAGATTTCAGAAAGGGGATGGATTGGAGATGCCATTATTAATGACAAAAGTGTTGTGGGCCACCTTATCATTGACGGGATTTATTGGCGCAATTGTGGGCTTTGCGCTACCAATCATTCCCGGATTGCCATTTTTACTCCTCATGCTGCATAGCCTAAAAAAGTGCTCCCCACGTCTGTACCAGCGCTTACTGCAAACGCGGCTCGCATTGTGGGTGCAAAAGCATGAGCCAAAAGTGATGAAAAAAGCAGTTTAGAGCATGGTTAAAGTTGCCAAGATCCTGAAATTAAAATTTAAGAGATCAAAAAGCGTTCCTGTGATTTTTAGGGAATGCTTTTTTTGACAACTTGGCCGTTGTCGGGTAATATAGTTAGGAAACTAAGTATTTACAGGAGCGTAATCAATGGGTGTAAAAGAAAAAGACGTCGGCCAGTACGTCAACAAGCTGCATAATAAGATTCGGCGAGAACTCGATATTTCGGCAACCCGAAATGGTATTAATGGTGCGCAGGCGCGCACGTTGATTTACATATTAGTTGAAACGCAAACACATGATATTTTTCAAAAGGATGTTGAAGAAAAGTATAGTATTCGGCCTTCGACCGCGTCGGCGCTGCTCAAAAAAATGGAGCAGGCCGGTTTAATTGTGCGACAGTCGATGCCTGAGGATAATCGACGCAAACGAATTATTCCGACCGCTAAGGCAGAACAAGCTCGTAGTGGGGTGCTGGCTGATATTATCCAACTCGAAAATAAGCTGACCGCGCACGTCGATGATGCCGATTTGGCCGTCTTTTTTAAGGTGATGGCACAGATGCTCGAGAATATGCACTAAAATTTTGCCGTAATACTTAGTTTACTAACTATTTTTAACTTGGAGGAACTTGAATGAAACATCAAACAATTGGCCAGCGCCTAGGATTTTACTTCCTGGGCCTTTTTATCATGACGATCGGGATTTCACTGTCGGTTAAGTCTAACTTGGGCGTATCGCCGATTAGCTCGATTCCGTATACCATGACGGTGGTGTGGGGAATTGAAATGGGCAAGGCAACCATTATCCTGCACGTCTTTCTTGTGTTGTTACAAATTATAATTTTACGCCGACGGTTTCAGTGGCGCCAACTATTTCAAGTCGCAGTTGGCGTTGTGTTTGGCTACTTTACCACGTTTTGTAACTGGCTCGTGACGTTCTTACCTAACGCCACCAATTTCGGGGTGCAACTGTTACTGTCGGTCTTATCGATTGTTTGCATTGCGATCGGCATCTTTTTCTATATGCCCACGAACTTGATTCCGCTCGCCGGTGAGGGCATTATGGGCGTGATTGCGGATGCGACGCAGATTGCCTTTCCCAAGGTTAAGATGGCGACCGATTCAACGATGGTGATTTTGTCGTTGATCACGTGTTTGCTACTCGTTCACGGGCTAGGCAGTGTCGGACTAGGAACAATTTTAGCCGCCGTGCTAGTGGGAATGACGCTCAATCTGATCATGCATTATTTTGGTCAGTGGCGGTATGGCGTGGATGCGACCAAATAAAGTGGATCAACACGTTTTTTACTAAAAAATCCTAAAAATTTTACTCATCAATTATCAGAAAAGTGTATAATAGAAACCAATTAAAGCGTTTTCAAAGGGGACAATGGATGATGGAAATTACAACAGACATTTTTGGACAGCATGAAGGACAAAATATCGATCGTTACACGATTAAGAATGCGGCCGGTAACTACATTCAGGTGCTAACACTGGGGGCCATTTGGCAGGGTTTTGTGGTCAATGGCAAACCATTAATCGTTCATTTTGATAGTGTTGATCGTTACGCTGGTCCTGCTAACTACTGCTTGTGCAAATCCGTGGGGCGGGTGGCCGGTCGCTTGACTAACGCTCAAGCAACAATCAACGGACAGGACTACCATTTTGATCAAAATGAAAATGGGAATACCTTGCATGGGGGCTTTAACGGGTTTACTGAACTAATCTGGAATGCCACCCAAGAAACGCGAGAACACGATGCGAGCGTAACGTTCTCTCGGCATATCGACAGTGCCGACGATAACTTTCCTGGCGACATTGACGTGACCATCACGTTCACGTTCAACGATGATAACGAAGTTGCGATTACCTTTGGCGCCAAGACAACGGCGGCAACCCTGTTTAACCCAACGAACCATGCTTACTTTAACCTAACGGATGGTCAGGCCGACTTGACGAGTCAAGAACTGAAGATTAACGCCGATCGCCGGCTGGAATTAAACGAAGAAAAGCTCCCGACAGGCAAGTTCTTGGCTGTTAAGGGAACTGGCTATGACTTTACTGACGCCACGGTAGTAACTAAGGCGTTAACCGACATTGAAGCCCAAACCGGTAAGATCGAGATTGACGATGCTTTCGAGGTGACGCCAAGTGATGATCAGCCGATTGCGGTTTTAAGTGATACCAATAGTAACCGCCACGTTGCAATCTATTCCGACCGTAACGGGTTAGTTGTCTACACGGCCAACCCACAGGATGATTCGAAGCCGTACAACGCCCTGGCGACGGAAGCCCAAATGTTGCCAGACGCCATCAACCATGATGGCTTTGGCGATATCGTCTTGGAACCAGGCCAACCCAAGGAATACACGATTCGTTACAAGTACTACGAAGCGTAGTAAGTCAACTTAATTTTTAGTCCGTAGGTGTCCTACTCGAGAGAGTGGGGCACTTTTACTTCTCATCAACTTGTTTCTTTATTGTTTGAGCCATGCGAATCGTGGAAAGACTCTTGGTTCACCACTAACAAATTTCACAATAGCTTACTAAAGGTGAGCAGATTATTTTAAATTGACCCCTCCGATTCGGTATGATAGGTGCAAAGAAGGGGTGAACTGATGAAAATTAATATCAAAGATACTGCAGTAACGTACCTCAAGAAGCACGTTGACTTCACTAAACCGGTGATTTTGGCGCTGGATGATGGCTCGAATAAGTACTCGAACCTCGGTGGCTCGTGCGCGATTGGCGATAAGTTTCAACTAGTCGTGAGTGACCGCCCTGATCCAGATTTTGAGCGGCCGTTGGTAAACGACGCTGGCCTCCAACTTTACACGAGTCAAGCGGAAGAATATTTCTTCACCACGGGCCTTAATCTAAAGCATCAGGCCGGAACTCTGCAATTAGGGGATGATTCTGGCCTGCTAGATAGCGCGGTGACGATTCAAGTTGCCAAATCAGAGGAAGAGGCAGCTCGTGAACGCGACGAGCAAAAAGTGACCATGAAGAATCAAATTTGCTAGTCAATTTTTAGTGGGCATTCGACGAACTGGTTGCCAAACAGGAACGAATATACTATTATTACTTTGTTAAGAAACACGATTGCATTTCAAGTAGACGCTCAGAGAGCCGCTGGGTGGTGTGAAGCGGACGTCGAAACTCCGATGCAGCTAAATGTGGGCGGGTAATGCCGCACGGTGATTGGCCGTTATCAATGTAACGAGGGTGTCGTAAGACAAACTTGGGTGGTACCGCGGAACTAGAGCCATTTCGTCCCAAAAATTTGAGGATGGAGTGGCTCTATTTTTATGGAGGTAAGGAATATGTTAGATATTAAAAAGATGCGCACCGATCCCGATCATTATAAAGAACGCCTGGCAACGCGTGGGGTTGCTGCGGCCGATTTGGACACTATTTTTGCACTGGATGCCAAGCGTCGGGAACTGATTCAACAAACTGAAACGTTGAAGGCCCAACGAAACGAAGTATCAAAACAAATTGCGCAGGCTAAGCGGAACAAGGAATCAGCCGATGATGCAATTGCGGCCATGAAAAAGGTCGGCGAGGATATCAAGGCCCTTGATGATCAGTTAAACGCCAATGATATCGACTTTCAAAACAAGATGGCTCACTTACCAAACATGCCCCATGATGGCATTCCGGTTGGGAAAGATGAAGATGCTAACGTCGAACAACGTAAGGTTGGAAAGGTTCCTAGTTTTGATTTTGAACCCAAGGCCCACTGGGAAATTGGTGAAGGACTTGGTATTTTAGATTTTGAACGGGCCGCCAAAGTTTCGGGTGCCCGGTTTGTTTACTATGTTGGCCTGGGCGCACAGTTGGAACGGGCCGTTTACAACTTCATGCTTGATGAACACATGAAGGAAGGCTATACCGAGGTGTTACCACCCTATCTTGTGAATGGTAAGGCCATGTATGGAACGGGCCAATTCCCGAAGTTCAAGCAGGATGTGTATCAAATCGAAGCTGACGAACATCAGTTGACGATGATTCCGACGGCGGAAGTCCCGTTAACTAACTATTTCGCTGACGAAGTGATTCCTGCCGAAAAATTACCAGTATACGTGACGGCATTGACGCCATCATTCCGTTCTGAAGCAGGTTCGGCTGGGCGAGATACTCGGGGCTTGATCCGGATGCACCAATTTAATAAGGTGGAAATGGTGAAGTATTCGAAGCCAGAAAATTCATACGATGAATTGGAAAAAATGACAGCTAACGCCGAAAATATCTTACAAAAATTAGGCTTGGCGTACCATGTGATTACCCTTTCAACGGGTGACATGGGCTTTTCAGCGGCTGAAACCCATGATATTGAGGTCTGGATGCCAGAACAAAATATCTATCGTGAAATTTCGAGCTGCTCTAACACGGAAGACTTCCAAGCACGGCGGGCGCACATTCAGTATCGTGACGAAAATGGCAAGTTACAATATGTGCACACGCTAAACGGCTCTGGATTAGCGGTTGGCCGCACGGTAGCAGCAATTTTGGAAAACTACCAAAATGAAGACGGTTCGGTAACGGTGCCGGAGGCATTGGTCCCTTACTTCCACGGTATTACAAAGATTACAAAGGATAATGCGGTACCGTTTAATAGAAAATAGGATGCGAAACAAGGCCGCTTAGACCTTGAGCATTAGTGGAATAAGGCATGTTAATCCCGGCTTTTGGGATTGGCGTGTCTTATTTTGCTAAGCGCAGAGGGCTGGCCTTGTGTAGCTCAACTAAACTAGCCGGAGAATGGTTAGCTAGACCGGGTTAAGCGCAGAAGTCTGTTCTGCGGAACCCAACTAGACAAGTTAAAAAAGTACGAATAAGCTATGTTAATCTCGGTCCTTGGGATTGACATGGCTTATTTTAATAGAACCAACAAAACAAGCGTCATTTCAATCAGTGTAAATCTTTCAAGTAAAATAGGGATTCTAAACAATAGCTTAAGTTCCTTAGCAAAAAGATTACGAACACAACAAATCTTTAAGACGAAGTTCTTGAAATCTTCAAATTTACCAGCGATAATCAGGGTTAGATAATAAATATTGATTCTAGAATCAAAAATAGACAAAAGGGAGATGGCAGATGTTGATGCAATTAACAATCGCTATTGTCTCATACCTGGTACTATCGTTTCTGTTTGCTGTTTTTGTGGGCAAGTTTATTGCGGTAGGCGAAGAAAATTAACTCGCATGAGAATGATGGCTTAGACAATGGTGGATTAGCGTTGGTTATATCAGTGCTGAATGACCATGATAATAGAAAAAAGCAAAAATGACGTGTTATCAGGAAGATTGACTTCCTTGATAACACGTCATTTTAATTGTTAAGTCAATGATATTGAACAATTATACGTTCTAATTGTCGTAGGTTTTCTCCCAATCAGGCGATTTGCCCGTTTTACCAACGGTACTGATTAGGAAGTCACCATCTTTTTGAACAATTTTGGCGCCTTTATAGGTGAATTGTTGGATCTTTTTGGTGTCGTCTTTGTAGAAGGTATACTTGACTTTGTAAGAGACGGTCGCACCACCATTGCTGCTTGGCACAACACTGGTGATATCTGACACTTCAACATCCCAACTTTCGTCTTCGCTAAAACTATCGAAAAATTCTAGCAGTTCGTTGTAGCTGCTGTTGTCTTCTTCACCAACAAAATCGTCGGCCGAACTGGAACCTTCACTACCACTTTCGGTTTCATCATAGGTGGACTGTAAGAGGCTTTGTGCCTGATCTTCCGTCACCATACCGCTGAATGTAGGCGTGATTGTGCTGCTTCCGTCATCACTAACCTGATCTTCGACGTCAATCGTATCAGATTTAACCGTTTTTCCGTCCACTTTCATGGTTGCGTATAATTCCATGTTGCCATTTTCAGAATAGTTGTTAACTTTGAGTTCACCACTCTTATTGATCTTACCAATTTTTTTATCGTTCAAGTAAACGACAGCACCGGGGTTACCGGTAACGGTGAAACTTAATGATTTTAGAGATAAGTCAACGTCACTGGAATCAGAGCCAACATCAATGGTGGTTTTGTTAGTTAAGTGACGGCCAGATACGTTACCAGAAGCTTTAAAGGTATAGGTTCCTGGGAAGAGGGGACCAACCCGCTTAGATAGAGTATCACTTGATGATGTTGCTACTTTTTGGTTGTCCTGATACAACTTAACATTGCTTTCATTTGTTGTTAAATTAACGTAGCTCGCCGTGACGGATATTTTATACCGCGGAAAGACTAGCCAAGCATGACCGTCTTGAACAAGAGAGTAGGTTGAATCGTATGATCCGCTACCTTCGAGAGCTGACTTTAATTCGGCCGCCTTGTCCTTATTTGCACTAAAATATTTTTGCATTGGGGCCACTGTGGTTGAGTCTACTTTTTCTTTTAGTGTGGGGTCATCTGAAGTGACATACTTAGCAGCGTTGGCATTTTTATCAGTTAGAGCAGTAATCATGCGGTTAACCTGTTTGTTGGGTTGGTAGTAGTTACGGCCGAAAAGATAGCCACCCAGTAGGACGATAACGATAGCACCGATTGTGTAAAGCAATTTTTTATTGAGTGGTTTTTGTGGTGCGTGGGGAGCGGTTGCACTCGGCTGAGTAGCTGTATTAGCGGCTTGACTCAACCGACTTGGGGCTTGTTGGGGCGTTGCTTGTGGTGCGACCGAAAGTCGGTTCCCACAGTTGGGGCAAAATTCGTCGTTGGGACTGACAGCATGACCACATTTGGGGCAAAACTTATTTTCTGACATTTTACATAGCTCCTTTAGCTAAAAAGATCGAGGAATGAGGAAGAGAAGTCTCTGACGATGCTCATAACTTGTGATCCCACAAGTGAAAATGCAATTGCATAAATAATACTATTGGCAATGCTAGCAAAGATTGCGCCGTAGATACGGTCTAAGCCAGTCTTAGCGGTGTCGGCGACGACGGCTGTGATGGTGGCGATAGACCATACTAGTGGAATTAAACTTAAAATAATAAATAGCAAAACAAATGATCCTGAACCACTAGCGCTGATGAAGGCAACCAAGTCAAAGCAGATATTTAAAATAAGAATCAGATTACTGTAATGGGCGATCACGCTTAAAAAGTCTAAGAAGTCAAAGTTTTGACCAACACTACCCGTGGCTCGCGAAATCAGGTAGGTAACCCCCGACATCGCAATGGCACAGATAAATACGGTCAAGATAACTGCTACATAGAATCCGAGGCTCACGGAGTAGTTGGATGATTTGGTTGATGAAAACAGGGCGGCCGTACTGTTGGCGACACCGTTAACCGCGTTGAAAGCAGCTTGAACGTAGTGACCAATTCCAATTCCAAATAAGATGGCTTCAATTGCAAAAGTAATCAATCCGGCAAACTTACTAGTTGTATGGAAGCTAAATGGCGTTTTCCAAGAACCTACTAACCACTGCCAATAATTTTGGGAAGCTTGCTGTAAATTAGCAGTATCAATGGTAATTGTTGTTCGGTGGGGTGCGGCGTTAGTTGCTGTTGGTTGTGACGCATCATTGGCTGTCTCATTGGTTGCTGACTGTGCGGTTTCGTTGGGCATCTCGCTGGTCGGTTGCGCTCCCTGTTGGTCGGCGGCCACCGAATCTGCTGTACTGGTTGTGGCAGCGGTTGGATCGATTGGGGCAATGTCACGCAGGTCGTAACCACAACTGGTACAAAATTTAGCATCAGGCGCGACTGATGCTTGGCAGTTTGGACAAATTTTAATCATATTTTCCCTCCTAAAATGGATGTATAGACATGTTACTAATTATTTTATAACAGCGAAGTAATCAGTTGTAGTGCTTCGGATTAATCTGTTAGTTATTTGTTACGGCAATTGATTTTTGGCAAGTAAGTGTAGTTTGTTTTTCATTGTCAGAATTCGATAAACCGATTGGTTGATCTGGTGCTCTGAGATTTGCCCACTTTGGACGGCTTGTGCAATTGCAGGAATGCCAGTTTTGTAATGGTCACTCATAATCATATCGTTGCCGGCTTCGACAGCGAGAAGGTCTGGTGAAACGTGATGTTGCTGGGCGTATTTGGTAATCGCGCCCATCGCCAGATCGTCGGTGACGATGACGCCGTTAAACTTAAGTTGTTTACGCAGCAATTGATGGACCTTGGGTGAAAGGGATGCGGGAAGATCAGGATCGACAGCGGTCATGACGATGTGTGAAACGAGGATTGAATCGGCCCCGCTTTGAATCCCTGCTTTGAATGTTAGGAAGTCATTGGCTTCAAAATCAGCCAGGGAACGAGTCGTACTAGCGAAGCCAGTATGCGTGTCGGCAGCACTGCCGTATCCAGGAAAATGCTTCAATGAGGTGGCAACCTGCTGGTGCTGAATTGCAGGGACTACTTTTTTAATATAGGAGGCAGTTTTTGAAAAAGTCGTTCCTAAAGTACGCGCATAAATGAAACTATTTGAATCATCGGTGACATCTGCAACTGGTGCGAAATTCCAGTTAATGCCCAGTCCGTGGAGAATTTTGGCCGTTTGTTTTGCTTCTTTAATAGTGGCTTGGAGGCCGTCCTTTTGATAAGTGGTTTGTGGTGACGGGAAGGACCGCTGATGTGTTAGCTTAGGATTGGAACTTAAGCGTGAAACGTCACCGCCTTCCTGATCTGTACTGACAAGCAGCGGTATCTGAACCGCTTTTTGGTAGCCCGTGATACGTTGTTTGAACTGCGATTTTGTTTGATTTTCAAAATCAGGGCCAAATAAGATAATTGCGCCAAGTTGATATTTGGTCAGCGTTGCAACCGTATCTTTAGGGGTGGTTTGAACCCGTGAGACATACATTTGCCCAATTTTTTGCTGAAGGGTCATATGTGTAATTGCAGTTTTGAGTTGATGATTAGATAGTGGTGCTTTTTTTGATGCTTTGATGTTTCCTGACACTAGAAAAATAGCCAGAAAGGCGAGTAATCCCCCAATAATTTTCTTCAATTTTACTAACTCCCTTAGTTTAATAGCGCTATAAGAAAAGCCTATCATATTTTGATGGTAGATAGGGGGCTTGAAGTGAATCGACCGACTGGGTTCAGTTGGAAATTAAACGCAAAGAATTATTAAACGCTTACATTAATTCGACCAATTTCAAATCGTTTGGTTGTCACTATCATAGAGATGTTCGTTATAATCCGGGTATGAGCAGAGGTAATAGTTTGAAACTTAGTCAATGTTTGTCCGCACTTTTTTAAGTTCCACAAGGGAGTGAACGACAATGATCCAAAAAGATACCCCAATTACAGTGACGATGACCGCCGAAAATTGGCGGGTACTTTACGCCCATTTAACGATGATGGAGATTTCGGTTCCCGGGTTGCAGACGGTCGATGCGGTGAACGAGGTTATTGGGCAGTTAGAAGCCATGAAGATTATGGACGGCGCGCCAAACGCCGCGGAGTTGCTCAAGTTTGCTCGTCATGAAACGCCTGAGCAGGTTAATGCGGTTCAACCGCACTAACGATTAAAGATTAAGGTTACTGTGCTTCGGGGACGGGTTAGTCCTTGAAGCTATTTTTTTGTTAAGGTTAGCTAAAAAAATAGGGCCACCCGCCGTTAATGGTTGCAATCAACCGATGTTTCACGAATAATGAAAGGCGGTTTATCAGGAAAACACTGGGAGGCACAACAAATGGCGACGATTTTATTGGTTGAAGATGAAGCGGGACTACTATCGTATTTGCAGGTCGAATTGAAATTCGAAGACTATGACATTTTGACGGCGACAGATGGGGTTGAGGCCCTTGAAACGTACCATGCCAACCAAGGGAATATTGATCTGGTCTTGTTAGACTGGATGTTGCCCAAAGTTGATGGCCTGCGGGTGTTAAAGAAAATTCGCCAAACTGACGATGTCCCCGTCATTATGATGACGGCCAAGGACTACGTTGGGGATAAGGTGGCCGGCTTAGATAATGGGGCGGATGATTATATTACAAAACCGTTTGAAATCGAAGAGCTGCTAGCCCGAATTCGGGTCGCCATTCGACGGCAGACGAGCCAGCCAGTGGAAAAGGAACGGGTTTACCGCATTGGGCATTTGGTGCTTGATACCAAGGCACGTTCGGTTAAACGAGATGGGGATCTAATCGCCCTCACGCAACGCGAATATAATTTACTATTAGTTTTAATGCAGCATGCTAACCAAGTTTTGACGCGCGATGAGCTGCTGAATTTAATTTGGGGTGTCAATTTTGAAGGGGATCCGAATATTGTGGACGTCTATATTCGGTACGTTCGAAAAAAGATCGACACCAGCAAATGTTCGGCGATCCGGACCGTGCGGGGAATTGGATATTCGCTGAGGGACGATCATGGCGAATAAAAAAAGTCGGGTTAAAACCAGCGCCAGCCAGATTACGCGGGCGTATGCCATTGTGCTGGTCCTAGTCACATTACTGATGAGCGTGTCGATTATTACGGTAGTCGGCTCGTTTTTGGTGGTCAGCACGAAAAATAATGGGACCGAACTGATGCAATCCCTCAAAAAATCAATTATTAACGACAAGATCGACTGGGATTACTGGCGTGAAACGAGTGCGTTCAACACGCACAATACCTTCGTTCAAATCACGGTTTCGTCCGAAGGAAAAGTGAGGGATCGATTCTATTCTAAAAATACGAAGGACTTTCTGGCCGATAACTACCGCAGTTGGCCGATTGTAAAAGATATTCAGTATCGTAATGGACAGGGGCTGTACTACCACATCGTCGATCATGACCATTTTAGCGAAAAAAAGCATGAGCATCGGATTCAGAAGTACGAAATATGGCTGAGTTTAAATCGCGTTGTCCGGCTATTTTTGACCATTATTGGTATCATTGTGGCGGTCTGTATCGTGATCTTTTTGATTGGATTGCGATCAATTTCCAAGCTGGCCCAAAAACTCAACACACCGCTTCAGGAGCTGACGGACGCGACGAGTCAACTTGTCAATTCCGGTGAACTGACGCACCACGAAAAGTTGCCGGTCGCGGATAATCCAAAGGAAGTCCACGATCTGACGCGGGAGTTTAATCACCTGTTGAAAATTATCAACGACACGGCACTGAAAGATCGGCAATTTGTGTCGGACGCGTCCCATGAACTCCGGACGCCGTTAGCGGTGATTCGCGGCCACGTTAACCTCATTCGGCGGCGGGGAACGGACTATCCGGAATTAATTCCCGAATCGCTCCGGTTCATCGACGAGGAGTCCCTGCGGATGCAGCACTTGTTGGAGAGCTTGTTGCAGCTGTCGCGAATGGACAATGCTGAGTTGGGTACCCAGACGTTTGACCTCGGAGCAGTGGCCCGCGATGTTTGTGCGGCCTATCAGTCGGGCATATCGCAATCATTAGTATTGGCCGCGACAGAGCCGGTCATGTTAACGGCCAACCAAGATAGTATTCAACAGATTATGGTCTCGTTGCTGAGCAATGCCCATAAGTATTCCCCACGTCAGTCGACCATTACGGTCAAGGTTACTCAAACCGCGCAGCAGGTCGCATTTGAGGTGGCCGATCAGGGCAACGGAGTGAAAGATGAGGAAAAACAACTCATCTTTAATAGATTCTTTAGATCTGATAAATCGCGTTCTCAAAAGATTGAAGGGACCGGATTGGGCTTGGCGATCGTGACGCGATTGACGGAGCTTAACCATGGTCAGATCAAGGTTTTGGATAATTATCCGCAGGGAAGTCGGTTCATCGTGACGTTTGAGCGGCAGCCCCATTCTGAAAATCTTTAATTTAATTCTTAGCAAACTTATATGGCACCCCATCGGGGCGGTAATTATAGTGAATAGCTGTAATTATCACCGCGGTGGGGTGCTTTTTGAGTCCCGTCGTGGGTATTGAAATGAATAACGAGGTGAGGAAGATGCACAAATTGCGGTCACTTATGACGACCCATCCAATCGTGCCATTTGTCCTAAAAACGGGATTTTATTTTGTAGTTTTAATTGCGCTGATCTACCTCTACGGATATAGCGGCGTGAATAATAGTGGATTTATCTATAACGAATTTTAGTAAATGGGGGATCAACATGAATTTAGTCCAAGAAATTGATACCATTGCGCAACAAAATGCCGCTCGGATCGTCTATGACAATCTGGGGACGACGAATACTTACCGGGATCTCAAACAACGTTCAGACGCACTGGCCGCGCAGATCGATCGGCTGGCACTCGCTGATCATGCACCGATCATTGTGTACGGAGATCAGACGTTTAACACGATCGTAGCTATGCTGGCCTGTGCCAAATCGGGACACGCCTACATTCCGGTGGATCGGCATTCACCAGCCGAGCGGTTAACCATGATTGAAGAAATTTCGCATGCTCCATTGGTGATTGCGATTAACGCCCTACCCATCGCACTACCGGGCGTACAGGTGATTGCCCCAGCCGCCCTCAATCTAATTTGCCAACAAGTCGTGCCCTACTCGTTGACGCATCCGGTTAACGGGGATCAGATTTTCTACATTATTTTTACGTCGGGGACGACCGGCAAGCCGAAGGGGGTTCAAATCAGTCACGACAACCTGCGCAGCTTCGTTGACTGGATGGTGCAAGATTTCGGGCTACCACAACACGTGGTTGGGCTATCGCAAACGGCCTATTCCTTTGATCTTTCGGTGATGGATCTTTATCCTACCTTGTTGCTCGGGGGCGAGCTTCAGGCGCTAGACCGGGAAACCACCGGCGACTTCAAGCGCCTGTTCAGCGCGTTAGGCAACTTAAAAATTAATTTTTGGGTCTCAACGCCTTCGTTTGCGGATATTTGCTTGCTCGCCAAAACCTTTGATCAGGCGCACTATCCACAACTGACTCATTTCTGTTTTTGCGGGGAGGAACTCACGGCTAGCACGGCACGACGGTTGAAGCAACGGTTTCCGCAGGCTCGAATCTTCAACACGTACGGTCCAACCGAAACGACGGTGGCCGTGACAGCCATCGAGATCACTGATGATATTTTGAACCGTTACGACCGGTTACCGATTGGGTATGCGAAAGCCGATACCCGAGTGTGGGTAGCAAGCACCGGTGCTGATCAGTCTGGTGAGATCATGATCAGTGGCCCCACGGTTTCGCAGGGGTACCTGAACGCACCGGATAAGACTGCGCAGGCGTTTGATCCCAGCGATCAGTACCCAGCCTACCATACTGGGGATGTCGGGGTTCAAACTGCGGACGGCCTTCTATTCTTTGGTGGGCGCATGGATTTTCAAATTAAGATGCATGGTTATCGAATCGAATTAGAAGAAATGAACCATTACCTCAACAAGCAACCCCAAGTTCATCAGGGTGTGATTGTGCCGAAGTATAATCACGAGCATAAGGTGGCAGCGCTGATTGCCTATGTCGTGACGAAGACCAAACAGGATCTGGCGCAGACCAATGCGACGCTGACCGAAACCATTAAGCGGGCCTTACAAACGGAACTGATGCCGTACATGATGCCACAGCAGTTTGTGTACCGTGATCAGCTACCGTTGAATATGAATGGCAAGGTCGACATCAAGGCCCTGATCAAGGAGGTCAACCCGAATGGTTAATTTACAACCATACGCGTCGCCGAGCTACTTTATCATCATTGGGCTCTGTTTATTACCAATTATCGTGGGACTGTATCACGGTAAACGCTTCGTGGCCTACGAAACGCTCTTTTCACTGGTGTTCATCGTGCTGACGTTTGGTGGTGATCACTGGCATCAGGGCGTAGCGCTAATCGGGTACGTCCTCTACCAACTGTTGATTGTCGGGGGCTATGCCCGTTACCGTCGTCGCAATAATCAGACAAGTGTCTTTGTGGCTGCGGTCGTGGTCGCAATTGTGCCCTTGGTCGTTGTGAAGGTGACGCCGGCGATTCAGGTAGGGAGCCAATCCTTACTCGGATTTCTCGGTATTAGTTACCTGACGTTCAAAGCCGTCCAGATGGTGATGGAGCTTCGTGACGGCACGATTAAGGCCTTTCAGCCGCTTCCGTTTCTGCGCTTTTTGCTCTTCTTCCCAACGATTTCGTCTGGCCCGATTGATCGGTACCGCCGCTTCGAAAAGGACTATCGCACGGCACCGGAGCGCGCAAAATACCTTCAATTACTAAATAAGGCGGTCTTTTACCTCTTTTTAGGATTTTTATATAAGTTCGTGCTCGGGTACATCTTTGGCAAGTTGCTATTACCGGAGGTCGCGCATGCGGCCCTGTTACAACGGGCAGCCTTCTTCCATACCGGCTTATCGCTGCCGTTGCTGGGGTATATGTACACCTATAGCATGTACCTGTTCTTCGACTTTGCGGGCTACAGTTTGTTTGCCGTCGCGATTAGTTACCTGATGGGAATCGAAACACCGATGAACTTTAACCGCCCATTTGCGGCACACAACATTAAAGATTTTTGGAATCGTTGGCATATGACGCTATCGTTTTGGTTCCGCGACTTCATTTTCATGCGGTTCACGTTTTTCTTAATGAAGCATAAATTAGTCAAGAATCGGGTACGGATTTCGCAATGCGCTTACCTAGTGAACTTCTTGATCATGGGGTTCTGGCATGGGGTAACGTGGTTTTACATCGTGTACGGTCTGTTTCATGCCAGTGCCATTATCATCAACGATTACTGGCTACGCTTTAAGAAACGTCACCAGGGCTTACCACATAATCGCTGGACGGAGGGCCTAGCCATTTTTACCACGTTTAATATCGTCTGCTTTAGTTTCTTGATTTTCTCAGGATTTTTGAACGTCCTGTGGTTTAAGTAGTGTCGGCGGACGCAGATAAGCTGCAACTTAGAATTTAATATAAAAAGGGAGTCGTTTAACATGGATACAAAACAAACAATTATTGCAATTTTACAAGATATTACCGGTGCTGACGTCAGTGATGATTTGGACCAAAATATCTTTGACTCGGGCTTAGTCGACTCAATGGCGACCGTCGAAATGTTACTAGAACTGCAGGACCAATGCGGCATCGATGTGCCGATCTCCGAATTCGATCGTAATCAATGGAATACGCCCAACAAAATTATTGAGAAGGTGGCTTCAATGCAATGAACGCGCATAAAACCATTTGGCAGATTATTGGACCGGTCATCGTGGCCGTCGCCCTTGTGGCAGTGGTGTTTATCGTGCCGCAGGGGTTCGGGAACGTCAGTAAGCAGACCGAACAAAAGGCGGCCGTTTCCCTATCGACCAACGTGTTTAAGGGTAACAAAATTAAATCTCAGGCCATTGATGACGGCTACGTTCCGTTTATTGGCTCATCTGAGCTCTCCCGGATGGATCCGCTGCATCCGAGCGTTCTCGCGACGAAGTACCACCGGTCTTACCAGCCTTTTTTGCTGGGAAAGCCGGGGACCCAGTCGCTGGTGCACTATTTCGCGCTGAGTGGTGTGATGCGCCATCTCAAGAATCGCAAGGTGGTGTTCATTGTTTCACCGCAGTGGTTTACCAAACAGGGGCAGATGCCGACCGCCTTTGACTATTACTATTCTCCGCTGGAAACAATTCATTGGTTGACGCACGCTCATGACAGCGTGGCTACCCGTTACGCGGCCCAGCGGTTACTGACAATGCCATCGGCCAGCAGTGATCGAATCATGAAGGCTGCCATTACCAACGTGGCGGCGGGGAAAGCCATTACTTCAGGGCAACGGACGTACTTGACGACCAAGGAAAAATTGCTGGTGAACGCCGATGATTTATATTCCCGGTTAGTTTCCGGTCGCCGGCTCCGGCATATTCAGCAGGCGGAACGGCAATTACCCGCCCATGATTCGACGGCCCAGTTAACGAAGGTTGCCAACCGGCTAGGGGCACAGGCTACTGGCAATAACCGGTTCGGCGTTAAAGATTCGTTTTATAATTTACGGTTGCGTGGGCACAATGTTCAGAACCTCCGACAGGCGGAACGGAACTTTAACTACACGCAATCGCCGGAGTATTCGGATATGGAACTATTACTCAGCCAGTTTGCTAAGTATCACGTGCAAGTCATGGTGGTGATTCCACCAGTGAATCATAAGTGGGCCAAGTATACCGGCTTATCTGACAAAATGTACGCGCAAACGGATCATAAAATTAAAACGCAGCTGCAATCGCAAGGCTTTACTCACATTGTCGATCTCACCCATGATGGTGGGCAGAAGTACTTCATGGAAGATACGATTCATCTCGGCTGGCGGGGCTGGCTAAAGATGGATCAGCAAGTGAAGCCCTTCCTATCACGCAAGCAACCAGCAGCACACTATCGGATACAAAACCGCTTTTTCAGTCGAACATGGCAGTTATCACAGAACAAGTAGGCGGAAAAGAAAATGAATAAACGATTATTAAAATGGACGTTGGTGCCGCTACTTATGTTAGTAGCGGCGCTTGCCGTGGGTGTTCGTCGTGCTGACCGTACCCGCACAAAGACGGTTCATCAGACGACAACGGTGACACCCCAGCTCGCGGCACCGCAGCAAAAGCAAGTCACGCGAGTCCTTTCTGAGACCCATTTTTCGGGAACGTGCAGTATTTTTCGGCACGGTCGTGAGGTGATGACGGTTGCACGGGGGATGGCCGATAATGGCGCCCAAGTGCCAAATCGGCGGCAGACGATGTATGAAATCGATTCGATTCAAAAGATGATCACGGCAGCGCTACTGATGCAGCAAGTGACCGCCGGGAAGGTGTCTCTAAACGACTGCCTCAGTCGGTTTTATCCCACGGCTCCCGGAGCGCGCCACATTACGATCCGCCAAATGTTGGATATGACGTCGGGACTATCAATGACGGGGGCGGTCGGACCGACGACGGTGATGAGTGATCGGCGAATTATCGCCAGTGATCTGCACCGGGTAAGGTTTAATCCCGCGATGCATGGCAAGTGGAACTATCAACCGGTGAATTTTAATTTACTGGCGGGGATTTTGGAACAAACGAGTGGCCAACGATATCAGACGTTGGTTCAGCAACGGGTGATCGCGCGCCTTCATTTGAAGCACACCGTTTTTGCCTATAATGTGGCGTCCCAGCAATTAGCCGCTATGGGGTATAACAGTACGGGGGTGCAGACGGCACTGAACACGTACGATCATCCTGCCGGTCGCCAACTGGCGTGGGAGCACGATGAACTCGGAACGGGGCAGTTATATATGAGTACCGGAGATCTATACCGGATGACCCGGGCGATTTTACGGGGCCAACTTATCTCCTTATCAGCTGTTCATCAGTTGTACCGATCAGGATCACCAAGCACGTACGGGGCCGGCTTCTATATTAATGACCGGTTACGATCCGTAAATGGAGCTGGTTATGGATTCGAAGGGACTTTACGCATCAGTGCTAATGGGCAAAATGCGGTCATTTTGCTCAGTAACTATCAAATTCCCGGAATGGGAATCAAGAAAATTGCTGACGCCTTTAACGCGTTGGCGTCAATAACTTAGAAACTAGGTGACCTTGTGCATTGGGTGATGACGGTGAATCGTTGGTGGCTGGCCCACCGAACGGTTCAACAACTATACGCGGCGTTACGCCAGCTGCAGACATTACTATACGGGGCCGCGGGACTGGCCACGGTGAACCTGACCATCTTTGCCAAACATGGTTTTTTGAACCAAATTTTCAGTCTTTCAACGACGATCCCGCTTCTTAAACTACTGGCACCGTTTATTGCGCAACTGAGCTTTTTGCTGAATTTAGCGGTACTGCTGGGATTTGCCGGGCTCTTTACTGCCCGCCTCGTCCGCCCGCAGTTTCGGGTGCCGGCCTGTAGTAGTGCAATTGTGGCGTTAGTGCTTCTCCGGTTTACCGAACCGGTCATGCTCGACGTCGATGTCTTGCAACTACCACGGTTTCTCAACTTGGAGGGGCAGGTACTGCCCAGTTTTGGGGGTGCCATTATTCTCGGATTGATCACCAGCTGGCTGTTTAACCGGTGGGGCCGTTACGCCACCGCATTACTGCTGGGAGAAGTGGGGCTGGTCTTTGGCGGCACAATTCTCTGGGTGTTGCTGGTGCCGGATTGGTCGCGGGGTGATTTGTACGGGGCCCTATGGCCAATTTTGGGTCGCCATGCGCCGCTTTGGATCGTGGTGTGCGTGATGGTAAATTGTTTCTTAAATCTAATCGGAATGACCGGCACAATCGGGGCCGGCAACTATAATGGGGGAAGCGTAGCGGTTCACCAGAATTTGAGCTACGCACTAACAACGCATCACTTAACTCGGGTTCCGTGGCCGATTAATCTCCATGCGATTGCGACGACGTATGCGAACACGGGCGGACCTGGCATGCTCTTAGCGGCCGTTTTAGCCGTGTGGCTACTTACGCGGCATCAGGCACAATCACCAGCACGGGCGTCGAAGTGGCCGGCACTATTTAACGTCGGTGCCCCGCTCACCCTCACGTTGCCCATCATGTTGAATCCAATTATGGTCGTTCCGTTTGTGACTAGTAGTGTGGTCGCCTGCTTAATACCGATCGGCTTGACGACGGTGCGGTGGTTGCCACCGAGCGTTTATCCGGTTCCCGCCACGACACCGGGCTTTTTGCGGGGGTTTCTCGCAACCAACGGCAACTTGGTGGCCCTCTTTGTCGGGTGTCTAACCGTGGTGGTCGCGGTGGCGATTTACTGGCCGTTTGTAAAATTGGCCGTGCAACAATTGGAGGATAAAAATGAGCATGATGAAACGATGGGCTAAATGGACCGGATCGGTGGCGGTCGTCATTTGTTTGGCAACGTTTGGTGCTGTGTGGCAAAAACGGCAGGTTAAAACGTTGCGTCATGAGGTGCCGTCGACCATTGCTCCAGTATTTTTGGTGCCGGGAAGTTCGGCGAGCCAAAATCGGTTTGACCCCCTCATTCGCCGGTTAAACCGGGGGCGGCAACCCCATAGTGTCCTGAAGGTTAAGGTCGGTAAAGATGACCATCTCACCTACACGGGCCGAATTCGTAAGGGGGATCGTCACCCGTTTATCGTCGTGGCGTTTAGTAATAATCGGGACGGGTATGCCAATATCAAGCAGCAGGCACGCTGGTTCAGTATTGCGTTTCGGGCATTGATGAAGCTGTACCACTTCAACCACTTTAGCGCGGTGGGCCATTCGAACGGGGGCATCGTGTTGACGCTGTTTCTGGAGCGTTATTTACCCGCGCATGTGACGGCTGAACGGCTGTTAACGATTGCGTCGCCCTACAATTTGGAACGACGGACCGCGAAGAAAACACAAATGCTCAAGGATTTGATCCGCGAGCGCAAGCAGCTGCCAACCACGCTAAAGGTGTATTCAATTGCGGGGACGCAAAATTATAGTGGCGATGGTACCGTACCGTTTATGAGCGTCGATAGCGGGAAGTACGTCTTCCAAAATCAGGTGGCGAGTTACACGGAAATTGTGGTGACGGGGGTGGCGACGAACCATCATCAACTCCCACAGAACCGGCAGATCATCAACCTGATTAATCAGTATGTCTTGCACGAAAATATTTCGGACACGGTTAAACGACAAAATAAATTGTTGCCGAGAATTAAGTGACGACTTCGAGGAAATGGTCAAAATGAATACGCAAAAATCACGATCACTATACGTGATGATATCGGGGATGATGTTTATCGTCCTCGGCAATTTAATTTCGACGCATGCCCAATTGGCACAGCGCTTTAATGAAACCGTAACACGGCTCACAGATCACTATTTTACCCATCGGAGTGCGTTTGGCCGCTTAATTTTAATGCTTAGTCGCTGGCCGGTGGTGGAACTCGGATTTCTCCTGCTAGTGGGCGTGCTGATGATCCACCACGAGCGTGGACTGGCACTGTGGCTAGTCCTGACGGCCGGTATCGGGCAGATGATGTGTTGGCTGATTCAGCTTGGCGTTGACGGCACGGGCATTATGAGTACGCAAACGGTGCCACAGACCATTAGTTTTCCGGCGCCCCATCTGTTTACGGTGAGCCTGTTTGTATACTTGGTTTACCTAGTAGAGCGGGTCACGCAGCACCGCGGTGGGCGGTTGATGAACGCTTGCTTACTGCTCCTCGTGTTGGTGACGGGGCTGGTGGAACTTTCACAGACGCAAAGTTCGCTGATCGGCGAGCTTGGTGGCGTAGTGTTTTGTTACTTTTGGATTCAAGCCAGTGAGTGGGGCTACGTTTGGATCGTCAAGCAGCGGCGCACCGTATAATGAAGGACAGAAAAAAGCCCAGCAAATTTTTGCTGGGCTTTTATGCTGGGGATGGGTAAACTAGAAACAAAAGCTAACATGATTGTGTTAGCTGACACGATACGATTGCTGGAGGGCACTCACATGATTGTAACGACAAATGCGGCAATTGCCGGTAAACAAATTACGGCCTATCACGGTATTGCTAGCGGGAATATTACCTATTCGCGGAGCTTTGATAAGGGCATTAAGGCCGAGATCAAACAATCACTAAAATCGTTGATGGGTGGTGAACTGGTGCTGTATTCTGACATGAAGAAGCATTATTTCGACATGGCGATGACACGGCTGATGGCGGACGCCAAAGAAAAAGGCGCCAACGCCATTGTCGGCGTGAGCGTCTCTGAAACAGCTTCACAAGTGGGCGACACGGTACTGGTGATTGGGACCGCCGTGACGATTAGCGATTAGTCGCATTATTGCCAGTAGTGCTCATCGCCGTAGTACAGGTGGGTGGAGTCATCGGCCCAGGTATCAAATTCGATGGCTTCCTGTTCGAGTTCTTCGTGAGCTCGGTTATATGCGTTGGTGCCCGCCAGAAAGTGCAGTGGTGGTTTAGTGCTATTGCTGATCTTGATGATCGCTTGGGCGACAAGGGCGGGCGAGCCGTCTTGAGTCCCCGAGAAGCCTTCGACGTTCTTGGTGGTTTTGTGGGCGGTAGCCTCATAGTCGGCAATGTTCATCGGTGCCGAGCGGTGGGAACGACCCGCCCAATCCGTCCGAAATGGGCCGGGTTCCACGTTGGTGACGTGAATTCCTAGTGGGGTGACTTCTTGGTAGAGCGCCTTGGTGAGACCTTCTACCGCATGTTTAGTGGCGTTGTAGTAGCCAAGACCGGCCCCGCTAACTAAGCCAGCAATGGAGGACAAGTTAAAGATTTGCCCGGATTTTTGTGCCCGCATGGTTGGAAGTACGGCTCGGGTCATATTAGCTAGACCCCAGAAATTAGTTTCCATTAGTTGGCGGGCCACGTCAATTTCGCCTTCTTCGACGGAGCCAAAGTAGCCCCAGCCGGCGTTGTTGACGAGGACGTCGATGCGGCCAAATTCCGCTTTGGTGGCTTGAATGGCGGCATCAATTTGTGTCTGATTGGTGACATCTAATTGGAGGGTGAGCATGTTTTTCTCACCGGTCCAGTCGGCGATTTTCTCAATATTTCGAGCAGTGGCAACGATTTTAGCATCGGTTGCACGGAGAGCTTCAACGAGTTGACGACCGAAGCCGGTCGAGGTTCCTGTAATAAGCCATACTTTAGGTTGGGGCAAGCGGATCACGTCCTTTTTGATAGATGAAGATAGTGTAACACTTTCTCCGAAAACAGCAAAAAACGAACGACAATTCGAATTTTTTTAAAATGTTTGGATAATCGCTGTAAGGACTGGTAGTAGTGACATTAGACCGGTTTCAAAGTGATGGATAACTTTGAGTTACGGCTAGGTGTCGTATTGACATTTATGTGAGGATTTGTATAATAGCATTAATCTCGAGAGACGGAAGACAGAGATGCTGGCGAGGCTGAGAGCTAGCAACCGGGAAAATGGCAGTAAGATGGGTGGTCCCAATATCGACCACAAGAGGCAGTTCGCGAAGCGGGCTGTAAAGCTTGGGTGGAACCGCGTTAAAAAGAAATTAGCGTCCCTGGTACGACATGTGTGCGTACTGGGGACTTTTTTATTTGGTTAGAGTGCGAAGCAACACGGGTAGACGCCGTCATATAAAGCCTAATCACCATTATGGTTGTGGGTTTCAAGCATGGTGGTGATTAGGCTTTATATGCTAGGCGTCTGTGTTGCTGAGCACGTTTCAGCCAAACCAGCAACCGCCAACTCTCAGTTAACGCCCCAAGCAAAATCAAAACAGTAATCGCAATTATATTTCAAGTATCAGTCATTGGCAGAACGATAGTAGGAGGAAAAACAGTGGACGAAAATCGAAAGTTATCACGATCATTGCAGAGTCGGCATATCCAAATGATTGCCATCGGTGGTGCCATCGGCACGGGTCTGTTTTTAGGATCAGGGAGTGCGATTCGTAAAGCCGGTCCGTCGATCATTTTATCGTACCTCATTGTCGGTATCTTTTGTTTCTTTATGATGCGTGCCGTCGGTGAATTGCTGCTGTCTGACATTAGCAAACACTCATTCTTAGATTTCGTTAAGCAGTATCTGGGGGATCGCATGGAATTTGTGGCCGGTTGGACGTACTGGTCTTGCTGGCTCAGTCTGGCAATGGCGGATTTGACGGCCACTGGGATCTACCTGAAGTACTGGTTCCCACATTTGCCACAGTGGGTTGGCCCGCTAGTAATCATTATTTTACTATTGATGGTGAACCTGATTAACGTCGGAATGTTCGGGGAATTCGAATCTTGGTTTTCAATGATCAAGGTGGCTGCGATCATCGCGTTGATCGTCGTGGGGCTGGGGATGACCATTTTTCATTATCATTCAGGGAATACCACGGCTTCGTTTAGCAACTTAGTTTCTCATGGGGGCATTTTCCCAACGGGGCCGATTGGCTTCTTGATGTCGTTCCAAATGGTAGTTTTTGCCTTCGTCGGAATTGAAATGGTCGGATTGACGGCCGGTGAAACGAAGGACCCCGAACGAGATTTACCGCGCGCAATCAACAGTTTGCCCATCCGGATTGGGTTGTTCTATATTGGGTCAATGATTGCCATCATGTGTGTGGCACCGTGGAACCGCATTACAACGACGTCCAGTCCGTTTGTGCAGGTCTTTTCCGGAATTGGGATTACCAGTGCCGCGGCCATTTTAAACTTTGTCGTGTTAACGGCGGCGATGTCGGCCACCAATAGTGCGATCTTTAGTACGAGCCGGACGCTGCACGCGCTGGCAAGTGGTGGGAACGCCATGCAAAGCTTTACCAAGCTTAGCCGCCATATGGTTCCTAATACGGCCTTACATTTCTCATCTGCCATTTTGTTTGTCGTTGTTATTTTGAATTACCTCATGCCTTCCGGCATCTTCAATATGATTTCAGGGGTGTCAACGATTAACTTTGTGTTCGTGTGGTTGATCATGATCTGGTGTCACATCAAGTTTCGACAGGCCCATCCCCAAGGGATTAAGGCGTTTTCAATGCCCGGATATCCGGTGACCGATTATCTAAGCTTGATTTTCTTCGGTGCCGTGTTAATCTTTCTATTATTAGATCCTGAACAACGCATTCCGCTCGCACTTTCAGTAATCTGGTTTGTGGCGTTATTCGTGGCCTATTCGGTGATTCACCGAAACCGCGCTGAATAGCGAAAGAAAACGGTTTACATGAATTTTTGTGAAAATTATTAAGATTTTTTAATTGATTTTTCATCAAAATTTACTATACTAAAGCGGATGTAACGACTAAAAGTGAGGTTAGAGATATGGGTGAAAAGTTAAGAGTTGGTGTGATTGGTGCTACGGGAATGGTTGGCCAGCGTTACGTGACGTTGTTAGCAAACCATCCGTGGTTTGAAGTGAAGGTTGTTGCTGCCAGTGCGCATAGTGCCGGCCAGACCTATGAAGAATCCATTGCGGGACGTTGGAAGATGCAAGATCCAATTCCGGCCGGTGTCAAAGATTTAACGGTTTTAGATGTTAAAGACATCGAAGCTGTGACGTCACAGGTGGACTTCGTCTTTTCCGCTGTCAGCATGTCGAAAGACGAAATTCGGGTGATTGAAGAAGAATATGCAAAAACTGAGACACCCGTGGTTTCAAATAACAGCGCGCACCGTTGGACACCAGATGTGCCAATGATCGTGCCAGAAATCAACCCAGATCATTCAGATGTGATCAAATATCAACGGGAACGGTTGGGCACTAAGCGCGGGTTTATCGCGGTAAAGCCGAACTGTTCGATCCAAAGCTACACCCCTGCACTATCTGCTTGGAAGAAGTTCGAACCAACCCAAGTGATTGCGACGACTTACCAAGCAATTTCTGGTGCCGGCAAGACGTTAGAGGATGCGCCTGAAATTATTGGCAACGTCATTCCCTATATCGCTGGTGAAGAAGCGAAGTCAGAAGACGAACCCCTTAAGATTTGGGGTCATGTCGACGATGAAAAGAAGCAAATTGTGTCGGCTGAAACGCCCGCCATTACGAGCCAATGCTTGCGGGTTCCTGTGCTGTACGGTCACACGGCAGCCGCCTTCGTGAACTTCAAGCAAAACCCAACCAAGGAAGACCTGATTGAGGCTTTGGAAAGCTATCGTGGTGTGCCACAAGAGCTTGAATTGCCAAGTGCACCTAAGCAATTCATCCAATACATGACGGAAGACGACCGGCCACAAGTGCGCTATGATGTGAACTATGAAAACGGCATGGGCATTTCGATTGGTCGCTTGCGTCCAGATAAAATTTTCGACTGGAAGTTTGTCGGTTTGTCACACAACACTTCACGTGGGGCCGCTGGTGGCGCAATCTTGTGTGCCGAACTATTGAAGGCCCAAGGATATATTGCAGCCAAATAGGGTGTGGCGTGAGACGGTTAGAAGTTGAGCATTAACGTGATAATTGTGATGATCCCGGGTTTGGGGATGGTTACAATTATTGGGTTAAGCGCAGGCTTCTGTCTCACAGAACCCAACTTAATCAAATAATTTGTAAGTAGTGAGTCAAGCACAAATATGACTTGCTACTTTTTTGAATACAGATAAAAAATAAGCGTATAAAACCACAAAAACCGGTAAGAAACCTGCCTTATCCCCGACTGCGATCTTCGCTATAATAGTGTCAAACCACAGAGGGGGAGTTAAACGATGACGAACCAAACCGATGAACAAAAAATGCTGGCCGGAGAAATGTATAATTCCATGGCCGATGAGCTGGTAATCCGCCGGGGCGTGGCGCACCAGCTATGCGCGCAATATAACCAGTTGCTAGAAACCGATGAGGCGGCGCGGCAGACCATTGTGGATCAGTTGATGCCCCATCACGGTAGTGGCACGTACCTGCAAGGACCGATCCAGTTTGATTACGGTCAGTACACAACGGTCGGTGATAATTTCTACGCGAACTTTAACTTCACGGTGTTGGATGAAGCCCCCATTACGATTGGCGATAACGTGATGTGCGGGCCAAACGTATCGTTGTTCACGGCTTTGCATCCCCTGCGGTATCAGCAGCGCAACATGAAGACTAAGGATCGTGACGGCGTGGATTATAGCTATGAGCACGCGACGCCGATCACAATTGGCAATAACTGTTGGATTGCGGGCAACGTCACGATTATTGGTGGTGTGACGATTGGGGCCGGCTGTGTCATCGGTGCGGGGAGTGTGGTGACCCGCGATATACCTGCCAATTCACTGGCTGTCGGTAACCCGTGCCGGGTAGTACGGGAAATTACGGCTGACGATACGCTATAACGCTGCGGCGTTGTGAGTGAAACAACTCGCGAAGCTAGTGCATTTACTGATCGCATTTCGTATACTAGAGGTATACCTGTGGGAAGCCGGCACTATACGGTTGCCACTGCGAAAGGAGATCGAGCGCATGAACAATCAATTGGTAGCTTGGCTGACAGCACTATCAGCAATGGACAAGGGCGTGATTGCCGTTTGGGGCCTGATGTTGTTGGCGTACGGGATTAATCGGCAACATCCGAAATGGTTTCGCGGCTCTGGATTGTTGCTCGTAATCGTGACGATCTTAAGCCTGATATACTTTTGGAAAACCTACTTTGTGTAGGCTGTTGGGGCTTGGATTTCGGGTATCGTGTGTGGAAATGTGAGGCTCATGATTCGATAAAGCTCTTGCGTTTTTACAGCGCCGTGCTATAATTCATTTTGGATTGAAGGACGAGTCGACTAGCAAACCCGTCAGAGAAACTAAGACATAGGCTGAGATCTTAGTTATGAGGCAACCTAGTCGGTACTACCTTCGATGATCCACTTCCGAAATAAGGAAGTTCGGGCGGTTCCCGTTACCAGACCATTAGAGGCGAAACTTTCTGCGACTAATCGCACCCGTTTCGCGAAGATGGGTGGAACCACGTTAAACTGTTAATGACGTCCCTAGTATCAATCATGATACTAGGGACTTTTTTATTTTATGTGCAAGTTATTCCGGTTGAAGGAAAGACGAACACAACATCGAAAAGGAGAGAGACATATGGCACAAGTTCTAGTTTTATCACCAGACGGTTCAGCTAACAAAGTTGATCGTGACTCACAAGAAGCATTACAGGCACTGCGTCAAACCACAGCCCTATTACTCAAGGCTGCTTTGAAGCAGGAATTCCCCGGCATCCGTTTAGGTGACGGCGCCGCCACTGATGACGGCTTTTACGTTGATTCTGACAAGGATGATGCCCAAGTTTCAGCCGACCAATTGGAAGGCTTAGCTGCTGCAATCAAGAAGTTTGCCAAAGACGATGCTAAGATTGAATTAGCCACGGTGCCCTTGGACGATGCCTTGGCCCAGGCGAGCGACGATCAATTCTCAAATGCATTGATCAAGGCGGCTGCCCAGGACGGCCAAGTGGCCGTTTACAAGGTGGGCGACGTGATTGCCGTTGCCAATAACGCGATCTTGCCATATGCCAATGTTTTGAAGAACTATGAACTCTTGTCAGTAGCCGGTGCATATTGGGAAGGCAAGTCATCAAACCCAATGTTGCAACGGATTTACGGGACGGTCTTCTTCAAGAAAGACGAACTCGAAGCTGACTTACAACGTCGGCAAGAAGCTAAGGAACGGGATCACCGTGTGATCGGAAACGACCTAGACTTGTTCTTCGTGGATCCTAAAGTTGGCGCCGGCCTTCCTTACTGGATGCCAAAAGGGGCGACCATTCGTCGGACAATCGAACGTTATATTATCGACAAGGAAGTTGCCAACGGCTACAACCACGTTTACACCCCAGTTTTGATGAACCTAGACGTCTACAAGACTTCAGGTCACTGGCAACACTACCGTGAAGACATGTTCCCACCAATGGACATGGGGGACGGTGAACAACTTGAATTACGGCCAATGAACTGCCCAAGTCACATCCAAGTTTACAAGCACCACATTCGGTCATACCGTGAATTGCCATTGCGGATTGCTGAATTAGGGATGATGCACCGTTACGAAAAATCTGGCGCCCTGTCAGGGTTACAACGGGTTCGTGAAATGACCTTGAACGATGGTCACACGTTCGTTGCACCAAACCAAATTTTGGATGAATTCAAGAGTATCTTGAAGTTAATGATCGAAGTTTATCATGACTTTGACATTAACGATTACACGTTCCGTTTGAGCTACCGTGATCCAAAGAACACGGAAAAGTACTTCGACGATGACGAAATGTGGAACAACGCCCAGAGCATGTTGAAGCAAGCCATGGACGACATGGGACTGGAATACTACGAAGCAGAAGGCGAAGCTGCCTTCTACGGTCCTAAGTTGGATGTGCAAACGAAGACGGCTTTGGGTAACGACGAAACGTTGTCAACGATCCAATTGGACTTCATGTTGCCTAAGCAATTTGACCTCCACTACGTCGGTGAAGATGGCCAAGACCATCGTCCAATCATGATTCACCGGGGTCTTGTGTCAACGATGGAACGTTTCACGGCTTACCTGACAGAAATGTACAAGGGCGCCTTCCCAACATGGTTGTCACCAGAACAAGTGAAGATCATTCCCGTTAAGGATGACGTTCATGGCGATTACGCTGACAAGCTACGTAACGAATTGGCTGCAGCCGGCATCCGTGCTTCGGTAGACCACCGGAACGAAAAGATGGGCTACAAGATTCGTGAAGCCCAAACGAAGAAGGTGCCGTACACATTGGTAGTTGGTGACAACGAAGTCGCTGACAACAAGGTAACAGTTCGTCTGTACGGTGAAACGGATCAAAATACCAAGACCAAGGCTGAATTCTTGGATCAAATCTTGGCAGACTTAGCAACGTACTCACGCGAAGGCTAGGCACCTGCTAAGACCAGCTTGACGAAATAAAAATAACCTCAACAAAATAATTCAACATGGTACCACGCAAAGAGACACTGATCTGCACCCGCACATGGGTCAAATCGGTGTCTCTTTGCGGTTGTAAGAGAACTACTTAAAATAATAAAGTCAGTTATTGAATTTGCATACGAAAATTAATCACTAAATCGAAGTGCTTTCATTGATCTAGGGTCGGGATCATGGTAATATACAATTACAGGAAAGGTAAGTTTTACGTGTAGCTGCTTCAAAACCTTCTCACACAGAAACTCCTTGTATTACGTAACAAATTACCACAAGTTTTAAGTTTTAGAGCACCACGAGATTTAAAGTTTGTTTGTAAGATTTTCACCGTACTCATAGAACCAAAGATTGATGTTACCCATTTAGTTAAGCAGGTAGTGACTAGCCTACTAGGTGGAACAAAGATCACCAAGAAGAGTACCACAGTTAGTAAACAGAACCATGTAAGTGAACCAAGAACCGCAACACCAAGTACCACGTATAAGAATTAAGAACCACAGAATTGAGTACCAAGGTACCAAGTATCCAACGATAAAGCTGAGACCTACCGCCATATTTAGAACACTAGATCGGGTAGGTTGCTCAAAAGATCCCATATAAAACCATCGTTAGGCGCCGGGATCCACCGATTTCAGGCGATGGATAGAACCATTGAGGCGAGACCAATAGATTTAAATGTAAGTAAACAATTAGGCAGTTGCACGTCACCTTCCTGTTGTTAATCAAAGAAGATCGAGGTTAGAGAAGGCCCTCGATCTTTTTTTTGTGTTCTTTTTGGTAAGCACGTAATGTAAGCACCCAATAACAGACCGGCAAAATTAATTGAGCCATCACCTCGAATTTTGA